>NZ_JAOWDX010000045.1:2247-160449 GCF_030334485.1 Citrobacter sp. Cf072 | reverse complement strand
AGCGGCGCGCTGGGAATAAAGGTTCAGAGCGATATTGTGCTGGAAAGCAGCAGCCGGATAAGCCTGAAGGTGGGCGGTTCGTTTGTGGTCATCCACCCGGGTGGCGTGGATATTATGGGGCCGAAAATCAATCTCAACAGCGGCGGGAGTCCAGGTACAGCCGTGGGGACACTGCAACCAGTTGTTCTGGCAACTTTATCAAGTGATGGCACTGGAGAAAATTCAGGAGGCGGCGATGATTCGAATGTCTCAGGTAATCCGGTGATTGAGTCGGAAGATGTAGATGAAGAGAAAAAAATTACCTCGATTAGTTGGTCTTATGGTGAAGATAAAATAGAGCTTGGTGATATATCGAGACATTATGTTGACCTGAACCTTCATATTCAGACAGAAAACTATAATCCTGGCGAAAGTGTTTGTTGTGCTGTGGAATATAATGACATAGATAATATTAAACAAATAATAACTGTTACTGGAATTGTTGATAATACTGGAAATGTTTGCATACGCAATGTTTTTAGTGATGTGCTAATGAGCGTGCAATAAGGATATTGTAATGGGTAAAGTTCACGCAAGCGCAGGGGGACAAAAGTCCTCTTTGACGGCAAGAAGACCTACATGGAATAATGTTTATAATGGATACCCTAAAGTTAATGGAGGTACTTCATCGGAAGGTGATGAGTATTATGATACCGTTTTTACTAATGTTTTTGGTGCGAGTTATGATAAAACGATATATTTTAATGCTTGTGGGACAAGAGTTTCCCTAGCGTTGCTTGCTGGTGGAGTGAGGCAGGTTGGGAACCGAGGGATAAAAATAACAAATAAAAATCATAAATTTTATGGTAAGCAAATTGAACCTGGCGCTGAAAAATTAAAGAGTATTCTCGAAGGTAAGTGGGGAAAGGCTGACATAGTTGTAAATTTCCCGACTAACCTGAGTGATGTAAGTTCAAAACTAGATGGCAAGAAGGGTATTTATATTATGATCCCTAAATCCCCTAGAGATTTCCACGCATCAGGGCATGCAACATTATGGACCGGGAATAGAGTTATGGCCGATCATTACTATATCGCAGAATATACTGCCGCAATATACTTTTGGGAGTTGAAATAATGATACACAGACTCAACTTAGTCTTTTTTTTATTTTTTGTTCCCAGATATGCCATTTGTTCAAATGGAAACGATCTCAATATCCATGAGCATCTTCTAGATAATTACAAAACGTATTCTCTTGCTCGATGCATTACTAATAATTATGAGGAAATGGGAATGGATTTTAATAAACTACCCTTGAAAGATTATACAATGGGATTCATTGATATCGAGAAAGGATTAGCTTTTAGTAGTGATAAAAATAATGCTCTTGATATGTTTATAAAAAGTAAAACAGATAATTTTTATAAAACCAGACAAACTGAAGGCGATCTGGCTCAGCTAAATATGGTTATATATGATTGTGTTGATTTTTATCACTCAAGAGAGCTGGATGCGCTTTTAAATAGTTTGATTTCAAAAAAAACAAAATAAGACAGGGTATGAAACTATCGATAGTGTTTTCAATTAAAGCCAAATAGCTGAGTCGAATACTGTTATATTTTTTACCGGCCCTCTCAGGACAATGGCGTAGTGTTATTTTCTCTGCTAGGTGACACTACGTCTAAATTTGTATTACCTTGCTCTTGAGTAACTGCCCCACTCAATAAATCATAAGTATGAATCTTGTCCAGCAATTGCACATAAAGTATGAATGATTCAGATATAGAACATAACTTACATATCATTACAAAATGATATTTTAAAAATTTGGCTGCATTGTAAACATTCAAATATTGTTTTTACTCACAACATTAATAATGGAGAACACTTGAATCACAAAAGATAATCTTCTGAAGATCATGTAATAGCAATAAATTCTAAATTTAAAATCATTTATTAACATAAATTTAATTTCTGCTCTAACTCTGACTAAATATTATGGAGGATCCCCATGCCCACAGCAGCCCGACTTAACGATAAAGGTACCCAGCACGATGGTTATCACGAAACTGTCATTACAGCGGGTTCACCCACGGTATTTATTGATGGATTGCCTGCTGCCCGTATGAGTGACCCACTGACGCCTCACGATAAACCGAAACACCCACCTCACCCCCGAAAAATAGCCAGTGGTTCAGGCACTGTGTTTATTGACGGCCTGCCTGCCGCCAGAACCGGTGATGCAATTGACTGTGGCGGCGTGGTGATCGGCAGCGGCACAGTCAGTATCGGCTGATATACAAGGACAAGGTTATGTCACAAAATGGTTTGTGTTTTACGCTGGATGTGGAGAACTCAGTGTCCGGGAAGTGACTTCAAGGAAGAATTTACGGTCGTAGTGATAGATTCGAAACAAGAAAAGGATAAACCAATAAACTAAAGAGATGATAAAAAATCACAAAACATAATTTTAATGATATCAATGAAATTCCCCCTTACCCCATTCAAGCCAGGGTAAGGGTTCATACTTCACACTAACATAATTACAGCGGCTGAGTCTGTGCTTCTACAACCGCCAGCGCCACCATATTAACGATACGACGAACAGAGGCGATCGGCGTTAATACATGAACAGGTTTCGCAACCCCCATCAGCACCGGGCCAACCGTTACGCCTTCAGAACTGGAAACGCGTAGTAAGTTGTAACTAATACGGGCCGCTTCCATATTCGGCATCACCAGAATATTAGCTGAGCCTTTCAGCGGACTGTCCGGCATGCGGTCATTACGGATACTTTCCACCAGCGCGGCATCGCCGTGCATTTCGCCGTCAATCATCAACTCTGGCGCGCGCGCCTTAATCAGCTCCAGCGCTTCGCGCATTTTGCTGGCCGACGGGCAGTCAGAGGAACCAAAGTTGGAGTGCGACAGCAACGCCACCTTCGGTTCAATACCAAAGCGACGCACAGTCTCTGCCGCCATCACGGCGATTTCCGCCAGTTGCTCAGGCGTAGGATCGTCGTTGACGTAAGTATCGGCGATAAAAGTGTTACCGCTTGGCAGCAGCAAGGCGTTCATCGCCCCAGCAGTATGCACGCCGTCACGATGACCAAACACCTCTTTCACCACGCTGAAGTGCTCATGGTAGTCGCCAATCGTACCACAGATCATCGCATCCGCTTCGCCACGCTGCACCATGATTGCACCGATCACCGTAGTGTTGGCAATCACCGCACGCTGCGCCTGCTCCTGGGTGATCCCACGGCGCTTCATGATCTGATAATACTCACTCCAGTACTCTTTAAAGCGCGGATCGGATTCGTTGTTGACGATTTCAAAATCGACGCCCGCTTTGATCTGCAGCCCCAGTTTCTGGATACGCATTTCAATAACGCTCGGACGACCGATCAGGATTGGTTTTGCCAGCCCTAAAGTAATCAGCTCCTGGGTAGCATGCAGTACGCGCGCTTCTTCCCCTTCCGTCAGCACCACACGCTTCGGCGCTTTGCGTGCCAGGGAGAAAATTGGCTTCATGAACAGGTTGGTTTTGTAGACGAATTCAGTCAGCTTATCGATGTAAGCGTCAAAGTCGGCAATCGGACGCGTTGCCACACCAGAGTCCATCGCTGCTTTCGCCACAGCAGGGGCGATTTTGACGATCAGACGCGGGTCGAACGGTTTCGGAATGATGTATTCCGGGCCGAAGCTCAGGTCCTGATCGCCATAAGCAGAGGCCACCACTTCACTCTGCTCGGCATGCGCCAGCTCAGCAATGGCGTGCACCGCCGCCAGTTTCATCTCTTCGTTGATGGCCGTCGCACCAACATCCAGCGCACCGCGGAAGATGAACGGGAAGCACAGGACGTTGTTAACCTGGTTCGGGTAGTCTGAACGACCAGTACAAATGATTGCGTCGGAACGCACCTCTTTTGCCAACGGCGGCAGGATTTCCGGTTCCGGGTTAGCGAGTGCCAGAATCATTGGCGCACGCGCCATCTTCTTAACCATTTCCTGCGTCAGCACTTTCGGACCGGAGCAACCGAGGAAAATATCTGCGCCGTCAATGACATCATCCAGCGTACGCTTACCGTCATCCACCACCGCATAAGCCGCTTTGGTTTCCGCCATGTTCGGTTCGCGGTCTTTGTAAATCACGCCTTTGGAGTCACAGACCACAATATTGTGTTTCTGCATACCCAGCGCTACCAGCAGGTTCATACAGGCAATCGCCGCCGCGCCTGCGCCAGACACCACCATGCGCACGTCGGAGATATTTTTCTCAACCACCCGCAGACCGTTCAGAATTGCGGCAGTACTGATGATTGCTGTACCGTGCTGGTCATCGTGGAAGACCGGAATATTCATGCGTTCGCGCAGCTTTTGCTCAATGTAGAAGCACTCCGGCGCTTTGATATCTTCGAGGTTGATACCGCCAAACGTGGGTTCCAGGGCCGCAACCACATTGATAAATTTATCCGGATCGAGTTCATCGACTTCAATGTCGAACACGTCGATCCCGGCGAATTTCTTAAACAGAACGCCTTTACCTTCCATCACCGGTTTGCCGGCCAGTGCGCCAATATTGCCCAGGCCCAGCACCGCCGTACCGTTGGAAATAACCGCAACCAGGTTGCCGCGCGCGGTGTATTTGTAGGCTGCCAGCGGGTCCTTTTCAATTTCAAGACACGGTGCAGCCACGCCCGGCGAGTAGGCCAGCGCCAGGTCGCGCTGCGTTGCCAGAGGCTTGGTCGGAGAAACCTGGATTTTACCGGGTACCGGAAATTCGTGGAAATCGAGGGCGCTTTGTTTTAACTGGTCATCCATCTTGTTGTTCCTTTCACGTATCTATCAAAAAAGTGGCGCGGGTAACCATTCTACTGAGCCGCACATTATCACCTCAGTCAACGGCACAAACTTTGAAGGTCCCCAAACTCTCACCATTCAAAGAAAGAATTTGTTATCAATTTATAACAGCCATGTTACCTGCTTAATCCAGCAATACCATGCCTGTCTGCTATGCTTTTTGCTGACAACGCCCGCAATTTTCCCAAAAGTGTGAATCACAACACGCATCTAACACTTTACTTTTCAAGGAGTATTTCCTATGACCCGTAAAGAGCTTGCCAATGCCATTCGTGCGCTGAGTATGGATGCCGTCCAAAAAGCTAACTCCGGCCACCCAGGAGCACCAATGGGGATGGCCGATATCGCCGAAGTGCTGTGGAACGATTTTCTACGCCATAATCCGACCGATCCCACCTGGTACGATCGTGACCGGTTTATTCTGTCCAACGGCCACGCCTCAATGCTGCTTTACAGCCTATTGCATCTTTCCGGTTACGACCTGCCGATCGAAGAATTAAAGAACTTCCGTCAGCTCCATTCAAAGACGCCAGGTCACCCGGAAATTGGCTACACGCCGGGCGTGGAAACCACCACCGGACCGCTGGGCCAGGGTTTAGCCAACGCCGTCGGCATGGCCATTGCCGAACGCACGCTGGCAGCGCAGTTTAACCAGCCGGACCATGAGATTGTTAACCACTTTACCTGGGTCTTTATGGGCGACGGCTGTCTGATGGAGGGTATTTCACACGAGGCTTGTTCGCTGGCGGGCACGCTGGGGCTTGGCAAACTCATCGGCTTCTACGATCACAACGGCATCTCAATTGATGGCGAAACCGAAGGCTGGTTTACCGACGATACTGCAAAACGCTTTGAGGCTTACCACTGGCATGTAGTGCACGACATTGACGGTCATGACCCTGAGGCGGTGAAAAAAGCCATTCAGGAAGCGCAGGCTGTTACCGATAAACCGTCGCTGATTATCTGCCGCACGGTGATTGGTTTTGGCTCACCGAATAAAGCCGGGAAAGAGGAAGCGCACGGCGCTGCGCTGGGCGAAGAAGAGGTGGCGCTGACCCGGCAGAAACTGGGGTGGCATCATCCTGCTTTTGAAATCCCCAAAGAGATTTACCGGGCCTGGGACGCACGCGAGAAAGGCGAAAAAGCGCAACAGGGCTGGAAGGAAAAATTCGCAGCTTACGAACAAGCCTACCCAGAACTGGCGGCAGAGTTTACTCGCCGGATGAGCGGCGGACTGCCTAAGGAGTGGGAAGCAACAACCCAGAAATATATTACCGACCTGCAAGCCAACCCAACCAAAATAGCCACCCGTAAAGCTTCGCAAAATACCCTGAACGCCTATGGGCCGATACTGCCAGAACTGCTCGGCGGCTCGGCGGATCTGGCACCCAGCAACCTGACCATCTGGAAAGGCTCCTCCTCTCTTAAAGAGGATCATGCAGGAAACTACATCCACTACGGCGTGCGGGAATTTGGCATGACCGCCATTGCCAATGGTATCGCGCACCACGGGGGCTTCGTACCTTACACTGCCACGTTCCTGATGTTTGTTGAATATGCCCGTAATGCCGCGCGCATGGCGGCGCTGATGAAAGCCCGACAAATCATGGTTTATACCCACGACTCGATTGGCCTGGGGGAAGATGGTCCCACGCACCAGGCCGTCGAACAACTCGCCAGCCTACGCCTGACACCTAATTTCAGTACCTGGCGACCATGCGATCAGGTTGAGGCGGCAGTAGGCTGGAAGCTGGCGGTCGAACGCCATGACGGGCCAACGGCGCTGATCCTCTCGCGGCAGAATCTGGCGCAGGTTGAGCGCACACCTGAGCAGGTGCAGCAAATTGCCCGCGGCGGCTATGTGCTGAAGGACGGCGGCGGTAAGCCGGATGTTATCCTGATTGCTACCGGTTCAGAAATGGAAATCACACTGCTGGCAGCGGAAAAACTGACCGGCGAAGGCCGTAACGTACGTGTAGTTTCTCTGCCTTCAACCGATATCTTCGACGCCCAGGATGAGACGTACCGGGAGTCGGTCCTGCCGGCAAACGTCAGCGCGCGCGTGGCGGTAGAAGCCGGTATTGCCGACTACTGGTACAAATATGTTGGGCTGAAAGGGGCGATTGTTGGGATGACGGGCTATGGGGAGTCGGCACCGGCAGACAAGCTGTTCCCGTTCTTCGGCTTTACGGTAGATAACATCGTCGACAAAGCACACAAGGTGCTTAACGTGTGATCCACAGCGTGGGCCAGGCGTCTGGCCCATGCCAGTTATCGCAGCTTGGCTCCTGGGCATAACGCACCAGACGAAAACGCTGACCATCGTAGCGCCAGCGGGTCTGGATCCCGCAATCTGCCATCCCTCGTCCTTTGGCGAGGGTTACCAACTCCCGCGACTTCTCGTCAAACGTAGCGTTGGTCAGCTCCATATCGCGACTTTCCGCATCCGTTTTAAAAGGCAGGCTTAACCGTACCGCGCGTGAAGTCAGCGGGGTTGTACGTGAAACCACCCACGCCAGATCGATAGTGTTATACGCTCCGGCCTCACAGCCAATCATCAGCAGCGCTTTATCATCCGTTAGGGCCGTGACGCGCATCTCGCGACGCAGCGGATCGATAGAGCAACGAATACCGTTGATTCGCCAGTTACCATAGTCCAGCAGTTCACTGCGCTCTTGCTGTGTGAGAGGCGTTGGTGTTGGGTTAATGACCGCTACGCCTTTCAGCGCGGGGGCAGGAGGTACACTGAGCGGAGGCTCGTTACCTTTTTCGATCCATGCGGTTTCGCTGCCAACCCGTTTTTGCTGGGCATCGATAAACAACAATGCGGCTTTTAGCCCGACCAGCGAAAGATTTTGCGCACCTTTTTGCAGGGTAATCGCCTTCGCGTCCTGTACGGTTTGTAAAAATGCGCTAATGGTGGCGGGATCATCGGTCATCATTTGCCATGGGGTAACACGCCAGTGCTCGCCGCTCAGCGAGAGCGGCACACCATCCAACAACAGACGCGGCGCAATATCGCTCTCTTTGACGTTGGACGATTCCAGCCCGCCCAGCTCAATACGCAACACGGCGTCAGTATGTGCCCCGGCGCTGCGGCTCAAGGTCATGACCAGGCCGTGGTGCTCTCCGGTATTGCGCGCCACGCAAAAATTTTGGTTATTACACGTCACCTGCCAGTCAGAAAACGCCTGTTGCGCGGGCGCAGCCCAGAGCAATCGGGCTGGTAGCAACCCAAGCAGGAAAAGGAGAATAACGCGATAGCGCATGGACGGTACAACCCCGAAGTCAAAACACACAGCCTAAGCGGTATCTTCCTTGCGCGACTGATGTGGCTCAATAAGAATTGTCGGATTGGCCGTAAATTTGTAAAGAAATATAAATCCCACGCATTAGTCCATGAGATGCGACGACTGCAAATAGTTCAACAATAGCACCGTTTTACCGTCACGGATCTCACCCGTTTTGATCATTTCCAGCGCCTGTGTAAACGGCAGTTCCAGAACTTCAATGTCTTCATCTTCCACACCGCCACCAGCGTTTGCTCGCTGGCTGTCACTGTATTGTGCAATGAAGAAGTGGATTATTTCCGTCACGCCGCCCGGCGACATGTATAACTCAAACAGTTTGCGCACTTCGCCCACTTCAAAGCCGGTCTCTTCAATGGCCTCTTTGCGAATGCACGCTTCCGGTTCGTCGTTATCCAACAGCCCGGCGCAGGTTTCAATCAGTTGACCATCTTCATTACCGTTGACCCAGGTGGCGACGCGGAACTGGCGAATTAAGACCACCGTTTTCTTCTCCGGGTTATACAGCAGGATTGTGGCACCGTTACCGCGATCGTAAACCTCGCGTTTATGACGAATCACCTCCCCAGTGCTACGGGTCAGGTCATAGGTGATATTGCGCAGGATGAAGTAGTTATCGGAGAGGACTTTATCTTTGATGAGGGTAATTTTTTGCGACATACCGGCTCCACAGCAAGAAGTGAGAAATAATACTACGCCGTGAAACCGGGTTTGTCTTGGAACAATGTAGGCCTGATAAGCAAAGCGCCATCAGGCATTCATGCGGCACATTGCCGGATAACAACGCTAACGCGTCTTATCCGGCCTGGACGCCGATTAGTGAGATTTGACTGATTTTACGCCCAGCCAGTCGACGATCCCCTGGGCGGCGTGCCGCCCCTCCGCCATGGCCGTCACCACCAGATCCGCACCGCGTACCGCGTCGCCACCGGCAAAGATTTTCGGGTTACTGGTTTGGTAACGGTATGCGCTTTCAACATCGGCGGCAATGCGCCCCCAGTTATCGACCTTAACGCCATGCGACTCCAGCCACGGCATGCCGTGTGGGTGAAAACCAAACGCCATGATCACCGCATCTGCGGGCATCACAAACTCACTCCCGGCGATGGGAACCGGGCGACGACGCCCCTGCGCATCAGGTTCGCCAAGTTGGGTACGTAAGAAACGCACGCCGCTGACTCGCCCATCGGCATGCAACACCAGCTCAACCGGCTGGACGTTAAACTCGAAGTTTGCCCCCTCTTCCCGGGCGTTCTTCACCTCTTTTTTCGAACCCGGCATGTTGGCTTCATCACGACGATAGGCGCAGGTCACCTGGCTTGCACCGTGGCGCAGCGCGGTACGTACACAGTCCATGGCCGTATCGCCTCCGCCCAGAACCACCACGTTCAGTCCAGCGGTATCGATAAACGGTTCTTCAGGCAACTCATCCAGCCCCATCACCTGCTTGGTGTTGGCAATCAGGAACGGCAGCGCATCATATACGCCTGGCGCGTCTTCATTTGGCAGGTCCGCCTTCATGGAACGATAGGTTCCCACCCCCACGAACACGGCATCGTAATCCTCCAGCAACTTTTCAAGTGCGACGTCCTTACCCACTTCACAGTTAAGTTCGAAATGAATCCCCATAGCGCTGAAGATTTCACGGCGACGCGTCAGCAGCGATTTGTCCAGCTTGAAGGCCGGAATACCGAACGTCAACAAACCGCCAATTTCAGGATGGCGATCGTACACGGTGGCACTGATACCGCTACGCGCCAGCACATCCGCGCAGGCCAGACCCGCCGGACCCGCGCCAATAATGGCAACACGCTTGTCCACTTTCTGCACATGGCTTAAGTCCGGCCGCCATCCTTTACTCAGCGCCCGATCGGAGATGTAACGCTCAATATTACCGATGGTGACTGCGCCATGCTCACTACGCACCGTGCATGCCCCTTCGCAGAGTCGATCCTGCGGGCATACACGCCCGGTCACCTCCGGCAAGCAGTTGGTTTGATGTGAAAGCTCAACCGCGGCATCGATGTTTCCGGCTTTGACCAGCTCAATCCACTGCGGAATGTGGTTATGCAACGGACAGGTCCATTCACAAATACTGTGGTCGCCGCATTTCAGGCAGCGAGAGGCTTCCCGCTCCGCCTGCGCCGTACGAAACGGCAGATAGATCTCTTCAAAGCTGGTTTTCCGGGCCTCAATCGCCAGTTTATCCGGTTCACCACGCGCAGGCGTCGCCTGCATTTGCTCACGTTTGGTGATGACATGTGGAACAAAATCGGTAGTGCTGGCGTGCCATGGCTGGCTTTCCAGACTTGCGGTACGCAGCCTGCGCGCTTTTGACAGACCGGTAAGCGAGTTTTCCGTCACCAACTGTAACGCCTGCGCCGGGCAGTTCTCTACGCAGGCGGGCCCCTGTTCACGCCCCTGGCACAGATCGCATTTGTGCGCGGTGGCTTTCACCTTCCCTTTGGCGACGGGAGTGAGTACGATCTGCATCGTGCCGAAAGGACAGGCAACGACGCACGATTTACAGCCAATGCACTTTTGCGGGTTCACCTGAACGCTGTCGTTATCATGGCTAATTGCCCCATTTGGGCAACTTCTGGCGCAGGGTGCATCTTCGCAGTGGTGACAGGTCACCGCGCTGCGCTGCTGCTGATGTTTAATGACGGTAATTCGGGGCTGAAAATGCCGTTGGCTCAGGACATGCTGTTCGCCATTGTGAGCCATGACGCAAGCGACCTCACAGGCATGGCATCCCAGGCACTGCTGGCTATTGACCATAATAAAACGATTCATGGCTTCCTTCTTTTTTGGTTGCAAAAACCTTATTCTTTATAAGAGTGTTATTAACCGACACGGAAGGAAGCGGCAATGTTCATTTGCCCAGGAAGCACAACTATTTATGCAGAACCTGTGGCAGATCAATTTATTTCATCGCATATGAAATTGTGTTTCAGTTACCATCCAGTTTCATGGCGTTTTATTAACCTTTATCAAATACACCGCATCGTTCACGCTGTTTTCAGGCGCGACGTGTATTGTGTGAGGATGCACAAGTGACGGTAAAGCGTCCGGTCTCGGCCAGTCTGGCTAAAGCTTTTTTCTACATAGTGCTGCTGTCAATTCTCTCAACAGGTATTGCGCTGCTCACGCTGACCAGCAGCTTGCGAGATGCCGAAGCCATCAACGTTGCTGGCTCATTGCGCATGCAAAGCTACCGTCTGGGTTACGATCTGCAAAGCCAGAGCTCGCAGCTTAACGCCCACCGCCAGCTTTTCCAGCAGGCGCTAAACGCACCGGCATTACAGAATCTGAATGCGTGGTATGTGCCACAAGCGGTAAAAAGCCGCTATGGACGTCTGCATGCTAACTGGCTGGAAATGAATGCCCGCCTGATCGACGGCGATTTAAAATGGTACCAGGCCAATATCAACAACTACGTCGATCAAATCGATCTCTTCGTGCTGGCGTTGCAACATTATGCCGAGCGTAAAGTCATGCTGGTATTTGGTATCTCGCTGGCGGGCGGGATCGGCATATTCACCCTCGTCTTCTTTACCCTGCGGCGCATTCGCCAGCAGGTGGTGCGTCCGCTGAATAAACTGGTGATGGCCAGTCAGCAAATTGAACACGGTCAGTTTAATATCCCACCGCTTGATACCGGTTTGCCCAATGAGCTGGGGTTGCTGGGCAAAACGTTTAGCCAGATGTCGAGTGAATTACACAAGCTGTATCGCTCGCTGGAAGCGTCTGTTGCCGAGAAAACTCACGATCTCCATGAAGCCAATCGCCGTCTGGAGGTGTTGTATCAGTGCTCCCAGGCGTTAAATACCAGCCAGATTGACGTGTACTGTTTCCGCCATATTTTACAGATCGTCCGCGAACATGATGCCGCGTATTTCCTTGAGCTCACCGTCGGTGATAACTGGCGGATTAGCGAAGGGACTAAAAGCCTGGAGCTACCGATGCAGATCCTGCCGGTCACTATGCAGGAAACCGTCTACGGCGAACTGCACTGGCAAAGTCCAAACGTCAATGCTTCTACTCCGCTGCTTAACAGCGTTTCCTCAATGCTGGGACGCGGGTTGTACTTCAACCAGGCACAAAAACATTTTCAGCAACTGTTGTTAATGGAGGAGCGAGCGACGATTGCACGCGAACTGCACGACTCACTGGCACAGGTGCTCTCTTATTTACGCATTCAGTTGACGCTGCTGAAGCGGTCAATTCCGGAAGATAACGCCCCAGCGCAAAGCATTATGGCGGATTTCTCCCAGGCGCTGAACGATGCCTACCGTCAGCTACGCGAACTGCTCACCACCTTCCGTCTGACCTTACAACAGGCAGACTTACCCTCCGCCCTGCATGAAATGCTGGAAACGCTGCAAAATCAAACCTCAGCTAAACTCACACTCGACTGTCGGTTACCCACGCTGGCGTTGGATGCGCAAATGCAAGTGCACCTGTTGCAGATCATCCGCGAAGCGGTGCTGAACGCCATTAAGCATGCCAGTGCGAGCGAAATTGCCGTCAGTTGCGTAACGGCTCCGGACGGCAACCACACGGTTTATATCCGCGATAACGGCATCGGCATTGGCGAGCCGCATGAGCCTACAGGGCACTATGGACTAAATATTATGCGTGAGCGGGCGGAAAGACTAAGCGGCACGTTGACCTTCTCTCAACCTTCCGGAGGAGGAACGTTGGTAAGCATCAGTTTCCGCTCGGCTGAATCAGACAGTGATCTAACGTAAAGAACCGCAAAGCGCCGTCGGGTCTGGATCCTGGCCTGACGGCGTTGGCACGAAAGGTATGCTGTAAACGGGCATGATAATTTACATTATCTTCTTTTTTTCTCCACGTTTGACCCGTACCTTGCCGCTAAAGTGAAGCAAGCCATACCCATAACGATACGCAGAAACACGAGGTCCTCTTTTAATGGCGAATTTTTTCATCGATCGCCCCATTTTTGCCTGGGTGTTAGCTATCCTGTTGTGCCTGACAGGAGCCCTGGCTATTTTTTCACTACCCGTTGAGCAATATCCCGATCTGGCGCCGCCAAATGTACGGGTCACCGCCAACTATCCTGGCGCCTCGGCTCAGACTCTGGAAAACACCGTCACCCAGGTGATCGAGCAGAACATGACCGGTCTCGATAACCTGATGTACATGTCGTCACAGAGCAGCGGGACAGGTCAGGCGTCAGTTACGCTGAGCTTTGTCGCCGGAACCGATCCTGATGAGGCCGTCCAGCAGGTGCAAAACCAGCTGCAATCGGCAATGCGTAAACTGCCGCAGGCGGTACAGGATCAGGGGGTCACGGTGCGTAAGACCGGGGACACTAATATTCTGACAATCGCCTTTGTCTCCACCGATGGCTCAATGGATAAGCAGGACATCGCCGACTATGTCGCCAGTAACATTCAGGATCCGCTCAGCCGTATTAACGGCGTGGGGGATATTGACGCTTACGGCTCACAGTACTCCATGCGAATCTGGCTTGACCCGGCCAAACTGAACAGTTTCCAGATGACCGCTAAAGATGTGACCGACGCTATCGAGTCACAGAATGCGCAGATTGCGGTCGGACAACTTGGCGGTACGCCTTCGGTGGACAAGCAGGCGCTGAACGCGACGATCAACGCCCAGTCGCTACTGCAGACTCCGGATGAATTCCGCGCCATTACTCTACGCGTCAACCAGGATGGCTCAGAAGTTAAACTGGGCGATGTGGCAACGGTCGAAATGGGGGCCGAGAAGTACGACTACCTCAGCCGGTTTAACGGCAACCCGGCTTCCGGTCTGGGCGTGAAACTGGCCTCCGGCGCCAATGAAATGGCAACGGCAGAGCTGGTGCTCAACCGCCTTGACGAACTGTCACAGTATTTTCCACATGGGCTGGAATATAAGGTGGCATATGAAACCACCTCCTTTGTCAAAGCCTCAATCATCGACGTGGTAAAAACCCTGCTGGAAGCGATAGCGCTGGTATTCCTCGTGATGTACCTGTTCCTGCAAAACTTCCGCGCCACGCTGATTCCCACCATCGCCGTTCCCGTCGTCCTGATGGGGACCTTCTCCGTGCTTTACGCCTTTGGCTATAGCGTTAACACCTTGACGATGTTTGCGATGGTGCTGGCGATCGGCCTGCTGGTCGATGACGCCATTGTGGTAGTGGAAAACGTCGAGCGTATTATGAGTGAGGAAGGGCTCACACCGCGGGAAGCGACGCGGAAATCGATGGGGCAAATCCAGGGCGCGCTGGTTGGTATTGCCATGGTGCTGTCGGCGGTGTTTATCCCGATGGCCTTCTTCGGCGGCACTACCGGGGCTATTTACCGCCAGTTCTCGATTACTATCGTCTCCGCAATGGTGCTGTCTGTTCTGGTGGCGATGATCCTCACTCCTGCTCTGTGCGCCACCCTGCTCAAACCGCTGCATAAGGGCGAGCATCACGGACAAACCGGTTTCTTCGGCTGGTTTAACCGAATGTTTAATCGCAACGCCGAGCGCTACGAAAAAGGCGTTGCCAGGATCCTGCACCGCAGCCTGCGCTGGATACTGATCTACGGCCTGCTGCTCGGCGGAATGGTTTTCCTGTTCCTGCGCCTGCCAACCTCCTTCCTGCCGCTGGAAGACCGCGGCATGTTTACCACCTCGGTACAGCTGCCTAGCGGCTCCACACAGCAGCAAACATTGAAAGTGGTTGAGGAAGTAGAGAAGTATTACTTCACCCATGAGAAAGACAACATTATGTCGGTCTTTTCCACGGTCGGTTCAGGCCCTGGCGGGAACGGTCAAAACGTGGCGCGTATGTTTGTCCGTTTAAAAGACTGGGATGAGCGCGACACCACCACCGGAACCTCTTTCGCCATCATTGAACGTGCGACCAAAGCTTTTAATAAGATTAAAGAAGCCCGCGTCTTCGCCAGTAGCCCTCCGGCTATCAGTGGCCTCGGAAGCTCTGCCGGTTTCGATATGGAGCTGCAGGATCACGCTGGTGCGGGGCATGACGCGTTAATGGCCGCGCGCGACAAGCTGATTGAGCTGGCCGGGAAGGATTCTTCCCTGACCCGCGTTCGTCATAACGGTCTGGACGACAGCCCGCAGTTGCAAATTGATATCGATCAGCGCAAAGCCCAGGCACTGGGCGTTTCCATCGACGACATCAACGATACATTGCAAACGGCCTGGGGTTCCAGCTACGTCAATGACTTTATGGACCGCGGTCGCGTGAAGAAGGTTTACGTACAGGCGGCAGCAAAATATCGCATGCTCCCTGACGACATCAATTTGTGGTACGTCCGTAATAACAACGGTGGCATGGTGCCTTTCTCGGCCTTTGCCTCGTCGCGCTGGGAAACCGGTTCACCACGTCTGGAACGCTACAACGGCTACTCCGCGGTCGAGATTGTCGGAGAAGCCGCGCCCGGCGTCAGTACCGGTACAGCGATGGACATAATGGAATCGCTGGTGCGCCAGTTGCCGACCGGATTTGGCCTCGAATGGACTGCGATGTCTTATCAGGAACGGCTGTCGGGTTCTCAGGCCCCCGCCCTGTACGCCATTTCTCTGCTGGTGGTATTCCTGTGTCTGGCGGCCCTGTATGAAAGCTGGTCAGTTCCCTTCTCTGTCATGCTGGTTGTGCCGCTGGGGGTCATTGGTGCTCTGCTGGCGACCTGGATGCGCGGTCTGGAAAACGACGTGTACTTCCAGGTCGGGTTACTTACCGTTATCGGGCTATCGGCGAAGAACGCAATCTTGATTGTTGAATTCGCCAATGAGATGAACGAGAAAGGACACGATCTGCTCGATGCCACGCTCCACGCCTGTCGCCAGCGCTTGCGTCCGATTCTGATGACCTCGCTGGCGTTTATCTTCGGAGTGCTGCCGATGACCATCAGCAGCGGCGCGGGCTCCGGCGGTCAACATGCGGTGGGGACAGGCGTAATGGGTGGAATGATTTCAGCCACTATCCTGGCGATTTACTTCGTGCCCCTGTTCTTTGTGCTGGTGCGCAGACGCTTCCCGTTGAAACCGCGCCCGGAATAATCGGGCACAAAAAAGGCGACTTACGTTGAGTCGCCTTTTTTTATCCTTTACAGGATATGAATTTCTTCCAGAAAATTATTTACGAAGCATCACTTCGATAAAGTCTTTCCAGTTCCCCAGTTCACGTTCAATCATAACAACCTCTCTTATTATTATGAGCATTCTACAAAATCATCATCATCAAAAGAAGAACATTTAACCGATGGTTGTGATTACATCCTCCCGTGTTTGGGGTTTATGTGATCACTATGCGCCATACTCATAAATTTTATGTGACTTACTGCAATATTTTGAAATATTCATACGCTATCTACTACTTTGCCAATTCTGATGGAAAAACAGGCTGATGCAAACAGATAAATTCTGAATTGTGTCTCAGCACAGATTATTGGAACTTTCAGGAATTATTATTAACCATTGCCCAACAATGTTATATTTTTCTATAACGTCTGAATGACAATATGTATTATCTGCATTCATCAGCATAAGAATAGATATTCAAAATTAGTTAATAAGGATTCAAATGATCACCCTCTACGGCATTAAGAATTGCGACACGATTAAAAAAGCCAGACGCTGGTTGGAAGCTCAAGGTATTGACTATCGCTTTCATGATTATCGCGTCGACGGTCTTGACAATACGCTATTACAGTCCTTTATCAGAGAATTAGGTTGGGAAGCGCTGCTCAATACACGTGGAACCACCTGGCGTAAACTCGATGAATCCACGCGCAGTCAAATCACCGATGCGGCTTCCGCCGCCGCATTGATGATTGAAATGCCAGCAATTATCAAACGCCCATTGCTCTGCGCGCCGGGTAAGCCTATGCTGCTTGGTTTCAGTGAATCCAGTTATACTCTGTTTTTTAATGAGGTGTAGTCTATGTCGTGCCCGGTTATTGAGCTGACACAGCAGCTTATTCGCCGTCCTTCCCTGAGCCCGGATGATGCCGGGTGCCAGGCGTTAATGATTGAACGCCTGCGCGCGGTAGGTTTTACCGTTGAGCGTATGGATTTTGGTGACACACAGAATTTTTGGGCATGGCGCGGTAAAGGTGAGACCCTGGCATTTGCCGGTCACACCGACGTAGTGCCCGCCGGCGATGTCGATCGTTGGATCAATCCACCGTTCGAACCGACCATTCGCGATGGCATGCTGTTCGGGCGTGGCGCTGCCGATATGAAAGGCTCACTGGCAGCGATGGTCGTGGCCGCAGAGCGTTTTGTCGCCCAGCATCCAAACCATCAGGGTCGTCTGGCATTTTTGATAACGTCCGACGAAGAAGCCAGCGCCAAAAACGGCACCGTAAAGGTGGTTGAAGCACTGATGGCGCGTAATGAGCGACTGGATTATTGTCTGGTTGGCGAGCCGTCCAGCACGGAAATCGTTGGCGACGTAGTCAAGAATGGACGTCGTGGTTCACTGACCTGCAACCTGACCATTCATGGCGTGCAGGGGCACGTAGCCTATCCGCATCTGGCCGATAACCCGGTACACCGCGCGGCGCCAATGCTCAACGAACTGGTGGCGATTGAGTGGGACCAGGGTAACGAGTTTTTCCCGGCGACCAGCATGCAGATTGCCAATATTCAGGCAGGTACCGGCAGCAACAACGTTATCCCCGGAGAACTGTTTATCCAGTTCAACTTCCGTTTCAGCACTGAGCTGACCGATGAGATGATTAAAGCACGGGTTCACGCGCTGCTGGAGAAACATCAGTTGCGCTATACCGTCGACTGGTGGCTTTCCGGTCAGCCGTTCCTGACTGAACGCGGTAAACTGGTGGATGCAGTAGTGAACGCCATTGAGCACTATAATGAAATTAAACCGCAGTTACTGACTACAGGCGGGACGTCCGACGGGCGCTTTATTGCCCGCATGGGGGCACAGGTAGTCGAACTTGGGCCGGTCAACGCCACTATTCATAAAATAAATGAATGTGTTAATGCCGCCGACCTGCAGCTGCTTGCCCGTATGTATCAACGTATCATGGAGCAACTCGTCGCCTGATGAGTGTTCCTGCAAGAGGGAAAATACATGGACTGGCTAGCAAAATATTGGTGGATTCTGGTGTTGGTGTTTCTGGTAGGCGTGCTGCTTAACGTTATCAAAGATCTCAAGCGCGTCGATCCAAAGAAATATCTGGCCAACAAACCGGAGCTTCCCCCGCATCGTGACTTTAACGATAAATGGGATGACGACGACGATTGGCCGAACAAGGATCAACCGAAGAAATAATTTCCAGGCCGATAAGTCACGTAGGCCCGGTAAGCGTTAGCGCCACCGGGCGTTAAGTGCCGGATGGCAACGCTTCGCGTTTTATCCGGCCTACGGTTATCAATCAGATCATCTCAATCACATCATCATCGTGAGGCTTACCACCGCTCAGCGCTTCATCAAAATAGTGCTTCGGTACGGTAAAACGCAGATGATCGAGCGCAAACTGCATGCTGCGTTCATCAATGGCGTGCCCCAGGTTTTCGACGATATCCAGCGTCACATCCCCACCCGCAGCAATTAATGCCTCCTGCGCGGCAACGGCATGGGAGAGCTCTATCACCCGGTCTTCACCACCGTGAATCAAATGCACCGTCGTTGCGGTAGTTGCAACCTCCGGTAAGGTGGCATAGCGACCATTGAAGGCAATGACCCGCGACGCCAGCCCCGGCTCGGCTTTGATGCTCTCAAGCGACATAATCGAACCCTGAGAAAAACCAATCAGCGCAGTGGCCTGCGGTGAAACGCCGCTTTGTTTCTGCCAGTAGCGCACGGTTTCGATAAACACCGGCATAATCGCGTCGATACGCGCCTGGCGGTTCTCTTCCGTTACGCCCTGTACCGAAAACCACTGACGTCCGGAAGTCGTACCGTAAGGCTCTGCCCCGCCAATGCTGACGATTAACGCATCCGGAAACAGCGGCGCAAACCAGGAGCCAATTTCCCCCATGGCAACCGGGTTATCGCCGACGCCATGAAACAGCAGCAGTAGCTGTTGAGCGGGTTTATCGGGACTTTGAACAACAAAATGGTCATGTTTCATGGCGATCTCCTTAACTGATGAGAATCATTCTACGCCGCTTAACCGCAATGACCATGCCAGGAAATTGAAGATGTTAGTGAAAAAATTGCCATTGCATAATGCGATTATGTAGCCGCTGTTCACGTTCAGCATCCAGCTGATTTAACGCTTGTGCCACTTCGGCGCGCTGAACGACCAGCAGCGCTTTACGACCTGAGATCTTCAGCTGTTGGCACAATTCGGCGTCGCTGCGTTTAGCCTGTATACGTCCACGCAATGCCGGAAGAGGTAATTCACTGTGCTCAAGCAGACGACTCAGACAGCCTAGTGACGTCAATAATGGCCGATGCGCGAAGGCAAACCCAGCCAGCTCAGCCCAGTCATCCTCATTAAGCGTAGTCTCTTTCAGCGGGACCAGCGGAATGCTCTCATCGTTCCATCGCGCAAGGATTTCCGCGTCACGCCGCAAATGCTGGTGCTCCCGCTCGGCAAGGCGCTTTCCCGCTTCGCTGATCGGCAGCAACGCCATGGCGGTATAACAGCCGCTGCTGGCTTCCCGGTGATTTCCCACTCTCACCAGCACAAAACCGCAGCGCTGCCAGAAACGCCATAGTTCAGCCGTATACCCAAAACTGACCGACAGATAGTCACACGATGTGGAATAGTGGTGGGCCAGCACAATCAGCTGTTGCCCAATACCTTCTCTTTGGCGCGCAGGATGAACCGCAATTCGACTGACTCGTCTCCCGACGAGCGTCGCCGCCAACGGGTCACCACCGTGCGCCGCCAGCGACTGCGCAACCAAATTCCCCCTCGGTCGACGATATCCGGCCCAGACGGCCTGGCTTAATTCTGCGGATAGTCCCCCTTCATCGACCAGCCAGACAGCACCCGCCACTGAGTCAGCGGTTGATGCCTGAAGAAAATGCTGACCAGGCGCGTCCATCATTCGCCGCAGGTCTAATGGCGAGGTGCGATAATGCGCTCCGGAGAGCAACTGGTATACCGCTAACGGCAGCGCCGGGCCAGCACCCCAGGACTGTTGCTCAAATGCCGAGAAGTGAAGCTCCCCCAATGGGGCATGCGTGAACGTTTCATCATCAAACACCAGCGCATCGCTGACAATTTGCTCCAGCGGACATCCCTGCGCCCAGCGCACGGGTTGTTGCAACTCATAGCGTCGAAGATTAGGGAAGCGGGCGCAGAATTTCAGCAAGAAGCCTCTACCCGTTCCCTCGTAGCCTTGTACTGTAGTGGTTAACAGCGTACGAGGAAAACGCGCCACCAGTTGGTGTAGCAGCGGCGCGGGGATCGCGGCGGCTTCATCCACAATCAGCCAGTCTGCGGTTTCAGAACTGCTTAATAGTGCATCCGGCGCCATAAAGCGGTAACGCTCTGCGGCAAATTGTGCCAGCACATCCGTTGCAGCTTTGGCAGGTGCGGTCACAATCGCAGTGCCGTTAATCCGCGCTATGAGTTGCCCTGCCAGAGCGGATTTGCCCCGACCCCGTGCGGCCGTCACCGCAACCACACCGGGAGGCATAGCCAGCAAATGATTTAATATCATCGCCTGTTCTGGTTGGGGTTCGCCAGTTGCCGCAAGCCAGGCTGCGCGAGCAGGAAAGTGCGGACAGGAAACCGGCTGATGCTGCTGCCAGTGCAGAGCCTGTCTATCGAGGGAAATCACCCGTTTGACGTGCTCAACAAAGTGCGGTGTGGGAATGGGCTCAGCACAATCGCTCCAGCGTAGTGAATCCACGTCCGGATGCGTGTGCCAGGAATGCCAGGGTGGGGTCAGCAAAACCAGCCAACTGCCGGCAAGCAGTGTACCGCTTAAGGCGGCAAACGCCGCAGCGTCAAATCCCTGCCCGGCGTCGAAGACTGCATGACGAAACTCGCGCCCCAGTAACGTTTGCAGCGCCTGTGGCGTACAGTTCGGTTCAGCCGGGGCATTCGCCCCTACCCACAACCAGTCGCCGGGTAATATGTCGCGTAGCGCTAACGCCTGCCCCTGACACCAGTTCTCCTCGCCGCTGATAATCAGCAAGCGACGGATCCCCTCACGAGCCATCTGTTCGGTTAACGCCCTCAGCGCCGTGTTATCGGACATCCCTGCCTCTGTATCTTAAATACCTTTACCAAAAGTATTACATTGTCCCGGATCGCCGCTATCAAAACCGCGTTTGAACCAGGTAAAACGCTGTTCAGAGGTTCCGTGAGTAAAGCTGTCCGGTACGACGCGTCCTTGCCCCTGCTGTTGCAGACGATCGTCACCAATGGCCTGTGCGGCGTTTAGTGCCTCTTCCAGGTCACCAGACTCCAGCACGCCTTGCTGCTGCATGCTGTGGCCCCAGACACCGGCAAAGCAGTCCGCCTGCAGTTCCATACGAACGGAAAGACGGTTCACCTCAGCTTGTGAGGCGTTCTGCTGCATCTGGCGAACCTTCGGTTCAATACCCAGCAGTTTCTGCACGTGGTGACCCACTTCATGGGCGATAACATAGCCCTGCGCAAAATCACCATCAGCGCCCAGCTTGTTTTTCATGTCATCATAGAATGAAAGGTCGATATATACCGTACCATCTGCCGGACAATAAAACGGCCCCATCACGGACTGGCCCGCGCCGCAGCCGGTGCGCGTCGCGCCCCGGTACATGACCAGCTTTGGCTGTTGATAGGTGCGGCCCATTTTTTCAAACTGCTGTCCCCAGGTATCTTCTGTTGTAGCCAGAATCACCGAGGTAAATTTTGCCGCTTCATCATCGTTTGGGTTGATGGAGCGTGATGATTGTTGTTGGGAGACCGGCTGGCCGGTCATTAATCCGGTAAGATCCACGCCATAATAACCCGCCACCAGCACCACAATCAGCAGGATGATACCGCCTTTACCACTGGGCAGACGAAAACCAGGCCCACCCATAGAGGGGCCGCCGCCAGAGCTGTTTCGTCTGTCTTCCACGTTGTCACTTTCACGACGCCCTTGCCAGCGCATAATCACCTCAACTTTTTATTCATTATGATGATGATCGTAGGCGGTTCGGAACAGGATTACCATAAGAAATAGTAATCAAATCAGGTGGGGTTAATGAGCCGGAGAGCGATCGCCGGCTCAGGGGAAGATTAGTCTAACTTCACACCCAGGCGATGCGCGACGGCTTCATAGGCTTCGATCAGGCCGCCCAGACTCTGGCGGAAGCGATCTTTGTCCATTTTATCCAGCGTTTCTTTGTCCCACAGGCGGCTACCGTCCGGTGAGAATTCATCACCCAGGACTACTTCACCTTTATACAAACCAAACTCAAGTTTGAAGTCGACCAGAATCAGACCAGCATCATCAAACATCTTTTTCAGCACGTCGTTAGCTTTGTAGGTCAGCTCTTTCATACGTGCCAGATTCTCTTTGCTCACCCAACCAAAAGTTTCGCAATAGGAATCGTTAATCATTGGATCGTGCATAGCATCGTTTTTCAGGAACAGATCAAACAGCGGCGGATTCAGTTCAATACCTTCCTCAACGCCTAAACGCTTAACCAGAGAGCCTGCTGCGCGGTTACGTACCACACATTCAACCGGTACCATATCCAGCTTTTTCACCAGACATTCGGTATCAGAAAGCAGTCGCTCCATCTGGGTAGGAATACCCGCTTCTTGCAGTTTAGTCATAATGAAATGGTTGAATTTGTTGTTCACCATGCCTTTACGGTCAAACTGTTCAATGCGCGCGCCATCCCCTGCTGACGTATCATTGCGGAATTCGAGCACCAACAGGTCCGGGTTTTCCGTGCTGTATACGGTCTTCGCTTTACCACGATACAACTCAGCTTGCTTTTGCATCTTTATTACTCCTGGGTGTGAATTAACGATAAATATTGCGTTTTTCTGCCGACGCACACGTTTGCGTATCATATCAGAAAAAAAGGGCTGGAGTTATCCAGCCCTTTATTTTTACTTACTGAACGCTGCCTGGAAGACAGCGACCAGCGCGTCGTTCTGGTTTTGCGTCAGGGTATGCCCCTTCGGATCGATAAACTGCAAGCTACTGCGGTTGTCTAAATCACCAACCTGCAGTTTATAGTCGCCGGATACCAGACCTGGGTCACTTGCGCCCAGCTCCTGCCAGCTGCTATCAGACAGAGGTTTGTAGGTCACCGCGATGCTACCCTGAGAACGGGTGCTGTCGGTTACCTTCATCCCCACTTTCTCAAGCGCTGCTGGCAAACGCTGCCACACCACGTTGAACGGCCCGCGTACCACCAGCATTGGTAAACCGGTGTCATCGGCTGCGCTCTGAACATCCATGGTGGCTGCAGAGCGGTTCTGCGCGGCATTCGCGGCGTCGGTGGCGTTCTTATCCAGACCAGCAGAGATAACGTTCATCATCTCAGCGCTGTAACGCTGCATTGATGCCGCATCGGCTACGGGTTTACCCGCCTGCTCGAGGTTAATCAGTTTCACCGTTACCGCTTGCTGATAGCCCTGCGGTTTAACCGAGATTTGATAACGTCCACGGTACTGCTCGTCTTCATCCAGACGGTTCCAGTCAACCCAGTCGGTGGTCAGCGTCTGGCTGGCATCATCACGTTTGGTGATCGTGTAGTTTTTAGACTGAATGACGCTCACGACCTGCGGCCACAGCGTGTTGCCACGACCATTTTCCACCAGCAACGTTGAGGTATCGCCTGCGATTTGCGTGCGAGCGCCAGTGACTAACGCTAACGGCTGAGCCGGTGGACGAATATCCAGCGCTTTACCCACGGCACCACTGCCGTTAGTTACCGGGATATTATAGTCGCCCGACATAACCGGCAAAATCATCCCAGCTGGAGCATGAAGCTCAGCAAGCGGTGCGGCCTCCAGATAGGATTCATCACCGCTCACCTGGCGCTTATAGCGCGAGTCAGAGCTACAGGCCGCGAGCAACATAACAAGCGAAACACCCGCAACCTTGGCCAGGCGCGACTTTTGTACTGAGTAAGCCATCAAATCTCCCTAAACTTTACAGCAAACCGGCATGCTTAAGTGCCGCTTTGACGATTTCACGAGCATTGTCCGTGATTGGCGTCATCGGCAGACGTAGCGTATCGGTCGCCACAAGTCCCAATTCCTTACACGCCCATTTCACGGGAATAGGATTGGGTTCGACAAATAGTTTGTTGTGTAACGGCATCAGACGCTGGTTAATCACCCGCGCCTCGGCAAATTGCCCAGCTGCCGCCAGTTTGCACATTTCAGCCATATCACGTGCCGCAACGTTAGACGTTACAGAAATCACGCCATGACCACCGAGCTGCATAAAATCCAGTCCGGTCGCGTCATCACCGCTGAGCAGAATAAAGTCGTCCGAAACCAGCTCTTTGATCTGGTGAACGCGACTTAAGTTCCCCGTGGCCTCTTTAATAGCGATAATATTTTTAACTTTCGCCAGACGACCAACGGTTTCCGGCAGCATATCGCAGCCAGTACGGGACGGCACATTATACAGAATTTGCGGCAGGTCAGTATGCTCAGCGATGGCTTTGAAATGCTGGAACAAACCTTCCTGGGTTGGGCGGTTGTAGTAAGGCGTCACCGTCAGGCAGCCAACAACACCGCTGTCGTTGAAACGCTGCGTCAGACTAATGGCTTCCGCGGTCGCATTGGCGCCGGTTCCGGCAATAACCGGAATACGCCCGTCAGCCAGCTCCAGCGTCATCATCACCACATCGCCATGTTCATCATGACTCAGGGTGGCGGACTCACCGGTGGTGCCAACAGAAACGATCGCCGAGGTGCCGCTGGCGACATGATAATCAATCAGTTTTTTCAGGCTCGACCGGCAGACTTTACCTTTCTCATCCATCGGCGTAACAAGCGCGACAATACTTCCCGTGAACATGGGCCATCCTCTGTGCAAACAAGTGTCTCAATGGTACGTTTGGTACGACAATAAAAGCAAGCGACCAGAGCCGTTCTGATTGTTGTATGCATGTTTTTTTTATGCTTTCCTTATGATTACCTCACCGCTCAAAGGAAGAACAGGTTTGACATCGTCATCGCAACACTATCTGGTCATTACTGCGCTGGGTGCCGACCGCCCAGGAATTGTGAACACCATCACACGTCATGTCAGCAGTTGCGGCTGTAATATCGAAGACAGCCGACTGGCCATGCTGGGTGATGAGTTCACGTTTATCATGTTGCTGTCGGGCACCTGGAATGCCATCACCCTGATTGAATCAACCCTGCCATTAAAAGGCGCAGAGCTGGATTTACTCATTGTGATGAAGCGCACGACCGCGCGCCCTCGTCCGGCGATGCCTGCTACGGTATGGGTGCAGGTCGATGTCCCTGATTCTCCCCATTTGATTGAACGCTTCACCGCACTGTTTGACAGCCACCAAATGAATATTGCGGAACTGGTTTCACGCACGCAACCGGCTGAGAATGGAAAGGCGGCGCAGTTGTTTATTCAAATTACCGCACATAGTCCTGCGTCACATGATTCGGCAAATATTGAAGATGCGTTTAAAGCACTCTGTACAGAACTCAATGCGCAAGGCAGTATTAACGTCGTCAATTACTCACAGCATGATGAACAGGATGGAGTTAAGTAATGAACCCACTGAAAGCCGGTGATATCGCACCGAAATTTAGCTTGCCGGATCAAGACGGAGAACAAGTAAATTTAACCGACTTCCAGGGACAGCGTGTTCTGGTTTATTTTTACCCGAAAGCCATGACACCCGGCTGTACCGTACAGGCCTGCGGCTTGCGCGATAACATGGATGAGTTAAAAAAAGCTGGTGTTGAAGTGCTGGGGATCAGCACCGACAAACCAGAGAAGCTTTCCCGATTCGCGGAGAAAGAAGTCCTGAATTTCACGCTCCTGTCCGATGAAGATCATCAGGTTTGCGAGCAGTTCGGCGTCTGGGGTGAGAAGTCATTTATGGGCAAAACCTACGATGGCATCCACCGCATCAGCTTCCTGATTGATGCCGAAGGCAAAATTGAGCACGTGTTCGATGACTTCAAAACCAGCAATCACCACGACGTGGTACTTAACTGGCTGAAAGAGAACGCCTGATTTACGTTTTGCTGGAAAAAGCCTGATGGCGCTTCGCTTATCAGGCCTACGCAGCTTATTAATATTGCGAAACTTGTAGGCCGGGTGAGGCGTAGCCGCCACCCGGCATAAACGTGAATCTGTACTTTTTCAGGCTGACATCCGCATAAACGTTTATTCAAACGTCCCTTTTACGCAGGCTTTCTTCTCTCTGACCACGGCTTTTCCCTTCGCCCAAAGGTGATTAACCTCCAACGCATCGTTAAGCACCAGAATGTCCGCATCGCATCCCACCGCCAGGCGCCCCTTATGTTCGAGCCCCAAAAATTCTGCGACCGTACGCGTCAGCGGACAGAGCGCCTGTTCCAGCGGTATGGCATGAACTTTCACCAACTGGCGCACCGTTTCAGCCAGTGATTCAAACCCCGCGACACCGATACCTATGAGATTACCTAACTCATCAAATTCCGGCTGGCTGCCGTTGCCATCCGAGCTAAGCGTAATGCGCGACAGTGGCACGTTCTGCCGCAGCGCCGTGGCGATAGCCGTGGCGGGGTCGACGGGCTCATCAATGCTGCTGGTAATGTCGATATAACCGCCTTTACGGGCATACTCCAGCGCCGCCTGGAACAACGGTTCCGCACGGTTAACGTGTGTCGGCAACAGTTTAGTAATCGGCACATCGCAGCAGTTGAGGATCTGGTACAATGGTTCCAGCATGCGCGGGCTATCGCCCATATGGAATACACTGATCCCCGGTTTGCGTCCTAACAATCCACCGACGCGCGACTGCGCTGCCATGTTTGCCAGCACCGAGGTATCTGGGGCTGAGGAACGATGGTCCGAAATCGCACATTTCACGCCAATGATTTTATCGATCAGCGCCACGTCACGATCGATGCTGCCGGTTATCGTCGGGGAAGGCAGAGAATACGCCCCAGTAAGCATCCATGCGCTGATGCCTTCAAACTCCAGCGCGCGGGTTTTTGCCAGCAGCGATTCCGGATGACGGGTAATGCCATCGGTACCCAGCAAACCCACCACCGAAGTTACACCAGCTTCAACCAGGCGTGACAAGCGTACTTCCGGCGTGCGGGTATGCGGTCCTGCTTCCCCGCCTCCGCCAATCAGATGGACGTGTTGATCGATAAATCCTGGGCACACAATCGCGCCGTCAAGATTGATACACTCGCAACCGGGAAAGTCTTCAGGAGAAATTGACGGGGCGATGGCAACAATTTTACTGCCGGAGACCAGTATATCCTGTCGCCCTAAATCTTCCAGTGCGTACACGTGTCCCTGCTGGAACAACGTCAAATTAAGAATTGAACAGTTCATAACCTTCCTTGTCAGGCAATTACCTGCATAACCCAAATAGAGAGCAGTGCATTAATGACGCATACCGCAATAATCAGCGGGTAGTAACGGGGATGGACCCCCGCAGTTCCCAGGCAGCGTCCCACATTTTGCACCGGATTGCCCATCAGGTAGATTGCCGGTAGCAATACAGTCGCATCATGTCCCGAAAGCGTACCAGCAACAACCAGACTGGCACAAACGCCGACGCCGCCTCCCATACTCATCACCGCCGCCAGCAGCACGGTGGCAGATTCCCCCGGTAGCCCCCACAACGCCATCACCGGTTCGCACACCCGCCCGACAATCTCGAGCAATCCCGTCACCTTCAGCGCCTGAATAATCACAAAAGCCATCACCACGTTAGGTAACAGGCTGGTTGTAGCAATTGTAAACCCGCGCCGCGCGCCATCGATAAACATATCCATGACGTTTTTACGTACCTGCGTTGTCATCTCAGACCTCCTGCTGCAGACGGCGATTTTCCAACTGCGCAATCCACAAACGCAGCAGGTTCGCACCCACAAATTTGAAGACAAGGATCACCGCCAGCGGCGTAATCACCGGAACGGTAACCACCGTAAACAGCGCAGCGCCAGAGGAAAAATAGTTGGTAATACACGCGCTGCCGCTGGTTTGCCAGCAGGCAAAAATGGCACGCTCCTGTTCAGTAATAATACCCTCTTCCGCCATCTCTTTGGTCATCCCGGCCGCGGCATCGGTATTTTGCAAATTCGCAATTAGCGCCAGCGAACAAACTCCCGGAATACCGAGTAACGGGCGCAGGACCGGCGTCATCAGCTGTTGTGCCGCACGTAAACCACCTAACCCTTCGGTGACGGAAATAATCCCGAGTGAAAGAATGACGGAAGGTGCCAGCTCAAGCGCGAATAAGAAGCCATCTTTGGCTCCCATCCCTCCAGAGCCGCGAAAAGAGACCGCCGTATCGCCTGCGGCATTAATCTGCCCAAACGCGCCGTTGAGGACGGTGAAGTCAAAGACCCGCCACCATTCGGTACTTTTCGCAAACATGCCGGAAAAAAGGATAATCGTAATAAAAAAAGCGAGATAACCGCCCCATCCCACCTTTTGCTGCGTGTGTGTGTTGTGACCCATTTTGTTCTCCTGTTGGTCTTATTCCTTGCGTGACAGAAAGACATCACGCAGGTCAAGTTAAAGACAAATGCGGAGAAAAACGACAGCAGAAGAGATTATTCAGAAAGTGTGGATAGAGGTCAGACAAGTTCGGATCCGGCGACATGATATCGCCGGATCTTGCAGATTAGGGTTCGTCAACGACCTGACCATCCGGCCAGGCGTGCATTACCGCTTTGATTAACGTCGCCAGAGGGATCGCAAAGAATACGCCCCAGAATCCCCACAGACCGCCGAAAATCACCACGGAGAGAATAATCACCAATGGATGCAGATTGACCGCCTCGGAGAACAGCACGGGAACCAGCAGATTGCCGTCCAGCGCCTGGATAATCAGGTACACGGCAAAACAGCTCCAGAACTCAGTGCCAAGCCCGAACTGAAACAGCGCCACGCCGACCACCGGAATCGTCACCACAAAAGCGCCGATATACGGGATCAGCACAGAGAACCCTACCAGCACCGCCAGCAGCAGCGAATAGTTGAGACCAAACAGCAGGAAGCCGAGCCAGGTCGCCACGCCGACCACCACCATTTCCAGCACCTTTCCGCGAATATAGTTGGTGATTTGCTGGTTCATCTCTTTCCACACCTGCCCCGCCAGCCCACGATTACGCGGCAGCACCCGGCGCACGGCGTTCAGCATCTGTCCTTTATCTTTGATCAGGAAGAACACCATCAACGGGACGAGAACCAGATAGACCGCCAGGGTCAGCAATCCAACCAGTGAGGCTAACGAATATTTCACCACCGAATCACCCATGGTGAGCATTCGCGAGCGCATATTTTCCGCCATCGCATCAATGATGCCCGCATCCATCAGCGCCGGATAACGCCGAGGTAAGGTGGCGGCAAAATCAGACAATTTATTAAGCATACCGGGCATGTCGCGGATCAGGTAAATACCCTGCTGCCACGCAACGGGCATCACCACAAAGGCCATCAGCAGCAAAATACCGACAAACACCACCAGCACAATCGATGTCGCCCAACGCCGTGAACACCCAATATGTTCCAGCCGCACAGTCGGCCATTCAAGCAGGTACGCCAGCACTATGGCGACCAGTAGCGGCGCCAGAAGACCGCTAAAAAAGAACAGGATGCCAAAACCGGCAACAAGAATAATCAGCAGGGCGATGGCTTCGGGGTCGCTAAAGCGGCGACGATACCATTGCATCAACATTTCGAGCATAAAACCCTTCCATGAACCCAATAGCGGGATTGCGATCCCGAATTGTATCGAAATGTCACAAAAAAGACTTCGCTTTTTATGGCTGATTACGCAAAGTGAAAAGACATTTTTCCTGGGTGTTCATCGTCAGGTTTCGCAGTTACACTCCGTAAGCTTGCGGAGTGTGAACGATACTTCACAGCATAGGTCAAATGGCTATCTCAAAAAAGAATACAGGACAGAGGTTATGTTCAGGCAGTTGAAAAAAAACCTGGTTGCTACCCTCATTGCCGCACTGACTATCGGTCAGGTTGCGCCCGCATTTGCTGATACTGCGGACACCCTGCCTGATATGGGAACGTCGGCAGGCAGTACGCTTTCCATAGGACAGGAAATGCAGATGGGCGATTATTACGTACGCCAACTGCGCGGCAGTGCGCCATTAATTAATGATCCATTGCTCACCCAATACATTAATGCGCTGGGGATGCGTCTGGTCTCGCACGCCGACTCGGTAAAAACACCCTTCACATTCTTTTTGATCAACAACGATGAAATCAACGCCTTTGCTTTCTTTGGCGGCAACGTTGTCTTGCACTCCGCGCTGTTCCGCTATTCCGACAACGAAAGCCAGTTAGCATCGGTTATGGCACACGAAATTTCCCACGTCACACAACGTCACCTGGCGCGTGCAATGGAAGATCAGAAACGCAGTGCGCCGCTAACGTGGGTAGGTGCGCTAGGTTCAATTTTATTAGCGATGGCTAGCCCGCAGGCGGGTATGGCGGCGCTGACCGGTACGCTGGCGGGTACACGTCAGGGGATGATTAGTTTTACGCAACAAAATGAACAGGAAGCAGACCGCATCGGTATTCAGGTGCTGCAACGCTCGGGATTCGATCCCCAGGCCATGCCGACGTTCCTCGAAAAACTGCTCGATCAGGCCCGTTACTCTTCGCGTCCGCCGGAAATTTTGCTGACTCACCCCCTGCCTGAAAGCCGCCTGTCGGATGCCCGTAACCGCGCCAACCAGATGCGTCCGGTGGTCGTCCAGTCGTCAGAAGATTTTTATCTGGCTAAGGCACGAACCTTGGGCATGTACAACTCTGGTCGTAACCAGTTGACCGATGACCTGCTGAGTAACTGGTCGAAAGGCAACGTACGTGAGCAACGTGCGGCACAATATGGCCGGGCATTGCAGGCGATGGAAGCCAGCAAATATGACGAGGCGCGTAAAGCGCTGCAACCGCTGCTGGCTGCAGACGCGAACAATGCCTGGTATCTCGACCTGGCAACGGATATCGATCTCGGCCAGAAGAAAACCAGTGATGCCATTAACCGCCTGAAAAACGCCCGCGACCTGCGCACTAACCCGGTACTGCAGCTCAACCTGGCGAATGCGTATCTACAGGGCGGACAAGCCAAAGAGGCGGCAACCATCCTGAATCGCTATACGTTTAACCATAAGGACGACCCTAACGGCTGGGATCTGTTAGCGCAAACGGAAGCCAACCTGAACAACCGCGATCAGGAGCTGGCGGCGCGGGCGGAGGGGTATGCCCTCGCCGGACGTCTGGATCAGGCGATTTCGATGCTCAGCAGCGCAAGCTCTCAGGTGAAACTGGGTAGCCAGCAGCAGGCCAGATACGATGCCCGTATCGACCAGCTACGCCAGCTGCAAGAACGCTTTAAACCCTACACGAAGATGTAATTATCGAACCCTTGCCGGATGGCGACGCTGTAGCGTCTTATCCGGCCTACGTCAGACGCGATATGTAGGCCGGATAAGGTCTTTTGGCCGCCATCCGGCAGTATTGTTATGCAAGGAGAAGTCATGTCAGACGCGATTAAAATCTACCATAACCCACGCTGCTCCAAGAGCCGTGAAACGCTGGAATTACTGAAGTCCAATGGCGTGGACCCGGAAGTGGTGCTGTATGTGGAAACCCCGGCTGACGCCGCGACCCTGCGTGAACTTCTGCAGATGCTGGGTATGTCCAGCGCGCGTGAGCTGATGCGCCAGAAAGAGGATCTCTATAAATCGCTTAACCTGGCGGACAAAAATCTGAGTGAAGATGCGCTGATTCAGGCAATGGTGGAAAACCCGAAACTGATGGAGCGCCCGATCGTAGTTGCCAAAGGTCAGGCTCGAATTGGACGCCCGCCGGAGCAGGTACTGGAAATCGTCGGTTAACCGAAACCTGCCGCAGTCATTTGGCTGCGGCGCTTACAGCTTCAGAATTTCTTTTACGAACGGAATGGTCAGCTTACGCTGGGCGGTGATCGATGCGTGATCAAGCTGATCCAACGTCATAAACAGCGTACGCATTTCCCGATCCAGACGCTTAAGCAGAAAGCGGCCCACATCTTCCGGCAGTTCAAATCCGCGAAGTCTGGCGCGTAATTGCAACGCCTGCAGCTTATCTTCATCGGAAAGTGGTTGCAGCTTGTAGATTTGCCCCCAGTCCAGACGCGAAGCGAGATCTGGCAATCCCAGATTCAACTGTCTTGGTGGACGATCGCCGGTGATCAGCAGGCGTGTTTTCCCCGACTCCAGGATACGGTTGTAGAGATCAAAGATCGCCATTTCCCACAGTGAATCACCAGCCACACATTCGATGTTATCGATGCATACCAGCGATAAATGCTCCATCCCGTCGAGCACCTCGGGGACGAACCAGGTGCGTTTGTCGAGCGGCACGTAGCCTACCGCATCGCCGCGCGCGGACAGTTCCGCACAGGCTGCATGCAGCAAATGACTACGGCCAGCGCCTTCACGCGACCAGAGATAAATATACCCGCTATGTTCCTGACGCAGCACGTTTTGCAGTGCAGCCAGTAAAGAGGAGTTATCCCCCGGCCAGAAACTTGCGAAAGTTTCGTCGTCAGGAAGATAAAGTGGCAAAGAGAGCTGTGCCGGTGTGTTCAGAGATACCTCAACCCAGGATTTCATAAAATCGCGTTGAGTTTAACACAGAAATGCGTCGCGATAGAACCGGGCAGCATCGCCGCCCGGTCAAAGGTTTACTGTTGTTCAGTGTCGGCATCTTTGGCGTCGAGCACCACTTCTTCTGGACGCAGCAGGCTGATAACTTTGAAAATCAGGCTCAGACAGACACCCACAATAGTCGCCAGCGCCATGCCTTTCAGCTCAGCAGCACCGATGTGAACTTTCGCGCCGCTGACGCCGATGATCAAAATGACCGAGGTCAGGATCAGATTCTGTGCTTTGTTGTAGTCAACTTTTGACTCGATCAGCACGCGAATACCGGAAGCGCCAATCACGCCGTACAACAGCAGAGAGACACCGCCCATGACCGGCAGTGGAATAATTTGGATCGCCGCAGCCAGTTTACCCACGCAGGAGAGCAGAATGGCGAAAATCGCCGCACCGCCAATAACCCAGGTACTGTAAACGCGGGTAATCGCCATGACGCCGATGTTTTCGCCGTACGTGGTGTTCGGCGTAGAACCGAAGAAGCCGGAGATCACCGTCGACAGGCCGTTAGCAAACATAGAACGATGCAGGCCAGGATCGCGAATCAAATCTTTTTTCACGATATTCGCCGTTACCACCAGGTGGCCGACGTGTTCAGCAATAACAACCAGCGCCGCAGGCAGAATGGTCAGAATAGCGACCCATTCAAAGCGCGGCGTATAGAACGTCGGCAGAGCAAACCAGTGAGCCTGCGCTATCGGCGTGGTGTCCACGACGCCCATCACGAAGGAGAGCGCGTACCCGGCCAGCACCCCAATCAAAATCGGGATAATCGCCATAAAGCCACGGAACAGCACGGAACCAAATACCGTCACAGCCAGCGTCACCATTGAGATGATGATGGTTGTTGAGTCTGGCGCTTGTCCTTCCGCAGGCAGCAATCCCGCCATACCCGCAGCGACACCCGCCAGCTCCAGACCGATCACGGCAACGATTGCGCCCATCGCCGCAGGCGGGAACATTACATCCAGCCAGCCAGTACCGGCTTTCTTAACGATGAACGAAACCAGGCAGAACAGGATGCCACACATAATGAAACCGCCCAGCGCCACTTCATACCCTAGCGGCAGCAGCAGCAGAACCGGGGAAATGAACGCAAAGCTTGAACCGAGGTAAGCCGGAATTTTACCTTTACAAATAAAGAGATACAGTAAAGTACCAATACCGTTAAACAGCAGAACGGTAGCTGGGTTGATATGAAACAGGACTGGCACCAGTACCGTTGCGCCAAACATGGCGAACAGGTGCTGTAAACTAAGCGGGATTGTCTGTAAAAGCGGCGGTCTTTCACTCACCCCGATAGCACGGCGCGTCATAGTGTTTTCCTCTGAGTGTTGTTTGTTATTAGCGATTGGGTTGTTTTATTCAAAAAAAAGCCGACTCTTAAAGTCGGCTTCTTTTCACTTATTCGTTTACTTGGTACCAAAAATCTTATCGCCGGCATCGCCGAGCCCCGGAATAATGTATCCGTGCTCGTTCAGTCCCTGATCGATGGAAGCAGTGTACAGCTCAACATCCGGGTGCGCTTTTTCCAGCGCCGCGATACCTTCCGGCGCTGCAACCAGCACCAGGACTTTAATGCTGCTGCAGCCTGCTTTTTTCAGCAGGTCGATGGTAGCGATAACGGAACCGCCGGTTGCCAGCATTGGGTCAACGATCAGCGCCATGCGCTCATCAATGTTAGAAACCAGCTTCTGGAAGTACGGAACCGGCTCCAGCGTCTCTTCATTACGGTACATACCAACCACGCTGATACGCGCGCTCGGAACGTTTTCCAGAACGCCTTCCATCATGCCCAGGCCCGCACGCAGGATTGGCACAACGGTGATTTTTTTACCTTTGATTTGGTCAACTTCAACCGGACCGTTCCAGCCTTCAATGGTCACCTTTTCGGTTTCCAGACCGGCGGTTGCTTCATAAGTCAGCAGGCTGCCAACTTCCGAGGCGAGTTCACGAAAGCGTTTAGTGCTGATGTCGTTTTCACGCATCAGTCCCAGCTTGTGTTTGACGAGTGGGTGTTTGACTTCCACGATCTTCATACTCTTCTCCTTTCCTCAGACGAGTGGCAACCACAAAAAAAATCGCCGGATTATACCGCTTTTCGTCTCTGGCGCAACACTGCATACGCTTGATATGGATCAACCAAAATCGTTTGCGTCTGGATGATGAGTATAAAACAACCCCCACAATAAGTGCGGGGGTTGTTATCAATGCTATGAATTTTATAGATTTTCAGCATTACTCTGGATGACGTTTTGATACCATGAAAAAGATTTCTTCGGCGAGCGTGCTAATGTTCCACTCCCGTCATTATTTTTATCAACATAGATAAAGCCGTAGCGTTTTTTCATCTCCCCCGTCCCGGCCGAGACTAAATCAATACAGCCCCACGGGGTATAGCCCATCAGATCCACACCATCTTCCACCACCGCTTTTTTCATTTCGCGGATATGTGCGGCCATATAGTCAATACGATAGGAATCATCCACCGAGCCGTCGGCCTGCTGCACGTCAATCGCCCCAAAGCCGTTTTCTACAATAAATAACGGCAACTGATAATGATCCCAGAACCAGTTCAGCGAATAGCGCAGACCGACGGGATCAATCTGCCAGCCCCAGTCCGACTTCTGCACGTACGGGTTAGAAACCAGGCTTTTCGACTCGTCGTAATCCAGCTGTGGGTTGTCCGCCGTTGCCTGGGTCGCGAAAGACATATAATAGCTAAAGCCGATGTAATCAACGCAGCCCTCGGTCAGCGCCTGACGGTCTTCCTCGGTGATATCCAGTTCAAAGCCACGACGGGCAAAGTAATTGAGAAGATGCTGCGGGTATTTGCCGCGCACATGGACGTCAGTAAACCAGTAACGCCGGTGCATAGCATTCATCGCCATCATCATGTCGTTCGGCGCACAGGTCAGCGGATAAATTGGGCACATCGCAATCATGCAGCCAATTTGCAGCGCCGGGTTAATTTCACGCGCGACCTTCACCGACAGCGCGCTTGCCACCAGCTCGTAGTGCGCCGCCTGGTACATGACCGGCTCGCGGTCTTCGCCGGGCTGGTATTTCAGGCCAGAGTTAGTAAAGGGCGCGAAGTCTTCGTGATAATTTGCCTGATTGTTAATCTCATTAAACGTCATCCAGTACTTCACTTTGTGCTGGTAACGAGTGAAAACCACCCGGGCAAAACGGACAAAAAAGTCGATAAGCTTACGGTTGCGCCAGCCGCCATATTCCGTCACCAGATGGTAGGGCATCTCGAAGTGCGACAACGTAATCACCGGTTCAATGCCATATTTCAGACATTCGTCGAACAGATCATCATAGAACTGCAGGCCAGCTTCATTGGGTTGCGCTTCGTCACCTAAAGGGAAAATCCGCGTCCAGGCAATAGAAGTGCGAAAACATTTAAACCCCATTTCGGCAAACAGCTTGATATCGTCTTTATAGCGATGATAAAAATCGATGGCATCGTGGTTAGGGTAATTTTTACCGGCAATCACACCGTCAGTAATTTCACGCGCCACACCATGCGCCCCCGCCGTCATGACATCGGCAACGCTAATTCCTTTACCGCCCTCCTGCCAGCCACCTTCCAGTTGATGAGCGGCGACAGCGCCACCCCACATGAAATCTGCTTTAAATCCTGACATCCCCTTCCCCTATCGTGATGAGTCTGCGCAAAACGCTCCAAATGAGGCCCGCAACAAAAAACAGAAACCGGTTTCAGTACGATACTGTGCATTCGGCCGGCAGGTTTCAAGCACAAGGCTGTACCCGGTTTCATTTTCGTGGCGCAGTTCAAACAAATAGATAAATGATTGTAAAATGCTGAAAAAACCAGCAGATAAAACTTGATGCAGAGCAGGCTCGCAAACGTTTGCTTTCCCTGTTAGAATTGCGCCGAATTTAACTTTTACTGCAAGTAAACATGTGGGGAAGCAGGCAGTGACCGATAAAACCTCTCTTAGCTACAAAGATGCCGGTGTTGATATTGATGCAGGTAATGCTCTGGTTGATCGAATCAAAGGCGTAGTAAAGAAAACGCGTCGTCCGGAAGTTATGGGTGGTCTGGGTGGCTTCGGTGCGCTGTGCGCATTGCCGCAAAAATATCGTGAACCGGTACTGGTTTCCGGCACTGATGGCGTTGGTACAAAACTGCGTCTGGCGATGGATCTGAAACGCCACGACACTATCGGCATTGACCTCGTCGCAATGTGCGTCAACGACCTCGTGGTTCAGGGCGCTGAGCCGCTGTTCTTCCTCGACTACTATGCAACCGGCAAACTGGATGTGGACACCGCAGCCAGCGTCATTAACGGGATTGCCGAAGGCTGCCTGCAGTCTGGCTGTGCGCTGGTCGGTGGGGAAACAGCTGAAATGCCGGGGATGTACCACGGCGAAGATTACGACGTGGCAGGTTTCTGTGTTGGCGTCGTCGAAAAATCAGAGATTATCGACGGTTCTAAAGTGGCTGACGGCGACGTACTGATTGCGCTCGGCTCCAGCGGTCCGCACTCCAACGGTTACTCTCTGGTGCGTAAAATCGTTGAAGTCAGCGGTTGTGACCCGGAAACCACCGAGCTTGAAGGTAAATCGCTGGCCGACCACTTGCTGGCTCCGACCCGCATTTACGTAAAATCCATTCTGGAACTGATCGAGAAGGTTGATGTGCACGCCATTGCCCACCTGACCGGCGGCGGCTTCTGGGAAAATATTCCACGCGTTCTGCCAGACAACACGCAGGCCGTGATCGACGAGTCTTCCTGGCAGTGGCCAGCCGTCTTCAACTGGCTGCAAACGGCGGGTAACGTCAGCCAGCATGAGATGTATCGCACCTTTAACTGCGGCGTAGGTATGGTTATCGCCCTGCCAGCTCCGGAAGTGGACAAAGCCCTGGCTTTGCTCAATGAGAAAGGTGAAAACGCATGGAAAATCGGTATCATCAAAGCTTCTGATTCCGAACAGCGTGTGGTCATTGAATGAAAAACATTGTGGTGCTCATTTCCGGTAACGGAAGCAATTTGCAGGCGATAATAGACGCCTGTGAACAGAAAAAAATCAATGGCACCATACGTGCAGTATTCAGTAACAAGGCCGATGCGTTCGGCCTTGAGCGCGCACGCGAAGCGAATATTCCGGCACACTCGCTGGAAGCCGCCCAGTTTGCCAGTCGCGAAGCCTTCGACCGCCAACTGATGCAAGAAATTGACGCCTGGGCGCCGGATGTCGTGGTGCTGGCCGGTTATATGCGCATCCTCAGCCCGGCGTTTGTCGCGCACTATTCTGAACGATTGCTGAATATCCACCCGTCTTTATTGCCAAAGTATCCCGGCCTGCATACGCACCGCCAGGTACTGGAAAACGGCGATGAAGAGCATGGTACCTCCGTCCACTTCGTCACTGATGAACTGGACGGCGGACCGGTTATTCTCCAGGCCAAGGTTCCGGTATTTGAAGGCGACAGCGAAGATGATGTCACGGCGCGGGTTCAGGCTCAGGAACATACCATTTACCCACTGGTGGTAAGCTGGTTTATTGATGGTCGCCTGAAAATGCGTGATAACGCCGCATGGCTGGATGGCATCCGCCTACCGCCACAAGGCTACGCCGCCGACGAATAATAAAATTCAACCTGTAAGCCGCATGTCACCATCCGGCTTACAGGCATAACTACCTTTTCCGGTTAATACCACCGGTATTCATCTACGCTCCCCCTTTCTCTTTGCTATCAGACGGTTTATTGTCATATTTTTCTGGCACAGTTGGACATCTGAGAGCAATGCTCGCCATAATAAATCGGTAGTGTCCCGTGAATGAAACGGAGTAAAAGTGGTAATGGGTCAGGAAAAGCTATACATCGAGAAAGAACTCAGTTGGTTAGCGTTCAACGAACGTGTACTCCAGGAAGCTGCTGATAAGTCAAACCCGTTGATCGAACGGATGCGTTTCTTAGGCATCTATTCCAATAACCTCGACGAGTTTTATAAGGTTCGTTTTGCCGAACTGAAGCGCCGAATCATTATTAGCGAAGAACAGGGTTCAAACTCTCACTCCCGCCATCTGTTAGGCAAAATCCAGGCCCGCGTATTAAAAGCCGATCAGGAATTTGACGGTCTGTACAACGAGTTGCTGCTGGAGATGGCGCGCAATCAGATTTTCTTAATCAATGAACGCCAGCTATCGGCCAATCAGCAGAGCTGGTTGCGTCATTACTTCAAGCAATATCTTCGCCAGCACATCACGCCGATCCTGATTAACCGCGAGACGGATTTAGTCCAGTTTTTGAAAGATGACTACACCTATCTGGCGGTAGAGATTATCCGCGGCGATACAATCCGCTACGCGCTGCTGGAAATCCCTTCTGACAAGGTTCCCCGTTTTGTGAATCTGCCGCCGGAAACCCCGCGTCGTCGCAAACCGATGATCCTGTTGGACAACATTTTACGTTATTGCCTTGACGATATTTTCAAAGGGTTCTTTGATTACGACGCACTTAACGCCTATTCGATGAAAATGACCCGTGACGCCGAATACGATTTGGTGCACGAGATGGAATCGAGCCTGATGGAGCTGATGTCCTCCAGCCTGAAACAGCGTCTGACCGCAGAGCCTGTGCGTTTCGTCTATCAGCGCGACATGCCCAATGCGTTGGTCGAGGTGCTACGTGAAAAACTGACGATTTCTCGCTACGACTCGATTGTTCCCGGCGGCCGTTACCATAACTTCAAAGACTTTATTAACTTCCCCAACGTTGGCAAAGCCAACCTGGTGAATAAGCCGCTGCCGCGTCTGCGCCACATCTGGTTCGACAATGAGAAATTCCGTAACGGATTTGATGCAATCCGCGAGCGCGATGTGCTGCTGTATTACCCGTACCACACCTTTGAGCACGTTCTTGAACTGTTGCGCCAGGCGTCTTTCGACCCGAGCGTACTGGCAATAAAGATCAACATCTACCGTGTGGCGAAAGACTCGCGCATCATCGACGCGATGATCCATGCCGCGCATAACAGTAAAAAAGTCACCGTGGTAGTGGAATTACAGGCGCGCTTTGATGAAGAAGCCAACATTCATTGGGCCAAGCGTCTGACCGAAGCGGGCGTTCACGTCATCTTCTCCGCGCCGGGTCTGAAAATTCACGCCAAACTGTTCCTTATCTCGCGTAAAGAAGGTGATGAAGTCGTGCGCTATGCGCATATCGGGACGGGCAACTTCAACGAAAAAACGGCGCGCCTGTACACCGACTACTCGTTGCTTACCGCTGATTCACGCATCACCAACGAGGTTCGTCGGGTGTTCAACTTCATCGAAAACCCGTATCGTCCGGTGACGTTCGATTATCTGCTGGTTTCTCCGCAGAACTCACGCCGTCTGCTGTACGCGATGATCGACAAAGAGATCGCCAATGCGCAGCAAGGCCAGCCTTCCGGTATCACGCTAAAACTGAACAACCTGGTCGATAAAGGTCTGGTTGATCGTCTCTATGCAGCCTCAAGCTCAGGCGTACCGGTTAATTTGTTGATTCGCGGTATGTGCTCTCTGATCCCGAACCTGGAAGGCATTAGCGACAATATTCGTGTTATCAGCATCGTTGATCGCTACCTTGAACACGACCGGGTTTATATTTTCGAAAACGGTGGCGATAAGCAGGTATACCTCTCCTCTGCAGACTGGATGACCCGCAATATCGACTATCGTATCGAGGTCGCCACTCCGCTGCTGGACCCGCGCCTTAAGCAGCGCGTGCTGGATATTATCGATATCCTGTTCAGCGACACGGTGAAGGCTCGCTTCATCGATAAAGAACTCAGTAATCGCTACGTACCACGCGGAAACCGCCGTAAAGTTCAGTCACAATTGGCGATTTACGACTACATCAAATCACTCGAGCAACCTGACTAACGCTATGCCAATACACGACAAGACTCCACGACCGCAGGAATTTGCTGCGGTCGACCTTGGTTCAAACAGTTTCCATATGGTCATTGCCCGCGTGGTAGATGGCGCAATGCAGATTATCGGGCGGCTGAAACAGCGCGTTCATCTGGCGGATGGTCTCGGCGAAGATAACAAGCTGAGCGAAGAGGCAATGGAACGCGGATTAAGCTGCCTGTCGCTGTTCGCCGAACGCCTGCAGGGCTTTCCCCCGTCAAGCGTATGCATCGTGGGAACCCATACTTTGCGTCAGGCGCTGAATGCGACCGATTTTCTCAAGCGAGCGGAAAAAGTCATCCCCTACCCGATTGAGATTATCTCCGGTAACGAAGAAGCCCGACTGATTTTTATGGGCGTGGAGCACACTCAGCCGGAAAAAGGCCGCAAGCTGGTTATCGATATCGGCGGTGGCTCAACAGAACTGGTGATCGGCGAAGATTTCGAACCCAAGCTGGTCGAAAGCCGCCGTATGGGCTGCGTCAGTTTTGCCCAGATGTATTTCCCGGGCGGTGTTATCAGCCGGGAAAACTTCCAGCGTGCCCGCATGGCGGCAGCGCAAAAGCTTGAAACTTTAACGTGGCAGTTTCGCATTCAGGGCTGGAACGTCGCAATGGGCGCGTCAGGCACAATTAAAGCGGCACACGAAGTGCTGCTGGAGATGGGTGAAAAAGACGGTTTTATCACCCCCGAACGCCTGGACAAACTGACATCTGAAGTGCTGAAGCATGCGTCATTTGATGCGCTCAGCTTGCCAGGATTGTCAGAAGAACGAAAAGCAGTGTTTGTACCCGGACTCGCGATTCTGTGCGGCGTTTTTGACGCGTTGGCTATCCGCGAACTTCGCCTTTCTGATGGCGCACTACGCGAAGGCGTACTGTACGAGATGGAAGGACGTTTTCGCCATCAGGACGTTCGCAGCCGTACCGCCAGCAGTCTGGCGAACCAGTACAACATTGACAGTGAACAGGCCCGGCGCGTACTGGAAACAACGATGCAAATGTACGACCAGTGGCATACGCAACAGCCCAAACTAGCCAATCCTCAACTGGAAGCATTACTGCGCTGGGCAGCGATGCTGCATGAGGTTGGGCTGAACATCAACCACAGCGGCTTACATCGCCACTCTGCTTATATCTTACAAAACAGCGATTTACCGGGGTTTAATCAGGAACAACAACTGATGATGGCAACATTAGTTCGTTATCATCGCAAAGCGGTGAAACTGGATGACTTGCCCCGCTTTACACTGTTCAAGAAAAAACAGTTTCTGCCGTTAATTCAACTGTTACGCCTGGGCGTGCTGCTGAATAATCAGCGTCAGGCGACCACCACGCCGCCAACCCTGACTCTGATAACCGACGACAACCACTGGACCTTACGTTTCCCGCATGACTGGTTTAGCCAAAATGCGCTGGTGCTGCTCGATCTGGAAAAAGAGCAGCAATACTGGGAGGGCGTAACCGGCTGGCGTCTCAAAATTGAAGAAGAAACCTCACCCGATATCGCCGCATAAACTCAGAACAGGTGCCAGCGCGTCTGGCGCCTGTTCTTCCAGCGTTTCATGCAATGGCTGTGGTTTACCAATCAAGTACCCCTGCATGTAGTCAATCCCCAGCGAAATTACCGCACTGCGTATTTCTTCACTTTCGACGTACTCCGCAACCACCAGCATTCTTTTCATCCGAGCCAGATGGCAAATAGAGGCCACGATTTGGTAGTCGAGGCTATTCGAAACGATACTGCGAATAAAGCTGCCATCAATTTTCAGGATATCGGCACTCACATTCTTCAGCCGCGCATAGCTGGCGTAACCCGTCCCAAAATCATCAATCGCAATCTGACAGCCCAGTGATTGCAGCTGCAGTAACGTTGCCTGTGCCTGTTCCGCATTGGTTAAGGCGTTGCTTTCCGTGACTTCAAAAATCAACTGCCACGCTTCAACCTTGTACTTAACCAGTAGCTGCTTGATGTCATGCGGAAGTCGGGCGCGACATATCGACGTGGGTGACAAGTTAATGGCAAACCGACGGGCGGGCATTTTTTCCCGATTCTGTGCCATAAACTTCAGCGTATTTTCAATCACCCACATATCGATGCTGGATGACAAGCCAAACTCATGCGCGACCGGCAAGAAGCAATCAGGCGGGATGGTTTCACCGTCATCTCCCTCAAGGCGCAGCAGGATTTCATGATAAACGTCGCCGCGTACGCCAAAAATCGGCTGCGCCATCAGGAAAAAACGATTGTGCTCCAACGCCAGCTGTAGACGATTCATCATCGCAACCTTATCTTTCAGGTCACGTTGCAAGTGCATGACGCCTCGGCGCTGCAAGTTCTCTGGTGAATTCGTCGCCAGAGAAAGCTCGGCAATGGTGCTTAACTCTCCCAGTAACAGATAGATATGGTTAACAGGAGAACGGACATAGCAAAAACTGATCCCCACCTGCGGCTGTAATGGCATGCCATCCCAAATAAAACGGAACTGCTTGATATGCCTGTCCAGGGCTTCAATGCGCTCCTGATACGACTCAGTGTTAAAACGCAAAACTAAGTCATTACCCGATAACTGATAGACATGCTCATCCTGTGCCAACAGTGGCGTTATCCACTGTGAGAGTTTTTGCTTGTACTGGATACGCAGCATAATGCCGTAATTTTTTACCAGTAGCTCCATGCCCGGAACACGCAAAAAGCAGAGCACTGACCATGGCGTTTTTTTCAAATCCCGGTTCAATGCGCGCAAATTTGGCAGATGCACCATCGGATCAAAGAATGCCAGACGATGGTTGCGCCGGGTAACAAAGCGTTGGCGCGTTGCCAGTACGGCAATGAAGTTCACGATGAAGGAGAAAACAAGATAGCTCGATGAGGTAATGGCAAGCTGGGTATCGTAGCCAGAATACCAGGGCATATAGCGCTGGTAATAATGAATTGCGGTAATAAGTACGACAGACCATATCAGCGAAATAAATCTGTAACCGTAACGCATTGCTCCCCAGAGCATGACTGGTAGCAACAACGACAGAGTATAATTTGTGCTGAATATTGAGCTTTGTTCATTTAACGGCATACACAGCAATGCCATAAGTACAGCCAATATAATCAGCCAGACCGCAACCTCAGTTTTGGTAACTTTGGTATCAAACTGCTGCTTTAATTGAGAAAAATAGCCTCTGACATGCAAAGGGTTGCGGATCGTGCGAATAATAAAGTAGCACAAAGGAACCCCAATCAGATTCCCGACCAGCATAGCCTGATAGTTGATCAACGTGCCAGTATTAAAGGGCATAACCCCCACCATGCCGGATTTACTCTCATAAACACCCACAAACGCGGCAAACTGGAAGAGGATCAGAAACAGCGTCGCCGGGCAGAAGACCTGCCAAAACATGCGCTGAAACATCAGGTGGGAGTCACCGTGAGACACGTTGTTCCGCCGGGGTGCAAATACTTTATACCCTCCCCAACTCAGCACTATCGTTACAATAAAGTGCGAAATTATTGAGAGCGTTTCAAATAACCCAACCTGCGGATATTTGTAGCAGATAATGGAAATGATAATTCCCGGCAATGCCGCCCAGCCAAAAAATAGCATCAGGCTAATCATCAACGCCAAAGGCATGTAGAAAAGAATTACGGTCCCAGTACTAATATGGGCATAGGTATTGGCAGTGCTCAATATAGGCAACAGCAAAGATGGTATGATGAGAGGTAACGCCCACCATCTATCTCTCATACAAATATAATTTTTATTGAGTTTCATAGATGCTCAGTAGAATCCCGCACATCCTGCAGGGGGTATTCAGACAGGCATCCCACCTGACTCTAAAATGATGAAGTTAAATACATTACTATGTCTCATCAATTTTAGTTATCAGTAAAGGGTGACGTTTGATATATATCAAAAAAAAGCCCCTCATTAATCAATTATTACTATTTTCATCGTTTCTTATCGTTAATTCATTATTAATGCAAATAATAATATTAATTTTCATAACATATGAGGATAAAACAACTGAAGCAATTTTACATAACGAAAAATTGACCATTGCCTCACAGTATGCCTTAATGTGAGTATCGCCCTCAGTTGGGTACACTACAAGGAACCTTTTGTGAGCCAGGTTACCAGCCTACGCAAACGACACCGATTTAATAGTCGCATGATCCGGATCGTACTGCTTATCAGCTTTCTCTTCTTCTTCGGACGCTTCGTCTACTCCGCTATAGGTGCGTGGCACCACCACCAGAACAAAAAAGACTCTCAGCAGATCACCCAGCCGCAACAGGCATCTCCTGCTCAAACCGACGCGCGCTGATCGCTCGCACCTGTAATATCTCAGCATTAAGATTCCTTACCGGATGGCTAATCGCCTGACATTTAACCATCCGGTAAGGGATTTGAGTGATGAAACAATACGCTGCATTACCCACCACACGCACGGAGTTATCCGATAACAGACCGTGTTTTTCGCACAAATTCACAATCTTTTAATCTCACTTCACTGCACCATTCGCGCTCATTTTTACGTTCCGATTTACTGGGTATAAAAAGACACACTGTGTTCAAATAGACGCCAATTAATATCACCAGAAAATATCACAGGTGAAAGCATTAATATTATGTATGAAATTAAATGCTTATTTGAATCATTACCATTTTAAATTCTACAGGGTAATACCATGAGTGGTTTTTCATTATTTCCGAAAATAAGCAGCGGTCTTGAATGGATCGCTGGACACAGCGATGCGGTTATTCAATTCGGCTGGAATATCGTTGCCGCCGTAATTTTACTGTTTGTCGGTAAATTTGTCTCTCGCCTGATCTCCAGTGGTCTGGAAAAATTACTTTTAAAACGTAAAGTTGACCGAACCATTATCCAGTTCTTCACCGCGCTGGTACGTTACATTACCCTCGCCTTTGCCGTTGTTGCCGCATTGGGTCGCGTCGGTATCGAAACATCCTCCATTATTGCCGTCATTGGTGCCGCCGGGTTGGCCATTGGACTCGCGCTACAAGGATCGCTTTCCAACTTTGCCGCTGGCGTACTATTGGTCTCCCTGCGTCCATTCCGCGCCGGAGAAGTGGTACAAATTGGGGCAGTCACCGGAACGGTGGAAAAGGTGCATATTTTCTCCACCACCCTGCTCACCGCCGACAGCAAAGAAGTGGTCATTCCAAACGGTAAGATCATCGCTGACAATATCATTAACTATTCCCGCCACCCTTTCCGCCGTATCGATCTGGTGATTGGCGTCGGCTATCAGAGCCGGATAGCTGACGTTAAGCGCGTGATTAACCATATTATCGATCAGGATACCCGCATCGATAAGCAACGTGGGGTAACCGTTCGTCTGGGCGAACTGGGCGCTTCAGCATTGAATTTTTACGTCCGCGTATGGGTGCCCAACATCGAATACTGGAATACCTATTACGATTTGCTGGAAAACATTAAAGAAGCCCTGGACGCCAACCATATCTCCCTGCCGTATCCGCAGATGGATATTCGCGTTGAGAACGTAGCCCCCCAATCTCAACCCCAGCTACAGTTGGTTGATTAATTCACAGCGCTTCGGTATGAGCGCAATAAAAAACCCTCTATAAAAGAGGGTTCTTTTACATATTACCGGTTCAGAAACCGCTAACAGAAAGGGCTATTATTCCCACTCAATGGTAGCCGGTGGCTTACCGCTGATATCATAAACGACGCGGGAAATGCCGTTCACTTCGTTAATGATGCGGTTAGAGACGCGGCCTAAGAAATCATACGGCAGGTGCGCCCAGTGCGCGGTCATAAAGTCGATGGTTTCTACTGCACGCAGGGAAACAACCCAGTCGTACTTACGGCCATCGCCCATGACGCCAACGGAACGTACCGGCAGGAACACGGTGAACGCCTGGCTGACTTTGTTGTACAGGTCAGCTTTGTGCAGTTCTTCAATGAAGATAGCATCCGCGCGACGCAGCAGGTCGCAGTACTCTTTCTTCACTTCGCCAAGCACACGTACCCCCAGCCCCGGTCCCGGGAACGGGTGACGGTACAGCATGTCGTACGGCAGGCCCAGCTCCAGACCAATCTTACGCACTTCGTCTTTGAACAGCTCACGCAGCGGCTCAACCAGACCCATCTTCATCTCTTTCGGCAAACCGCCCACGTTGTGGTGAGATTTGATAACGTGCGCTTTACCGGTGGCAGATGCCGCGGATTCGATCACGTCCGGATAGATAGTTCCCTGTGCCAGCCACTTAACGTCTTCCAGCTTCAGCGCTTCTTCGTCGAACACTTCAACGAATACGCGGCCGATGATCTTACGTTTCGCTTCAGGATCGTTCTCGCCTTTCAGCGCGTCGAGGAAACGCTGTTCGCCTTCAACGTGAACGATGTTCAGGCCGAAATGGTCACCAAACATATCCATTACCTGCTGGGCTTCGTTCAGGCGCAGCAGACCGTTGTCGACGAACACGCAGGTCAGGTTTTTTCCGATTGCACGGTGCAGCAGCATCGCAGTCACAGAGGAGTCAACGCCACCGGACAGACCGAGGATAACTTTGTCATTGCCAACCTGCTCACGAATGCGGGCAACGGCGTCATCGATAATTTTTGCCGGCGTCCACAGCGCTTCACACTGGCAGATATCGCGCACAAAACGCTCCAGCATGCGCATGCCCTGACGGGTGTGGGTAACTTCCGGGTGGAACTGCACGCCGTAGAAGCGTTTTTCTTCGTGCGCCATGATAGCAAACGGGCAGCTGTCGGTGCTGGCAACAGTCACGAAACCTTCCGGAATGGCAGTCACTTTGTCGCCGTGGCTCATCCACACATCCAGCAACGGTTTGCCGTCTGCGGTCAGGGAGTCTTCAATACCGCGGACAAGCGCGCTGTCGGTCTGCACTTCAACCTGCGCATAGCCGAATTCACGTTCGTTAGAACCTTCAACATGACCACCGAGCTGCATTGCCATGGTCTGCATGCCGTAGCACACGCCGAACACCGGCACGCCCGCATTGAAAACGTATTCCGGCGCACGCGGGCTGTTTTCTTCGGTGGTACTTTCCGGGCCACCGGAAAGGATAATGCCGCTTGGGTTGAATTCGCGAATTTGTGCTTCCGTAACATCCCATGCCCACAGTTCACAGTAGACGCCCAGTTCACGTACGCGACGTGCAACCAACTGAGTGTACTGCGAGCCGAAATCGAGGATGAGAATGCGATGTTTATGAATATTGTCTGTCATTGACGCTAATTCCGAGGCAAGTGAAACAAATTCGCCCGGCATATAGCCGGGCGCGGAAACTTATCAGGAGCCCATGCGGTAGTTAGGGGACTCTTTGGTGATGGTCACATCGTGAACGTGACTTTCCTGAATACCCGCACCGCTGATGCGTACAAACTCTGCTTTCGTTCGCAGCGCGTCGATAGTACCACAGCCGGTCAGCCCCATACAGGAGCGCAGGCCGCCCATCTGCTGGTGAATGATCTCTTTCAGGCGGCCTTTATAGGCTACGCGGCCTTCGATACCTTCCGGGACCAGTTTGTCAGCGGCGTTATCGCTCTGGAAGTAACGGTCAGAAGACCCTTTGGACATCGCGCCCAGAGAACCCATACCGCGGTAAGATTTGTAAGAACGGCCCTGGTACAGTTCGATTTCGCCCGGGGATTCTTCAGTACCCGCCAGCATGGAACCAACCATCACTGCGGCAGCACCAGCGGCAATCGCTTTAGCGATGTCGCCGGAGAAACGAATACCGCCATCGGCGATAACTGGAATACCGGTGCCTTCCAACGCTTCAACGGCATCAGAAACGGCGGTGATCTGCGGAACACCGACGCCGGTCACGATACGGGTAGTACAGATGGAGCCAGGGCCGATACCCACTTTAACAGCGCTGCAGCCAGCTTCAGCCAACGCGCGAGCACCTGCGCCCGTAGCAACGTTACCGCCGATAATCTGCAGATCAGGATATTTAGCGCGAGTTTCACGAATACGCTGCAGTACGCCTTCAGAGTGGCCGTGAGAGGAGTCAATCAGCAGTACGTCAACGCCCGCGGCAACCAGCGCGTCAACACGCTCTTCGTTACCAGCACCTGCGCCTACAGCTGCACCAACGCGCAGACGACCATGCTCGTCTTTACAGGCGTTAGGTTTACGTTCAGCTTTCTGGAAATCTTTTACGGTGATCATACCGAGCAGATGGAAGCTGTCATCAACAACCAGCGCTTTCTCAACGCGTTTTTCGTGCATTTTGGCAAAAACGACATCGCGCGCTTCGCCTTCACGAACGGTCACCAGACGCTCTTTTGGCGTCATATATACGCTAACCGGCTGGTTCAGGTCAGTCACAAAACGCACGTCACGGCCGGTGATGATACCGACTAGTTCGTTATCTTCAGTCACCACCGGGTAGCCTGCAAAGCCGTTACGCTCGGTCAGTTCTTTCACTTCGCGCAGAGTAGTGGTTGGCAGTACGGTCTGTGGGTCAGTTACCACGCCAGATTCGTGTTTTTTCACGCGGCGAACTTCTTCAGCCTGGCGCTCGATGGACATGTTTTTGTGGATAAAACCGATGCCGCCTTCCTGGGCCAGGGCAATTGCCAGGCGCGCTTCCGTCACGGTGTCCATTGCTGCGGAGAGCATAGGAATGTTCAGGCGAATGGTTTTCGTCAACTGGGTGCTGAGGTCAGCAGTATTCGGCAGAACGGTAGAATGAGCGGGAACGAGGAGGACGTCGTCAAACGTCAGGGCTTCTTTTGCGATACGTAGCATGGGCAATATCTCACCTGGGAGGTTATTAAATATTGCCGCGGCATTATACAGAGCGTAACCGATTGCATCCACACTTTTTTGCAAAAAAACCTTGCGCTCCTCTGTGAGCATGTTACTTTCGACTGAATAACCTGCTGATTTAGAATTTGATCCCGCTCACATGTTATCCTCTCAGACCACCTCAATTTTTACCGTAAGCCGCCTGAATCAGACGGTTCGTTTGCTGCTTGAGCAGGAAATGGGGCAAGTGTGGATCAGCGGTGAAATCTCCAATTTCACTCAGCCGTCCTCGGGTCATTGGTACTTCACGCTCAAAGATGACACCGCTCAGGTTCGCTGCGCGATGTTTCGCAACAGCAACCGCCGGGTAACGTTCCGCCCGCAGCACGGGCAACAGGTGCTGGTGCGCGCCAACATTACATTGTATGAACCGCGTGGGGACTACCAGATAATTGTTGAGAGTATGCAGCCTGCGGGTGAAGGTCTGTTGCAACAGAAGTATGAGCAACTGAAGGCCAAACTGCAGGCTGAAGGGCTGTTCGATCAGCAGCACAAAAAACCGCTGCCCTCACCGGCCCACTGCGTCGGGGTGATCACCTCGAAAACCGGGGCAGCGCTACACGATATTCTCCATGTATTGAAACGCCGCGACCCTTCCCTGCCCGTTATTATCTATCCAACCGCTGTCCAGGGCGACGATGCACCGGGGCAGATCGTTCGCGCAATTGAGCTGGCAAACGCCCGTGGCGAGTGTGACGTATTAATCGTCGGGCGCGGCGGCGGCTCGCTGGAAGATTTGTGGAGCTTTAACGACGAGCGCGTAGCACGGGCGATATTTGCGAGCAGAATTCCGGTGGTGAGTGCCGTCGGCCATGAAACCGATGTGACCATTGCCGATTTTGTCGGCGACCTGCGCGCGCCAACGCCGTCGGCGGCCGCAGAAATTGTCAGCCGCAATCAGCTTGAACTGCTGCGTCAAATTCAGCATGGTCAGCAACGTCTGGAAATGGCGATGGATTACTATCTCGCCAACCGAACTCGCCGATTTACCCAGCTTAATCACCGCTTGCAACAGCAGCATCCGCAGCTGCGTCTGGCCCGCCAGCAGACCGTGCTGGAACGACTGCGTCAGAGAATGAACTTCGCACTTGAGAATAAAATTAAACAGGCCAATCAGCGTCAGCAGCGCATGCTGCAGCGGCTGAACCAGCAGAACCCACAGCCGCGCATTCATCGCGCGCAGTCACGGGTGCAGCAACTGGAATATCGACTGGCGGAAAATATCCGCGCGCGGCTAAGCGAGCAGCGCGAGCGTTTCGGCAACGCGGTCACCCATCTGGAAGCCGTCAGCCCACTGGCAACGTTAGCGCGCGGCTATAGCGTCACGACAACAAGCGATGGCACAGTGCTAAAGAAAACCAAACAGGCCAGACCCGGCGACCTGCTCACCACCCGACTGAACGACGGCTGGGTGGAAAGCGAGATAAAAACGGTAACGGCTGCCGGGAAAAAGCGCCAGCCAAAAGCTAAGTAGCCCGCTGCCGTCTGTCTATTCGTTCTATCGCGGGGGAGATAGCGTCATCATCGCAGTGGAAACGTGCGGGTTCGCCAGGCAAACCGTTCCCCTATCTGACTGCCAGGGTAGTCACTATACAGCTTTTGCAACTCACTCAATGTCGGCTGATAGTTTTCGGGGCAACCCGATTTACTCGCCAGCCCCGCACCGTCATGGTTAAACAGCGTCCAGATTTCATCACCCATAGCGATAGGACCAAAGGTGTTATCATGCGACGGCGCTTCATTCATCAACAGTGGTCGCTTAAAGACTACGCCATCGCTGCTGGTTTCGCAGACGGATTGCCGCTGCTGTCTTTCATGGTGACGGTGAGCGGGATCTCTTCGCCTTTTTTGACTTTCACCGCATCGCTTACCTATCGAGGGCAATACTGGAAGTCCGTTCAATCGTCGCAGGTACCGGTGAATGCGGGTCGACCAGGCAAACCTGCGCCCCTGTATTACTCGCAGAACTGCTTGACGATACGTTCCCCACATCCAGCCGCATAGACTGATAGTTCCCGGTATTCGCCGCGCGATCTACCGCAAACCAGAACCATTTTTCATTCACCGGCCAACCATAACGTTCAAACAACGCTCCGCTGGGATTATCTGCATACAATGTTTGCAGATCGCTTAATAAAGGCTGATACGCCTCATCACAGTCGGACTTCCCGGTCGTCAGCGTGGTAGATTGCAACCTCAACGGCCAGCGTTCATTGCTACTGGCAACGCTGGAAGTATAACCCGACGTCTCCGCAGCAAGATAAGGGCGATGGAATGTGACGCCAGCGCTGTTCGTCACCGTTTCCGGCATATGGCCCCACATGGCAGCCTTATCGCTGTCCGGGCTGGTGAGAACGGAAAAGATCACGTTTTTACTCACCGTGGATAAACTGTCTCCCTCCACCGTGGCGGTTACCGTCGTTTTCAGGCCGCTCGAATTGTCCTGCGCTAACGTCAATTGCGCTTTACCATCAGCATCCGTCATCCCATACCATTTCGACGAACCGGAATTGAAACTCGTCGCACTCCCCTCAGGCGTAACGGGCGTCAAGGTCATGTAAGCCGGGTTGTTTGTTATCACCGTACTGGCGCGCGTGGTCGATGAAGAACGCCCCACCACCACCACGGTATTAGCCTGTGGGATGCCGGCAGCATTTTTTACGCTAACCGTTAGCGGTAACGTTTCACCTTTCTTACTCATGAAGCTTGCGTACGTCTCATTCCATAGAGTGGAGGAGTCAAGCGTAATGGCATACTCACGTTTTGCCGTCAGACACAACTGCGTTACGTTGGTCGGGGACGAAGATGTCGTTGTGTTCATGACACCATTACGAAAATTAATGTATTGATATAAAGACGTTTGCCCGCTTAGCGTCTTATCACCCGCCCACCACCCATACGAGGCGATCATCGGAAGACCGTAATCAGCGGTTAATGCGCTATCCGGGTGATCGTTATACAGCGACGTTAAATCGGCCGCCGTCGGCATTTGGTTCATCGTGCAGGCCCCGCGCCCGCTATTCACATTTTTCACCGTGTACCACATTTCATTGTTTTGTATGACCGACTCCGTATCCGTGGTTGAATTCAGCTCATACCTCAGCCTTGGGCGCATAAATTCCGCGCCGTTGCTGGCGGTGAAAGTCTCCGGCATATGCCCCCACATCTGGGCTTTACTGCTGTCTGGACTGGTGAGTACGGTAAACACTGTCGACAGCGAAGAGGTTGCCGCTGGGGTTTTATACAAGCTGGCGTTCAACACCGTTTTCAACCCCGGCCCAGTATCTTCACCTACATCAAGAGACAGCGTGCCGTCCGAGCCGGTGACCCCATAATAGGTGCCGTTATAAAGCCAGGTCTGCGGCGCCTGTCCGGTCAGCACCAGCTCCATGGTTGGTATGGTCCAGGAAGTAAGCGCACTGCTGCCGCGTATCGAACCTCGGTCTCGCGTCAGGGTAAACACTGCGTTCCCTACCGGGTTACCGGCAGCATCCGTGGTGGTGATCGTTAACGGCACTCTTTCACCCGTCTTCACTTTCACCGCCTGCGCGGTTTCGTCTATTGCCACCGTCGAGGTCAGCGCGATCATCGTTGCCTGTGCTGCCCCCGTACTCGTACAAATCTGGTACTGCATGGCGCTGGTATCCGTCGCCGACACCGAATGATGGCTGCCATCATCCAGATCGACGACATAAAAATCGATGGGCGCTTCAGAAGAAAACTTACTCACATAGCTACCACTCCAATAGGAGTAGTCTATCGGCCAGCCCTGTGCCGTCTTGATGCTTCTGTCCGGGTATTGGCGATAAAGCGCGTCCAGAGCGTCGATGGCAGGGTAATACCCGGCCGCGCACATCTCCGCATTGTTTTTGCGGCCATCAGGGCCGTAAAACCGGGACCACGCCTCGTTATCTTCCGTATAACTCATCACATTGAGGGTATTACTCAGCTCCGCGTACAGCAGCGGCCGGTGGTAGCTCGTACCGTCTGCCGCCGTCAGCGTGTCCGTCATATGCCCCCACAGCGTCGCCTTGTCCGAGTCGGGGCTGGTGACCACCGTAAAGATGGTGTCGAGGCTGGCACTCACGCTGGCATTGCCGTACAGCGCCGCCGTTATCGCCACTTTAGTGCCATGCGTATCCGGGCGGGTCACATTGATGATTTTGCTGCCGTCCACGCCCGTCAGGCCGCCGATTTTCGTCGCCGTGTCGTTAACAGATTCGCCGTCAATGACCACCGGCGACACAATACCATCACCGCTGCCAGCGGCATGTTTAACATTCTGTCGGGTAAAACCATCACCACGGCTCATGACAAAAGGCGCTTGCGGCACAGGGTTTCCATTGGCGTCTTTCACCGTGACCTTCAGTTGTAGCGTCTCGCCTTTCTTCACTCTTACCGCATGTACACTATTAACGTTGTTGTCATACCACTGCGACGCATCCACCGGTTCAATGGTGATGGACGCCGCCGCCGGGTTATCGCTGGTCAGGCAACTGACGTAATCCGAAACATCGCCCCCCGCCGTCACCTCACCACCCGACAACGATATCTGTTGCCAGCTGGACTGGCTGGCGTACGTGACGGACCAGTAGTCCAGCCCCACAGGCCATCCGGCAACCGTATGTATCTCGCCGTCATTGTTGGCATTGTACAAAGTGGTAAGCTGGTCGATACGTGGCAGACGATTAAGCGCACATCCCCCGGCTGCGGTATTTCCCAGCGCATCGGCATGTGTGAGGCGAGCCCAGGTTTCATTCGCTTCATCCTGGGTTCGGGTTGCCCCTGACTCTGCCGCCAGTTTCGGGCGTTCAAACGTGAGATTATCCACGGTTATGACGTCCGCCATATGCCCCCACATATGGGCTTTTGGCGTATCCGGGCTTGTCGGAACGGTAAACTTCACGCTACGCGAGATAGGCGAGTTTAGCAGTGAATCAATCGGTACTACGCTTAGCTGTGTGATTAACCCCACGCCGCGTGGCTGCTCAAGAATAATTTGCGCGTCACCGTTCGCATCCGTCATCCCCTCATACGTCATTGAAGATGTACCCGCGCCATAGGCAACGCTGTCAAATAGCAATTCCCCCTTACTTGGGTCAGTAAAGCCGGTGGTCATCCCGCTGCGATTTTTGCCGAGCCCCATGGTGACTGAAAACTTCACATTCGCTATCGTTGCTCCGTTCAACGCATTTTGCGAATGGACGTTCATTTTGATTTGCTCGCCTGTTTTGGCGACGGGCAGGCGTAACGAAACATCGTCATTGAAATAGACACTCAGTTGAGCCACCATTTCATTGGCTGAACAGGTCAGATAGTGGGCTGAGCCACCGACCCCCTTGCTACCATCGTCCAGATTAAAGTACGCCATCTGCGTGGCATCATCGGCCATATAAGCATCAGACACCGTCGGCCAGCCGTGTTCTGTCAGGATTTTATTATCAGGATGTGCGCTGTAGAGCGTTTCAAGAGAACCCGTGTCGGGGACCTGACCTGCGCCGCACTGATTCGTGGCAGAGATCAGAGAATCGAAGGTGGCCCATTCTTCGCTATTTTCACTTTGCTGACCGGTTTTATGACTTGTTTCGAACGCCAATAGCGGACGCTTGTAGAGATTACCCTTCTCCACAATACCCCGTTGCATATGGCCATACATATTCGCCCCGTCAACGTCCGGGCTGGTTATCACCGTAAAAATCACATTAAAGGGGAACGTGATGCTTGCGCCTTCATCATCCGCCATCACAATGCGGATCGGCGTTTCTACCCCTATCCCATTGTCATGACTTAACGACAAATGTACCTGACCGTTCGCGTCCGTTACCCCGGTATAGTGTTCCGGGGACGATGCACGCATATCATCACTACGGACAACGACCCGCAGATTATCCCACTCATCTTTATGCTCCCCTTTACGGTTAGAGGCGGGGTCGACAAACAGTTCAAGATAGCGATAAGGCAACGGTTTATTGGTATTCCGGTCAACCACGCTGGCTATCACATCAATCGTCTCGCCGACTTCCGCCTTGTATGGCGCATCGGGAGAAAGCGTGATTTGTGGATACGCTAAAGGCAGCGCTTTATCCACGCAGCTCACCAGTAAAGCCGTACTGTTGCTTTCTCGTATCACCGCCCCGCTCCCCATACTGGTGGCGTAGTGGTAAATATCGAGCTGATCTTTCGTGGACGACCAGTAGGTATCAATTGGCCAACCGGGATAGGCCGTCGCGGTGCTGTGGGCGGCCCGCAGCGCCACCAGCTGTTCGGCATCCGGCAAAATGGCACAGTGGTTATCCGCGCTATCCCAGGTAAACTGCGCCCAGCTTTCATTGCTGGCAGCAAAAGTAGCACTAGTGCCACTGGTTTCCGCCGCCAGTTTTGGACGCGTGAAGGTATAGATGACGCCATCGACGTTTGCCGTAGCGCTTTCTTCCATATGCCCCCACATCGCCGCTTTGTCGCTGTCCGGGCTGGTCAGGGTGGTGAAAATGACATCGACGCTGTCTTTTAGCGCCGTATTGTTTGCCGGCATCACCGTCAGGGTAGTTTTTACGCCGGGACCGTTTGCCTGGGTGACGGTCACTGTCGCTTTGCCGTCAGCGCCCGTAACACCGTGGTATTCCGTCGCCGTGGTGGTCAGTTCCGTATCACCAACGTGTACCGGTGCATTATTGTTGACGATGTTCTGGCGGTTAAGCGCATCGCTGCGGGTAATAATAAATGCGGTATTGCCCACCACGTTACCGGCGCAATCGCGGGTGGTAACGGTCAGCGTGATACTTTCCCCTGCTTTGACCTTGGCTGCTTTTAACGTGTCGTCCATCGGCACGGCGCTGAGTGACAGTGGCTCGCCCACGGCGGTAGCTACGTCAATCGCCACTTTTTGTTCGGTTAAAGCAACCGTATTGCTGTTCGGTGTTCCCGTCGACGTAATGAGGTAAAGCGCGGGTAGCGCACTGCTATCTTCCAGTTGTGGCCAGACCACGTAATGCCCGCCGGCCATATTCTGCGCACAGAACGTTTTATTGGCGACCGGCTGCGGGTTAAGCGGTTCATCCGGTGTGGCGGCATCTGCCCAGACTAAACTGATAGCGGGCGTCTGTTCGCTTTCCCAGCGCAGCGGCGGTATGGCGAACAGATCGCCCTCGGTATCGAGCGGATTAGCCAGCTGCAGTGCGCTGGCTGAATCGTCAACGCTGAAGTCGCGGGGCATCGCGCTGAAGGCCACAGCGTGCGCTTCACCGGGAGAGAGCACAACGCTGCCCTGATAAACCGGAACGAACGCGCTGTCCGCCGTCGGCGGGGTGCCGTTTATCGCATCCGTAGCTGTGCGCAACTCCTGCCATGCCCCACTTTTTAGTGCAGAAAGTACCGGCACTGCACCCATTAACAGAGCTAACGCCAGTAAAGAGCGATAAACTTTATTCACCTGCCAGATCCCCCATCCTTGAGCAGTCACTACCCATTTATTCTGTGTTCGCGTTTCAACACACTTTGCTTAACCCCGAGCTAAACAAAGGGCGCGGAAAAACCGCTCCCTAAGGAAGCGGTCTTGCACGGTTTTATTTACGTTGGTAGTCGATAGACAAGCCATATCCCTGGACGCCATCGTTGCCGAGGGTAACGCCATCGGCATAATCGAAGGCAGCCTTCGCTTCGGCGTTGGTAAGCGGAATAACCAGATCGCTATTGTTGTAGGTAGCGTTGACAATCCCACCCACAGTGCCCAACTGCAGACTGTTACCGGTGAATTTCCAGCGGTAGTTGTAATCACTGGTAACTTCTTCACCTGCATCGTAAGAGCGACTGGCGTTTTTATCTTTCCACAGCAGCACTTTATAGGTGGTGTTGGTTTTAAGTTTGGTGCTCGTGCCCAACAGATTGGTTGTTGTACCCGCCTCGTAGATGACGACGTGGACATTTTCATCGACCACCGGACCTTCCGGAATGTCATCATCGTCAGAACCACCGCCAGCGTTGGTCGACAGATCGTTTAGCAGCAATTCTGTGGCAACATTCGGATCGCCGGTAGTTGTGGTAGGCGTAATTTTAATACCGATGTAGCGATCGGCATCCGCAGCCTGAATTTCATAGGTGTCGCTGCCTTTTGTACCTATCTCTTGTGCATCGCCGCCATTCTGATCGCTATAGCTCATCCACTGCACAGTCGCTTTGGTCGCCGTGTTATCCGCATCCAGGTCACCTTCCGTATCGCCGATAGCCCAGTTGACCTTCACTTTGTCGCCCGCGTGAAACTGCCGGTCACCTTCAGTTGCCACGGTTCGACTACCACGGTCAATCGTCACCGTGACATGTGCTTTATCCGTTTCCGCCGTTTTATCTGCAGCCCGTGTAATCCACGGGATAGTCCCTTGAATAGTACCGGTACTTTCTGTCGCGCTTTGCCACTGACCGGCTTTCAGATTCCCATTAGCCGCGACTGCAGGCACAGCACAATACCCTGCCACAGCCAACGCCAGTGCGACCTTCGTCAGCCGCCGTTTTAATACTAATTGCATCAAGACTCTCCTTTTTCTTCAACATTCAGCGACTGGCTGGTCAGCCACTACGCTGACACTATTTCTGGCTATACACCACGCGTATGCCATAGCCCTGAATACCATCCTGCTCATGAGCAGCGAATTTTTGCGCAGCCTCTCTATTTGTTGCTGGCAACACCAGATCTTCATTGCGGGTATTGGCTTGTGCTCCGGTATTTCCCGTCACGCTTTGCCCGGTAAATTCCCATTGATAGTCATAAAGCGCCATTTCATCTTCTGCCAGTTGTTCTGACATCTGGAAAACGCCGTCTTTATTGGCATCACGCCACAGTACAAATCGATAGGTATTATTAACGACAGGATGCCTATCTTGTTTGCCGCTCAAATTAACGGGAGAAGATGTTTTCATTTGATAAATGAGCGCATTCAACGCATCAAACGCATCACCGGTAAACGTCACGTCAACATAGTTACTGTCGCCGTAGGCGTCTTCCTTCGCTTTCCAGCGAAACGTACCAGGAAGCGTACTGGAGAGCGTGACGGTTCCCGCCTTTTTGTCACGGCTGGCAATGAAGACGCAGGGCAATTCGGCGGTACAAGCGGTGGAAGAAAGCGACACCTTTTTGTCATTGCTGTCATAGAGTTCAGGCGCCATAGCCTCATCCACCAGCACTTTACCGTTACGATCGGTCGTATCCCCAAATGAATCGGTCAGCACCAGGTCCATCACAACACCATCGACGCCATCCGCCAAAGCGCTGGCCTCATGGCTATGATCGGTACGATCGGCGTCGGCGACGTTATCGACAATCAATTCGATTTTACGATCCTGCTGGACGGTAATTTCCACAGCACCCGAGTTTTGCTTATTCCCCTTTTCATCTTCCAGGGTCATGCGCACTTTCCAGGTATTTAACTCTGTACGCTGTGCTTCTGTATCCGCATTAACCCACGCAGGGAGGACCAGATTCCAGCGGTTATTATTCCCTTCAGTGAGGGCATCAGCTTTTACTACTGGCATCACTAATGTGCGATTGGCATTATTTTTTGCCTGCCAGGAGGCGGAGATGATTTTGTAGTGATGAGAGACAAGCGCATTGATCGTCCACTTACATTTCTCCAGTCCCACCGCAGACTCAGGCGTGTCTTCAATTACGCATTCAGGATGGACATTGGTCGCATCGGCTTTGAGCCATAACGCAACATCAAGGGGATCTTTTTCACGGTATTCAAGAACGATAAAATTATTACGCTCGACAAAATCGGTACGACTGCCCATTAAAGATCGCTGAATTTTTACGTTTTCCGGATCAAGCTGAGCCGCCAGGGGCGTACCTAACTGATAAGTGACGGTTGCGTTGATGCTAAGGTCGGCATTATCTCCGGTACCGGCTTTGTAATCTGCACCCAACGTGACCATCGGCACAGGCATGTAATTGAGACCAACGGTTACCGCATGGGGATTTTTTTGTAAATTGTCGGTACCAAATAATGCCACTTCATCGCCATAGTACTGCTCGTAGACTAATTTCCCACCGATCTGTGGATAAAATGACAGCCAGCTTTCAGCCCGAATATCCCATCCCCGGGCAGGGCGCTCTTCATAAAACTCGAAATCCTCAGACTCTTTCCAGTCAGAAAGTGGATGGTAATAGTTGCCAGAGAGCTTCAGATAATCTGTCCATGCCTCAGTGCCCAAACCTAAGCGACGGTGCCCACGGCTAAAATCGTAGTCATAAAAAGCGTTGCCGCCGAGTAACCAATCCCCCACATTTTGACGCAAGCCAAAACCGATATTTCCAATGGTCCGGTCCTCTTTACGCTGCGCGGAGACTTGGCTAAAAATCAATGTATATTGGTTATCGTATAAGGGAACAAAATAGTCGAGAGAGCTACCATCAAGATCGCCACCTTCGCCAACAGATAAACTGGTCCGTACTTTTCCGTACGGTGACATTAACCCTTCTATATACGATTGCGTGGAGGAGGTAATTTGATTTTGCAAATAGCTTTGCGCCTGTGATTTCAACGCGTCAGGCGTCAGGTTTTCAAAGCCTTGTGTCGCAGAGTTAATAAAATAGTCGGCACCTTTCTCTTTAATGGATTGTTCTTCGTTATTATGCTGTTCTTTTAGTACCGACTCACTGCCGAGATCGGGCAACGTAGACTCACTTATGTTATTGGTTGCTGCAGGCGCAACAATATTGTCCCCGGCAATAACTGCACCAGAAACGAATAGAACAAGCAAGATAACAAAGCGCGCCCTTCGGGCCATAACATGTTCCTGTATTAACAAAGTTGCCGTACAACAGGAACATTATATTTATGATTCAACCTAATGAATGCCTTTATAACCTAAATATAATCCTAAAAAATCAGCCAGATTATCAAAGCAAGATAAAACATTTGTAATAATAATGATTAAAGCTGATTAGCATTCATAACAAATATTAATCAGCAAAAGTTATTCATAATGTAATTTATATTATGACATTATATTCCACGCGTTTCTTCGAAATAAGGCCATGGCCGTTCTGACAGAAATAATCCACCGCTCCGCAGGCTTTTAATACTTGCAGTGGCAGATGGCATTCCGGACAACGCGCTTCCAGTTGAATATCTTTGTGACAATGCTCGCAGTGCGCCACACCATTTTGCGGCTCCAGCTCAGCATGACAATCCGGGCAGGTAATCGACATATCGTGTCCTTATACAGAAAATGTATTGCTGCTTTTATTTTAACACCATGCGCTTAATGTGGCCCACGTAACTGCTGCTGCAATGTTAACAGGCACTCCACTTCTTCCAGCCTGCGCAGTGTCGTTTGGCTCACCTCCTGCGGACAACGTTCAAACAAACTTTGCGCTCCCAGAATTTGCTCAGCGAGACAATGGGCGTAAATCGTACCGGTAATGCTCCAGCGTTGTACCACCTCGCCGTCAATCACTTCCAGTACATCTTCTGTACCGCGTCGGTCATGGCTGATAATACGTCCGTCACGCAGATAAAGCCGCAGACCTTTTTGCCCACCAGCTGGCCCCGCATATTTGTTGAGCCAGATATCCAGTGGAATGCCACTAATCTGCCCCTGAAGTTGCGCCTCGCCTTCTGCCGTGGTCAGGTCACTCTGGGGGATATCACGTCCCAGACGGTCTTTAGCACTCACTAACCGCAGCACCATCTCATTATTCCCTCCCAGATACCGTACCGTTTCCCGCAGCATTGCTAACACGTGCGTACCGATATCCAGAATCACGCCATCCGGGTGGCGAAGTTCACGCGTGTCCGGTTCACCGGTGGCAAAGTTAAGCGCTATCGGCTCCCCTGCAGCGTTAAATCCACTTGGCTCCTGCAAGAAACCTTCGATTTTCACAATCTCGGCAAAAGTGCTGACCAACCCTCGTTTCACCGTTTCGATGCGCGCCATCCAGTGGTCGAGTGCCAGTACACGATCGGCAGCGCCTGGTTGAGCCAGCAGCATTTTCAGTTTTTCAATTTGGGAGAGCGTGGCGACAATAGGTTTTTCAACCACGATACGTGCGATGGGAGAGGCCAGGGCCTGTTCAAGCACCTCAAGGTGATGCAAGGATGCGGTCGTGATGAACAGGGTATCAAGAGGCTGAGTAAGCAGCTCTTCGAGCGACGTACAACACGTCACGCCTGCTGGCTGTTTTGTGGGTTGAACATCAAACCCCACACAGCGTAATGAATCACCGAAGAGGCTACGTAATGCGGGCAAGTATGCCGTTTCAACGACTGCGCCCAGCCCAACAAACCCTAACAGCATGTTCTCACCTCAAAAGTTGAATTACCGGGGCATAACGTCTGCCCCGGCATCATCGAGGTGCTATCAGGCGCTAGTTGCCGGTTTAGTCTGTGTATTCTCCAGCATGCGACGAATCGGAACAATGAGAACGATCAGTACCGCGGCGCAGATAAGCAGCGCAATCGAGCAGCGCGCGAAGAGATCTGGCAGCATATCAAGTTGGTCGGCCTTCACATGACCACCAATCAGACCCGCGGCCAGGTTACCCAGCGCACTGGCGCAGAACCACAGACCCATCATCTGTCCACGCATTCTTTCCGGTGCCAACAGCGTCATGGTCGCCAGACCAATTGGGCTCAGACACAGCTCGCCGAGCGTAAGCATCAGGATACTGCCTACCAGCCAGAATGGAGAAACACCCGCGCCGCCATTTGCCAGCACGTCTTGCGCCGCCAGCATCATCACGCCAAAGCCCGCCGCTGCGCAGAGAATGCCGATGACAAACTTGGTGATACTGCTTGGGCGAATATTCATGCTCGCCAGTTTTGGCCACGCCCAGCTGAATACCGGGGCCAGCAGAATGATGAACAAAGCGTTAATCGACTGGAACCATACTGCCGGGATTTCAAAATCGCCGATCATACGGTTAGTGTAGTCGTTGGCGAACAGGTTGAACGAGGTAGGTTTCTGCTCAAAGGCAGACCAGAAGAACGCAGCGGAAACCAGCAGGATAAAGCAAACCAGCAGCCTGGCGCGTTCTTTACGGTTCAGCCCCGCAAAGACGAACAGATAGATAAAGTAAAGCGCAACTGACGCGGCAATCACGTACACCAGCATGCTGGCAACCGCGACCGGGTTAATCACAATCACTCCCTGCGCAATCAGGGTAACAACAATTGCTACACCAACTGCCAGCGCCAGCAGCCACGCGCCCACACCATTACGTTTCACAACCGGGCTGTTCCAGGTCGAGTCCAGGCCCACTTCGCTATCGTAGCGTTTCATCGCCGGAACGGCAAAGATACGGAAGATGAGCAATGCCACCAACATTCCGATACCACCGATACCAAAACCCCAGTGCCAGCCGTGAGTTTTAATCAGCCAGCCGGAGATCAATGGCGCGATGAAGGAACCCAGGTTGATACCCATGTAGAACAGCGAGAAACCGCCGTCACGGCGCGCATCGCCTTTTTTATACAGCGTACCCACCATCACCGAGATACAGGTTTTGAACAGGCCAGAACCGAGCACAATGAACATCAGGCCAATAAAAAACAGGTTGTCACCCATGATGGCCGAGAGTGCAATCGACAGGTGACCAAGTGCTATCAGGATGGAGCCATACCACACCGCTTTTTGCTGACCAAGCCAGTTATCCGCCAGCCAGCCACCTGGCAGCGCAGCAAGATACATGGTACCGGCAAAGATACCGACAATCGCCGAGGCATTTTCACGCGCCAGTCCCATGCCACCGTCATAAACGGTAGCCGCCATAAACAGGATCAGTAACGGACGAATGCCATAAAACGAAAAACGCTCCCACATCTCAGTAAAGAACAATGAGCCGAGCGGATAAGGATGACCGAAGAAAGTTCGGCTTTCTTTTTGATTAACAGAGGATTGCATAATTCTCCCGAAAGTTATGTCGTCGTGCGTGTAAACACCGCGATGTACGCCGACCAGTTACGTAGCTGGTCGATTTTTTACATGTGGCGAAGATTTATTTAACCATTTGATAACCTGGCAGTAGTTTTGTCTAGTACCAACCGGGGGACTTTAAGATGAAAACTCGACAATTGTCTACTTTCTTAGATTTAAACTTGGTAAAAAACGAATAGTGATTGACATTGCGCGGGCTGAGGTTGACGTTGGAATAACGAAAAAAACCCGCGACAAGCGCGGGTTTTCATCTGCATCAGTAACGATTACTTGCTTTTTTTAATGTGTTTAATCAAACGCTTACGTTTACGCATCTGAGTCGGAGTCAGCGTATTGCGTTTGTTGGCAAACGGGTTTTCCCCTTCTTTGAACTGAATACGGATCGGCGTCCCCATTACGTCCAGAGATTTGCGGAAATAGTTCATCAGATAACGCTTGTAGGAATCAGGCAGGTCTTTGACCTGGTTACCGTGAATCACCACGATTGGCGGGTTATAACCGCCCGCGTGGGCGTATTTCAGCTTCACACGACGACCACGCACCAGTGGCGGCTGATGATCTTCTACTGCCATGGTCATGATGCGCGTCAGCATCGCGGTGCTCACGCGACGGGTGGAGCTGTCATACGCTTCACGGACCGATTCAAACAGATTACCCACACCGCTGCCGTGCAGCGCAGAGATAAAGTGTACGCGTGCAAAATCAATAAAGCCCAGACGGAAGTCCAGCGTCTCTTTGACCTGCTCTTTTACTTCCTGCGTCAGACCATCCCACTTGTTCACAACGATAACAAGTGAGCGCCCACTGTTGAGGATAAAGCCCAGCAGCGACAGGTCCTGATCGGAAATCCCTTCGCGCGCGTCAATCACCAGCATCACCACGTTGGCATCTTCAATCGCCTGCAGCGTTTTGATAACTGAGAATTTTTCTACCGCTTCGGTAATTTTGCCGCGCTTACGCACGCCCGCGGTATCGATAAGCACATATTCGCGCTCATCGCGCTGCATCGGAATATAAATACTGTCACGCGTGGTCCCCGGCATGTCGTAAACCACCACACGATCTTCGCCAAGAATACGGTTAGTAAGTGTGGACTTACCTACGTTCGGACGACCCACGATCGCCAGTTTGATCGGCAAATCCTGCGGATTGAAATCATCTTCAGGCTCTTCTTCGCCATTTTCTTTGGCTTCCAGCTGCGCCCAGTATTCCGCGTCTTCGTCGACTTCTTCCTGCGGAGCAACGTCATCCATCCACGGCAGCAGAACATGCTCCAGCAGGCTGAGAACGCCACGACCATGGGACGCCGCGATCGGATAAATTTCACCCAGACCCAGAGAGTAGAAATCAACAACCGCCTGGTCAGGATCGAGTCCGTCAGTTTTGTTGGCTACCAGGAATGTCGGTTTCTGGCGCGAGCGCAGATGTTTCGCAATAGCTGCATCCGCTGGCATCAGGCCAGCACGCGCGTCCACCATGAACAGCACAACGTCCGCTTCTTCGATAGCCAACAGCGACTGTTCCGCCATACGGGTTTCAACACCGTCTTCGGTGCCATCAATACCGCCGGTATCAATACAGATAAACTCGCGGCCTTCAATTTCCGCACGACCGTACTTACGGTCACGAGTCAGACCCGGGAAATCCGCAACCAGCGCATCTCGGGTGCGAGTTAGACGGTTAAATAACGTGGATTTGCCAACGTTAGGGCGCCCGACAAGCGCGACCACAGGTACCATGTTTAAAGCCTCATTTAAAAAATCATCAGACAACGGGCACATTTTTGCTCCGTTGTTAAAAACAGTAAAACGGCCCCTGCACCAGGAGCCGTTTTTCAAAGCGAGCGGCCGCGACGATTAACGCGTAATAGAGTACAGCGTACCGTCTTTCGCCTGGATCAGCAGTTTACCATCAGCAGAGACCGGCTCGGTCAGGAAACCTGAGCTGTCAACTTTCTGCTGGGCAACAAAACGGCCATCGTCAACGTTAATCCAGTGCAGGTAGCCTTCGCTATCACCGACGACCAGATTGCCGTTATACAATACCGGGGACGTCAGCAGACGGTGCAGCAGATCGCTTTGCGTCCACAGCGTCACGCCGCCATCGGTGGTCAGTGCCAGCACGCGATCGTTCTGGTCAACCAGGTAGATACGGTTACCGTCGACGATGAAATCATTCACCGAGCCCAGTTCGCGTTTCCACATGATCTGACCACTGCGCAGATCCAACGCCGTCAGGTTACCATTATAAGCCAGCGCGTAAACAACGCCATTGACGATAACCGGCGTGGTATCAACGTCGCTCAGACGATCGATTTCCGTTGGGCCTGTCGCCTGAGAGATACGCTGCTGCCAAATCATCTGGCCCTGCTGCATCAGCACGGCGCTTACGCGACCGTTATCACCGCCAACAATAGCTGCGCCAAAGGCGGTTGCCGGAGCGGATTCGCCACGCAGAGACAGAGAAGGCATGTCGAGGTTAACGGTCCATTTGATGGCGCCGTCGGCTTCGTTTAAGGCCTGCAACTGACCGTTGCTGGTGTGGATCAATACCACGCCATCGCTCACAACAGGACGAGACAGCGCTTCACCAGCGACTTTCGTCTGCCATGCGGTAGTACCGTCACTGGTGTTCAGCGCATAAACCTGTGCTTTTTCACTGCCGATATAAACATGACCGCCGGCCACGGTTACACCGCCAGAAAGCTGTGCAGATGCACGGGAGAACCAGCCATCTTTCTCACCCAGATTCACAGACCAGACTTCTTTGCCGTCGCCTGCGTTCAACGCTTTAACTACACCAGCGCGAGAGGCAGCATAGACAACGTTATCCGCCAGCGCAGGATGAAGATTGGAATAGAAATCACCAATACCGTTTCCTACAGAGGTGCTCCATTCCGTAGACGGAGTAAACTGGTTTTCAACCACCGGTAATGGGGACATCTTAACGACATCTTCTTCGCCACTAAACAGTGAACAGCCGCTCAATAGGGTAACGGAAAGCAGCCCTGGCAGAAGTAATTTACGCAATTGCATCGGGTCCCTCTCAGATGGACAAATTATTGATTTTCATCTGCATCATTTCGCTCAGAGCAGGAGAGGCATCGCTTTTCACACCCGCTTCCCATGCGCTACGCGCACCTTGTTTGTCGCCTTTACTCAACAACGCTTCACCACGCAGATCGGCAACAATGGCCGCCCACCCTTCACCTTTAATGGTTTCGAGTGTTTTCAGCGCGATATCAGCCTGTTTAAGCTGAACCTGAACACGAGCCAGACGCAGGTTTATCACTGCTTTGAGATTTTCATCGCTGGTCGCAGCCAAGCCTTGTTGCAGTTGGCTTGCGGCTTTCTCAAGTTCATTTTGGTCAACAAACTGCTGCGCCAGTTCCAGTGAAGCCAGCGCGCCATAGGTATTTTTATTCTCTGCAGCAAATTTCTCAGCGGCAGGAATGCTGTCCGGTTTACCCGCGCTAACCGCAGTTACCGTATTTTGATACGCCAGAGAAGCAGAGCGTGCGGACTCCGTCTGATGGCTGGTCCAGTAACGCCAACCAACCAGCGCGCCAACCCCTAAAATGATCCCAACAGCCAGCGCCTTGCCGTTTTCAGCAAAGAAGCGTTTTACCGCATCAACCTGGTCGTGTTCGTTCTCGTAAATTTCCACGCTGTCCTTCTCCTTAGCCCAGTAAAGTGCGCAAATGCGCGGCAACGCTATCCTGCGCTACTGCCGTTTGCTCACCAGAGCGCAAATCCTTCACTACAACAGTACCGTCAGTCACTTCGGACTCGCCCAGTACCAGTGCAACGCGGGCGCCCCACTTATCGGCACGGGCAAACTGTTTCTTAAAGTTGCCGCCACCGTGGTTTGTCATCAGTTTCACACCAGGAACTTCATCGCGCAGACGTTCTGCAAGCGTCATTGCTGCCGACTGCGTGTCCGCCCCTGAAGCGACCAGGTATATATCGACAACAGGATCTGCGTTAAATTCCGGATTAACTGCCTGAACTAACAAAACAAGTCGTTCCAGACCCATAGCAAAGCCCACGGCAGGCGTTGCACGACCGCCAAGTTGCTCTACCAGACCGTCGTAACGACCACCGGCACACACGGTACCCTGAGAGCCCAAGCTGCTGGTGACCCACTCAAATACGGTGCGGTTGTAGTAATCAAGACCACGAACCAGACGCTGATTGACGGTGTAGGCAATGCCTGCGGACTCCAGCAGTTTGCACAAGCCCGCGAAGTGCTCGCGCGAGTCGTCATCCAGATAGTCGCCCAGTGCAGGCGCGTCGTTGAGCAGCGCCTGCACTTCCGGGTTTTTGGAGTCGAGAACGCGCAGCGGGTTGGTGTACATACGGCGCTTGCAGTCTTCGTCCAGTTTCTCTTTGTGCAGTTCCAGGTAGGCAACCAGCGCATCACGGTAGTTAGCGCGGGCTTCAAGCGAACCGATCGAGTTCAGCTCCAGGCTGACATGCTGAGAAATACCCAGCGCGCGCCACCAGCGAGCGGTCAGCATAATCAGTTCTGCATCGATGTCCGGGCCTTGCAGGCCAAACACTTCGACACCCAGCTGATGGAATTGACGATAGCGTCCTTTCTGCGGACGTTCGTGGCGGAACATCGGCCCGATATACCACAGACGCTGTTCCTGATTGTACAGGAGACCATGTTCGATGCCGGCGCGTACGCAGCCCGCAGTCCCTTCAGGACGCAACGTCAGGCTGTCGCCATTACGGTCCTCAAAGGTATACATCTCTTTTTCAACCACGTCGGTGACTTCACCGATCGCGCGTTTGAATAACGGGGTCTGCTCTACAATCGGCAAGCGGATTTCACTGTAACCGTAGCTGCCGAGCACGTTTTTAAGAGTGCCTTCAATGCGCTGCCAGATGGCGGTTTCGCCAGGCAGATAATCGTTCATGCCGCGAATGGCTTGAATGTTTTTTGCCACGTTTATTCTCTTTATGAATATAAAAATGAACCCTCAGCGCTAACCCGAACAATGCGGGCGCCATGCGGGTTCAATCATACACGGGAAGCATGCCGCTTCCCATCACGTTGTTATTTTTCAAGCTGCTGCACGTCGATACGACGCGCTTCGTCCAGAATACTTGCTTTGGCACGAATGCGGGCTTCAAGCTGCGTAATCATGTCGTCGTTATCGAGTCTGTCCTTACGCACGCCGTCTTCATACAGGCCGCTTTTCTTGTTACCGCCCGTCACGCCCAGCGTAGAAACCAGCGCTTCACCAGGGCCGTTTACTACGCAGCCGATGATCGAAACGTCCATTGGCGTAATGATATCCTCCAGGCGTTGCTCCAGCGCGTTAACCGTACCAATAACGTCAAACTCCTGACGCGAACAGGTTGGGCAAGCGATGAAGTTGATCCCGCGCGCGCGAATGCGCAACGATTTCAGGATATCGAAACCAACTTTGATCTCTTCCACCGGATCGGCCGCCAGAGAAACACGCAGCGTATCGCCGATCCCTTCAGATAACAGCAGGCCAAGGCCGATCGCGGACTTCACCGAACCACTACGCAGGCCACCAGCTTCGGTGATCCCCAGATGCAACGGTTGATCGATCTGTTTCGCCAGCAGGCGATAGGATTCTACGGCGAGGAAAACGTCAGACGCTTTAACACTAACTTTGAATTGATCGAAGTTCAGACGATCGAGGTGATCCACGTGGCGCATCGCGGATTCCAGCAGCGCCTGAGGCGTCGGTTCACCGTATTTTTCCTGCAGATCTTTTTCCAGCGATCCGGCGTTGACGCCGATACGGATAGGAATATTTTTATCACGAGCGCAATCCACCACCATGCGAATACGCTCTTCACTGCCGATATTACCTGGGTTAATACGCAGGCAATCAACGCCGTATTCCGCCACCTTCAGTGCGATACGATAGTCGAAGTGTATATCGGCAACCAGCGGGACGTTAACCTGCTGTTTGATAAGCCTGAACGCTTCTGCGGCATCCATTGTCGGTACAGAGACACGAACAATGTCTGCGCCTACGCGTTCCAGCGCTTTAATCTGATTAACCGTCGCTTCCACGTCCGTGGTACGCGTATTAGTCATAGACTGTACGGCGATGGGCGCACCATCGCCGATCGGCACGTTCCCAACGTAAATGCGTGTCGATTTTCTACGTTGAATTGGAGCCTGGTTATGCATTAAAAAATCTCCCGCATTGCCGTCTGTTACTGAGCCGGTGATTGTTCGGCATTAACGGTCAGACGCGCAACCTGGTTAGTTCTGATAAAACGACTCAGATCGACAGGTTTACCCTGGAACTGAATCTGCACTGCCGCCGGAGCACCAATCTTCAGTTTGTACGGTGCCTGACCGGTCAAATTCAGATTGCCGTCTTTACGCTGCATCCCGCTGAACAGTTTTTTACCGGTCGCATCGGTGACTTCCAGCCAGCAATCGGCGGTAAAGTTCATCACCAGCGCGTTAGGATCGGCTGCAGGTGTAGTCACACCTGCCTGATCGGTCGGCAGCGGTGCCGCGGTAGCTGGCGCTGTGGTTGCAGTATCGACGTTAGCCTGAGAAGGGGCAACGACGGCGTTTTGTTGCGCATCAGCAGCCGGGGCCTGAGCCGCTGCGGTATCTTGTTGCGCTGGCGCTGAATCCGTTACCGCGCCATTTTCAGCAGCCGACGTGGTATCCTGGCTTGCTGCAGCGCTGGTATCTAACGGTACATTCTGCGCACCCTCTTTACCGGCATTCAACTCAGCGGAGGATTGATCGGCCATGGTGGTGATCTCTTCCTGCTGCGCTTTATGGTTCTGCCACCACCAGGCGCCAGTCAGTCCGACAACGACAAACAGTACCAGCCAGGTAAAGGTCATTAACCAGCCGTCGCGTTTCTTACGACGCTTACCGAGCGAGAAGCTCTGCATCGGTGCGACTTTGGCAGGACGAATCGGAGCCTGTTTTTCCAGCCCTGGCAACAGTTCTTCTTCAGGAATATGCACCAGACGCGCATAAGAACGGATATACCCGCGCAGGAATGTTGAAGCAAGATCGGCTGGCGCCTTATCTTCTTCAATATCGCGTACCGTGGAGACCTTCAGGCAAAGTCGCTCCGCGACTGCCTGCTGGCTGAATCCGAGTTGTTCACGGGCATTGCGCAGACGAATGCCGGTGGATAGTGTTTCATTTTTGTCGTGCGTGGCTTCAGTATTCATTCGCTACAGCTGCGTAATATTTGGGTTCTGATGCCGGCGAGCCACAATGCTCACCCACACCGCGAAACATCTGGTCAGTTAACCTTCGTCAGACAGTATAAAACGGTCAGACTATCAATGACAAAACGGCGTAAACCTGAGGGCTAAACACTTGTTACGCCGTTACATACTGCCTTAAAGTCGACAAAAACGCACCGTTATTATTGACCTGACGACGACAACAAAAAACCTCATATGGCTTACGTTGCACTACGGTACAAGAATTATACCGTAGTGCGCCAACATCAAACGGTCTTAATGTCGATAGCGTCGCCCTGCATACGCTTACGCAAAGTACGCTTGGTACGGTCGATAACGTCGCCCGCCAACTGACCACAGGCTGCATCGATGTCATCGCCACGTGTTTTACGTACAATGGTGGTGAAACCATAGCTCATCAACACTTTGGAGAAACGATCGATACGGCTGTTAGAACTACGACCATACGGCGCGCCCGGGAACGGGTTCCACGGGATCAGGTTGATCTTACACGGCGTATCTTTCAGCAGTTCTGCCAGCTGATGCGCGTGTTCAGTGCCATCATTGATGTGATCTAACATCACATACTCAATGGTCACACGGCCCTGGTTAGCGTTGGATTTCTCCAGATAACGACGAACCGCGCCAAGGAATGTTTCGATATTGTACTTTTTGTTGATCGGTACAATTTCGTCACGAATTTCATCGTTCGGCGCATGCAGAGAAATCGCCAGCGCGACGTCAATCATATCACCCAGCTTATCCAGCGCAGGGACAACGCCCGAGGTGGAGAGCGTGACGCGACGCTTGGACAACCCAAAACCGAAGTCATCCAGCATGATTTCCATCGCCGGCACTACGTTGGTCAGGTTGAGCAGCGGCTCACCCATCCCCATCATCACCACGTTGGTGATAGGACGCACGCCCGTTGCTTTGACCGCGCCGACGATTTTCGCCGCGCGCCAGACCTGGCCAATGATCTCCGATACCCGCAGGTTACGGTTAAAGCCCTGTTGCGCCGTAGAGCAGAATTTACACTCTAATGCGCAACCGACCTGTGAAGAAACACACAGGGTCGCACGATCGTCTTCCGGGATATACACCGTTTCAACGCGCTGATCGCCAACAGCGATAGCCCATTTGATCGTACCGTCAGAAGAACGCTGCTCTTCCACCACTTCCGGGGCGCGAATTTCAGCCACTTCTTTCAGCTTGTTACGCAGCACCTTATTGATGTCAGTCATGTCATCAAAGTTGTCGCTGCAATAGTGGTACATCCACTTCATGACCTGATCGGCACGAAACGGTTTTTCGCCCATCTCTTTGAAGAATTCGCGCATTTGCTGACGGTTCAGATCCAGCAGGTTAATTTTTCCATTTTTATTTGGAACCGCAGGAATGACGACTTCAGAGGTGTTAACTAATTCAGACATAATTTTTTCCGGCCTCGTTGTTACACGTTGTGGCCCGTGGAGGGTTAAAAAGAAACGCCCCGGCAAGCGATCTGCTCTTCCGGGGCGTTGCATTGTACAAAGTCTGGCGCAGGGATGCCACGTTTGCACGAAGCATTAGCGAAAATAATATGTAAATCGCTAATTCATCTCCAAAGGATTTCGCGTCGCAGGAAGGCGGCAAGTTCGAGCATCCCCGGGAGCATAGAAAACTATGTGACCGGGGTAAACGAACGCAGCCAACGCATCTGCGACGTGAAAGACGCGGGAGATTAGCGAGTGCGCGGGCAAACCTCACCTTCACCAAAGAAATAGGCGATTTCGCGCGCCGCTGACTCAACGGAGTCGGAACCGTGAGTACCGTTCTCGGTGAAGCTGTCAGCATAGTCTGCACGCAGAGTACCGGCCAGCGCATTCGCCGGGTTGGTTGCGCCCAGCAGATCGCGATGACGCTGTACGGCATTTTCGCTTTCCAGAACAGAAACAACGATCGGACCAGAGGTCATGAATTCAACCAGACCGTCAAAGAACGGTTTGCCATCGTGCTCAGCATAGAAACCACGCGCCTGCTCAACGGTCAGGTGCAGCATTTTAGTCCCGACGATTTTGAACCCTGCTGCTTCAAAGCGCGCAAAGATGCTCCCAATAACGTTTTTTGCCACCGCGTTTGGTTTGATGATGGAAAAAGTACGTTCAATAGCCATGATAACCTCTGTAATGTGTTCTGTTGTTGTCTATATAGATGTACGACCTGGCGCGGATTATAAAGAGCATCCCGGCAATTGACTATTGATGAAGGTAACATTTCTTTAAAATAAGATGAATTTTAGCAACAAACAGTCACTAACTGGTCTACTGCATCGAAAATCTCACCGTCGCTACCTGGCCTGCATCATCCATCACCAGCAGTTGATAATCCCCTTTAGTCGCCAGCCGTAACGTAAGACGACGTCCGCGTTCATCCAGCCTTTCACCGTTCAGAAACCACCAGCGTTCACCGCTCCCACCGCTGGTTTGCACCGGCAATGAGGCTTGAGCAGAACCGGGTAAACGCTTCACAATCGCGCCATCACGAATGCCTGTCAACTGCAACGGCTGCGAAGCGTCTTGTCCCAGCGGCGGACATGTGGCAGAAACTGGCGGTAATCTCGCCCCACGGCGTTCTGATTCCGGTAGCCATGGCTCCAGCGGCAACGGCCAAACGATTAACGTTTGCTCGTGCGCCTGCGGGCAATCCGCCGCCACACGTTTGCCTTCATCATCCAGCCAGACAGGAAAACGAATGCCATTAACCCCTTCCTGCTCGGGCAATAATAACGTTGGCGGCTGACTGCCATCCAGTAACCAGGTTGCCAGACGGCGACGGCAGTTGCTGTCACCGGGGGCAAGAGATTGCCCGCCCGGCCAGCACACCACACCACGACTCACGGATTCAGGGCGTGGATCTTCCGGCTGATTTGTCCCGCGAGAGAGCAAAAGATTGTTGACCTGATTGAACAACGGCACGGCACTGGCGAAACCAAACTGCCCCACCACTGGCGTACCATCGGGCCTGCCGGTCCAGATACCGATCACATAACGCGCATTAACGCCAATCGCCCAGGCATCGCGATAGCCATAGCTGGTACCCGTTTTCCACGCCAGAGGGACCACTCTGCTCAGCGCGTTATCCGGCAGCGGTTGCGCTTCGTCAGCCATAATGCGGCGAATAATCCACGCCGCGCCCGCCGACATCAACGGACGTTCCAGTAGTGGATCACCCGGCTGCAGACGCAGTTTTCCCGCTTTTCCCTGGCGGGCAAAGGCACTGTACGCTGCAGCCATATCTTCCAACCTTGCCCCCGCGCCACCTAAAATCAGCGACAGATTCGGCGCAGCCCCTGCGGGCAGATACAGCGGTAAGCCGACGTTACGTAACGATGCGGCAAAACGCTTCGGGCCATAGGCTTCGAGTACCTGCACGGCGGGTAAATTCAGCGAGCGCACCAGCGCTTCGCTCATGCTCACCGGGCCATGAAAACCGCTGTCAAAATTCCCCGGTCGATAGTCCCCGGTTCGCCGCGGGACATCCTGCAATAACGAAGCGGGATGAATGAGTCCGTCATCCAGCGCCAGGCCATAAACAAACGGCTTCAGCACTGAGCCAGGCGAACGGATCGCATTCACCATATCCACATGACCAAAGCGGGAGTCGTCATTCATATCTACCGACCCCACCCAGCCACGCACGCTCATATCGGTGTGATCGACCACGATCATCGCCAGCGAACTGCGCGCAGGTAAGCGCCCCTTCCAGTTTTGCGCCAGCTCTTCCAGTTGACGCTGCAATCCGGCATCAAGGGTAGTCACGATTTTATCGCTTCGGCTTTTTCCCAACATCATGCGCGAGAATAACGGTGCTAACTGCGGCATTTGCCGGGGCGCCAGCCAGACCGGTTCTTCACGCGACTCCTGCACCTGTCTGGCAGGCCAAATACCCTGGGTCGCCATACGTTCGAGCACTTTATTACGCGCCGCTTCAGCACGGTCCGGCCAGCGATCCGGACGCAGACGGCTCGGTGCCTGTGGCAAAACAGCCAGCAGCGCGGCATCGGAGTAACTCAATTGCACGGGTGATTTACCAAGATAAGCCCAGCTTGCCGCCCCCACGCCCTGCAGCGTACCGCCAAACGGCGCACGGTTAAGATACAGCGTCAGGATGTCGCGCTTGGACAGATGCCATTCCAGCTGCAAAGCGCGCCAGAGCTGGCGAAACTTACCGCCAAAGGTGCGTGGGTGGGGGTCGAGTAAACGCGCCACCTGCATGGTGAGCGTACTGCCGCCAGAAACCACACGCCCAGAGGAGAGGTCTTGCCATGCCGCGCGCAGTACTGAAAACGGATTGACACCGGGATGCTTCCAGAACCAGCGGTCTTCGTAGTTAATTAACGCCTCAAGATAGCGGGGCGACACCTCATCAATCGTTACCGGATACCGCCAGATACCATCCGCATCGGCGAAGCGCCACAGCGGCGTACCATCATGCGCCACCACGACCCGCGCCGGATCGACTTCGTGCAGCGGCAGCGGCCAGATTTTATCTGCCGCCCAAACCGCCGCCACAAACAATAGTGCAACGGCTGCCAGCCAGAGCCAGCAGCCGCGTTTACCCAACCCGCGTATCATTTACGGTCTGACAATCAAAAGTCCCTCTGTCGCACCGGTCGCGCGCCACTGCGGAATATACATTGATTCCACCTGCGGGACAGGAACCCGGTAGGTCCCCGGCGTTACCGCCCGCGCCAGATACACCAGCGTAACCGGTTGTCCTTCGTTGACGGCCACCGCGGCGACAAAGCGATCGTCACGGAACTCAACGTGCTGGATATCTGCCTGCTGCATCTGATTGAGCAGATTCGCCACTTCGCTGCCGCTATCCTGCAGGCTGGCACTGCCGTTGGCCAGATTCTGGTTTTCCAGTTCCAGCCCTGCTGGCAGTAAATCGACCACCAGCGCATCCGGCACGTTCTGGCTGGCTTTTACCTCCAGCCAGACCAGCACCAGTTCGCCGCTACGCAGCGAATCCAGCGATTTGCTATTTCCGTCAATTCCCAGGATTTGCCGCTCAATATGCAGAACGTTGCTGGCAGGCGTCGGTGCGGTTTGTGGATAACCACTCACATCCAGACGCAACCACAGCGGTAGATTACCGGTATTGGTGACGCTCAGCGTAGACAGCGCATCGGCATCCAGATTGCGGGTTAGCGATTTATCCCCTGCTAATGGTTGTTCCGAGAGTGACGTTTGCGCCTGCCACGTACCAGGCAAATCCTGTAACGTACGCGCGGCAAGGAACAACGCATTATTTTCCTGAGTCGAGAGCCAGCGCTGTCCAAAGGCCTGTTCTGACAACGTGTTCAGCAGCGTATTCTGCACGTCAGGTTTGATCTTGTTCTCTTCGAGCAAGGCCAGCATCAACGCGTTATCCCGTAACGCACTGCCGTAATCCGCCATCCACTGTTGCGTATCGCGGCGCGGTGTATTCAGGGCCAGCGTCAACGCCTGTTCACTGCGGTTGGCATCGCCCATATTTTTCAGCGCGATCCCCAGTTGTAACAGCGGTAAACCAGAAGCTGCTTGCGCACGACGCTCCCAGATCTCACGCAATGCGCCGAGCGGAGCTTTTTGCTGATGTGCCAGAACCAACGCGGCGTAGGCTTGTACGGCAAACCGGCTTGCTGAAGAGTCGTCGGTATAGCGAATCGACATCATGCCCGGATCCTGCAAATAGCGCAGTAGCCGCTCGTTGCCCCGGTTAATCACCTCTACCGGGACACTGTAGCCCTGTTCATTTGCCCGGACGAGGAAATCCATGACATACGCGGTCAGCCAGTACTCTTCCGACCCGTTTTTATCCCACAGCGCAAAACCGCCGTTATCACGCTGCATCTGCACTAAACGGGAAATCCCAATATCAACTGCCGCGCGACGTTTTTCATCGCTGTCGCCCACAATACCTAACGCCTTCAATTGCGTTGCGTTGGTGTATAAGGATGGGAACAACCCGCTCGCCGTTTGCTCCAGACAACCGTAAGGGTACGCTTTCAGTTCGCGGATATAGCGCGCCAGGTTTAGCGGCGGCTTACCGCTGAACAGCAGTTGCCCTTGCATCGTCACAGGGGAGAAATTGGTCAGTTCTTCGCCCGGAAGCTGCCAGGTCGCGCCCGGCTGAAGTGCGACACCATTATTAACGGTTTGCGCCGGGAACGCCGGACGCACGCCAATCTTCCACTGTTTATGCTGAACAGGCAGCGTTTCACCCGGTAAAGTCAGACCGCTAATTTCTGCCTGAATTTCGCCATCGCCAAACCCTTCCCGCGCGCGCACCGGAATAAACAGCGTAGTCCTTACGCCTGGCGCCAGATTTACCGGTGCGGGATCTTGCCCCATCAGCTCCAGTAAACCATTGGCCGCGAGCTTAATATTCAGCGTTTGCGGTTTGTCAGTCAGGTTAGTCACGTCCAGCGTCAGGCGCGACGTATCTCCCCCCGCCAGAAAGCGCGGCATATTCAGCTCAGCAATTACTGGTGCGGCGACAATCACTTTGCTTTCGCTGCTGCCAAAGTCATCCGTCGTCCAGGCCTGCGCCATTACCCGCAGCTCGCCGTTGAAATCACCGATAGGTAACGTCACAGTACCTTCGCCCTGATCGTTAAGCGTGACCGGCAGCGCCTGTTGCGCCACAATATTGACGTGATTAACCGGTGGCTTACCGCCGCGTTTTAATTCATCGCCATCACCACCAAAGCGCAGCGCCGCCAGGCGTCCTTGCCCTTCGATCACCTGGCCGTAAATATCATAAATATCCGCGCCATAGCGTTTTTGCCCGAAAAACGCCTGCCACGGATCCGGCGTGGCGTAATCGGTAATGTTCAGCACCCCGCTATCAACGGCAGAGACCAGCACGTTAACCTGTTTTGGTACGTCGCCATTTTTGACGCTGGCTTTAATCTTGACGGTCAACGGCTGGTTTGGACGTATTTTCGCCGGGTTTTCCAGCGCCAGCGCCAGACGACGGTTTTCGTCACCTAACGGCAAATGCAGTAAACCGACCGCCCGTTTTGGCGTTGCCGAACGGGACTTGTCGCCAGGACGAACCACCAGCGCACTAAGATACAAATCGTGGCGATTCCAGGTTTTATCGATTGGGATGGAGATATCAAGACCATCCGCCGGTACGTCTATTTCTTGCCACCACAGCGGGCCTTCGCTGGATTCCACCATCGCATAACCTTTGCCAGCAGCGGGAGCGGCAACGTGCAGATTCATGGTATCACCGGGACGATAGCTGGGTTTGTCCAGTTTCAGCGTCACGCGATCGGGACGCACAGCCCCACTGCCGTCGCTGTTATCCTGCCAGCTATAACCGGCCCAGAAGCGTACGCTGCTCACCGCATCATTCGGAGCTTTCACTTCCAGACGATAGGCGCCCCACTCAACCGGGAAGCTGACTTTACCGGTTTCATCGGCCTTAAGATCCAGAGTCTGCTCACCTTCAACCAGATCCTTTTGATCGAACTGTGATTGCCAGCCCTCGCCTTCAGACCAGTTCCAGTAATAATCTCGTCGCTCGCGGATCAAACGCACCTGCAAACCGGACGCCGCTTTTTTCTCGCCTTGCGCATCGGCATACACAATGTCGAAAGCGGCGTTGCTGTTTTCATCAACGATAGGCTGATTCACGGTAGTATCGGTGCGGTAGTCATAGACGGCTTTCGCTGCAAACTGCGGACGAATGCCCGGCAGCGTATCCGCAGGCCAGATGGCTTGCTCAACCCGACGCGTCACCGGACGGCCCCCCGACTCCAGCAGACTGGCTTGCAAAACCACCTGTAACGGGGAATGCGTCTCCTGCCACTGGCTGTTGGTGGTCACTTCGCCGCGTCCGTGGTCATCCAGCGTGAGCTGAACTTCATCGAGGCTGCGGGAAAGGTTTTCTTCGGCGATATTCCCAAACTGGAAGCCCGGCAATGCCTGAACGGCATCTCGTAATGGACGCAGATAAAGCTGCCCTTGCAGAGCATTACCGTTAGCGGGCGCGCCGTACAGGTAGTAGCCCACTACCGAAAACTTCACGTCATCAGTTGGTGCCACCGGGATCTTATTGGCGGAGAGATTGAGCGCCATCCGCTCAGGCATAAAATCTTCGACGTGGAAATCCCACATCCGCGACTGGTTATCACCGGTATTAGCCCGAATATGCCACATGCCGGTTGGCGCGTTGGTGTCCAGCGGCCAGCTAAAGCGGTACAAGCCGTTTTCCGGTTGGCTAACCACCGAGCGTAACACTTGTCCGTCGGGCTTCACGACCTCCAGCTTCACCGGTTGGTCGGGCAACGTTTTGCCATCGCTGTCACGCAGTAATCCGTTGAGGATCACCGTTTCGCCGGGACGATAGAGATCGCGTGGGCCGAACATAAAGAACTGCTTGCTGTATCCCGGCGCACCGGCAATATCAAATTCAGCCAGATCCAACGCCGGGAGCTTCAGATCCAGCAGCGTGGTTTGCCCGTCTTTGCGGGCCAGCAATAAAGCCGCGTCTTTATCAGTCTCCAGTTTGACATGACCCTGAGCGTCGCTGGTAGCCTGCGCCAACGTCTGTCCTTTTTCATTGAGTAACGTGACCTCAATCCCCTGCTGCGCGGCGCCGTTTTCCAGACTCTGCGTAAAGACATCCAGTTGATTATGGTAACGGTGTACAGACACACCAATATCGCTGAGCGTGAACAGCGTAGCGGCATTACTGTAGTTGTATTGTCCAGCCTGATTCATCACCGCGATGTAAACACCTGCTTGCTGCAACGGCTTGATATCGCTCAGCGGCAACAGCAGCTTCTCACGGGTGTTGCGCGCAGGATTGAGGTCAAAGCGTCCGGTATACACCAGTTCCGCCATTTTCAGCAGATTGTCAGATTCCCAGTTAGTCAACGAATTGCGGTATTCCCACTGGCTGACAAACGCACCGAGCGACTCAGGCTTCACGCGGAAGAAGTTCACATCTACGCTATTAACGTTAAGGGCCATCACCGGCAGCCCTTCAATCACTTTTCCCGGCAGCAGCGAGCCGCGACTGGCAAACCCTACGCTTGGCTGGACGTCGCGAGTAGTAATGTTTTTTTCATAATCAATAGCGAACGTCGCTTTATTCAGCGCCAGCAAATCACGCTCAATGGTAACGACCAGTTCCCGGTTAGGTTCCAGATGGCGTAAGCGTAGCTCTTTCAGATTTGACGCCAGCTCCCAGGCACCATCCACTTTGCCGCTTTTTTTATCAACAACGTGCACGACGCGGGAAAAATCTTGTTCCGGATCGAGGGGAATGGAGAAGGTCAACACGAGCGTTGCCGCACCGTCGAGCTGGACCTCTGAGGCATCCAGCAGCGTCAGCGACTTGCCCTGGCTTTGCTGCATCAGTTTTTGTAATTGAGCCTTATCTTTTGCTGGCGCTGTCTGTGGCGCAGGCGCATCAGGCTTCGCAGCCGTCGGTGATTTTTCGTTATTATTATCACACCCGACCAGTGCCAGCATCAGCATGCAGGCCGCTACGCGTAAATGTTTCATTTTTCATCCCTGGCCGTAGTGGCCCGTTAGCTACGTAGAACAACTATTATGCGTCAGATTTCCGGCGGTGGAAGTCAGTAACTGAACAACGTTGTCTTAATTTTAGTGATTAATGTGGATTCACCTGACAAATCAGCCTGTTTTACTTGTCGCTTGGCGGTAAACATCCGACAATTTGCCAAAACCTGGTAAAAATGGAGATGCCTATGACCACCGCCTTCTTTGTCGCTGCCGACTGGCTTGCCGAACACATTGACGACCCGGAAATACAAATTCTTGATGCCCGGATGGCACCTCCAGGACAGGAAGATCGCGATGTTGGCGAGGAGTATCGTGCGGGCCATATTCCTGGCGCAGTCTTTTTTGATATTGAAGCGCTTTCAGATCATACCTCACCGCTACCGCATATGATGCCACGCCCGGAAGCTTTTGCCGTTGCGATGCGCGAGCTGGGCGTTGATCAAGATAAGCATCTGGTTATCTACGATGACGGTAATCTGTTTTCCGCGCCACGCGCATGGTGGATGCTGCGGACATTTGGCGTCGAAAATGTCTCCATTCTGGCGGGCGGTCTGGCAGGCTGGAAGCGCGATGATCTAATGCTCAAGGAAGGCGATGAGGATTTACCTGAAGGTGAATTTAACGTGGCCTTTACGCCTGGCGCTGTTGTGCGTGTTACCGATGTACTGCTGGCCAGTCATGAAAAAACCGCACAGATTGTCGATGCGCGGCCGGCTGCGCGTTTTAACGCAGAAGTTGACGAACCTCGCCCTGGCCTGAAGCGTGGTCATGTGCCCGGTGCGCTTAATGTACCGTGGACAGAATTGGTTCGTGACGGCGAGCTGAAAACTACCGACGAACTGGATGCTATTTTCTTCAGCCACGGCGTGAGCTTTGACCGCCCGATTATCGCCAGCTGCGGCTCCGGCGTAACGGCTGCCGTGGTGGTGCTGGCACTTGCCACGCTGGGCGTTTCTAACGTCGCATTGTATGACGGCGCATGGAGCGAGTGGGGTGCTCGCAACGATTTACCGGTAGAACCGGTATTATAAAGCTGGAAATGCCGGATAGCGCTTCGCTTATCCGGCTTACAATTTAGATAATCCGATTCTGTTTAAAGTCGCGCAGGAAACCGCCCCAGCGACGTTCGTAGAACGGTGCGATATGCTCAGTGATAAAGTGGCTCACGCCATTCTCACCTTTCCTCACCTGGCAGATGTCAATCGGTTCATCACCCGGTAACGTATCCGTTGCAACACTCCCCGTGGCATGAATAATCTCTTCAATATCGCCATCGGCTTCAATGCCAATCAGCAGGTTGGGTTGGGCATCCGGACTTTCTTTGATCGAGCAGAGAAACGCGCGTTTTACCGGCTTAATGGTTTTAAACAGCGTAGTCAGCGAGTCAATCATCTGCGCCGGAGGCTCAGCGACTTCAGAGAGGATCAGCGATTCACCGCCTTCCAGTACTTCCTGGGTGCTGAGCGGATTCCCTTCTTCCCCCATCAGCAGGCTGATTTCACGCGGCATAAATTCTTTGCCGGTCGGCAGTTTCGCGTTGAGAAACAGCGTTTCGCCGAGCGTCATTTCAAACAATGTACGCACCGGCATGACGACAAATGCCTGCTCATCTTCAACCGCCTGCTGAAGAGCTTCCAGGGAGGTGAAGAACGGGATCACGGTCGTGCCGTCTTCTTTTTCCCAGTGCTGAAGATCGAGGGCGCTGTCTTCAACCACCGCCTCGCCTTCTGCGGCTGTACCCGGCACCCAGACGGTAGACTCCAGTAAAGTACGGAAAAATGCCGGACGATGCGCAGGCTCTGTCGCCGCTTGCTCCAGCAGGGTTTCTAATTCGTTTTTCGTTTCGGACATAGAGATCACAAATTATGTATATGGGTTGTAGGCCTGATAAGACGCACGGCGTCGCCATCAGGCAAAATACCGGGTGGCACTTCGCTTACCCGGCCTACAAAAACACCGTTCAGGCAATCAGCAGATTTGCAATCGTGCGCACACCCAGACCAGTTGCGCCCGCAGACCACTGCTCAACTGGCGCTTTGCGATAGGTTGCAGAGCAGTCGATGTGCAGCCAGCCTTGCTGATAGTTTTCCACGAAATGGGACAGGAAACCCGCCGCGGTGCTAGCACCCGCCGGATAGGCCGCACTACCGGTATTATTCAGCTCGGCAAAGTTAGACGGCAGTTGGCTACGGTGGAACTCTGCCAACGGCAGACGCCAGAACGGCTCGTTTTCTTGCGCCGCACTTGCCAGTAGACGGGCAGCCAGTTGATCGTCAAAGCTAAACAGCGCATGGTAATCGTTGCCCAGCGCAGTTTTCGCCGCGCCGGTTAGCGTCGCAGCATCAATGATCAATTCTGGTTTTTGCGCGCTGGCGTCAATCAGTCCATCGGCCAGTACCAGACGCCCTTCGGCATCGGTATTCATCACTTCAACTTTTTTACCGTTGCGATAGTGAATAATATCGCCGAGCTTAAAGGCGTTGCCGCTGATCAGGTTATCCGCGCAGCACAGATACAGCTTCACGCGCTTGTTCAGACCACGGGTGATGGCGAACGCCAGCGCGCCGGTCACCGTTGCCGCGCCGCCCATATCAGACTTCATCGAGTCCATAAATGCGCTTTGCTTGATGCTGTATCCGCCGGAGTCAAAGGTAATTCCCTTACCCACCAGGCAGGCATAAACCGGGGCTTCTTTATCGCCAGTTGGATTGTAATCCAGCGCCAGCAGCACCGGAGGACGTTCGGAGCCACGACCTACGGTATGCAATCCCATGTAGTTCTGCTCGCGCAGATCTTCGCCTTTAGTGATGCGGTAAGAGACGTTATCGCAGGCAACAGAGCACAGCAGGTCTACTGCGCGTTGCGCCAGCTGTTCCGGGCCCAGCTCTTCTGCCGGGGCGTTAATGGTATCGCGCACCCAGTCAATAATTTTCAGGCGGTTATCCAGCTCTTTGCACTGCGCCTCATCCAGAGCGGCCCACTCAACTTTGCGGGTGCCTTTTGGTCCTTTGTAGCCCTGCCAGAACGCCCAGCTACGTTCGGTATCCCAGCCTTCACCGTCCAGTTGGACATGTTTAATACCCAGGCCGTCAATTTTACGGGCGGCGCGCTGGATAAGGCCGAGGTCATCTTTTCCGTTCAGGTGCAGGGTAATGCCATCATTATTAATGCTGTATGTCGCCTTTTCACCCCAGCGGGCATCAGCGGGTTGCGTGGAAAGCGTAATTTTCATGGCTTCTGTCATTTTATTTATCCTTATTTTCGCGCATACAGGAAAACGGGCCACCCGTGGGCAGCCCGTTGACTTATTCGGCTTCGTCCAGCCAGACCAGCAAAATGGCCTCAAGGATTTTTTCGTTCGATGCCTGTGGATCATCATCGAACTCTTCCAGGTCACAGATCCACTGGTGCAGATCGGTGAAACGAACGGTCTTGGGGTCGAGATCGGGGAACGCGTCGTACAGCGCCTCGCCGATTTCACGGCTATCGGTCCACTTCAGTCCCATACTACCCTCTGTTAATGCTCACGTGCATGATTGATTGTGTAACGTGGGATTTCGACCACTAAATCGTCCTCGGTGACGCGTGCCTGACAGCTTAAACGGCTCTCCGGCTCCAGTCCCCAGGCTTTATCCAGCATGTCGTCTTCTTCTTCTGTGCTTTCCGGCAAAGAATCAAAACCTTCACGTACGATGCAGTGGCAGGTTGTGCAGGCACAGGATTTTTCACAGGCGTGTTCAATCTCGATACCGTTACGCAGGGCAACGTCAAGAATGGTTTCGCCGGTCTCAGCTTCCAGAACTGCGCCATCGGGACAGAGATCCTGATGAGGCAAAATAACAATCTTTGGCATATTAAACCTCGTCCACGGAATGGCCTTTCAGCGCGCTACGGACGGACTTGTCCATGCGGCGAGCAGCGAATTCCTGGGTTTGTTTGTCTACGTTTTTAATGGCTTGTTCTATCGCGTCAACATCGTCACCCTGTGCAACCTCGCTCAAATGCGCGGCGGCGGTGTCGATAGCCTGACGTTCTGCGGCGCTTAACAGCGCGGCATCAGCGTTCAACGCACCGGATAAACTTTCCAGTACGCGTGCCGCTTCGACTTTCTGTTCTGCCAGCATACGGGCTTTAACGTCCTGCTCGGCAAAACTCATCGAATCCTGAATCATGGAGGCGATTTCACTGTCGGTCAGACCGTAGGACGGTTTAACCTGAATTGAGGACTCAACGCCGGTGGATTTTTCCATAGCGGTGACGCTCAGCAGGCCATCGGCGTCCACCTGGAAGGTCACGCGGATGTGTGCGCCGCCAGCTGGCAATGCCGGGATGCCGCGCAGCGCAAAACGCGCCAGTGAACGGCAGTCCTGCACCAGCTCACGCTCGCCTTGCATTACGTGAATGGACATCGCGGTTTGGCCATCTTTAAAGGTGGTAAAGTCCTGCGCGCGCGCCACCGGAATCGTGGTGTTACGTGGGATCACTTTCTCCACCAGACCGCCCATGGTTTCCAGTCCCAGGGACAGCGGGATAACGTCCAGCAGCAGCATTTCGCTGTCCGGTTTATTTCCGACCAGAATATCTGCCTGGATTGCCGCACCAATAGCGACCACTTTGTCCGGGTCAATAGAAGTCAGCGGCGTACGGCCAAAAAATTCACCGACACGTTCACGCACCAATGGCACGCGAGTTGAACCACCGACCATCACCACTTCCAGCACATCCTGCGGCTCCACGCCCGCATCTTTCAGCGCGCGACGGCAGGCCAGCAGCGTACGCTTGACCAGTGCGGAAATGAGTTCATTAAAGGTTTCACGGGTGATTTCACCCTGCCATCCCGCCACGTTAACCGTTACAGAATCAGCGTCGCTAAGCGCGATTTTCGCTGCAATAGCGGCATCCAGCAGTTCGCGCTGTACGCGGTTATCGCTACGGTCGGCCACGCCAGCCTGCTCGCGAATATAATCGGCCAGCAGATGGTCAAAATCGTCGCCGCCGAGCGCGGAATCACCGCCGGTCGCCAGCACTTCAAACACGCCGCGGCTCAGGCGCAGAATAGAAATATCAAAAGTACCGCCGCCAAGATCGTAGACCGCAATCACGCCTTCCTGACCGGAGTCCAGACCATAGGCAATCGCTGCTGCGGTCGGTTCGTTCAACAGACGCAATACGTGCAGGCCCGCCAGACGCGCGGCATCTTTGGTCCCCTGACGCTGTGCATCGTCAAAGTAAGCCGGAACGGTGATTACTACGCCATCCAGTTCGCCGGACAGTGATTCGGTTGCCCGCGCGGCCAGCGCTTTCAGAATATCCGCGGAGACGCGCACCGGATTAAGCAATCCGGCAGCGGTTTCAATCATCGGCAAGCCGTTTTCGCTTGCCTGGAACGTATATGGCAGATGCGGGTAACGCGCCTGGATATCCGCCAGAGAGCGGCCCATCATGCGTTTTACCGAACTGACGGTGTTTGCCGTATCCAGCGCAGCATTGGCGCGGGCATCGTAACCGACAGAATAACCCTGCTGCTGATAGTGAACCACTGACGGCAACAGGTGGCGACCTTCATGGTCTGCCAACGTTTCGGCCTGGCCGCTGCGTACGGTCGCAACCAGGGAGTTGGTGGTGCCTAAATCGATACCTACCGCCAGACGACGCTGGTGCGGCGCGGCGCTCAGACCAGGCTCACTAATTTGTAATAAGGCCATTTTCGCTTCCGGAAATTAAAAATCGAGCAGTTTTTCTTCGAGTTGTTCTGCACTGCTTCGCAGTTTATCGAGAAAACGCAGCTTACGCACGGTATCTGCCGCTGCGTCCCACGTCTCGCTATCCAGCTGTTCCACCATCAGTTGATGACGAACGTTATACATTTCGCTGACGCGCTGCATAAACGCATCTAAACGTTGACTGTCTTTTGCCTGTTCAATTTCGTCCAGCTCTTCCCGCAGCTCCAGTTGTTCCATCAGGAACGCGGTATCGCGCACCGTGTGCTGCTCGCTGCGGATATCAAAGCCGTGTAAAGACAATAAGTATTCGGCGCGCATCAAAGGATGACGCAGCGTTTGCCAGGCCTGGTTGATCGTGGCGGACTGCGAAACCGCAGCAAGTTGTTCCGCCTGGGAACCGCTGGCAAATTTATCAGGATGATACTGACGTTGTAGATCCTGAAAACGTAGGCTCAGCGCCTGAGTATCGAGCTGATAACGGGCCGGCAAGCCAAAGAGGGTGAAGTAGTCCATAACATTCTCAGGGCATCGATTCTCTGTTGTTCACGGGAGCAAAACCAGAGAGTCAGGTAAAACAAACCCCACGCGCAGGCGACCACGGTGGGGTTATCGGTAAGCGCGTTACACGTGGAAGCTTTCGCCGCATCCACATTCGTCTTTCACGTTCGGGTTAGTAAACTTAAACCCTTCGTTCAGACCTTCTTTGACGAAGTCTAACTGCGTACCGTCGAGGAATTGCAGGCTCTTACCGTCGACCACAACTTTAACGCCTTTGTCTTCAAACACGGTATCTTCAGCCGCCGGCTCGTCAACAAATTCCAGTACATAGGCCATACCTGAGCAGCCGGAGGTTCTCACGCCCAGACGCAGACCAAACCCTTTACCGCGGTTTGCCAGGAAGGTATTTACACGCGCTGCTGCACTGTCGCTTAAGGTAATCGACATAATAAAACCTCAACTCTTAATTATTTTGCTTCACGTTTGCTTTTGTAATCCGCAATCGCGGCTTTAATCGCGTCTTCAGCCAGAATAGAGCAGTGAATTTTCACCGGTGGCAGTTCAAGCTCGTCGGCGATATCGGTGTTTTTAATCGCCTGTGCTTCGTCCAGAGATTTCCCTTTTACCCATTCGGTAACCAGAGAGCTGGAAGCAATAGCGGAACCGCAGCCGTAAGTCTTGAAACGCGCGTCTTCAATGATACCTTCATTGTTGACTTTAATCTGCAACTTCATCACGTCGCCACAGGCTGGTGCACCCACCATGCCGCTGCCCACGTTCTCGTCGCTGTTGTCAAAAGAACCCACGTTACGTGGATTCTCATAATGATCGATTACTTTTTCGCTGTAAGCCATGCTGAATTCTCCTTATCGGTACCGATTAGTGATGTGACCATTCAATGCTGTTCAGATCCACGCCCTGTTTGTACATTTCCCACAGCGGAGAAAGGTCACGCAGGCGGCCGATGGAGTTGCGAACCAGATTAATGGCGTAGTCAATCTCTTCTTCGGTAGTGAAACGACCTAAAGAGAAACGAATTGAGCTATGTGCCAGCTCGTCGGTCATCCCCAGCGCGCGCAGCACGTAGGATGGCTCCAGGCTTGCAGAAGTACATGCAGAACCGGAGGATACAGCCAGATCTTTCAGCGCCATAATCAGCGATTCGCCTTCAACATAGTTGAAGCTAACGTTGAGAATGTTCGGTGCGCCCTGCTCGAGATCGCCGTTAAGATACACTTCTTCCATATCTTTCACGCCGTCCCACAGACGGTTACGCAGACTGCGCAGGCGCGCCATCTCGGTTTCCATCTCTTCTTTAGCGATACGGTAAGCTTCACCCATGCCGACGATCTGGTGCACAGGCAGCGTACCGGAACGCATACCGCGCTCGTGACCGCCGCCGTGCATCTGCGCTTCAATACGAATACGCGGTTTACGACGCACGTACAGCGCACCGATACCTTTCGGACCATAGATTTTGTGGCCGGAGAAGGACATCAGATCAACTTTCAGTTGGCTCAGATCGATAGGCAGTTTGCCCACGCTCTGGGTCGCATCAACGTGATAGATGATGCCGCGCGCACGGCACATTTCGCCGATAGTCGCGATATCCTGCACCACGCCGATTTCGTTATTCACGTGCATGATGGACACGAGGATGGTGTCGTCACGCATTGCCGCTTCAAGTTCTTTCAGGTCAATAATGCCGTTACGCTGCGGGGCGAGGTAGGTGACTTCAAATCCTTCGCGCTCCAGCTGACGACAGGTGTCCAGCACGGCTTTGTGTTCGGTTTTGCTGGTGATGATGTGCTTGCCTTTTTTCTGATAAAAGTTGGCTGCACCTTTAATCGCCAGGTTATCGGATTCAGTCGCACCGGAAGTAAAGACGATTTCACGCGGGTCAGCGCCCACGAGGTCAGCAATCTGGTTACGGGCGATATCTACCACCTCTTCAGCCTGCCAGCCGAAACGGTGTGAACGAGACGCTGGGTTACCAAAGTTTCCGTCCAGGGTCAGACACTGCATCATTTTCTCGGCAACACGCGGGTCCACCGGCGTGGTTGCGGAGTAGTCGAGATAGATCGGTAATTTCATTGCTCTATAAACTCCGTACATCGCTTCAATGCAAGGAATCAGGCAACCGGCTGGATGTACGACCGAGTTAACGGGGTGTGTAACACCCCGGCCTGATTCTAAAATACTTTTATTATGCGCGTAACTTAACGTCGATCGCGTCTTGTGCACGATTAGTGCGTGGAGCGTCATGGGTGTGCTGGCGACCAGACACATCCAGGACTTCCTGATTATTCACCAGTTCGCCCAACGTAATGTTGTTGAGGAAACCGGTCAGACGATCGCTCAGATCGCGCCACAGCGCGTGGGTCAGGCATTTATCGCCGCCCTGACAACCGCCTTTGCCCTGGCAACGGGTCGCATCTACAGACTCGTCCACAGCGCTGATTACTTCACCTACTGCGATGCTGCCGGCATCTTTACCCAACAGATACCCGCCGCCTGGTCCACGTACGCTGGAAACCAGACCGTTTTTACGCAAACGGGAAAACAGCTGCTCCAGATATGACAGGGAAATTCCCTGACGTTCAGAAATATCAGCCAACGGTACCGGGCCCGTTTCGGAGTTGAGCGCAACGTCCAACATTGCGGTCACGGCATAACGCCCTTTTGATGTCAGTCTCATGTCTTACTTAGCCTCAAACTCGCCCCTGCCCGGGGTTTTTTATTGTAAAATGGGGGTATTGCATAGCAGGGGCAAGTCTGACATTCCCGACTAAATCAGTCAACTATTTACTTGACTAATTTAGTCAGGTATTTAACCTTCAGTGCCATTTTTACTTGCCGGAGGCGTTACGTTTACTTGCCTTTATTCTGTTGCTCAATTGAAGCTAAAATTCCGCGCAAAATGTTCAGCTCCTGGCTCTCAGGACGCGCACGCGTAAACAGACGGCGCAGCTTGTTCATCACCTGCCCCGGATGCCCTTCACGGATAAATCCGGTCGACAGCAGCGTTTGTTCCAGATGACCGTAAAAACGCTCTAAATCATCGACCAGCGGATACTCAGCTTCTTCGTATTCTGCGGTCTTCTCACTTTCCTGCGTTGCCAGCCAGGCCATGCGCACTTCATAAGAGATGACCTGCACCGCCATCGCCAGATTAAGCGAACTGTATTCCGGGTTCGCGGCAATAGCGACGTGGTAATGGCACTTCTGCAGTTCTTCATTCGTCAGGCCAACACGTTCACGACCAAACACCAGCGCTACGGGCGAATTCGTCGCTTCAGAGACGCTTTTTAAACCGCATTCACGCGGATCCAGCATCGGCCACGGTAGCGTACGGGAGCGCGCACTGGTGCCTACTACCAGGCTGCAACCTGCCAGCGCTTCATCGAGAGTATCGACAATCTGCGCGCTGCCAATTACATCACTGGCACCTGCCGCCAGAGCGATGGCCTGAGAGTCCGGTTTAACCAGTGGATTTACCAGCCACAGATTGGTTAAACCCATGGTTTTCATTGCGCGGGCTACAGAGCCCATGTTGCCAGTGTGAGAGGTTTCCACCAGCACGATTCGAATATTTTGCAGCATTGTATTTCTTCGGCTAAAGATTATTCGGGCATATTATCATAAAACGAAGACATATTCCGAACTCGCTGCTATACTCTGCGCCGTTTTCCCGTTCTTTAACATCCAGTGAGAGAGACCGATGCATCCGATGCTGACCATCGCCGTGCGCGCAGCGCGCAAGGCGGGTAATGTAATTGCCAAACACTACGAAACCCCAGACTCTGTAGAAACCAGCCAGAAAGGCAGCAATGATTTCGTGACTAACGTCGATAAAGCCGCCGAAGCGATTATTATCGAAACTATTCGCAAATCTTACCCACAGCACACCATCATCACCGAAGAAAGTGGTGAGCACGCAGGTGAAGATCAGGATGTTCAATGGGTTATCGATCCACTGGATGGCACTACTAACTTCGTAAAACGTCTGCCGCACTTCGCGGTATCTATCGCAGTACGCATTAAAGGCCGTACTGAAGTCGCCGTTGTTTACGATCCAATGCGTAACGAACTGTTCACCGCCACTCGCGGCCAGGGCGCACAGCTGAACGGCTATCGTCTGCGTGGCAGCACCGCCCGCGATCTGGACGGCACCATCATCGCCACCGGTTTCCCGTTCAAAGCGAAGCAGCACGCCGCTTCTTACATGAAAATTCTTGGTAAAATGTTTACCGAGTGCGCTGACTTCCGCCGCACAGGTTCTGCTGCGCTGGATCTGGCTTACGTTGCCGCTGCGCGCGTTGACGGTTACTTCGAAATCGGTCTGAAACCATGGGATTTCGCAGCAGGTGAGCTGATTGCACGTGAAGCTGGCGCACTGGTTTGCGACTTCACCGGTGGTCATAACTACCTGGCAACCGGCAACATCGTTGCAGGTAACCCGCGCGTTGTTAAAGCCATGCTGGCTAACATGCGTGACGAACTGAGCGATGCGCTGAAGCGTTAATCTGCTGTGGTGCCGGATGCGACGCTTTCGCGTCTTATCCGGCCTACAAGTCATACCATTCCGCTCACTAATCTAAAATGGTCTTATCCCTCGCCCTACCGGCACCGCGCTCATCCACATAACTACCGCAGCAACAATAAGCACCGCACCACCGGCTAACGCCAGCGTCGTCCAGCCAATCTGTCGCCACAGCACCGGCGCTTTATGCCCGCTAATTTTCACCGCCAATGAGCGAAAGCTATGTACCAGCAAAGCCAGTGACGTAATCGTCAAAGAGGTTCCTGCCGCCATCGCCAACGCCGACGCCATACCCCAGCTAAAGACGCCAACCACTTTACTGAACAGCAGCACCATAATTGCGCCAGAGCAGGGACGCATGCCCATAGAGAGAATAATCATCAACCGGGCGCGCCAGTCATCGCCGCTTTGCAGTTGTTCCTGGTTGGGCAAATGCTGATGCCCGCAGCCGCAGCCCTCGTGATGCACATGGTGCGGCGTAAAGGCGGTGAATTTCGGGCGCATCAGCAGCTGGCGCAATTTCTTCAGCGCACGGACACACAATAAAACGCCCAACATGCCAACCAGCGCATAACTTCCTTTCTCCAGCCAGAAACTGCTCATATGCAGCTGTCGGGCAGGCAGTTGCAGCACCGTGAGGACTACAACCACCAGTCCTATTGCCACCAGCCCCTGCAATAGGGAAGACGCCAGCGTCAGCCCAATGCTCGACTTGAGCTTCGACGGATGCGTCGCAAGCCAGGTCGTGATGACGATTTTGCCGTGCCCCGGCCCCAATGCGTGCAATACCCCATATATAAAGCTAAACAACAGCAGAGATCCGCCCGCACGTGTGGGGTTCGCGGCAACCGCTTTCAGCAACCCGCTCATCTGCTGGTTAACGTCGCGCTGCCAGACGACACTGTGCATCATTACCTGAGGCCAGGCTTGCCACAACCACAGCCCCCCGCCTGTCGCCAGCAACAAAAAGACCGCCAGCGGCCATAGCGTGAGCCAACGGCGTCTGGCTGCGCGTTGTTGATAAACTACTGACATTGCAGCGTCACCGTCTGTGCAAACTGTTTACCCAACTCCATATCCTCCGGCGGTGCGTCTTCTTTATCCAGCGACTGCGCAAAACTTAACATGTGTTCATTCGGCGTCGGCGTATGCATTGAAATATGGCATTGCTGGCTTATGGTCTGCGAAAGTCGGGCGTCGCTGTCTTTGTCATAGCTCATATCGACGTAGTAGGTCGGATCGAAGGTTGAAATAGTATATTTTTGACCGCTCAGTGGTTGAGCTTCGGCCAGCGGCAGAACGAACGTCAGCACCGCCTGGTGTTCTTCACGCGCCATGCCATATTCCGTCGGTCTGTTTTTAAACTTTACCTTTTTCCCATCGTGCCACACTTCGGTGAAATAGTGCTGCCCGAGAACGTTGGCCATCACTTCCGCCGCCAGTTTTTTCCAAATTTCATCACCAGGTTTAGCATTCCCCGCGTCGTAAAGCAGATCCGCCGACGTGATTTCATCCATCGTCCAGCGCATTTTTAGCGCGACGAACCGATCATTTTCGCTCACAACTTCGGTTTTCAGATGAATAAAGCTGTGGGGATGCGCACCTGCGCCAAAAGACAGGACAGCGAGAAACAACGTCATAATGATACGTTTAACGCCTTGCATGAGTTCTCCACGATAAAAATCAACACCGCCACAAATAATGATGCCGTATTTGGCGCAAGTGTGCCGAGGATATCATTGAACGAAAAAAAGTTGAGCACCCTTTTCCGGTATCGATTCAGTTCTCAATTTCGATAATTTCTTCTTCGGGAAATTCCACCCAAACACCTTTTCGGCGTCAAATCTTAAGTAAAATGATAATAAAATGTTAATTAATAGTTTCATTTTAATGTTTTATTAACACTTAATTTGAACGCTTGAATCTAAAACCATGCTAATTTAACCAATTGTTAACTATTTTGTTTCCATAAATTCACAATAGTGGGCGTATATCACATTCTCCAAACTTATGATTCATTCCCTCTTCCATTCGTTGTTAACTTCACGCCGTGACATGTCCTGCCCCCTACGAAAGGTACAACTATGAAATTCAAACTCGCATTACTCAGTGCAACCCTGGTTTCTGCATGCATGTTGTCCGGCACGTCCTTTGCGGCGGAAAAATATGAAATTGCTGTGGTTGCAAAGGTCACCGGTATTCCCTGGTTTAACCGCATGGAAACCGGCGTTAACGAAGCAGCAAAAAAACTGGATGTGAACGCTTACCAGACCGGTCCATCTACGCCGGATCCGGCACAGCAGGTCAAAGTGATTGAGGATCTGATCGCCAAAAACGTCAACGCAATCATCGTGGTACCGAACGATGCCAAGGTTCTTGAGCCAGTACTGAAAAAAGCGCGCGATAAAGGCATTGTGGTCCTGACGCACGAATCCCCGGACGAGCAAATCGGTCAGTGGGATATCGAAACCATCGATAGTGAAAAATACGCACAAGCCAACGTCGATGAGTTAGCGAAAAATATGGGCGGCAAAGGCGGGTATGCAATCTATGTTGGTTCGCTGACGGTCCCACTGCATAACGCGTGGGCGGATTATGCAATTAAGTACCAGAAAGAAAAATATCCGGAAATGTTCGAGGTCACTTCACGCCTGCCGGTCGCGGAAAGCATTGATAAATCCTACGCCACCACGCTAGATCTGATGAAAACCTATCCGCAGATGAAGGGCATTATCGGCTTCGGCTCACTGGGTCCAATTGGTGCGGGTCAGGCTGTGCAGAAAAAACGCGCCAAAGATAAAATTGCCGTTGTCGGGATCGCCATGCCAGCGCAGGCTGCGCCTTACCTGATGCGTGGAGATATCAAAAAAGCGCTGCTGTGGGATCCAAAAGATGCGGGCTATGCGCTGGTAACGGTTGCCGATCAGCTGTTGCAGGGCAAAGAAGTCAATGCAGATCTGAGTATCGATGGTTTAGGGAAAGCCGATATCGACACGGAGAAGAAAGTGATCCGCTTTAACAAGATCCTCGAAGTCACCAAAGACAACGCACAATCACTTGGTTTCTAAGGCTTTAGCCAACACCAGGGAACCTTAACGCCGACCGTCTGGTCGGCGCTATCAACCAAACTAACACTCAGCGTCCGTCAGGGCGCTCGCAGGGGTATTGTCCATGGCAGACACCACCGCATTTATCACTCTTGAGAATATCAGCAAACAATTCCCGGGCGTGCTGGCGCTGGATAACGTGAATCTGACGCTGAGAAAAGGCGAAGTTCACTGTCTGGCGGGTCAAAACGGCTGTGGTAAAAGTACCATTATTAAAGTGATCTCCGGGGTTTATCACCCGGAAAAAGGCGCGCAGATTTTACTCGACGGAAAATTGTTCCATCACCTGACGCCGCAGCTCTCTTCCCATTATGGCATTCAGGTTATTTATCAGGACCTGTCGCTGTTCCCCAACTTTAGCGTCGCAGAAAATATCGCGGTCAACCGCTATCTGCCGGGCGGTGATATCTGGGTGCGTCGTGGTGCTATGAAACAGCAGGCGCTGGCAGCCATGAAACGTATCGGGGTGAATATCGATCCCGATAAAAAAGTAGAAAAACTCTCGATTGCCGACCGACAGCTGGTCGCTATTTGCCGAGCAATTGCCGCCGATGCGCGTCTGGTGATTATGGACGAGCCCACCGCCTCGCTAACCCGCCAGGAGGTCAATGGTCTGCTGAAGGTGGTTAACGAACTGAAAGCGGCTGGCATTTGCGTGGTGTTTGTCAGCCATCGTCTGGATGAAGTAATGGAAGTGGCAGACCGTATCAGCGTCATGCGCGACGGCAAACTGGTGGGCACATATCCTGCCAGCGAACTGGACAGTCACGAGCTGGCTTTCCTGATGACCGGACAACGCTTCCACTACAGCCCGCTGCCGGAGAAATCATTCGACGATCGAGAACCCCTGCTGGAGCTGCGCAACCTCAGCCGCAGAGGCAAATACCAGAACATTAATCTGTCGCTGCATGGCGGCGAGATTGTCTCGATTGTCGGCCTGCTGGGCGCTGGGCGTACCGAACTTTGTTTGAGCCTGTTTGGCATGACACACCCGGAAAGCGGCGAGATGCGTATTAACGGTCAGCCGGTCACGCTTCGTAATAACCACGACGCCATTAAGCACGGGATCGGCTACGTCTCAGAAGATCGCCTGACGCAGGGGCTGATCATGGAGCAGTCGATTTACGACAACACCATCGTCACGGTGTTTGATCAACTGCACACCGGTAGCGGCTTGCTCGATCATAGTAAAGCGCAAAAGCTGGTCGCCGATTTAATCCGCGAACTGAATATCAAAGTGTCCGATCCGCACCTGCCGGTCAAAACCCTTTCCGGCGGCAATGCCCAGCGTATCGCCATTGCCAAATGGGTGGCGACCAATCCCCGCATTCTGATCCTCGACTCGCCTACCGTCGGCGTGGATATCGCCAACAAAGAGGGCATTTATCAGATAGCCCGCGATTTGGCGGAACAAGGTATGGCGGTGCTGATGATTTGCGATGAAATTCCGGAAGCATATTACAACAGCCACCGCGTGCTGGTGATGCGTCGCGGCAGACTGGTGGCGGAATTTAATCCTCATCACTGCCGTGAAGAGGAGATTGCTGAAGTGGTCGAGGTAATCAATGAATAAGATGCATCTGTCCCGTTTAATCGGGCAACATGAATTCTGGCTGGGCCTGCTGGTCGTAGCGCTGGCGGTTGGGCTAAGTGTCAGCACCGATGAGTTCCTCTCGCTCGGCAATCTGACAGATGTGGCCACCAGCTACGCGATTCTCGGCATTCTCGCCTGTGGGTTGTTTGTGGTGCTGATTTCCGGTGGGATCGATATCTCATTTCCGGCGATGACCGCGATTGCCCAGTATGCGATGGCCAGTTGGGTGATCGGCCACGGCGGCAACTTCGCTCTGGCGTTAACCATTGCGATTGCGGTGGGCCTGCTGCTTGGGCTGATTAATGGCTTCCTGGTCTACTGGCTGCGCGTTCCGGCAATCATCATTACCATCGCCACGCTGAACGTCTACTACGGCCTTCTGGTTTACGCCACCAAAGGCACCTGGCTGTACGGTTTCCCTGACTGGTTTATGAACGGCATTAACTGGTTCTCCTTCACCGCGGCAGATGGCTACGACTACGGCCTCACCCTGCCCCTGCTGTGCCTGGCGGCGGTGATCGTCTTTACCGCAGTGCTGATGAACTATACACGTCTTGGCCGTCAGGTTTACGCCATGGGCGGCAACCGCGACGCGGCCTCACGCCTGGGGCTGAATCTGCTGAAGCTGCATTTCTACGTCTATGGCTATATGGGCATTCTGGCAGGTGTTGCCGCCGTGGTTCAGGCGCAAATCACCCAGTCAGTTGCACCCAATTCGCTGCTCGGCTTTGAGCTGACGGTGCTGGCGGCGGTCGTACTCGGCGGAACCAGCATGAGCGGCGGGCGCGGTACGTTGACCGGAACCCTGCTCGGCGTTGTTTTGCTCGCCTTCTTACAAAATGGTCTGACGCTACTCAGCGTCTCCTCTTACTGGCACACCGTATTCAGCGGCGCCATTATCCTGGTCAGCATCAGTGCCACGGCCTGGAACGAAAAACGCAAACTGGCAAGGGAGCTTTGAGATGAAAACAATCGCCAGATTTTTACCCGGTGATGCCATCATTCGTCTGCAATGCGTCATTATTGTGGTCGTCGCCCTAGTTTTCTCAGCCCTGCTCGGCAGCCGTTTTTTTAGCGTCGCTAACTTCCAGTCGATAGGCTCACAGTTACCGATCCTCGGTATGCTGGCCCTCGGGATGGGTATGACCATGCTGACCGGCGGCATTAACCTGTCAATTATTGCCGGGGCGAACGCCTGCTCGCTGGTAATGGCAGCGATTATCGTTACCCATCCGGATAACCCGCTGTTTCTGGTGCTGGCGCTGCTGGCAGGTGCAGCCGTGGCGGTGGCTATCGGTACGCTCAACGGCGCGCTGATTGCCTGGGTCGGCGTCTCACCGATTCTCGCTACCCTCGGCACGATGACACTTATCTCCGGGCTGAATATTCTGCTCTCCAACGGGACGGTGATTTCGGGTTTCCCGACCGCCATTCAGTACCTTGGCAACGCCACGATTGCGGGTATTCCGGTGGCGCTGTTGCTCTTTTTCCTGGTGGCAATCCTGCTATGGGTACTGCTGGAGCACACCACGCTGGGGCGCAGTCTTTATCTCGTCGGCTCCAATGAACAGGCTACCCGCTACAGTGGTGTTAATACCGTACGGGTACAAATTTCCGTGTACGTGATTTCAGCCCTGCTCGGCTGGGTCGCCGCCATTCTGATGATGGCGAAATTCAACTCGGCAAAAGCCGGATACGGTGAGTCCTACCTGCTGGTCACCATCCTTGCCTCCGTACTCGGCGGCATCAATCCGGATGGCGGCTTCGGACGCATTATCGGCCTGGTACTGGCGCTGATTGTGCTGCAAATGCTGGAAAGCGGCCTTAACTTGCTGGGGGTCAGCAGCTATCTGACGATGGCGCTGTGGGGCGCGGTGCTGATCCTCTTTATCGCATTACAGAATCGTAAAGCCTGATTTCAGGAGAAAAAATTATGGCAAGTTACTTTATTGGTGTGGATGTCGGAACCGGAAGCGCCCGTGCTGGCGTGTTTGATCTCAACGGCAGAATGGTCGGCCAGGCCAGTCGGGCCATCGAGATTTACCGCCCGCAGGCCGATTTTGTTGAGCAGTCTTCCGATAACATCTGGCAGGCAGTGTGTAACGCGGTTCGCGATGCGATTAACCAGTCGGATATCAACCCTATCCAGGTGAAAGGTCTGGGCTTTGACGCGACCTGTTCACTGGTGGTGTTGGATAAAGAAGGTAAACCGCTGACCATTAGTCCGTCCGGGCGCAGCGAACAGAATATCATTGTGTGGATGGATCACCGCGCCATTACTCAGGCTGAGCGCATTAACGCCCTGCATCATCGGGTGCTGGACTACGTTGGCGGTATTATCTCCCCGGAAATGCAAACGCCCAAACTGCTGTGGTTGAAGCAACATATGCCCAACACCTGGGCCAATGCGGGATACTACTTTGACCTGCCCGATTTCCTGACCTGGCGCGCAACGGGCGATGACACGCGCTCACTGTGCTCGACGGTGTGTAAATGGACCTATATGGGCCATGAAGACAAATGGGATGACAGCTATTTCCGCCAGATTGGGCTGGAAGACTTGCTGGAACATGATGCTGCCAAAATTGGTCGCTACGTGAAAACCATGGGCGAACCGCTCGGTCATGGTCTTTCTCCGCGCGCCGCCAGCGAAATGGGGCTGATTCCGGGGACCGCTGTCAGCGTCTCGATCATCGATGCCCACGCCGGTACGCTCGGCACGCTCGGCGCGAGCGGTGTCTCTGGCGAGGTGGCGGATTTTGACCGCCGCGTCGCGCTGATTGGCGGCACCTCTACCGGACACATGGCGATTTCCAAAGAGCCGCGTTTTATCGGCGGCGTTTGGGGTCCTTACTACTCAGCAGTGCTGCCAGAATACTGGCTTAACGAAGGTGGACAGTCGGCAACCGGGGCGTTAATCGACCACGTTATTCAGTCGCATCCTTGTTACGAAACCTTGTTGACCCAGGCGAAATCTCAAGGGCAGACCATTTATGAAGTGCTGAATGCGCTGCTGCGTAAAATGGCCGGTGAGCCGGAAGATATCGCATTTTTAACCCGTGACATGCACATCCTGCCCTATTTCCACGGCAACCGTTCACCTCGCGCCAACCCAACGCTCACAGGCGCTATCACCGGACTGAAGCTGTCACGCACGCCGGAAGATATGGCGTTACAGTACCTCGCGACCATCCAGGCCATTGCGCTGGGAACCCGTCATATCATTGAAACGATGAATCAAAGCGGCTACACCATCGATACCATTATGGCCAGCGGCGGCGGGACGAAAAACCCGATCTTCGTTCAGGAGCATGCCAACGCCACCGGCTGTGCGATGCTGCTGCCTGAAGAGAGCGAAGCCATGCTGCTGGGTGGCGCCATGATGGGAACTATCGCCGCGGGCGTGTTCGATACCTTCCCGGAAGCAATGTCAGCGATGAGCCGGATTGGTAAAACGGTTACCCCGCAGACTAATCGCATTAAGCAGTACTACGATCGCAAATATCGGGTATTCCACGAGATGTATCAGGATCATATGAAATACCGCCAGTTGATGCAGGAGGACGCATGAGTAACTCCTGGTCTCAGGCCAGCGGCGTATTCCAGCTCTATAGCGATGCCCTGGCGGGTCTGGGGCAGCATCTGACTGAACCTGTCTGGCAGTCGCTGATGGCGGAGCTGCGCGGTTGTCAGGGCAAAATCGTCGTCACCGGCGTCGGCACCTCTGGCATTGCTGCGCGTAAAGTCGCGCATATGCTTGCCTGCGTGGAACGTCCAGCGATTTACCTCAACGCGACGGATGCAGCGCATGGCGATCTCGGTTTTTTACGCGCCGACGACCTGGTGATTATGCTGTCACGCGGGGGTAATTCGGACGAGCTCACCCGGCTGCTGCCCGGACTGGCTGCGAGGAATGTGCCCATCCTGAGCGTGACTGAAAACGCGGATTCGGCCATCGCGAAAGCATCGAAGCTAGTGATTTCCACTGGCGTTCAGCGAGAGGCCGACCCGCTGAACATGTTGGCTACCACCTCTATTTTACTGGTGCTGGCTATCTTTGACGCCGCCTGTGCCTGTCTGATGAGCGAGAGCGGTTACTCAAAGGAAACGCTGCTGGCGGTACATCCGGGCGGCGATGTGGGATTAACGTTGAGTCGTGAGAAGTAACGCCAGACAGCGGTTACGGAGGTAATGAATCTGTTGCCTCCGTCGTATTGCTACGTTCACTTTAGGTTTTTCACTTCTCTGCGATAGCATGTTCATACCTCCCTCCCCCAGCATTCCCCCCTCTGGCATTTTTTTATATCTCAACAAAAAGATAAAACAGTGAAAAAGCGGATTAACGCGCTGCGTTCCACTCCCGCTATCTGTTCCGCACGTTAAAAATTCTGTGACGCTCTCCAGCATTCCTGGTGGAAAGCATTCCATTCCTCAAATCTATGAGCAAACTTTAGCTATTCTTATCAAACATACTTACGGGAGACCCTACAGATGATGTCAACGCTTGCTCCGCCATCTGTACTATCCGCTCCCCAGCGCCGTTGCCAGGTTCTGCTGACGCTTTTCCTGCCAGGGCAAATCGCGACTACACAAACCTTCAGCAGCCTCAATGGTGTCGATGATGCCACGGTTCAGGAAGATATTATTGGCGCAGGGCTCGAAATCCAGCGCTATCACCGGCTCACGATAGCCACCGCGCAGAATGGTGGCTATGCGATCGAAGGAACCCCGCTAAATCAGCGTCTGTGTCTGTTGCAGTGGCTGCGTCGTGGCCTGCGGATTTGCCCTACTTTTATCGCTCAGCATTTCACGCCCACTTTAAAAATTGCTCTTAAACAACAAGGTATCGCACGTACGCTGTATGACGACACCAATCTGCATGCGCTCATCAATCTGTGCTCCCGGCGCTTACAGAAGCCGTTTGAGTGTCGTGACATCCAGTTCCTGCGCTTGTATTTACAATATTGCCTGCTGCAACATCACGCAGGGATCACCCCAGAGTTTAATCCACTCCAGCAACGGTGGGCACAATCCTGCGCGGAGTATCCGCTCGCCGAGGAAATTGGCCGCCACTGGCAGCGCCACGTCATGCAAAGTGCGCCGCTGGGCGAATCGCTGTTTATGGCGTTGTTATTCTCAATGATCCGCATCCCCGACCCGATCCGCGATAATCACCAGCAGGATCGCCGCCTGCGCCTTGCTATTGCGCGGCTGGTGCTGCGTTTTCGCGAGTATGGCAACGTGCGCTTCAGCGACGAGCAAGGGTTGAATGACCAGTTGTATATCCACCTGGCCCAGGCACTGAACCGCAGCGTGTTTGCCATCGGCATTGATAACACGCTACCGGAGGAGTTCAGCCGACTTTATCCCCGGCTGGTTCGAACTACCCGCGAGGCGATTCACGGCTTTGAAGCGGAATACGATGTCCAGTTTTCAGAAGAAGAGATCGGCCTGGTCGCCGTTATTTTCGGCGCCTGGCTGATGCAGGAGAAGGATTTGCACGAAAAGCAGATTATCCTGCTGACCGGTAGTAACGAACAACTTGAAGCGCATATAGAGCAACAGCTGCGCGAACTGACGTTGCTGCCGCTCAACGTAAAACATATGCCGATGCAGGACTTTCAAAAAGAGGGAGCGCCGCGTGGCGTAACGCTGATTATTACACCGTACACCACGCCGCTACCGCTGTTTTCTCCCCCGCTGATTCATGCGGATCTGGCGCTTACGTCTCACCAGCAGCAGCAGATCCGCAAAATCCTTGAATCATAACGTCGCAGGCTGCGCCACCACTTTCGGGCGCAGAACAATTGCCGGGAGCGCCACCAGCGCCATCACCCAGAATACGCCGCTGCCCAGGTTCTGGTACAGATAGCCGGCGAAAACGGTCATGATGGCGATACTGCCGCCCATCGCCACCGCAGAATATACCGCCTGGAGACGAATCACCTCACTGCCCTGTCGCGCAGCAATGTAACGCATCGCCGCCAGGTGGCAGACGGTAAACGTTCCACAATGCAGGATTTGCACCACAATCAGCCATGGCAGCTCTGTGCTCCAGCCCATCAGACCCCAACGCGCCACGCCGCAAACGGCGGAAAGCAGCAGAAGATCGCGAGCGCTAAAGCGGCGGAACAGCTTGTGGCTGAGCGCAAAAATAATCACTTCCGCCACCACGCCTAATGACCATAAATAGCCCACCGCCGAAGCGGAATACCCGGCAGACTGCCAGTAAATGGCGCTGAAACCGTAATAAGCTGCATGTGCGCCCTGCAGCAGACTCACGCAGGCCAGAAAACGCCAGCTTTGGGTTATTAGCGCGCGCCAGGCGGGCCATCCTGCGCTCTCCTGCTGACGGTTTTCACCCGCTGGTTGCACGCTCGGGCGAATCATCATGCCCAGCAGCATTGAGGCGGCGCCAAGCGATAACAGGACCAGGATCACCCGATAGTCGAACAGGCTCACCAGTTTGCCGGTCAACGCAGAGCCGATCACAAAGGCCACGGATCCCCACAGTCGCACCCGACCGTAATCCATGGTTATCTGTTTTTGCCAGGTGTTGGCCAGTGCGTCGGTCAGCGGCACCAGCGGCGAGAAAAACAGGTTAAAGCCGACCATCACCACCATCAGCCACGCCACGTTAGTCCCCGCCCAGAAGGCCAGCGCAAACACCAACGTCAACAAGGCCAGAATACGTAACGCTGAGATCAGCCGAGAGGGATCGCTCACACGCGGTGCAATCAGCAAGCTACCGAGAAAACGGGCAATCAGCCCCGCGCCCAGCAGTAAACCGATGGTTTCCGGCGTCAGCCCTAACCCTTCGAGCCAGACGCTCCAGAAAGGCAGAAAGATACCGTAGCTAAAGAAGTAGGTGAAATAACCGAGCGCCAGCCAGCGCGTGGAATGCAAAGCCATGAATCCCTCCCGTTTGGAGGCGATAGTCTGGCGACAAACGCAGGCTGGCGCAAGAGAGCATTAACAGGCAGATAACATGATTTTTGCCCTATTCGACGCTAATTTGCATCGCAAAATGGCAGCGTTCTCCCTGCGCTAAAACCTGCAATCCCGGCTGCCCCTGCATGTTGTGGGCATTCACCGGATGCGTTTGCGGCTCCAGGCACAGGAACTCCTCACCCGACATTCTGAACAGCATCAACCACGGAGTTTGCGCTAAAATCGTGACTTTCATCACATCTCGCTGAATAACGGCCCGCCCGCTCCAGCCAGAATATCCGACATTCAGCCAGCTATCCTCACCGTATTGCGCATGCTTAAAATCCGCCACTGCAGGGATATCGCGTTGCCAATCCAGCGGCAGATGCTGTTCCCCCTCCGGCCAGTAACCGCCGGCGGTGAACTGCGCCGTGCTGCGCTTATCAAAGGCGAAAAATGGATGGAACCCACAGCCGTAAATCATTGGCTGCTCACCGTAATGGGTGAGCGTCAACGAGGCGTGCAGGCTTGAGGTTTCCAGTTGATAACAAAGCCGCGCCGTATAGTCGTAGCCGCAGGGGTGCCAACTGCGCAACTGCAGCAAACAACCGCTTTGGGTAGCGGTAATAATCTGCCAGCGTTGCAGCCAGCCGTCACCGTGCAGGAAGAAAGTATCGTCTGCGCCATGTTGAGGTAAAACCACCTCTTCACCGCGCAGCATAAAACGATTTCCCGCCACCCGATTCGCGACCGGCAGCATCGGGAACAGGCCGCAATCACCAGGCTGCTGACCATGACCTTCGCGTAAAATGGCCTGTTGATGTTGTAACGAAACCAGGCTTAATAGAGAACCGCCCTGCGGATCGACGCACATCCGCAGATGTGCGTTTTGTAGCGTCAGCAGACCATCCATTAGCGGGCGCTTCGCGGTTGGGTTGATGCACCAACTTTTGTATGCTGCGCCGCCAGCTGTTCTTCCAGTGCTTCCAGCGTCACGCCTTTGGTTTCCGGTACATTACGCAGAACATAGATGAAGCCCATCGCGCAAATCACACCGTACAGCAGGAAGCTTCCCGACGCGCCCAGACTCGCATTGAGCAGCGGGAAGGTATAGGTCAGCAGGAAACAAGCAATCCACAGCGCCAGCGTCCCCAGCGACATTGCCAGCCCGCGCACGCGGTTGGGAAAAATTTCTGATAGCAGCACCCAGGTCACCGGCGCCAGCGTCAGAGCATAAATCGCGATTGCCGCCAGCACCAGAACCAGAACCGGCCAGCCCATAATGCCCAACCCGTACGCCCCGGCAATCAGTACGTAGATAACCGTCAATCCTGACGCGCCGAACAGCATCAGTTTACGACGGCCAATTTTGTCCACTAACGGCAGAGCGGCAAGGGTAAAGACCAGATTGATGATCCCTGTCGCCACGATCGATTTTAACGTACCGTTGATGTCGAATCCGGCAGAGGCGAAGATCTCCTGCGCATAGTTGAAAATAACGTTGATCCCACACCACTGCTGGAACACTGCCAGCACCATGCCAATAATCACGATCGGTTTGATCTGCGGTTGTAACAGCGTTGACCACGCGACCTTGTGATTATCTTTTTGCAGCGTATGTTCAATCTCTTTCAGCGTTTGCCCGGCATATTCCGCCGAACCAATGCGCTGCAGCATGGCACGCGCACGATCGGCTTTGCCCGCTTTCACCAGCCAGCGCGGCGATTCAGGTACAAAGAACATCAGCACCAGGAAAATTACCGCAGGCACTAATTCAGCACCAAACATCCAGCGCCAGCCTGTCTGACCGTTCCAGCTTTCAACAATTGCCTGCTGCGTAGCGCCTGTGGCAACAGGTTCGGCAATCATCAGGTTGATAAGCTGCGCCGCCAGCACGCCAATGACGATGGTGAGCTGGTTAACGGCAACAAAGCGACCTCGCTTTTCCGCCGGGCTGACCTCGGCGATATACAGCGGACTTAGCGCAGACGCCAGACCAATCCCCACGCCACCCACAATGCGATAGACAATAAACATATCGAAGTTACTGGCGACGGCAGTTCCCCAGGCAGAAGCGCTAAAGAGGATCGCTGAGAGAATTAGCGGCATTTTTCGGCCAAATTTATCGGCGCACCAGCCGGAAATCAGCGCGCCAAAGATACAACCAACCAGCGCGGAACTCATCGCCCAGCCGGATTGCGCCGGATCGGTAATCGAGAAATATGCTTCATAGAAGGGTTTTGCCCCGCCGATCACCACCCAGTCATAGCCAAACAGTAAACCTCCGCAGGCCGCAACCAGGCAGATAGTCCAGACGTAACCAATCTTTAAATGTGTCTGCGCGTTATTCATTATGATTCCTCTTTCAGGGAAACGCAGGGTACAGTAGGTTTCGGGTGAGGTTATCCCCCACCCGTTTCGAGTGTTACTGGAAAATCCTTACGTTAATGGCGTGACGCAGCAGTAATGCCTTGTCATGTGCCGGATTGAGTTGCAGGAGTTCATCAAGTTCACGCTGACAGGCGGCGCTATTTCCTAGCCCCAGATGCCCGAGCGCATTGATAAACAGGCAATGTTGCTGGTGTTTTGCTTCTGCTGAGGTATCCAGCACCACCAGGTCGGGTAGCGATACGGCAAAGAAATCAACATCCGGCACGTTGTCGTGATGCGACTCAACCCATTGCAGGAAGCTATTGAACAGAGCGTCCGCCTCTGAATCATCGCCAAGTTTTCTCTGCGCCATACCCTGCCAGAAGAGATAGTCCACTGGCTGGTCGTTGTAGTAACGTCCGGCATCCAGTGAGCTTCCGCCGCGCGTCGCACGGGAGAAGTAGCGCTGAGATTCTTCGAAATGGCCTTGCAGCTGCGCGCAATACCCCAGCAAATACCAGATGTCGTTATCCGTTTGCCCTGGCAAACGGCCTTCCCCGAGGTTTTGCGGATAGTGCAGCGCCTGTTGCAGTTGCGTAATAGCAGTTTGCGGGTCGCCGGACTGCACGGCAGCCAGCGCGCGATGTAATTGATTAAGCAGATATTGCCCGGTGGCTTTACCTTCACCGCCTTCCCACGGATGGAACACCCGCTCACGTAATACTGCGGCGGCATCGTCATAGCGCCCCAACCCATTCCACAAGCTGAGCAGTTCCACCGTCAGATCATCACGCTGGAAAACAATCTCTTTGCTGGCTTCCAGCCGCTGCAGACGCTGTTCAGCCGGTTGTGCCATCAGCTTGTTGAGATAGTCGAGTTCAAACAGGAAGCGGGCATTTTGCGGCTCCAGCGCCACGGCTTGCGACAGATACTGTTTCGCCTGCTGTGCATCGTGCAGTTTGTTCCAGGCGTAAATCCCCAGTAAACGATGCGCCGGAGCGAAATCCGCTTCCTGCGCAAGCGTGAACTGCCAGCAGGAAACCGCCTCGGCATAACGCCGTTTGCTGTACCAGAAACAGCCGAGTAAATAGCGGGCAAAAGCGCTTTGCTCAAGAGTTTGCAGCATCTGCACTTCATCCAGCGTATTGGGGAAACGCACGCGGTTTTGCAGACACTCACGAGCACGTTCAATGAAGGGTTGTGGATTATCGCTCAGCGAGGCGCGCCACAGCATCGGCAGCGTTTCCTGGCTGTCGAGCAGTTCCAGCACGCCACGGGCAGCATCCTTTTGCCCCAAAGAGGTCAGCCAGCCTGCCAGTTCACACGCGTTGGTCCCGCGACGCCCGGTAATCGAGATCAGCGCAAGCGCTGTCGCTTCGTCCTGGCAGATTGCCCAGCGTGCATAATGCAGGGTATAGCTCAGCGGATAATCCACCAGCTGTTGGCGAATGTAGTCCAGCGCTTGCGCATTGCGATCAAGCTTTGCCAGCGCCAGCGCTTTCAGCCCCATCGCCAGGTTATTACTACCGTTAAAGCGCAGGCTCTGCTCCACCTTTTCCAATGCGCCAGCGTAGTCCTGACGCTTCATCGCCAAACGCGCTAACGACCAGAAAGCCGCATCCCGGCAGTTGCCGCTCCAGCTGGCCTTATAATAATTATCCCACGCGCTGTCATCATCGCCTTGACGTTCCTGTGCGGCGGCCAGCAGCATACTCGCCTCGCCATCACGCGGATTTTTATTGAGCTTATGCGCCCGCTCCAGCGCCTTGCCGGCACATTGTGCCGCCAGCGCCCAGTCCGCGCGGTTTAGCGCCAGCGTCCCCAGGGCCACATTATTGCGGTAGTCCAGCGGATCAACGTCCAGCGCGCGGCGATAATAATCTTCGGCATAGCGGCTGGCATGGTTGTACTGCTCCAGATGCTGACCAATAAAATAGAGTTCATCGGTATTAGAAAGCGCTTCTGGCAGCGCTGGCGCGACGGCCGCCGATGGCAGTGGTAACTCTTGCGCGATGTGCTCTTCGTACTGCAAAAGCGTAATGCCATCGGCGCCAGTGACAGTCATCGTTACCCGCGCATGGTTATCGTCAGACACATCAGCCAGCCAGCTTTGTCCGGGCTCCAGGGTCAGCGTATGCTCATAGAACGGTTGTCCATCGGCAGAAAGCGTAATCTGCACGTCGTGCAGCGGCGCAATCGCATAAACGCCCACAGAAAGCTGGCTACGCTCACGTACCAGACGAAGCGCCAACTGCGTACTGGCATTTTGCACCATGCCCAGTTCGCTGTAGGGCAGGAAGTTTTGTACGAAGACTTTCTCTTCGTACGGCGCAAGCCAGGTGAAATCCGGCTGGTTGTCGGTAAAGACCCCAGTCATCAGTTCAATATAAGGACCGTTATCATCGGTAAGGTTACGATCCCAGGCAACGCCAAAGTCGCCATAGCCCCAGGTCCACTGTTTTTTCCCTGGCGAAACGTGGTGGTCAGCCACATGTAGCAGCCCGCCTCGCTCACCGTGATGCCATGCGCCAACAAAATCATAATCTGATTTTTCAGCCATGTAGGAGGTCGGTACCGGCACGTTTTTGTAGCGCGAGATATCCACGCCAGCCGAGTAGTCCACTTTATAGTATGTACCGGTGGCGATAGGAAACGCAGAAACATCACGCTTACCGTGGTCAAATACTGCGGTCACATCCGGCGGAAACACGCTCTGGTGATCGTCGCCGCCCTTCACCGCTGGATTCGCCCACCATAAAAAATGGCGCGGCGTAGCGTTACCGTTAAACACCTTCCCGGTTATCTCGATCAGGGCGCGATCCGGATACAGCGTAAATCCGGTCATCACCTGTAAACCGCGCATAGGTTCTACCTCACCCATCCATACGGTATATTCGCCGTGTTCACCCTGTTGCTGCGTAAAATCGACTGGCATAAAAGTGGTTGGGCGATGATGCTGCGGCCAGTTAAATTCAATGCCACCAGAGATCCACGGCCCAAGCAAACCAACCAGAGCGGGCTTCACCACTTCGTTGTAGTAGACAAAATCGCGCTGCTGAACTTTGTCATACGCTCGATGAATACGCCCGCCTAACTCCGGCAACAGCATGACGCGAATGAAGTCATTCTCCATCCACACCGCCTGATAGTCGCGCATTTCACGTTTGCCGGTCAGCGTATCAATCACGCCATACGGATACACCGCGCCAGAAGATCCCTGGTAAACCCGCTTTTCCAGAAACATTGGGTTGGCATCTTCTTCACCCGCCGTCCACGTTGGGAGGGTGATCGTTTCTTGCCAGACTTTAACTGAACCGTACATGCCGCTCTCCACTCAATAAGCAAAAGTAAAAATTCAACTTGATGCTATTCTGCGGCAGTTAAGTGGCGCTAAAATGCGCAATGCTCACGCAATATAGTTAAGGGAGTTAAGTGAATGCAGCGTTCGGGGTTCAACAACGCCAGGGTTCGTCAGGCGAATAAGCAGATCTTTTTGTCGCATCTGTGGCGGGAAAAGCAGCTCAGCAAGTCACAGCTGGCGCAGCTCACCGGCCTGTCGATCCCGGCGGTCAGCAATATCCTCGAAGAGCTGATGGATGAGGGGAGAATTAGTCATTCGCGAAAAACCTTAAGCCAGCGCGGTTTGAGCAGCGGCAGCTATCATTTGCCAGAAAAAGGCGCATGGACGCTATGTATCAACGTCACCCCTACCAGTATCACCAGCCAACTGGCGGACGCACGGCTGGTTGCCATCGGCGACTGGCGCCATGAGGTCATTAAGCCGGAAACCCCCAAAGCGCTGCTGTCAGCCCTTGCTGCACACTGGCGGGAATACCGTCGACAATTTCCCGAGGTCACGATTAATCTGGCGCTCGGCGTTCACGGCCAGGTTGATCCGATCACCGGCGCATCAAAAACCATGCCCCAGGCCCCGTGGAAAACACCGGTGGAAATAAAATATCTGCTGGAAGAGATGCTCGGCGTACAGGTCCGCCTGGACAATGACTGCGTGATGCTGGCGCTGGCCGAAAAATGGCAAAACCCAGCGGCTAACGGTGATTTTTGCGTGATTAACGTTGATTACGGTATCGGCTCATCGTTTGTGATTAACGACAATATCTGGCGCGGTAGTCTGTATGGCAGCGGCCAGATTGGACACACCATCGTTCATCCCGATGGAATTGCCTGTGACTGCGGTCGCTATGGCTGTCTGGAAACGGTGGCGTCATTGAGCGCGTTGAAAAAACAGGCCCGCGTGTGGATGAAATCGCAGCCGACGTCCCTTTACGATCCGGAAACGCTCACCACCGACCAGCTTATTACTGCCTGGCATAACGGTGATGTTCGTATTCAGGCCTGGGCCGAGCATGCCGCCAATGCCATTGGGCTTAGTTTATATAACTTTCTGAATATACTGAATATTAATCAGATATGGTTGTACGGTCGTAGCTGTGCTTTTGGCGATAGCTGGCTCAATACCTTGGTGCAGCAAACTGGGTTTAACCCGTTTGATCACGGTGATAACCCGCGCGCCAGAGCGACTCAGATAAGCTTCGGCCAGCTCAATCGTGCCCAGCAACTCATGGGAATTGGCTATCTGTATGTCGAGTCACAGCTCAGCGAGTTGTAACCATTACACCGTCAGACTCACGGCCAAACGTTCATGTACCGTGGCGATAAAATCGGTCAGTGCCGGTTTGAGAGATCCTTTTTTCCACGCCATCAGCAACGCGATGGTTGGGACATCACCAATAATTGGCCGAAAAACCACCTGCCCGGTATTAAAATTATTCATATAACCGGGTATCAAAGTCACCCCCAACCCCATGCCGACCAGGTTCATGGTCACCAGAATGTTGGTTGCCACTTGCACAATGTTAGGCTGGCTTTTTTGCTGCTGAAACCAGTTTTTGACAATCATCGCTAACGCGCCGGAATAGGCCGGATCGGTGCTGACAAAATTCACGCCGTGTAGTTGTTCTGCGGAGATTGCCTGCTCATTAGCTAACGGATGATTCACCGGTAACACAACTACCAACGGCTCATGAATCAGCTCCAGATAATCGAGATCCGGGCTGTACACCGGGTGGCGCATTAAGCCAACGTCCAGCTCTCCGCTGAGGATCTTCTCTTCCTGCTCGGTGGTGATCAGACTCACCAGTTCAATGTGCGTATCCGGTTGTTTTAAACGAAACAAAGGCAGCACCTTCGGCAACAGATTGACCTCTGCGGAAGGGACAAAGCCAATGGAGAAATGATTATCTTCCTGCACCGTTCTACGGGCACGAACTTTGGCGTTTTCCGCCTGTTCGAGGATCGCCAGCGCATCTTGTAAAAAGCACTCACCGGCCGCCGTCAGCGCAACTTTTCGTTTATCCCGCACCAGCAACGAAACGCCCACGCAGGTTTCAAGATCGCGGATCTGGCTGCTTAATGACGGCTGAGAGGTATGCAGCTTTTCTGCCGCCCGGGTGAAATTCAGCGCCTGCGCCACTGCTACGAAATAGCGTAAGTGCCTCAGTTCCATGCCCTGCTCCTTGTTATCGAAAAAATGTCTCAACTGGTAGAAATTTACTATTTCACAGATTGATAACTAACCAGCAACATCCTTAGGGTACAAAAAAAGAAGGTCAATACATCTTAGCTTTCAGGATTAAAAAATATGACCACACCCTCAAATTTAGACATCTACCAACTGATCGACACGCAAAACGGTCGCGTAATCCCACGAATTTATACCGACCCTGAAATTTACCAACTGGAGCTGGAACGCATCTTCGGACGCTGCTGGCTATTTCTCGCCCACGAAAGCCAAATCCCTAAACCCGGTGATTTTTTTAACACCTACATGGGCGAGGATGCGGTGGTGGTGGTTCGCCAGAAAGACGGCAGCATCAAAGCGTTTCTCAACCAGTGTCGCCACCGTGCGATGCGCGTCAGCTACGCCGACTGCGGCAATACCCGCGCCTTCACCTGCCCGTATCACGGCTGGTCTTACGGTATTAACGGCGAGCTGATCGACGTCCCGCTGGAGCCGCGCGCTTATCCGCAAGGTTTATGCAAATCGCACTGGGGGCTGAACGAAGTGCCTGGCGTAGAGAGCTACAAGGGACTGATTTTCGGTAACTGGGATACCTCCGCGCCTGCGCTTGGCGATTATCTCGGCGACATCGCCTGGTATCTCGACGGCGTACTCGATCGTCGTGAAGGCGGCACCGAAATCGTCGGTGGCGTCCAGAAGTGGACCATCGATTGTAACTGGAAATTCCCCGCCGAACAGTTTGCCAGCGACCAGTATCACGCGCTGTTCAGCCATGCCTCTGCGGTGCAGGTGCTGGGAGCGAAAGACGACGGTAGCGATAAGCGCCTCGGCGATGGTCAGACCGCCCGCCCGGTGTGGGAAACCGCCAAAGACGCGCTACAGTTCGGTCAGGACGGGCACGGCAGCGGATTTTTCTTTACTGAGAATCCTGATGCCAACGTCTGGGTCGATGGTGAGGTCTCCAGCTACTACCGCGACACCTACGCGGAAGCCGAACAACGCTTGGGCAAGGTTCGCGCCCTGCGTCTGGCCGGTCACAACAACATTTTCCCCACGCTTTCCTGGCTCAACGGTACCGCCACGCTGCGCGTCTGGCACCCGCGTGGGCCGGACCAGGTTGAGGTGTGGGCGTTCTGTATTGCCGATAAAGCCGCCTCTGATGAAGTGAAAGCCGCGTTTGAAAACAGCGCCACGCGGGCTTTTGGCCCCGCCGGGTTCCTGGAGCAGGACGACTCGGAAAACTGGTGTGAAATTCAAAAACTGCTGAAAGGTCATCGCGCACGCAACACGAAATTGTGTCTGGAAATGGGGCTTGGCCAGGAGAAACGCCGTGAAGACGGCATTCCGGGGATCACCAACTACATCTTTTCTGAAACCGCCGCGCGTGGCATGTACCAACGCTGGGCCGATTTGCTCAGCAGCGAAAGCTGGCAGGAAGTGCACGAGAAAACCGCCGCCTACCAGCAGGAGGTGATGAAATGAGCACTTTAGTTTCTCTCGAACTGCATCATCGCATCAGCCAGTTTCTGTATGAAGAAGCGCGTATGCTCGACGACTGGCAGTTTCGCGACTGGTTGGCGCAGCTGGATGACGACATTCGCTACACCATGCGTACCACGGTCAACGCCCAGACGCGCGACCGCCGCAAAGGCGTGCAGCCACCAACTACCTGGATTTTCAACGACAACAAAGACCAGCTCGAACGTCGTATCGCGCGGCTGGAAACCGGCATGGCCTGGGCGGAAGAGCCGCCGTCGCGTACCCGTCATCTGATTAGCAACTTACAAATCAGCGAAACCGGGGTTCCCGACGTGTTCGCCGTGCGCCTCAACTATCTGCTGTATCGCGCGCAAAAAGAGCGGGACGAGACGTTTTACGTCGGCACGCGCGTGGACAAAGTCCGTCGTTTGCCCGGCGATGAGTGGCGCTTACTGGCGCGTGAGATCGTGCTGGATCAAGCGGTGATCACCTCCCATAACCTGAGTGTACTGTTCTGATGAGCCGTGTATTTGCCTGCCCTGTAGGGGATTTGCCGGAGGGTGAAGCGCTCCGGCTTGATACCTCGCCCGTCATCGCGCTGTTCAATGTTGGCGGCGAGTTCTATGCCATTAACGATCGCTGTAGCCACGGTAACGCCTCGATGTCGGAAGGCTATCTGGAAGACGACGCTACGGTGGAATGCCCACTGCATGCCGCCAGCTTCTGCCTGAAAACCGGCAAGGCGTTGTGTTTACCCGCCACCGATCCGCTAACCACCTACGCAGTATATGTGGACAGTAGCGATGTGTTTGTTGATATTCCGGAGGACGCCAGATGAGCGATTTACGCGATAACGTGGTCTTTATCACTGGTGGCGGCTCCGGCCTTGGCCTGGCGCTGGTCGAGCGTTTCATCGAAGAAGGTGCGCGGGTCGCCACGCTGGAGCTGTCGCCAGCTAAAGTTGCCAGTCTGCGTCAGCGCTTTGGCGAACATGTGCTGGCTGTGGAAGGCAACGTCACCTGCTACGCCGACTATCAGCGCGCGGTGGATCAAATCCTGATGAATTACGGTACGTTGGACTGTTTTATCGGTAATGCGGGCATATGGGATCACAACGCCTCGCTGGTCAATACGCCTGCAGACGCACTGGAGAGCGGCTTTCATGAGCTGTTTAACGTCAACGTGCTGGGTTATCTGCTGGGGGCGAAAGCCTGCGCCCCGGCACTTATCGCCAGCGAAGGCAGCATCATCTTTACCCTGTCCAATGCGTCGTGGTATCCCGGCGGCGGCGGGCCGTTGTATACCGCCTCTAAACATGCAGCTACCGGGCTGATTCGCCAGTTGGCCTACGAGTTGGCGCCAAAGGTACGTGTTAACGGTGTCGGTCCGTGCGGTATGGCGACAGATCTACGCGGCCCGCAGGCGTTGGGACAAAACGATACATCGATTATGCAGTCGCTGACACCGGAAAAAATCGCCGCTATCTTGCCGCTACAGTTCTTCCCTGAACCTGCGGATTTTACCGGCCCGTATGTGATGCTGGCGTCAAAACGCAACAACCGCACATTAAGTGGCGTAATGATCAATGCCGACGCCGGTCTGGGTATTCGCGGTATTCGTCACGTTGCCGCCGGACTGGATCTCTGAGGAGGCGTTATGAACAAAAAAACTATCGCTATCGTCGGCGGCGGTCAGGCTGCTGCTATGGCTGCCGCCGCACTGCGCCAGCAGGGATTTGACGGCGAATTACACCTGTTTTCCGATGAGCAGCATCTGCCCTATGAACGCCCACCGCTCTCCAAAGCGATGCTGCTGGACGACAATCCGCAACTTCAGCCGATACTCCCCGCTGGCTGGTGGCGGGAACACAACGTACAGCTGCATCTGGGTGTTACTGTACAGACGCTCGGCCGCCAAACGCATCAGTTGGTGCTGGCTGATGGGCAGAGTTATCCGTGGGATCGGCTACTGATTGCGACGGGCGCTGCGGCACGCCCCCTTCCGCTGTTGGATAAGCTGGGCGATCGATGCTTTACTCTGCGTCATGCCGCTGATGCCGAGCGCCTGCGCGACACTTTGTTGCCGGGTAAGTCGATTGTCATTGTCGGTGCGGGCACTATTGGTCTGGAACTGGCGGCCAGCGCGACTCAACGAGGCTGTCAGGTGACAGTGGTGGAGCTGGCACCAACGGTCATGGGCCGTAACGCGCCTGCTCCGGTGCGCGACTACCTGCTTGCCCGCCACCAGCAGGCGGGCGTGCGGGTGTTACTCAACAGCGCCATTGAACACGCCGAAGCGGGAGAGTTTCTCTCGCTGACGCTGCAAAACGGCGAGACGCTACTGGCCGATGCAATGGTTTACGGCATCGGTATCGTGGCGAATGATGCGCTGGCCCGCGAAGCGGGGCTGGAGACGGCGAACGGCATTATCGTTGATAGCGCCTGCACCACCGCCGACCCGGACATTTTCGCCGCCGGTGACGTAGCGATAACGCGCAAGCCTGACGGTTCGTTAGTACGCATGGAAAGCTGGGAAAACGCCAATTTTCAGGCACAGATTGCCGCCGCCGCAATGCTAAATCTGCCGTTGCCGGAGAAGACACCAGACTGGTTCTGGACCGACCAATTTAATGACAACCTACAATTTGTTGGCGAAATGCAGGGAGAAAGCTGGTTCATACGCGGCAATTCAGATGCGCATAAAGCAATATGGTTTAACCTGCAGAATGGCGTGATTGTCGGCGCAGTAACGTTGAATCAGGGCCGAGAAATACGTTTATTGAGAAAATGGATTCAGGCAAAGAAAAAGCCACCAATGGCGGCTTTAGTCGATGAAACAATCTTGCTTAAGTCAATATAACTGCCGGATGGCACTTCTTTTATCCGGCCTACATGTGAGTTACCTGTAGGCCGGATAAGGTGTTTACACCGCCATCCAGCAATCAGTATGGCTTACGCGTAAACCGGGAAGCGTGCGCAGATATCCAGAACTTTACCTTTGACGCGCTCGATTACAGCTTCGTCATTGATGTTGTCCAGCACGTCACACATCCAGCCAGCCAGTTCTTTCGCTTCCGCTTCTTTGAAGCCACGGCGAGTGATTGCCGGAGAACCGATACGGATACCGGAAGTCACAAACGGGCTCTTCGGATCGTTCGGTACGCTGTTTTTGTTAACGGTGATGTTAGCGCGGCCCAGCGCGGCATCAGCTTCTTTACCGGTCAGGTTTTTATCAACCAGATCCAGCAGGAACAGGTGGTTTTCAGTACCGCCAGAAACCACTTTGTAGCCACGGTTCAGGAACACTTCCACCATCGCTTTGGCGTTTTTAGCAACCTGCTGCTGGTAAACCTTGAACTCAGGCTCCATCGCTTCTTTCAGCGCCACGGCTTTCGCTGCGATCACGTGCATCAGCGGGCCGCCCTGCGCGCTTGGGAACACAGCAGAGTTCAGTTTTTTGTACAGCTCTTCGTCACCGCCTTTCGCCAGGATCAGGCCACCGCGTGGACCCGCCAGGGTTTTGTGGGTGGTGGTGGTCACAACGTGTGCATGTGGAACCGGGTTCGGATAAACGCCTGCGGCAATCAGCCCCGCAACGTGCGCCATATCGACGAACAGGTATGCACCGATGCTGTCAGCGATTTCACGCATTTTTGCCCAGTCAACAACGCCGGAGTAAGCAGAGAAGCCACCGATGATCATCTTCGGTTTGTGCTCTTTGGCCTGCTTCGCCATGTCTTCGTAGTCAATTTTGCCGGACTCATCAATACCGTAAGGGATGATGTTGTACAGTTTGCCGGAGAAGTTAACCGGGGAGCCGTGAGTCAGGTGGCCGCCTTGTGCCAGGTTCATACCCAGAACGGTATCACCCGGTTGCAGCAGAGCGGTGTAAACAGCGAAGTTAGCCTGAGAACCAGAGTGCGGCTGTACGTTAGCGTAGTCAGCGCCAAACAGCTCTTTTGCACGATCGATAGCCAGTTGCTCAACGATATCAACGTACTCGCAACCGCCGTAGTAGCGTTTGCCCGGATAACCTTCAGCATATTTGTTGGTCAGCTGAGAACCCTGCGCCTGCATAACACGCGGGCTGGTGTAGTTTTCGGAGGCGATCAGTTCGATGTGCTCTTCCTGACGTACTTTTTCCTGCTCCATAGCCTGCCACAGTTCGGCATCATAATCGGCAATGTTCATTTCACGCTTTAACATCCGCATCTCCTGACTCAGCTAACAATAGAATTTCGGCCTAAAAAGGCAGTCCCGTTGGACGACGGCCAACAGTATAACCGAATCATTCTTCGATAACAGGTCTTGACAAAGGATTTTACGCAAACGATTACCTTCACGGCACGCAAGGCTTTGGAGAACAAAGGTCTGCTGAATTTCAACGGATTTCTTTTCAGGTTTGTGATGCAGATTTTTCACGATGTAACCTTTACAACGCAAAGTTACAAAGAACCATTTACAATGCAGGGGTATTTTTTATAAGATGCATTTGACATACATCATTAAAGTCTCAGATAAAGGAAGACCGTATGCTTGACGCACAAACCATCGCTACAGTGAAAGCCACCATTCCCCTGCTGGTTGAAACAGGTCCGAAGCTGACCGCACATTTCTATGATCGCATGTTTACGCATAACCCAGAGCTGAAAGAAATTTTCAACATGAGTAACCAGCGTAATGGCGATCAGCGCGAGGCGCTGTTTAACGCGATTGCCGCGTATGCCAGCAATATCGAAAACCTGGCGGCGCTGTTGCCAGCGGTTGAGAAAATCGCGCAAAAGCATACCAGTTTCCAGATTAAACCAGAGCAGTACAACATCGTGGGTGGTCATTTGCTGGCAACGCTGGACGAAATGTTCAGCCCAGGCCAGGAAGTTCTGGATGCGTGGGGTAAAGCGTATGGCGTACTGGCGAACGTTTTCATCAACCGTGAAGCGCAAATCTATAGCGAAAATGCCAATAAAAATGGCGGCTGGGAAGGTACCCGTCCTTTCCGCATCGTGGCAAAAACCCCACGCAGTGCACTGATCACCAGCTTTGAGTTTGAACCTGTCGATGGTGGCGCAGTAGCTGAATATCATCCGGGACAATACCTGGGCGTCTGGCTGAAGCCGGAAGGTTTCCCGCATCAGGAAATTCGTCAGTACTCACTGACCCGTAAGCCTGATGGCAAAGGCTATCGTATTGCCGTTAAGCGTGAAGACGGTGGTCAGGTTTCCACCTGGCTGCACAACCATGCGAATGTTGGCGACGTTGTTCACCTGGCCGCACCTGCGGGCGATTTCTTTATGGACGTCGCGACCGACACCCCGGTATCTCTGATCTCCGCGGGCGTGGGACAAACCCCAATGCTGGCGATGCTGGACACGTTGGCAAAAGCGAAGCATACGGCGCAGGTTAACTGGTTCCACGCGGCAGAAAATGGCGATGTACATGCCTTCGCTGATGAAGTAAATGAACTCGGCAAAACGCTGCCACGCTTTAGTGCGCACACCTGGTATCGTGAGCCAACCGAAGCCGATCGCGCGAAAGGTGCGTTTGATAGCGTAGGTCTGATGGATTTGAACAAGCTGGAAAGCGCAATCAGCGATCCGGCGATGCAGTTTTATCTGTGCGGTCCGGTTGGTTTCATGCAGTTCGCCGCGAAGCAGCTGGTCGGCCTGGGCGTGAAAAACGAGAACATTCATTACGAATGCTTCGGTCCGCATAAAGTCTTGTAATGTATTACGCGAGTAGGCCGGATAAGGCGCTTACGCCGCCATCCGGCAATCACTCGGCCTGATGCGCTACGCTTATCAGGCCGACAAATTAACGGCGCGGCTTAGATTGCCGCGTCGTCTTCTTCACCGGTACGAATACGAATAACGCGAGCCACGTCGAAGACAAAAATCTTACCGTCGCCGATCTTGCCGGTCTGGGCAGTACGGATAATGGTGTCGACGCAGGTATCGACGATGTCGTCGGTAACCACAATTTCAATTTTTACCTTCGGCAGAAAATCCACCATATATTCCGCGCCACGGTACAGCTCGGTATGGCCTTTCTGACGGCCAAAGCCTTTCACTTCCGTTACCGTCATCCCGGTGATACCGACTTCTGCCAGCGCTTCGCGGACGTCGTCCAGCTTGAAGGGTTTAATAATCGCATCAATCTTTTTCATGCTATTCCTTGAAAAGGTCGCCTGTCTTTTGATCGAATAAAGCTAACATAATCCGCAGATTTATTCTTTGAAATCGTTTGCATCCAGCTCGTGTCGAGAAAGCAACTTATAGAATTCGGTGCGGTTGCGCCCCGCCATTCTTGCCGCGTGAGTCACATTGCCCTTGGTGATTTGCAGCAGCTTACGCAGATAGTTGAGCTCAAACTGGTTACGCGCCTCAACAAATGTCGGCAGCGCGGTGTTTTCCCCTTCCAGCGCCTGCTCCACCAGCGCGTCGCTGATCACTGGCGAAGAGGTCAACGCCACGCACTGCTCAATTACGTTGACCAGTTGACGCACGTTGCCCGGCCAGCTGGCGGTCATTAACCGCTTCATGGCATCGGTTGAAAAGGCGCGTACGAACGGTTTGTGCCGTTCAGCAGACTGGCGTAGCAGATGGTTCGCCAGCAGCGGAATATCTTCCGTACGCTCGGCCAGCGCAGGGATCTTCAGGCTCACCACGTTGAGGCGATAGTACAAATCCTCGCGAAATTCGCCCCGAGCCATCGCTTTGGGTAAATCGCGGTGGGTCGCAGAAACGATCCGCACATCAATGTCGATATCGCGGTTACTGCCCAACGGTCTGACTTTTCGTTCCTGCAATACGCGCAGCAGTTTCACCTGTAACGGTGCAGGCATATCGCCAATCTCATCGAGAAAAAGCGTGCCGCCTTCCGCGGCCTGAAACAACCCTTCACGATTACTCACCGCGCCGGTAAAAGCGCCGCGCGCATGACCAAACAGTTCAGACTCCAGCAGTTGTTCCGGCAACGCGCCACAGTTAATGGCAATAAAGGGCTTGTGGCTGCGCGGGCTGGCGTTGTGAATAGCCTGGGCGAAAACTTCTTTCCCGGTTCCGCTTTGGCCGTTGATCAAGACACTAACATCCGATTGCGCCACCATTCGCGCCTGTTCCAGCAGACGTAGCATCAGCGGGCTGCGGGTGACAATGGACTCACGCCAACTGTCATCAGTAGCAGGCGCAGACTGTTCCAGCGCCCCGTCAATCGCGTGATATAACGCATCCTTGTCGACTGGCTTAGTGAGAAAACTGAACACCCCTTGCTGGGTCGCCGCAACGGCGTCCGGGATGGAGCCGTGAGCGGTCAGGATAATCACCGGCATGCCCGGCTGCACTTTCTGGATTTCAGTAAACAGCTGCATGCCGTCCATTTCATCCATGCGCAGATCGCTGATAACCAGATCCACTTTTTCACGGTTCAGTACCCGTAACCCTTCCTGCCCACTTTCCGCGGTCACAACGCTGTAGCCTTCGCTGGTCAGCCGCATTCCAAGTAATTTCAACAGGCCCGGATCGTCATCCACCAACAGCAGATGCGCGGGCTTACGGCTTATCATGGCGTAACCTCATCGGCAGACGGCGCTGCGCCTTCTTCGTTATCAGGCATAGTGAGTTTATCGTTCCCGTGCGGCGCATCAGGATTGTAGTTACCGGCGGGTTTGCGCGTTGAAAGCTGGCGCTCAATATCGGTCAGATTCTCCAGCTTGCGGGTCGTGAGATCGAGCTGGGACTGCAAATGCTGTTGCTGTTGCCGCAGCGTATCGAGATCGCTGTCTGACGACTGCTGGAGCTTACTGTAGCGCAGGCGCTCTTCGGCAAGCTGTAACTGCAACATTTGATTACGGAACCAGGCCTGATAAAGCGGTCGAACCTGACTCGGAATTTGTGGGCTTAACGCGTCGAGACGCGTAACTGCCTCTCGCCGTTCAGGCGGGGTAATGCGGGCATTATCAAGCAGGATCCCGCGTTTGAAAGCGCCCTGCCAGGTATCCGTGAGCTGAGCACTGGCTTCACTGCGCGCCTGTACCGGCATCATGCGATCGGCACAGTCCATCGCCCGCAGCCAGTACAACGGGTTGGTTTCTGTGGACTGGCCAGATAGCGACCAGATATCCGTACAGTCGGTTGCAAGGTAGTCCGCCAGTTGATTAGGCGGAATTTTCTCCTGCGAAGGATCGCCGATAATATGATTCACCGCGTTCGGGACGCAACCAACCAGTGCCAGGCACGGCAGGCTTGCGAGGATGACGCGATGAAGAAAATGTCGTTTAAGCATTCGGGCAACAACGTATGGCATACTCACCAGACTTAGGTTTATTTTAGTGATTTTTCGCAGCAGCTAGCGGCAGTTCTATGCGAAAACAAACGTTTTGCGCATGGTCATCAACCAGATACAGTTTGCCCCGCATACGGCGAATGCAATCTCTGGCAATGCTTAGCCCCAACCCGCTTCCTTTTACCGCCCCTTTTCGCTGATGGCTACCCTGGAAAAAAGGCTCGAAGATCATGGTCTGTTCTGCTTCTGGGATCGGTGTGCCGGTATTCATTACATCGATGTATACCATTGATCCATGCAAACTGCTGCGGATCCAAATGTTACCGGATTCAGCGCCGTAGTGCACCGCATTGGAATAAAGATTGTCCAGCACGCTCATCAACAGCATCGGTTCTGCCAGGCAGGCGTTCACCGCAAGCGCAACATCAGTATGTATCATTTTGGCGCGAGCGGGCAGGCTATGCGCAGAAACAACGCTTTCCACCAGCGGCGCGATTTCCACACTTTCAAGCTCAGCCTCGTCATCCGCCAGCTTGCGGTTGTAATCGAGAAGCTGCTCAATCAGTTTTTGCAAGTTGCGGCTGCTGTCATCGAGGATGTCGACCACCTCTTTTTGCTCCGGTGTTAACGGGCCCACTACCTGATCGGCCAGCAATTCGGTACCTTCACGCATACTCGCCAGCGGTGTTTTCAGCTCATGAGAAAGATGGCGTAAAAACTGATGCCGCTGCGACTCAAGCCAGGAGAGGCGTTCGCTTAACCAGATAATACGCTGCCCCACGGATCGCAGCTCACGGGGCCCAGTTAATAATACGCTATCGCCCAGCGAGCGCCCTTCTCCCAGACGATTGATCATCCGTTCAATGCCCTTCACCGGACCGATAATCATACGGGTAAACAACAGCACCATCGCCAGACTAAGGAGAAACAGCACCAGTGCCTGCCAGCCAAAAAACTGCCCGCGTTCGGCTATTTCCTGCTGTAACTGCTGGCCACGAGAAAAGACGACGGTACGCGTCGCTTGCACCATCTCGGTATTGGCATTAGCGAACGCTTCCAGCCGTGCAGCCGACACACTGTCAGGGCCGCTGTTTTTACACTGCAACTGCGCGAGATCGTTAAGATCCTGACGCAACGCCTGGTAGAGCTTGGTATCTGGCAACACCCCCGCATGCGCATCCAGCATATCACTGTAGCGTTTACGCTGACTTTGGTAGACCTTGGCCAACGTTGAGTCATCAAGCACACAGTATTGCCGATAGCTGCGCTCCATCTCCAGCGCAGCATTGGTCATCGCTTCACTGCGTCTGGCGTCAATCAGCGTGGTGCGGTTCGTCAGCGCAGCCTGCGCGCTCAGGGCATTCAGACTTTGCCATGCCTGCCAGGCCAAAACTAACAACGGCAACAGGATCAGCAAAAATGCCAACATCACCAATTGACGTAAAGATCGGGGGAAAACTGACCAGCGCTTCAAGGCGTTACTCTCAATGGACAGGAATAGGTTGATGCTAACTGAGGGGAACGCCAGATACAACAAAGCCGGGATTAACCCGGCTTTGTTGCGGAATAAGGCGGTGCCTAACTCGACGTTTCGCCCGGAGGTTGATATGAGCTTCGCTAATATCAGATGTTGGACGGCAGGCACCTTGTTGTGCGTCATTCGAAGTTTATGTAGCACGTCCCGAAGGGGCTGACATAAGAAGGTGAATGAGCCACTGGTTAATATTATGCAGCATCTGTGCCAATATTCAAAACACTTTATTAACACAATGATAAATATAGAAAATATGATTATTTATATGAGAAATGATATTGTCTATTTTTCGCCCACACTGTCGCCAATCAGCAACACCTGTAACACTTAAAAACAAATTCGTTTTAAATCAAATAATTAAATGTCTCTTTTTGGCGACAATGTAACCTTACCTATGTCGGCATTTCCCGACACTTTACTTTTAGGTGCAAGCGCTGAGTTTATTGCCGGATAGCGGCGTGAACGCCTTATCCGGCCTACAACCGCATTTCCCCGTAAGCCTGATAAGCGTAGCGTCATCAGGCGGCAGACAAAAAAAGCCCCTCACGAAGAGGGGCTTGATGATCATAGGCTAATTATCCAAGCTGTTTACGCGCGTTGCGGAAGATACGCATCCACGGGCTGTCCTCGCCCCAATTTTCCGGGTGCCAGGAGTTGCTCACGGTACGGAACACACGTTCCGGGTGCGGCATCATAATGGTGACGCGACCATTTTCAGTGGTCACAGCAGTAATACCATTCGGCGAACCGTTCGGGTTAGCCGGGTAAGCCTCGGTCACCTTACCGAAATTATCGACGTAGCGCAGTGCCACCAGACCTTTGCTCTCAAGCTGAGCCAGATGCGCACCGTCACGCACTTCCACACGACCTTCACCGTGAGAAACGGCAATCGGCATCATCGACCCCACCATATCGGCAAGCAGTAAAGACGGGCTTTGCGTCACTTCGACCAGGCTGAAGCGGGCTTCAAAGCGGTCGGAGTTGTTACGCACAAAGCGCGGCCACAGGTCGCTTCCGGGGATTAGCTCACGCAGGTTAGACATCATCTGGCAACCGTTACACACTCCGAGCGCCAGGGTTTGCGGGCGATGGAAGAAGGTTTCGAACTCATCACGCACGCGGTTGTTGAACAAAATTGACTTCGCCCAACCTTCCCCTGCGCCGAGTACATCGCCGTAAGAGAAGCCGCCGCAGGCTACCAGCGCCTGGAAGTTACCCAGGCCGATGCGTCCGCCCAGCAGATCGCTCATGTGTACATCGATGGCGTCAAAGCCCGCTCGGTGGAAAGCTGCTGCCATCTCAACGTGGGAGTTAACGCCCTGCTCGCGCAGCACGGCCACTTTCGGACGCGCACCGGTGGCGATATACGGCGCGGCAACATCGTCGTTAATATCGAACGTCAGTTTGACGTTGAGACCCGGATCGGCATCGTTGGTTTTAGCGTCGTGTTCCTGATCGGCGCATTCCGGGTTATCGCGCAGACGCTGCATCTGCCAGGTGGTTTCCGCCCACCACATACGCATCGTGGTGCGACTTTCGCTGAACACCGCATGACCATCTGCTTCGACCACGAAGCGGTCGCCCTGCACGGCTTTCCCCAGATAGTGAACGCAATCGGCCAGGCCATGTTGAGCCAGCAACGCCTCAACCGCTTCACGATCACCTGCGCGAACCTGAATCACCGCGCCCAGCTCTTCGTTAAACAGCGCCGCCAGACGATCTTCACCCAGAGAGTGGATATCAGCTTCAATACCGCAGTGACCAGTGAAGGCCATTTCCGCCAGCGTCACCAGCAAGCCACCGTCGGAGCGATCGTGGTAGGCCAGCAGCTTACGTTGTGCGACCAGCGCCTGAATGGCGTCGTAGAAGCCTTTCAGTTGCGCTACGTTACGCACATCGGCAGGCTTATCCCCCAGTTGACGGTAAACCTGCGCCAGCGCCGTCGCACCAAGCGCGTTGTGACCCAGACCAAGGTCAATCAGCAACAGGGCGTTATCTTCAGTAGAAAGCTGCGGGGTAATGGTGTGGCGCACATCTTCCACGCGGGCAAAGGCGGTGATCACCAGCGATAGCGGCGAGGTCATTTCACGCTGTTCGTTGCCTTCCTGCCAGCGGGTTTTCATCGACATAGAGTCTTTGCCCACCGGAATGGTCAGGCCAAGCGCCGGACATAATTCTTCCCCAACGGCTTTTACCGCTTCGTACAGTCCGGCGTCTTCGCCTGGGTGACCTGCAGCCGCCATCCAGTTGGCCGACAGTTTAATGCGTTTGATATCGCCAATCTGCGTTGCCGCAATGTTGGTCAGCGCCTCACCTACAGCCAGACGCGCAGAGGCTGAGAAGTCGAGCAATGCGACTGGCGCGCGCTCGCCGAGAGACATCGCTTCGCCGTAGTAGCTATCGAGGCTTGCGGTAGTGACCGCGCAGTTGGCGACCGGGATCTGCCATGGACCAACCATCTGGTCACGCGCCACCATACCGGTAACGGTACGGTCACCGATAGTCACGAGGAACGTTTTCTCCGCGACAGTCGGCAGATGCAGCACGCGGTTGACCGCATCTGCAATCGAGATTTCACTACGATCCAGTGCATCGCCTTTGGCTTTCAGCGTCTGCACATCGCGGGTCATTTTCGGTGTTTTACCCAGCAGCACATCGAGTGGCATGTCGATCGGCTGGTTGTCGAAGTGACTGTCGCTCAAGGTCAGATGCTGTTCTTCGGTAGCTTCACCGATGACCGCGTACGGCGCGCGTTCACGCTTACACAGCTCATCGAACAGCGGAAGCTGGTCAGCAGCAACCGCCAGCACGTAGCGCTCCTGTGACTCGTTACACCAGATTTCCAGCGGGCTCATACCCGGCTCATCGCTGAGGATATCGCGCAGCTGGAACTTACCGCCGCGACCGCCATCGCTTACCAGCTCCGGCATGGCGTTAGACAGGCCACCCGCGCCAACGTCATGGATAAACAGAATTGGGTTCGCATCACCCATCTGCCAGCAACGGTCGATAACTTCCTGGCAACGACGTTCCATTTCCGGGTTATCACGCTGTACAGAAGCGAAATCAAGATCGGCATCAGACTGGCCAGAAGCCATAGAGGAGGCTGCCCCGCCGCCAAGGCCAATGTTCATCGCCGGGCCGCCGAGGACGATCAGCTTGGCGCCAACGACGATCTCGCCCTTCTGCACGTGATCGGCACGGATGTTACCGATCCCGCCTGCCAGCATGATCGGTTTATGGTAACCGCGCAGCTCTTCGCCGTTATGGCTGTTGACCTTTTCTTCATAGGTACGGAAGTAGCCGGTCAGCGCCGGGCGACCAAATTCGTTGTTAAACGCCGCGCCGCCCAGCGGGCCTTCGGTCATGATGTCGAGCGCGGTGACAATACGATCCGGCTTACCAAAGTCCTCTTCCCAAGGCTGTTCAAAGCCAGGAATACGCAGGTTGGAGACGGAGAAGCCTACCAGCCCGGCTTTCGGTTTTGCACCACGACCGGTTGCACCTTCATCGCGGATTTCTCCGCCGGAGCCGGTTGCCGCACCTGGCCACGGAGAGATAGCCGTCGGGTGGTTATGAGTTTCTACCTTCATCAGGATGTGGGCTGGTTCCTGATGGAAATCGTAGCGGCCGGTTTTGTGATCGGCAAAATAGCGGCCTACTTCAGAACCTTCCATTACCGCGGCGTTGTCTTTATAGGCAGACAACACGTGGTCCGGCGTGGTTTCGAAGGTATTCTTGATCATCTTGAACAGCGACTTAGGCTGTTGTTTACCGTCGATAACCCAGTCGGCGTTAAAAATCTTGTGGCGGCAGTGCTCGGAGTTGGCCTGCGCAAACATGTACAGTTCAATGTCGTTCGGGTTGCGCCCCAGTTTGGTGAACGCATCCTGCAGATAGTCAATTTCGTCTTCCGCCAGCGCCAGACCCAGACGCAGGTTAGCGTCGATCAGCGCCTGACGCCCCTCACCCAGTAGATCAACGCTGGAGACCGGCGCCGGTTGGTGATGGACAAACAGTTTTTCGGCATCGTTCAGCGCAGAGAAAACCGTTTCCATCATGCGGTCGTGCAGTTCGTCGGCCACCATCTGCCATTGCTCAGCGGTCAGTGTAGAGGCTTCTACATACCAGGCAATGCCACGTTCCAGGCGGCTAATCTGGTGCAGACCGCAGTTGTGGGCAATATCAGTCGCTTTAGAAGACCACGGGGAGATGGTGCCAGGGCGAGGCGTAACCAGCAGCAGTTTTCCTTCCGGGGCGTGGCTTTGCAGAGCAGGACCATATTTCAGCAGGCGTGCAAGCTGCACGTGCTCATCTTCATTTAACGGTGCATTCAGATCGGCAAAATGGACGTACTCGGCGTAAATATTGTGGACCTGGAGGTTGGCAGCCTGAAAACGTGCCAGCAGTTTGTTAATACGGAATGCAGACAGTGCAGGTGAACCACGCAGAATTTCCATCATAAGTCTCTCGTCTTCTAAGCTTTCGGTGTGCCCAAGTGGGGAAACGGGCGTCATTATAAAGAATCTACCGCGCCGACGAAACCGTTTGCGTCGAAATAAAATCACGACCGTCACTTATCACCAAATGCGGTCAGATTTCTGAATAAGTTGCCAACTGACGCAAGTTTAAGCAAAATGCCGTTCATTAATGACGACTTCACTTCTTAATCAGCACCACAGCAGGCAGAGAAAACGTACGGTTCAGAGAATTAACTAATTGAAAAAATTAAAGATTAATTATCTGTTCATCGGCATATTGACGCTGTTGTTGGCAGCGGCCCTTTGGCCATCTATTCCCTGGTTCGGTAAAGCCGAAAATCGTATCGCCGCCATTCAGTCGCGGGGAGAGCTGCGCGTCAGTACCATCGACTCGCCGTTAACTTACGCGACCCTCAACGGCAAAAAATTCGGCCTGGATTATGAACTGGCCCAGGAATTTGCCGACTACTTAGGCGTGAAGTTAAAAGTTACCGTACGCCAGAACATCAGCCAGCTTTTTGACGACCTGGATAACGGCAATGCCGACCTGTTAGCCGCAGGCCTGGTCTATAACAGCGAGCGGGTGAAAAATTACCAGCCAGGCCCGACCTATTATTCGGTTTCACAACAGCTGGTGTACCGGGTTGGGCAATATCGCCCGCGCACGCTTGCCACCGTGAACGAAAGCCAACTGACTATCGCCCCGGGGCACGTGGTGGTTAACGACCTCCAGCAGCTAAAAGAGAAAAAATTTCCCGATCTGAGCTGGAAAGTTGATGACAAAAAGGGCACCACCGAATTGCTCGATGATGTAATCGCCGGAAAGCTGGATTACACCATTGCAGATTCTGTCGCCATCAGCTTATACCAACGCGTGCATCCTGAGCTGGCCGTGGCGCTGGACGTCTCTGACGAACAGCCGGTGACCTGGTTTAGTCGTCTGGACGATGACAACACGCTGTCTGCCGCCTTGTTGGATTTCTTTAACACCATGAATGAAGACGGTTCTCTGGCACGGCTGGAAGAGAAATATCTCGGGCATGGCGATGATTTTGACTATGTCGATACCCGCACCTTTTTGCGCGCCGTAGACAGCGTGTTGCCGGACCTTAAGCCGCTGTTTGAGAAGTATGCGCAGGAGATAGACTGGCGACTGCTCGCCGCAATATCCTATCAGGAGTCGCACTGGGACGCGCAGGCCACATCCCCGACCGGCGTACGCGGACTGATGATGCTGACCAAAAATACTGCTCAGAGTCTCGGGCTGACCGACCGTACCGATGCCGAACAGAGTATCAGCGGCGGCGCGCGATACTTGCAGGATATGATGAGTAAAGTACCGGATACCGTCCCCGAAGGAGAACGCATCTGGTTTGCCCTTGCAGCCTATAACATGGGTTATGCGCACATGCTTGATGCGCGGGCGCTAACGGTGAAAACCAAAGGCAATCCGAACAGTTGGTCCGACGTAAAACAGCGGCTACCGCTGCTCAGCCAAAAGCCGTATTACAACAAGCTGACCTATGGCTATGCGCGTGGCCACGAAGCTTACGCCTATGTGGAAAATATCCGTAAGTACCAGATTAGCCTGGTGGGGTATCTGCAGGAGAAAGAAAAACAGGCGCAGGAAACGCAGCAACTGGCTCAGGATTACCCGGCGGTGTCACCGGCTGAGCTGTTGGGTAAAGATAAATTTCCGCTTTCAGCCTTTCTGACTCAGACGTCGTCAAACTACCTGTCGCACTCCCCTTCCCTGCTATTTTCGGCACAGAAGAAAGAGGACCAGTAGTCTGATTGGTATTTACTGATTAGCGGATTTTTTCAGGGCCTTGATTTCCTGCCGACGCATGCGAAAGAAATCACTGAGCAACGTGGCACATTCATCCCGCAGTACCCCCTCTGTCACTTCAACCCGATGATTCATCCCAGGGTGATGCAGCACATCCATTAATGACCCGGCAGCGCCCGTTTTCGCATCGCGTGCACCAAAAACGACCCGACCGATACGGCTGTGCACCATCGCGCCTGCGCACATCACGCACGGCTCCAGAGTGACGTACAGCGTGGCATCTAACAGACGGTAGTTTTGCAGCACCAGGCCGCCCTGACGCAGCGCCATAATCTCAGCGTGGGCAGTCGGATCATGATGACCTATCGGGCGGTTCCAGCCTTCGCCAATCACTCGGTTGTTATGTACCAATACCGCACCCACCGGGACTTCACGCTCATCCCAGGCGCGCTTAGCCAGCGTTAAAGCATGACGCATCCAGTATTCGTGGCTAAATTCAACATCTGACAAAGGGGTTACTCCACCAATAAAAGCGGGCGCATTATACACAGACGCTATCGTTTACTCTATTCGAGTTGTTGCAGCTCTCCGCGCGGCGTGACGCGCCAGCGATGCTGGCAAAAAGAGAGTAACGGATTATCCTGCTTACTGTCGCTGTAGCCGCTGTAGAGAGACAACGGTGCGCCAATCTGCCGCTCCAGTTGCGTCACTTTCTCATGGCCCAGACAGCGCAGAGTCAGCACCCAGCCGCCGTATCCCCGCGCCATTTTGCTGGCGATCAGATTGACTCGCGGTAGCCACGGAGTATCAAAGTAAACCTGCTCGACCAACGACTGCGGAGAGCCGGTGATAAGCCAGATGTCAGCGTCAGAGCTTAACAGGTAGGTTGTCAGGCGCTGCTGAACGAGCGGAAACGCCGTCACGTTACTGCGAAACCAGCGCACAAAATCGGCCTGATGCGCTTTCAGACGCGCCTCGCTGCGACCAAAAGTGCATCCCCATAACAGCAGGCTCATTGGCCAGCGGGCGGCGCGCCCTTGTATCAGCAATGCCAGCGCAATCACCGGTAGCAGAGGCAGCACCAGCAACGCGTTCAGCGGCTGGCGACGCAGCAGATAACGAATAAAACTACCGAACATATCCTGCTGGTGTAACGTGCCATCCAAATCAAAAAAGACAACGCGGCGCTGGTGATTGGTCAAACCTTATTCCTCTGGATCAGTGAATCCCAATAGCCAGGTAAACAGGAACCCGGCGATAACTGCTACCAGATAGCCTAACAGATAGAACATCACTTTTCCGGCAACAATCGTCAGTGCCAGCGGTAATCCGGAGATGCCAAACGTGATGACCGTCGCCACCTTCCAGTAGCTAATAAGCGCTCCACCAACCGCGCCACCAAGACATGCACCGATAAACGGCTTACCCAACGGCAGCGTTACGCCAAAAATCAGCGGCTCGCCTATACCCAGCAGTCCGACAGGCAGTGCACCTTTGATTACTTTTTTTAACCGCGCATTTCGGGTTTTCATCAGAACCGCGATCGCAGCACCTATTTGCCCAACGCCCGCCATCGCCAGGATCGGAAAGAGCGCGTTATAACCGTGTGCCTGAACCAGCTCAACATGGATGGGCACCAATCCCTGATGAAGTCCAGTGAGCACCAACGGCAGGAAGGTTCCTGCCAGCACGGCACCGACCAGAAAACCGCCGCGATCGATAGCCCAGGATGCGCCGTGAGCAATAGACTCAGAAATCCAGCCGCCAAGCGGTTGCAGCGCCACAATCGCGATTACGCCGGTAATGATGGTAGTCAGCAGCGGATTAAGGATAAGCTCCAGTGATTCTGGCAACAGCTCGCGGAATTTGCGTTCGATCCAACACATCAACGCCACCACCAGCAGTACCGCGATCACTCCGCCGCGCCCCGGCTGCAACGCTTCGCCAAACAGCGTGATTTGTGCCAGTTGCGGGCTGGAGAGGATCCCCGCCATAACCCCGCCCATCGCCAGGGAACCACCGAAAACTTTGGCGGTATTCACCCCGACCAGAATATTCATAATGGCAAACACGGCGCTGCCAAATATGCCCATCAACCCCAGCATATTCGGATAGTGGGTCGCAAAATCCCCCACGATGTCCGGGCGCTTAAGGATGTTAATAATGCCGGTAATCAAACCGGAGGCGATAAACGCCGGAATAAGAGGGATAAAGACGTTCGCCAGCTTGCGCAGCGCATCGCTCATCGGCGCTTTGTACTTCGCTTTGGCCTCTGACTTTGTGCGCTCGATATCATTGGCACCTGCTCGCTCGCCGCCATCGGCAATCAGGGAACGCATGGCATCCACCACTTTGGCCGCTTTACCGGGGCCGACAATAATCTGGTGCTGCGCGCCCTGCTTCACGTAGCCGCTGACACCGGGCAGTTGCCTGAGACGAGGGATATCGAGCTGTCCATCATCCTGAACTTCAACCCTGACGCGGGTCATACAGTTTTCCAGGCGCAGAATATTTTTCTCTCCGCCAACGCCCAGTAGAATATCGCTGGCCAGCACCACCGTCTTATCCATATACACCTCTTAGTGTTCTAACGCCGCGCGTAAAAAACCCTGGTGAGCGGCAAGCTTTTCGCGGGCGGCAGCGGCGTCAAGGCCGGTGAGCGCCATTAAAATAGCTGGCTTAACGTCAAAATCAGTCTGCTTTAGCAGCGCTTGCGCCTGTTCACGCGCAATGCCCGTGGCTTCAACCACCATACGGCACGCCCGATCGATCAGTTTGACGTTAGTTGCCTGCATATCCACCATCAGGTTCTGGTACACCTTGCCAAATTTCACCATCGCACCGGTGGAGATCATATTGAGCACCAGCTTTTGCGCGGTGCCGGATTTCAGTCGTGTTGACCCGGTCAGCGCCTCTGGCCCCACTACCGGAGAAATGGCGATATCCGCTTCATGCGCGATAGGGGAATCCGGATTGCAAGAAATAGCCACCGTCGTACAGCCAACCGAACGCGCATATTTCAGCCCACCAATTACATACGGCGTGCGACCAGATGCTGCCAGCCCCACCACCAGATCCTGCGCGGTAAGATTGAGCGCACGTAGATCGTCTTCACCTAACTGTGGGTTATCTTCCGCACCCTCAACCGCCTTCAGCAGCGCGCCCGGTCCCCCGGCAATCAATCCAACCACCAGATCGTGTGGTACGCCGAAAGTCGGTGGGCATTCAGACGCATCCAGTACCCCGAGACGCCCGCTGGTCCCCGCTCCCATGTAAATAATGCGACCACCTGCTTTTAGCGCGTTAGCTGCCGCATCGACCGCACACGCAACTTGAGGCAGAGTTGCTTTTACTGCTTCGGCTACCAGCGTATCCTGTTGATTAAAACGATGAACCAACTCCAGCGTGGAGAGCGCATCCAGGTCCATGGTCTGGGGATTGCGGGTTTCTGAAACTAATGCACCGAGATTCATTTTTTGTTCCTTAGGAATTTTTAATTCATAATAATCTGCCATAATGGAATATTATATTCATCCAGGCGAATGAAATTTTGTTTTGTAATCGCCATCACGTTTTCGCCAGGAGACAGCATGAACTGTTTAATTCGCATTCGTCAGCGTTACCCGGACCTCGCGCAAAGCGATAAAAAATTGGCGGATTATCTCCTTTCCCAGCCGGATACTGCGCGTCATCTCAGTTCGCAACAGTTGGCCGCAGAGGCGGGCGTCAGCCAGTCCAGCGTGGTGAAGTTTGCGCAAAAGATGGGTTTTAAAGGATTTCCTGCACTCAAACTAGCGATCAGCGAAGCGCTGGCCAGCAATCCCAACCCCCATTCCATTCCGGTACATAATCAGATTCGCGGTGACGATCCTATGCGTCTGGTGGGGGAAAAGTTGATTCAGGAGAACGTGGCGGCGATGCATGCGACGCTGGACGTCAACAGCGAAGAAAAACTGATGGAGAGCGTCACAATGTTGCGCTCAGCCCGGCGCATTATCGTGACCGGGATTGGCGCATCGGGTCTGGTGGCACAGAATTTTGCCTGGAAGTTGCTGAAGATTGGTTTTAACGCGGTGGTGGAACGCGATATGCACGCCCTGCTGGCGACGGTGCAAGCGCTTTCGCCCAACGATCTGCTGCTGGCCATTTCGTATACCGGAGAGCGCCGCGAGCTCAACCTGGCTGCGGATGAAACGTTGCGTACCGGCGCGAAAATCCTCGCCATCACTGGATTTACACCCAATGCCCTGCAGCAACGGGCAAGTCATTGTCTGTACACGATTGCCGAGGAGCAGGCCACGCGCAGCGCAGCGATTTCTTCCACTCATGCGCAAATGATGCTCACTGATTTACTGTTTATGGCTCTGGTGCAGCAGGATCTGGAGCATGCTCCGGAACGTATTCGCCACAGCGAAGCTCTGGTAAAAAAACTGGTCTGAGCAAAGAATGCGCGTATAATGCCCGCCCGATTTGTGATGTTTTGAGAGTTTCCTGATGGCCCTGTTAATCACTAAAAAGTGTATCAATTGCGATATGTGCGAGCCCGAATGCCCGAATGAGGCGATTTCGATGGGTGATAGCATTTACGAGATTAACAGCGACAAGTGTACGGAATGCGTAGGCCATTACGACACGCCAACCTGCCAGAAGGTGTGCCCGATCCCCAATACTATTTTGAAAGATCCGGCACATGTCGAAACAGAAGAGCAGTTGTGGGATAAGTTTGTGCTGATGCACCACGCCGATAAACTTTAACCGCGTCGCCATCCGGCAACGTGCAGAATCTAACTCTCGATAATCACCGTGGCGCAGGCGTAGTGACGCTCATCGGCCAGCGTCACATGCATATGCGCGACGCCGAGTTTTTCCGCCAGTTTTAACGCCTCTCCCCATAATCGCAGACGCGGCTTACCGAGTTCGTCGTTAAAGACTTCAAACTGATTAAACGCCAGCCCATTGCGAATACCCGTGCCAAAGGCTTTTGCTGCCGCCTCTTTGACTGCAAAACGCTTCGCCAGAAAACGCACCGGCTGCTGATGCGTTTCCCAGATTGCCCATTCGTTGTCGCTGAGCACACGTCTTGCCAGGCGGTCGCCGGAACGGGAGATTACCGCTTCGATGCGGGCAATCTCCACGATATCCGTACCTAATCCCAAAATCGCCATTAGCCACGCGCTTCCAGCATCAGGCGCTTCATTTCGACTACGGCATCTTTCAGACCGCTCATCACCGCGCGCCCGATAATGGCATGGCCAATGTTCAACTCATGCATTTCCGGGATCCGTGCAATAGCTTTAACGTTGTGATACGTCAGGCCGTGGCCCGCATTCACCTTCAGGCCAAGGCTGGCGGCAAAAGTTGCCGCTTTGGCAATACGCGCCAGTTCGCTGGCCTGCTCTGCGTCGGTTTTCGCATCGGCGTAACAGCCGGTGTGAATTTCAATAAACGGCGCGCCAACTTCCGCAGCGGCCTTAATCTGTTCTTCGTCGGCATCGATAAACAGCGAAACCAGAATGCCTGCGTCCGCCAGGCGTTTGCAGGCATCGCGCATCTTGTCACGCTGACCGGCAACGTCCAGACCACCTTCAGTGGTAACTTCCTGACGTTTTTCCGGCACCAGGCAGCAAAAATGCGGCTTAGTCTCAACGGCAATCGCCAGCATCTCTTCTGTGACTGCCATTTCCAGATTCATGCGCGTATCCAGCGTCTGGCGCAAAATACGCACGTCACGGTCGGTGATATGGCGACGGTCTTCACGCAGGTGTACGGTAATACCGTCCGCGCCCGCCTGTTCAACGATAAACGCTGCCTGAACCGGGTCCGGATATGCGGTACCGCGTGCATTACGTAACGTGGCAATGTGGTCAATATTGACGCCTAACAGTAATTCAGCCATGACAATCCTCGTTAATCATTATTTGTTTTTACTGCGCGTTTTGGCATAAATTGCCGGAACAGTTCCCGGCTTTTTAACGGCTTACCACCAAGATACGGCTTTAACGCCATGCGGGTAAAGCGTTTCGCGGCGCGTAACGTATCGACATCAGGAAATTCACGCGACTCAAGTGCTTTGAGATGGCGTCCGGTAAAGGTATTGTTATCAATAACGACGCTGGCAATAAACCCTTTTTCTTCCCGGTAACGATAGGTCATAGTGTCGTCTACCGGCTCGCCGCTGCCCGCACAGTGGGTAAAATCGACGCCGTACCCCAGATGTCCAAGTAAGGCCAGCTCAAAGCGACGCAATGCAGGTTCTGGCGAACCCGTCGCGCCAGCCAGCGCCTGAATACAGTTCAGGTAATCGAAAAAGAGTTCAGAAAAGCGGGTTTCGTACTCGAGTACGCGCGAGACAAGCTCGTTGATATACAAGCCGCTGTACAGCGTGATACCGCTAAGAGGGAGTGCCAGAGAAACAGCTTCAGCACTACGTAGGGTTTTGACCTCTCCACGCCCACCAAAGCGAAGCAACAACGGGGTAAAAGGCTGGAGCGCGCCTTTGAGATTAGAACGTTTGGAACGTGCGCCTTTAGCCACCAGACGCACGCGACCCGACTCTTCCGTGAAGACGTCCAGCACGAGACTGGTTTCGCTCCAGGGGCGACTATGCAAGACAAAGGCTCGTTGCCATCCTTCCATATACTCGCCGTGTTTCAGAAGATGGGTTTAGACGTCGTCGCCGTAACCGAGGCTACGCAGCGCGCGTTCGTCATCGGCCCAGCCAGATTTCACTTTCACCCACAGTTCGAGGTGAACGGGCGCTTCGAACATCTCCTGCATGTCTTTACGCGCTTCGATGCCGATGGTTTTGATCTTGGCCCCTTTGTTGCCAATAACCATCTTCTTCTGCCCTTCACGTTCAACGAGGATCAGACCGTTAATATCGTAACCACCGCGCTCGTTGGAGATAAAACGCTCAATTTCCACGGTAACGGAGTACGGCAGTTCAGCACCCAGAAAACGCATCAGCTTTTCACGGATGATTTCAGAGGCCATAAAGCGCTGAGAACGGTCGGTGATGTAATCTTCCGGGAAGTGATGAATAGCTTCCGGCAAATGCTTACGCACGATGCCCGCAACGGTATCGACATTCAAGCCGGTTTCGGCAGAAATCGGCACGATATCAAGGAAGTTCATCTGGCTTGCCAGGAACTGCAGGTGCGGCAACAGATCGGCTTTTTCCTGAACGTTGTCTACTTTGTTCACGGCCAGAATAACCGGAGCTTTACCGTCGCGCAGCTTGTTGAGCACCATTTCGTCGTCCGGCGTCCAGCGGGTGCCTTCCACAACGAAAATAACCAGTTCAACATCACCGATCGAGCTGCTCGCCGCTTTGTTCATCAGGCGGTTGATCGCTCGTTTTTCTTCCATATGCAGGCCCGGGGTATCAACATAAATCGCCTGATACGCGCCTTCAGTATGGATGCCAACAATACGGTGACGTGTTGTCTGAGCCTTACGTGAGGTAATAGAAATCTTCTGCCCAAGCAGATTATTCAACAGGGTGGATTTGCCGACGTTCGGGCGACCGACGATGGCAATAAATCCGCAGTAAGTTTTCTCTTCGCTCATTCCAGCTCCAGTTTTTTTAACGCCTGTTCGGCGGCAGCCTGCTCAGCCTTACGACGGCTCGAACCTGTGCCAACCACCGGTTCACTCAGGCCGCTGACCTGGCAGTGGATAGTAAATTCTTGATCGTGTGCTTCACCACGGACCTGTACCACCAAATAAGACGGCAGAGGCAGGTGGCGACCCTGCAAATATTCCTGCAGGCGCGTTTTCGGATCTTTTTGTTTGTCGCCTGGGCTAATTTCATCCAGACGAGTTTGATACCAGTTCAGGATTAATTGCTCAACGGTTTGAATATCGCTGTCGAGGAAGACGCCGCCGATCAAGGCTTCAACGGTATCGGCCAGGATCGATTCACGACGGAAGCCGCCGCTTTTCAGCTCACCAGGCCCCAAACGTAAACATTCACCGAGGTCAAACTCACGGGCTAATTCAGCCAGCGTATTGCCGCGAACCAGCGTTGCGCGCATGCGGCTCATGTCACCTTCGTCCACTCGTGGGAAACGGTGATACAGCGCATTAGCGATAACAAAGCTCAAAATAGAGTCGCCCAGAAATTCTAAACGCTCGTTATGTTTGCTGCTGGCGCTCCGGTGAGTTAATGCCTGCTGCAACAGCTCCTGATGATTAAAAGTGTAGCCCAGCTTCCGTTGAAGCCGATTAATTACGATGGGGTTCATGCGATACCAATAAATGAATGCGTCAACAATTCAGCACACGAAACAGACCTGATATACGCACTTTGCGGAGCCATCTGGCTTCGCCTGCATGCTTTTATATACAAACCAACGCTGTTTCGTGTGCCGTGGCAACCTGTCGGTGCCAACCTAAAACTTCGGGGGAATATTCTATACACAACGACAAGGGATGTCGTTAGTCTGCGGGAATTTATCCGAGAAATAATTCACGCTGCCGCCGTAATGACGACAACGTGAACGATTATCGGTGATTAGTGAATGCCACCAATACGGCTTAAACGCACACCGGTCGGCCATTCACCTTCTTGCTTATCGAAACTCATCCAGATAGCGGTCGCTTTACCCACCAGATTCGCTTCCGGCACAAATCCCCAGTAACGGCTGTCCGCGCTGTTGTCACGGTTATCACCCATCATGAAGTAGTGCCCTGGCGGGACGATCCAGGTTGCCAGTTGCTGACCAGGCTGGCGGTAATACATTCCCACCTGATCCTGCGCGATTGGCACGGTCAGAATGCGGTGCGTAACCTCACCCAGCGTTTCTTTACGCTCAGAGAGACGAATACCGTTCTCTTTCGTTTCGTTCGGCGGAACTTCAAAGAAGCCACTGGTCGCTTCCCCACCGTTACGGCGCGCAAAGGTCTGTACGAAATCACTTGGCTGAACATCCGAATACGTTACCGGCAGCGCGTTTTCACACGCCTGACCGGAACGGCATCCTGGCTGAATAGTCACTTCTTTCGCCACTGGATCGTACGTTACTTTGTCTCCCGGTAAACCGACAGCACGTTTAATGTAGTCCAGGCGCGGATCTTCCGGGTATTTAAACACCACGATATCACCGCGTTTCGGATGACCGGTTTCGATCAGCGTTTTCTGGTAAATCGGATCTTTAATCCCGTAGGCGAATTTCTCCACCAGGATAAAGTCACCGATAAGCAGCGTCGGCATCATCGAACCTGACGGGATCTGGAACGGCTCATAAATAAATGAACGTACCACCAGCACAATCGCCAGTACCGGGAAAACGGATGCCCCGGTTTCCAGCCAGCCCGGCTTAGGGGATACTTTTTTCAGCGTTGCTTTATCCAGTGAATCACCTGCAGCAGCTTGCGCTGCTGCCTGACGCTCCCGGCGTTTTGGTGCGAAGATGAATTTATCTACGCACCATAAAATGCCCGTCACCAGTGTGGCAATCACCAGAATCAGGGCAAACATGTTCGCCATGCCAACTCCTTAAGATTATTTGCTGTCTTTACCGACATGCAGAATGGCGAGGAACGCTTCCTGCGGCAGTTCGACGTTACCGATCTGCTTCATGCGCTTTTTACCCTCTTTCTGTTTTTGCAGCAGCTTTTTCTTACGGCTGATATCACCGCCGTAGCATTTCGCCAGAACGTTTTTACGCAGCTGCTTCACGGTTGAACGCGCGATGATGTGCGTACCAATGGCCGCCTGGATCGCGATATCAAACTGCTGGCGAGGGATTAGATCTTTCATCTTCTCAACCAGTTCACGGCCACGGCTCTGGGAGTTGTCGCGGTGAGTAATCAGCGCCAGCGCATCGACACGTTCGTTGTTGATAAGGACATCAACGCGCACCATGTCAGACGCCTGGAAGCGTTTGAAGTTATAGTCCAGCGACGCATAGCCGCGAGAGGTCGACTTCAGACGGTCGAAGAAATCGAGTACTACTTCCGCCATCGGAATCTCATACGTCAGCGCCACCTGGTTACCGTGGTAAACCATGTTGGTCTGGACGCCACGCTTCTCGATACACAGGGTGATGACGTTGCCAAGGTAAGCCTGCGGCAGCAGCATGTGACACTCAGCGATCGGCTCACGCAGTTCGTAGATGTTGTTCAGCGGCGGCAGCTTGGACGGGCTATCGACGTAGATAGTCTCTTTCGCCGTGGTTTCGACTTCGTAGACTACGGTCGGCGCGGTAGTGATCAGATCCAGATCGTATTCACGCTCCAGACGTTCCTGAATGATCTCCATGTGCAGCAGACCAAGGAAGCCACAACGGAAGCCGAAGCCCAGCGCGGTAGAGCTTTCCGGTTCGTAGAACAGGGAGGCGTCGTTCAGGCTCAGCTTGCCAAGCGCGTCACGGAAGTTTTCATAGTCGTCAGAGCTGACCGGGAACAGACCGGCGTAAACCTGTGGCTTCACTTTTTTAAAGCCTGGCAGCGGTTTGTCTGCCGGGTTACGCGCCTGCGTCAGGGTATCGCCAACCGGCGCGCCGAGGATGTCTTTAATCGCACAAACCAACCAACCTACCTCGCCGCATTTCAGCTCGGTACGGTCAACCTGTTTTGGCGTGAAGATCCCCAGGCGGTCGGCGTTATAGACCTGACCGGTGCTCATTACTTTGATTTTGTCGCCTTTACGCATGGTGCCGTTTTTAATACGCACCAGCGACACCACGCCAAGGTAGTTGTCGAACCAGGAGTCGATGATCAGCGCCTGTAATGGGCCTTCCGGATCACCTTCCGGCGGCGGAATGTCGCGTACCAGACGTTCAAGAACGTCAGTGACGCCAACGCCAGTTTTCGCCGAGCAGCGAACGGCATCTGTCGCATCGATACCGACGATATCTTCGATCTCTTCCGCTACGCGTTCAGGATCGGCGGCCGGTAGGTCGATTTTGTTCAGAACCGGCACCACTTCCAGATCCATTTCCATGGCGGTATAGCAGTTAGCCAGGGTCTGCGCTTCTACGCCCTGCCCGGCATCAACCACCAGCAGTGCACCTTCACAGGCGGCAAGCGAGCGGGAAACTTCATACGAGAAGTCAACGTGGCCCGGGGTGTCGATAAAGTTAAGCTGATAGGTTTCACCATCAGATGCTTTGAAATCGAGCGTCACGCTCTGCGCTTTGATAGTAATACCGCGCTCACGCTCAAGATCCATCGAGTCGAGAACCTGCGCTTCCATTTCACGGTCAGACAGGCCACCGCAGATCTGGATAATACGGTCAGACAGCGTCGATTTACCGTGGTCGATGTGAGCTATGATTGAAAAGTTACGTATGTTCTTCATATAGTGTAATTATTGTGCCTTACGCCCGCCTGAGCAGGCTCTGAGAAGTCGCTGTTCTGAGCTTAACGTCTGTTTAAGTGAAACGCCGCATTCTACACTACAACGCTGAGGCGAGGAAATGTTCATAGAGCAAGGATAGCGGGAACTGGAAACAACTTTGCAAAGTCGATGAAACTTTTGTCGGATGGCGGCATAAACGCCTTATCCGGCCTACGCCTGCATCTGAGGACGCTGTAGGCCTGATAAGCGCAGTGCCATCAGGCAAAGATATCACTGCTGGGTTTCGACGCGAATAAGATCGGGTGGGAGAGCAACGTTCAGAATGACCGGCTGCCAGGCTTCGCGTTCAGCAAGCTTACGAGAGTATCCACGAGCAATCAGGAATCCGCCCACGCCCCCCAGCACTGCTCCGCTTAATGCCGCAAGATCGGAACCAAACAGTCCCTGGAATAGCGCCGCGAAAAGAAACAGTCCCGCCAACGGAGACATGTAGACCAGCATCGCCGAACCGAGCAGGCTACCTTCGGCAATGCCCAGTTCAACTTTTTGACCAGGGGTCAAGGGTTCGTCGCAGGGCACCACGATGGTGTGTGTGGTCTGAGGTCCCAGTTTGTTCAGCACGCGGCTCCCGCATCCGGCCCGGGAAGCACAGCTGCTACATGATGCTTTAACATCACAGCTGACCGTCGCCAGACCATTTTGCCAGGAGACGACCGTCGCCCACTCTTTAATCATTGTGCTGCCCTGAACTTAATATTGTCCGCGATACGCTTCGCCGTTTGCGGCGGAAGCTCACCGACAATAGTGATTTCGGCGTTATCTCGCACGCTGGTGCTAACCGTGCGGCGTCCAGTGCGCAGCAGTTGATCGGCGCTGTTTTGCATCGCGCGGTTTACGTTCACGGAGAAACTGAACAGACCATCGGAATAAAGCCGTGATTCGATCGGCATGTTATCCATCGTCGGCAGCGGACGTCGACTGCTGGACACCTCGCTGAAGCCTTGCGGCAACCACGACGGACTCCAGTTGAAGTTGGTTTTCTCACCCGCAGGAACTGACAACAACGGCGGCAGATTGGCTTTCGCCAGCGTCTGCATGCTGTCGCTGACACCGTTGTTAACAGTAAACGCGATGACGCGGAACTGTTCCAGCGTTTCGCCATCACGGTCAAGAAGATCAACACGCATTGGCAGCTTGGTCTCAGTGTCCATCCAAACGATATAGCTGTAACGGGTGCCGTCACGCGCCACAACGCGGATCACTTCACAGAGCCTATCGGCAATACGAGTGCGGCCTACTGAGATAAAATCATAGTAGGGAGCAAGACGTTTGAAGTCGGTGTAAATCAGGGAGGGCAGTGAGTCAACGATATAGTCGCCGTTCAGCGTGAACGGTTCGAGACCTGGCTCAAAATAACTGATTTCGTTGCCACGTTGTACCACTTCCCGGCGCGGACCATCCATTTGCAACAGTTGCGCGAGCGGACGGTTATCCAGGCGGGCATGGCGATAACGTAGGGATTCAACACCCTGCTTATTGATGCTGACAAATGACAGCTCATAGGTGAGCGACTGGCTGGCCAGATTCATCTGCTGCAACAACGCCCCGGACGCAGGATTGGCCGAGGCGTTGACAGAGAAGAACAGGCTACCAGCCACAAGTGACATGGCAAACCAAAGTTGCTTCATTACTGCGATTGCGTTCCTAAAGTTTGAATTCCTGGCACCTGCACAGCGGCTTGCTGTGTCTGGGCCTGCTCAAACTGAAGCTGTTCAGAGTGCAGTCGACGTTGCAGTTCGTAATCCTGCAACATGGCATTAATACGACGACGCTGCTCCTGTACCTGCTGTTGCTGACCGCCGCTGGCCGTCGCGTCAGAAGGTACACCCAGGCTTACCGGACTGGCTTTACCCATCATCGGTAATGTATTAAATACCGGCGTTTCGGGCTGCTGGGACGTTTCAGATTGCCCATTATAGTGCTGGACGCCAACAATAACTGCAAGTGATACACACGCGGCCACACCCATTTGAGTAAGCTGCGCGGCCCACGGACGCATTTTCTTCCAGAACGGCATTTTCTGCCACTGGTGCGGTGCTGGCTGGGCCTCAGGAATCAATGGCGCCGTCTGACGTACCGGCTCATCCTGGATGGCGGCCATTACGCGGGCGGAAATATCGAAATGGAGAACGTCGGCAGTATCACCTCGCATGGAATCGCGAATCAGGTGATAACTCTCCCAGGTTTTTTGCATTTCCGGGTCGTGAGCCAGCTCTTTGAGCAACTCAGTATCCAGCGTTTCGCCATCCATTAAAGCGGAAAGTTTTTCTTTCTGCATGCCTAATACCTTTTCCAGTATCCCGCTATCGTCAACGCCTGATAAGCGGTTGAACTTTATTATCAATAGCTTCCCTCGCTCGGAAGATACGTGAACGCACCGTACCCACCGGACAATCCATGATAGCGGCTATCTCTTCATAGCTCAGGCCATCCAGCTCCCGCAAGGTTATTGCCATGCGTAAATCTTCCGGGAGGGACTCAATAGTTCGGAAAACTATCTGTCTCAGTTCTTCTGACAACATTAAGTTCTCAGGGTTCGAAATTTCTTTCAGCGCACCGCCACTTTCGTAATTTTCTGCTTCAATCGCATCTATATCACTGGAAGGTGGACGACGCCCCTGAGCGACCAGGTAATTCTTCGCTGTATTGACCGCAATACGATACAGCCAGGTATAAAAAGCACTATCCCCCCGGAACGAGTCCAGCGCACGATAGGCTTTGATAAATGCTTCTTGTACTACATCGGGTACATCACCCGACGGTACATAGCGAGAAACCAGACTCGCCACCTTATGCTGATAGCGCACTACCAGTAGGTTAAAGGCTTTCTGATCTCCCTTCTGGACCCGTTCTACCAGGACCTGGTCCGTTAACTGCTCGCTCATCCGAGGTAAAGTCTCCCCAAACCAAATTTCCACGCGCCTTCGAAACGCCACTCCATCAGCTTCACTATGAGCAAGCAAATGCTTAGAGTGCTCAAGTTTCGTAAAGTTCCGTTACGCATTGTTTTTTGTTTGTCATGTTGTAGACAGGTCTTATCTCTCATTATAAGTCTACATAACCCGATCAACGCACTATCTGTACAGAAATGCCCATTTCACCGCTTGCAGAGTAACCCAACGGGCACTTTATTTCATCACATAATCTGATGCTAACGGCCTGCTTCACAAAATATTTTTGCCTATTTCACCCTCATCATGTTTTTCTTTCATGTTTAGTCATTGCAACACGTTTAAAAATAAAACGTGCAGTATCGCGCAATGTGGTGCTATGGTGACCAAACACTGTTTAGTAAATTAAACAAAAATCATGAATACGACTCCTGAATTATCCTGTGACGTGCTGATCATTGGCAGCGGGGCTGCCGGACTCTCACTGGCGCTGCGCCTGGCTGAAAAACATCAGGTTATTGTCCTGAGCAAAGGGCAGGTCAGCGAAGGCTCGACATTTTATGCCCAGGGCGGTATTGCCGCGGTTTTCGATGAAACCGACAGTATCGACTCCCACGTTGAAGATACGCTGATTGCCGGGGCCGGGTTGTGCGATCGCCATGCGGTTGAATTTGTCGCCAGCAATGCCCGTACCTGCGTTCAATGGCTAATCGATCAGGGCGTCTTATTCGATACGCAGGTTCAGCCTAACGGTGAAGAGAGCTATCACCTGACCCGTGAAGGCGGTCACAGCCATCGACGTATCCTGCACGCTGCGGATGCTACCGGCAAAGAAGTCGAAACCACCCTCGTCAGCCAGGCACAAAATCATCCCAACATCCGGGTTCTCGAGCGCAGTAATGCTGTCGATCTGATTGTCTCCGATAAAATCGGTCTGCCGGGAACGCGTCGGGTTGTCGGTGCCTGGATCTGGAATCGTAATAAAGAAGCCGTAGAAACCTGCCATGCGAAGTCGGTAGTGCTGGCCACTGGCGGCGCGTCAAAGGTGTATCAATACACCACCAATCCGGATATTTCCTCGGGTGACGGAATTGCAATGGCCTGGCGTGCGGGATGCCGCGTCGCCAACCTGGAGTTTAACCAGTTTCACCCAACAGCGCTGTATCATCCGCAGGCGCGCAATTTTCTGCTGACCGAAGCGCTGCGCGGCGAAGGCGCGCACCTGAAACGCCCGGACGGTTCACGCTTTATGCCCGATTTTGACGAGCGTGGCGAACTGGCTCCCCGCGATATTGTCGCCCGCGCCATTGATCATGAAATGAAGCGCCTGGGTGCAGATTGCATGTTCCTCGATATCAGTCATAAACCGGAAGAATTTGTTCGTCAGCATTTCCCGATGATTTATGAAAAGTTGCTGGGACTGGGCATTGATCTAACCAAAGAACCTGTTCCTATCGTGCCTGCCGCGCACTATACCTGCGGCGGCGTGATGGTTGATGACTTTGGCCGTACCGATGTCGATGGGCTGTATGCGATCGGCGAAGTGAGTTACACCGGCCTGCATGGCGCCAACCGGATGGCATCGAACTCATTGCTGGAGTGTCTGGTTTACGGTTGGTCCGCGGCTGAAGATATCGACAGGCGTATGCCTTATGCACGCGGCGTCAGCACGCTCCCGGGCTGGGATGAAAGCCGGGTAGAAAATCCAGATGAATTGGTTGTTATCCAGCATAACTGGCATGAGCTGCGGCTGTTCATGTGGGATTACGTCGGTATTGTGCGCACCACTAAACGTCTGGAACGCGCCCTGCGCCGTATCACCATGCTGCAACAGGAAATCGACGAGTATTACGCCCATTTCCGTGTGTCGAACAACCTACTGGAGCTGCGCAATCTGGTGCAGGTTGCCGAGCTGATTGTCCGCTGCGCGATGATGCGCAAAGAGAGTCGGGGCCTGCACTACACGCTGGATTACCCAGAACAGCTTCCAGAGGCGGGCCCGTCAATTCTCTCGCCGCTCAGTCATCACATAAACAGATAGAACGCCTGGGTCAGCGCCGTATAACCTTCAGAGTAACGTTGGTCTGGCCCACGGATCACCAGCCTGTCGCTAAAGCACTCCCCGGCCTGCGGGGAGAATGCCAGCAATACCCGATGCGGTAGACGGGCCTCGGTTTCTGCTACATCCGTGCGCAATCGCAGATGCCAGCCTATGCTAAGCGCCTGCTGAGTAAATGCGTTACCAATCTGCTCCGGTAGCACCACACAAAAAAAACCGTCTTCCGTAATGCTGTCCGCCGCCAACGTAAGCAACGCCTGGTGATCGAGCGAGGTGGTATAGCGGGCCTGCTCGCGCTGCGGTGTAGCGCATTCCACGCCCTGTTCATAATAGGGAGGATTGCTGATTATCAAATCAAAACGCACGGTCTGACGCGGTATCCACTGTTGCGCATCTTCTGTATGAACACTCACGCGATGCATCCACGGAGATTGCGCGATGTTCTCCTGCGCCTGCTGCGCGGCGTCGACATCAAGCTCCACGGCGTCAATGATGACGTTTTCATCAGTGCGCTGGGCCAGCATCAGCGCCAACAGGCCGCTCCCGGTACCAATATCCAGGATCCGCTTTACGCCCGCAACGGGGGCCCAGGCCCCCAATAAAATGCCGTCCGTTCCGACTTTCATTGCACAGCGATCGTGTGCCACAAAAAACTGCTTAAAAGTAAATCCATTACGTTTCAGTACGGATGTAGACTGGGGCATGAAGAACAACCTTCCTGGAAAAAAAACGATAACATAGGATAAAAACAATACCTGAGAAGGTATATCCATACAAACAGATGAAGATTGCAGCCGTAACGTCTATAATCAGCGCCCCACTCAGAGGTAGAACATGACTGTAACGACTTTTTCCGAACTTGAACTCGATGAAAGCCTTCTGGATGCCCTCCAGGAAAAAGGTTTCACTCGCCCGACCGCCATTCAGGCTGCCGCCATTCCGCCTGCGCTCGATGGCCGTGATGTACTCGGTTCTGCGCCGACAGGCACCGGTAAAACGGCGGCATATTTGCTGCCAGCGTTGCAGCACCTGCTCGACTTCCCACGCAAGAAATCTGGTCCGCCGCGCATTTTAATCCTGACGCCAACGCGCGAACTGGCGATGCAGGTTGCTGAACACGCCCGTGAGCTGGCGAAAAATACGCATCTGGATATCGCGACCATTACCGGCGGCGTGGCTTACATGAACCACATGGAAGTCTTTAGCGAAAACCAGGACATCGTGGTTGCCACCACGGGTCGTCTGCTGCAATACATTAAAGAAGAAAACTTCGACTGCCATGCGGTTGAGACGCTAATTCTCGATGAAGCAGATCGTATGCTGGACATGGGTTTTGCCCAGGACATCGAACATATCGCCGGTGAAACCCGCTGGCGTAAGCAAACCATGCTGTTCTCCGCCACGCTGGAAGGCGATGCGATTAAAGATTTTGCCGAGCGTCTATTGGAAGATCCGGTCGAAGTCTCAGCGGATCCGTCCACCCGCGAACGCAAGAAGATCCATCAGTTTTACTACCGTGCTGATGACATCGAGCACAAAACTGCCCTGCTGATCCATCTGTTAAAACAGCCGGAAGCGACCCGCTCGATTGTCTTCGTACGTAAACGCGAGCGTGTGCACGAGCTGGCAGGCTGGCTGCGCCAGGCGGGCATTAACAACTGCTATCTCGAAGGCGAGATGGTGCAGAACAAACGCAATGAAGCGATCAAACGCCTGACCGATGGCCGCGTGAACGTGCTGGTAGCCACCGACGTTGCCGCTCGCGGGATCGATATTCCTGATGTCAGCCATGTGTTTAACTTCGACATGCCGCGCAGTGGCGATGCCTATCTGCACCGCATTGGCCGTACCGGTCGCGCAGGTCGTAAAGGTACTGCGATCTCTTTGGTTGAAGCGCACGACCATCTGCTTCTCGGCAAAGCGAGCCGCTATATTGACGAGCCGCTGAAAGCACGCGTCATCGACGAACTGCGTCCAACCACGCGCGCGCCAAGTGAGAAATCCAACGGTAAACCATCCAAGAAAGTGCTGGCGAAGCGCGCCGAGAAAAAAGCGAAAGAGAAAGAGAAGCCGCGGGTGAAAAAACGTCACCGCGATGCAAAAAATATCGGCAAACGTCGTAAGCCGAGCGGAGCTGCTACCCAGCAGTCCGACAAAGAGTAAACCGAATGCCGGGCCGTTTAGCCCGGCATTTTTTCACGTGATGCAAAACTCTCTTCAATACACTCAAGAAACACACGCATCGCCGGACTAACGACTTTTCCGGCATGATAGCCACACAATGCCGTAATTAACTCAGGTTGTTCACTGTACGGTAATTCAATCAATTCCCCTGAACGTAGCTCCCTCTCAACGGCAAAACGCGGCAAAAAGCTGACCCCAAGATTTGCCGATACGCACTGCTTAATGCTTTCAATGCTCCATAACTCAATGGTATTTTCCAGCGTAATCTGTCGTTTACGCAGTAGCCCCTCGAAGCGCTGTCTGAAAATACATTGCGGCTCATTAATGATAAAACTGCAGGGAATGTGCTGGTTATACTGAGTAAAATCAACGTGCTGGAGCAGCGGCGAAGCAACTAATGCCAGTGACTGATCGCCAAGCGGCATCAACTCAAGGGCATCGTCATTACCCACCCGATAACCCCCCCCCCAGATCGACCTCATCACTGAGCAACGCATCGCGAATTACATAACAATTGAGTGACTGTAAAGACAACCGCACATGGGGCGCACGTTGTTTAACTCGCTGTAAAACCTGCGGCATTTTATACGCCAGCAGCGTTTCGCCCGTCATTTTCACTGGCGGTTATGGATCCTGCCATCATCCATTGGCTCAGTTGGGCTGGGGCAGCTTATATCCTGTGGCTGGCGCTGAAGATCGCCACCAGCCCGGCTACAAACGATGATTTGCGGTCAGAGCCGATTAGCTTCTGGGCGAGTTTTGGCTTGCAGTTTGTTAACGTGAAATCATTTTGTACGGCATTACCGCGTTATCCAAGTTTGTATTACCGTACACTCAGGACGCACACTGGCTGATTGGGGTGAGTATTCTGTTGGCGCTGATCGGCACCTTCACAAATGCCTGCTGGGCGCTGGCGGGCCATCTTTTTCAGCGCGTTTTTCGCCGTTACGGCCGGCAGTTGAATATCATTCTGGCGCTGCTGTTGGTGTATTGCGCGGTAAGGATCTTTTACTAACGGATGCAAAAAAGCGGAAGACACACTGGCACCTTCCGCTTTTTGATTCTTTGCTAAACGGGGCTATTCCCCGTGAGCCTTACAGGCTCTCAGTAAAGGTACGAGCGATAACGTCGCGCTGCTGTTCTGGGGTCAGAGAGTTGAAACGCACTGCATAACCAGAAACACGGATGGTCAGCTGCGGATATTTTTCCGGATGCTTAACTGCATCTTCCAGCGTTTCGCGACGCAGAACGTTCACGTTCAGGTGCTGACCACCTTCCACGCGGACTTCCGGCTGTACGTCTACCGGTACTTCACGGTATTCGATTTCGCCCAGTTTGCTGACAGCAACGACTTCATCAGCATTGAAACCTGCTTTCGCAACGATGCAGCGTGCTTCGCCTTTTTCGCTGTCCAGCAGCCAGAAAGAGTTCAGCAGGTCGTCGTTTGCAGCTTTAGTAATCTGGATACCTGTAATCATTTGATGCCTCCCCGGCAAAATTATTTGATCTCGGTTGGCCGTCATCCGGCCAATTGGTAAAACCATTGTTGCTTGAGTGTATATATACCCCTCACACACCCTTGAATCTTTGATTTAAATCAACAAAAACCACACATGAAAAGTGGTGATAGGTGGATTTTATTGTTTTACATCAACTTACGCCGTGTACACAGCTAAACTTTTTACATAAATTTTCAACTATCTTTAAGGGGTAGACCATTGAGAAACGTACAGAATTTTGCGACGTCGAAAGAAGCAGTTAAGCTAGGGGGATTGAAAATTCGCAGGAGAGCGAGATGGCCACCGAATTAACCTGGCACGATGTGCTGGCTGAAGAAAAACAGCAGCCTTATTTTGTTAACACACTGCATACTGTTGCCGGCGAGCGTCAGTCAGGAATGACAATTTATCCGCCGCAAAAAGATGTGTTTAACGCGTTTCGTTTTACCGAGCTTGGTGACGTGAAAGTTGTCATCCTGGGTCAGGATCCTTACCACGGCCCAGGCCAGGCACATGGTCTCGCGTTCTCTGTTCGTCCGGGGATTGCCACTCCGCCTTCGTTGCTGAACATGTACAAAGAGCTGGAAGCAACAATTCCCGGCTTCACCCGCCCCACACACGGATATCTGGAAAGCTGGGCACGCCAGGGGGTACTGTTACTCAACACCGTACTCACCGTTCGCGCCGGTCAGGCACATTCTCACGCCAGCCTTGGGTGGGAAACATTTACCGATAAAGTCATCAGCCTGATTAACCAACATCGGGAAGGCGTGGTTTTCCTGCTCTGGGGTTCTCACGCACAGAAGAAAGGCGCGATTATTGATGCGCAGCGTCACCATGTGTTGAAAGCGCCACACCCATCACCGCTCTCTGCGCATCGCGGTTTCTTTGGTTGCAATCACTTTGTACTGGCGAATGAATGGCTGGAACAACGAGGTGAAAAACCGATTGACTGGATGCCGGTATTACCCGCAGAAAGCGAGTAAAAAAATGCCAGCGATTCGCTGGCATTTTTATTATCAGGCTTTGTTCTGACGCCACCACTCCGCGAGCAACACGCCGGTCGCGACAGAAACATTGAGCGTTTCTACCTTGCCGGTACCGTCAATCGCCACGCACAGGTCGTCGGCTGAACATGCTGCTTCTGGCAGAGCTTCACGCTCACGCCCTAATACCAGCACCATTTTTTCCGGCAGCGTGGTAGTAAACAGCGGTTTACCTTTCACGCTTGAGGTCATCACTACCGTGTAACCCGCGTTACGGAAATCGTCCAACACATCGACAATGCTGTCACCGGTAATCGGCTGAACATGCTCTGCTCCACCTTCAGCAGTACGGATAGCCGCCCCCGATTCCAGCAGCGCCGCATCCTGAACCACCACGCCTTTCACACCGAAGTGCGCGCAGCTACGCATCATACCGCCCAGGTTATGCGGGTTAGCGATATCTTCCAGTGCCAGCACGCAATCCTGCGCCCCTGCCTGACCGACCCACTGCTTAACGGTAGTACCGTTACGTTTTTTGATCAGGAAACAGACGCCACCGTGGTGTTCAGTGCCAGAGGCTTTCGCCAGCTCGGCTTCGTCAACCACGTGATAGGCTTTGCGGTTTGCCGCCATCCAGCGTAATGCTTCTTTAAAACGCGGGGTTACGCTCTGAACAAACCAGGCGCGGACGATAGCGTCCGGACGACTCTGGAACAGAGCCTGACAGGCATTCTCACCGTAAACGCGGGTTTCTTCCGCGCGCTGACGGCGTAATACTTCAGGATCGATAAAGCTCTTACCGCTAATACCGCCGTGATCGGCTTTATCCGCTGCGTCATCATTCGGTGCGCGGGAAACGGTACGCCACGGTGAATCTTCACGTCTGCGGTCGCGTTCTACATCGCGGTCACGCCCGCGTTCACGACCACGTTCGCTGTTCGGACCCTTTCGTTCATCACGGGCAGGGCGACGACCGCCTTCGGCTCGGGAAGTACCGGGGCGACCGCCGCCTTTGCCAGTACGTGGATTTTGGGTGCGTTTATCCGAGTCATCGTCACTGCGGACGTACATCACTTTGACCTTGCCGTTTTTGTTCTTCAGTTCGTCGCTCATGTTTTTCTCCACCTGCTCTGCGCGAAGCGCGCAGATTACCCGATGTGCACGTCGTTAGCCATTATTTCATTTAAAAGCTAAGGACTATTGTACTCATTGAATAAAACGCATTGTTGTTTAGAACAGACTCTCCGATAATATGTAACATAATAGAAACATACTGGCGTTTATGCCGTGAAGTCCACTCCACTCATCCAGAGGTTAGTTATGAATACCGTTTGTACCAGCTGCCAGGCTATCAACCGCATCCCTGACGATCGTGTCCAGGAAGCGGCTAAATGCGGACGCTGTGGTCACGACCTGTTTGATGGGGAGGTGATCAATGCGACCGGTGAGACACTGGATAAACTGTTAAAAGACGATCTCCCGGTGGTCGTTGACTTTTGGGCCCCCTGGTGTGGTCCATGTCGTAACTTCGCCCCGATTTTTGAAGATGTCGCGGAAGAGCGTAGCGGCAAAGTGCGTTTTGTTAAAGTGAATACGGAAGCCGAGCGTGAACTCAGCGCCCGTTTCGGTATCCGCAGCATTCCGACCATCATGATCTTCAGAAAAGGTGAAATCGTCGACATGCTTAACGGCGCTGTACCAAAAGCCCCGTTTGATAGCTGGCTTAACGAATCATTATAATCTCTACGGGGCGCATCTTGTGCCCCGTTTTCACCTCTGCGACAATAGCGTTTTTCAACATGTTTCCCCATGACCGATAACGCTGTTCTTCAGTTACGCGCTGAGCGCCTCGCGCGCGCCACGCGTCCTTTCCTTGCCCGAGGTAATCGCGTTCGCCGCTGTCAACGCTGCCTGCTGCCGCAGAAGCTCTGCTTGTGCGCAACTCTGGCGCCCTCTGAGGCAAAAAGTCGCTTTTGTCTGGTGATGTTTGATACCGAGCCGATGAAGCCCAGCAACACGGGGCGTTTAATTGCCGATATTCTGCCCGATACCACGGCTTTTCAGTGGTCACGTACCGAGCCGCCGCAGGCGCTGCTGGAACTGGTAAAAAATCCGGATTACCAGCCGATGGTTGTATTCCCGGCCTCCTATGCGGGTGAAGAGCGTGAAGTGATTTTCACGCCACCAGCCGGTAAGCCCCCATTGTTTATCATGCTCGACGGCACCTGGCCTGAGGCGCGTAAAATGTTCCGCAAAAGCCCGTACCTCGATAACCTGCCGGTGATCTCTGTTGATTTATCACGCCTTTCTGCTTACCACCTGCGTGGCGTTCACGCCGAAGGGCAATATTGCACAGCCGAGGTGGCCATCGCCTTGTTGGATCTGGCGGGAGATACGCAAGCCGCAGAAGGGTTAAGCGATCATTTTACTCGCTTTAAAACCCGCTACCTGGCAGGAAAAACTCAACATAAGGGAAGCGTCACAGCAGATTCATCAGAAAACGTTTAAAATCATTCGGTCACTGGTGTCATTAAGGAAGCCGATATGAGTCAGCGTGGTCTGGAAGCACTATTGCGACCGAAATCCATTGCGGTGATTGGGGCGTCAATGAAGCCTAATCGCGCAGGTTACCTGATGATGCGTAACCTGCTTGCTGGCGGTTTCAATGGACCTGTTTTACCGGTGACGCCCGCATGGAAAGCGGTGTTGGGCGTACTGGCGTGGCCCAATATCAACAGCCTGCCTTTTAGCCCCGATCTCGCCGTGTTGTGCACCAATGCCAGCCGTAACCTGGCATTACTCGAAGCACTTGGCGAGAAAGGTTGTAAAACCTGCATTATTCTCTCAGCACCCTCGGCGCAGCACGCGGAGCTGCTGGCCTGCGCATCACGCTACAACATACGTCTTCTGGGTCCCAACAGCCTGGGACTTCTCGCACCCTGGCAAGGACTTAACGCCAGCTTTTCCCCCGTCCCGATTAAGCGCGGCAAGCTGGCTTTCATCTCTCAATCCGCCGCCGTGTCCAATACCATACTCGACTGGGCACAGCAGAGAGAAATGGGCTTTTCTTACTTTATCGCGCTGGGTGATAGCCTGGATATCGACGTTGATGAGCTACTGGATTACCTGGCACGCGACAGTAAAACCAGCGCGATATTGCTGTATCTCGAACATTTAAGTGATGCCCGGCGCTTTGTTTCCGCCGCCCGTAGCGCCTCGCGCAATAAACCTATTCTGGTGATTAAGAGCGGTCGCAGCCCTGCAGCGCAGCGTTTACTGCATACCAGCGCCGGGATGGACCCTGCGTGGGATGCAGCTATTCAGCGCGCCGGTTTACTGCGCGTACAAGACACTCACGAGCTGTTCTCAGCAGTCGAAACCTTGAGCCACATGCGTCCACTACGTGGCGACAGGCTGATGATCATCAGCAATGGGGCCGCGCCTGCCGCACTGGCATTAGATGAACTGTGGTCAAAAAATGGCAAGTTGGCGACGTTGAATGAAGACACCTGCCAGGAATTACGCGATGCCTTGCCTGAACATGTTGATATCGCCAACCCACTGGATCTGCGTGATGACGCCAGCAGCGAACACTACGTTAAGACGCTGGATATTTTGCTCGCCAGCCAGGATTTCGACGCGTTGATGGTGATTCATTCACCCAGCGCAGCCGCTCCCGGAACCGAAAGCGCACAGGCATTGATTGAAGCGGTAAAGCATCATCCCCGAGGAAAATTCGTCTCGTTGCTGACCAACTGGTGCGGAGAGTTTTCCTCACAGGAAGCACGCAGACTGTTTAGCGAAGCCGGATTACCAACCTACCGCACGCCTGAAGGCACTATCACTGCATTTATGCATATGGTGGAGTACCGGCGTAACCAGAAGCAACTGCGTGAAACGCCTGCGCTACCCGACAATCTGACCACCAACACCGCCGAAGCGCATAATCTGTTACAACAGGCGATTGCAGAAGGCGCAACGTCGCTGGATACTCATGAAGTTCAGCCTATTTTACAGGCCTATGGCTTACATACACTGCCGACATGGATCGCCAGCGACAGCGCAGAGGCCGTACACATCGCGGAGCAAATCGGCTACCCGGTGGCGCTCAAGCTGCGTTCTCCTGATATCCCGCATAAGTCGGAAGTTCAGGGGGTAATGCTCTACCTGCGTACAGCAACAGAAGTGCAGCAGGCTGCCAATGCAATTTTCGATCGGGTAAAAATGGCCTGGCCGCAGGCACGCATTCACGGTTTATTAGTACAAAGTATGGCGAATCGCGCTGGTGCTCAAGAACTTCGCGTCGTCGTTGAACACGACCCGGTATTTGGTCCGTTGATTATGCTGGGTGAAGGTGGTGTTGAGTGGCGACCGGAAGAGCAAGCCGTGGTGGCCTTGCCGCCATTGAACATGAATCTGGCGCGTTATCTGGTGATCCAGGGGATCAAAAATAAAAAGATCCGCGCTCGCAGCGCACTACGTCCGCTGGATATCGCCGGGTTGAGCCAACTTCTGGTGCAGGTCTCCAACTTGATCGTCGACTGCCCGGAAATTCAGCGTCTGGATATTCATCCTCTGCTGGCCTCCGCCGAAGAATTTACCGCGCTGGACGTTACGCTGGATATTGCCCCTTTCGCGGGAGATAACGAAAGCAGGCTGGCTGTACGTCCCTACCCCCATCAGCTTGAAGAGTGGGTGGAGTTGAAGAACGGCCAGCGCTGTCTGTTCCGCCCCATTTTACCGGAGGATGAACCTCATCTACAGCAGTTCATTTCTCAAGTGACAAAAGAAGATCTTTATTATCGCTATTTCAGTGAGATCAATGAATTTACCCACGAAGATTTAGCCAATATGACGCAGATCGACTACGATCGGGAAATGGCTTTTGTTGCGGTGCGTTGTAAAGATAATCGCGAAGAGATCCTCGGCGTAACGCGAGCAATCTCGGATCCTGATAACGTAGATGCTGAGTTTGCCGTACTGGTTCGTTCCGATCTCAAAGGGCTTGGACTGGGTCGCCGATTGATGGAAAAACTAATTGCATATACCCGAGATCACGGACTTATACGTTTGAATGGTATTACGATGCCAAACAATCGTGGGATGGTCGCCCTGGCCCGAAAACTCGGGTTTGTTGTTGACGTCCAGCTCGAAGAGGGAATTGTTGGGCTAACGCTTAATCTGGCCCAATGTGAGGAATCGTGAGTAAGGTACTGGAAATGTTGACCACATTAATGGGTACTGGTGGTATCATTGCCCGCTTATGTCGTCTGCATAGCACAGAGGACCCTTCAATGAACAGAGAAGAAATGCACTGTGATGTTGTCAAAATTTAAGCGTAATAAACATCAACAACACCTTGCCCAACTACCCAAGATTTCTCAGTCAGTTGATGATGTAGATTTCTTTTATGCTCCCGCTAATTTCAGGGAGACTCTGCTGGAAAAAATAGCCAGCGCGACGCGACGGATCTGCATTATTGCGCTGTACCTGGAACAGGATGACGGTGGTAAAGGCATACTTGACGCTCTCTATGCGGCAAAACGGCAGCGTCCTGAACTGGATGTCCGGGTGCTTGTCGACTGGCACAGAGCTCAGCGCGGTCGTATTGGGGCTGCGGCATCCAATACTAATGCTGACTGGTATTGCCGAATGGCGCAAGAAAACCCTGGTATCGATATTCCTGTTTATGGCGTTCCGATTAACACCCGTGAAGCGCTTGGCGTCCTGCATTTCAAAGGCTTTATTATCGATGACAGCGTCCTGTACAGCGGGGCCAGTCTGAACGATGTTTACCTGCATCAGCATGATAAATATCGCTATGACCGTTATCAGTTGATTCGCAATGCGCAAATGGCCGATATCATGTTCGATTGGGTTACGCAGAACCTGATAAAAGGTCGCGGCGTTAACCGCCTTGATGATATCAACCGACCTAAAAGCCCGGAAATTAAAAACGATATCCGCCTGTACCGCCAAGAACTGCGTGATGCGTCATTCCATTTTCAGGGTGATGCTGATAACGAACAGCTTTCGGTTACGCCTCTGGTGGGCCTTGGGAAATCCAGTCTGTTAAATAAGACCATTTTCCATCTTATGCCCTGCGCGGAGCACAAACTCACAATCTGTACCCCTTATTTCAACCTGCCCGCCATACTGGTGCGCAATATCATTCAACTGCTGCGTGAAGGGAAAAAGGTTGAAATCATTGTCGGTGATAAAACCGCCAACGACTTTTTCATTCCAGAAGATGAGCCATTCAAGATCATCGGCGCGCTGCCTTATCTGTATGAAATAAATCTGCGCCGTTTCCTGAGCAGATTGCAGTATTACGTGAATACCGACCAGCTGGTCGTACGCCTATGGAAAGATGATGACAACACCTATCATCTGAAAGGTATGTGGGTTGATGATAAATGGATGCTGCTCACCGGCAACAACCTTAACCCTCGCGCCTGGCGTCTGGATCTGGAAAACGCCATCCTTATCCACGATCCTAAGCAAGAGCTGACTCCCCAGCGCGATAAAGAGCTGGAGCTTATCCGTACGCATACTACCGTCGTTAAGCACTATCGCGACCTGCAAAGTATTGCTGACTATCCAGTCAAAGTGCGTAAGCTCATTCGTCGACTACGCCGTATTCGTATCGACAGATTAATTAGCCGTATTCTGTAATCAAGACCCCGTCCAGTGACGGGGTTTTTCATATGGAGGCAACGGTGCGCCTGTTCATTCTTACCAGCATCCTGGCCATTTCTGGCTGCAGCCACATGGCTAACGACCAGTGGAGTGGGCAAGACAAAGCTCAACACTTCATCGCCTCCGCCATGCTTGCCGCAGCCGGCAATGAATATGCCCAACATCAGGGCAACAGCCGCGATCGCAGTGCGGCTATCGGCCTGATGTTCTCAGTCAGCCTGGGCGCGTCAAAAGAACTGTGGGACAGCCGTCCCGCAGGGAGCGGCTGGAGCTGGAAGGACTTCGCCTGGGATGTTGCAGGCGCGTCTACCGGCTATGCAGTCTGGCAACTGGCACATTACTAGAGGCGCAGACCTTTCCCCTTCCCATGCAGCATCAGCGATACTAAAAACGCGACAACTGCCAGCGCGGTGACGTACCAGAAGAATGTCGTTTCCATACCGACAGACTTCAGGGATAACGCCACATATTCAGCTGAGCCACCAAACAGGGCATTAGCCACCGCATAAGATAAGCCAACTCCCAGAGCGCGCACCTGCGCCGGGAACATCTCAGCCTTCAAAATACCGCTGATTGACGTATAGAAACTCACGATTCACAGGGCACACATCACCAGAGCAAACGCCATATACGGGGATGTTACGCTTTGCAATGCTGTCAGAATGGGAACAGTGAAAATCGCGGCCAACGCGCCAAAACACAGCATTGAAGTACGCCGGCCAATCTTATCTGACAAAGCGCCGAACAGCGGTTGAACCAGCATGAACACACACAGTGCCGCCGTCATAATCCCGCTGGCTACGTTGGCATGCATACCAGCTGTATTGACCAGGTATTTCTGCATGTAGGTTGTGAACGTGTAAAAACACAACGAACCCGCGGCGGTAAAGCCAAGCACCATGACAAAGGCTTTGCGATTACGCCACAGACCTTTCAGGGAACCCGCTTCTTTCAGCGCGCGAACGTCCTGTTTCGAGGTTTCATCCAGTTGGCGACGCAGCCATAGCGCAACAATAGCCAGCACGGCGCCCAACGCAAATGGAATACGCCACCCCCACGCTCTGAGCGCAGAGTCTTCTAACGTGTGCTGTAATATGACCACAACCAACAATGCCAGTAACTGCCCGCCGATTAACGTCACGTACTGGAATGAAGCATAAAAACCTTTCTTACCTTCAACGGCAACTTCACTCATATAGGTCGCGCTGGTTCCGTATTCACCACCTACAGATAACCCCTGGAATAGTCTGGCCAGCAGTAATAACACAGGGGCCCAGGTACCGATAGTTTCATATCCCGGTAGACAAGCGATCACCAACGATCCCATACACATCATACAAACGGACAGCAACATGGACTTTTTACGCCCGTGCTTATCCGCAATACGGCCAAACAACCAGCCTCCAATTGGTCGCATCAAGAAGCCTGCGGCAAACACGCCGGCGGTTTGTAAGAGTTGTGTGGTGGTATTTCCTGATGGGAAAAAGATATGAGCAAAATAAAGAGAACAGAAAGAGTAGATATAGAAATCAAACCATTCGACCAGATTCCCTGATGATGCTCCGACAATCGCCCATATACGACGGCGGGTATCGCCGTCTGCCAGCGCCCCGTTCTCAGTTACACTACTATCAGCCATTAGAATTGTACCCCTGCCAACGATCGCATGAATTTATCAATGATGGTTGTGTGTTTTTTGGTGAATTAAATGTTATATAATTGTTATATATTATTATGCAGGAAAGATCACGATTTTAATTAGCAGAGAAAGGATTCAGATATGTTCGAGGGAGAGATCCGTGTAGTAGATCGAGACAGTGTGCTTTTGTTAGTCGATTAAGGCGGTTACGTCGAATCCAGCAATCTGCCGCCGGAATTGCGTGATGCGCTGCGCTTATCAGGCCTGCACAATACGTTCAGCCCGGCGGTTTTTACCCCGCACACACGCAAAAAAGCCCATCCGTCAGGATGGGCTTCTTCACTTTATTTGATGCCTGGCAGTTCCCTACTCTCGCATGGGGAGACCCCACACTACCATCGGCGCTACGGCGTTTCACTTCTGAGTTCGGCATGGGGTCAGGTGGGACCACCGCGCTACAGCCGCCAGGCAAATTCTGTTATTAACCCGCTTTTCGCCGGTTAATGTAATCTGTATCAAGCTGAATGTCGTCTCTTCGCCAAAACATCTTCGGCGTTGTAAGGTTAAGCCTCACGGTTCATTAGTA
>NZ_JAOWDX010000045.1:0-2197 GCF_030334485.1 Citrobacter sp. Cf072 | reverse complement strand
AGTCTCAGGGAGAACTCATCTCGGGGCAAGTTTCGTGCTTAGATGCTTTCAGCACTTATCTCTTCCGCATTTAGCTACCGGGCAATGCCATTGGCATGACAACCCGAACACCAGTGATGCGTCCACTCCGGTCCTCTCGTACTAGGAGCAGCCCCCCTCAATTCTCCAGCGCCCACGGCAGATAGGGACCGAACTGTCTCACGACGTTCTAAACCCAGCTCGCGTACCACTTTAAATGGCGAACAGCCATACCCTTGGGACCTACTTCAGCCCCAGGATGTGATGAGCCGACATCGAGGTGCCAAACACCGCCGTCGATATGAACTCTTGGGCGGTATCAGCCTGTTATCCCCGGAGTACCTTTTATCCGTTGAGCGATGGCCCTTCCATTCAGAACCACCGGATCACTAAGACCTGCTTTCGCACCTGCTCGAGCCGTCACTCTCGCAGTCAAGCTAGCTTATGCCTTTGCACTAACCTCCTGATGTCCGACCAGGATTAGCTAACCTTCGTGCTCCTCCGTTACTCTTTAGGAGGAGACCGCCCCAGTCAAACTACCCACCAGACACTGTCCGCAACCCGGATTACGGGTCCACGTTAGAACACCAGCCATTAAAGGGTGGTATTTCAAGGATGGCTCCATGCAGACTGGCGTCCACACTTCAAAGCCTCCCACCTATCCTACACATCAAGGACCAGTGTTCAGTGTCAAGCTATAGTAAAGGTTCACGGGGTCTTTCCGTCTTGCCGCGGGTACACTGCATCTTCACAGCGAGTTCAATTTCACTGAGTCTCGGGTGGAGACAGCCTGGCCATCATTACGCCATTCGTGCAGGTCGGAACTTACCCGACAAGGAATTTCGCTACCTTAGGACCGTTATAGTTACGGCCGCCGTTTACCGGGGCTTCGATCAAGAGCTTCTCCTTACGGATAACCCCATCAATTAACCTTCCGGCACCGGGCAGGCGTCACACCGTATACGTCCACTTTCGTGTTTGCACAGTGCTGTGTTTTTAATAAACAGTTGCAGCCAGCTGGTATCTTCGACTGATTTCAGCTCCATGAGTAAATCACTTCACCTACATATCAGCGTGCCTTCTCCCGAAGTTACGGCACCATTTTGCCTAGTTCCTTCACCCGAGTTCTCTCAAGCGCCTTGGTATTCTCTACCTGACCACCTGTGTCGGTTTGGGGTACGATTTCGTGTTACCTGATGCTTAGAGGCTTTTCCTGGAAGCAGGGCATTTGTTACTTCAGCACCGTAGTGCCTCGTCATCACACCTCAGCGTTAAAAAGGTACCGGATTTACCTGGAACCTCCGCCTACATGCTTAAACCGGGACAACCGTCGCCCGGCTAACATAGCCTTCTCCGTCCCCCCTTCGCAGTAACACCAAGTACAGGAATATTAACCTGTTTCCCATCGACTACGCCTTTCGGCCTCGCCTTAGGGGTCGACTCACCCTGCCCCGATTAACGTTGGACAGGAACCCTTGGTCTTCCGGCGTGCGGGTTTTTCACCCGCATTATCGTTACTTATGTCAGCATTCGCACTTCTGATACCTCCAGCAACCCTCACAGGCCACCTTCAACGGCTTACAGAACGCTCCCCTACCCAACAACACATAGTGTCGCTGCCGCAGCTTCGGTGCATGGTTTAGCCCCGTTACATCTTCCGCGCAGGCCGACTCGACCAGTGAGCTATTACGCTTTCTTTAAATGATGGCTGCTTCTAAGCCAACATCCTGGCTGTCTGTGCCTTCCCACATCGTTTCCCACTTAACCATGACTTTGGGACCTTAGCTGGCGGTCTGGGTTGTTTCCCTCTTCACGACGGACGTTAGCACCCGCCGTGTGTCTCCCGTGATAACATTCTTCGGTATTCGCAGTTTGCATCGGGTTGGTAAGTCGGGATGACCCCCTAGCCGAAACAGTGCTCTACCCCCGAAGATGAATTCACGAGGCGCTACCTAAATAGCTTTCGGGGAGAACCAGCTATCTCCCGGTTTGATTGGCCTTTCACCCCCAGCCACAAGTCATCCGCTAATTTTTCAACATTAGTCGGTTCGGTCCTCCAGTTAGTGTTACCCAACCTTCAACCTGCCCATGGCTAGATCACCGGGTTTCGGGTCTATACCCTGCAACTTAACGCCCAGTTAAGACTCGGTTTCCCTTCGGCTCCCCTATACGGTTAACC
>NZ_JAOWDX010000044.1:0-718088 GCF_030334485.1 Citrobacter sp. Cf072 | reverse complement strand
CGGTAGTTCAGTTGGTTAGAATACCTGCCTGTCACGCAGGGGGTCGCGGGTTCGAGTCCCGTCCGTTCCGCCACTTATTAAGAGCCCTGAGCATTAGCTCAGGGCTTTTTCTTTGCCTGCAATTTAATTATTGCTACATCCGCAAAAATCCTCTGCATTTATCACTCTTTTTCTATAAAGAGCTGGAAGTCATAATCCTCTTAGTTGATGAACATAGTGATTAAAAAGAGGAATTCTATGGCTATCCCTGCATTCGGTTTGGGTACTTTCCGCCTGAAAGACGACGTGGTTATCGCTTCTGTTAAAACGGCGCTTGAGCTGGGCTACCGTGCTGTCGACACTGCGCAAATCTATGATAATGAAGCGGCTGTTGGTCAGGCGATTGCCGAAACCGGCGTACCGCGTAACGAACTGTACATCACCACCAAGATCTGGATTGAAAATCTCAGCAAAGAAAAACTGATCCCAAGTCTGAAAGAAAGCCTGAAGAAACTGCGTACAGATTATGTTGATTTGGTGCTGATCCACTGGCCATCTCCAGGAGATGCTGTATCTGTTGAGGAATTCATGCTGGCGCTGCTCGAAGCAAAACAGCAGGGACTGACTCGTGAAATTGGTATCTCAAACTTCACCATTGCGCTGATGGAAAAAGCCATTGCCGCAGTAGGCGCAGACAATATTGCGACCAACCAGATTGAGCTTTCTCCGTATCTTCAGAGCCGTAAGGTGGTTGACTGGGCGAAAGCACACGGTATCCACATCACCTCTTACATGACGCTGGCTTACGGTAACGCGCTGAAAGATGAAGTGATTGCGCACATTGCCGCTAAACATAACGCGACCCCGGCGCAGGTTATTCTGGCATGGGCAATGGGGGAAGGTTACTCCGTAATTCCTTCTTCTACCAAACGTGAAAACCTGGCAAGCAACCTGCTGGCGCTGGAACTGCATCTGGATGCCGAAGATAAAAAAATGATCGCGGCACTGGACTGCAACGATCGTCTGGTCAGCCCGGAAGGTCTGGCTCCTGCCTGGGATTAATTGCCCGATCCTGTGTATCCCTTACCCCTCTTTTACAGCTCCTTCGGGAGCTGTTCTTATATATTCACTTAAAAAGTCTATAAATGCACGAATACGTGTACTGACCGCACGATCGCTGTAGTAAACGGCGCTGAAAGGCATTTTTACCGGCAGACGTTTATCGGCCAGCAGTTCCACTAGCTCTCCCTGCGCGATCTCTTTATCTATCATATAATCTGAAAGACAGGCGATGCCGTTGCCGTTCAGGCAAAGCTGTTTTAGCGTTTCCCCACTGTTGGAAGAAATTCCACACTCGACCTCATGCAGCTGTCCGTCGCTACAGGCAATTGGCCAGGTATTGAGCGAAACCGGTTCGGAAAACCCCAGACACAGATGCTGTTTTAACTCCTCGACGGTCTCTGGTCTACCAAAACGGGCAATGTACTCCGGTGAGGCAATAATCTTGCGATAGCTGGTAAATAACGGACGCGCACGTAGACTCGAGTCAGTCAGTGTACCCGCTCGTATAGCAACATCCACTTTTCGTTCAATAAGATTGATGAATGTTTCCGAGGAGACGAGAGACAACGTCATCTCGGGATACCGCTCCCGGAACGGTTTGATTAGCGGCATCAGGAAATGCAACATCACCGGTGTTGCTGCGTCGATGCGCAGCAGGCCGCGCGGAGTATTACGCGACTCCATGATTTCCGTTTCTGCTGCAGCCATCTCTTGCAGTATCTGCTGCACCCGCCTGAAGTAGCGCTCTCCTTCCTCAGTGAGACTTAGCTGTCGGGTCGTTCGATTAAGCAAACTGACGCCCAGTTTCATCTCCAGCTTTTTTACTGCCCGACTGACCGCGGAATTGGCTTGTCCAAGCTGTTCTGCCGCCCGGCTAAAGCTGCCGCTTTCCACTACCGCTACAAAAATCGCAAGTTCTTCAGAGGTTGCTTTCATTTTTGCACCTGACGCAAAATTATATTGAGATTTTGAATATTTTTGTCATTAAAACATCCAGGCATACTGCGTGTCATCTGATTACTGATGTTACGGAGTTATTTATGCCTCTCGCTTTATTTGCACTAACAATTAGTGCCTTCGCTATAGGCACTACTGAGTTTGTGATTGTTGGTCTGGTGCCGACCATCGCTCAACAACTGGCGATCTCGTTACCTTCCGCCGGGATGCTGGTTTCCATCTATGCGCTGGGTGTGGCGATTGGCGCACCGGTACTGACCGCTTTGACCGGACGCCTGCCACGTAAACAGTTACTGGTTGCGCTGATGGTTCTGTTTACGGCGGGGAATTTGCTGGCATGGCAGGCTCCCGGGTATATGACACTCATTGTCGCTCGTCTGCTGACTGGGCTGGCACACGGCATATTCTTCTCGATTGGTTCTACCATCGCGACAAGTCTGGTGCCAAAAGAGAAAGCAGCCTCCGCCATCGCCATTATGTTTGGTGGCTTAACGGTGGCGCTGGTAACCGGCGTGCCGCTGGGAACGTTTATTGGTCAACACTTTGGCTGGCGCGAGACTTTCCTTGCGGTATCAATGTTAGGCGTGATTGCACTGATCAGTAGCCAGTTGTTGATCCCCGCCAACATTCCCGGTCGTGCAGCCGCCAGCATTCGCGACCAGGTGAAAGTGCTGACTCATCCCCGTCTGTTGTTGATTTATGCCGTTACGGCACTGGGCTACGGCGGTGTATTCACGGCATTCACCTTCCTGGCACCGATGATGCAGGATCTGGCGGGATTCTCTCCGGCAGCAGTAAGCTGGATCTTACTGGGTTACGGTGTTTCAGTGGCTATCGGTAATATCTGGGGTGGTAAGCTGGCGGATAAGCATGGTGCTGTTCCTGCGCTGAAATTCATTTTCGCCGCGTTGTTTGTTCTGTTGATGGTTTTCCAACTGACGGCTTCTACGCAGTATGCCGCGCTGGCTACCATCCTGGTAATGGGGATCTTTGCCTTTGGTAACGTACCGGGGTTGCAGGTCTACGTGGTACAGAAAGCGGAACAATTTACGCCTAATGCTGTAGATGTGGCGTCAGGGTTGAACATTGCGGCGTTTAACATTGGCATTGCACTGGGTTCAGTGATTGGTGGACAAACGGTCGAGCATTATGGTCTGGCGCAGACGCCGTGGATTGGCGCACTTATTGTCCTGGTTGCTTTCCTGCTGATGGGACTCAGCGGTCGTCTTGATAAGCCCGCGCGCGTTGCTTTGGGGTAAATCATTGATGTAAGCGCCCACTTACAAAACAAACTGCAATTGTTCGTTGAAAGTGAGTGCTAAAATCCCTATAACAGAAGAACCAGTCCGGCTGCGGACTGGTTGACGTTACAGAGGTTTGAAAGTCTAAAGTGCGAAAAAACACCTATGCCATGCGTTATGTTGCCGGACAACCCGCCGAGCGGATTTTACCGCCGGGGTCGTTTGCGCATATTGGCCAGGCATTACCCGCAGGCGTTCCGTTAAGCAGTGAAGATCGCATTCGCGTGCTGGTATGGAATATTTTTAAACAGCAGCGCGCAGAATGGCAGTCGGTGCTGAAGAATTTTGGCAAAGATGCGCATCTGGTGTTATTGCAGGAAGCACAAACCACGCCAGAACTGGTGCAGTTTGCGACCGCTAACTATCTTGCTGCTGATCAGGTTCCGGCCTTTGTGCTGCCTCAGCATCCCTCTGGCGTCATGACGCTCTCTGCTGCTCATCCTGTTTACTGCTGTCCATTGCGCGAGCGTGAGCCTATTTTACGGCTGGCGAAATCGGCGCTGGTGACGGTGTACCCGTTGCCTGACACTCGGCTGTTAATGGTGGTGAATATCCACGCGGTTAACTTTAGCCTTGGCGTTGATGTCTATAGTAAGCAGTTACTTCCCATTGGCGATCAGATTGCTCATCACAGCGGTCCGGTGATCATGGCCGGCGATTTTAATGCCTGGAGCCGTCGACGGATGAATGCGCTGTACCGCTTTGCGCGTGAAATGTCGCTGCGCCAGGTTCGCTTTACTGACGATCAGCGCCGCCGTGCGTTTGGTCGCCCTCTCGATTTTGTGTTCTATCGCGGTCTGAACGTGAGTGAAGCCTCTGTGCTGGTCACCCGCGCATCCGATCACAACCCGCTACTCGTTGAATTCAGTCCCGGCAAACCTGAACAATAACGGTGTGTCAGGTCTGCCATAGGGCAGGCCTGTGATGGTTGCCCTTCATATTTCTCAACAACCGAAGGACAACACAATGACAACACGCTCTCACCATGACAACGTCGAAAAACAGTTTGGCTCTCAGGCTAATGCCTATTTAACCAGTACGGTGCACGCCTCTGGCCGTGACTTGCAACGTCTGGGGGAAAGGTTGTCGGCATTTCCACAGGCTCGCGTATTGGATATGGGATGCGGAGCAGGGCACGCCAGCTTTGTGGCCGCACAACACGTAAAGCAGGTCGTGGCTTATGATTTATCGTCGCAGATGCTTGAAGTGGTTGCTAAGGCGGCAAAAGACCGAGGTCTGGATAATATCGCCACACGGCAGGGGTATGCTGAAAGCCTGCCATTTGAAGATAACGTATTTGATGTGGTGATTAGCCGCTATTCCGCGCATCACTGGCATGATGTCGGGCGCGCGCTGCGGGAAGTGAACCGCGTTCTGAAGCCTGGTGGTGTACTGATTGTGATGGATGTGATGTCGCCTGGCCACCCAGTACGTGATATCTGGTTGCAAACCGTGGAGGCGTTACGCGATACCTCACACGTACGCAACTATTCCAGCGGAGAGTGGTTGTCGTTAATCAATGACGCCAATCTGATTGCCGATACCTTGTTAACCGATCGTCTGGCGCTGGAATTCAGTTCGTGGGTGGCGCGGATGCGTACGCCTGCAGCGTTGAGCGACGCGATTCGTGCCTACCAACAAAGTGCTTCTGCACAAGTGAAAGACTACTTTGCGTTACAGGAAGATGGCTCGTTTACCAGCGACACGATAATGGTTGAGGCACATAAAGCGGGATAAATAAAAAAGGCACTGGGGGGAAACCAGTGCCTTCATTTCTACAATGCTATCAGGAGTCCGGCATGTCGTTGTTTTTCACAAACAACGTTAGCTGATCGCCTGGCTGTAGATTATTCGTATCGCTGTTCCAGCGCATCACATCCTTGATGTTAACCCCGTGGCGTTTGGCAATACTCGAGAGCGAGTCGCCTTTACGCACACGATAGGTGATGCTATCGCTGTTGTTCGCCAGTCGCTGTGCGCTGCTACCAGCGCCCACCGTCAGATTCTGGCCTACTTTCAGCGACGACCCGCGCAGATTATTCCACTGCTTAAGGTCATTGATGCTCACGCCAAGACGTGAAGCAACGCCAGAAAGCGTATCGCCAGAGCGAACTTTGTAGCTACGGCTGTTCAGCGGCGTGTTATCCGCGACCAGCGTTGACTGCACGGCTGCAATTTCGCCTGAAGCCAGAGACTCACGCAGCTTCTCAGCATGCTTCTTTGGCACCATCACATATTGCGGGCCGCTGGCACCCAACGTGGAACCTTTCACGCCTGCATTGAAGGTCTTCAGCTTGCTGACGGAAATACCCGCCATATCGGCAACCTGAGCCATCTCAACCGGGCTACTCAGGCGAACACGTGCCAACGCGCGGCTTTCGTCTGTTGTTGGCAGACGTACGCCATAGCGTTTGCTGTTTTTGAGTATATCGCTCAATGCCAGCATTTTGGGCACGTATAGCTTCGTTTCCTGAGGCAATGGCAACGACCAGAAGTCAGTGGGTTTACCACGAGCTTTGTTCGTTTTGATTGCCTTCATGACACGACCTTCACCGCTATTATAAGCAGCAACGGTCAGCAGCCAGTCGCCATCAAACATCTTGTTCAGACGCTGCATCATGTCCAGCGCGGCGGTGGTGGAAGCCACAACGTCGCGACGTGCATCATAACTGCGGGTCTGTTTTAAACCATAATTGCGCCCCGTGCTCGGAATGATCTGCCAAATACCTGCGGCATTGGCGCCAGACGTTGCGTGAGGATCAAAAGCGCTCTCCACTATGGGTAGTAGTACCAGTTCCATAGGCATGTTACGTTTCTTAACCTGCCCGGCTATCCAGTACATATACGGCTCTGCCCGTAAAGTTACATCGTGGAGATAGCTCTTATTGCGTAAATACTTCTGTTTCTGTTCGCGAATCCGGCTGTTTTCCGGAATTCCCATCTTTAGCTCGTCACCAATGAAAGCCCACAAATCTTGATCAGCAGCGATAGATGTTCCGTCGTCCATCCATCGCGCCTGACTTGTAAACTTTCCTGCTTCCCCTTGACCAGCTGCAGAAAGGCTCTGTGCGTGTTGTTGGACGTTACCAGTATTCTGGCACCCAACAAGCAGGACAGAGGCGAGTAATATCGCTTTTGCCTTCATGTGTGTGTCAATAGTTGCTTAAAAGACGACCGATCATAACGGCGAAGTTTTCAAAAGGCAACCCGGAATTGTCAGAACGTATCTTTCTTTGACCTTAACCAGGCAAAACGCTCCTCAGGTTGTTGCAATATTGTTTCTTTGTTAATTTCATTAATTAAATCAATATCTTCCGTTCTTAAAAAAAGATTATTTCGTCGCTCATTTTTCAGAATTACGGGTAGTGTCATTTGTTTTTTTACGCGTAACTCATTAACTTTACGATAATATTCATTTATGAACGAATCGTGCGGGAGAATGCTTAAGGCAAACTTCATGTTTGCTAATGTGTACTCATGTGCGCAACAAATTAATGTATCGTCAGGAAGGGCGTTGATTTTTTTAAGTGATTGATACATTTGGGTTGCGGTGCCTTCGAAAAGTCGACCGCAACCGCCAGAAAAGAGTGTGTCACCACAAAATAAGTAAGGATGGCTAAAGTAACAGATATGTCCTAAAGTGTGACCCGGAGTAGCAATTACCCTAAATTCATGCCCCAAAACGAGTGCAATATCGCCATCTTCGACTATGTGTGTCGTTCCCTTATCTTGCGTTTCAGCCGGTCCGTATACCACTATTTGTGGGAAATGCTGCAGAAGTTCTTTCACTCCGCCCACGTGATCCTGATGATGATGGGTTAGCAGAATGGCTTCAGGCACCCAGTTATGCTCTGCAATGGCTTTCAGAACAGGAGCCGCTTCACCCGGGTCCACAATCAGACAATGCTGGTCATTATTTGACAAGACCCAGATGTAATTGTCCTGAAATGCAGGAATACTGTTAAGATTCATATATTACCTCTAAATGCGTAACGGAAGGTTGTGATGAAACCGGCAAGGATCCCTCAAACTGTCGTAGCGCCCGTTAGCTGGGATGATCTGCCCTGGGGCGAACACTATCGTGAGGCGCTGGAGTATCAGCTTAACCCGTGGTTCGCAAAAATGTACGGTTTTCATCTGCTTAAGGTTGGTAATTTAAGCGCAGAAATCGATTCCGAAGCGTGCGCGGTTTCTCATCAGGTAAATGTTTCTTTGCAGGGTTCTCCCATGCAGGTGACGGCCGATCCTTTGCATCTTCCCTTTGCCGATAAGTCCGTGGATGTCTGTTTATTGGCCCATACGTTACCGTGGTGTTCCGATCCGCATCGCCTACTGCGTGAAGCCGATCGCGTGTTGATTGATGACGGTTGGTTGATTTTGAGCGGTTTTAACCCGGTAAGCCTGATGGGTTTGCGTAAACTGGTGCCCGTATTGCGTAAGACATCGCCCTATAACAGTCGGATGTTTACCCTCATGCGTCAATTGGACTGGCTATCATTACTGAATTTTGAAGTGCTGCACTATAGTCGTTTTCATGTTCTGCCCTGGAATAAGAAGGGCGGGAAAATGTTAAGCACCCATATCCCCGCGCTGGGCTGTTTACAGCTGGTGGTTGCGCGCAAGCGAACCATTCCGCTTACACTCAACCCGATGAAACAAAATAAAAGCAAAACGCCTATCCGTCATGCCGTTGGCGCGACCCGGCAATACCGTAAACCGGACGCTTAAGCCTCAGTCTGATACCCAATATCATCCTGAGTCGGGCTCATGGCCGCGGTGCGCGCAAGCTCATCGCAGCGTTCGTTTTCCGGATGGCCCGCATGGCCTTTAACCCATTCCCATTTGATTTGATGAGGGCCTAAAGCGGCATCGAGACGCTTCCACAGATCGACGTTCTTCACTGGTTTTTTATCTGCTGTTTTCCAGCCACGCTTCTTCCAGTTGTGGATCCACTGCGTAATGCCCTGGCGCACATACTGGCTGTCCGTGCTGAGTATCACTTCACACTGTTCTTTCAGGGCTTCCAGCGCAACGATTGCTGCCATCAGCTCCATGCGATTATTAGTTGTAAGGTTGTAGCCTTCGCTAAAGGTTTTTTCGCGCCCGCGATAGCGTAAAATCGCCCCATAACCACCCGGTCCTGGATTTCCCAGGCAAGAACCATCGGTGAAAATTTCTACCTGTTTAAGCATCTCTGGTAGACTTCCTGTTTTAGCAAATCGAAATCAAACGATAAGTCTGACATAAATGACCGTTATGAGCACTGGAATTACACGACAGATCGTCCTCGATACCGAAACCACCGGTATGAACCAGATTGGCGCCCACTATGAAGGCCACAAGATCATTGAGATCGGTGCGGTTGAAGTGGTGAACCGCCGCCTGACCGGCAATAACTTCCATGTTTACCTGAAGCCGGATCGGCTGGTGGACCCGGAAGCGTTCGGCGTACACGGAATCGCAGACGAATTCCTGCTTGATAAACCCACGTTTGCTGATGTAGCCGACGAATTTCTCGATTACATTCGCGGCGCGGAGCTGGTCATCCATAACGCATCGTTCGATATCGGTTTTATGGATTACGAATTCGCGAAGCTCAAGCGGGATATTCCGAAGACGAACGAATTCTGCAAAATAACCGATAGCCTGGCGCTGGCGAGGAAAATGTTTCCTGGCAAGCGAAACAGCCTTGATGCGTTGTGCTCGCGCTATGAGATAGACAACAGTAAACGAACCCTGCACGGCGCATTGCTTGATGCCCAGATTCTGGCCGACGTTTATCTGATGATGACCGGCGGGCAGACCACGATGGCGTTCTCAATGGAAGGCGACAGCCAGCAGAGGAATGACACGGGGATCCAGCGTATTGTGCGCCAGTCTAGCAAACTACGTGTTGTTTTCGCCACTGATGAAGAGTTAGCGGCCCATGAGTCACGCCTTGACCTGGTGCAGAAGAAAGGCGGAAGTTGCCTCTGGCGGGCATAGTTTGTACATTTACCGTATGAAAATGGCCATTCGGGTGATTTTTGCAGCAAACGATTAAAAAACGTGAGAAAAAGCGTTGACGAGGTGCGAGGCAATCCGTAATATTCGCTTCGTTCCCAAGCGGAACACAACGCGGAGTGGTAGTTCAGTTGGTTAGAATACCTGCCTGTCACGCAGGGGGTCGCGGGTTCGAGTCCCGTCCATTCCGCCACTATTCAGAAAGCCTGAATCAGAAATGATTCAGGCTTTCGTCGTTATTAACCCGCCAAAAATAATAATCTCATTCTCACGTTCTATCGACCGCGCCCGTGCTTTCGGGTGGGCAACACATCAGGTCATCCTTAACCCGACGCATATCCAGAAGGCGATTAACTTGCGAAGTGATTCATCACGCAGGCGAAGCGGGGTGAAAAGTTATCGCCAATAAGAACCGTTTCCTCATTCAGGTGCTTTAGCATATACAGCTTGTCGGCACGTTCGTAAGCGTCAAAGAAAAGATAATCTATAGCATCCGTTGCTTCATCATCCGGGGATTTTTCGCGTCCGTCGGGGGTGAGCATAAAAACGCCGGCGGTATGGCCGAGTGGTCGGGCATAGCGAAAGAACAGTTTTCGGTTAACAGCAAACTCGCCATCATCACTTTTGAGTTTCCCTTGTACTGACAATGAGAGGTGTCCAGAGTTGTAGCTGGTGATCAGCATTATTCCGTGGAGTTCCTTTTTGGTGTTTTGGATGTCGAGTATCGACGTGAATTCCGAGGAACAGGAAAAACTGATTTCTTGTTTTTTCGCATTCCCGGCGATAATAAAAAAAGCGATAGTCGCCAGCCCAAAAATGGCAATCACGACTGACCATAGTAAAGGAGAGTGATCGCTTTCCTGCTTCATATCATTCCTCATGATGGCGATACTGGCTGATGCAATGGTAATAGCCGAGGTTTAGCCCGCATTCAGCGGCAAATGACCACTCAACCAGATTATGGTTGCTCGCCCAGGTATTGAGATACAGATCTTTTGGATACGAACAGTTAGGGTTAATACCCACGGACTTGAAAATATCCAGTGCTTTTTTTTCGGTAATGGTGTCGGTGAGGGCGTTTCCTAATATATGCACACGGCACTGCTCGTAGTCGATAGTCCGCAGGATCGCCGCGTCCGTCATAGCGATTTTATTGGGTATCCATGTTAACCACGCTGTCGCCAGCACGGCGATTCCGGTAATTAACGTTGTTATCGTGACAGGCCACAGGTTTCGTTTCTTTTTCCTGGGCATCAATGCAACATTGGCTATTCTGGTGGGTGCTTGTGCTTCCTCCAGTTGCTGAATATTGATACTGGCGTCGCCCATCCGAAATCCTATTCGCGGAATGGTGACGATCAGTTCTGCAGGATGGCCCGTAGACGTTATTGCTTTGCGCAGAAATGAAATGTGCTGATTGAGATTAGCATCCGTCGCTCTGGCGCCATTATGCTGGAAAACATTCTGCAGAATTTCATCGCGCGAGGATATCTCTTTACCATTTTGCAACAGATAGAGCAGTAATTGTGTTGCCACATTATTCAATGTGGCCATTTCACCAGACGCCAGGTCTTTTAGGGTATTTTTATGTGGTCTGAAAACTAAGCCATCACCAATAATTACGGATTTGATTTTGTTTATTGGTATATGAGAAATCACTGATGTCTCCTTTAAAGCAGGATATCTCGCATTCGAGTGGGGGAAGCAATAGCATAACATAATTCATTTATAAAAAATGATTGTACCATAGAACTCTTTATTAATATTTATATAACAATCTTTTAATATATCTAATAGAATCCTCCTATGTCCTTCCTCTCTTTCACTATCTTATTGTCATTACTCGCTTTTGATACCTAATTTCATTTTTACAAAACTTTCATAAATACATTTTGCCTGTTCTTCTGGCTAAATAAAAAAATATTTGATAGATAAAAACTCTATAAAAACCATAAATAATAGCAATTAACACTGGGTGTGGTATGTTTTTTGGCTGTTTTTTAGGTAAACGATCGCTCGACAGACTGTGTTACAACACGATTCCCTGAGTTTGATTAATACCGGATTTTTGCATTGTGTCATTTTTTCGTCGACTTAATATAAGTCCCGAAACAGCGTAAACACCTGTGGACGGTATTTCGGATGGAATACCAATGAAGTTCAAAATACGGGGTGGCTTGAGATGGATTGTTTGCAAGGATATGCACTACCGCCACCTGCAGATCAGGATTTCCCTTGCATTGATTGTCTGCGGAAATAGATCGTCGGAATAACCAAAAAAAAGATATAAGGTTAAGTAGTAATATGAAAATGAAAAACGTGGCTGTGGCCTGTGCGCTGATGGCGGGAATGACTTTTACTGCATCTTCTGCTTATGCTGCAAAAAATGTTGAACCGACTAACGGTAAAATTCACTTCACTGGTTCTCTGGTTAATTCCGCATGCGGTCTGGCCCCAGAATCCAGCCCGGTGCAGGTAAATTTTGGTGAAATCCCAACCTCTCAGTTAAAAGACAACCAACGTGCAGGCGTTAAGCATGCCAAAATCGTGCTGCAGGGCTGTGATACGACCGTCGCGAAAACGGCTACTGTGACCTATACCCCGGCAACAATTGATTCAGATAACAACGCGCTGGCCGCGTTCACCTCGGGTACTGCAAAGGGTGCGGGCATCGGTATGGTTGACAGCGGCAACCAGGACGTGGAATGGGGCAAAGCGGCCTCTCAGGTCAACATTACCGATGGCGAAACCGACATTGATTTCGTCGCTTACCTGCAGGCAAACAACGCATCTGCAGCGGTAACTCCGGGTGATTTCGAATCTACCGTTAATTTCCAGATCGACTACCAGTAACGATCTGCAGCAGGCGCAATTATGCGCCTGCCTAACCCTTCCTGCGAATAACTGAAAGGAAATGCGGTGATGCCTGGATGGCGTATTTTACTGCTTTTTATCTTTATATCGCCTGCATGGGTTTTGGCTGACACTCATCGTCTTGTCAGTACGCCCGGCAAAATGCGCATGCGGGGAAATATTATTGAAGCTGCCTGTTATGTCGATCCGCGCGACCGGTCGCTACTGGTTGAATTTGATGATCTCTCAGCCAGAGATATTTCCGGTAAACCTGAAAAAGTATCTGCGCATGATTTCAGCATTCATTTGCTGGGATGTTCCCTTGGGGATTCTCAACATCCGGGGAGTCTGTTTCAACGCGCCAATATTACCTTTTCCGGCGCACCCGATAGTGACAATCCTGATTATCTGAGCGTGCAATCGGAAACTGAAAATTTAGCGATAGAAATATATGACGGCAAAGGACAGCAAATTCATCTGGGTGAGCCATCACCGGACTATGCGCTTAACCCAGGGAAAAACACGCTCAATTTTACGGCTTATTTGATCTCCCGCGACGGAAGAATGACATCCGGCGAATTTACTGCGGTCACGCATTTTGTTGTGAATTATCTCTGAGCTGCACTGCAATTCGGGTATCTGAAGGTTTGCGAACGAAAATGATCACGCTGAAAACAGATAAAAAACGTCTGGCGCTTTTTATTGCTCTGGTCTGTGCCTCTTCATTTGTTGAAGCGGATGAGGCCATTGAATTTAATACCGACGTACTGGATGCCAGCGACAGGCACAATGTCGATTTGCAGCGTTTTTCCGAAGGCAACTTTGTGACTCCCGGAGAATATCTGCTGGATGTTCGTATTAACAGCCAGGAGATCCCTCAGCAGTCGATTCGTTATATCGTCGACCCTGCCAACCCGCATAAATCCATGGCCTGTCTGACGCCACAACAACTTGAATTACTGGCGCTCAAAGAAGAGGCGCTGACCTATATTCACCCGATCAGCGCGGCCTGCTATGACATTTCCCGCCTGCCGGGTGTGGTGCTGAATAATAGCGCCGGCGTACTGGACATTACCGTGCCTCAGGCATGGATGAAATATACCGATCCAGACTGGACGCCGCCGGAGCGTTGGGATAACGGTGTCGCAGGGCTAATTTTTGACTACAGCGTTTCAGGCCAGGCCACACATTACGAGCAGGGCGGCGATCGTTATCGCTCTCTGTCTGGCTATGGGCAGACTGGCTTTAACCTCGGCGCGTGGCGTTTTCGTGGCCAGTACCAAGCCAATTACGCTTCGGATGAGAACCGAGGGCGAATCGATTGGGATCAGATCTATGCCTATCGCCCGTTACCGATGCAGGCGGCAAAACTGACGCTCGGCGAAATCTACCTGAATTCTCAGGTTTTTGATTCGGTACGTTTCACCGGGGCGAACCTCGCCAGCGACGAACGCATGCTGCCGCCGAATTTGCAGGGCTACGCGCCCGAAGTACATGGCATCGCGCGCAGCAATGCGAAGGTCACTGTCAGTCAGCAGGGGCGTGTTATCTATCAAACCACCGTTCCTGCGGGGCCATTTAATATTCAGGATCTGCACGGCTCGGTACGCGGCACGCTGGATGTTCGCGTCGAAGAGCAGGATGGCAGTGTACAAACCTTTCAGGTCAATACGGCCGATATTCCTTACCTGACGCGCCCGGGCTATGTTCGATACAACGCCGCGGTCGGTAAGCCATCGCGTTATAACCACGACGTCCAGGGGCCTGCGTTTTATAGCGGTGATTTTTCCTGGGGGGTCAGCAATGCGTGGTCGCTGTATGGCGGCGCGTTGCTCACTGGCGATCGTTATAACGCCTGGTCGATGGGGATTGGGCGGGATTTGAGCTGGCTGGGTGCGCTGTCGGCTGACGCGACGCAATCCGTGAGTCGGGTGAAGCATCAGACTGAACAAAAAGGGATGTCCTTTAAGCTCAGCTATGCCAAAACCTTTGATGAGTACAACAGCGCCATCACCTTTGCTGGTTACCGCTTTTCACAGCGTAACTTCCGCACCTTCTCGCAGTTCCTTGACGAGCAGTATGAAAATAACAACAGCGCCGGCAACGAAAAAGAGATGTACACCATCACCGGTAACAAGACCTTTTTTGCTGACGACCCGCAATTAGCGACCACGCTGTACCTGACCTATACCCACCAGAATTACTGGGATCGTGGCTCTCAGGATCGTTACGGGTTGTCGATGGGACACAGCTTTTCGTTCGCAGGCATTCAGGGGATCAGCGCCAACCTTGCTGCTTACCGCTCTGAGTATCAGGGCAAACGGGACGACAGCCTTTCGCTGTCCATTTCTGTGCCATGGAGCGATGGCCGCTCCATGGATTATGAAGTGCAAAACAGCGGCAACCAGACCAGTCAGATGGTTTCGTATTCCGATAACCGCGACCGTAACAATCCATGGCGACTGCGCGCAGGGGTTTCCGGTGAAGGGCACACCGCGTTTGATGGTTACTACAAGCATCGCAGCATGATGGCTGAGCTTGAGTCTAACGTCAGCTGGCAGCAATCACGTTATTTCTCCGTTGGCGGCACGATGCGCGGCGGCTTTACCGCAACGCGTCACGGCGCGGCGCTGCATAACAGCCAGGCGTCAATGAATACCGCCAGGGTGATGGTTGATACCGACGGTGTGGCGAATGTACCGCTGAACGGTGAACAGGCGCACTCAAACCGCTTCGGTATTGCCGTCGTACCGGATGTCGTCAGCTATCACAGCTTTGATACCCGTATCGATGTAGACGCAATGGACGAGGATATTTCCGCGACCAAAGCCATCGTCACCAACACCCTGACGGAAGGCGCGATTGGTTATCAGCGCTTCGCCGTGGCGCAGGGGCAAAAAATGATGGCGCTGCTGCGCCTGAAGGATGGCTCTGTACCGCCGTTTGGTGCCGAAGTGTTTAACGCCAACGGTGTCAGCGTCGCCATGGTGATGGAAAACGGCATGGCCTGGATTGCGGGTGTGAATCCAGCTGAGCGTCTTTCTGTTGCCTGGGGCGGTCGTGCTCAGTGTCACTTACAGGTGCCGCAACAAATCAACCCGGAGGGTAACGTGCTGTTGCCTTGTGAATAATTTCAATAACCTGAATGAATTTTGTCATGAAAAATAAAGCTTTTTACTCCGTGCAGCGTTGGCTGAAACCCGTGGCCTGCGGTCTGCTTTTGATTGCAGAGATCAACGCCTCATGGGCGGGTATCGCACTTGACCGTACGCGCCTGATCATCACTGGTGATGCGCGCTCTGTCAGCGCGAACTTAACCAACACCAGTCCGAGCATTCCGTTTCTGGCTCAGTCGTGGGTGGAAGACGCCAATGGAACAAAAATTACTTCGCCGCTGATGGTTTTACCGCCGCTACAACGGATTAACGGCGGGCAAAAGGGCATTGCACGTGTGACGAAAACCAGCGGTATTAACGCTCTGCCACAGGATCGAGAAAGTCTGTTCTACCTGAACGTGCGCGAAATTCCGCCCAAGCCGGATAAGCCGAACGTTCTGCAGCTGGCGATGCAGTCGCGTATCAAACTGTTCTACCGTCCGACCGCCATCGTGCCGGAAACACCGGGCGCCGTGTGGCAAAACCAACTGGTCTTTCATAAGCAGGGCCTGCGCTGGAGTGTGGATAACCCAACGCCGTACTTCGTCACCTTGATCGGCTTAAGCCGCAAACCTGAAGCTCAGGGCGGCGACAGGCTGACTGACTTCCCTGGGGTTATGGTTTCACCAAAGTCCTCTCGCGATTTCAGTGTGACCGACGGCAGCGTTAGCCAGTTCAGCATGATGTATGTGAACGATTTTGGCGGTCATCCCGAATTGAAATTCAGCTGCACAGGCAATGTGTGTAAAGCATTGCCAATGGAGCAACAGCCCCGGTAACAGGATTCGTAAATGAAAAAGATGCTTTGCGCTCTGCTGATGGCGGGCATGGCCTGCTCGGTTCAGGCCACAAGCGGTCGCCAGGATATGAGCAACGTGTCCGGTGAGTATGGCAATGTCCGCTTTCATGGTCGGGTATTCGTTTCGCCGTGCGTGCTGGATATGGCCTCCCGCGATCAGACTATCGATCTTGGTGATATTTCCGCCAGCCGATTTCGCCAGGGCGGCGATCGCAGCGATCCGGTATTGGTCACGCTGTATCTGAACGGCTGTTTAAAGGGCTCCGGTCATACCTTAAGGGATTTTCCCGGGCAGACCAGTGAGATGCCTGAGCTTGCTTACAGCACGGTGGAGCGTGGTGTTTCGATGACGATGATGGCTGAAGGCGCACCGGAAAACAGCGATTTGGGGCGCATTCGTGGCGATGTTCGCGGCGCGGGCATCCGGCTACTGACTGAACGTAAGCAGTTGATCCACCTGAATCAACCGCAACGCATGTGGATCCTCAAACCGGGCGATAACGCCATTCATTTTCTTGCCGCGCTGGAATCTTTTGGGCGAGAGGTGACCGCCGGAGAATTTAACGGTCTGGTCAGACTTAAGCTGGAGTATCTATGAGCATATTGCGCAACACGCTACTGTGGACGGCCCTGGCTGGTTGTCCGCTGGCCGGGCAGGCATTCACACAGGGGGAAGGTGAGCCGCAGGGAGGATCGCCGCATCAGTACGATATTGAACTGAACTCGCTGGATGTCAGCAAAAACCACGTGGGCGGCAGAACGGAGCCGTTCCCGTGGAATCTGGGCAGTTGGTATGTAGTGGATTTTCACTGCGAACAGGCTGACATCTCCCGACAACCGATTTACTACACCACCACGACCACGATGCCGCCTTCCAATCAGGGGGCGAACCGTTTTCGTTTAAACGAGTATCTGGATGTGGAAGTACAGGTGTGGGTCGCCGGGCGTTATAACAACTACGTTCAGGCGCCTTTTACCAATTTTTCAAATCGTTACAACGATCATAGCTGCAAAAAGCGCAAAGGCTACGAACGGGCTACCAACATAGAAAGTGGTTCAAAAGGGAAAGTGACGTTTATTGTCACAAAACCCATTATTAATGGCATCAATATTACCTCCCAGTCGCTGGTGGAGGTTGCTGGGCGCTTAGGGGATGCTGGTCCTACGCCGACAACGCCAATTTCCCGCGTGGTGATTAAATCCGGGCTGATTACCGTACCGGACAAATGCACCTTCAACCGGGGAGACAAAATCAGCATTGAGTTTGGCGATTTGCCAGGATCCGCTGCCCGGCTCAACGGCACTAACTATAGTAAGCCAATCCCTATACATGTGGTGTGTGAAGGCGGCAGCTTCGATCAGGGCGCGCTGAATATCAATCTTGGCGTGCAAACGACCACGGCGTCAGGCACGGCGGGATTTAACGGTAATCTCCTCGGCACGTTAAGCGGCGGACAAAAACGCGACGATCTCGGCATTATGCTTAAAGACGAGAGTGGTGGCACCGTCGTGCCCAATCAATTTTACAACGTGAAGGGGTTTTACCAGAATCAGGGCGACTGGAATCTCACCGCCGCGCCGGTGGCAAAGCCGGGCGTGGGAAGCGTGAAGGAAGGTGAATTTGAAGCCTCTGCCACCGTTGTCGCGCAGTTTCAGTAGGGGGATGTCATGAGATTCTCGGCGTTATTCGCGACCGGTATGTTACTGCTTGGCAGCATGGCACAGGCCGACACCAAACTGGTCGGCGGCGATATGTATTTTCACGGCACCATCAGAGCACTGGCCTGCAGCCTTGCACCGGGTGGCGACAAAATCGAGGTCGATTTCAAGCAAATCGCGACGCAGGATCTCTATCTCTCGGGGCGCAGTAAGCCGGAAAAATTCAGCATCAAGTTACGCGACTGCAATCCTGAGGTTTTCCGTGGGATCTCGGTTACCTTCAGCGGTCGTGAGGATGCGGAGCTGGCAGATCATCTGGCGCTGGATAGCAGTGAACAAGGCGGCGCGTCAGGGATCGGGATTGGGATGAGCGAAGAGGACGGCACGGCAATCCGCCTTGATGAGAGCACATCAGTCAAAGAGATAACAGAAGGTTCGATGACGCTGAATTTTTTTGCGTGGGTCGCAGCGGAGCCATCGGCGATAAAAAATCAGTCTCTCGAATACGGTCCGTTCAGCGCCAGCGGGACCTGGACGTTGAACTACCAGTAGCATGATGAACGTACTGAATCGGATTGCGCCGCTGCCTGCGCAGAAATTATTGCTCGGTATTAGTCTGTTTTTCTGGTGTGGGGCCATGCATCTCTACTGGCCGAACAACGGCGGCAGCGGTCTGTCGTTGCCGCTTAATATTACGAGCTGGATCTACGCTGTTGTACTGGCTGCAAGCGTATTGATGCTGGCGCCTCGTCAACGCTGGCGCATCACTGTGCCAGCTGCGGGTTTTACGGTCGGGGCGTTCATCCTGACGTTGCTTTGCCTGCTAACACCTGACGTCAGGCAGGCCGAGGCACTACTGGTGGCGGGGGCGTTACTGGGAGGTGTGAGCGTCTATCTGGTCACATTGCAAATTCCTCTCACGGCAAACACCCTGACGGCACTGCTGGCCCTGCTATGGGGGGCGTGCGTGATTGAATGTCTGGTGTTTGTCTATCAGTACTGGCATTTGCCGGGCGTGGATTACTGGGAGTTTGCCTGGCGACGTGGTACACGGCCTTACGGCATTTTTCAGCAGGTCAACCTGCTGGCCAGCTTTACGGCCTGTGGCGTGTTGCTGTCAGCCACGCTCTTTTTACGGCTGCGCGACGGGTATCGAATTGTCATCGGGGTTGGCCTGGTGATGATGGGATTTGTGCTGCATGAATCCCAGTCGCAAACCGGTTACCTGTCTCTGGTAGTCGGTGAAGTGCTGCTGCTGGCGGTTTTCCCGGCGCAACGGCGTACGTTGTTACTACTCCTGTTACCGTTGGCGTCAGGCATGGCGACGGGGTCGCTCGCTCGCCATTTTTTGTCCGTAGCAACGGTCGATCATTTCACCACTTCCCAGGTGCGCTGGACGGTACTCAAAACGTCGTTGGCATTATTTGCCGAACGCCCGTGGACGGGGTGGGGTGTGGGCAGTTTTGCCGCCGTGTTTCTCGAACGTGCGGGACCGTTGGGGTTGAGCAGCATCTCGCATCCGCACAATGAACTGGTGTTATGGCTGGTGGAGGGCGGTCTGGTTGGACTGGTGGGAGCGCTGTGTTTTATTGCGAGTGGTTTCTGGCTCTGGAGGCATGGAAATCGTTGGCGTCGCGCCTGTCTGGTGGCGGCGCTGCCGGTGGTGATTCATATGCTGACGGAATACCCCGTCAGGCAGTCAACGCCGCATTGGCTACTGCTGATCCTGTTGCTTCGATGTGCAGACAGCGACCGGGCTGGAATACGCCTGGCGCTTACCTCGACGTGGCTGATTCGCGCGCCAGGGGTTATCTCGCTACTGACCGTCGCGCCATTGCTGCTTCTCACGCTGCATACGCAACAGCAACTGACGCTGGCGGAGAGGCAGTCATCGCAGTGGCATCTTGCCGAATCGCTCCCTGTAGGAGGCTGGCTTCTTACCAGTCGCTATCGGTTTGATGTCCAGATGGGGTATCTGCAACGGTATCAGCGTACTCGGGACGCTCGTTGGCTGGAGGCGGTTCGCCGCTGGGCGCCTGACTATGTGCGCGTTCACCCAGACCCTAATGTCTCCTTCACGCAAATCTTGCTGGCGTTGCAACAGCGCGACCTTGTCGAGGCGCATCGTCTGGCGACGCGCTTTTGCCTGATATACCCGAACGATCGCCGTATCCCGTGGCTGCAGGATGCACGACGTCCTTTTAATAAAATACTGGAATGATATGAACAGATTCAGCGAACAGGCCCGTTATGTACCAGAACTTCCCCGCAACGCCGAACTGCTGCAGATCACTGGGATCCGTTTGCAGCGCATTCATTTTTTTGATGACGTATCGCTGGATGTCTGTGAAGTGTTAAGTCAGGTACGCACTCCGCTTCCACTGGATTTGTTTTTCAAGCACCTTTCAATTGCGGCAAAACAGCAGCTTTTTCTATGGCAAATGCAACGGGTGCTGGCTCTTTCTGGAAGCTATTCGTTGAATTTATCCGTCAGGATGCTGACCTGTCTGTCATGGGTCACGAGTCTCACAAAGCAGGTGCATCAGGGGCGGATTGTTATTGAGATTCAGGATCCGGGCTCCATGATGCGGCTGGAGAAGGCAGAGCAGCAGGCCGTATGCATCGCCGTAAAAACGCTGGTGCGTCACGGGTTTCGCGTGTGGCTGGATGATGTTTCACCTGAGCTATTTTTTGTCTGGCGGCTGTCGGGCATCCGTTTCGATGCCATCAAAATTGAAAGTGGAATGTTTCATCAGTTCAGAACATCGGAGTGGCAGTTGAGGGTTCTGGTCAATCAGTTTCGTGGGCTGGGTGAACGGGTTGTCATTGAGGGGGTAGAAACGCCACAGGATTATGCCATTTGCCGTATGAGCGGCGCAGATGCTGTACAGGGGTTTCTGTTTGAACAGGCGATTTTACCGAAAAGCCTGAATCATTGCTGATCCAAGCTCTGGCAATTACTCGCTTAGCGTCTGTGCGATGTCTTTTTGCACCTGCTGGCGCTGTTCTGGAGTCAGCACTTTGTTCAGGTCAAAATAGTATTTCACGCGATAATAACGCGCCTGCTGTTCGATGTTGCTGAATGCCGAAAGCTGTTTTTTGACGGCTGCTTCATCCCACTTCCCGGACTTGATGACGTCAATCAACGCGCCGTCTTTAACATCCTTCACCGAAATCTGGCTTACGTTGGTTTCAAGCTGCTGGTGCAGTTTTTTAATCTGCGCAACCTGGTCAGTGCTCAACTTAAGATGTTGTACTATCGGATCCTGGGCTGGAGCCGGAACATTAGATGTGGTTGCTGCAAGCGTGCTAAAAGAAGCGCCAGCCACGGTAACTGCCAGCAAAGTCATGCGTAAGAAGTTCTTCATGTCGAGATCCTGATAAGGGAATTATTAACATTGTCAGTCACTCGCTGGTTACGAGTGATTATCTTTTGCAGGATACGATGCCCACCGCATGTCGCCACGCGAATTTGTTTTGCGGTTGGTTACGGAGTGAAACAATCCCGCCACGGAAAAACGTTGTGCAGCGGGAGTTAAGGCGATAGTTATAGCGTGAACGGGTCGGCGTCCTGCCAGGCGGGAAATTTCTCGCGATATTCACGCAGCGCTGAGAGAGACAGTTCTGCGTCAATGCGTGTGGCCTGATGCGGCTCGGCGGTGGCGATAATCTCACCCTGCGGATTAATCACCCGGCCGTCACCGCGATAATGATGCCCGTTACCGTCAGTGCCCACGCGGTTACATCCTGCTACATAAGCCTGGTTCTCAATCGCTCGTGCGGCGAGCAAAACCTGCCAGTGTAGCGAACGCGGCGCAGGCCAATTGGCAACATACAACGCAAGGTCGTAATCGTTGCGATTGCGCGACCATACCGGAAAACGCAGGTCATAACAGACCAACGGCAGAATGCGCCAGCCGCGCCATTCAACAATAACGCGCGCGTCACCCGCCTGGTAATGCTGGTGCTCATCCGCCATGCGGAACAGATGGCGCTTGTCGTAGAAATGCACATTACCTTCGGGTTCAACCAGCAAAAAACGATTCACCGGCCCCCGTTCAGACTGTATCGCCGCGCTACCTGCTATCAGGGCATTTGTCTGCTGCGCTTTGCTACGCATCCAGCTTACAACTTCTTCTTGCGACAACGATTTATTTGCCGCTTCCATGGCAAATCCGCTGGTAAACATCTCAGGCAATACAATGACATCACGTCCGGCGACGGTTTCCAGTTGTCGGTCAAAATGGCGCAGGTTGGCCGGGCCATCCATCCAGATCAATGGTTGTTGCAGCAGAGTAATTTTCAAACCAGGCACGATCGAGGCTCCTCGTTGAACAACATTTTGACACTGTAGCATGAGCATTAATGAAAATGTGGCAATAAAAAGCCCCGCATTAAGCGGGGCTAAACGTCGTGCGAGTGTCGTTATGCGGCTTCGACTTTACGCACTTTCTCTGGCAGCTTTACCGGCTGAGTCGCCAGCTCCTCGGGTTCAAAGTCATCCACGTTGATACTGCGCAGGCGGCTCGCTTCGGCTTTCACCAGAATCGCGGCTTCATCTTTATCAATCAGCCCTTTCGCCAGCGCATTGTGCGCCAGTTCGTCGAGACGGGTAAATGGCAGGTTTTTACCCAACTCTTTACAGATCCGCTGGTGGATTGGGTCGGCTGCAATCACGTCCAGCAGCGCCTCTTCCAGCAAACCAACCGGGTTATGCTCGCTTGGCGTCAGATATTGACCGCGACCAATACGAGAACGAGTAGCGCTTGGAACCTGCAAAATCTTCGCGACTTTATGATCCAAATTGTCAGACGGTGCATGGTAGTGGCGACCGGTAGGGAAGATAACCACATTCAGCAAGCCCGCGACCAGACGGTTCGGGAAGTTCTTCAGCAGATCGTCCATCGCCTGTTCCGCTTTGTACAACGCATCCTGAACGCCCCAGTGAACCAACGGCAGGTCCGCTTCATGACGGCCTTCATCGTCATAACGCTTCAGCACCGCGGAGGCCAGATACAGCTGACTTAACACATCGCCCAGACGTGCGGAGATACGTTCACGACGCTTCAGACTACCGCCCAGTACAGCCATCGACACATCTGAAAGCAGGGCCAGGTTGGCGCTCAGACGGTTCAGGTGCTGGTAGTAACGTTTGGTCGCATCGCCAGTTGGCGTGCTGCTGGTTAAACCACGCGTCAGGCCAAGCCAGAAGCTACGCACTTTGTTACTGCCGACGTGACCGATGTGTTTGAACAGCAACTTGTCGAACGCATTCACATCGTTACTCTGTGCCGCAGCCATCTCTTCCAGAACATACGGATGGCAGCGAATCGCACCCTGACCGAAGATCATCATGCTACGGGTCAGAATGTTGGCACCTTCAACGGTAATAGCGATTGGCGCACCTTGATAAGCACGGGCGAGGAAGTTGCTTTCGCCAAGCATAATGCCTTTACCGCCAGTGATATCCATCGCATCAATGATTGACTGCTGCCCGCGGTGGGTACAGTGATATTTCACGATGGCCGACAACACCGCCGGTTTTTCACCCAGCATAATGCCGTAGGTAATCAGTGATGCCGCAGCGTCCATCACGTAGGCGTTACCGGCAATACGTGCCAACGGCTCTTCAATACCTTCCATCTTGCCGATAGAGATTTTGAACTGGCGACGAATGTGCGCATACGCACCGGTGGCCATCGCGACCGATTTCACGCCGCCCGTCGAGTTAGACGGCAGGGTAATACCACGTCCCACAGACAGGCATTCCACCAGCATGCGCCAGCCCTGACCGGCCATTTTCGGACCACCGATGATGTAATCAATTGGTACAAATACATCTTTGCCCAGTGTCGGACCGTTCTGGAACGGCACGTTTAGCGGGAAGTGACGACGCCCAATTTGTACACCTGGCGTTGAGGTTGGGATCAGCGCACAGGTAATGCCAAGATCTTCTTCGCCACCCAGCAGTTTTTCCGGGTCGGAGAGTTTAAATGCCAGACCCAGCACGGTAGCGATAGGCGCCAGCGTGATATAGCGTTTGTTCCAGGTCAGGCGCATACCCAGCACCTGCTGGCCCTGCCAGTCGCCCATACAAACTACGCCGGTATCAGGGATCGCGCCTGCGTCGGAGCCGGCTTCCGGGCTGGTCAGAGCAAAGCATGGGATCTCCTGACCGCGAGCCAGACGCGGCAGGTAATGATTTTTCTGCTCTTCGGTGCCGTAATGTTGCAGCAGTTCGCCTGGGCCTAATGAGTTAGGCACGCCAACGGTGATTGCCAGGATCCCGGAAACGCCGGAGAGTTTCTGTAGAACGCGAGCCTGAGCATATGCTGAGAATTCCAGCCCGCCGTACTCTTTCTTAATGATCATCGCGAAGAAGCGGTGTTCTTTCAGATATGCCCACAGTTCCGGCGGCAGATCCGCGAGTTCGTGAGTGATCTGGAAGTCGTTCGCCATGCGGCACGCTTCTTCCACTGGACCATCAATAAACGCTTGCTCTTCAGCAGTCAGATGCGGCTGAGGATAGTTATGCAGTTTTTTCCAGTCAGGCTTGCCCTGGAACAGGTCACCTTCCCACCAGGTCGTACCGGCATCAATCGCTTCTTTCTCAGTACGCGACATCGGCGGCATGACTTTACGGAAACCGCGGAACACCGGTGCAGAGATCATAGATTTGCGCATCGGCGTAAAGTTAAACGGTACGAGAATAATGGCCAGAGGAACCAGCAGCCAGACTGACCACAGGCCAGCCACGCCAAGCGCAGCCGTCCAGGCGAGCAAAATTAAGCTGCTGAGGAATAAGCTCACGCGGTGATAAAACAGAACGCTGAGCAGAACAACCGTAGCGATAATACTCAAAATCATCATAACGAAAAGCTCCCTTGCTTGTAGGAGGTCTGACCACTTGTGATGATATGGTTGTAGTGGATGTAAATTCTTTTAGCAATATGTTTACAAAATAATTACAACAAAGCTCACATTGTTGCTGTTTTAACCGGCACAAAAAATCAAAAGCCGTAACCATTCCTGTGGCTTGTACTTCTCGCTGGTAGCGCTATCCGGTACACTGCACCTTGTCATTTACATTCATGCTGAAGGATATCCTCATGTACCAGGATCTTATTCGTAACGAACTGAGCGAAGCGGCGGAAACGCTGGCTAATTTTCTTAAAGATGACGCCAATATTCACGCCATTCAGCGCGCGGCGGTCCTGTTGGCAGACAGCTTTAAAGCCGGCGGTAAGGTACTCTCTTGCGGTAACGGCGGTTCCCATTGCGACGCGATGCACTTTGCCGAAGAACTGACCGGACGCTATCGTGAAAACCGTCCTGGTTACCCTGCTATCGCTATCTCTGACGTCAGCCATATCTCCTGCGTCAGCAACGATTTCGGTTACGATTATGTGTTCTCTCGCTACGTAGAAGCCGTGGGTCGTGAGGGAGATGTCCTGTTAGGCATCTCGACTTCGGGTAATTCCGGTAACGTAATTAAAGCGATTGCCGCAGCGCGTGAGAAAGGGATGAAAGTTATCACCCTAACCGGTAAAGATGGCGGCAAAATGGCGGGCAGCGCGGATATCGAAATTCGCGTGCCGCACTTTGGCTACGCTGATCGTATTCAGGAAATTCATATCAAAGTGATCCATATCCTGATCCAGTTGATCGAAAAAGAGATGGTTAAACCATAAGAAGACGATTGCCGGATGGTGGCTGAAGCCTTATCAGGCCTACATGAGCGCCATGTAGGCCTGATAAGCGCAGCGCCATCAGGCAGTTCACGGTTTTAAGGTAGGTGATGTATGTGCGAACTGCTCGGGATGAGCGCCAATGTGCCAACCGATATCTGCTTTAGCTTCACCGGGCTGGTCCAGCGCGGCGGAGGTACCGGGCCGCACAAAGACGGCTGGGGTATTACGTTTTATGAAGGTAAGGGCTGCCGTACGTTTAAAGATCCGCAACCCAGCTTTAATTCGCCTATCGCCAAACTGGTACAAGACTATCCCATCAAATCCTGTTCCGTGATTGCCCATATTCGTCAGGCGAATCGTGGAGAAGTTGCGCTGGAAAATACCCATCCATTTACCCGTGAACTATGGGGACGTAACTGGACGTATGCCCATAACGGGCAACTCAGCGGTTATAAATCACTGGAGACCGGTAATTTCCGCCCGGTCGGTGAAACCGACAGCGAAAAAGCTTTCTGCTGGCTGCTCCACAAGCTGACGGAGCGTTATCCGCGCACGCCTGGCAATATGACGGCGGTGTTTAAATATATCGCGATGCTGGCAGGAGAACTGCGGGAGAAGGGCGTCTTCAACATGCTGTTGTCTGACGGACGTTATGTGATGGCCTTCTGCTCGACCAATTTGTTTTGGATCACGCGTCGTGCGCCGTTTGGCGTGGCGACATTGCTGGATCAGGATGTGGAGATTGATTTTAGCTCAGAGACCACACCCAATGATGTGGTCACCGTGATTGCCACTCAACCGTTAACCGGCAATGAAACCTGGCAAAAGATTATGCCAGGCGAGTGGGCATTATTTTGTCTCGGGGAGCGTGTAGTTTGATGCCAGTTGCGGCTGAACGACTTCGTGGCTCAACGGCTTGCTGACGACGTAACGACCATCGACGACGGAAACGGTCGGTGGCTTACGCGTTTGTTCAAAGTAATCGTATCCTGGCTTTAACTGGGCCCAGAAATCTTTGTAATACGAAAACTTATGGCGCTGCATGTTGGCATCGGTCATGCGGAACGGGTAAATGCTCACCTGCACACTGGATTGCCCGAACACCAGCGCGCCGGTGACAAACTGGAAAATCTCATCAATGCCGTTATCGGTCATCGCGTAGCAGCCGACGGAAACGCAGGCGCCGTGGATCATCAGGTATTTACCTTCATAACCGTGTGCGCGATCGTAGGCATTAGGGAAACCAATGTTAATCGCTTTATAGAAGCGGCTATCCGGTTTCAGCTGTCCACGCTGAACGCTGTAAAACCCTTCCGGACTTTTGAAATCACCCTGACGCTGTTTCGGCCCTAAGCCACCGGAATAATTACAGATCTTATAACTGTCGAGCAATTGATACTGTTCGCCCATCTTGACGTACAGATCCAACGTTCGCTCTTCTTTGAAGATCTGGATATAAACGGGGGAGCCCATTAATTGCTGCTTATATTCTTTGCTGACAGGCGTAGTCGGGCTGCTGCTGCTCAGCAAACCGGCAAACGAAACGCACGGCAATAAAAGCATCGCAAGAAAAAATGCGATTTTACGCATACTGCTTATTCCTTGATAAAACGATTACACACGCCAGGACGGCAAAAAGAATCCCCAAATCGGATAAATCTGGATCTGGAGCGCTCACATTAGCACCAAGAGAGTTTTTCGCAAGTCTCTCGTGCGGCGTTTACACTTTAGTTTTTCTTTATACGGAAAATTGTGCTTAAAGGCAGTCAGACACTGGCTTGTTTTGCTGGTTAGCACACTGCATTTCGTCTTATTAGTGAAGAATGTCTATTCTATTGAATTTAAAAAATTAATTATTTAATAATCGAATATTAAAAAGGAATGATGGGCAATAGCGGTAGACTGCGGCGAACGTGTTTGACCAGGTATTCTTCTTTTCATGTTTTTTGTCTCTGCACCCCGTTGCTTCTTGCCGGGTCTGCTGTCTTTGTGTGTTGTGCTGTCTTTACCGTCTGTCGCCAAAGTTCAGCCCCATTTATCTGACGCCCATGTAAGCTATGCGGCGCACTTGCGGATGCGTAACCGCGCCCGGCTGCTGAAGCAGTATCACGCACAGGTAAAAAAGCAGGCAAGCTACGTGGTGGAAGGCAACGCAGAAAGTAAAAGCGCGCTGCGCCAGCAGAACCGAGCGCTGATTAAACAGCACCCGGAGTGGTTCCCTGGCCCACTAAAAGCCAGCGACCATCGCTGGCAGGAACTGGCTGAGAATGACCATTTTCTCAGTAGCAATCATCTACACAATATCACTGAAGTGGCCATCCACCGACTTGAGCAACAGCTCGGTAAACCCTATTTGTGGGGCGGTACCGATCCGGATGAAGGGTTTGACTGTAGCGGGCTGATTTTTTATGCCTACAACAAAATCCTGGCAGCAAAATTGCCCCGGACAGCGAATGAAATGTATCACTATCGACGGGCTACTATTGTCGCTAACCGCGATCTTCGCCGTGGTGATTTAGTGTTCTTTCATATTCACAGCCGGGATATTGCCGATCATATGGGCGTCTATTTGGGGCAGGGACAATTTATTGAATCACCGCGGACGGGAGAAACAATTCGGGTGAGCAATTTATCCGATGACTTCTGGCAGGATCATTATCTTGGCGCTCGTCGTATTCTTACGGAAAATACGATTCTGTAATCAAAAAGGCGGTGTAATGACACCGCCTCGGCAGGCGTTAACTTAACGCCCCCATGATCTTTAATTCCAGTTCATCCGGAACTTCGTTATAAGACAACACCTGTAGGCCCGGGGCAAACAGGCGCGCATAGCGCGCGAGCAAAGGACGTAACTGCGGCGCGACTAGCAGCACAGGCTCTTTCCCCGCCGCTTTCATCTGTTCTTTTATCTGCGGCATATTGGCCTGAAACTGATTCAGCATATTGGGATCGACCGGCACACTATCCAGCACCACTTTTCCACTTTGTTGAGCCTGATTCACCACATTCGCCAGCAGATTCTCCAGTTCACTATTCAGCGTATATACGGCAAGCTCATCTTTGCGCACAAACGGGTGGGTAATGCTGCGACGGAGCGCCAGACGCACATCTGCCGTTAACAAAATATGATCTTTGGTCACGGTGCTACTGGCGACAAGTACGGTGGCTATGGTGACGATATCGCGCAATGACACACCTTCGATAAGCAGCGCCCGGTACACTTTCAAGAGCTGGCTGTAATTCAGCGCTGCGCTCAAATCTTCCGCCAGACGTGGCGCCATAGAAGAGAGGCGGTTATGCAACTGCGTAATATCATCGTAATTAAACAGCTCTGGAATATAGTTACGAATGATCTTATTCACATGCGTCGCAATGACGCTGGCACTATCAATAACCTGGTACCCCATATTTAACGCTTTAGCTTTTTGCGCCGGAACAATCCAGGTGACCGGCATACCATAGGCTGGATCGTGGCCTAAAACACCGTCGATCTCGCCATAGGTTTCACTGGAGGGCAGCGCCATCAGCTTATCTGCGGGAATATCGGCTTCATCGGCCTTGATCCCATTGATAAAAATGGCGTACTGGGTCGGTTTAAGGCGGAAGTTTTCGCGGATGCGAATTTCCGGCAGCAGTACGCCGTTCGTGTCTGAGATCACCTGTCGCACACCGCGAATGCGTTGAGTGAGCGGATTCCCTTTGGATTTATCGACCAACGACACCAGCTTATATCCCAGGCTTAGGCTGATAGGTTCTATTAAGGGGATGGTTTCCCAACTGACCTGCTGCTCGGTGGTTTCAGCGATGGTTTTGGTCAGCGTTTCGAGATTTTTCTCGTCAGTCTCAGCCACCTTCGGTCGCTTGCTCATGCGCCAGGCGGTGAATCCCAGCAGGGCGCTGAAAATCAGGAAGGGGAAATGCGGCATCCCCGGCACGACTGCAAGCACAAACATAATGCTGGTGGCGGTATACAGCACGGAGGGGCTGGCCAGCAGTTGGCTACGCACGTCCGTGGCAATATCGCCGCTGTCGCTTACGCGGGTGACGATGATCGCTGCAGCTGTCGACAACAGCAGAGAAGGGATCTGGGCGACCAGGCCGTCACCGATGGTCATCAGGACGTATTGCTGGAAGGCGGCTTCGGCGCTTAAATCGTATTTAAAGATCCCGATACAGACGCCGCCAATCAGGTTGATAGCCAGGATCATCATCCCGGCGATGGCATCGCCGCGCACGAACTTTGACGCACCATCCATCGCGCCATAGAAATCCGCTTCGCCCGCTACGTCTTTACGTCGCGCTTGCGCCTGCGCCTGATTAATCAGTCCTGCGTTCAGATCGGCGTCGATCGCCATCTGCTTACCGGGCATGGCGTCCAGCGTAAAGCGGGCAGAAACTTCGGAGATACGCTCCGCACCTTTGGTCACCACGATAAAGTTAATGATCATCAGAATGATGAACACCACAAAACCGACGACAAAGTTACCGCCGATCACCACCTGACCGAAAGACTCAATCACCTTACCGGCAGCGCCTGCGCCCATATGCCCATGCAGTAACACCACGCGTGTTGACGCCACGTTCAGGGTCAAGCGCATTAAGGTGGTGATCAGCAAAATGGTCGGGAACAGACTGAATTCGAGCGGGCGTTTTGCGGAAACGGCCACCAGCAGCACCATCACCGCCAGCACGATGTTAAAGGTGAACAGAATATCCAGCAGGGCCGGTGGTAACGGCAGGATCACCATCGCCAGGATACACAGTATGACCAGCGGAATGCCGATGTTACCGTTACGCAGCAGCGCGAGGAATTGTTTAGTTGTTTTCGGCATCCAGTTTAAGAACCTCTTTTGGAATGGAAATATGTCTGTTCAGAGAAGGGCGGGTTTGGGAACCATCACGCCAGTGTTTCATTTGCAGTACATAGGTCAGGACGTGTGCAATCGCCCGATACAGTTGAAATGGGATCTGTTGATTCACCTGGGTGGTGTAATAAACGGAGCGTGCCAGCTTAGGAAACTCAACGATTTCAATATTGCTTTCTGCCGCTACCTGCCTGATATACAGCGCGATTTCATCGGTGCCTTTGGCAACCACGAAAGGCGCTGCGGCGCGTGACTGGTCGTACTGTAGCGCCACGGCATAGTGGGTTGGGTTGGTGATCACCACATCGGCTTTTGGCACAACTTTGCGAATTTGCCCCATCGCCATTTGCCGTTGCAGGCGACGGATCCTGGCCTTAACCTCGGGTTTACCTTCTTGATTTTTATACTCTTCTTTCACTTCCTGTTTCGTCATCTTCAGCCCTTTGGTGAACATTTTTTTCGCCAGAGGGACATCGATCACCGCAAAGAAAACAAACAGGATGACAAAGTTGCGCATGATGCTGCTGTACAGCGCCAGACCATCGCTGATGGCCTGTTTGAAATGAAGCTCTTGTAAGCCGAGAAACGCGGCAACGTTATTGCGTACGCTGATCCATAGCATCACCAGCAGCACTATCGCTTTGAGCGTCATCTTGCCGGTATCCACCAGATGATCGGTGGAAAACAGGCGACCAATCCCTTTGAGCGGGCTTAATTTGCTAAAGTCCGGCAAAATTTTCTTCGGCAGGAATAGCCAGCCTCCCGGAACCAGTGAGGCAAACAGCGCGGCAACCGGCATGGGTAACAGCGTCAGGATGAATTTCCCCAGAATCAGCAGATGGTGTTCAAGGAACTGACCGATGATGTCCGGGTCATTAATGTTCTGCGCGTACTGATGCACGCTGATAAAGCTTTCACGCACGAAATCTTCGTACCAGGGAAAGCTGCTGGAGATCACCATAAACGCGGCAAACAGACTGGCGGCAAGCCCCATATCTTTTGAACGCGGTATTTGTCCCTCTTGTCTGGCCTTGCGAAGTTTTTGCGCCGAGGGTTTTTCTGTTTTTTCTTCGCTACTGTTATCCGCCATAGTGCCCCTTCAGCGCGTCAAGCTGCTGTAAGACGAAATTCGCCAGGTGCAAATAGTGGTCTGGCAGGTTGTAAAGCAGAGTCGCAAAGCAGATCAGGCCCGCCAGCATGTTAATGGGAAAACCTAATGAGTACAGATTGAGCGGCGGCGCAATACGGTTTAGCAGACCAAAGCAGCCCTGAACAATCAGCATGATAAAGGTTGTCGGCAGCGCCAGCAGCGTGGCGGCAGCGAATACCCAGCCCAGCGCCAGAGAAATCGTGCGTAGAGATTGCGGATGCAACGCATTGCCAATCGGCCAGTAAGTAAAGCCCTTGAATAAAATGCTCACCAGCAGCAGATGCCCGTCCATGGCAAAAAACAGTATCACCGCGTAGATGTTGATCATTTCCGCCAGTACCGTCGTTGACGCGCCGCTGCTGGGGTCGTTCATCACCGCCATGCTCATCCCCATATTAAAAGAGAGGATTTGGCCCGCCAGTTGTAGCGCTAAAAATAAAAACTGCAGCATCAGGCCGAAAAGCATTCCCCACAGAAACTGCTCCGTGGTCAAAATAATACTGTTCATCGACAGCAGGCTGGTGGGCACCGGGTGGGGGATAAGCGGCGTAATGATAAAGGCCAACGCCAGTGACAAAATAATGCGTATACGTATGGTCAGCGCGGCATTATCCAGTACTGGTGCGTAGTGAATAAACGCCATAATGCGTACGAAGGGAAACCACATTCCCAGTATCAGATTACTTAACTGTGTAATATCGGTTTCGCGCATGTTAGTGCACCAGAATGGCGGCCTGAGTGAACAGATGCACGCAGAGATCGCTCAACTGGACGATCATCCATTTTCCGCAAATACCCAATACCGCGAGGGTGACGATTAGCCTGGGTAAAAAACTAAGCGTTTGTTCGTTAATCTGCGTCACAGCCTGAAAAATGCTGACCAACATACCGACCAGTAGGCTGGGAACGACCAACACACAGACTAAAATGATTACAACTTTTATACCGCTGGCAACGATGTCTGCGGCTACATCAATGGTTAGCATGTCTGATCTCCGTTAACCCAGTCCCAGACCGCGAATGCTGGAGGTTAGCGTCCCAACGGTCAGCGCCCAGCCATCAATAAGCACAAACAGCATTAGCTTAAAGGGCAGCGAAACGATCAGCGGTGACAGCATCATCATCCCCATCGCCATCAGTACGCTGGCGACGATCAGGTCGATCACCAGGAACGGAATGTAAATCATAAAACCTATCTGGAAGGCGGTTTTGAGTTCGCTTAGCACATAGGCGGGAACGATAATGGAGAGATCCTGATCGACTGCATTCCCTTTCGCGTTGGCGATCTCCATGATCTGCGCAATCGCTTTTTTATTGGTCTGCGCCAGCATAAAGCGCTTCAACGGCGAGGCGGCAGTGCTTAGCGCGTCGGGGAGCGTGATTTGATCGTTTTCAAAAGGGACAACGGCATGATCGTAAATATTGAGCCAGATTGGGCGCATCACCAGCATGGTTAACGACAGCGCAATGCCAATCAATATGCGGTTCGGCGGCGTTTGTTGCAGCCCTAACGCCTGACGCAGCAGGGAAAGAACAATAATAAAACGGGTAAAACAGGTCATCATCAGCACCAGGGTAGGCAGAATGCCCACCAGGGTCATCAGGATCAGGACCTGGATTTTTACGCTGTACTCTTGGCTATTTCCGTGCGAAATCACATTCAGCAACGGGATATCTCCCCCTTGCGCGCAGGCAAAGGGAGAAAGGATGAGTAACGAGATACCCAGTAAGAGCGTGAGTGTTGGCGCGCGTTTCATGGTGCAAGGTCGTTGATTTCATGCGTGTTGAATTCAAGGACGCGCAGGCCATATTTCTCGTTGACCACAACCACTTCAGCCTTACCTAGCAGGATATTATTGACCTTAATATCCAGCGGTTCACCGGCGAGTTTATCCATCTCAATGACGGTGTCGTCATCAATGTTCAGCAGGTCGGCCAGCATCACCTCCACGGACGAAACTTCCAGCGTTAGCGTGACCGGAATACGTTTGAGTAATGACATCGACTCGGAAAAACGGTCTTCTAAACGCGCCACCAGCTTTTCTGTAACAGACGGCGCGGGTGGCGTAGTCGCTTCGGGGGCTAACTCGAAACCTTGCTCTAAAATATCTTCTGGCTTACTCATAGGATTTCTCCGTCTTGCTCGTTAATTCGGACAAAAACAGTTTGTCTTTATCCTCTACGATCAGGGCATTAAATAATTCGGATTTCCCGATATACACAGGAAAAGTATCAGGCATCGCAATCGGTAAAATATCGCCGGGTTTAATCGTCGTCAGGTCGGCAACATTCAGCGGAATTTCTGCAATCTTCACGTTCATGGTTAGCGGCAGCGTATGGATAATTTCTTTGATCAGCGTTTTTTTACGCGTCTCAGCGCTGGCTTTATCAATCTGCTTTTTTTTCTCGCCGTGCTCGCTATGGCGGATTAAATTCAGAATGTAATCGGTATGCGAATCGTCCAGTAAGATGCGGAAACTGCAATTCTCATCATCACCTAATACAAATGTAAGCTGATAAGCCCAGTGGGTTTGTATGGTGCTGCTGTCGGGTTTGAGTGTCAGTGGAATACCGGATATATTTTTATTAAAAATGGTATTACAAATATCCAGCGCCAGTCTGCTTCGCAACCGGATTTCTGTTTTGGTTGGTAAATCATCCTGTGACTTCTCGTCGGCGAGAGATGATGCCAATCCATAAAAGTTACCTAATAACATTAACAATAATGCGCGGTCGATATCAAAGGCCAGATGCCCAACCTGAGAAACTAATAATTCCGCACTTTTATTGATAACATCCATCTCGCAGTGTATTTTTTTAAGTGTTATATTTGTGCGATGTTTTTTCAGGAAGTAGTTTCCAAGATGTGATTCAATTGTATCAAAACTTCCCGTAAACATAGTCGGCAGACGATGATATGGACGTCCAAGCCGGTTTCCTTCAAGTTTAAAGATTCCGGGCGTTTGACTATATTTCAGCATGGTACGCTTTCTCAGCTGTAATTTCTGGGGCGGTTGAATTGATATCAAATCCCGCGGTTATCAAAAGAAATACAAATTCGCTTAATTTATTGTTCATCCTTGACGCTATTCTCATAGTGTTGAAGTCCATTAGATACGAAATACCGTACCCACTCACGTCTATGGAGTAGGGCTGGATATTAGATATTTTACCCCTCTCCTCTGCAAGTTATTAATGGCGTTAGGTTGTAATTAAAAAATAATTAATTACATATACGTGATGTTTCTCGCTTACTGCTTGTCGCAGATTAGGCTTCCCCCTTATGTCTATTTTTTATGCTATCACTAACGTAATGTATTGTTTTTAAATGAATAATGTTTTTATTATCTTTTAATTTGAGATTGTTAATGGTACTGGTGTTAGTATTTTTTTAGGAAAAACCCTATTTGAAAATAGTCTTCAATAGGGCTGCCCTTTGATGGGGTGGTAAAACATGAGCAAGGATGGGATTAAGACATGGCACGGGCGATATCTATTATTCGATGATTGTGCTTTGGAATGATTTGTATATTTCTCGTAACGGATGTTAACTTTACTTCTAAGTGTAAATAATCATGTTTGAACTTATTGCCGAAGCAGCCTCAAGCATTAATGTTTTTTCAATGGCAAGGCGTATTGCTGCTTTTAATGTTCCTGTACTTATCCATGGCGAAACCGGTACGGGTAAAGAATGTATCGCCAAATTTATCCACTCGATTGCATTTGCGCAGGAGGCTTCAGCGCCTTATATCGGTGTGAACTGCGCAGCTATTCCTGAAAATATGCTTGAAGCAACGCTCTTTGGTTATGATAAAGGGGCGTTTACCGGGGCGGTGGCCACCGTACCGGGAAAGATGGAATTAGCCAATAATGGTACATTACTGCTGGATGAGATCGGTGACATGCCTTTGGCGCTACAGGCCAAAATACTGCGTGTATTACAGGAACAACAGGTTGAGCGTTTAGGCAGTAACCGTATAATCAAACTGAATTTCCGTTTAATCGCCTGCACCAATAAGAATCTTGAAGAAGAGGTTGCCGCAGGACGCTTCAGAGAAGATCTCTATTATCGCATGTCAGTGATTCCGTTGACCATGCCACCGTTGCGCGAGCGTATGGAAGACATTATTCCGCTGGCGGAATCCTTTATTAAAAAATATTCCACGGTGTTGGTAAAAAATATCAAGCTTTCTGAATCGTCACGCCGGGCATTACTGAGCTATGCGTGGCCGGGTAATGTTCGCCAGCTTGAGAACGCCATTCAGCGAGGAATGATCCTTAATCGTGATGGCGTTATTTATCCCGATACCTTAGGTCTGCCGTCCATTGAGTCCGATTCCTGGAGCGAGCCGCAATGGCAGCCAAAACCCTCTGCGCAAATCACCACCAGCGACAATCTGGGCCAGCATGGTCGCAGCGCGCAATATCAATATATCGCTGACCTGATGCGCAAATATCAGGGTAATAAAACCAAAATCGCTGATTTATTAGGAATTACTCCACGTGCGCTTCGTTATCGTCTGGCATCAATGCGAAAACAGGGAATAGAAATCTTTTCCTGAATCAGTCTGTGGTACCGAGAACGCTTTTCTAATTTTAAGAGTAGGTCATGAGCATAAATACGATAGCCCCAGCCAGTACGATGCAGACGCAAATGATGCAGGACATGCAGCAGATGAAAGCGGTCGCACAAGCCCCTGTCCTTTCGCCGATGCAGATTAACGCCGTGGGTGCGCAGTCTGCATCATCTCCGGTTTCGTTTGACCGTGTTATGCAGGGCGCGCTCAACCATGTTGATCAATTTCAGCAGGTCGCAGAGCAAAAACAAACGGCCATCGAGATGGGGAAAAGCGATGACCTCGCGGGGGCGATGATCGCCAGTCAGCAGGCATCGTTATCGTTTTCCGCGCTGGTGCAGGTACGTAATAAAGTCGCTTCCGGATTCAACGACCTGATGAGCATGTCAGTCTAACGCTATGAATGAACTAATAAAAAAAGTAACTCAGTTTTTACCCTCGTTCTCTTTCAGGCTGGATGGTAATAAACGCCTGGCATTACTGGCGGCAGCGGCTATTGCGGCCACCGCCATTATTGTCAGCGTGTTGTGGAATGGCAACCACGGCTATGTTTCGCTTTACGGTAGCCAGGAGAATATCCCGGTTTCGCAGATAGTCACCGTGCTGGATGGTGAAAAACTGGAATATCGCATCGATCCGCAAAGCGGACAAATTCTGGTTCCGGAAGAGACTTTGTCTAAAACGCGAATGACGCTGGCGGCGAAAGGCGTGCAGGCCATGCTGCCCAGCGGCTATGAGCTGATGGACAAAGACGAAGTGCTGGGCGCCAGCCAGTTTGTGCAGAACATTCGCTATAAGCGGAGCCTGGAAGGCGAACTGGCGCAAAGCATTATGACGCTGGATGCTGTAGAGAGCGCCCGAGTGCATCTGGCGCTCAATGAAGAGAGTTCCTTTGTCGTCAGCGACGAGCCGCAAAACAGCGCCTCGGTGGTGGTGCGTCTGCATTATGGCAGCAAGCTGGATCTCGACCAGGTGAATGCCATCGTGCACCTGGTATCCGGCAGCGTGCCTGATTTGAAAGCTGCGCAGGTCAGCGTTGTCGATCAGGCGGGGAATTTATTGTCCGATGGTATTGGCGCGGGTGAAGCGGTTTCTGCGGCGACGCGTAAGCGCGACCAGATCCTCAAAGATATTCAGGATAAGACCCGCGCCAGTCTCGCAAATGTTCTCGACTCGCTGGTCGGAACCGGTAACTACCGGGTAAGCGTGATGCCGGATCTCGATCTGAGCAATATCGACGAAACCCAGGAGCATTACGGTGACACACCGAAGGTGAACCGTGAAGAAACGGTGCTGGATAGCGATACCAACCAGATCGCTATGGGGATCCCTGGCTCGCTGAGTAACCGTCCTCTGTTGGCGGCAAATCAGGTGGCGAATGGCACCAATGGAACCGCGCCAGAGGAGTCTCACCAGCCAGCCGCACTGTCAAAGCACAGTGAGAACAAGCGCGACTACTCGTGGGATCGTAGCGTTGAGCATATCCAGCATCCTGGTTTCGACATTAAACGTTTAAATGTGGCCGTGGTACTTAACCAGAGCGCGCCTGCGTTGAAGAACTGGAAACCGGAACAAACCACGCAATTGACGGCACTGTTAAATAACGCCGCCGGGATTGATGCCAGGCGTGGCGACAATCTGTCCTTATCGCTGCTTAATTTTGTGCCGCAGTCGATTCCCGTCGAGCCGGTGGTCCCCTTATGGAAGGATGACAACATTCTGGCCTGGGTGCGTCTGATTGGTTGCGGCCTGCTGGCTCTGCTGTTGCTGCTGTTTGTTGTTCGTCCGGTCATGAAACGGTTGACCGCCGAACGTCGCCGGACGTCGACGCCAGAGCTGGCGCTGGACGCCGCACCGATCGCTATTGCTGCGGACAAACCCCATTTTGCGGCCGCTGAAGATGAGCGCAAAAATATCGAACTGCCTTCTTTCCCTGGTGACGACAACCTGCCTTCGCAGAGCTCCGGTCTGGAGGTGAAGCTGGAGTTCCTGCAAAAACTGGCGATGAGCGACACCGATCGCGTAGCTGAAGTTCTCAGACAATGGATTACCAGCAATGAGCGAATTGACAATAAATAACGGCAGCAGCAACAGCTACCTGGAACAGGCCGCAATTTTATTGCTGTGTCTGGGCGAGGAGGCGGCAGCTACGGTGATGCAAAAACTCAGCCGCGAAGAGGTGGTTCGCCTGAGTGAAAACATGGCGCGTCTGTCTGGGGTAAAAACCAGCATGGCCAAAAAAGTGATCAATAACTTTTTTGATGAATTCCGTGAGCAGAGTGGTATCAACGGCGCATCGCGTTCCATGCTGCAAGGGATCCTCAATAAAGCGCTGGGCACAGAAATCGCCAGTAGCGTGATCAACGGGATTTACGGCGATGAGATCCGTTCGCGGATGGCGCGTTTACAGTGGGTGGAACCGCGCCAACTAGCGATACTGATCTCAGAAGAGCATTTGCAGTTACAGGCCGTATTCCTTGCCTTCCTGACGCCAGAGATCTCGGCCACGGTACTGTCTTACATGAATGAGTCGGTGCAAAACGAGATCCTTTATCGGGTTGCCAAACTCAACGATGTAAACCGCGACGTCGTGGATGAGCTGGATCGTTTGATCGAGCGTGGGCTGTCGGTGCTTTCCGAACATGGTTCGAAAGTGAAAGGGATCAAGCAGGCCGCGGATATCGTTAACCGCTTCCAGGGGAACCAACAGGTGATCCTCGATCAACTGCGCGAACGCGATGAAGATGTTCTCGAACAGTTGCAGGACGAAATGTACGACTTCTTTATTCTGAGCCGCCAAAGTGACGAAGTGCGCCGTCGTCTGCTCGACGAAGTGCCGATGGAAGACTGGGCGGTGGCGCTGAAAGGTACCGAAGCGTTGTTGCGTCGTTCGATTTATGCCGTGATGCCTAAGCGTCAGGTACAACAGCTGGAGGCGATAACGTCGCGTCTGGGGCCGGTTCCGGTGAGTCGTATTGAACAGATACGCCGTGAAATCATGGGAATTGCCCGCGAGCTTGAGGAAGCGGGTGAAATTCAGTTGCAGCTGTTTGCTGAACAGACGGCGGAGTAACACATGGCGATTGAAACCATTCGTGGTCGTTACCGGCTGCATCGTTTTCCCCCTCGCCAGCGCCATTTGCAGACTGAACAGCTTACGCCGGGGATCACACCGGCGGATTATCAGCGCCAACTGATGGACGGTTTCCAGGAAGGGCTGCAAAAAGGTTTTGAACAAGGGATGACCGAAGGCCAGGAGCAGGGCTTTCAGGAAGGTCATCTGAAGGGGCACGATGAAGGCCGTCGTCAGGGATACACTGAAGGCAGCCTGGCCGGGCAGCAGGAAGGGCGCAAGCAATTCGAGCAGGCTGCCCAGCCGCTGGAGGCTATCTCCGGCAAAGTGAATGACTATCTGGCGCACGTTCAGCGTAAACAGCGGGAAGACCTGTTACAGCTGGTTGAAAAGGTTACCCGCCAGGTGATTCGTTGTGAGCTGGCGCTGCAACCGACGCAGCTATTGTCGCTGGTCGAAGAGGCTATTTCGGCCTTTCCGGCGATGCCTGAGTCGTTACAGGTGCTGCTGAGTAACGAAGAATTTAACCGCATTAAAGATGCCGCTCCTGAGAAGGTCGCTGCATGGGGACTGACGCCATCTCCCGATCTGCAGGCGGGCGAATGCCGGGTGATTACCGATAAATCCGAGCTGGATATTGGCTGCGAGCATCGACTCGAGCAATGTATGTCGGCACTCAAAGAGTCGCTGCTGCCGGAGCCGACGGGTGAGTGATCTTTCCAGCTTCGACAACGCGCTGCGTTCCATTGAGTCGATCCCTTTAGCTCGGGTAGCCGGGCGACTGGTGCGCGTGAACGGTATTTTGCTGGAGAGCGTGGGTTGCCCGTTGGTAACGGGCCAGTTATGCCGCGTTGAAAGCGCCAACCATACGCTGATCGACGCGCAGGCGGTGGGATTTAATCGTGATATCACCTACCTGATGCCCTTCAAACATCCCGTCGGACTGATGGCGGGCGCGCGCGTTTTCCCCGAGGAAAAAGCTCAGGAGATCCTGATTAGCGAAAGCTGGCTGGGGCGGGTGGTCAATGGCCTGGGCGAGCCGCTGGATGCCAAAGGCCGTCTGACCGGCAATGATGTGCTGCCGCCGCAGGCACCGTCTATCAACCCCCTCACGCGTCGTTCGGTGAATCAACCGCTGGATGTGGGTGTAAAAGCAATCAACGGGTTGTTAACTATCGGCAAAGGCCAGCGCGTGGGCTTGATGGCCGGCAGCGGCGTGGGAAAAAGCGTGTTGTTGGGGATGATCACCCGCCAGACCAAGGCCGACATCGTGGTGGTGGGGTTAATTGGTGAGCGTGGCCGTGAGGTGAAGGAATTTATCGATCACTCGCTGGGCGCGGAAGGGTTGGCAAAATCTATCGTTGTCGCGGCTCCGGCGGATGAGTCGCCATTGATGCGTTTGAAAGCCACCGAGTTGTGCCACTCTATAGCCGCCTGGTTTCGCGATCGCGGACATCACGTTTTACTGCTGGTGGATTCGTTAACCCGTTATGCCATGGCGCAGCGCGAGATTGCGCTGTCGCTGGGGGAACCTCCGGCAACGAAAGGCTATCCACCGTCGGCGTTTGGCATGATCCCCAAGCTTGTGGAAAGCGCGGGCAACAGTGAAAGCGAAGGCTCAATGACCGCCATTTACACGGTGCTTGCGGAAGGAGACGATCAGCAGGATCCGATCGTTGACTGCGCGCGCGCGGTGTTGGATGGACATATCGTGCTGACCCGTAAGCTGGCTGAAGCCGGGCATTATCCAGCCATCGATATTGGGCAGTCGATCAGTCGATGCATGACGCAGGTTACGCCCAACGAACACCAACAGTCGGCTCGTCTGCTAAAACAAAACTACGCCGCTTATATGGAAATTAAGCCGCTGATCCCGTTGGGGGGCTATGTTGCCGGAGCCGATCCCGGCGTTGATAAAGCTGTCAAAGCGTTCCCCGCTATCGAGCGTTTCCTGCGTCAGGAGGTGAGTGAACCCGCCTCACTTGAGCTGGTGCAAAGTCGCTTACAGGCCCTTTTCCCCCAGGCAAAGAAAACGGAGGGTAAATAATCATGCGACAAATTATCGATACCCTGGCGCAGTTGCAGCGCCTGCGGGATAAATCAGTCAAAGACATGACGGTCCAGCTGGCTAAACAGCAGCAGGTCTGTACCGGCTTTGACAATAACATCAAAGCACTGGGCTACCTGATTCAAAAAACCGGCACTGGCGTAGAGGTCCCTTCCGTTGAGTCGCTCAAAAATGTGACCGGATATAAAGGCACATTACGCACGGTTATTGCCTGGCAAGAGCAGGAGAAAACGCTGGCTAAAATCAAAGAGCAGCGTATTCAAAAAAATCTGGTTGCCGCGGCCTGCGAAGAGAAAATTGTCTCTATGACGTTGGCAGATAAGCGTTACGCGCTGAGCAATGAAGCGCAGGTAAAAGAGCAAAAAGCCGTTGATGAAATTGCTACGCAGTGCTGGTTAAGACAGAAGACGCTGGGAGTGGTATGAAAACGATCATTACGTTCGGCACGTTTGATGTTTTTCATATCGGGCATCTGCGTATTCTGCAACGTGCCAGGCAGTTGGGGGATCGACTGATTGTCGGTATCTCTTCAGATGCGCTAAATATGCAGAAAAAAGGCCGAGTGCCGGTTTACAGCCAAAGCGATCGCATGGGGATTATTGCCGGACTGAAATGTGTGGATAGCGTGTTTCTCGAAGAGTCGCTGGAGCAAAAAGCGGACTATATTCGCCAGTTTAACGCCGATACGCTGGTGATGGGCGATGACTGGGCAGGGCGCTTTGATAGTTTGTCGTATCTGTGCGAGGTGGTCTATTTCCCCAGAACACCATCTATATCCACCACCTCAATTATTGAGGTAATTACCAACCAAAATTCAAATCTATAAAATAATATGAAAATAAGACTATTCATTGAAACTAGAGAAGTTACGCTGCCGCTTCAAATGTCTAATTTTATTCAAGGTATGGATGGAGTGGTTAATATATTATTTACTTGTTCTGATAAATTGAGTGGGAAATGGCTGGGAGAAAATTCAAATCTTGTTCTTAAATATAATGAATCAACTTTACTGTCTGCGCTGGATAAAATATCGCAAGTGCTCATTAAACACTCGCCAACAACACTAGATATCCATGTTGCACTGGCTGAAAGCTATAATTTACTTATTCCGTTATTAATGAGGTTAAATGCTCTTCGGTCGTTAATCCATCTTCATGTTTATGAAGGAGAGATGGCTGAACTCGTTGCTGCTTCTGCACTTGAAAAAATCCCTGTAAATGTATTAGATAAATTAACTTCTGGGTATGCTAATGCTATAAATATTGCGTTAAATAAAAACCATCATATACCAAAAGAGGATTGGAATATTGCTGCCGGGTATGCATGGCATAAAGTATTAACAACAACATATTATCTACAGGAGAATAGCGCATTTAAAAAATCAATGAAGTTGCCTTGTAGTAATGTGCCGATAGTTGATGAGCGTAAAATAACGGATTTTCTGGAGCTATTCAAGATACCATTTAGTATTTATTCTCAATTAAGAAAAATAAGCTCGTCATCTCTACTATTACTCAGCACTTCGCCTCGCTTTCCCTCTATGAAAAAACAACATCAGGAAGCGCTTGTAGAAGTTATCCTTCATGCAATAAATGAATGTGCGATTACTAAAGGTAAAATTATACTCTTTCGTGAACAAAAAGATGGGGAAGTTGATAGTGATATATTACGTCGGTTAGGCTACATGGTGATCAAGCTCCCAGATTTAATCACCGTCAATTTATTAAAGGTTTTACAAATATTACCTGTAACCGTTGCCGGATGTTTTTCCGACGAGCTGTATCAAGTGCCAGAGCAAAATATTCTCTTTTTGCTAACAACAAACTTACCAAAGGAGACTGATAAATACGTTAGTCAGATCAATCTCGATAGTAAAAAAAATTATTATGTAAATGAGTTGGGAGGTGTTAAAACCGGCTCGTTTAAAAAAAGGCTGTTCTATTGTCCTGGATCTATGGGGGATGCGATCTACGCTTTAGGTTGCCTGACTGCATTTAGAGAACATTATGATGAGGAATTTATCTTTATTGCACATAAATTATATCATGATCTCATCATTTCAAGTCCTATGGTTTCCCAATATTGGGATGCTAATGCATTGACAGAAGAAAATATTATTGATGCTGAGATAGCGCGTCAGGAAGATAAATTTCATTTTCTTGGCCGCTGGGAAGATATTGTTGCATCTCGACATATGACGGATGCATTTATCGGTGATGATATTCAAAACCATTCCTTGAGCAATAAACAGCCTATTATATCATTGGTATCATTAGATAAGAGCAATGTTGATGATTTTATTCAAGTTAATGGATTGCAGAAAGAAAAAATAGTTTTATTGCATCCTAATATTGGTTCTCCGAATAGGACGTGGACCGAAAAAGGATGGAATCAGCTCGCGAAATATTTTATTGCTGCAGGCTGGAAAGTTATCATTATTGGCAGCGATAATAATAAGTATCATGAGAAGAAGATGATGGATATAGATATCCCAGAGGCTATCGATTGCATTAATCAGTTCTCTATGCTTGAGATGATTTATCTGATGGAACGCTGTCAGTTGCTGGTTGCGTGCGACTCTGGCCCAGTTGCGCTTGCTGGACTCACATCAATCGCAATTTGTGGGTTGTACTCCATTATTCCGGCCAGATACCGATTGCCTTACAGGAATGGAAAGTATGGATGGAATGCTATGGGTATTGATACGGGATGCCAGTATGGTCAATGCGGACACCTGATCATGAGTCCGCAATTCTTTAAAAACAAACTAGGTAAAGAATTTATGCCACCACGAGGTGATGAGTTTTCTATCTGGTGTCCAAATGATAAAAAATATCGATGTTTGAAGAAAATTACTGCTGAATATTTTTGGCATCAGATTCAATTGTTTTTGAACTCTGATAGCTATGTGGACAATTTTTAGATGTTTAATTAACTACATTATATGGAGTAATTATGGGTTTTTTAGGGCGATTTCCTTTACACAGAATTGTTGAAGAGCACCAGGTGACACATCTGATTGAAACTGGATACGGTATTGGGAATTCATGTCGAATGGCATTATCAGCTGGTTTCAATCATGCGCTATCTTGTGAGATCTATCAACCATTATATGAAAAAGCATTACAAGAAAAAAATGACAGCATTACGATTTTTCCCGATGATAGTTTATCATTTCTGAATTTGGAACAAGTCAATGGGATTTTGAAAAATCATCGTAGTCTTGTCTTTTTGGATGCGCATTATCCTGGTTCTGATTACTGCAACGAAAAATATCATAGCGACGAATGGGATAAAGATATTCGCTTGCCGCTTATTAACGAGTTGCGAGTGCTGAGAGGTAAAATTGACAATGCAATCGTTATTATTGATGATTGTAGAATATATCTAAAAGATTTTGCAGTAACAAGTGGTTCTTTACCCGAATATGCCGATCATGGGTTCGATAATGCCAGTGAGTTTATTGAATTATTAGAAAGTTTTGCCGATACACACGCCTTATACTGGTATGCTGAAGACACCGGATACGCTGTTTTATGGCCACATGCTTTAGCCGGGGAAGTGATCAAACCTCTAATTTTACCTGGTGATATTACCAGTCAATTTCTGATTAATCGGGGGGTTGTGGGTACGACCAGTATGTCTGTAAATCGCCGACTCATGGATGCCCGGTTTACTTCTCGTTGGTTTGTAGGTGCTGGATTGGATATCGGTGGTGGGCCTGACAGTATTGGTATTTACCGATCGCTTTTCCCACTAATGAGAACTGTGACTGTTTATGACTTACCACAAGGTGATGCCCAATATTTAGACAATGTTAGTGATGATAGTTTTGACTTTGTGTATTCTGCACATTGCCTGGAACATGTGGTTGACCCGTTTGTCGCTATCAATAATTGGATGCGAGTACTTAAACCAAATGGTCATCTCATTATAACAATTCCTGATGAAGATATGTATGAGCAAAAAGTTTGGCCATCGACTTTTAACTCCGACCACAAGCATACTTTCAGTATTTTCAAGAAAAATAGTTGGTCACCCGTTTCGATAAATGTATTGGAATTGATTCAGGCGATAACTACAAAGCATGATGTTCAAAAAATAGAATTGCTTAACCATAGCTACTTAGCAGGGCTTCCTCGATTTGATCAGACACGCACACCATTTGCGGAAAGCGGTATCGAGATTGTTATAAAAAAAACGCCCCAGTAAAATAAAAAACCACCGATTTAACGGTGGTTTTAATAGCTGGTTTATATCAGGAATTAGTTAAACAGTTTTTTCTGTAAACTATGTAAGAGAGCATTTGTATGGACACTATCTGCTTCCGTAAGTAATGCCACGATCTCTTTAGCGGCCCTTTGCCCTGCCTGGCCATCCATAAACGCATCACAATAATGGTGGCGAATTTCGGCTAACGGTGCTTCAAGCGCAGTCCAGTCAAATGCATCAGACAGCGCACTGCGCAACGCCTGTATATCCTGGGCTACCGGGAGAACGTCGCGGATACGTTGATCGGCGCTGTCTGGGGTCGAGAAACTTTGTTGGCCATCCAGCAGCGAGGTCATCTCTGGCCAGCTCAGTAAAATGACGCGTTTATTCATATGAATGGCATCAAAAATAAAGCCGCTGCTGTCCGTCAGGACGTAATCTGCCTGCGCCATAAGCGCCAGCAGGTGCTGCGGATCGTCAATTCGGTTTTTTAAGTAGCGCTGCGCCAGCACCAGCGAGGCACTTTCTTCCGGCCTGTGCAGAGTGCCATGGTGCAGTTTGGTGACGACGTTGTATTCATGGCTTAATCGGCTGAGCTGTTGTGCCCAATGGGGGAGCGAGCTTAGCGCGCCATAGGTTGGCGCATACAGGATGGTCTGCTTTTTCGCATTTAGCTTCACGCTTTTTGGCAGTGCGGTATCGTAAGTATGGTTATGCCATTCATCGAAACGGGGATTACCCACCACTTTGGCGCTGCCGCCAATATCAACCGCGTGCTGGCTATAGTGGCTGTAGCAGAGAATGCGATGATAAAAGGCATTCCACCAGGCATGATTCCACGCTTCTTTCGCCAGTCCATACATCGTCCGTACATGGGTATCCGCCAGCCCGTTCAGTAACGGGGTGTAATAAGGGCTGACAAGACATTTGAAGCGTTGACGTTTCTCAATCACCACAGAAAGACGCGTTCCGCCCAATAGGGGATCGTTAATGGTTTTAATTGTTGCGGTCATTTCATCCAGAAACGACGCGTGTATTTTGTCGCTGACCAATAGAGAGCAGGTGTGCCCCATCGCCTGTAGCGCGGTTATGATCGGGCGATAGACCGCGTAGTGCAGCGACGTTTCCATATAGAAACCAATAGCATCTGTTCGGGGGGCAGTAGAAGGGAGCGGGGCATCAGTCAGTGCGTTGGCGGCATCGGATTTCTTATTGATTTTATTGAAGTAGTAGCCAATATTATCGGTTTCTTTTTTCTCGATATCGCTATAACCTGGGCGCTGATAGCAGATACTCGGATAGCAGGAAAGCCATTTTCCGTCACGTGGCAGCGGCTGCCACTGTCCTTCGAGGGTCTCTGAAAGGTCATATTCCATTTGCTGAGCCAGAACCGGGTAATAGCTGTTGTTAACCAGATAGGCGCACACCTTATTGCAATCGCGGGCATGAATCATCCCAGTCAGGCTTTTTAATATGCTTCCGCGTTTAATTTCGCCGCCGAGAAGAATGACCTCCCACGGAAATTTAGGCAGGGCATTAAGCAGCGAGCTAAGTACCCGAATATGTTTTTCTTGTTTCAGAATAACGGCGTCATCTTCAAGCAGCAGGTAATTTTTCCATCCCATTTGTTGTGCCAACTTGAGTGCCCGAAGATGGGATTGGCGGCGACCAATCTGGCCGTTAGTGGCAACTGACGCGGCAATGCGGGTGATCTTTTCCTTTGGGAAATTGAGAAACCCCAGCTCTTGTTGGATGTGCGCTAAACGATCCGGGCGTGAGTCCAGGTTTACGATCACCACCTGATCGATATAATCCCACTGGATCGGTTGATGATGAGTAGCGTTATGCAGGCTTTGATACCAGTTTTTCAGCATCGGGTCGGTAATCGCCTGCGCCAGCGGGGTTTCCAGTGGCTCGCTGCTTCCCAACACAAAGTCTTTGTCGAACGTATTTTGGCTGTGTGAGATACAAATAATGGTACGTTCACCCGGCAATTGCAGCGGGTTCGCGGTGAACTGGTTAGTGAATCCCTTTTCTTCACCTAAATTACACTCATCATCATAGCGGTGGTTCTTCAGGTAATTACGATGGTAACAGAAAGTGCCGTTGAGAATATTTTGTGGGCCAAAGCTGCGTGTTTTGAATATCCGGTTGATGTGGCTGTACCAGATGGGGATTTGATCGGAACCTGAAATCAACGCCCGGTGGCGCTGCATCATGTCGATGGTGTAAGAGATTTTATCCGCTGGATAATAGTCATCATCATCCATACAGAGAATATATTCACCTACCGCCAGCGCATTGAGCATATTGCGCTTTTTACCCAGATCGAGCTTTTCCGGGTGGTAGATATAACGAATATTATATTTCTCTGGGTGGTTCTGCGTTAGCCGGTCAATGATCGACTGATGGCTTTGCGGAGAATCATCCAGGATCACCAGTTCCCGCCGGTCAGCAGGGTAGTCCTGATAACGGAACATATACAGCAAATAAGGTAAGAAAACGCCGCGGTTCCATGTTGGCGTGATAACGCTGACAAACGGTTTTTCGCGGCCAGTGTCGAGCGTTTTAACGATGCCAGTCAGGGCGGAACGTGCTTTAGAGGATTCAGACATGGTGATGTGTATTCGCGGTTCGAAAAAGGACCGGGCATTCGCCCGGCCAACAGGCACTAACGTGTAATCAGGGAGAACGCCGAGAGCAGTGGATCTCCCGGAAGCATGTCCAGAATATGCTGACGTAACGAATGGGCATTCTCGCCGTTGCGCCACGCTTCAAACAACGCGAAAAGGGCGTAAATTTCGTCATGGTTTAGCGCAGAATCATCCATCGTCCACAGGCAAAACAGAGTGCGAATCATAAAGACGTCAGCCGCCAGCCAGAAGAAACGCTGCAGTGTGCTTTCACTCTCATGCTGTGGGAAGGTGTCGTGGTACAAGCGATAAATCAGATAGTTGCTGAAAATCCATGCTTCTTGAGCGAAATGGCGCTCCCAGGTCTGCAGCCACTGATCCTGTAACTGCTGCTGAAGCATGGCTTCACTGTTCGCATCCTGCAGCATCAGCAGGCTGACCTGCAGAGGTAATGTGAGTTTACGCGTACTTTCCGGCAGCAGATCCCAATTGAATTCACAACCGCCCATACGGGTAATTAATTCACGCTGTAGCTGGGGCAGGCTGGGCAGTTGCGCAAATTGCTCCTGCAGTTTTCCTTCCTGTACATGGCCTGCGAGGATCTGTGGCAACGATGCCAGCTTTTCCAGCACCGCTTCACTATCGCCTGGGCATTTTTCGGAAAAAGAGAGCATGATCCCCAGCGCATACAGGCGCAGCTCCGGCGATAAACCTGGAAGTGTGATGGTATGCAGAGCGGATTGATTCAATACCTGATCGCGTGGGGATAGCGCCGGGCTGTCCGGGTTGGCCGCACATTTTGAATGATGCAAGACAAAGGTATTGGGAGCGCCTAATACAGCCTGACAGCTGGCCAGATCGGTTAAGACCAGACTCTGACGCACTTCCGTTTTCCAGCACAGGTTAACCCGTAAAGCGGAATCCGGATGGCGGGATAAAAACAACCGGACAAAGTCAGGTTCATAACAATCAATCATACTCATAATCTGTTCTCAGCAATCCCAATATTCAAAATCTGTTTATGACGTTGCAATATCCATGCCTGAATTTTAATTTCATTTATATCAATTAGTTAGGTGAATCGCGGAAAGCAGGTTTCCGCGTCAGGGAAGGGCGTTTAGCGCTGATAAATAAAATCCGGCTCGGTACCTAAAAAAGCCTGAATAAATTCATACTGTCGGATCAGCAGATCGCCGTTTTTTTCGTTGTACGCCTTGCAGCGTTTCGCTTTTTGCTCAAGGCTTTGCCACCAGCCCTCTGCGGCACTTTTCTGTACGCCCGGCAACCAGCTAAAGACCTGCTCTATCCCTGCACGATTGACGCTTACGCCCAGCAGTTGCAGGATCGAACGGCGCTGTTGGCTGCTGTTTTGCAACTGCTCATAATGCTGTTGAATAAGTTCATTGATGGCCAGCAGCTCGTCGCTGTCGCGACGGATCATACACAGACGTTGTTGTTCCAACTGGTGTCTGAGCGCGTCATACCGCGTTCCGTCTTCACGAATGCCCTGAAGCAGAGTTTTCACCTGCTGTAGCCTGGTGCTCACTGTTGTAGCCTCTTATTTCTGGAAAAAGCTGAGCATGTCCCCAGCCAGTTGATCGGTATCAACCTGCAAATCGCCTGAGGCCAGCATGGCCTGCATTTGCGCCACTTTGTCGTAATCAACGTCACTTTGTGTATCACTGTTCAGCGTTTGCTGCGCCGTTTGTAATCCCGCCTGAGTAATATCATCGGCGGAAAGCGATGAGGAACTGGACGTGCTCGTCTGCACGCTGCTCTTGTCTGCACGTGCCTGTTCGGTTGTCGATGCAGGGCGATTGCCAGGCAGACTCGGGGTAATTTTCATAGCAACCTCGTACATATTCCGTTGGGTTGGTTATCTGTTATTGACTAAAAGCGGCGGCAATAGAGGAAAACTTTAATCCCATCACAAAAAATCCCCGCACTATTCGGCCATCAGCGTGGTGACCACGCCGGTATCGTCCACCACGCCGCTGATGATCCGCTGGCTGCTGCTATTACGAATTTTTATCACATCCCCTTTACGACCATTCTTCAACGCCACGCCCGGCATTGAGGCGGTAATGCCAGCCAGATGGGAGACGATCATCACTGGCTGGTCGCGTTTAACCAATATGGGCTGAACCAGCTCGCTACGGGTAATCGGTTTACCCGGTTGCAGGGCGCGCTTGCTGGTGAGGCCAATTGCTTCATCCATATTTGTTATCAACCCTTCCCGCTGGTTGCTGATATTGAATTTTTTAAGCTGCAGGTCGTCGGCGGTAATCACCGCATCTCGGGCAATCAACGACTTTGGCATCACTACCGGCACCGACACGTCGGGGCGCACTGCAACGTTATATTTCCAGCCCGCATTGCCTGGGCAGGTCACCACAAAGTTCATTCGTGACAAGGCCATCTCTGGGGAGGCACTGGAGGTGATCTGTGGCGCCGACGCGCATAGCGCGCTGTTACTCACGGCTGAGGGGATATAGATATTGAACGTGTAGCGATAGTCCTGCCACTGCTGTTTGTGCGCCAGTGCGTCGATTTCATGACTGGCGGCAGTCAGAACAAGTGCGTTGATCTGTTCCCGGGCGCTGTGCTGAATGGGATGGACGGCGGCATGTACGGGTAAGACGCAGCATAAAGCCAGCATTATCTCCGCGGCAAAGGGGAAAGAAGGCTTCCTTACGTAGGTGGGGAGTTTCATAAAGTCATTTCTCATCAATCACTTAAAAGTTGGCATGGTTATTGCTAGCAATAGCGATATCTACGCAGGAGTGATGCAAGAAATGGGAATCAGTTTTCAGCAGGCATTGGGTGTACATCCGCAGGCAGTGAAGTTACGTCTTGAGAGGACCGAGCTACTGACTGCGAATCTGGCAAACGTCGATACACCAAATTTCAAAGCCAAAGATATTGATTTTGCCGCTGAGATGCAACGGGCAAGTCACACAAATGTTTTGCCTGAGGCTGACGTGAAATACCGGGTGCCGATGCAGCCCTCAGAGGATGGCAATACCGTAGAACTGAATACCGAGCAGGCCCGGTTTTCACAAAATAGTATGGATTATCAAAGCAGTCTGACTTTTTTGAATCTGCAACTTAGCGGAATCAAAGAAGCCATCGAAGGAAAATAACCATGTCGTTTACTGATATTTACCAGATTTCCGGCTCGGCGATGACGGCGCAAACCATCCGTCTGAATACCGTCGCCAGCAACATGGCGAATGCGGAATCTCCTGCCAGCAGCGAGGCGCAGGCCTATAAAGCGCGCAGCCCGGTTTTTGCTGCGGTTTACAACAATAGCCTGATTGGCGCAAACAACCGTCACGGCATTGATGGCGCCAGCGTGCAAGTGCAGGACGTGATGCAAAGTGGCGGGGCGGTGAAGCGTTATGAGCCGCATCACCCAATGGCGGATCAGAACGGTTTTGTCTGGTACCCGGACGTCAACGTGGTCGAGCAAATGGCCGACATGATGTCCGCATCACGTGATTTTGAAACTGATGTTGATGTGCTGAATAACGTCAAAAGTATGCAGCAAAGCTTACTCAAACTGGGAGAAGTGTAATGAATACCCTGGCTCTGTATGCCCAATCTCAGGCGCTGGCTTCTTCTCAGGAGAAGACGACGGTGGCTGAAAATACTGGGAGCGCCACGGCGCAAAGCAACAACCTGGGGGATAGCAGCTCTTCCTCTACCTCGTCAACCACCGATACCAGTGGAACCAGCGGCACACCGACGACGACAACGTCCACGGAAACGTCCGCGGTCGACACGTTTCTGACGCTGTTCGTAGCCGAAATTGAAAACCAGGATCCTACCGATCCGACCGACCCAACGGCCTATATCGACCAGCTTTCTTCCATGGCGCAGGTAGCGATGATGGAAGAGATGAGCGTTCAGGCCAATACCAACGCCGTGCTGATGAGCAACATTCAGGTGATGGCGCTGGGGAATATGGTCGGCGACGACATTATGGTGCAAACCACCTCGCTGGATATCGAAGATAACAGCAAGGACATTCAGGGCCGCATCACGCTGGATGACAGCTGTACCGATGTGGATTTGCACTTTACCGATGAAGCGGGTGATGACTACACCGTGTCGCTGATTCCGGAAGGTGAAACCTCCGTCGGACCCGGCCAGGTGGATTTCGACATCAATCCTGCGGATTACGGCATCCCGCCGGGTGATTACAGCGTGTCCGTGGTGACCAATACCGGGGAAGAAGAAGTGCCGATTGAGGTGACGGGCAAAGTGGAAGATGTGCGTATTCCGCTCGATGGCAGCACGCCGGTGCTCAACGTTGACGGCGTTGGCGAAGTGCCATTCACCATGATCACCCAGTTTGGCGTACCGGACAGCACCGATGACACCACGCCGCCTGACACTGACGACGGCAGCGATAACGCCGACAGCAATACAGTGCTCTGATTTAGTTTACATTACAGGAAGAAACAATGAGTTATGAAATTGCAGCGACGGGGCTAAACGCCGTCAACGAACAACTGGATGGAATCAGTAACAACATCGCGAACTCCGGGACGGTCGGTTATAAATCAATGACTACCCAGTTCTCCGCGATGTACGCCGGGACGCAGGCGATGGGCGTGAGCGTGGCGGGTTCCGCACAAAGCATCTCCACCGGCGGCTCAATGGTTTCTACCGGTAACGCTCTGGATCTGGCGATCAACGACGATGGTTTTTTTGTCATGTGCGACAGCGCGGGCAACATTTCCTATACGCGCGCGGGTTCTTTCGTCACCGATAAAAACGGCTATATCGTCAATGCGTCCGGTGATTATCTGCAAGGCTATCCGGTTGATGACAGCGGCACGCTGCAAACTGGTACCGTGACCGATATCCAGATTAAAACCGGCAATATCCCGGCGCAGGCCACGGACAGCATGACCTTTACGGCCAACTTTGACGCCAGTGATGAAACGATCGATCGCTCAAGCGTGCAGTTTGATGCCAACAACAGCGATACCTATACCGACAGCTACACCACCACCGTGTATGACTCTCTGGGTAACGAGCACTCGGTCAGCCAGTATTTTACCAAAACCGCGGATAACACCTGGGAAGTGCAGTACACCTTTGATGGTGAAGCGCAGACTGGTGTACCGCCAACCACGCTAACCTTCGATCCGAATACCGGCAAGCTGACCTCTCCGACCACGCCGCAAACCATCACCTTTACCACCGATGAAGCCGCGCCGATCTCGATGACCGTCGACTACTCCGACTGTACTCAGTACGGCTCTGATTTCTCGGTGACCACCAACTCCGCGACCGGTTACGCCTCCGCAACGCAAAACGGCGTGCAGGTGGATGACGATGGCAAAGTGTACGCCACCTACAGCAACGGAGAACGTATGCTGCAGGGCCAGGTTGTACTCGCCACCTTCCCGGACGAAAACGGGCTGGAAGCGGTAAGCGGTACCGCATGGGTGCAGACCGGTGAATCCGGTACGCCGCTGATTGGCACGCCTGGCTCCGGCTCATGTGGCACGCTCTCCTCCGGCATGCTCGAAAGCTCCAACGTGGATATCACCAACGAACTGGTCAACCTGATGACCGCCCAGCGTAACTATCAGGCGAACACCAAGGTGATTTCGACCAGTACGCAGTTGGACCAGGCACTCTTCCAGGCGATGTAAGGCTAAGAAATGGATCGGTTGATTTATACCGCACTAAGCGGCGCCACCCAGACGCTGCTGGAGCAGCAAATTAGCGCCAACAACCTCGCCAACGTCAACACCAATGGTTTTCGTGCGGATATGGCGATGGCGAGTAATGACAAAGTCAAAGGCGGTGGCTTCGACACGCGTTTTATGGCGAAAGAGAGTCCCAGCGGCGTCAATGACAGCACCGGCGTGGCGGAAAAAACCGAGCGTCCGCTCGATGTCGCCATTCAGGGAACCGGCTATATCGCCGTGCAGGATAAAGCCGGAAACGAAGTTTATACCCGCAACGGCAATATCCAGCAGGACGATCAGGGTCAACTGACCATCGACGGCAATATTGTTCTCGGGGATAACGGCCCGATTATTTTACCGCCGAATGCGATTGCCTCTTTCGGTAGCGACGGCACGCTCTCCGTCACACCTGACGATGGCGATGTCACTGCCACGATGGATATCGATCGCCTGAAGCTGGTGGATATTCCGGTCGCCAATCTGGCGAAAAATAGCGAGGGGATGCTGGTGACGGCGGACGGCGTACCGGCACAACGCGATGAGAACATCAAAGTGAGCGGCGGCTTTCTGGAAGGCAGTAACGTGTCTGCGGTGAGCGAAATGATGTCGTCCATTGCGATGAACCGTCAGTTCGAAGCGCAAATCAAGATGATGAAAACGGCTGAAGATCTCAGCGACTCAGGCAACAGGCTGCTACGCGGCTCCTGAGCCGTAGTCTTTAATCAGGGATAAAGTGTTATGAACGCAGCGTTATGGATCAGTAAAACCGGCCTGTCGGCGCAGGATGCTGAGATGAGTGCGATTGCCAACAACATCGCTAACGTCAATACCACGGGCTTTAAGCGTGACCGCGTGATGTTCCAGGATCTGTTTTATCAGACTCAGGAAGCGCCGGGCGCCATGCTCGATCAAAACAACATCATGCCGACTGGAATGCAGTTCGGTAGCGGTGTACGCATTGTCGGTACGCAGAAAACCTTCACCGAAGGGAATGTGGAAACCACCGACAATACGATGAACGTGGCCATCATGGGGCAGGGATTTTGGCAGGTGCAAAAGGCGAACGGGGATATTGCGTATACCCGTGACGGCAATATGCAGGTTAACGCCGACGGCGTGCTGACTAACTCCGAAGGTTTACCTCTGCAACCGGAAATCGATGTTCCGTCCGGCGCGACTAATGTGGCTTTTGGCGAAGACGGCACCGTGACGGCAATCCTGCCCGGCGACAGTGACCCTACCGAACTGGGGCAACTAACGCTGGTTAACTTCGCTAACCCGGCCGGGCTTTCAGCGGAAGGCGACAACCTGTATCTGGAAACCGCAGCCAGTGGTCAACCGACGGAAGGTATTCCCGGGGAAGATGGTCTGGGGACTTTGCAGGACAGCGCTCTGGAAGGCTCAAACGTGGATATCGTCAACGAAATGGTGGCGATGATCAACGTGCAGCGCGCCTATGAGATGAACGCCAAAATGGTCTCTGCGGCAGACGATATGCTGCAGTTTATTAGTCAGACACTGTAACTCAAGAATGTGAAATGCCGGATGGTACAGCTCCATCCGGCAGAAATAGGCAGAACGTGAAAAATTATCTCTGGCTGATGGTACTGCTTCCCCTGTTAAGCGGGTGCGAATCGCAGGCTCTCCTGGTCAAAAAAAATGACGAATTCTTTGCTCCGCCCAAAACCGAGGCACCGCCAACGGCGGATGGCCGCGCGGGAGGGGTGTTCGAAACGGGTTACAAGTGGTCGCTGACAGCGGATCGCCGTGCCTATCGGGTGGGGGATATCCTGACCGTGATGCTGGAAGAATCCACCCAGTCGAGCAAACAGGCGAAAACCAATTTCGGTAAGAACAATACCGTGGATATTGGCGCGCCGACCCTCTTTGGGCATACCAAAGATAACCTTTCCGCGTCCGTGGACGCCAATCGTGACTTCAACGGGACGGCGACCTCGCAGCAGCAAAACAGTTTACGTGGCGAAATTACGGTGTCGGTACACTCGGTACAGTCGAACGGTATCCTGGAAATTCGCGGTGAAAAATGGCTCACCCTCAACCAGGGTGATGAGTACATTCGCCTGAGCGGCCTGGTGCGCGCCGATGACATTCAGAACGACAACTCCGTCTCATCGCAGCGTATTGCCGATGCGCGTATCTCCTATGCGGGTCGTGGCGCATTGAGCGATGCCAATGCGGCGGGCTGGCTGACGCGTCTGTTTAACCATCCTCTCTTCCCGATCTAATGCAGGATTTTACTATGCAACACTTAAGCGGGCGCTGGATGAAGGCGTTAAACGGCATCGTTATTGCCCTGAGTCTGGCGCTGCCTGGCGCGGCGCAGGCGCGATCTCTGGAGTCGCTGGTCAACGTCCAGGGCGTCAGGGAAAACCAACTTGTCGGCTACAGCCTGGTGGTGGGGCTGGACGGAACCGGGGATAAAAACCAGGTTAAATTCACCAACCAGACTATCACCAACATGCTGCGTCAGTTCGGCGTTCAGTTGCCGAGCAAAATCGACCCGAAGGTGAAGAACGTTGCGGCGGTGGCGGTCAGCGCGATGCTGCCGCCCATGTACTCGCGTGGGCAAACCATTGACGTCACGGTCTCGTCGATCGGCGATGCCAAAAGCCTGCGCGGCGGTACATTACTGCTCACCCAATTACACGGTGCTGACGGAGAGGTTTACGCCCTTGCACAAGGGAGCGTGGTGGTCGGCGGGATGAACGCCACCGGGGCCAGCGGCTCCAGCGTCACTGTGAATACCCCCACCGCCGGGTTGATACCGAATGGGGCATCCGTGGAGCGGGAAATTCCCAGTGATTTCCAGATGGGCGATACCATCACGCTTAATCTGAAACGTCCTTCTTTCAAAGATGCCAACAATATTGCGGCGGCGATCAACGCGTCGTTTGGCGGCATTGCGACGGCGCAAAGCTCGACCAACGTCAGCGTCCGCGCGCCAACCAGTCCAGGGGCGCGCGTCGCCTTTATGTCTCAGTTGGATGACGTCCAGGTGCAGGCGGAAAAAGTGCGTGCCCGCGTGGTATTTAACTCGCGTACCGGCACAGTGGTGATGGGGGATGGCATTGCCCTGCACGCGGCGGCGGTATCGCATGGCAGCCTGACGGTGTCCATCAATGAAAGCAGCAACGTCAGCCAGCCGAATGCGTTTGCTGGTGGTCGTACGGCGGTAACGCCGCAGAGCAATATTTCGGTGAATCATGCCCGCCCGGGAATGATCAGTCTGCCAGAGTCCAGCAGTCTGAAAACGTTGGTTAACGCCCTTAACAGCCTGGGCGCCACGCCGGACGACATTATGTCGATTTTGCAGGCCCTGCATGAAGCCGGAGCGCTGGACGCCGATCTGGAGGTGATTTAATGGCCGACATCAAAGTGAATCATAGCGGGGGCATTGACGGCAGCGATGCGTTAATGGGCCCGAAAATTAAAGATAACGATTTACAGAAAGCCGCTCAGCAGTTTGAAGCCATTTTCTTACGCAACATGCTGAAAGAGATGCGTAAAACCAATGAGATCTTCGACTCAAAAGACAACCCGTTTAACAGCGACTCGGTACGCATGATGCAGGGATTTTATGACGATCAGCTGTGCAACAGTCTTGCTCAACAACACGGCATTGGCATTGCGGCGATGATCGTCAAACAACTCTCCCCTCATCACAAAGGATAAAGGTTGCGCGGCGGCTTAAGAACTGTGGTTTTTTCGCCGCTCTTAATCGGCAAGGTTGTTAACGACAGACCGGGTGACTGACCGGCGAGGACTCTTTGATGGACATGATTAATATTGGCTACAGCGGCGCATCGACGGCGCAGGTGGAGCTTAATGTAACCGCGCAAAACACGGCTAACGCCATGACCGACGGTTATACCCGGCAGGTTGCCATCACCAGTACCATTGGCGCCAGCTCCGGTTCAGCCAACAGCGCAGGTAACGGTGTGCAGGTGGACAGTATTCGCCGCGTTTCTAACCAGTATCAGGTGAACCAGGTGTGGTATGCCGCCAGTGATTACGGCTATTACAACACCCAGCAGGAGTATTTAACGCAACTGGAAACCGTGCTGAGTGACGATAACAGTAGCCTGAGCGGCGGTTTTGACAACTTTTTTGCCGCGCTAAACGAAGCTACCACCAGCCCGGATGATTCCGCCCTGCGTGAACAGGTGATCAGCGAGTCCGGCGCGCTGGCGCTGCGTGTGGATAACACGCTGGACTACATCGACTCGCAAAGCAGTGAGATCGTCAGCCAGGAGCAGGCGATGGTGGCGCAGGTGAACACCCTGACTACCGGTATTGCCAGTTATAACCAGCAAATTGCGGAAGCTGAAGCCAACGGCGATAACGCCTCGGCGCTGTACGATGCTCGTGATCAGATGGTGGAGCAACTGAGCGGCATCATGGACGTGCAGGTCAATATTGATGATGAAGGTAACTACAACGTTACGCTGCAAAACGGTCAGCCGTTGGTCAGCGGGCAGGAGAGTTCCACCATCGAACTGGATACCAACGCCGACGGCACGCAGAGCATGTCGCTGACATTTGCCGGAACTACGTCATCGATGAACACCGATACTGGCGGCTCGCTGGGGGCGCTGTTTGATTATCAGAATCAGGTGCTGACGCCGCTGACAGGGACGATTAACAGCATGGCGGAGCAATTTGCCGATGCGGTGAACACCCAACTGGCGCAGGGCTACGATTTGAACGGTAACCCCGGTGAACCGCTGTTTATTTATGATGAAAATTCATCTGACGGCCCGCTGGAGGTGAACCCTGATATCACCGCCGACGAGCTGGCGTTTTCCAGTTCGCCGGATGAAAGCGGTAACAGCGATAACCTGCAGGCGCTGATCAATATTTCTACCGAACCGTTGGATATAGAGGGGCTTGGTAGCGTAACCGTGGGTGAAGCCTGTTCGTCGATCATCAGCAACATTGGTATCTACAGCCAGCAGAACCAGACGGAAGCGGAAGCGGCGGCCAACGTCTACTCCGAAGCGCAGAACCAGCAGAGCAGCGTCAGCGGCGTCAGCATGGATGAAGAAGCGGTGAACCTCATTACCTACCAGCAAATTTACGAGGCCAACCTGAAAGTTATCTCAACGGGCGCAGATATTTTCGATTCTGTGCTGGAAATGTGTAGCTAACCTGGAGAGGAATGAATATGCGTGTATCTACTCAGCAATCTTATGTGTCCATGACGCAGAGTTTTAACGATCTCTCCAGCGATCTGTCCCATGTCGTTGAGCAAATGGCGACCGGGAAAAGTATTCTGCTGCCGTCTGACGATCCGATCGCGGCGACCCGTATTACGCAACTTAACCGCCAGCAATCGGCCCTCGACCAGTATCAGAGCAATATTGACTCCGCGACGGCGGGCATGAGTCAGCAGGAGTCGATCCTTGATGGCGTGAATAACGATCTGTTGGCGATTCGCGACGATCTGCTGGAAGCGGCGAACGGCACCAATACCGCCGATTCGTTAGCCAGCCTAGGGCAAGATATTCAGTCGATGACCGAAGCGATGGTCTCGGCATTAAATTACCAGGATGAAGACGGGCACTATGTGTTTGGCGGCACGGTCAACGATCGGCCGCCGATTGTCGCCGTGGACGACGACGGTGATGGCGTCACCGACAGCTATACCTACCAGGGGAACGGCGATCATCGCCAGACCACGGTTTCCAATGGCGTAGAAGTCGATACCAACGTGGCGGTCAGTGATTTCTTCGGCGATAGCCTGGACGTGCTGAACACCCTGACGTCGCTGTCGAAAGAGCTACAGGATCCGTCGGTTGACCCAGCCGACCCGCAGGTGCAAAGCGATATTGAAAATGCCATCAATACGGTGGATGACGCTTCCGACTCGCTCAATGCTTCTATTGCCACCATCGGTGAAACGCAAAATACGATGAGTATGCTGAGCGGCGCGCAAACGGATATCGCCACCTCTAACGATCAGCTGATTGGTCAACTGAGCGATCTGGATTACGGCCCGGCTTCCATAACCTTTACCGGTCTGGAAATGGCGATGGAAGCCACTTTAAAAACCTACTCCAAAGTGAGTGAGTTGAACCTTTTCAGTGTGATTTAACAGCGAGCAGTAGCCCAGGAATAGTATGCAGGTCGGTTTAAATACAACATCACTCTCCGGTAGCGGAGCGCTTAATCCTTCTGTACAACAGCATAGCGTTGCGCAGAATGTCCCTGTCCGTCAAAAGTTACCCGCAACGGCGAGTGATTACCCGGCCTCACCGCTTATTACCACCCGGCCTCAGCGCTACAGTGTGCAGCTCAACGATCAGCTCACCACGCTGCAGCAGGCCGATCACTACCTGGGGCAACTGGAACAGCATTTGCTGGATTATCGCCATGCCTCGCGCCGTGGCGGGCAGACGCAGCAGCAAAAGGGAGCTGAGCTTACCCAGTGGCTGGATAAACGAACGGCATTATCCGGCGGCGCGGTTGACCGGCAGCTGCGTCCGGTTCTGCAAGGTGAAGCGCGAGTGACCTTTCACTCACCCGAGCTGGCGCAGATGCTGCAAAAAAATGCCATAAGCTCGCGCATGTTTAGTGTCTCTGACGGACGGCAAACGCAGCACTCTGCGGTGGTGGTCGGTGAAGATCTGGATCCCGGTCAGTACAAAATGATGATGAGCAACGCGCTGCGTCGTGTCGGTGTACAGGTGCACGATCGGCAGGGCGCGCTGAGCTTTTCCACCTCGGAAAAGCAGTGGCCGCAGATCCAACAAACCCTGAGCGTACGCGATGTTGACGCTAAGTCATCAACGTTTACTCCGCTCAAGACATTCGTCGATCCCTCGCGTTCAGAAGAGCTGCTGCAACAGCTATCTCAGGGGAGTAACCGCCCTCAGGATGCTTTACAGCAGGCGCTGGATGCGATTGGCGATCAGCGTGCGCAAATGGCCGCCCAACAGGAAAAGGCGCGGCAACTGATTGACGGGATGGCGCGTTTTCCGCAGGCCGAAAGTGCGGTTAAAGCTTCTGAGTCACTCGGTGGAGTACTGGATCATGCTAATCACAATTATCAGGTATTAGCACAAGCGGTAAATGGACAAGCCCGGCTTTCCAGTCAGACCGTCCGTAGTCTATTACGCTAGCTCTAGTTTGGCTGGCATGCTGTTGTTGAGAATATAAATGCAGAGGGGTCTGTGACTAACAGGCCTCCAACATCCTGAGTAAAAAGCAAATTTTGCTGTGGGTTTAAATGAATCCACCAGGCATGCAGATTGTGTTCAACAATAAAGGTACTGAAATCTGATAAGCGAAAGTCATTTTTATCGGCTTTCGCATCGCTAAAATGAAACTCACCCTGTTTAGACAATCCCGCGTAACGATTAATACATGCTGAGATCTTAAATGTTGACGGCGCTTTGTTATTTTGGTCCAGAGGGACGAGCGTCAGAGCAGTGTTTTTGTCCTGTGGGCTCATAATGAGTGCGTAATGCGCATTCTTGCCGCTATTAAGATCGTAATTAGCAATGACCGTGTTCTCAATGCGTGCATGAGCCATGAAGGTAAAAAATAAAGTTACAGTAGCCAGAAGATAGAGGAAGTAACTATTTGCATTTTGGCATTTCATTTAACATTTTCTCCACTTCTTTAATTAAAACACTATTCATTTCATTATCTTTATTGAGCCAGCTACTAAAATTCAATGCTAACTGCCAACTGTCATTGCATTGATTACTCAGTACAATATCAAGTGCGAATTTGTTCAGCGACACTCTGTAATACAAATCCATTGAGACATTGTGCGTCACCAACAGTTGATTGATTTGTTGCACTCCAGGGAGAATATGTTGCGAGAAAAGAGACGGCGATGTTTTTTTTTCATCTGGGTCGTAAAGATGGTAAACCGTAACATGACTGGCACTCTCAAGATTTTCTTTTACTAACTGTGGGGTTTCTTCCGTTTTCGTGACGGATGATGTTTTAAAATCAGACATCAGGACAAACAACAAAAGCGCGATAATAATGACGGGCAGGGTGATAAGAACGGCTCTGTAAGGATGACTTTTAGCATCCGCGGGTTTCTCTAATTCATTGTTTAATAGAGGTGTGGATGGTTTTTTCGGCACTCCCTGATTTGTGCTCGCGCTTTCTTCAGGCACGCTGTTTGCAGATAAAACAGCACTCTCTTTGGTTTCATCACTGGCGATGCCATCAACCACATTAATATTGTGGTCAATATCTTCGGACAGGTAGTTTTTATTAAACAAATACCCTTTTTTAGGGATCGTTTTTATAATTTCCTGTTGTTTTCCATCATCATCGATCGCGACGCGCAAGGCATGAACGGCTGTGGGCAGGCTATTTCCACCGACGATGCGATTCTTCCAGACTGCGGTCATTAAAAACGAACGCGATAAGACGACATCGGCATTTTTAGCTAATGTCTCTAACAGAATAAAATGGTATTCGCCGAGCCGACGCGTTTCGCCAGTCTCACAATGGATTAACGCATTAAGCGAAGAATCCATTCGCCAGTTATTGACTACAATACTCATGATTTTGTCTACCCGTGCAAGATTTTTTAAATCCTTGATGTCACACCGTTAAAAATCAGTGCATTAAAATTCTGAAGGAATTGATATATCTTTTTCTGGCTGCCAGGATGAGACGTGGCAGCCTGATCGGTGTTGAGTGTTTTTTGTTCTGTCCGAAAAAGGACTGAAAATGTAACGAAAGTGTCCTGGACTCACAATATAAAAGTACGTTGTATTTGCAACTAAATGTAAATATAGACGTGAGTGATGTAGGTTAAACTATTTTTGATTAGGTATAATCTTATTAATTTCATGGCGTTAACGTTCGATGTTTGACGGCGATCATTTCATTATTAGATATTTCTAATAATCTTTTAATTAAAAATTGATTGAGCTAATTCTTATGTTGTGAGGTGTGGTGAAAAATAGCACGGGATGCTAATAAAGGCAGCGCTTAGCGTTTGTTTATATCCCCTGAACTGATTTTTTAAACGAGTGAAAAAATTTTTTCTCCGTGCTTTAAGTTTTCCGAACGGGTGGTCGTTTTTACAGGGTATCGAAACGAAAACGATTATTCCCAAGGAGCAGTACCATGTTATCGATTAATACTAATACCGCCTCAATGGCAGCTGTAAACGCTATCAACAAAAGCAGCGCATCCCTGTCTACTTCGATGGAACGTCTGGCGACAGGTAACCGCATTAACTCTTCTGCTGACGATGCTGCAGGCAAACAGATTGCCAGCCGCCTGAGCGCACAATCCGACGGTATGGGCGTTGCACTGAGCAACATTCAGGACGCAACCGCAATGCTGCAGACCGCAGATAGCATGTTTGACGAAATGACCGACGTGCTGGGTCGTATGAAAGACCTGTCCACGCAGGCAGCGAACGGAACCTACAACAGTGACGACCTGCAGGCGATGCAGGATGAATACGACGAACTGGGCCAGCAGATGTCTGACATGCTGCAGAACACCACCTACGGTGGTACTAACCTGTTCGGTACGGCATCTGGCAGTAATACCGGTGTTTCTGGTCTGTTCCAGAGCGCAGTCACCTTCCAGGTGGGTGCTGAGTCTTCTGACACCATGACCGTGGACATCTCCAGCCAGCTGGGTGATCTGGTGACAGATCTGACGGCTGTCAGTGATGCTTTCTCTTCTGATCAGGCTGGTACTGGTGTTTCTGGTGGTACTGAGCTGACCGCTTCTGGTTCTGCTAACGGTATGATCAGCACTATCCAGACCGCAATGGACGATGTGTCCAAGATCCAGTCCAAACTGGGCGCGTCTATCAACCGTCTGAACGACACCGCAAACAACCTGACCAGCATGCAGGACAACACTAACGTAGCGATCGGTAACATTATGGATACCGACTACGCGACGGAAGCCTCCAACATGACGCAACAGCAGGTGCTGATGCAAACCGGCATCACCATGCTGAAACAGTCCAACAGCATGTCCAGCATGGTGTCCAGCCTGCTGCAGTAATTCTGTTCAGTGGTGAAATTGCGCCATTCACAACACCGCCGACTGGCGGTGTTGTGCTTTCAGCGGTCGAGACTATTTCAGGAAACCTTCCTGAATAAGGGAAAATTCATTTCCTCTCATAATTTAACTTGCTGAATTTAAAATATAAAAATATTGGCATGTATTTTGCTATCACATCGATAACGTCGCACGGAGTTATTCATGATCAACCCAAGAACTATGGCGAAAGCCGCAGCTTATGCCGATATCGCCACGCAGAGCGCCAACCTGCAACAACAGCAGGCAGAGTTGAATGCTGAAAGCAGCGGGCTGGATTCGCTGAGCACGGCATTAACCGATTTCCAGTCGGCTATTGATGCCTTGAACAGTGATACAGACGGTCCACTGACCTTTTCGGCGACATCGAATAACGACTCTGCGACGGTTTCTGCCAACTCGGAAGCTCAGGCGGGAACGTACTCATTTTATGTCAGCAAGTTGGCACAGGGTCAGCAGTCTACGTTCCAGATGACAGACAATTTTTATGAGGCGACCGGTACGTTTGATCTGACCATGGAAGATGGCAGCAGCATGGAGATCGATCTTTCTACGGCCGATAGCGACGGTGATGGCTATATCGATGCCACCGGGCTGGTAGATGCTATCAATAGTAGTGACGACAACCCGGGTGTTTCGGCTGCGCTGGTGAAAACAGATGGCCAGACAACCATTATGCTGACGTCTGACACTACCGGCGCACAAAGTGGTTTCACGGCGACAGTTAATGGCACGGTCATTGCCAGTCCGGAAACTGCGATGACGACTCCACAAGATGCTGTAATTAATCTGGGAGGTAAGGATGGGCCGGCCATCACCAGCAGCAGTAATACCTTCGATGATGTGATTCCCGGTGTGACCATGACCTTTACGGAGGTCAGCGATCCAGACGATACCAGCGATGTCACGACGATTACCGTGGCAGAAGACTCCAGCGCCTCACAGGCAAAAGTACAAACCTTTGTTGATGCCTATAACACCCTTGTCGACACAGTAGATTCATTAACCAGCAATGGCGGTGATGGTTCTAATCCTGGTGTTTTTGCGGGTGACGCCGGGCTCAGTTCATTAACCAACCAACTTGACGATATCGCCCACTCTTACTACGACGGCGTATCGATTGTTGATTATGGCATCTCGCTCGATTCCGACGGTCATTTAGAAATTGACTCCGATAAGTTTAACGAAGCGATGGAAGCGAACCCGGATGGTCTGACGTCAATTTTTGTCGGTGATGACAGCATGGTCGCGCAGATGGATAACCTGATGGACAGCTATCTGGACTCTAGTACCGGCATCATCACTATGCGTGAAGACAACATTGAGGATCAGCAGAGCAAAATCCAGGACGAAAGCGATCAGCTTACTGAAACCTATAACACCAATTACGAACGCTACCTGGAAGAGTACACCAATACGCTGATTGAAACGTACACCATGAAAGTGAGTATGGCCGCGTTTATGTAAGCGGCCGGTTTAGTAAAAGAATAGAGAGTCAATATGTACGACACGCAGGATGGTTATTCGCAATACAAAGAGATGGATCTTGCTGCCCGTACGGCAGCTGCATCGCCTTTAGAACTGGTGCTGGTGCTGTTTTCCGGTTTGATGGATGAACTGTAACGCGCCAAAAGCCACATTGAGAACAAACGCTATGAGCGTAAAGCGCAGAGCATTAATAAATGCATCGATATTCTCAACGCCTTAACCAGCTCGCTGGAGTTTGAAACCGGCGGTGAGCTGGTGGTGAATCTGTCCCGGCTTTATGACCACTGCGTCTATCGCCTGTATGAAGCCAGTGGTGAATTGTCGTTAGAAAAAATTGATGAAGTGATCCTGATCCTGACGAATCTGCGCACAGGTTGGGAAGGTCTGTCGGCAAAACTGGGGTAAGGCGATGGAAAGAGAGCGCCAGCAACAACAGCTTTATGCCCTGGTAAAAGAGATGAATGACGCCCTCGATCAAAAGCGTTGGCGGCGGCTACCCAGCTTGCATCAGCAGGTAATGCGTGTTTTTCATGAATATGAAGCCTGGGAAACGGATGTCAGCGCGTTGCGCAAGGTTAAAGACAACATGCTTTCGGCATTTGAAGCGCTGATTGCGCGACGAACTCAGCGTGCGGAAGAACTTAAAGCGCGAATGGATAAACATCAGCAAAACCAGGAAGGAATGTTGGCGTATTCAATGGTTAATTTAATTTCGGAGAAGGCATGAATCCTGTATTACTGGCCTCGGTCAGTGCGTCGGCAGAGGCCACACCGGAAAAGGCGACTGTTTCGGCGTCGGCGGCCCCTGCAAGCAGCGGCACATTTTCTTTACCCCAGTCGGGGCTTAACGCCGCGGCTGAGCGGCTGATTGGAGCAAAACTGAGCCATCAGCAGACATCGGCGGCTGCACATAAACCAGACGACGCGAATCCGGCAGCCATGCAGGCATTGCTGGCGATGCTATTGGCGCAACCGACTCAGGCAGCCCCGGCCGATTTACAAAAGCAGCCTGATGGCGACATGTTGAGAATGCTGGCGCAGGTGCAAACCACCCATTCTGGGTCATCACTGTTGCGCCAACTGGCGAGCGCCATGGCCCAGCCGGAAAAAACGTCCACGCCATCTGCTGAGCAGCATACAACTGACTTAAAGTCACTGCCGCCTAAGCTGCAAACGTTATTAGCGTCACTCAGCGAGGATTTGCCGCCCGCAACTCCGGATCAACAGGCTAAGCTGGCGACGTTTTCCGCCCAGGATCTGCGTGCGATTGTGCCGGAGCCTGCGTCACTCTCGACCACCCAACAAATTTCTGCTCGGGTGAAAGCAACCCAGAACGCCAGTCCTCGTCCGGTGGTGGAGAGGAAAAACGCTGGAGTGACGGTTAACCCGGCGCTCTCTACGCAAAGTTTGCTCAATACCGCGGCGCAGGGAAATCAGCCGGTGAATCCGCTGATTGACCATAACATCGTGTCGACGCAAGCGTCCTCGCCAGTGACGATGTCAACGGAGGAGCTCGGGGAGAAACTCACCGCGCTGCTTAAAGACAGAATTCAGTTCCAGATTGGTCAGCAACAGCAGGTGTCGACCATTCGTCTTGATCCCCCTTCGCTGGGCAAACTTGAAATTGCCGTGCAACTGGATGCAGGCAAGCTGATGGTTCACATCGGCGCAAATCAGAGCGATGTCTGCCGCTCATTGCAACAATTTAGCGAGAACCTACGCCAGCACCTGACGGCGCAGAACTTCATGGAAGTCAATGTTCAGGTCTCTTCCGAGGGGCAATCGCAGCAGCAAAAACAGCAGTCAGGTCATCAACAGGATGAGGTGACGTCGGCATTAGTGCTCAATGATGAACCTCAATTTCAACGGAATGAATCCGTTCTGATCAAAGTGTAAAAGTAAAATGAAGAAAATTGTTATCGCGTGTGTGATCAGCTCCGTTGTGGCTCTGGGTATTGCGGGGGGCGCAGGATGGGGCATTTATCATTCTATGAATAAGCGAACTACGGCTGCAGCAGAGGTTCCTGCCCATGAAGCGGAAGACAGCCAGGATGAATCCAGCAGTATTTTTGTCTCCCTGCCGGAAACGGTGGTTACGCTGCATGATGATGAAGGGAGCGATCGCTATATGGTCGCTGAGCTGGTAATGGTCGTTGATTCAGAGAAAGATGCTGAAAAAATTAAGAAGGACGAACCGCTCTATCAAAGTATTACCGTAGATGAGCTTTCGAATATGAAATATGAAGATATTCGGGCGCTGAAGATCTCCGATATCAGAAAGAAAGTATTTGAGAATCTGAAAGTCGAATTAGCGAAACGCAAAATGGCGACACCTTATAAGGACATATTGGTGAAAAAAGTCGTGTTCCAATAAGCGACAAGCCAGGAAATAACATGATACAGGATGCTTACGAGTCAGAAGACTTTAATGCGACGCCCGTGCTCACGCCAAAGCAAGAGAGCCATTATTTACAGGCTTATCTACCTTTGGTGCGCAAAGTGGTGCGTCAACTTGCGCCGCAATGTACCTGCGTTATGGACAGGCAGGATATGGAACAAACGGCGCTGATGGGATTGCTGAACGCGATTCGCCGCTACGGTCAGCCAGACGAAGGTTTTGCTGGTTATGCTGTTCACCGCATACGTGGCGCAATTCTGGATGAGCTGCGCAGTCTCGACTGGCGGCCTCGCCAGTTACGGCAAAAATACCATCAGATTAAAGATTTGATTCGTGATGCGCGCACACAGCTTGGGCATGAACCCTCATGGGAGGAGCTGTCCCGGCTGGGATTATCGTCTGAGGATTATCAGGAATATCAACAGTTGGAAGGCGCCGAAACGCTGGCCAGTCTGGATGAATTGCTGAATGGCGATATGCCGATTGCACCGCTCGAAGGGCGGGGGCTTGAGGAGCAATTCGTCACCCAGGAAATGTTGAGTTACGCCCTGAGCCAGCTCAGCGAAAAAGAGAGCCTCGTGCTCTCAATGTATTACCAACACGATATGAATTTAAAAGAGATCGCGCTGGTATTAGGGCTGACCGAAGCCCGAATTTGTCAAATGAATAAAAAAATCACGCACAAGATTCGTGATTGTTTATATCCAGATTAACAATTCCGAATCAACATGCGGAGGACGTAATGCAAAAGATTTTTGGTTTATTAGTGGTTTTGGGCTGCGTATTTGGCGGCTACTTTGAGGCTGGTGGGCAGTTAATTGCTATTTGGCAGCCAGCAGAAATTATTATTATCGTCGGTGCTGGTCTGGGGGCGATGATTATTGGTAACCCGGTACATGTACTGAAAGAGATCGTCCACCAGATCAAAGGGGTAATCAGTAAAAAGAAAATGGGGCCGGAGTTTCAGCGTCAGCTACTGATGTGCCTGTATGAGCTGCTGGAAATGGTGCAAAACGGCGGTCTGCGTATGCTGGATCAGCATATCGAGCAGCCGGAAGAAAGCACCATTTTCCAGAAATACCCGCTGGTGCTGACTCAGAAGCGACTGGTGACATTTATCGCCGATAACTTCCGTCTAATGGCGATGGGTAAAATCGATGCCCATGAACTGGAAGGGATCCTCGATCAGGAACTGGATACCGCGGAAGAATCTTTGTTAACCCCTTCGCGCTCCTTGCAGCGTACCGCAGAGGCGATGCCTGGATTCGGCATTTGTGCTGCGGTATTGGGCATTATCATCACCATGCAGTCCATCGATGGCTCCATTGCGCTTATCGGTTTGAAAGTGGCGGCGGCGTTGGTGGGGACATTCTTAGGGGTATTCATCTGTTATTGTCTGATGGACCCGCTGGCAAACGCCATGGAACAGCAGGCGCGGGCAGAGCATTCGCTGCTCGAATGCGTACGTACCGTGCTGGTGGCGCAAGCGGGCGGTAAACCGACGCTACTGGCGGTCGATGCTGGCCGTAAGCTTCTCCATCTGGCCTCTAAACCCACTTTCGCCAATCTGGATGCATGGGTTAATGCGATGCTGGAGCAGGAATAAGCATGAGGAAGGGGCCAAATCGTCGCGATCGCGGCGCGAAAACCACCATTATCCGCCGACAAATTAAAAAGCATCATGCAGGTCATCATGGCGGGGCGTGGAAGGTCGCCTTTGCTGACTTTACGCTGGCGATGATGGCGCTGTTTATGACGCTGTGGATTGTGAACAGCGTCAGCAAGGCTGACCGAGAAAATATTGTGGCGGCGCTGCACGGCCAGTCAATCTTTAACGGTGGCGGTATGGCACCTTTAAACAAGCTGGGCAAGCAGCCGATAGCGCCGGGTGCGCAGAAGAAAAACGTCACGCGCAACAAGCTGGATAAAACGGTTACCCCGCAAGAGACGGCGAAGATAACAGAAGATAACGCCAAAAAAGCGCTGGATGTAAATGAAAAAGCGGTGTTGCTGAAGCAAAAATCAGCGCGTGAATTGGGTGAGCTGGCGACCGATATTAACGTCATTGCCCGCAACGCACATATGGAAACCAACCTCGAGATGGAGATTGTTCCTCAGGGGTTGCGCGTACTGATTAAAGATGACCAGAACCGGAATATGTTTGAACGCGGCAGCGCCAAAATTATGCCGTTCTTTAAATCGCTGCTGGTTGAGCTGGCCCCCGTGTTTGACTCGCTGGACAACAAGCTCATCATTACCGGACATACGGATGCGATGAGCTATAAGAGCAACATTTACAACAACTGGAATCTCTCCGGCGACCGTGCTTTGTCAGCACGACGCGTGCTGGAAGATGCCGGCATGCCGCAGGATAAAGTCATGCAGGTTAGCGCCATGGCGGACCAAATGCTGCTGGATGCGAAAAACCCGGAAAGCGCAGGCAACCGCCGTATTGAGATCATGGTGTTAACGCAAAGTGCTTCCGATACGCTGTATCAATATTTTGGTCAGCACGGCGAGAAAGTGGTTCAGCCACTGGTTGATAAGCTGGACAAACAAAAGCAGGTGACTTCTTTACGTCAGCCCTCTGTTCCCGTCACTCATTAATTCTCTTTTCCGCCCCCCACGCAACGTGGGGGCAAATTATCCCTCAGGAAGGTAATGTGATAGATGTAACCCATATTATTCCATTGGATATTCATACTGATAATGTCACTGATGGGGCTTGTCAGGGAGCGCATTTCGACCCGGTTTCAGGTATCTGGTACACCGAGCCTCATGTGTTAAATGAGGGGCTTCGTGACTATGTCTACAACACCGACAGTTTTAACATCGTTGCGCCGTACTATCTGGTGATTACCTCGAAGATGCACTGCTGGAGCTGCCACCAGCTCACCCATATTCACGGGGTGATGTTTACCCGCTTTATCAGAAAAGATCAGGATGGCAAAGGCTGGCAATCTATTCGACGGAATACCTTTCTGTTCCACATTAATTCTCTGCCAGAAGAGATACAAAAGAACATCAAAGCCAGCAATTACTATCTGGATAAAAGTAAAACTACCGGGCTACGTTACTGGATGAATCATTGTGAAATTTGTGGAGAACGTCTGGGCGACTATGAGCTTTTCTGCGTGGAAAATGATGCATTTCGCCTGATGACGATCGAAAAATTGCTGCGGGCAAAGATTCGCAAAGTGAATAAACTTTTTGTCAGTACGGCGGGTAATCCAGCAGAACATAAGATCACGGACATCGTGCGTTACCTGTGCGATGCACGCTTCGTCATGAATGGTCCGGCCTAAGGCATAAACAGACTTCTCATAACATAAAAATACTGTATACTTAAACAGTGTTGTGGGGGCGAGCGATGCGCAAAATCATACATGTCGATATGGACTGCTTTTTCGCGGCGGTGGAAATGCGCGACAACCCCGCCTTGCGTGATATTCCCATTGCTATTGGCGGCAGTCGTGAACGTCGGGGAGTCATCAGCACGGCCAATTACCCGGCGCGCAAATTTGGTGTGCGTAGCGCAATGCCGACCGGAATGGCGTTAAAACTATGCCCGCATCTCACGTTATTACCTGGTCGTTACGAGGCCTATAAAGAAGCCTCCCGCCAGATTCAGGCTATTTTCTCCCGCTATACCTCGCTGATAGAACCGCTTTCGCTGGATGAAGCCTATCTGGATGTGACTGACAGCACTCACTGCCATGGCTCAGCTACGCTGATCGCTCAGGAGATCCGCCAGACAATTTTTACCGAGCTACAGTTAACCGCCTCTGCCGGAATTGCGCCGGTCAAATTTCTGGCAAAAATAGCTTCCGATCTCAACAAACCCAATGGGCAATATGTGATTACCCCTGCCGATGTTCCTGAATTTCTCAGAACATTACCGTTAGGCAAAATTCCCGGCGTTGGCAAAGTCTCTGCCGCTAAGCTGGAAGCGATGGGGTTGCGAACCTGCGAGGATGTTCAGAAATACGACCTGGCCATGTTGCTCAAACGTTTTGGTAAGTTTGGTCGCGTGTTGTGGGAACGCAGCCAGGGCATTGATGAACGCGACGTCAACAATGACAGACTGCGCAAATCAGTCGGCGTCGAGCGTACTTTGGCAGAAGATATTCATGAGTGGGCTGAATGTGAGGAGATTATTGAGCGGCTATATCCCGAACTGGAACGACGTCTGGCCAAGGTAAAACCGGATCTGTTGATCGCCCGGCAGGGAGTAAAACTCAAGTTTAATGATTTTCAGCAAACCACGCAGGAGCACGTCTGGCCGCGCTTAAGTAAAGATGACTTAATTGCGACGGCGCGCAAAACATGGAATGAACGTCGGGGAGGGCGGGGCGTAAGGCTGGTGGGATTACACGTCACGCTGTTGGATCCACAGCTGGAAAGGCAACTACTGTTGGGGCTGTGATGTTGATGTATTGCCGGATGGCTGCGTAAAAACTATATCCGGCCTACAAATCAGCATGTAGGCCGGATAAGCACAGCGCCATCCGGCGTTTAGCGCAGACTTACTTCGCCGGAATAGACTTCAGCAGTTCAGTCAGCAGCGTCCAGTAATGGCCGACGCTTTCGATATGAACCTGTTCATCCGGGGAGTGCGGGCCGGTGATGGTTGGCCCGATGGAAACCATGTCCATATCTGGATACGGTTTCTTGAACAGACCACATTCCAGACCGGCGTGGATGATTTGGATGTTAGGCGTTTTGTTGAACAGACGCTGATAGGTTTCACGAACCAGGTGCATAACCGGAGAGTTGGCATCCGGCTGCCAGCCAGGGTATCCGCCTTTTGCCTGGGTTTTCGCGCCAGCCAGTTTACCCAGTGAATCCAGCATGCTCACCACGTAGTCTTTACCGCTGTCGATCAGAGAACGGATGAGGCAGTGAATTTCAACGTTGTCGTCAGTCATGGTTACAACGCCGACGTTCAGGGAAGTTTCTACCACGCCTTTGGCGACGTCGGAGTTGCGGATTACACCGTTCGGGGTGGCGTTCAGCAGACGCACAAAGCTGTCGCGAGACTCAGCGGTCAGCGCGGCTTTGTCTTGAGTAACGGCATCCAGCAGCAGAGCCAGGTTCTTCTCTTTGGCTTCCAGTTCGTTTTTCAGGATTTCCTGATAGGTGTTGACCAGCGCTTTTAACGCATCAACTTTATCTGCAGCCACGGCCAGGGTGGCAAAGGCTTCACGCGGAATTGCGTTACGCAGCGTACCGCCGTTGAAATCAACCAGACGCAGATCCAGCTCTTCAGCGTGGCCCGCCAGGAAGCGTACCAGCAGCTTGTTCGCGTTACCGAGACCCACGTGGATTTCGCCGCCGGAGTGGCCGCCTTTCAGGCCTTTTAACGTCAGCTTAAAGCTCTGGAAGCCAGCAGGGATTGCTTCACGGGACAGCGGCAGGTTAGAGGTAAAGTCGATACCGCCTGCGCAACCCATGTAGATCTCACCTTCTTCTTCTGAGTCGGTGTTGATCAGGATATCTGCCTGCAGCCAGTTAGCCTGCAGACCAAACGCGCCATCCATACCTGCTTCTTCGGTCATGGTCAGCAGCACTTCCAGAGGACCATGTACCACGCTGTCATCTGCCAGAACGGCCAGCGCGGACGCCATACCGATACCGTTATCCGCACCCAGCGTGGTGCCACGGGCTTTTACCCATTCGCCATCAATATAAGGTTGGATAGGATCTTTGGTGAAGTCGTGAACGGTGTCGTTGTTTTTCTGCGGGACCATATCCAGGTGCGCCTGCAGAACGACCGGTTTGCGGTTTTCCATGCCTGCGGTAGCGGGTTTGCGAATCAGGATATTACCGACTTGATCGCGCTCGACGTGGAAACCTTTTTCCTGGGCCCAGCTCAGAATGTGTTCAGCGAGCTGCTCTTCATGATAGGACGGATGAGGAATAGAACAGATTTTGGCAAAAATATCCCATAGCGGTTGCGGGGATAATTGAGACAGTTCAGACACGTTGAGTCTCCTTGGCGATGTCCTACAAAACTTGCTTGCAGGCCACGGGGTTAGCAGAATTAAAAACATCACAAGTCAGGCTTGCGCGATGCGATTGAGAATACCACTTTCTCCGCTGACGGCTAGCATAAAGCATGCAAAAAGAGGCGCGGATTCCGCGAAACACTGGTTTTTAGTGCGTCAGATCTCTATAATCTCGCGCAACCTATTTCCCCCTCGAACACTTTTTAAGCCGTAGATAAACAGGCTGGGACACTTCACATGAGCGAAAAATACGTCGTCACCTGGGACATGTTGCAGATCCATGCACGTAAACTGGCAAGCCGCCTGATGCCTTCTGAACAATGGAAAGGCATTATTGCCGTTAGCCGTGGTGGTCTGGTACCGGGCGCATTGCTGGCGCGTGAATTGGGTATTCGTCATGTCGATACCGTATGCATCTCCAGCTACGATCACGACAACCAGCGCGAACTGAAAGTGCTGAAACGTGCCGAAGGCGACGGTGAAGGTTTCATCGTAATCGATGACCTGGTTGACACCGGTGGTACCGCCGTTGCGATCCGCGAAATGTATCCTAAAGCGCATTTCGTTACTATCTTCGCTAAGCCGGCAGGTCGCCCGCTGGTGAATGATTATGTTGTTGATATCCCTCAGGATACCTGGATTGAGCAGCCGTGGGATATGGGCGTGGTGTTCGTCCCGCCGATCTCTGGTCGCTAATCTAAAAAGTTTTCAACGCCTGGCAACTGCCGGGCGTTGTTCTTTTTGTGCAGTGTCAGGTTACACTATGCCTTAGTGAGTACTCATGGAGGCTGCAATCATGTCACAGGCTAACCTCAGCGAAGTCCTGTTTAAACCCCGCTTCAAACACCCTGAAACGTCAACGCTGGTTCGTCGTTTTAATCACGGCGCGCAGCCGTCCGTACAATCTGCCCTGGATGGTAAAACCATTCCCCACTGGTATCGCATGGTGAATCGTCTGATGTGGATCTGGCGTGGCGTCGACCCGCGTGAAATCCTTGAGGTGCAGGCACGTATCGTGATGAGCGAAGCCGAGCGTACGGATAAAGAACTCTACGATACGGTTATCGGCTATCGCGGTGGGAACTGGATCTATGAGTGGGCGAAGCAGGCGATGGACTGGCAACAGAAAGCGTCTATGGAAGAGGATCCGCAGGTGAGCGGACGCCACTGGCTGCATGCGTCTACGTTGTACAACATTGCCGCTTACCCACACCTGAAAGGCGATGAGCTGGCAGAACAGGCACAGGCTTTGGCCAATCGCGCCTATGAAGAGGCCGCGCAGCGACTGCCGGGGACATTGCGCGAGATGGAATTTGCCGTTACCGGCGGCGCGCCAATCACTGGATTCCTGCATATGCCAAAAGGCGACGGTCCGTTCCCGACGGTGCTGATGTGCGGTGGCCTCGATTCCATGCAAACGGATTATTACAGTCTGTATGAGCGCTACTTTGCTCCACGTGGCATTGCCATGCTGACGCTGGATATGCCGTCGGTTGGGTTCTCATCAAAATGGAAACTGACTCAGGATTCCAGCCTGCTGCATCAGCATGTATTAAAAGCGCTGCCTAATGTTCCCTGGGTGGATCACACTCGCGTGGCGGCCTTTGGTTTCCGCTTTGGCGCTAACGTAGCGGTACGTCTGGCATATCTGGAATCATCACGCCTGAAGGCGGTGGCCTGTCTGGGACCAGTGGTTCATGCGCTGCTCAGTGACCCGCAACGTCAGGCGAGCGTCCCGGAAATGTATCTTGATGTACTGGCTAGCCGCCTGGGGATGCATGACGCCTCCGATGAAGCGCTGCGCGTTGAGCTTAATCGCTATTCATTAAAAGTGCAGGGCCTGCTGGGGCGACGCTGCCCGACGCCAATGCTTTCGGGGTTCTGGAAGAACGACCCGTTTAGCCCGGAAGAAGAGTCACGTTTAATCACATCTTCATCCTCAGACGGTAAGCTACTGGAGATCCCCTTCAATCCGGTGTATCGCAATTTTGACAAAGGGTTGCAGGAAATAACCAGTTGGATCAATCAGAGATTGTGTTAAAAGTTTGCTAAATTTTATCGATTTGGTAAAACAGGTGCTTCACCTAAGGAGATCGTAATGACGTTACCGAGTGGGCATCCGAAAAGTAGATTGATCAAGAAATTCACCGCGCTTGGCCCGTACATCCGGGAAGGGCAGTGCGAAGATAATCGATTTTTTTTCGATTGTCTGGCTGTTTGCGTCAACGTGAAACCCGCCCCTGAGAAACGCGAGTTCTGGGGCTGGTGGATGGAACTGGAGGCGCAGGAAAAACGCTTCACGTATAGTTATCAGTTTGGTTTGTTTGATAAAGACGGTAACTGGACTGCGGTGCCGGTGAAAGAGACTGAAGTGGTAGAGCGACTGGAATACACCTTACGTGAATTCCATGAAAAATTACTTGGCTTGTTAACGACGCTGAATCTGGCGCTGGAACCTGCTGACGACTTTAAGGATGAACCGGTTAAGTTAACGGCATAATGAACAGTGAAAAGCCGGATGGCGGCGCAACCCCATCCGGCTTTTTTATGCTATATCAAAACTGGTAGACCATACCGACGGCAACGATATTATCATCGTTGATGCCCAGCTTATTATCGCTATCGAGCTGGTTGATTTTATAATCGACAAACGCGGACATATTTTTGTTGAAATAGTACGTTGCGCCGAGATCAATATAATTCACCAGATCTTCATTGCCGACGCCTTCAATATCTTTCCCTTTAGACAGCACATAACCCAGTGACGGACGCAGACCAAAGTCAAACTGGTACTGAACGACCGCTTCGAAGTTCTGTGTTTTATTAGCAAAGCCACCGGAAATTGGCGTCATATTACGCGTTTCAGAATAGAACGTTGCAATATAAATATCGTTAGCATCATATTTTAAGCCCGTTGCCCAGGCTTCTGCTTTATCGCCTGTACCGCGAGTTTGCAGATTCTGCTGGTTAGTACGATCGGAGTTGGTATAAGCGCCGCTCACCGCAAAATCGCTGCCGCCAAAGTCATAGGTAACAGAAGTACCAAAACCGTCGCCGTTCTGTTTTTTCACATCGCGGTCCTGGTTTTTACCCTGATATTGCAGGGTCAGATCCAGGCCATCCACGACGCCGAAGAAGTCGGTGTTACGGTAAGTTGCCAGGCCGCTGGCACGTTTGGTCATAAAGTTATCGGTTTGTGCGGAGGAGTCGCCGCCGAATTCCGGGAACATATCGGTCCATGCTTCCACGTCATACAGCGCACCCAGGTTACGACCATAATCAAACGAGCCAAAATCTTTTAATTTCACACCGGCGAAGGCCAGACGTGTTTTTTGTTGGTTAGAATCGCTTTCAGCTTTATTGCCGGCGAATTCAGCCTCCCAACGACCATAACCGGTCAGTTGATCGTTAATTTGCGTTTCGCCTTTAAAACCTAAACGGATATAGCTTTGGTCACCATCTTTGCTGTCATAATCCGTCATGTAATGCATGGCTTTTACTTTGCCGTATAAGTCCAGCTTATTACCGTTCTTGTTATACACTTCCGCTGCCTGTACGGATGCCGACGTAACAATTCCCATCACCACTAATGCCAGAGTGCTCTTTTTCATTTTCATTCCTGATTAAAAGTACGCGCTAATATTCACTGGGTGTGATCCCCGTTAAAAGACAGGAGGGTTTTTAACGTCTGGCAATGAACGTTTTATGACAAAGTAAGAATATTTTTAAAAAAGGATGTTTTTTTGTTTCTGTAATAAATGCGTCAAAATCTGCCGCTACGCTTGCTGATCCTGCGCAATAAAATTTCATGCTTTGTGCGCTGGTTGTTGGCAACCGGGGCCAGTCCTGCTAAAACGTTCGTTTGATATCATTTTCCCCAATTTTGAATGGCAGAGAATCATGAGTGACAGCCAGACGCTGGTGGTAAAACTTGGCACCAGTGTGTTAACGGGCGGATCCCGCCGCCTGAACCGCGCCCACATTGTAGAACTGGTTCGCCAGTGCGCGCAGCTCCATGCCGCAGGGCATCGTATTGTTATTGTTACCTCAGGCGCGATTGCCGCCGGACGTGAGCATCTTGGTTACCCTGAACTCCCGGCAACGATAGCCTCGAAACAGCTGTTGGCAGCGGTAGGGCAGAGCCGACTGATTCAACTATGGGAACAGCTTTTCTCGATTTACGGTATTCATATCGGGCAGATGCTGCTGACGCGTGCGGATATGGAAGACAGAGAGCGCTTCCTCAATGCCCGCGATACGCTGCGCGCGCTGCTGGATAACAACATCGTTCCGGTCATTAATGAGAACGATGCGGTGGCGACCGCTGAAATTAAAGTGGGTGATAACGACAACCTCTCAGCGCTGGCGGCAATTCTGGCTGGAGCCGATAAGCTGCTGCTGTTGACCGATCAGCAGGGCCTGTTCACCGCCGATCCGCGCACCAATCCGCAGGCGGAGCTGATCAAAGACGTGCACGGTATTGATGATGCGCTGCGCGCCATTGCCGGAGACAGCGTCTCGGGTCTGGGAACCGGCGGGATGGGAACAAAACTGCAGGCCGCCGATGTCGCGTGCCGCGCCGGGATCGACACCATAATTGCCGCAGGCAGCAAACCGGGCGTCATTGGCGACGTGATGGAAGGCGTTTCCGTTGGGACGCGTTTTCATGCTCAGGCATCTCCACTGGAGAACCGTAAACGCTGGATCTTCGGCGCGCCGCCTGCCGGAGAAATTACTGTTGATGAGGGCGCTACCGCAGCGATTCTGGAACGCGGCAGCTCATTATTGCCAAAAGGCATTAAAAGCGTGACAGGCAACTTCTCTCGTGGTGAAGTGATCCGCATCTGCAATCTCGAAGGGCGTGATATTGCCCACGGCGTCACCCGCTATAACAGCGATGCGCTGCGCCGTATTGCCGGACATCACTCACAACAGATCGACACCATCCTGGGCTACGAATACGGCCCGGTCGCTGTCCATCGTGACGACATGATCACCCGTTAAGGAACAGGCATATGCTGGAAAAAATGGGCATTGCTGCCAAAGCCGCGTCATATAAGCTGGCGCTGCTCTCTAGTCGCGAAAAAAATCGCGTACTGGAAACCATTGCTGATGAGCTGGAAGCGCAAACCGAAAGCATCCTCAGCGCGAACGTACAAGATGTTGAGCAGGCGCGAGCCAACGGCCTGAGCGATGCGATGCTCGACCGCCTGGCCCTGACGCCAGCGCGTCTGAAAGCGATTGCTGACGATGTACGCCAGGTGTGTAATCTCGCCGACCCGGTCGGGCAGGTGATTGACGGTGGGCTGCTGGACAGCGGTCTGCGTCTGGAGCGTCGTCGCGTCCCGCTGGGCGTGATTGGCGTAATTTATGAAGCGCGCCCAAACGTCACCGTTGACGTTGCCTCCCTGTGCCTGAAAACCGGCAATGCCGCGATCCTGCGCGGTGGGAAAGAGACCTACCGGACGAACGCTGCCACCGTGGCGGTTATCCAAAAGGCGCTGGAAGCCTGCGGTTTACCCGCGGCTGCCGTACAGTCGATTGATAACCCGGACCGCGCACTGGTCGCTGAGATGCTACGGATGGATAAGTACATCGATATGCTGATCCCTCGCGGTGGCGCGGGCCTGCACAAGCTGTGTCGTGAGCAGTCGACTATCCCGGTCATCACCGGCGGCATTGGCGTATGTCATATCTATGTTGATGATAGCGCGGAGATCGCCCCGGCCCTGAAGATTATCGTCAACGCCAAAACCCAGCGTCCGAGCACCTGCAACACCGTAGAAACTCTGCTGGTGCATCAGGATATCGCCGCGCGTTTTCTGCCAGCATTGAGCCAGCAGATGGCACAAAGCGGCGTCACTCTGCACGGAGACGAAATGGCGCTGGCTACATTGAAGGCAGGACCTGCTAATGTGGTTGCGGTGAAAGCTGAAGAGTATGACGACGAGTTTCTGTCGCTGGATTTGAACGTGAAAATCGTCACCAGTCTGGATGATGCCATCGCCCACATCCGCGAGCATGGTACCCAGCATTCCGATGCGATCCTGACGCGTACGCTACGCAACGCCGATCGTTTTGTGAATGAAGTCGATTCTTCAGCTGTGTACGTTAACGCCTCTACGCGTTTTACCGATGGCGGCCAGTTTGGACTGGGCGCGGAAGTGGCGGTAAGTACGCAAAAACTGCACGCGCGTGGCCCAATGGGGCTGGAAGCACTGACTACATACAAATGGGTTGGTTTCGGCGACGACACGATCCGTGCGTAATTGAAAACGGGCGATTCCATAATAGCACTCTGATTTTCAAGGCTATTAAGGCATCGCCCTGTTAATTCTAACCTTCACTCCACTGCCACATTTTTCTATCCTGCGTTTTAACATCATCAGTCTGGTTTTGACCCATGCGTCCCTGTGCCAGAAAGGCGATGTATCACAGAATTTTCCCTGCCAGCATGAATTTTCCTGGTCTTCAGTTCACGTATTGTTCCCATGGCCCGATCTATTAGAATCAGTCTCATTTTTATGAGGAGTTGTTGCGTGAAATCGGATATTCACAAACATCGCATTCCTGTAGTGCCGCTCGGCAACCCGTTTCCCCCCCGCCATTGTTCGCTGTGTCCAAAGGGAGCGGCAATTGATCGTGATAATCAACACCGATTAATAGACAAAAGAAGAAGGTTTAAAGCAGGGGAGATACTCGCCCGGCAGGATGAAGCCGCAAACATGCTTTTTGTTATTCACGAGGGATACTGCAAGTCCAGCGTGGAATGCGGTGATAACGATTTTATCAGTCGCTTTTATGTTCCGGGAGATATCATGGCGCTGGATGCTGTCGAAGGGGGGAAGTACCTGACAACGATTAAGGCGGCAACGGCTGCGGAGGTATGTCATATCGATATTGCGCGGTTGTTCAAAGTAGCAGAAAAGGATCCGTCGGTTGCTGCCGCAGTCATCAAGTTTCTCTGCAGGGACAATGGATTCATTGTTGAAAAACTGCGGCGCTATGCGAATAAACATGCTGAGGCCAGGATCGCTGCTTTTCTGGTGGAGTTTTACGAGATGCATTTACGTATTGGCAGGCCAGAAACGACGCTTCACTTGCCATTCTCCCGGGAGGAAATTGCCAGTTATCTCGACCTTAAAATTGAAACCGTTAGCCGGTCATTTAAATCCCTCGAACAACAAAATTTGATTACCCTACATCGGGTGCGAACGGTAACACTTAATAGTTATTTGGGATTAAAAGGTTTCAGCTAAATCTCTCCTGTTGAGCGTTATATAACTCTTGATATTCCAGGAATATTCTTTTTATATGGAAAATTCCTGGTTTTATTTATATGAAATAATTATCAATTCGAATACTAATCCTCCAGCTTGGCGATTATTTTATAAGAATATTCCCCCTTATATGAATATTTCATGAGAATTTTCTTGTGAAGTTAAAAAATTAGCATAATTGCAACAAATAATAAGCATTATAGAGAAAATATGGAGGCGTTAATTATCTTTATGTTTTGTAAGGGTTTTGCTTAGGTGGTATTTGTATGATCTTTTTGATATTTATCAAAAACATAAAAAAGATGAATTGTTTGGCATTGCTTATTTATGTGGGTGATAATTCTGAAACAAGGCACATTTCAAGTAATTCTGTCTTAGGAGACTTCTTAGATAAAATTTTTTGTGGGAAAATTCTTAGTTTTTTGTAATTTTTGCGTTTCAGGGTTTGTTGAGATGTTACTTAATTCAAATGATAATTTTTTGGCGCGGCAATTCTGGCTCGCAATTAATGGAACCGCTGGAGTGACTTAAAAATAAGACTCGGTGGTGAGTTTGTTCTTAGGAGAAGATAAAAATGAAAAAATTATTATTAGTAACCTCTCTGGCTTCTGTATTTGTTGCAGCAAATGCAATGGCAGACGTTACTGCTTCTGCAACTGCCTCGTGGGACGCGACGGCAACAAAAGATACCACCAGTATGTTGGTTGTCACCCCGCTGAACTCTTTGACTTTCCAGTATGCTGAAGGACTGAAAGCCTTCAACTCTCAGGACGGTGCTTTTGATGTGACTATTCAGGGTCAGGAAACGGCAACTGATTTTGAGCTGACTGCTCAGATCATTAGTAACACGCTGACCAACGCCAGTGGCGATGCGTCTACCCTGAACGTAGGGGTGGCATGGAATGGCACCGCGCTGACTAACTCATCAGATACTGTCCTGGTTAACTCCAGCTCGACTTCTGGTCTTGAAAGCCTGATGGCTGATGGCGCTTATAACGGTGCTGCTCGTGTCAGCGATCAATCCAACTTCAAATTCACCATCGCGTCAGCGACTTCTGATGGTAGCCAGGCAGTAACGGATTACTCTGCTCTGCCAGACGGCTATTGGACTGGCGATGTAAAAGTACAGTTTAATGCAACCTGGACGACTCCGTCTGCCTAAGTAATAAAAATTCGGGAGAATTTTTTCTCCCGAATTTATCAGGAATGGCGTCATGAAAAAATATTTACCGGCAGTGATGTTGGTAGGGTTAGTAGCATCTTTTCCCGGATGGGCAATTAATGTGGGTGAAATCACATCGATAATGACTTCTGCTGAGAGTTCATTATCGAAAGAAATTACTAATACAACTGATGCGGCGCGTTATGTCAGTGTTTCGGTAAAACAATTGTCATCACCTTTGGCGGGGGGAGTCGAAATAAAGCCTGTCAATTCCGGAGAGTTACTTTCTACACCTGCCAATCTTATTCTTCCTGGTCAAGCAAAGGATGTTTTCCGCTTCTTTTATAAAGGACCAGCAGATGATCTCGAACGTTATTATCGTCTGCAATGGATAGATGAGCCGGTCACCGAGAGCGCGGAAACCCGGGCGAATAAAATGGCGGTAGCAACAGCGTCGGCAGAAATTGGCACTATTCTGGTGGTCGCGCCGCGAAAAGAACGTTTTGAATATAGCCGAAATGGCGATGTTATTACCAATACTGGCAATGTTTCGTTTCGTGTGATCGCCTATGGCGCCTGTAAGGATAAGGCTCGCGATCAGGGACGAGGTTGTCGCGAACGCTATTACATTATGCCAGGTACAAAAATAAAACTGCAGTTCACCGACATTAGTAATAGCCGCTCACGCATTGGTATCTGGCACGGTAAGCAGTTTATTACAGTGAAGTGATGGTCAATGGCAGCCATCTGTACGGGATAAATAAAAATACCGGATTGTAAGGATGCATATGACAACAAAATATATTGTCGGCGGTAGCATTTGTCTTTTTCTTGCGCTGACACCAGGAACTTCACATGCAGCCCCAGTAAAAGTGGGTAATTACGTTATTCCCAGCGCTTTCGCCCGTTCACTGGAGCAGGGAATGACGGTGCCGGTATATATTCGTTACAACGAGACTGACGAGAAAAGTCAGCAAAAAATTGCCGATGCGATGATTTCGCTTGTTGATGGCAATATTACAGTTAAAGCCCTGACTCTTGCTGAATTGCCTAATAATGCCGTGTTATCTGGAAAAACTCGTGCGTTGGTAGAAAAAATTCGTGATGTGAAATTTCACGATAACACCAATATCGAGCTATCGGACAATGCACGCCTGCAACTCAACGTCTCTTCATTTCACCTGGAGATGATAGTCAGCAAAGATGCGTTAACTGAAGCGATTGTCGCACGCAGTAGCCTGCTTGGACCTTCCAGCGTGGAGTCTCTCTCTAACGTCCTGAACTATAACTTTGGTACCTACTACAACGATTATCATAATGGCAGCAGTACCCGCAGCTATCTGACGGTGGACAATACAACATCGCTGCGTGAGCACCATATCAATATTAACGGTTCGTTTTACGGCATCGGCGACAGCAACGGCACCAGTAAACTCTATCGTGCGATGTATGAGCGTGATTATGACGGGTATCGACTGGCGCTCGGGATGCTCGACACCTGGAACGTGCAGTCTATTGCTAGTTTGAATGCGTTGAATGGTGGGAAAATTTACGGTGTGAGCTACGGAAACAAAGGAAGTACGGTTGTTGAGAATACCGCGCTTTCACTCACGCCGATTACCGTATTTTTGCCAGCCGCTGGCGAGGTTCATGTCTTCCGTGATGGGCGTTTGCTCAGCGTGCAGAACTTTAATATGGGCAGCTATGAAATTGATACCAGTCGCTTTCCGTATGGTGTTTATGACGTCACGGTAGATATCGTGGTCAATGGCCGGACAATTAATAGTCGTATTAGCAGGGTTAATAAAATCTTTGCCCGCCAACAAGCCGCCGGGATTGATCAGCTTTCGTGGCAACTGTTTGGTGGCTCACTGGATTATGACCGTGTGAGTTACAAGCGAAATCATTATCAAGATTTGGGCAACGAGCAGACCTGGATTGCCGGGGGGGCCGCATCGGTGACGCTGGCGATATTATCGGGGCTGGGCCTGAAATCCACGCTCTACGGTTTTGACAACAATGCGGTTAATGAAACGGATGTCACGCTCAATGTGAGTGAATACGTAAGCATTGGCAATCAGACGCTAGTGGCGAACGATTCGTCATGGCGAAATATCAGTAACATCAACCTTAATGTCCCTGAGGGATACGGTTCCCTATGGGCATCTCGTGAAGACAGTAAAATTGGCGATCGTCTGCCTATACAGGAGCGTGATAATTATTCCATTGGCGGGACTCTTAACCTCGGAAAGTTTATTCCTCATGGCGGCTCGCTCACCGTGAGTCAGACGGAGAATCGCTACTCGGGAAATAAATATCGTAATCTGGACTACAGCACGACCCTTTATTCAGGCAGGTATGCCACGGTTGGGTTGCGTGCAGGTATTCAGCGTTATTACTACAACAATCGGAATGACGATGGGCGACAGGAACGTTATGTCAGTCTGGATTTATCATTGCCGTTGGCGACCTGGTTGAGCATGGGCGTCTCCCGGGATCGTTATGGCAGTACTCAGGGTAATCTCAGCGCGCGTAAGCAGTATGCTGAGGGCCCGATTAAATCGGTCGGATTGTCGGCATCAACGCGTCTGAGTGGCGAACAGTATTACGACAATAATTATTCGGTAAACGGCAATTTGAGTTATGACACGAAATATAACGCCGGCACCGTATCGGTAACGCGTTCTGCTGACAACTCCACCAATATGAACTTCTCTTCCCAGGGTTCTCTGGCGTGGGCAGGTAAAGATTTCGGCCTGAGTAAAGAGCGGCAGCGGTCCGGCATCATTGTGAAAACAGATTTGACCGGTGAAGGGAAACTGGCTGCGAAGATTAATAACCGCAATTATCTTCTCAGCGGTAAATCAAATTTCATTGCACTGCCGCCCTATGCTCAGTACAAGCTGGAAATCCTCAATGATAAAAACTCTGAGGACAGCTTCGATATTGTTTCAGGACGCAAACAGGAGCTGACGCTATATCCGGGTAACGTGGGTGTTATCAATCCTGAAGTGAAAAGCATGGTCACTGTATTCGGGCGCATTCGTTATCCCGATGGACAATTGGCTGCAAATACCGATATCCATAACCACATCGGTAAAACGCGTACGGATGAAAAGGGTGAGTTTGCTATCGATATCGATAAAAAGTATCCGGTCATCACGTTAATTTCAGCCAATGGCAGCATATGCGAAGCCGATCTTGATTTGGAAAAAGCACGCGGCGCAGCGTGGGTTGGCGATGTGAAATGTGCAACGCAAACCACGATGGCGCAGAGGTAATAAAATGAAAGTATTAATTAAATTAGCTACTGTAATCTGTGCCGTAGGGAGTTTTTCACCTGTGCCTGCTTTGGCGTTGAATGCAATCTCTTCCGGCTCAGTTAGCAATAACTATTTGTTTATCGAAAATGCCATTGATAGTGAATACTTTATTACCCCATCGGCACTTGATCCGCGTTTCAGCGGGTCAAACACGTGGATAAAATACGGTACCTCTCAGGTGAGTCTCGGGTATTTAGGTTTTGTCGGCTGGACTGCGCCTGGAAATTATTATCAGGACATGTGGATTGATAACTCCCCGATTAACGGGCCTTTCCGGGGAATCCGTTGTTATAGTGGCACCCAATGCCCATCAACCGGGTTTATTGCCGGATTGGGCACTGACAAAAACGGTTTTTATCATGCGCAGGTCGGCTCTGTCGCAGGCGTTATTGGTGGCGCCTACGGATTCGCTTCCCTGACCGATACTGCTTATGAGTACTTTCGCAATGTGCCTACCGGTAGCAGCGAAACCTACGTGTTCAACCGCTGTTATACTTCTGTAAATTATGATTATTCTTCCGGGCAACGGTGCAAAGACCAATCGACAGGATCATGGAATTACGTCAATTACACGTTAACTAAACGCGGTCATCTGTCACTTGTCTCGACTAACGCATTTCAGGAGCTTTGGGTTGCCAGCGACGGTACGCCGAGCATCACCAAAGACTCTGGTTATTGCGAACTTGGCGTGGTAGGCGGTACTGACGGTGTGATTTGCAAAATGGTGAGTTATAACCTGCAACAAACGGCCAATCTGACCGCCTCCTTGACGTTTCGCGCTTTTGTCGATACGGCGATGCTTGGTTTTACGCCCGGAGCGGCCACCGTGAGATACTCCGGGAATGGTTCAAACTGGTATAACTATGGTACTTCAACTGCTTATTACAACGTTTTTACGACCTCCGGAGAATACATTTATATTTTTCTGTCAAAAGCATTTTTGAAGAATCTTGTCGATTCAGGGATCAGCATTACTAACAGTCAGCCCTTTACCTTCGGCTTTTATAATGGCTTAACACCAGAGTCAGGACACTACCAGTTTACCCCTTCGCTACAGCTCAATATTGTGCCGAAGGAGTATGGGATCAGTATCGTCTCTTCGGACAACACAGCTTCTGCGAGCGGTAGTGGCACGATTGGCGATGCCGCTCCTATAGAAATGGAGTACACCGTAACCGTCTCAGGTCCCCGTCAAGCAGACAGTATTACCGCGCAAGTTATTGGGGAAAGTACGACGATAAACAGTGTCCCTTACTGTCTGTTTACGTCTGCGCAAGGCGGGCTGTCCGTCCCCATTCCCGCTTTTCTGCAGTACAACAGTCAGTCGGGGGGCGTGGTGCAAAAACGAAATAGCTGCAGTGAAGCGGCAGTCAGTATGAGAGATGCGCAGTGGCAACAGACGCCCTGGGACGCAAATAACAATGACGATGGAAGCTATTATGCTACTGATTTGAAATTGCTTTTCCCAATGAATGATTCACGTTCGATGTTAACCGTTTCCGGCGCTGACTGGGAAGGTGTCGTCAGCGCCAGTGGAGAGATAAAAGTCACGGCGAATTGGGTGGGAGTGACGCCATGAACCGCCGTCGTCTGGCGCTTAGATGGGTATTTATTCTACTTTCCGGTCTGACAGCATTCTCTACACAGGCAGTCTACCTGGAGTCGACCATTTATGAGATGCCATCGGATAAAGCATTTATCAGTAAACGAATCTATAACGATAGCCAGAAACAGAATTTATACAGTATCGGCGCAGTAAAAATTGATAAGCCGGGACCGGGAGGTGAAAACAGAAGTGCTATTGCTGAAGGCGAACTTCTGTTTACTCCGCTGAATTTTTCACTGGCTCCGCAGGCGAGTGAGTTTTTTAAGATTTTCTACCGCGGGCCGCAGGATGATAAAGAACGCTATTACCGAATTCTGTTTCGTGAAATGCCGATCACGCTGTTTACCGAACGTAATCAAGGGAAAGGCGGGCAGGCTCTCCCGGTGATCGCTATGGACACCATATTGGTTGTTTGCCCGAGAAACATAAATCTGGCCTACACCATTGATGAGGCTAACGGAACACTGAAAAACACTGGGAATACTTTTTTTAAAATCATCGTACACCAAGGGTGCAATTCAACCGATGATGAAGCCACCATGCGTTATGTGTTGCCGGGTGAAACCTGGCGTAGTAGTGAGCTCAAAACAAAAAACCGAAAGTTTATCGTAGCGTTGCAGAAATACATCCCAGTAGGTCAGGGGTGCTTCAAACTCAATCAATAGTAAGCATTGAGTCTGATCCGATATGTCATGGTTAGATATCGAACCTATACTGTAACTATCTTTATACAATGCAGTATTCAGCTCAGCACAGATGAAACTTTGGTCATTTGTACTCCATGTCACGGTATTCAAGAGTCAGGTAGTATGAAAAGTATAATTAATGATCAGGTTGAGTACGATTCCACCAGAAAAAGCCTGAAACATCGCGATACTACAATAATCCTTTCGGCATCTACAGCGAGACTACTTGAGCTATTCATTGCCCATAAAAATCAACAACTCCATCGTGAGTTTATCATTGAAGAAGTATGGAAAAAGCATGGCATGGCCCCATCGGGTCATAGCCTTAATAAAAGTATCAGTATATTGCGAAAAGCATTTAGTGAGTTGGGGGCCGATAATCCCATTGAAACATTGCCCCGGCAGGGATTTTTGTTCCATGCTTCGGTCAATGATGAACAGTCATCTTTCAGTGGAGATGTACCTGTTCGTTCGGTAACAGAAACGGTGAACTCACCCGCAACACCGAAACGCAAAAATATTGTTCTGTTCATTTTATTGTTTGCCTTTCTTGGGAGCTCTGTTTTGATATTGCCAACTCTTAATTCAGGTGCCACGAATTTTATCTATATCAGGGCAATAGGTGATTGTGAACTTTATACTGCCGATGACAATAATGCTGATAAAACGAAAGCGTTTTTATCTTCTGATATGTGGCGAAAAATAAATGCGACTTGTCATGATGGCAAGAAAACAATTGTTTTTTATGATGATAATAATTTATCGACAGGTAATGATCTTAAAGAGAATTTTTTGGGGATCTGTACGCTGGATAAAGGAGGGGCTGCCCGTGAATGCGAAAATTATCTTTATTAGCGGGGCGATCTTTCTTGCGGTGATAACAGCATACTTTTTTTATCGCCATCAAGAACCTGAGACGCTGACCTGCTCTGCCAAGAATTACCTGCATCTGGAGGCGCAAACTCAGGGCGTAAAAATTGAAGGTGAAGTTCTGTTGGTTTTTCGTATTTCTTCCGCTACCGAAGGGCGGGTATCCCAGATAGGGAGCCTTAATATTCAGGGTAAGCACTATGCTGTAGATCGTAATGTTGTCCTGAATTTTATTGGCAAAGACCGTGACGGATATCTGCAGACTCGTCGCTTGGCTATTGTCAAAAATAAAAATGACAATGTTCCCGATGACATTACCGAACTGCTTATGTCTCAACAGGATATTTTCTATTATAAGGTCATCCGTATCGCAGGAAATGTCTATGCAATAAGAGATCTGCGACGTACGCTCATGGTTTGTCGGGCAGCATAAATCAAGGTAATGTGTTAGTATTTTGATTTTTGTGGTTGTATATTTTGTCGTTGCTTGTATTCGTGGTTTTTTGTTTTGCCTTGTAGTGAAAATGAGTAAAAGGATTTGTACTGATGAAAATTAGGAATTTTCCTTTTTTGATATTTAAAATGGATTTACCATTTAATGGGAATACGCATATGGATAATTGTGATTATAAACTCTGAAATTACGTGATATGGCTTATGGATAAAGTTAATTCACGAACCGCCTTATAATTACTGGAGGCTGAAGGTGTTGTATATTCTCTCGTGTATATAACGAGGGACCTGCTATGCCATAAATTTAAGTTGGTGGTAACTATGAATACGAAAAAGGTTTTTCTGCTCAGTTATGATATTTTTCTTTTCTCAGGGATAAAAGCGTGGCTGCCAAATCTGGTACTGGTTGATGCGCGATCATTTATTTCTGGTACACAGTCAGTTATTCCACGATACCCGTCCTGTTTGCTGGTGATCGATAACCGGTTACCATTGCTACTGGTCAGGAAATGGTTTCAGAGAAATAGCACGCAGTTTATCAACATCAACTGTATTGTTCTTCGGATGAATGAAACTCGTTCTGTTAATCGAGGATACGAGGAGTATGCTTTCATTAATGGACGAGAATTATCTGATCAATTGATTTCTCAGCTAAGAGCCAATTTAATGGCACCCAATGAGGTTGTGGAGGTCACTAAAGGTTCGACGATTTTTAATTTTCATTTGACTGAATTTGAAGAGGAAATGTTGTATTCATCATTCACAAAAGAAAAATTGCACGACTTTTGTATTGCTAACTCACTAACAACTAAGTCAGTTTATCGATATCGGGAGCGGATAACTGCTCGTCTGGGATTTTCTCATTTTAATGAAACTATCATTTTTTTAACCAGGAATAATTTATTGCATGAAGGCTACCCGACAAACAGTCATTCTGGCGAGAATGTAATTTATGGCGATGCATATGATGTTTCAGATTCTGGCCGACTGAGTATGGCAATAAGGAATGAAGAAATCATTCCTTATTTTCAGCCCATCGTAAATATCAATGGGGACGTCTGTGGTGTTGAGGTTTTGGCTCGGTGGCCACAGGGCCATAATTATGCGATTTCTCAGCGTGAGTTTATACCTCTGGCTGAAAAAAGTGGCTTAATGAATGAGTTAACGAGCTATTTAATGACCACCGTCGCGCGTAATCTGGTTGACGTAAGCGAGGATATCAATAAAACGCTATTCGTCTCCTTTAATGTCAGTCCATCAGGTTTAAGTAATCCCGTTTTTTATTGGGAATGCCTTAACTTTATGGAGATAACGCAAAGACTACCGATAAAATTAATGATTGAAATAACCGAAAATCAGACTCTAACTATCACTCCAGCTATCAAAGAGTTGATACGATCGTTGCGAAACAGAGGGGTGCTGTTTGCTTTAGATGATTTTGGCACGGGATACGCTAATCTCTGCTATCTCAATGAGTTAGACCTGGATGTAATCAAAATTGATAAAACGTTCATCAAGGCTATTAAAGAAGTTGAGCAACATATCCCTATGCTCGAGTCAATCATTCATCTTTCCGGACTCCTGGGGTTACGCATGGTGGCGGAAGGCGTTGAATATGGCTATCAGCAGCAATGGTTGCGGAAAAATAATGTGGATTACCTGCAGGGTTATCAATTTTTACCGCCAGTGATGTTTGATGATTTTATGCGTTTTTACAAGCAGTCTGTAGGGCTGTTTGAATCAGCGTCGGATTCAACTTTTTCAGCGTAAACCTGTCGTGAACATCAGGGGCGGATGCCTCTGATGCCGGTTTTTTTGCCGAGGTTAGTACTACAGATCCTGCCTGTCTGGTGAAGACGATAGCCTGTTCTGAGTGAAACATTGTTTGTTTATGTGTCTTTTACAGGGTATTTATAGCGGTATCAGCGTTAATCAAACCGCTTCCGAGGTTAGTCTATAGCCATGCGTCATTTCCTGACAAAATTAAGAGTCTGGCTTCCACCACCACTCATCTTAATATTATTCCTCATCGCGGATGCGTTGACGGCGATCCCGCGTTTCACATTTGGCGCGGCGACTATCGTAATAAGTGCATTGTTGGCTAGCGCCAGTTTGGCGATGATACTGCATACCGCGTGGCAGATGCGGAAGAAACGTACGACGCTAAACCCACTGCATGCAGAGAAATCGACCACGCTTGTTACTGGCGGATGTTATGCCTGGAGCCGCAATCCAATCTATCTTGGAATGAGTGGACTCCAGTTAGCTTTTGCTCTTTACGTCGGTAGCCTGATTGGAATATTGGTTGCACCACTGTTTATGCTGGCGGTTGCCAGATTGCACATTGATTTTGAAGAGGAACAACTGCGAAAACATTTCGGGCTGGAATGGAAACACTATGAGCAGCGTGTTCGCCGCTGGTTATAGCGTTCCCTTGCTGCGTACAGGATGCCTGTGACGACACGATTCGTGCGTAATTGAATCCGGATGATGCAAAAATAGGCGTTTGATTCGCAAGGCCATTGACGCGTCGCCCGGTTAGTTTTAACCTTCTACCCCGTGCTCACATTCGTGGACATGTCCTTTTCAGGGCCGATATAGCTCAGTTGGTAGAGCAGCGCATTCGTAATGCGAAGGTCGTAGGTTCGACTCCTATTATCGGCACCACCTTTTCTCGTAAAATCATCAAGTTACTATTGCAGTGTTTTGCTTTGTTCAGCACTAATGTGCATTTTGCGCGTTGCGGATGTGACAAAATGGAGGCAACTGATGATCAATATATTTGTTTCAATGAGTTGAACAATGCAAAGTGGGAGTTTTGTAAGACGTGCAATCGCAGGTCCTCGCCATTCTGTGAGCGGAGATTTTAGCTCCGAATTACATGAAAACCACAATTTTACTTAGGGATGGGGTGATTTTACATGAATAAGAACATTTACCTAGAAAAAACAAGCGACTAACATAAACTTATTGGCAGAAATCCTTGTCATCTTGCGCTGTATTTTTTAATCTATCTTCAATATCTACCAGAAGATAGGCCCCTCATGAAATTCCAGGACATTGCTACTTTTTCCGGAAATATTCTCACCTTTTTGGGATTGCCAGCACTGATTTTTTTTAATTTTTCCTCTTTTTTGTTTTTTCTGAATGAATGGAAGATTCCTTTCATATGTGGTTCTGTTGTCATTCTAATAACTACATTAATTTATCATCGAAAAAAAAGACGTTATCCCAACAAGTCGAGTTGTTTCTCATTGCTTGTGTTGTTTTTTGCAATGGGTTGTGCGATTTTCTACCAACCATACCCTGAATTTGCACAGATAAGCATTTCTGGCTTCTATAATGAAAAAGATGGGGGGTGGAACAGTAGTAATACAGATGAAAATGCTTATGACATCACTCACCAGATGGAGGAGACGTGGAAAAGGGCCACATCTAAAGAGAATCCTTCATTCCAATTTGTGCCCCCGTTTGCGGTTGAGAACTGGCAATTTCCGACATTGTTTTTGACTCATCGTTCTAAACAGCAAATAATTAATTTGGCTGAAGCGAATTCTCGCTCAGTCGTAACGTTGGTAGGGTTTACACGTGATAATAAAATAGAGAAAATCCACTATAGTTTGAACGGGAAGTTGTTATCACCCAATGCGCATAGCATTAATTTAGAGAGTAGATGGTTTAATCAGATTTTTGATAAAATTATTTCGCAATCACAGTTAACTGATGCTCAAAAGCGAGAGATAATAGCTAAGATCCTCTTCATTGATATAAATGCCCGTACACTAAGTGCCCGAAAAGATGAAATGGACGCTATTGGTATGGCTAACCTGGTCGTTAAGATAAGAAGTGAGGTCATTGATTTAAAAGGAAGATATCCTTTTATAGACGATGAGCTCAACTTTTTGATGGCTGGTCTGACAGCTTCTTTCGTAGATGTTTATAGTGCAGAACTATCTGATGACGTCGCTGCTGGGTTTTTAGTGCAGGCACTCAGCTTTCATCCGTATTATCCTTATCCAGATAAGGAGAGTTTTCAACGCGCTTATGTCAAAAATAGTTATGATAAATGGAAACTAACTAATGACGCTGAAAATGATGTGACTTTATTGAGCCACCTTGCGCAGTTGACATATTTTATCGAAGATACTAAGGAAAAAGAAAAGATCATTGATGACTTTAAAAATCAGGTTTTTCTTCAAAACCAATCGCCTACGATTTTTTATTCAATGTTAGAAATGATCAAAACCAGTAATTCACTGCTTGATATACCAGTTAAACAAATTCATGAAATTAAAGAAATAGAAGATTATACGGATAATTTTCTTTATCAACATCCTGGCATGGATGATGAATTCATTGAGTTAAAAAGCGCATTGTTATACGGTGTATGCCATACCTGGTATGTTAATCATAATCGAAAAAAAGATGCTTCAAGGTTATTGGGGAAATTCACAAATATTGTGGATAATAATCCTAATGTGTTGCATTTTTTAATGAAAATGAAACAAGAAGATAGTGAATGAAAATAATAGTGCCTGAATCCTCGTTTTAGCTTGTAATAGCAAAAACGCGCTTAGACGCCCCTGTCTGTTGGTGGCTAACTGGTACTATATCACTTGGTTTTTCATTAAAATGGCTGATAATATCGAGCGGCCCTGCGCCAGGGCCGATTCGTTTACTGAGCAGATTTAGCAAGATGTAAATGCAATACGCTTCAACCCCTCTACCGCTTTTTCGAGGTAGGCGCGTGGACATCCCATGTTCAGGCGGATAAAACCTTTTCCAGCAAGACCAAAGCTATTTCCCATTGAAGGCGCAATACCGGCAACATCAAGCATTACCCATTTGAGCTGCTCATCATCCAGTCCAAGCGCTTTGCAATCTATCCACAGTAGATAAGTTGCCTGGGAAGGAACAACCCGAGCCCACGGGAGATGTTCATCAATTTGTTGAATAAACCAGCGTCGATTTTCAGCCAGATAGCTAAGTAACTCGTCTAACCATGGTGCACCATGTTGCCATGCTGCCGTACTCGCTTCGACGGATAGCGCATTGAATACATCCAGCCCATGTGCATCCAGACGGCGTAAAAAGTGTTCACGCAATGCCGGTGCCGGTATCAGAAAATTAGCAATACGCAATGTCGACAAACCAAACGTTTTACTGGCTGAAGTGGCTGAAATTACACGCGAATGCCAGCGTTCTCCCAGATGCAGAACTGAAGTAAATTGTTCTCCAGGAAGCAATAAATCTGCCCATATTTCATCAGACAGCAACGTCACATCATAGGTTTCGCACAGCGTAAGTAGCTGTTCCAGCTCCTGTACAGACCAACAACGGCCGGTTGGGTTATGCGGATTACATAAAATCATCAACGGTGGACGTTCAGTCCGGAATAACATTTCCAGGTGAGCAAAATCCATTTGATAACCGGTAGCCGGGTCCTCATACAACGGATTTTCCAGCAACTGTCTGCCGTTCAAAGAGATAATTTTAGCGAATGAGCCATAATAAGGCCCCTGAACGACTACGCCTTCACCGGGTTGGCTCAGCATTTGTACGAGTAGCGATAATCCCGGAACAACACCTTCAATACTGCAGATCCACTCTTGCTTGATTTCCAGCTGATGCCGGGTTGAGAGCCATGAGATTAATGAATCAAAGTAGCTTTGTGGCCGTTCGCTGTAACCAAAAATACCGTGCCCGACGCGGTGAGTTAAAGCCTCCTGAACAGCGGGCGGGCAAGTGAAGTCAAAATCAGACACCCACATTGGCAACAGTTGATGTGTATCCTCGCCGAAATATCGCGCCATAAAGTCCCATTTCAGCGAGGCTGTATCGTGGCGATCGATAATCTTATTAAAATCCATTACATGCTCTCCCTATTCTGTTGCCGTAATATTTTTTTCTGTTTCTGTCACTGATGGCGCCTTCGCAATACCGATTCCCGTGAAGCCGTAAATCAAGGCGAAGAAGATTGCGGCATAGCACTGAATCGCCCATGGCAATAAATCCAGTGTGCTCACTCCTAATGTTGTGGCCATATAAACTCCGGCGGCGGTCCATGGCAACAACGGCTCAATGACGGTGCCAGCGTCTTCAATTGTGCGGGACAGATTTTTGGTATCCAGTCCCATGCGGCGGTATGCGTCTTTAAATAATTCAGCTGGAACCAGAAGAGCCAGCTTGCCGTCGCTTGTCGCTCCGGTAACAAGAAGGGTGGTACCAATGGTTGCCGCAATTAACTGACCGACGCTGTGAATGACCGTCAGTAAGCGGTTAATGATAATGTTGAGTGCGCCCGTTAACGTTAAGGCACCGGCAAAAGAAAATGCGCAAAATACCAGAAGAATAGTGCTCATCATTGAGAACATTCCGCCACGGTTCAGCAGGCGCGGAACATCAGCAATAATGCCCTCACTCCCTTGCGGGAACATAGTAATGTTGAACCCATCTATAAAGGCATCCAGCCCCTGCTTGATGCTGAGTCCTTGCATGACAACGCCCAGAATCAGGGCTAATACGCATGCGCTCAGCATTAAAGGAATGACCGGCTTTTTACGAATCGCGCCCCACAACACAATAACCGGCGGCAAAATCAGAATGATATTGAAGTGGTATAGCGACTCCAGAGCGTTGACAATATCTGTAACCCGTTGCGGTGTGGCGACCTCGCCGAGCATATTGCTGTGGCCCGCAATAAGATAAACCACGGCGGCAAGCAGAAAGCTGGGAATAGTGGTCCACAATAAGTGCTGGATATGCTCGAAAAGGGTGGTATCTGCGACAATGGCCGCAAAGTTGGTGGAGTCTGACAGCGGCGATATCTTGTCACCGAAGTAAGCGCCAGAAACAACGGCACCTGCCGCTGCTGCCAATGAGACATCCAGTCCGGCGGCAACCCCCATCAGCGCTACGCCAACCGTTCCGGCGGAACCCCAGGAGGTTCCGGTACACACCGATACGACGCTGGTCAAAAAGAACGCGGCGATGAGAATGTATTCGGGGCTGATGAGTTTAAGTCCCCAGTACACCATGTAAGGGATGGTGCCGCTGAACATCCATGTACCAATCAGGCCGCCAACACAGATAAGAATCATGATAACCGGCATTGCTTTGGCGAGTTTATCCACCACCGAATTAATGATGTCTTCCCAGCAATACCCTTGCCACCAGGCCATGCCAGCGGCGACTGCAGCAGAACAAAGCAATAAAGGCTCAATACGTAGCCCCATGATGCCGTAGCCAATAATTAACAGCAGTAGCATGGCTAAAATAGGGATCACTGCCAGTCCAAATGAGAGTGCTTTTTTCTGATTTTGAGAGGCATTCATTCATGAATCTCCAGTCTGTAAGGTCGCTCAAGAGTAGAGAACACTCTTTTGTCTGACTGTGATCGTTCATTGGCCCTCATGTAAGCGATTACATGAGGGCGCTAAATTTGAAGTTGATCACAACTCAGGGGCTTGACGATTTACGCATTGATTTCAGAGAGAGGGGGGAAGAACAGAATCGCGGATCACCAGCTCTGCAGTGAAACTATTCACGCTGGGACGCTGAGTTGCGCCCTTAAAAAGCTGTATCGCCAGCTGCGAAGCGCAGCGAGCCATGCGCTCAACGGGATAATGCATTGTTGTGAGTGCAGGGTAGAGATAGCGGGCCATCACCACATCATCAAATCCAACGATCGAAAGCTGTTGCGGAAGTGTAATTCCCTGCTGATGGAGGATGCGCATAATCCCGGCGGCCATCACATCATTAAATGTCACCGCTGCGGTGAAAGGAATGCCGCAATTAAGCAGCTGATGTGCAGCGCGTTCGCCACCTTCTTCATTAAAGGGTACGCTAATCACCCAATTTTTATCTGGCGTAATACCATATTCAGCCAGCGCCTGGCGATAACCTTCCAGCCGCTCACGGCGATCGATAATCGGTAAGTCACTTGTCACGCAGGCAATACAACGGTGTCCTTGCTCCAGGAGATGTAGCGTGGCTGTTTTAGCTGCTTGACTATTTTCCAGCCACACGCAGCGATTGGCCATCCCGGCAATATAGCGATTTACGACCACCATGGCAGGAAAATGAGCGGCATATCGCAACAGTTCCTTTTCAGACAGTCTACTGGCATGGACCACAATAGCTTCGCAGCCCTGGTTTATCAGGAAATCGAGTCCTGATTTCTCCATTCCTTCATCGTGACCGCCGCTGCATACCATCAGCCGAAACTGCTGCTGGCGTGATACTTCTTCCACGCCTCGTGCAAGCCTGGCAAAAAAGGGATCGGCAAGATTGCCGGTCAATAACCCGAGCATGTCACCGCTGCGTTTCGCTAATGCAATAGCGGCAGCATTGCGATGATAGTTCAGTTCGCGCATGGCTTTTTCAACACGCTCACGCGTCACGGGTTCAACCCATGCGGTTTGATTAATAACACGTGAAACTGTTGCGGTGGACACTCCCGCTGACTCTGCAACATCTTTTATCGTTGCCATGCTGGCTCTTTACCTTTTTAATACTTAAGAATTTGCTTATCGCTGGTTTTTTTCCTTATCTTATTCAGGTTGGGAGGATTTGTCACCGATACATCCTCTGAGTATATCTACTCAGAGGCTTATTTTTAGTATTTAATTATTCAATACTATCCTGAGTATTATTATACTTACATACGATATTCGATCATCCCGCTCTTTTTGGCCACCCAGTCATACAGACGTTGCCCACGGAGATTGGTTTCATGCGTATGCCAGTATAATCTTGACGCGTGATGTTTTTTGGCTTGTTGTTGGACATATTCGATAAGTTGTTTACCGATGTGTTGGCCGCGTACATCTTCGCTAACAAATAAATCTTCGAGATAGCAATAGTTTGATTCTGCCCAGGTTGAGCGGTGAAAGAGATAATGAACCAGCCCCACTATTTTCCCATCATATTTTGCAACAGCACAATAAACAGGTTCGCTCGGGGTAAAGAAACGCTCCCACGTTAATTTTGTTACTTCATCTGAAATTATAGTGCGGTAAAATGTTTGATAGTTTATCCATAAAGGAAGCCAGCTGGCGTAGTCTTTTTGTTCTGCACTTTCAATAGTAACGGCATTCATGTTAATCATATATATCCTGATATTTTATACGAGTAATGTGTTAGTATGATGATACTAAGAATTTTATAAACTCTCGTAAAGAGACACTTTCGATATATTGATAGGATCCACTTTAGTATAAAGGTTAATACAATGAAGAAAAACAATGCGCCTTTATTTCAAGGATTTGTTTTAGGAAAAGGTGCGGTTAAGGAGCAGGTTTACCACATCCTCCGCGATCACATCCTCGAAGGGCGATTGCCGCCAGGAACAAAAATGCCGTCAACCAGGGCGTTGTCCGAAATGATGTCAATTTCACGAAACTCAGCGATCGCCGGTTATGACCGGCTATTAGATGAAGGGTATATCCTGACTCGTAAAGGGTCTGGAACGTATGTCTCACATCATATTCCGGATCGGAGTATCAGCAATAGCTATCCAGAGATGGCGTTGGTGGACGTCGTATCGCCTGATGAGCAGGTTCACAGCCGAAATAATCCTGCTCGCGATTTATGGTCAAATGAGTATGAAGGGCGCGGCATGAACCGTCTATTTGCGGTTGGTGTCGGGTGTACGGATCTCTTCCCGCATGGGTTATGGGGAAAGCTACTGCAACGAGTCTGGAGACAATCCCGGCATCAACTGGGAGCTCACACTCATCCTTGCGGGTACCTTCCTTTGAGAAAAGCGGTTTGCCGCTACATTAAAACAACGCGTGGAGTGAACTGTAACGAAGATCAAATAATCATCGTAAATGGTATTCAGCAGGCATTGAACATTACTGCACGAGCATTGCTGTCGGCAGGAAATGAAGTTTGGCTGGACGACCCGGGTTACAAAGGCGCCCGCGGAACCTTCATGTCTGTTGGTGCTATGGTGAGGCCGGTACCGGTAGATAGCGAAGGAATGAACGTCCGCTATGGTATTGATCATTTTCCTGACGCTAAGCTGGCCTATGTCGTCCCGTCGGATCAATATCCATTAAGTGGAACGTTGAGTTTATCCCGGCGTTTTGAGTTGCTGGAATGGGCGAAGTCGAATCAGGCATGGATATTTGAAGATGATTATAATAGTGAGTTCCGTTATGCCGACCGTTCTTTACAAGCTCTGCAAGGATTAGATCAGAATCAACGCGTAATCTATGCCGGAACATTTTCTAAAATGATGTACCCGGAATTCCGTTTAGGTTTTTTAGTTGTTCCGCCGGATTTACAAGAACAGATTATGGTGACCAAATATTATTCCGATCTCGGTACCAGTTATCTTGAACAAGCAGTGATGGCAAATTTTATTGAGGAGGGGCACTATGCCAGTCATGTGCGTCGAATTCGCAAAGCATGCTATGAAAGAAGAACTGCGTTGGTCAATGCTATTCAATGCTATCTTGCTGATAAAATGATTATTCAACCTTCAGACTCAGGCGTTCATATCGTATGTTGGTTGCAAAATGGGATGACTGGGAGTGAAGTTGAAGAGAAAGCCAGATTACTAGGGATGGGAATACTATCACTAAGTCGTTATTACCAGAGCGATGTCTCACGACAGGGGATTTTGATTGGTTTTGCAAATCATCCGGTAGAGGCAATTGTTGATGGGATTCGCCGTCTGGCTCAGGTTATTTAACTTATAATTTATTCAGCTCTTAGCATTAATGCAGTAAATACGTTTCTTTTGCTACGTGTAAAAATGTTGTGCCTGTTTTTTGTACAATTAAATAGTGTGGATCTGTTAAAAACACGCATTGTGGTTCTTTTGGACTGTCCAGTTTGATCATACTCTGCGCTGGTTTAGCCCTGTTTTGTAAGAGGTATGGATATGTCGGGCATCTTTAATCAATTTCATCAACCCGTTGGTATGACTTTGTCTGACTGGAAAGGCGCTCCCTTTCCACAGGCTCAGCAAATTACAGGTCGCTATTGTAAGCTTGAACGTATTAACGCCGAACGCCATGCAAAAGAGTTGTATGAAGCGTACAGCGAAGCAAGCGATTGTCGTGACTGGACATATCTCGCGGTCGGGCCTTTTGAGACCTTCGATACCTTCCTGGATTATGTAAAAAAGATGGAAGAACAGACCGATCCGATGCATTTTGCTGTGATCGATTTAACCAGTATGAAACCTGTTGGTACGTTTGCACTGATGCGGATTGATCCCTCAAATGGCGTGATCGAAGTTGGCCATGTTTCCTACTCCGTACGCATGAAACGTTCGCGAATCTCAACAGAAGTCATCTCATTGCTTTTAAAGTACGTTTTTGAGGATCTGGGCTATCGCCGTTTTGAATGGAAATGCGATGCTCTCAATGCTCCTTCCCGTGGGGCGGCGGAGCGCTTTGGCTTCAGTTTTGAAGGCATATTTCGTCAGGCTGTCGTCACGCGGGGGCGTAATCGAGATACCGCATGGTACTCAATCATTGACGGTGAGTATCCGTCACTTCGACCGGCCTACGATATGTGGCTCGATGAGCGTAATTTCGATAATCAAGGACGGCAGATTAGGCGTCTTGGCGAGCTGATGGAAAGGGGATAAAAAAGCTCCCCGAATAAACCGGGGAGCCAGAAAGCGTAGCGCCCGTGTAGAATTATCTCTGCCGCGACTCAAGCCAGACCAGCGCCAGCGTGGAGAGTCCGCACATCAGCAGAATGCCGACAAACCAAAACAGATACCACATCGTACAGTCCTCCTTAATAAAGTTCGTGGTTGTGGCGGCGGATCGTTTCTACATTGATGCGCCCGAGCATTTTGTAATAACTCCACACGGTATAAAGCAGAACGATCGGTAGAAAAATCAGCACAATAACCAGCATGATACTGAGTGTCATCTGGCTGGAGGTGCTGTCCCACACCGTCAGGCTGGAGAGCGGATACGCGCTTGAAGGCATCACAAACGGAAACAGGGTGATTCCAGCGGTGAAGATCACGCAGGCCTGGCCCAGTGAAGCAAACAAAAATCCCCATACGGCCCGACGTTGTCCGCAGGCATAGATCGCGAGCATCGGGAAAATCATGCCAAGCAGCGGAATAATTAACAGCAGTGGTGACTGATAAAAGTGCGCCATCCACGCGCCCGGCGAGGTAGTTACTGCTTTTAATAGCGGGTTGGAAGGACCATTAGGATCCTGGCTTAGCAACACATAGCCATCGATCCCCGTCCATAGCCAGTAACCGGCTAACAGAAAGCAGAGCACGACCAGCATCGCGCTGCGGCGGGTAGCAGACAGCGCACGTTGGTGAAGAATGCCGTCGGTCTTCAACTGGAGCCACACGCCCCCTTGCAGAATAACCAGCATCAGGCTTAATGCGCCGCACAGCAGGGCAAAGGGTGAGAGTAACTGCCAGAAGGTGCCCAGGTATTGCACATGAAGCTGTGGAGTGAAGATAAAAGGCACGCCCAAAAAAAGGTTGCCGAACGCGACGCCGAAGATAACTGGAGGGACCAGACTGCCAATCACCAACCCGGTGTCCCACATGGCGCGCCAGCGTGCATTGGCTATTTTTCCACGATAATCAAAGGCCAACGGGCGAAAGAAAAGGGCGCACAGCACCAGAATCATCGCCACATAAAACCCTGAAAATGCCGCGGCATAGACCCGCGGCCAGGCCGCGAATAATGCACCGCCCGCCAGAATGAGCCACACCTGGTTACCTTCCCAGTGCGCTCCGACGCTATTGATTAGTACCCGACGCTCATCATCGTTACGCGCGATCAGCGGCAACAGGCAGCCAACCCCCATATCAAACCCGTCGGTGACCATAAATGCCACTAGGATGATGCCAATCAGCAGCCACCAGATGAGCCGCAACGTTTCATAATCCAACATGATTATCTCCTTTATCCCTGTTGTTGCGCTGGTTGTTGGTTATGCATTGCATCCGGGCCAAGGCGCGCGTATTTCTGCATCAGGTAGACTTCGGCAATTAAAAACAAGGTGTAAAGCGTGAGAATTAGCCCCATGGAGAAGGCCAGTTGGCCTGCGCTTAACGCGGAGTGGGCGTACCAGGTCGGCAAAATATCCTGAATCGCCCACGGCTGGCGGCCAAACTCCGTCATAAACCAGCCCGCTTCAATGGCAATCCACGGTAGCGGCAAGCTCCACAGTGTCATGTGCAGTACCCAGCGATGCTGGTCGATACGCCAGCGTAAGGTCTGTATCAGAGCAATCGCCATCACCAGCAGCAGAAGTGAACCGCATGCAATCATGATGCGAAAACTCCAGAATACCGGTGCTACTTGCGGGATTGCACCGCGTTGCGCGGCCTGATATTGCTCCGGAGTGACATGGTTCATATCAGGCGCGTAGTTCGCCAGCAGGATGCCGTAACCCAGATCTTTCTCCACAGCGTGAAAAGCGTTCAGCACCTGAGGCGTGCGGTTACCTTTGGCGATTTCCTGCATCAGCAGCCACGCTTCCCGACCTCGTTGCAGGCGGGGAAGAGCATCCTCCATCAGATTTTTCAGCCCCGGAACCGGCGTGTCTAAAGAGTGCGTGGCCAGGATGCCCAGCAGAGCCGGTATCTTCACAGCAAAGGCGTTACGTTCTTGCTCCTGCTGCGGCCAGGCGATGACATGAAAGGGTGCGGGTGCCGGTTCGGTTTGCCATTCGCCTTCCATTGCCGCCAGTTTTACCGGCTGGCGTTGGGCAACCTCATAGGCTGAGCTATCACCCAGTTGTAGAGTGCCGAGGATAGCCAGCGTGCCAAAAACGGAACCCACCGCGAAGGAACGCCGGGCGAACTCGCGATTGCGACCGCGCAGCAAATACCAGGCGCTGATGGACATCACAAACATGGCGCCGGTGACATAACCGGACATCACGGTATGCACAAATTTCACCTGGCTGATGGGGTTAAAGACCAGCTCGCTAAAGCTGCTCATCTCCATACGCAGGGTATCAATATTAAAGTGAGCGCCGGTTGGATATTGCATCCAGCCGTTGGCGTTGAGGATCCACAGGGCCGAGATATTGGAACCAAACGCGACCAGCCAGGTGACCATCAGGTGTTGGTATTTGGTTAAGCGCTGCCAGCCGAAGAAGAACAGACCAACAAACGTGGATTCGAGGAAGAAGGCCAGCAGGGCTTCCATTGCCAGAGGCGCGCCAAAAATATCGCCCACATAGTTAGAATAGAGCGACCAGTTAGTACCGAACTGAAACTCCATGGTCAGGCCGGTTGCCACGCCGAGCGCAAAGTTAATCCCGAATAACTTGCCCCAGAAACGCGTCATGTCGCGGTAGACTGTTTTGCCCGTCACCACATAAATGGTTTCCATGATGGCCAGCATAAAAATTAGCCCCAGCGTCAGGGGAACAAACAGAAAATGGTACAGCGCGGTCAGCGCAAACTGCCAACGCGATAAGTCAATGACGTCCCACATGCGAACTCCATCAGGCATTAGAGAGTGAATAGATAAGGAAGAAAACGCCAGACCCGCAGCATAAAAGCATGCGGGCCGGGAGAGAGGGTCAGGCCGGTGGACCGGATGCCAGCCAGCCGCAGACTTCATCCAGACGCTGGAGCGAGTCGCGAAGATCTTCTGGCGCAGCCTGCACCAGTTCCGGTAATGGACAGATCTCATAACTTTCGAGCAGAAGCCCTTTCAGGGTATCCAGACAGCGCACATGCCAGACATGGCGCAGCGCCGTGGCGTCGATTTGGCTCTCGCCGTAGCCGATAGTGCGGATCTGGATGTGTCCTTCGCCACATAACCGAGCAAGAAACAGGCGATCCGCATCGCTAATCGGCAGTTGGGTGAGGTTAATGCTATGGGGTTGCAAGACCGGATCGCGCACGTGCGCCAGCAGTTCCTGAGCCAGCGTCAGGCCATTCATTAGCCCGTCCACCGGCGGGGGCAACAGGCTGTCGTCCGGCAGTGTACTGAACGTTGCCGCCAGCCACAGTGCACGCGGCGCGCTGCCTGCTTCCAGATGCTCCTCCCACTGTCCCTTGTCATTCTGACAACGCACCCGCCAGATGCCGCAGAAAATCGACTCCTGGATCTCGCACGCTCTGCCGTCAGCATGCTGGATGCGCACTGAAACTTCGCCTTCGCCGAGCAGCGTATTCAAAAACGTGAGATCGTCTGCGTTGAGCGCGGATAAATCCCATCCCAGCACGTCCTGTTTGGCGGGTATGCGCCTCCTGAGCTGCTGGCGCACATCGGCTAACAATGCCATCACCGCCGGACTGTGCGGACAGTTTTCCAGTGATGCCATGCTGGGGTCGCTGTTGACCTGGCAAATGAGGGGCAAAGGATTCATGCTGAAGCTGTCATCGTCCGGCTGCGTTCCCGGCCCCAGCAGATGAAAAAAAGTGTCGCTCATCGTTCAGACTCCGGCGGCGTGCGTGGTTCAACTAAGGGGCGCATCAGGTTGAGCAGATCGGCCCACGGGTGGATGCCGCTGAGAATGCCGCGCAGCTCACCTTGGGTAAATACCAGGGTAGCCGGGAAGCGGAATACGCCAAAACGATCGCCAATCGCCTCGCTATGCTCGAGATCCGCCATGGCGATGTGCCAGTCAAACTGGGGAAACTCGCGGAGCAACTCGGCAATCATCACTGGATTATCGCTGACTTCCGGTGTACGGCGGGGATCGCTACTGAGTAACACCACACCGTCGCGAACGTGGGTTATCCAGTCATCCAGTTCGGGCGCGGTTAGCGGCTGCCAGCCCCTGGCCAGCATACGTTGCCATAGAGCAGGAAAAGGATTGTCATTCAACATGTTGCTTATCTCTCCAGCGTTACGCGATACTGGCGAATATGCACGCCTTCATAGTTTTCCATCGACAGGCATTCATAGTTCAGGCAACGCGTTTCATCGTTGGTCTGTGGCACAATCCCCCACGCAGCCAGTTGCGTAAGTGCAGCCTGCTCCGCCGCCGGAAGCTGAGCACGCGCGATGTCGGTCAGGCTGCCGCCATAGTCGTCCAGCTGTACCGGTTGAAGTCCTACAAGGGCGATGTGCGGGGGCAGATGGCCGCGAATGTCCGCCAGCGCCAGCACTTCGGAGAAACTGTTCTGATGCAGACTCATTTTTTTGGCGCTGAGGTAACTGGGGACTTTTTCACCGGCGTAGGTTTGCAGGGTGCCCGGCGCGAGACCGTAGTCGATGGCGTCCAGCAGCAGCAGATGACTGGCCTGCTCAACGTAGCCCAGCAGATTCAGCCCCTGCGTGCCGCCGTCGACGATCTCAACGTATTCCGGCCAGTGATAATGGGAGTACAGGCGTTCGGCGACGCGAATACCAAAGCCTTCGTCTGCCCACAGCAGGTTGCCTAAACCCATCACGATGACGTGTGGTTCGCTCATGACGCCTCCTTGTCGTGCTGACCTTTGGGAAATTTGTGGCTGCGGTAGCCATTGACCATGGTGGAGATGACGGTATCGTCAGACATGATGTCCTCACGAATCGCCATATACACATGGCCTACGATGAAGGCGGCGATGAACCACATCCCCAACCGATGCCAGCTGTGGATATCGAGAGAGTTCCCACCGGTCCAGTAGAAAAACTCCGTCACATAGCGGAAAGGGGTAAAAATGGCGTACTGGCTATGTTCGCTGTATAAGGCAAAACCGGTGAGGATCATAAAAACGGAGAGCAGGAAATAACCGCACATCGCCGCCTGCGCGATGGGGTTATGACCGATATCATCTCCCGGTTTTTTTTCCAGAAACAGATACCAGCGCACGACCGAAAACGCGCCTCGCCACCAGCTGCGCCGCCAGACCGGCACGATAAAAAGTTCTCGTGAATAGCGGTTACCGACGAAGGCCCAGTAAATGCGCATCAGCAGGATCACCGTGAACACCATGGCGGCGGAGAAATGCACCAACCGGATGTCGCCCATATAGAACAGATAAGTGGCCTCACCGCTGACCGACGGCAGCGGTCGGCCAATGAAGTATCCGGTCACCATCAACACCAACATGCAGCCGACCGTCAGCCAGTGCCACAAGCGCACAGGCGCTTCAAACACATAGTGGCTGATAGCGGTATCACGCGCCTCCCCGACGCGTGGGGATGTTTTTCCAGTCATCGTTCCGTTCCTTAACGCTTAGCGAACCTGGACGGCGATAAGTTCGCTGCCGTCGTCGCCGAGTACGTGGGTTGAACATGCCAGGCAGGGATCGAAGCTGTGCAAGGTGCGCAGGATCTCCAGCGGTTGATCCGGTATCGCCATTTGGGTGCCCATCAGCGCCGCCTCGTAAGCGCCAATTTGTCCCTTCGGATCGCGCGGACTGGCATTCCAGGTGGTCGGCACCACACACTGATAGAGATCGATTTTCCCGTCGCGAATCGATGCCCAGTGACCTAACGCGCCGCGCGGTGCTTCGGTAAAACCGATCCCGCGGCACTGCTGCGGCCAGCTTTCAGGCTCCCATTTTTCGGTGTTTGCGGTCGCCAGATTGCCGTTTTTCAGGTTGGTCATTAGCTTGTCGAAGAAATATTGCAGTTTGCTCACGGCCCACTGGGCTTCGTGCGCGCGGCACAGAATACGCCCCAGCGTCGACTGCATACCCGAAAGCGGCAGCTTGAGGGCAGACATCATGCGATCGACGGATTCAATCGTGGCGGCATCCCCTTTGTGATAGGCAATCAGCGTGCGCGCCAGTGGTCCAACTTCCATGGCGTGTCCGCGCCAGCGCGGGGCTTTAATCCACGAATAGCGTTCCTGTTCGTTGAGCTGTTTGATATCAATATCGCTGCCTTTGACATCGCCCGGGTTATACCAGGGTTCAGTAATCCCTTCGAACGGGTGACGACCTAATTGATCGTCCGGATAACGGTACCAGGCATGATCGACAAACTCCTGAATTTGTTGCTGATCGGCTAGATCCACTGGCAGCACGTTTTTAAAATCACCGTTAATCACCGCGCCGCCTGGCATCAACAGGCTCTTCGCGCTGAAGTCATTGGCGATATCCGGGAACGCGCCGTAGCTCAGGACGCACTTATCAGAAAGCCCGGTGCCAATCTGGCTCCAGGACTTATTGAACTGGCCGATAGCCAGCGCGTCAGGCACCATGACGTTGTTGATGAAATCAGCGGTGCGGGTGATGATCGACTGCACCAGGTTCAGGCGTTCCATATCGACTGCGCCAACCGCGCCGCGCTGATCGATATTAATCGCGCACGGCATACCGCCGACAATCCAGTTAGGATGCGGGTTCTTACCGCCAAACACCGTATGGATTTTGATGATCTCACGCTGAAAATCGAGAGCTTCCAGATAATGGGCAAAGCCCATCAGGTTAGCCTCAGGCGACAGTTTGTACTGCGGATGACCCCAATAACCGTTGCGGAAAATCCCCAATTGACCGCCGTCGACAAATTTCTTCAGGCGATTTTGGACGTCAAAAAAGTAGCCAGGGGAGGACTTCGGCCAGGCAGAAAGGCTTTGCGCCAGCTGTGATGTGGCGCGCGGATCTGCTTTCAGGGCATTCAGCACGTCAATCCAATCCATTCCGGCTAACTGGTAAAAGTGCACCAGATGGTCGTGGCACCACAGCGTCGCCAGCATAATATTGCGAATGATGTTGGCGTTGTCGGGCACCTTGATGCCAATGGCATCTTCAATGGCATACACCGATGCCAGGGCATGTACGCCGGTGCATACTCCGCAAATACGTTCGACAAATGCCCAGGCATCGCGAGGGTCGCGCCCCTGCAGAATGATCTCCAGTCCGCGGAACATAGTGCCGCAGGAAACCGCGTTGGTGATGATGTTCTGTTCATCAATGTTCACTTCACAACGCATATGGCCTTCAATGCGGGTTATGGGGTCCACAACCAGGCGGCGACCCGCATTGTTTAACGTATATCCCTGGGTTTGATACGAGTTGCTCATGCCTGGTTATCCTCTTTGTCCGGCTGCGGTTGTTCGGCTTCTGTTAACTGCTGTTTGTGGCGGTTATGTTGATTGACGGCGCTGGCGACTGCGTGGACGCCGACGCCAGCCGCCACTACGCCGAGCGCGGTGAGGCCCACGGTGTCAGCGGTAGAATGCGTTCCCATCTGTGGAATATCGACCACGCGGCTGTAGAACGAACCGCGATCCCAGAAGCCGTTCTCCGAACATCCCAGACAACCGTGGCCGGACTGGATGGGGAAGGAAACGCCACCATTCCAGCGGGTGGTGGAACAGGCGTTATAGGTGGTTGGCCCCTTGCAGCCCATTTTGTATAGGCAATAGCCTTTGCGGGCAGCGTCATCGTCCCAACTTTCAACGAACTCCCCGGCGTCAAAGTGGGCGCGGCGGTAGCATTTGTCATGAATACGCTGACCATAAAACATCAGCGGACGCCCCAGACGATCGAGTTCCGGCAGCCTTCCAAAGGTCACCATGTAGGTAATGATGGCGCTCATGACGTCTGGAATCGGCGGGCAACCGGGCACTTTCACGATAGGCTTATCGGTAATCACTTTATCGATCGGTGTTGCCTGAGTTGGGTTAGGCCGGGCAGCCTGCACGCAGCCCCAGGAGGCGCAGGTGCCCCAGGCGATAATCGCGCTGGCACCGGCGGCGGCTCTTTTAAGCTTTTCAATAAACGGTCGCCCGCCACTAATGCAGAACATCCCTTGTTCTCCCAGCGGAGGATTACCTTCGACGGCCAGAATGTATCGGCCGTGGTAGCGGCTTAGAATGTCTTCAAAGACCTCTTCGGCCTGTGTTCCGGCGGCGGCCATCAGTGTGTCGTCGTAATCAAGGGAAATCAGAGAGAGGATGACGTCTTTGGCGAGTGGGTGAGAGGAGCGGATAAATGATTCGGTACAGCAGGTGCATTCCAGACCGTGGATCCAGACGACCGGGATCCGGGGTTTGTTTTCCAGCGCCCAGGCGATTCTGGGCGTCATTCCGGCTCCCAACCCTAGCGATGTTGCCGCGAGGCTACAATATTTAAGAAAACTGCGTCTGCTCACGCCCTTGCGGCGCATCGCCTGATAAAAGGTCTCCTCGTTATTCGTATTCATAACACGCGTTTCTTCCCCCGTTGAGTTCTGGCGCACGCCGCCAGCGATAATCTAAAAAAGCCTATCCGATTAGCGGGGAGAAACAATGCAAAGTGTGTGGTTATGTCCTATTGCGATATTTTCGTGCCTGTTATCTGTTTTTCGCTTTTCGGCAATAAAAAAACGCACAGGGGGGACCGCCCTGTGCGTCGGGTTTATCGCGGAAGAACTTAAACCCCAAGGCGATCGCGTAAGCTGTAATAGGCCGCGCCCATGGCGGTAAACGGAATGCGCAGGCTGCGGCCTCCCGGGAACGGGTAATGCGGCAGTTTGGCGAACGCGTCAAAACGCTCGGCATCCCCGCGCAGCAGTTCCGAAATCAGCCGTCCTGCCAGGTGGGTACAAGTCACGCCGTGGCCGCTGTAGCCCTGCATATAGTAAATGTTGGTATCAAGACGGCCGAACTGCGGCATGCGCGACAGCGTTAACAGGAAATTACCGGTCCAGCGGTAATCAATTTTTACCCCCTGCAATTGCGGGAAGGTCTTCAGCAGTTTCGGCATCACCAGACGCTCAATATCGTCCGGATCGCGAGCGCCGTAGACTACACCGCCGCCGTACAGCAGGCGGTTATCGCCGGTCAGACGGTAGTAATCCAGCAGGTAGTTACAATCTTCCACACAGTAGTTTTTCGGGATCAGCGAGCGCGCCATCTCCGCCGACAGCGGTTCGGTGGTTAACACCTGCGTGCCGCACGGCATGCTGCTTTTTGCCAGCGCAGGTTCCAGTTTGTCGCCGAGGTAGGCGTTGCCCGCGACAATCACAAAACGTGCCGTAACCTGACCTTTTTCGGTGCTGACCACCGCCGGGGTGGTGTGCTGAATACGCGTCACAGGCGATTGTTCGAACACACGCCCGCCGTTCAGACGAATGGCGTTAGCCTCGCCAATCGCCAGGTTTAGCGGATGAATATGACCACCGCTGTGGTCTAGTAGCGCGCCGACATAACGATCGCTGCTGACTTCGCGGCGAATTTCGCTGCTATCCAACAGTTCAAGCTGCGTATTGCCGTAGCGTTCCCAGTTCGATTTCTGCTCCTCCAGCGTTTCCATCTGTTTGTGGTTCAGGGCCACAAACAGCCCGCCAGGACGATAGTCGCAGTCGATCTGATAACGTTTGATACGTTCGCGAATGATATTGCCGCCTTCAAACATCATACTGCCAAGCATTTTAGCGGCGTCCGGGCCGTAGGTGCGTTCAATGACGTCGATATCGCGACTGTAGGAGTTCACCAACTGACCACCGTTGCGCCCGCTGGCTCCGAAGCCAATTCGTGCGGATTCCAGTAGCACCACGTCGTAACCCATCTCTGATAAATGCAGGGCGGAGGAGAGTCCGGTATAACCACCGCCCACGACGCAAACATCACAGCTTACCGATTCGCTAAGGGTCGGGAACGGTTCGTATTGATTGGCGCTTGCGGCGTAATAACTGCTGGTATGTTCAGTCATGATTAAGACTCCAGGGAGATCCAGATGGTTTTTAATTCGCTAAATTTTTCCAGCGCATGCAGGGATTTATCGCGTCCGTTACCGCTTTGTTTATAGCCGCCGAATGGCACGGTCATATCACCGTCGTTGTAGTTATTCACGAAGACCGAACCGGCCTTCAGGCGGCGACTCATGCGGTGCGCGCGCGACAAATCGCGGGTCCAGACCGCGGCGCCCAGACCGTAGTCGCTGTCGTTGGCCAGCGCCAGAGCTTCGGCTTCACTGCTAAAACGAGTGATGACCAGTACCGGGCCGAAGATCTCATCGCGGCTGACGTGGGCTTGCGGCGCGGTGTCGACAAAAATAGTCGGGCCGATGGCCGCCGGGTGTACGTGGCTGCGGCCATCCAGCGCCAGCGTGCCTTGCGCTTCACCGTCGCGAATAAAACTGTGAACGGTGTCGGCATGCGTGTTGTCGATAAGCGTGCCCATCGTGGTTTCCGGATCCAGCGGGTTGCCCGGCTGCCAGTTTTTCGCCTGCTCTTTTAAAAGCGCGATAAACTCGTCGGCAATACTTTCTTCCAGCAGCAGACGTGTACCGGCGATACAAACCTGGCCCTGGTTATAGAAAATACCTGCCGCTGCATTAGCGGCGGCTTTCGGCAGATCCGGGCAGTCGGCAAATACGATGTTGGCACTTTTACCGCCGGCCTCCAGCCAGACGCGTTTCATGTTGCTGTCGCCAGCATCTTTGAGCAGTTGCTTGCCGGTGCGGGTCGAGCCGGTAAAGGTGATCACATCAACATCCGGATGCAGCGACAGTGCCTGGCCCGCTTCGTGACCGTACCCGCTCACAACGCTGAGCACGCCATCGGGCAAACCTGCTTTTTTAGCCAGTGCGGCCAGGCGAATCGCGGTCAGCGGTGATTTTTCGGAAGGCTTGAGGATCACACTGTTACCCGCAGCCAGAGCCGGGCCGAGTTTCCAGCAGGCCAGCAGCAGGGGAAAATTCCACGGCACGATGGCCGCAATCACGCCCACCGGTTCGCGGACAATCAGCGCTAAATCGTTCACCGAGGTAGTGGCAACTTCACCATAGACTTTATCTATCGCCTCGGCGTACCAACGGATGGCGCGTGCCGCGCCGGGAATATCATCACGCAGGCTATGGCGAATCGGTTTACCGGTGTCGAGCGTTTCCAGTAGCGCCAGCTCCTCGTGATGCTGCTCCATTAAATCGGCGAGTTTGTGCAGCACCGCTTTGCGCTCTGCGGGTGATGCCTGCGACCAGTCCCCGCGTTCAAACACGGTGCGGGCTGCGGTGACCGCGCGGTCAACATCCGCTTTTTTGCCGCGGGCGACTTTGGCGAGCGGGCGTTGTCCTGCCGGATCCTGGGTAATAAAGGTTTCGTTATCGGCGGCGGCACAATATTCGCCGTTAATAAATAAACGGGTTTCCGGTGAATAATGGCTGGCTTTCTCACGCCAATATTTAAGATTCTGAAAGTTCATAGCTACTCCTTTTATATCAATAAGATAAAGTTCGTTGCTGATCTTTTTCAGGCAAAATCAGGCTGCACGATACCCCAGGGATGTACCCTGTTAATGCGCGTTATTTAAGAAGGCCTGAGAAACTCAGGCCGTTACTGATTAGAACGTGGTGGGAGTGTGGGCACTGATGATGCGGCAGATCCCCGCCGAGGTGTTGCTGAAGCTGTGTGGTATGCCGGTGTTAATGGCATAGCTTTGCCCTGCAACAAGAGGATACGTTTGACCGTTGATGGTCAGTATCACTTCACCTTCCAGTATTGTGCCAATCTCTTCACCCTGATGTTTAATTCTCTCCCCGGTTGTCGTGCCTGGCTGATAGGTTTCAAACATCATTGCCAGCGTACGATTCGGATTTCCGTTGTGTACCAGCTTCATGGATACTCCCTGACTCCCGATCTCAATCAAATCATCCTGATTGATAACCACCTGCGGTTCGTCAGGCTTTTCCGGTTCCGCGAAGAACTCGGAGAGCGACAGCCCATATACTTTCAATAGCTTTTGCAGCGTACTGATGGCAGGACTGACTTTATCCTGCTCTATGGTGCTGATGGCGCTATGCGTTAACCCAGACAGTTCGGCGGCACGACGCTGCGAAAGACCCAATTGCTGGCGGATCTCTGACAAACGTTTACCCGGCGCCAGGCCGTCATCGCTCATAATTGCATTTCCTTAACTGTAGTGGTCAGAGTCGCTGTTTTTCAGCGAGGTGGTTCTGACAAGCGGTGATAAAACCTTCAAGTAACAAACGCGACAGGGCGTATTCGCTACTGTTCCATTCCGGGTGCCACTGCACGCCGAGCGCGAAAGGATGGTCATGGACGCTGGCAGCTTCCACTAATCCATCCTGCGAGCGTGCTTCCACGCGCAGCTGCGGGCCAAGGGTTTTTGCTCCCTGACCATGCAAGGAGTTAACCCAAAACGTGCTGCAACCTGGTATTAACTGAGATAGCAATCCTCCCTGTTGAACCTGGACTTCATGAGATGGCGCATATTGCTGCTCCACCGGGAGTTCCGCATCTTCACGATGTTCCAGGAACTGTGAGTGATCGCACAGGCGACGATACAGAGTCCCGCCAGTGGCGACAACTAATTCCTGTAAGCCCCGGCAGATGGCGAAAATGGGAATGCGCCTTTCGAGCCCGGCGGTAATTAGCGCCATGCTCAGAAGATCACGCCCGGGATCGGCGTCAGACTCATCGCCATTTTCACCATAGAGGTGCGGCTGCACATTGCTTGGGCTTCCTGGCAGGAAGATACCATCCAGTTTCGGTAACAGCGCGTTCAGCAATTCGGGTTCCGCGAGCGCATGGGGCAGCGCTATCGGTAATCCACCGGCATTTAATACCGCATTCAGGTACTTTTCTTGCAGAGTCTGGGTCTGGTGACCCTTAAGCCTGTTCCTACACATCACTACACCAATAACTGGCTTGTCAAATATATTGCCCATGATCGACCTCACGTTTTGGAATAAATTATTGCCAAACGGTTCCTTGTTGTGCAATTCCGTTCATTATTTTCTCAATCTAGCAGCGGAATAACCTTCTAGCAAACTTAATTTAACATTTGACAAACAATTTGTTTGCATCCAGAGTCGAATAGTGGACATTATATTTAACAGTCAAATCACAGAGCAGCTTACCAGGCCAACGGCGGTGAATCATGGAAACCAATATCGTAGAAGTTGAGAATTTTGTTCAGCATTCTGAAGAGAGACGAAGTAGCGCGTTTGCGCGCGAAGTTAAACAGTATCTGGAACGCTATCCTAATACGCAGTATGTGGATGTGCTGTTAACCGACCTTAATGGCTGTTTTCGCGGTAAGCGCCTTCCGGTTGCTGGATTGCATAAGTTAGAGAAAGGCTGCTATTTCCCGGCATCTGTTTTCGCGATGGATATTCTTGGCAATGTGGTTGAAGAGGCGGGATTAGGCCAGGAGCTTGGCGAACCGGATCGGACTTGTGTACCGGTGGCAGGCACGTTAACCCCTTCGGCCGCCGATCCTGAATTTATTGCACAGATGATGCTGACGATGCTGGATGAAGATGGCGCTCCCTTTGACGTTGAGCCGCGGAACGTACTGAACCGACTCTGGCAGAAACTTCGCCAGCGCGGTCTGTTCCCCGTCGTAGCGGTAGAGCTGGAGTTCTATTTACTCGATCGTAAGCGCGATCCCGAAGGTTATCTGCAGCCGCCGTGCGCGCCGGGTACGGACGATCGCAATACCCAAAGTCAGGTTTACTCGGTTGATAACCTGAACCATTTTGCTGATGTGTTAAACGATATCGATGAACTGGCCCGTTTACAGCTGATCCCGGCTGACGGCGCAGTGGCTGAAGCCTCCCCTGGGCAGTTTGAAATCAACCTCTACCATACCGATAACGTGCTCGACGCCTGCGACGACGCGCTGGCGTTGAAACGTCTGGTACGGCTGGTGGCGGAGAAACATAAGATGCATGCCACGTTTATGGCAAAGCCTTATGAGGAACACGCAGGGAGCGGGATGCATATCCACATCAGCATTATGAATAATAAAGGCGAGAACGTGCTGGCCGATGCGAATGGCGATGATTCCATGTTACTTAAGCGTGCGCTTGCCGGGATGATTGATCTGATGCCCGCGTCAATGGCGCTGCTGGCGCCGAATGTGAACTCTTATCGCCGCTTCCAGCCGGGTATGTATGTGCCGACTCAGGCTTCCTGGGGGCATAACAACCGTACGGTGGCGCTGCGTATTCCCTGCGGCGATCGTGATAACCATCGGGTTGAATATCGCGTGGCAGGGGCGGATGCCAACCCGTATCTGGTGATGTCGACCATCCTGGCGGGGATCCTTCACGGTCTGGATAACGATCTGCCGCTGCAGGAAGAAGTGGAAGGCAACGGACTGGAGCAGGAAGGGCTACCGTTTCCTATCCGCCAGAGCGATGCGCTGTGGGAGTTTATGCAAAACGACAATCTGCGTGAATTATTGGGTGAGCGTTTTAGCCACGTGTATCACGCCTGTAAAAACGATGAATTAATCCAGTTTGAACGTCTTATCACCGACACTGAAATTGAGTGGATGTTGAAAAACGCCTGACAGTCGTACAGGTCATTTAAAAAGAAGTCGCATCATGCGGGCTGAGCGGAGCCAGCCCGTCAAAATTGCAGGAATACCTGCCATTTCCCGGATGTCGCGTAATGGAGCGCGGGCGACAACGGGTCTTCAGATAACCGACAGAGTTTGTGACGAGGAAATGTGATGATGCCAATGTTTAAAAACCAGCCCCGCGTGAGCATCCATGGCTCCCGCAGTAAGTACGGACCGCATCTGTGCCGTGCAACATTGACGCCTTTCTTATGGCTTTCTACCCCGATACGACCCAGGTCTGCTGTTCCCACATTTCGAACGCAGATCTGGGCTCGTCGCGGGGAGGAAAGCTATGTCGACTAATTCTTCTGTGGATCTTGCAGCCCAGCCGGGCAAAGCACAGCTGCGTAAATCTCTCAAGCTGTGGCAGGTAGTGGTGATGGGGCTGGCCTATCTCACGCCGATGACAGTGTTTGACACCTTTGGCATTGTTTCGGGTATCAGCAATGGCCATGTTCCAGCCTCCTACCTGCTGGCCCTGGCGGGCGTACTGTTTACCGCCATCAGTTACGGAAAGCTGGTGCGCCAGTTTCCGCAGGCCGGTTCGGCCTATACCTATGCGCAAAAAGCGATTAATCCGCATGTGGGGTTTATGGTCGGCTGGTCTTCACTGCTTGACTACCTTTTCCTGCCGATGATTAACGTACTATTGGCGAAAATTTACCTTTCCGCGCTATTCCCGGGGGTTGCGCCATGGATTTGGGTGGTGCTGTTCGTGGCGATCCTTACCGCGGCCAATTTGAAAAGCGTTAACCTGGTGGCGAACTTCAATGCCCTGTTTGTCCTGGTGCAGGTGGCGATCATCGTGGTGTTTATTTTCCTCGTGGTGCAGGGGCTGCACAAAGGCGAAGGGGTCGGGACCGTCTGGTCGTTGCAACCGTTTATCAGTCAGAATGCGCATTTGATTCCGATTATCACCGGCGCGACCATTGTCTGCTTCTCGTTTCTCGGCTTTGACGCGGTAACGACCCTCTCTGAAGAGACGCCAGATGCTGCGCGCACCATTCCAAAAGCCATTTTTCTTACCGCGCTGTACGGTGGACTGATCTTCATTGCCGCCTCGTTCTTTATGCAACTGTTCTTTCCGGACATTAGCAGATTCAAAGACCCGGATGCGGCGCTGCCGGAGATTGCGCTGTACGTCGGCGGCAAGTTGTTCCAGTCTATTTTTCTGTGCACCACCTTTGTGAATACGCTGGCGTCAGGTCTGGCGTCGCATGCCAGCGTTTCGCGCCTGCTGTACGTGATGGGCCGCGATAACGTCTTCCCGGAGAAATACTTTGGTTATGTCCATCCCAAATGGCGTACTCCCGCGTTGAACGTCATCATGGTCGGGATTGTGGCGCTGTCGGCCCTGTTTTTTGATCTGGTGACCGCCACGGCGCTGATTAACTTTGGCGCGCTGGTGGCCTTTACCTTCGTTAATCTGTCCGTGTTTAACCACTTCTGGCGTCGTGAAGGACGTAAGCATACCTGGCAGGAAAAGTTGCACTATCTGGTATTGCCAATGGTCGGTGCCGCCACGGTAGCCGTACTGTGGGTGAATCTGGAAGTGACATCGCTGACGCTGGGACTGGTATGGGCCGGCGTTGGGCTGGTGTATCTCGCGTACCTGACCGGACGCTTTCGTAAACCGCCGCCGCAGTTTGACGCCGCGAAATCTGAGCGCGCCTGGGAGTGATGGAAACGGAATCGGCAGAGATCTGGTAATGACGATTAATATTTAGCAGTGGCCAGATTTACACCATCGGATGTGAAAGTCGGCCGTAGCTTTCGGCTAGTCAAATGAAAACGGTATGCCACGGTGGAAAGTCGTGGCATACCTGCTTAGCGGTGTTGTTTACTGAACCGCAAGTCGATTTTTTTCCCTGATGCGATTGATCAATTCCATTTGCTCGTGGGTTGCCCTTACCAACAAACCGTCCAGAACGGCATCGTTATATTGTTCACTTGAATAGGTTAATTCAAATAACCCCATCTTAATGATAATATCGCGAACCGCTTCATTTGGATCGTTAGCAAGTCTCAGTCGGATTTTCTGGCTGCTTCGTGGAGCAAGGAGCCCACTAAACAGGCACCGAGCCAAATCGCTTCGAATCGTGACATCAGGATCATTTGCCAGTTGCTCTTGCACCAGAAGAGAGAGCGGATTCATGCGATCTGATTCTTCAATCAACTTTCTTTTAACGCTGTTATCTATATCCTTTGCTAACAATATCTGGACCTCTGGCGTTAACCTTTTATTTTTCGCCAATGCGAGCCTTATTCTGAGATCGTTATCTTTTATCAACCGATGCTGCACTTCTTCACTCAGTGGCGAATTGAAGAGTCCTTCCGAACCTCTAGCCAGTGCTTCCCTAACACAGATGGCATCATCTTCTACCAGTATGAGTTGTGCCGACGGATGCAGTTTAGGATAAGAGGCCATTTTCTGGCGAATTGACAGATCGCTATCTCTGGCAAGAAGGGTTTGTGTTAGAGGATTCAGTGTAAAGAGATAGTTTTCCTCCTCTGGTATCAGGTGGGCACGTACTCTTTGGTCTCTATCGTTTGCCAATTTCACCTGAACTGCTTTTCCTGGGCTTTGTGAGGCCGCAACTGCGCAGCGTACTTTGACCGATTTATCGTTCGCCAGTTGCCATTCGATCTCGCGATCTGTCCACCAATCACGTAACAGGGCGATGCGAACCTTGTCTTCATCATCAAGGAGCAGCTCGTGGAGAATCTTAGTATTCGTATTTTGGTTGGCCGCCAGTTTCTGACGCACATTGGCCTCTTTGTGCGTAACCAACTCTTCTTGCCCATCCCTACTCAACGCCGGGTTACTGGCTAACGCTTCGAGTATCTCTACGCTGCAGTTCTCCAGATTCAGGATTTTATTCTGTAGGGCTTCCGATAGCGCGGAATTACCAGCCAGCGCTAGCGCGATTTTTGTCACACTCTTCGTTGATGGTAAACCTGAGTTTGCCCTCATGCTGGCTAAAATCGACTGTACGCTTTCCATCGCCGTGGCCAGATTGTTTACCGCCAATTCTGTTTTATAGATGCGTTCCATTAACGGTTCGCCGATTTGTGGGTTGCCCGCTAGATTCTCGCGTATCGCAGCTGAGCCCGAGTCGTAAAGCTGCGTATAGTACTCTTCATTGAGATGCTGATTTAGTGCAAGCGCCAGTTGTACTTCCTCTTCATCCTTTATTAATTTACCAATGATTGGAGCGGTAAGGGCATTGTTCCTGGCCAGTTGAACACGGATTTCGCTATCATGCATTTCAGCGAGCTGCGCCATGATTGGACCCGTCAGGTTGCGATTACCTGCTAACGCGTAATGCACTTCCTGGTTACCGTTATCCAGTAATTGCTGTTGAGTTAATGCACTTATAGTGGCGTTACTTGCCAGCTCTTTTTGAACATCGTAGATATCATTGGCTAGTCGCTGCTGTACTTCACTCGGTAGATTTTCAGTGTAAGCCAACGATTTTCGAACCTGATGGTTTTGATCCATAGCGAGATGATGTATAGCTTTCTCTGGCAGCGAATTGCGCCAGTGTACCAGGCGTGCACGAACATCATCATCGCTATCATCCATTAAGGTACAGATCGTGTCGTCCGCAATGTTAGCATTGCCAGCTAATGTCTCACGTACTTCTGTGCAGCTGTCTTTGGTCAGTTGTTCCTGAACCTCAGGGTGAAGAGCGTAATTGCTGGCAAGGGCAATACGAATTTTTTCTGACGGATGCTGGCTCAAATTGTTTTGCAACAGGGCGCTATCAAAGTGTTTGCTACCGGCGAGTTCTCTAAGAACTTCATCTGTGTCCTTGAGCAAAGAGTTTAATGCGGGATTGGACAGATTAGGGTGTTCGGCAAGTTTGCGACGAACCGAGACACGCGTATCCTGAGTCAGCCGTATCTGTGCGGTTGCAGTCAGGTTGGGGTTAGACGCTAATGACTCCCTAACTTCCGTACATTCATCTTTTGCTAACTCTAGTTGTACAGCTTCCGCGAGTAATCCTTCACGGCGGCGTTTAGCCAGTGTTTCACGCACGTCCTGATCGCTGTCCAGCGTCAGGATCTGCTGTACCTTTTCGCTAAGCCCATCAAGATCTGCTAGATCTTCACGCACGGTAAAATCGCGGTCCCTTGCCAGTATTTCCTGCGCCTCAGGGTGAAGATTGCTATTGCGCGCCAAACGTCGGCGAATAGAGACCCTGGAATCCTTCGCAAGTTGTAATTGCATTAATTTACTGAGATTTTTATTGGTAATCAGCATCTCGCAAACGTCTAATTCTGGATCACGCATTAAATGTTGAAGCAATGTACTATCTGTGCTGTTGCTGGCGAGCTGGAGTCGATGTTGAATAGTGAGCTGAAGCCGTTCGAATTGTGTTGCCATCAGATCATGCGGTGCATTTGCATGTATACAGGCCAGATGTAAAAGATCGATGTCAAACTCAGGCTGGTCATTAACAATGTTAATACGTTGGGTGAGTACCTGCTCAGGACAGTTCGGGTTACGATATACTGCTTTGCGTACGTTCAGGTCTGCATCTGCCGCCAGTTTTTCCAGTAAATCATCCGGACAATCTTCGCTATTAGCGACCTCTGCGCGGCGCAACGAGTTTGCACTATCCGCCATCTGAATCATCTGCGCTACGCTAAGACCATCGCTGGTGGAAGCTGGTTTGAGCTTGAGTTTCTCAAACAACTCTTCGTATTGGGCAACCTGTTCACGCAGGGTCTCACGTAACGGAACTGTAAGCTGGATAGCAGCTTCCAGATCTTTCAGCTCCAACTGGCGGTTTTCAAGGAATGCTATTTCTCGAGCTTCGTTGATAGCATTCTGAATATCTGCACCTGCATAATCACGGCACTGTGTTACCAGCTTATTGCGTTCATTCTGGGTCAGTTCAAGCGACTCACCTTTCAGATGGATGTCCAGAATAGCTGCTCGCTCTACGCCGTTGGGGAATCCGACGTAAAACACCTCATCGAACCGTCCTTTACGCAGCAACTCTGGAGGGAGCACGGTAATATTGTTAGCAGTGGCAATGACAAATACCGCACCGGTTTTTTCTTGCATCCAGGTCAAAAAATAGCCGAAAAGTCGTGAGGAAACCTCCGAACTACTGCCACTGTTCATGCCGACAAAGGCTTTTTCCAGTTCGTCGATCCACAAAATACAGGGGCTAATTGATTCTGCCATTGTTAGCGCCCGACGCATATTATGTTCACTTTCTCCGACGTACTTACCCAATAATGAGCCGATATCAAGACGTAGGAGTGGCAACTGGAATAAACCGGACGCTGCTTTGGCTGCAAGAGACTTCCCACAACCGGGCATACCGGCGATAAGTACACCTTTAGGCGCCTGTACGCGTGAATCGCGAGCTTCACTCAGGCGGCGGAAAATCTGGGCGCGGCGAGTGAGCCAGGTTTTAAGGTTCTCAAGACCGCCGATGTCAGTTGCATTTTCGATTACGTGCAGCATCTCAAGCACGCCACTTTTTGCGATAATCTGCTCTTTCCCATGCTGGATAAGAGCCAACGCCTCGTCATTAATTTGTTCATGCTGTTGACGAACTAGTGCTAATACTGATCGGATCTCTTCCTGGTTCAGTCCGCAACACGCAGTATGCAGACGCTGATGCATATTTTCCGGGACAAACAGATCAAGCATCTGGCAAAAACTGCTGAGCTGCTGGTTAATTTCCTCACCCTGGGGCAGTGACAGGGGGAGCAAGGTGATTTGCGACTCGATTTGTACTGGGATGTGCAAAGTTTCTGAAACAAGTACTACAGCCGTTTTGCTCCGGTGGTGCCGCTGAATGCGGTTGAGCAATTGCTTTAACCGTGCAACGGCGAGTGGCTGGTTTTCCAGTGCACTGCGGGCATCTTTAATGATGAGGAGTTTTCCGTCCAAATCGTCATCGAGCAGCGAAGGTAAACTTTCTGCTAGTTCGGTGGCCTGACTCTGCGTGTTCCGAGGCTGCTTGTTATGGAAATCAACCCAGCCATATCCAAGGTTCCACTCTTTGGGAGACAGTGTCAGTTCTGTACTTATTTCCTGCAATAGCGTATCGACTCGGCTTTCTTCGCCGGAGTGGATGTAAAGCCCTGGATATCCAGCGAGGATATGGGATTTTATCTTGGTCTTAAGTTCGAGCAGATTCATCAGTATTTACCAGAATGAGAAAAGGTTTGAGGCAAAGTTACTGATACCCCGGCTAAAGGACTTAATGACATGACTCGTATTTTCAGTAACACTGGCAATGACTTTGGCAGCTGTTTTGGCAACAACCTTGCCCGCGTTATAGACGATTTCACCAATTTGCCCACCCGCTATACCACCTGCGACACCGCCAACAAACCCTCCAACGGCTGTACCGACTGGACCAAATACGGTACCAATCGCTGCGCCCAACGTGGCCCCCTCCGTTGCACCAGCAATAGCCATTGTCGTGGTTATAGTGGTGTTACCGATGGCATCGAGCGCTTCCTCTCCAGTCAGTTCACCTTTGCCCAGTTTATAAAGTACCTTTGCATTCTGTATGCCCACGCAGACGATATTGGTAATTAGGCCCGCAGGTGTACTGCGTAAGGCTGCGCCAAGAAAGCCGTTCTTGACAGCGACTACGACCGCTCCGGAAACAGCAACCTGTATAGCTGTTTGCGTACCGGTACGCAGCGAGCTTTCGAAAAAATCGTTGAGGTCTTCACTGGTGGATGGATTTTCACGACCGTTCAGGCGATTCCAGGCACGCCTTGCAAGGATTCTGGTTCCCTGCATACCCACCGCAATACAGGCACCGAGCACAGCCTGTTTACCAATTTGCTTGGCAATATCAATACGATTAGTGTCATTCCAGTCGTACTGACGCGCTTCGGCATCTTGTTGAGCTTTTTTCTGTAATTCTTTTGCTTTCTCTTTAGAAAGTGGCTGAGAAGACACTCCGTCAGCTTCAATAACCTCTGTGCTGTTGACCACATCTGCGCCTTGCCCCTCGGGAACTAGCGCTTGTTGATCGTTATAGTCGCCCCGATTGAGCTGTGTATTTGTGGCGTTTGAGTCAGCACCATATTTCGACTGATATTTGCAGACCACATTGCCGTTGCCGTCAACAATCTCAATATCAACGGAGTTTAGCTCCTGTGAACCAACAACCCGTGCACGATACGGACTGCCTTTGGTGGTTGCATCGATATTAAATGTATCGACGTGATGCTGTTCCGCAACAAGACCATCTAGATTGGGGTTTTGGTTGATATTCCCGGCCAGCGTGGTGATTGTTTTGCGCGCATTTTCGTTAGCGTCTACCAAGGCGCTATCGATAAGGCTGGCGTATTGGCCTACGTGTACCGAACCGGAAACTGCTGCATTTTTTTCTATCTCGCCAGCCAACCAGGAGGCACGGCTACGACCTTTATCCATATGCTGCTGTAATGAGTCGCGAGACTGATTAAAGGCTTCCGTAGAGCGTATTATCTGCCGACGAGTGTTTAGTAACTCTTCTTCGTTTTTCCAGATCTGTGGATATTTACGAAATTCATCATCCAACCATTGCCCCAATGGCTGATCGCCGCGAGCCTGGCAGGAGGTTACGAAAGAGCTAATAATGGATGCGGTCTGCTCGGGAGCATTAATCTCCTCTACAACTTGCAATTCTACCTGTGTGATGGAGGAAAATTCATCATCGTTAATATTCTGAGCGAGATTATTATTTTGTTGTGTCATCATTTTTACCGTTAAATCTGCTGTGTGATATATCATCAAATGACTATGATAATTGACGCAAATGATATTAGCCGTAATGCTAAATGCAGACTAGCGCAGCGATCACTAATATTGATTATGAACTCTATGACTGAGGTAGCCAAAATCTTCAGGTTGCCACCCGATTTAAAGCTTCTTGGTCAGTTTCTCATTAGGGATTAATTTCGGGGAAATACCACGTTTTTAAGGCTAAACCAGCCTATCATGCAGGAAAGTCCTTCTCGCCGTTTTTTTTGCACAATACAAAACCTCCATATGGAGGAGCATTAATCTCCATATAAATTTCAAAGATCCTCTAAAAAAACCCTTATTTTTAGGAGGGGGGAGGCTCTACAACTCATGGCTGTATGGCAATATCTGTAGACTGATAGGTAGCAACAACACGATGTTATGACGTTAAGTTGTATAGTGTTTTGCTTAATTAATATGCAGTTTTAGTTAAGGGAATAAAAAACCGGCACGGGAGCCGGTAAGTGGAACAATGTAGGAATATAATTATTATTATAATTCAGCCAACTCAATAGGAACGGGTTTCCCTATATGGTATCCCTGTAACCAACCAATACCCATGGTAATTAGCATCTTTTCAATTTCCTCATTTTCAACAAACTCAGCTACCACTTCCATATTTTTGAGTTTTGCTACTTCGCAGAAGGATCTGACGGCGCATCGACTAAATTCATCGGTCAGTATATTACGGATGAAGGAGCCATCAATTTTCAGAATATCTGCGTCTAATGTTCTGAGTCGTGAATAGCTTGACGCCCCTGTGCCAAAATCATCAATAGCAATTTTAGAACCTGCTTTACGTAATGCTCTCAGAACATCAGTGACATTAGCGTTGTCAATGATATCTGATTCAATGATTTCAAAAATTATACGTTTAGGTGCGATGGAATATTTTCTAAACAATGTGAAAACATTATCAAGAAAATCAATTTTATTAAGCGAGTCAGGTGTCAGATTAATGGAGAAATGACTGTTCGGGTCAGATTTCTGCCGTGACTGTATAAAACGAAATGTTTGCTCTATAACAGTGATATCCAGTGCAGGGAGTAATCCTGCTTCGCGAGCAACCGGTAGAATGGTATCTGGAAAGATTAACTTACCATCAACCATTTTTATCCGAATAAGTATCTCGTGATAACGTGTCAGTCCCGTAGTTGAAACGATAGGCTGAACAACCAGCATCGTTGATACGACGGGTTGAGCCATAAGCTCAAACGATTTTCTGTCAATTGCTTTTTGCAACATATGACGAATGACAGCCTGACTGACAATTTTATCACCTGGCACCTGCGGGCTGAGTAACAACGGTTGCCCCTGCATTAACGAGATGTAGCTTTGGGTATTAAGATGTTTAATTGCTTGTGATAAATTTTTAATCAGGTTTTTCTCGGTGGTATATGCCACACCACAAGATAGTCCCAATTGGTAATCCTTCCAGATAAAACGAAAAGAGTTTAGGTCTTTGTAAAGAGTAGGAATGTCAGGGGCAGTATTAAGGCGAAGAATTATTCCATGACCAGGTGCGTAATAAATGTTACCTGTATCCTTAATCAATTTACGTACATATGAGCTTAGCGCTTTTACAAATTCAAAACGGAATTCTATTCCATGGGTTTGCTCCAGCGTATTCAACTCTGTACAACGGATGTAACACAAGCACTCTGTTGCGTGTTTACGGATGTCCATTTGCAGGGCCTGAAAGTTAGGCAGTCCGGTATTAGGCTCTGATCTAAAAAGTTGTTTGAGGCGGCGGAGATATTTTCGGTTACGGACTACAAGTACACCGGTAACAACAATCGTAAGAGAAAAGACAAACACTATCGTGGAGGAAATCATGAGACGATGTAAATAATTATTATAGTTATCCGGCGAAATATAACTGTTTATATAATATCCCAACAGGATGAGCATTGTTACCCATACAGGGGATATAAAAGCATGGCCAATGCAGATCACTCCCCACAGCATTACTGGAAGTAACCACAGTAATGAATAGTCTGTAAATATAAGAATATCTTCTCTGATGACGATCAAAGCGGACATAATGCAGAGTAACAGCACCAGCCATAATACTTGATACAGAATAGGAGGGCCGGATTTTATCAGCGTCTTCACTTGTCTGATGTATAAAATGCACCATGCAGGGTTTTGAACGCTTCTAAGCAACAGATAACAAAAAGGGATGCCAGTCAGGCAAGAGTTCATCAACCACTGTAAGTTAATTAGTGTTTGTAGTGTAAAAAGGTTTGTGATCGGTGCTGAGGCAGTGTTCGACTGGAGCCAGTAATCAATTGAGATGAATAGTAAGGCGTTGCAACACACGAGCCAGACAATACGCAGGGTTGTAAGCTGGCTACGACCAAAGCTAACCGCGCCTCGTTTACCTGTCGAGAAAAAGTAGAGTGTCTGGCTAATGAGAGCAGCCAGCAGCTGTGCCGTTAGCGTGAATACCGAAGATAAAGAGTAAGAATAAAGGGCATACAAGAAAAAGGCACCCAAAATTGGCAGCGCCTTTTGCCGGTATAAAACCAGCAGTGCAGAAATAAGAGGTAAAGTGAGATCGTAAAAATGCAGTGTTATACCCGCAACATCCTCTTGCTTACTGAGATGACCAGCGACCAGCTGTAATGCAAAAAACGCGATGCCTACACAAAAATAGCCTCTAAATGTATTAATGAAATTTATATTTTCAGTTTTTCTTAGCAATATCATCATTCGCAATTTTCAGTGAGTTATCACCGTTCTCGATTTAAGTCATCTACTTAAAAAAGGTTAGACTGGAGGTTTGAAATGTGTATTTTTGGATGTTTTCGCTAATTGAAAACCATTCTAAAATATGTTATGTGAATTTTTTAAAGGTAACCTCGATAATTTCCGTGTGTTTCACAACGCAGGGAAGAACAATTTTTGTGACTGTACTGATAATAAAAATTCCGTCAGTAGCCATTATTTAAGACAGAATAGACGATCGATAAAAACGATCAATATAAATCTTTTGATAGATTTTATCGATAGGTTTGGCAGATCATAAATACCACGAAAGATCGATAAAATCTATTAAAATGTTATTTTTTAAAGGTGTTTATTTCATAAATGTTAATTGAGCACTTTGTTTATTAAAAATTAACCTATGCAGGCATCCTTCTAAAGGAATTATTATGATATTGGCAGGAAAGTGAGTTTCCCCACCTTCCCACAATACACTCAATTGTTAATCATTAACGAGATTGCTGCTGTGTCGCGCAGTGAATGCCGCCGCCGCCAGCTGCAATGCCATCAATATTCAGTTGTATAATTTCACGATCGATAAACTGCTCCTGCAAAATAGCATGGGTATTACGATCGGTGCGCTTATCGCCAAATTGTGGTGCAATGACGGCATCATTACATAGATAAAAATTGATATACCCTGCGGCAAAATCATCACTCGCATAAGTCTGGCGGATGGTAGAAGGTCCTTCCAGCGTGACTACCTTCAACCGTCGGCCTTTGGCATCCGTGGCGGCTCGTAATATGTCCAGATGACGTCGGGTGATCGCGTAATCAAAGGACGACGGATCCTGCTCAAGACCTGTCACCACCGTACCCGGATGCGTGAACCTGGCATAAAAATCTGTATGGCCGTCGGTAATATCCTTGCCGGCAATACCCGGCAACCAGATGATTTTCTCCAGACCTAGCAGTCGCTTAAGTTCTTCTTCGCATTCGGCTTTGCTGACGCCGGGATTACGGTTGGAGTTAAGCACGCAGCTCTCGGTAATAATCGCCGTGCCTTCGCCGTCTACCTCAATACCGCCACCTTCCAGAATCAGCGCCGAGCGGATGAACTCGGCATGAACGTAATCAGTAACGAATTCAGCCACATCGGCATCACGTTCGTGCTCTTGCTTATTGCCCCAGCCGTTGAAATTAAATCCCACACCGCCGAGCGCACCGCTGGCGCTTATCACAAACACCGGCCCGGTGTCGCGGATCCACAAATCGTCTATCGGGTGAACCAGAAGATTGACCGACGGTCCGCACAGACGCGCGGCGAGCTCGCTGTCTTCTTCGCGTACCAACATATTTACGGGTTCAAATGCGGCGATGGTTTTAGCAACTAGCGCCAGGTTTTCCTGCACCACCGGTAGCAGATGAGGCTCCCAGATCTCGGCACTGGCACCAAACGCCATCCAGGTTGCCGCATGCGGTGCGCCTTCATCCGGCATTTGCCAGCAGCGGTCCTCTGTTGCGCGGGCAGATTGGCTAAAACTGATGCCTGTCATACCGGCGAGTAGCATACTCGTTGAAGTCACCAGACCTTGCCAGACGAACGAACGTCTTGTCACCATAGGATTAACCTTTGCGTATATTTATCTGATATTGGATGAATAAAATAATAATAGATAATTAATGTTCTGCGTATTTTAAATATTGAATGATAAATAAATTGATTGCGGGTAAGTTTCATGCGGAATATAGCACAGGAGATATTCGTTGCAATCTCTTCTTTTTATATTATGAGTGAGTCTGACTACTATTAAAATTTATCAACTATATATTTATATATAATTTATATTTATCAGCATGAACATGTGTCACGCTGTAGGCTCTGAAGCCTCGTCTGACGGGCCTTGCCGCGGATTGTGATCTGGCCGATTGTTCTGTTGTATTTATTAATGCCATGAACCGTGTGGACTATAGTAAAGATGGCCGTTATTTCTCATCATTAATAACCGTGAGTGGGGGATGTGAATGAAGAAGATACTGATGCTGGTCGGAGATTATGTCGAAGATTATGAAACGATGGTGCCTTTTCAGGCTTTGCAAATGCTTGGGCATCGTGTGGATGCCGTCTGTCCGGATAAAAGTCAGGGTGACTACGTTCAAACCGCCATTCACGATTTTGATGGGGCGCAGACATACAGTGAAAAGCCGGGACATCGCTTTACGTTGAATGCGAATTTTGCCGAGGCGCGGGCCGCCGATTACGACGCACTGTTGATCCCCGGCGGGCGTGCTCCGGAATATCTTCGACTGAATCCAGATGTCATTAAGCTGGTGCAAGATTTCAACACTGCCGGTAAGCCTATCGCTGCGGTTTGTCATGGGCCCCAACTATTAGCGGCGGCGGGAGTGTTAGAAAACCGGACCTGTAGCGCTTATCCGGCCTGTGCGCCTGAGGTTCGTCTGAGCGGTGGACATTATGCCGATATTGGCATTGATCAGGCCCACGTTGATGGCAATCTGGTGACGGCACCAGCATGGCCCGCGCATCCGCAATGGTTAGCTAAATTTGTCGAAGTATTAATGAAGTAAGCGACGATGAGATGAAAAGTCGGTATAACCAGCCTGGCTATACCGACAGGAGATATTACCTCCGCATGAGTGCGAACACGCCCCACCCGATATATTCCCGGGTGAAGGTAACGTGGCGTGCTGGTGAACTTCTCAATTGCTCTCTGACTTCGACGGCAAACTCATCGTCCGGATTTGCCTCCAGCCACCGGCGCATCGTCAACCATTTTGCCGCCTCGTATCTGTCCCAACCCTCCTGGTCCGCCAGTACCATTTCAACCACGTCATAACCGAGCTGGTCGAAAGACGAAACGCGTTCTGGCAGAGAGAGAAAATCAGTCACTGAAGTCGCGCCGCAAGACTTAGCGACCTCCTCCGTTGCGGGTATCTGACGCCAGTACGGTTCGCCGATGAGCAAGATCCCGCCTGATTTGAGACTTTGTTCCAGCTGTTTGACCGTTCCGGCAACGCCGCCGGCAATCCAGGTTGCACCAATGCAGGCGGCAATATCGAATTTTTCTTCGGCGATATAACCTGTTGCATCGGCATGAATAAAACGCACGTGCTCAGTGACGCCCAATTCACTTGCCCGCAGGGTGGCTTGCTCGCTGAATAACTGGCTCATATCGATACCAACGCCGGAAATTCCATGATCGCGTGCCCAGGTGCACAACATCTCGCCAGAGCCGCTGCCGAGATCCAGGATGCGGGTTCCTGGGGCCATCCGTAAAACCTGACCTAACGTTGCATATTTCTGCGCGGTGAACGGATTATGAATGCGATGTGCGCTTTCGCTGATTGTAAAAATCTTCGGGATATCCATCTCTCTCTCCTTAGCGATTATCCAGTTGGGCGCGAACGTTGTTCAGCCCAGTGGTATTGATGCGGTAGGGCTGACCATTGACGGATTTGATCAGTTTTTTCGTTCTGAGCTTTTTGAATACATCGAGCGTGCAGTCGCAGAGCAGTAACCCTTCGCGGCTATAGCATTCGACGGAAGTGACACGGCCTGATGCATCACGGACGTGAGCAATACGGCCACCTTTGGCGAGTACGTGTAAGGTACGTTGTTCCTGACGGGATAAATTCATACTGGAAAACCTGTTTAATCATCATGTGCAAAACGTGCAAACACACAGCGGTGTCCGCATTCGATTTCGGCGCATTGATAACCAGTCCGGCCTGAAAAGGTCGGTAAGCTGATTATCTGATGATTACATTCTCCAGCATCAAAGCCTCGGGTTGAGTTGATAGATATTTACCTGCTGAATCATACCAGCCTGGACGAGTAGGGGAATCGTCCTGTCGGGAAAATGTGATCTATGACGAAAAATTGCGTTTAGCTTATTTTATAATTTTTTAACTCTCAGCTAGCTGAGCGGTGTATGAATGTATTAAATTTATTGAATTTTCAGACATTGTCAGTAGCGGTATTGGTCGTAATGATGTGTAGTTGGTCTCACTTGCGTCACACTATAGATTAGTGATATTTAATCTTTTCTTATCTTAATTTTGTTTTATTTGATAAACAGGTCTTTATTATAAAAAGAATTTTTAATGGTGTTTGTGTTTAATTCTATTTAGGAATTTTCTTAACGTCATGAAGTGTGTATACTCAATCCTGCAAGAAGCTCTTCTGTTATCATCAAAACTATAAAAATGTCCTTAACACCCGTATTACCTCTGCCCTGTATCTCTTCTCAGGGGAGAGGTTTTTTTCTGTATATTATTTTGATAGTCGTCATAAATAGATAGTTTAATATTATTGTTCTTGTTGCTTTACATTAGTGATGACGACAGATTTTTTTCTGTGAACCATACGGTACTATTGAAATAGTATCGCTATGAATCTATTTTATAGTGAATAGTGTAATTTTGTATTTATTTATAATGGTATTATATAGTTTTTCTTATAACTGCCTGTTTTTCAGCGTTATGTTAATTCTTGCTTTTGAAATAATTGTGATTTTGTTCACGGATTTTAGTGCGTTAAGTAGCTATTTGTAGAGAGGTGCAAACGGTTGCATTTTGCTGTTACAGCATTCGTTCATTAAAAAATATAGCGATGGTATATCTTGTGTCGGTATTGGGTGCAAGAATCTAAATGATTTTTATTATCTCTTAGATATACGAATACCGTTTATGACTTCTGTTAGCTTAACACCATGGAAAATGCAGTAAAAACAGACAGGGAATATGATTTTATCAATCAGAACGGAGCTTTTAATTACTGGCATAATTACTGGCTTTTTATCTTCCTTTTTATAAATCGTTGTCGTAATGCCCATAAAATCAGCATTCTGGGATGAATGCTGATTTTATTTTGTTCTCAGATTATTCAACCCACGCTGTATGCAGGTCTTCTCTTGCAGTACCTCGTAAATGATACATTAAAGGATCTCCTGGAATGGATATTGTTGAACGCTTTATTAACTACACGAAAATCAATACCACGACCTCAAGGGAAAATGGTGCTAATGGGATAATGCCTTCTTCACCTGGTCAAATGGAACTGGCAAAACTGCTGGCAGTAGAACTTGAAGCATTAGGAATGGAAAACATTGAGGTCAGGGATACCGCTATTGTGACAGCGACATTACCTGCAAATACGGACGACGCGATCCCTGTCGTTTCCTTTTTTGGTCATCTCGATACCAGTGCGGAACAGACTGCGGACACAAAAGCACAACGTCTTCACTACAGCGGTGGGGATTTGTGTCTGAACCAGGAGCTAAAAATTTATCTGCGCGAAAGTGAATTTCCAGAACTGAAAAATTATATCGGTGATGACCTGCTGGTGACGGATGGTACCAGTCTGTTGGGGGCAGATGATAAAGCCGCCATCGCCGCGATTATGAATGCCCTGGAGTACCTTGTCGCACATCCGGAGATTAAGCATGGGCCAGTGAAGGTCGGTTTTGTTCCTGATGAAGAGCAGGGATTACGAGGTGCAAAAGCATTTGATGTTGCGGCGTTTGGGGCTGATTTTGGCTATACCCTGGACTGCTGCGGCATTGGAGAATTTGTCTATGAGAACTGGAACGCGGGTGATGCGGAAATCATCTTTACCGGCCAGTCCGCACACCCTATGTCGGCCAAAGGTAAGCTGAAGAACTCTCTGCTGATGGCGCATAAGTTTATTGCGATGCTGCCCGGAGGAGAGGCGCCTGAGTATACGGAAGGACGCGAAGGGTATTACTGGGTAAAACAACTTCAGGGTAACAGCGCCCGTACGGTACTTAAGCTGGATATCCGGGATTTTACCGAAGAGGGGTATAAGGCGCGTATGGCATATATCCGCCAGCTGGCCGTCAGCACCTGCGCGCTGTGGGGAGAAAACAGCGTGGTCTGCCATTTAACCGATCGCTATGCCAATGTGTTCAATAGCTTGCAGGGCGATGCTCACTACCCGATTGATATTGCGTTACGCGCGTATCAGAAGTGTGGCATTACCCCGCAACCTGTCGCCATGCGTGGTGGATATGATGGCGCAGTGTTATCGCAGAAAGGACTACCTTGCCCGAATATTTTTACCGGTGCCCATAACTTTCATTCGATTTATGAATACCTGCCGGTGCGTTCACTGCGGGCCGCCAGCGATGTCGTGGTAGCGGTCATTGAGGAAACCTTTGCTGAGTTCGCGCAGGGGAGAACTCAGTCATGATTCAGGTGTTAATTGCCCTACTGGTTATCGTAGTGGTCGCGCGTCTTATCCTGAAAGGTTATCGCGCTGAACCCGTGTTGTTCATTGCTGGCCTGGTGTTGATGATTTGTACGGCGTTAACCGGATGGGGTTCTGTATTACCGAAGGGTGTTGCCAGTACGGGGATTTCATTTCTCGATCCTTTCGAGGTGATGCGCGATCTCTTTAGTACGCGTGCCGCCGATCTCGGCCTGATGATCATGGCGCTCATGGGATTTGCGCATTACATGGATCATATCGGGGCAAATGAAGCGGTTGTGCGGGTTGTGACGAAACCTTTGCGCGCGCTGCGTTCGCCCTATGTGCTTCTATTTTTCTCCTATCTGCTCGCCAGCCTCCTGCAGTTGGCCATTCCATCCGCCACCGGGCTAGCCGTGTTGCTGATGGGGACGATGTTCCCCATTATGCTGGGGTTAGGGCTTTCTGCGGCCTCAGCCGCTGGGGTTATTGCCACCTCGCTTGGTGTGGCATATACCCCGACGGCCATCGATGCTATCAGGGGATCTAAAGCGGTCAATATGGATGTGGTGGAATACGTTGTTTACCACCAGGGACCCGCAGCGCTGGCAACCGTGCTGGTCGTCGGCGTCTGCCATTTCTTCTGGCAGCGGCATTGCGACCGTAAAGCGGGGACGCTTCCACGAGAAATCGGTAGCGCTGAGGTGACTGACTCAGGAAAAGCCCCGGCTTTTTATGCGCTGCTCCCGATGCTTCCGATACTGATGGCGGTGGGATCATCGGAAATGTTTGTCAGTGGTATTAACCTGAATATTATCACCATTGTGCTCATTTCGATGGCTGTCTGTATGTTGATTGAATGGCTGCGGGTGCGTGATTTAAAGTCAGTATGCGAAGGATTCAGCCATTTCCTTAAAGGCATGGGCACTGCCTTTACCGGGGTAGTTGGGCTGCTGGTTGCGGCAGGTGTTTTTGCTCACGGGATTAAAGTTATTGGTGCCATTGATCAATTAATCCTGATGGCGGAGCACGTGGGATTACCCCCATTTGCTATGGCGGTGGTGTTTGCGCTGGTGACGCTGGCGGCAGCAATTATTATGGGATCGGGTAATGCGCCATTCCTTGCTTTCGTTGAGCTGATCCCGCAAATCGCGGCAAGTATGGGCGCTAACGCTGTTGCCATGATCCTGCCGATGCAGCAGGCATCACATATGGGGCGGGCAATTTCACCGGTTTCCGGCGTGGTGATTGCCGTTTCCAGTGGGGCGAAAATAACGCCATTTGATGTGGTTAAACGTACCGCCGTACCGCTGATTGTGGGCTTTGTAACTCATACCCTGATCATCGGTATTTTCTATTAACTTCGTTTGTAACAAGCAAACTTCCGGCTTGCTAAATGCCCGGTAGTTTGCTTTTTCTGATTACACTCTCATCACCGCAGATGATATTGATTACTGGTGATTATTATTAACTTTTATCTTTATCGCATTATTCTTATTGGACATTGTTGAGCTATTCTGGATTAATGATTAATAAGTATGATGTATTGTATTTGCACGTTTATTACATAGGGATAAGTTAATCTGGATCATATTTTGGCGATTTTAGTTGTAGTAGTTTTTTAATAGAGTAATACAAGAATAACGTGGAATGACAATGACGATTTATTTGGGCAGGTTTAAGTGGTAAGGGATTCTGGAAGAGTTAGTACGTTACGACATCATTATCAGGATGATCTGGAAACATTTACCTGGAGTGCGTTAGTTGCAATTGGTATCGCAATAAAGGATCATAAGATCTACTCTAAAATGTCAGAGCATCTATTCATTATGCATTGGCTGGCTATTGCCAAAAAAAGAAAAATATTTTCGAAGAGCATTGTCAGTGAGCTTCAGTGGCTAATTGATGAGGGGAAGAAAAAAAGCATCAATGCACAACTTAAATTTAAAATAGAATATTTGTACGCCACATCGAGTGGTGACGTGACAATGCAAAACGACTATTTTAAATTTACTCATACGATTGAAGTATTGAGAAATAATGGATGGGAGAGCTTTCTGCTCACTCCAGAGAAATGGCAAGGACTTCATGAAAGTATTAAGGTCAGAAAAGGTGACTTTATCTTTATGGATGATGCCCGGCTTCAGGAGTGCTTTGGCGTGCAGGGCGAGATTGTCAAACCTTTCTGTATTCGAGTGTACGGCGATGTTGAGTTTGCAAAGTTAACGTTCATCAAACATAACCTGCCGGTTGAATTTGTGAAACACATTTCGAATGAGTTTCATTATTTCAATTTTCTTTCTGTTAAGTAATGCTTAACTGATATAGAGGAAAAATTTCTATTTGTTCAAAGAGTAGTGATCTACTTGTGAAAGTATCAGATATATACTACGCGCAAAGGATAGCGAATGTTTACTCGAAAGTTAGTGATTACAACCGAATGGATAAAGTTGTCGGATACGTCGGACAATATGTCCATTTCTTTTCGGGGCGTTCTTGAGATCGGTGAAAGCACAGTTGTGCCAGATGACAATACACCTCTACTTCGTTTAGAAAATGACATGGCACCTATCGCCGTTGATGCGTTATCATGGGTGAGGGTGCCAGTTGAACGCCATGAAAATGTTATCGTCTATATTTTCTGAATCTGGGTTTATTAATCCATTAATAATATTAATGTCGATTTGTTCTTATTTTATCCTTCCCGGTGCAAGATGAGATGTCTGGCTGAACAATTTGTTGAGGATCACAGCGCGGGTGAGAGCATTTGTAGTGCGTGTACATTATAAATAATGCCAAACACCGCCACCGCGAGCAGAAAAAGAGAGGAGATAAAACCGCTGCATCTGGCAAAGCGCGCTGGTATCCAGCGTTTGAAAACCACGATGTAAAAAGACAACACCGTAACATCAAAAATAACCCACACCAGCGTTAGCGTCAGAATGCTGGTGGTGAAATCTTGCGTAATGGCAATGAACTGGGGGAAAAAAGCTACGAAAAACAAAATGTCCTTTGGGTTGGCGACCCCGGTCAGAAATCCGTGGATAAGCCCGCTGTTATCGCGCTTTCGCGCACCCAGTCCGGGTTTTGAGGCCCTGGTCTGCAGGCCGTTAATCGCCATCACTCCGATATACAACGATCCCACAAGACCCAGTACGCCAAGCCATATCGCAGAGATTGAAACCACGCCAGCTAGCATCAGTGCAGCCAGAGCAATCAGTACTAAAGAAGCGCCGTTAGTGCCAATCAGCGTGAGAAAAGCCCGGCGATAGCCGTGCTGCGCCGCGGTGGTGGTAATCAGCGCCACGACAGGACCCGGCGTTAACAGCAGGGTTACTACGCTGAGGCTATAGGCAGCCAGTAAAGTGAAATTCATACCTGATTATCCTGATGATATTTTCCACCAGTATTCCGTTTACGTAGCGCATTGAAAAACGAATAAAACTGCGCTCTACTGTGAGTAAAACTCAACATAGAAACTCTCGATGACGCTACCTCCGTTGTATGCCCTGAGGGCTTTTGAAGCCGCAGCCCGTCTGGGAACGTTCAGCAAAGCCGCTATTCAACTTAACGTGACGCCGGGCGCGGTAAGCCGTCATATTCGCACGCTGGAGGCATGGTTTGGCTGTGAGCTATTTATCCGCAGCGGCCCGCGTATCGAGATAACACCTTCTGGCCAAGGGTTAGCGCAGCAGTTGACGGCTGGGTTTCAGAGTCTGGAACACGCGTGTCATGCCTTTCGCTGCAGCAGTCATGAGCTACGGCTGAAAGCGCCGTCTACGTTGACAATGCGCTGGCTTCTGGATGTGCTGCGTCTTTTCCGTGAAGCGCATCCGACCCCGGTGATCGAAATTTCCAGCGTCTGGATGGATACCGATTCGGTATCCTTCAGTCGTGAACCGTATGACTGTGCGATCCTGTTAGGGAATGGCCATTTTGGTGACGATACCGACAGCCGGTTGCTGTTTCAGGAGTGGCTTATCCCGGTGTGTTCACCCGCACTACTGGTGCAGGTGCAGCGCGATCTTTCTGCCTGTGAACTGATTCATCCCTCAGCGGATCGCCGCGACTGGCGTCGGTGGCTGCAACGCACTGGGAAGTTTCCGGCGTTGAATCTTGCGCGAGGTAAAGTGTTCGACACCCTGGAGCAGGGTAGTCTTGCCGCGATGAGTGGTCATGGCGTGTCTGTTGCCGACCTGCTGTTAAGCCTGGCGGCCATTCAGGCAGGGATGTTGGCGTTACCGTTTAAAGATGCAGTGGCGACTGGCGAGGGGTATTACCTTGTCTGGCCAAAGGCTTCAACACGGCTCAGAAATATTGAGCTGCTGTATCGCTGGTTAAAAGAGGCTGCGCCGTCTGCTTCCTCGGCAGATCTAAACTGGCTGGATTAAGCTGTTTATTTTGCTGATTACCTATATTGATAATGGTTCTCATTATTATTGTCGTATTGTGCAGGTAATGGTAATGTTGCTTCAGTTATAAACCGCTAATTCCATTTCCTGTGCAGAAGACAGCATGAACAACACCACCGCCCTGAATGCCTCCGGACGCGTCGCTCGCACTTTCTCCGTCAGCGAGTTTATGGATTTTGGTGAGCGCTACGGGATCGATTACCGCTTTCCCCTGTTGGCACAAAGACCGGATTTGCCGTCAGGCAGCCCTGTTCTGCAAGGTGAAATTGAGGAGATGACTCTCCCTTGCGGGATGTGCGTGACGCACTCCGACGTACAGGTATTGCAACCCTACGAAACCACTTCTCGCCACGACAGTCCTCTGTATATGCTGGTGGTACTGGAAGGCTGCGTGATCCTGACGCTTAACGGACAGGAGCATGTGGTGCGCTCCGGCATGGCGTTTAGCTCGCGCCTGAGTGAGCACCAGACGATGCGTGCCCGTCATCATGCTGATAGTAAACTCCGTACATTATCGCTCGGTTTGTATCCTGACGGCGCGTATCGCACGGGGTTGCTTGAATCGTTGATGCGCGAGTGGGAAAGATGCCAGACGCCGACGCTTATCTGGCAGGTGCCGGGGTTTTTACTCAGCGGGCTGCAGTTCGCGCAGCAGAGTACCATTAGCCATGTTTCTCGTCAGCTGATGCTGGAAGGGCTGATATTACAACTGTTCGGTCATGGCCTCAGCATGTGTCAGGTCGAGAGCGGTAAACGTCTTGCGGCGAGCGGTGAGCAGCAGCGGCTGGAGGTCGTTCGCCGACTGCTGGAGGAGAGTCCCGAAAATGACTATACCCTTAATGAACTGGCCCAACGCGCGGCGATGAGCCCCAGCAGCCTGCGCAGTAAGTTCCGTGCAGCCTATGGCTGTTCGGTATTCGACTACCTGCGCGATTGCCGTCTGGAACATGCGCGCGGCTATCTACTGGAAGGATATAGCGTACAGCAGGCGGCCTGGATGTCGGGTTATCAGCACGCCACCAACTTTTCTACCGCTTTTCGTCGTCGTTACGGCTTTTCGCCCGGCGATTTGCTCAAACCTTGCTAATCCATATTTGCGTTTTACGCACGTGATTTCCTGACAATTTGGCACTGCGCATAGGCAACCTGGCATCCGGCATAGCTATCTCCGTCAGCAAAAAGGTAATAATTCTCACTTACAATTAGACATGCCTTTGGAGATATTCATGTTCGCGAAGACTCGCTTGGCGCTGCTGGCGGGATGGGTGACCGGCAGCGTGGCTTTTCCTCTGCTGGCGCAGGAAACAACAAAAAACGATACGGTGGTTGTCACCTCGCAGATGCAGAGCGGGGCCACGAAGCTTGCCACGCCGGATATTGAAACGCCGCAGTCGGTATCGATCGTTACCCGTGAACAGTTTGAAGAGCAAGGCGCAACCAGCGTGCGCCAGGCTGTCAGCTATACGCCGGGGGTGTACAGCAATCAGATTGGCGCCTCCAACCGCTTTGACTACATCGTGCTGCGTGGCTTTTCTGACGGTAGCCTGGATAACGTCTATCTCGATGGTCTGAAGATGATGGGCGACACCAACTCACACAGCTCGCTGGTGGTTGATCCGTGGTTCCTCGAAGATATCGAAGTCGTACGTGGCCCGGCTTCCGTACTGTATGGCCGTTCGTCCCCGGGCGGTATTGTGGCGCTGACCTCACGTAAGCCGTCGTTTGATGCGGGCGGTGAAGTGAAGCTGTTTGCCGGCAACAATAACCAGCGCGGCGCGGCGTTTGACGTCACCGGGGCGCTGGATGATAACGATCGAGTGGCGGCGCGATTGAGCGGGATGACGCGTTACGCGGACTCGCAGTTTGGTCCATTGAAGGAAGAACGTTACGCGCTGATGCCCAGCCTGACCTGGCGTATCACCGACCAGACGCGTCTGGATCTGATGGCCTATCTGCACCGTGACCCGGAAGGCGGAAGCCACTCCGGTCTGCCGTATGACGGCACCGTGGTTCCGCATTACGGGCAAAAGATCTCCAATACCTTTTACGAAGGCGAGAATGATTACGACAAATACGATCGCCGTGAAAACATGGTGGGCTACAACATTGAGCATATGTTTGATAGCGGTTGGTCGGTGCGGCAAAAGCTGCGCTATCTGCATACCGACGTTGAGCTGAACCAGGTGTATGCGGCGGGCTGGTTGAATGAAACCGAGCTTAATCGCGGCTACTCCGGCTCCGATGAAAAAATGTCGGCGATTACGCTGGATAACCAGCTCGACGGCAGCTTTGATACCTGGCAGGTAAACCACCGTCTGCTGGTGGGGTTCGACTATCAGGATCGCAGCAACAATACCACCGGCTACTACGGGGCTTTCCCGCCGATTGGCGCCTTTAATCCGGTGTACGGCGCGAAGCCTGATTACATCGACATGTATGCGCGTGAGAAACACAAGCTGCGCCAGACGGGTTACTATTTGCAGGATCAGATGTCATGGGATCGCTGGCGTATTACGCTCGGTGGTCGCTACGATCAGGTCAGCGTTTCTAATATTGATAAGATCAAGGATACTCGCAGCGATCTGGATAAAAACAACTTCAGCACCCGCGCCGCGTTGCTCTATTTGTTCGATAACGGCTTTGCGCCGTACGTGAGTTACTCCACTGCCTTTACGCCCACCAGTTTTGCCGATGAGAACGGCAATCTGCTGGATCCGATGAAAGGCAAGCAGTGGGAAGCCGGGCTGAAATATGAGCCGGAAGGTCTTAACAGTCAGTTCAGCGCGTCGGTGTTCCGTATCAATCAGACGAATATAGCCACTAAAGAAGAGCCGACCGATCCATACCGCTCGATTGGGGAAATTGAATCTGAAGGGGTGGAGCTGGAGGCAATTAGCCAACTGACGGATAGCTTCCGTTTGCAGGCGGCGTATACCTATACCGACATTCGCTATAAGAAAAGCAGCCCGGAAGAGCAGGGCAAGCGCGCAGTGTACGCCCCGCGTAACCAGGCCAGTGCCTGGCTGAGCTACGATGTAAAAAGTGGTCCGCTGGACGGTCTGACGTTGGGTTCAGGCGTGCGCTACGTTAACGGTATTACCAGCGATCGCCTGAATACTCACACCCTGCCGTCCTACACTCTGGTGGATATGGTGATTGGTTACGACTTAACGAATATCGGTATTAAAGGGTTGAGTGCGCAGTTGAACGTTAACAACCTGACCGACAAGCGCTACGTTGCGGCCTGTAACTCGCTCTCATACTGCTACTTCGGCGCCGAGCGCAGCATTGTCGGCAGTGTGTCCTGGAAATTCTGATGTTTTAGCCGGATGCAGCGCTGGCGCCTTATCCGGCCTGGTGCAGTGTGCAAATTGTATGCCTGATGAGCGTAGCGCATCAGGCATAGTGGATTGCGGTTATTGTGTAAAACCGTTTTGCATACAAATCTGTGCGCTGGTTCTCAGAGTAAAGGCGACTTTGTCTGGGTACTGACTGTAATAGTTATGCTCTTCTTCCAGCCCTTTTGCCTGCGCCAGGCGTACCGTTTCCAGCGAGCAGGTACGGTAGATCAGGTCTTTATTCATATTGGTCTGCTTCTCGCGCTGTTTATCTGCGGACAGCGCCAGCCAGTTTTCGGACAGTGAGTAATCGTAAACCACCCGATTTCCTTTCGCCTGCACGTTCTCAATGGTAATAAATTCGTCGATTTTCAGCCTTGGCTGCCCACGCATTTTTTTCTTATCTTCTGCGGCGGCGTATTGGGCCAGCGCATGAATATCCATACTGGCTATTTTCTGTTTATAAGCATCTACATAGGCGGTAGGTTGCTGATAATGCTGAGCGTAAGCGTTTCTTAATTCCCCGTCACTCATCGTACAACCTGCCAGAAACAGAGGTAATAGCAGTACCAGTTTTATTTTAGTCATGATGTTATCCCGTTCATTATTTTGATCCCAGTCGCCCATAACAAAATAGAAAAATTATTACGGATGATATTTAAGGTTGTATAAACGAGAGCACGATGGCACAAGTTCAATTGTCTTAAAATGGCAGGACAGACGGGAAACCCTGCCAGAATTGGCAGGGTTTTGAAAATACTGATACAAAAATTAATGGCCGATCATCTTTGCCTTCGGGATCAGCTGGAAATACATATGATCGGGTACTGGCGTATCCCAGACATTGGCATAAACCGCATAACCAATGGTGGCAAACAGAATGCCAAGCACCAGTAGCGTCATGGCGACACCTGACAGCGTCCTCTGACGCCATAACGATTTACCACCGTTGCCTTGTGCTCCAGGCGGAGTCTGCAGTGAAAAGCTCAGCGTTGAGGCTACCGGGCAGGATTCAACGCAGGTCATGCAGCCAGTGCATTCCACGGTACGCACCTGAATCAGTCTGTCGACCGGGATATTCGACGGGCAGTTTTTCGCGCATTTTCCGCAGTCGATGCAACTGTCTGCGTTACGGCGGATTTTAAACGGCGAGAATAGCGAGAACAGGCCGAGCAGCGCGCCATAAGGGCACAGATAGCGGCACCAGGCATTGCGAATAAACAGGCTCAGGACGCTGATAACGACAATAAAGATGAGCGTAGCGGGGCCAATATGGCGAAAGAAATCGAGCATCTTCACGTCGATAATCATGCCATAGGCCGACATTAGAAAATACTGAATCCCCTGTGCAGGCATCGACAGGGCGATATACAAAAAGAAACTCAGCAACAGATACTTCAGACTGAGCAGCGGGATATCCAGCCAGCGCGGCAGCGTGAAGTTGCGACCAAAGACTTTTTTCCCCAGATTGCCGAGCAGTTCGGACAGTGTGCCCACTGGACATAACCACGAACAGAAGGCTTTTTTTAACAACAGACTAATCAGGATAAACGCAACTAACAGCAGCATGGAGGCGGCATGGATGGGAGGAAGAAAACCAGTCTCCAGCGTATAGCGGATATTCATCAAGCCCGCGATCGGTAGCCATCCCTCAATACCACCAGGCCTTGGAATATAGACGCTGGTGCCGGCGGTTTCGAAATAGCGGACCCAGTAATAGAACGTTACGCCAATATAAATATTAATAGCCAGCAGGAGAAACTGGGTGGTTTTTCGCCAACTGCTGGCATTGCGCCAGTCATTCCACGGCAGTTTGCCTCCGATCGTGCCAGGACGGCGCTGCCAGCGCGTTCTCTTCTTCCCATTCATGATTTTATACTATCCCTCATATTTCCCCTTCTGCATTCAGAAGGCGTTATCACCGGGATATGCTAGCGCTATTTAGATTTGGTGTATTTGATTTGCATCTTATTACGTGGCTGTTATTTTCATCATGCAAATATGCCTGAATAAAAATAACAGCTCGATATTTATCGCAAGCCAGATAAATACCCTGAACGGGGTATTTATTTCTCTGCAGGGCAATGGTTATTCCTGATAAACCTCAACGCGGTCGCGACCATTACTTTTTGCCAGATAAAGTGCGCGATCGGCTTTATCAACCAGCTGTTTGTAGTCGGGATGATAATCATATTCGGCAATACCGATACTGACGGTAATAGAAAACGTTTCTGTCGCAGAGGCTGCCATGCGCATCTCAGCAATTTTCATGCGCAGCGTTTCCAGAATAATACTGGCCTGCGATTCATCTGACTCGACGAGCAGAATCATAAATTCTTCACCACCGTAGCGGAACACGTAATCGCTGCTACGGATATGTTCATAAATGACCGCTGCGACATTTTTGAGCGTCAGATCGCCGATATTATGCCCGAAGTTATCGTTAATTTGCTTGAAGTAGTCGATATCCAGCATCGCCAGGCTAAAAGGCTTACACGCATGTAACGCCAGCGAGATTTCACGTCGCATGATGGTCGGAATAAAGCGGCGATTAAGCAACTGGGTCAGCGAATCTTTACCATTTTCCTGCTTAACCAGCGCCTCAAACATTGAAGCGAGCAGGAAATGGATTTTTGCCGACAGCTGGCGAACATCCTGTAATAAGCTCATCCGCTCGGGTTCTGTGGGCTGATGCTGAGGTGACAGGGTTGTCGTCAGACGGGTGTCGATCTCTGCAATCAGTGATTCCATTTCTTTGAGCAAATTGCTGTTGCCAAGAATATGTTTTCCCTTATGTGAGAACCACATACCAAAATCAGAGTTCGCCAGAAACACCATTTCACCGAAAGGCATTCCGGTAGCAATGTTATAGATAAACTGGTTTTCCCAGTCGGTAAACGAACGGATTTGCCGCTCGCGCTCGACGTTAACGTCATCGTAAATAGTCTGCAGACGATACTGCTCTTGTGTATGCAGGGAGTTTTGGTAGCTTGGGGAATAGGAGACGGTCATGGCCTCCAGCGCAGTATCCATTGCCAGACTGCTGAAACAGATAGCATTGCTCAGCAGGGAAGACGAGTCGTCAGCTTTGGTTTTCAACACCCGATACAGCTCATCTTTGAGCTTACGCGCGCCGCGGTTCACCAGATCGATGGGCAGACCGATACGGGCATGCACTACGCCAATTTTGCGTTGTTTGGCCAGCAGCTGTGAGAGATCTTCGTGCGCGCTGCCGAGCACGCTGCGTAACCAGTCAAACATACTGCCGCTGAGGCGGGTACTGACCTGTTCTGTATTGAGGAACAATGCACTCTGGGCATGAGAGAGCATATAGTCATAAAAAACGGTCACTAAATGGTGGATCTCTTCATCGCTTAACGATGTGAGGAGCGTGTGAACGTCAGGCGATGTTTGTCGTATCAGCGCCTGCCATTCTGTAAGGAGTAATGTGTCGTTTACCGGTTCAATCTGTTCCATCTCGCTGCCACTCAACGTGCGATTAAAAATTCAGGCAGTATTACGGACAATTACCTCACGATGGTCAAGTTAAACTCTTTTATCGATGGCTAATACCCTCATAAATAAGCCTGAGCGCGAAGACACCTATTATTGCGCCAATGATTCGGCTGGCAACGCATTGGATGCGACCATACGCCCGTCGCACTGCAGGCAAAGAAAATGCCTGGCTGAGAAAAATACGCCAGATAACGGAAGACAACACAATACCTGCCCAGGCCATCAGTCTGGCCCACGTAGGTGTGTCTGCGCTTAAGGTGACCGAGAAGATACTAATAAAAAACAGTACGGTTTGCGGGTTCGATAAATCCGTTAGTAATCCTCGGCGGAAAAATACATACCAGGGGGCGGAAATCGGCTGCTGTAGCGTGGGCATTTGCGGCGTGGCCTGATGGCGGATGCTGTTCCAGGCAAACCACAGCAGATAGACGCCGCCGACAATCTTAATCAATGAAAATATCTCTTCACACTGGGTGATTAGCGTTGCCATACCAAAAAGCCCAAGGCCGGAGTAAAACGCATCACCTAAGGCGACCCCCAGACCGGTCATCACACCTGCGCGTCGTCCGGATGCCAGGCTAGTTTGTACCACTACGAACAGATTTGCGCCGGGGTTAAAAAAGGTTAAAACAAACAGGCTAACAGTGAGCATGACGGCGTGTAACGGTTCCATAGGCAACCATTCCTCAAATATTCATAAAGTTAACACTATAATTTCAGCGAGCTGGCTGTTCTGAGGATCAACTCACACTGGCTATTGAAACTTTGATCTGGTTGATGTGCTGATACTCGACGGCCGGTTTTTCTGCGCTGCAAAATTTCTATATATTTCTGCTGAGTGTGGATTTTTTATCCAGGCTGGACTAGTTATTAATCATCCTTGAATCGCGTTATCTCATGTTCAGGGATCGATGATGGCGTCATAACAAAACCTGGAGCTGGTCTATGAAAACTGGAATTAAAGTACTTATTGGTGCGTTAGCTTTTGTCGTGACCAACGCATATGCCGCGGAGTTTATGACAAAGCTTGAGTTTGAAAAGGTTGAGTCGCAGTACACAAAAATCGGTGATATCTCAACGAGTAATGAAGTTTCTGTCGCAGATGCCAAAGAAGAACTGCTGAAGAAAGCCGAAGAGAAAGGTGCCGATGTTGTGGTATTAACTTCCGGTCAAACGGATAATAAAATCCATGGCACAGCCAATATCTACAAGAAAAAATAATACGCTGCTGTAAAAATCACGATTCCCGCCGGTCATTGTACCGGCGGGTTTTCTTTTAATCTGCGCCAGAACGTGGTTCTGCTAATTCCGAGATAGCGTGCAGCCGCGGTTTTATCACCATTGCATTGTGCCAACACCTGCTGCGGCGTCAGCAATGACGATGATTGTGGTGAGTTTGCAACAATGGCCAGTTCTGGTAATAGCTGTTGTAAAAAATCCACATTCAGCTCCGGCTGCGGCTCGACGCTTAAAAATAGCGCCAGGCGCTCCATCATATTACGCAGTTCGCGGATATTCCCCGGCCAGCCATAATTCAGTAACGTCGACTGACTTAAACCCAGCCCCTTGCGTACTGGCTCAGAAAACGGCACATCCAGTTCTGCCAGCGACTGTTTTAAAAAACCTTCCGCCAGCGGCAGGATATCGGGCAACCGCTCGCGTAGCGGCGGCAGCTTGAGGCGTAAAATGCTCAGGCGATAAAACAGATCGGTACGAAACTCCCCCTGTTTCATCTCCTGCTCCAGATTACAGTGTGTGGCGCTAATCACCCGGACATCGACCGGAATAGGCTGATGCCCACCGACTCGGGTGACCTCTTTTTCTTCCAGTACGCGCAGCAGCCGGGTTTGTAACGGCAGCGGCATCTCGCCTATCTCATCAAGAAAAAGGGTTCCGCCATGAGCAATTTCAAACAGGCCCGCGCGTCCTCCCCGACGAGAGCCGGTAAAGGCGCCATCTTCATAGCCGAACAGCTCCGCTTCCAGCAATGATTCGGTGATTGCTCCGCAGTTGACGGCAACAAACGGCGGCGAGGGTTTACCGCGCCGATTCTCCTGACGAGTGAAAAACTCACGGTGAATGGCCTGTGCCGCCAGCTCTTTGCCCGTACCGGTTTCACCCTGAATTAGCACCGGTGCACGCGAGCGGGCGTAGAGCATAATGGTGTGTCGCACCTGTTCCATCTGCACAGAGTGACCGCGCATATCACCGAGCGCGTAGCGGGTGCGCAACGTATCGCCAGAAGCATACTGACCGTTTCTACGCAGCGTCAGGCGGGTCATATCAAGCGCATCGACAAAGGCCTGGCGCACGGTGGCCGCCGAATAGATAAAGATGCCGGTCATACCTGCTTCTTCTGCCAGATCGGTAATCAATCCCGCACCAACTACCGCCTGCGTGCCGCCGGCCTTCAGTTCGTTGATTTGCCCGCGGGCATCTTCCTCGGTGATATAGCTGCGCTGTTCAAGCTGCAAATTAAAGGTTTTTTGAAAGGCGAGAAGCGCAGGAATGGTTTCCTGATAGGTAATGACGCCAATCGACGAGGTGAGCTTTCCTGCTTTTGCCAGCGCCTGTAGCACGTCAAATCCGCTGGGTTTAATCAGGATCACCGGGATTGATAAACGGCTTTTCAGATACGCCCCGTTGGAGCCCGCCGCAATAATGGCATCACAACGCTCGGTAGCCAGTTTTTTGCGGATATACGCCACCGCTTTTTCGAAACCAAGCTGAATGGGGGTGATGGTCGCCAGGTGGTCGAACTCCAGGCTGATGTCGCGAAACAGTTCGAACAGGCGCGTGACAGAAACCGTCCAGATAACCGGTTTGTCGTCGTTCACCCGCGGTGGAAGATGCGTATCAGCCATAACTAACCCAAAAAGTAAGGAACCGAGTATTAGGGTTTAGTTGTGTTTCATAAATGTTGCAATGAAACATGAAGGAACGTTTCATGAAACGATAGCTGACACGCTTTTGTGCAATAAAGATACAGTAACTTATATTAATATATTGTTTTTTAAGGGAAATATATAAATTAATTAAAAATTAAGGTCTTTGGCATACCCCTTGCTTTAAGTAAATCAACGAATGCTAACAAGTTGATAACAAGAGGACGGGATATGTCTCTACACTCCCCAGGGCTGGCGTTTCGCGCCGCGCTCAGCAAAGAAAATCCATTACAAATCGTGGGCACCATCAACGCCAATCACGCTCTGCTGGCCCAACGTGCCGGGTATCAGGCGATTTATCTCTCCGGCGGCGGCGTCGCGGCAGGGTCTCTGGGTCTGCCGGATCTTGGTATTTCTACCCTTGATGATGTGCTGACCGATATTCGTCGCATTACTGATGTTTGCCCGCTGCCCTTGCTGGTGGATGCGGATATCGGGTTTGGATCGTCAGCGTTCAACGTGGCGCGTACCGTGAAGTCGATTTCCAAAGCGGGTGCTGCAGCGCTGCATATTGAAGATCAGATCGGCGCTAAGCGCTGCGGCCATCGCCCGAACAAAGCGATCGTCTCTAAAGAAGAGATGGTCGACAGGATCCGCGCCGCGGTGGATGCACGTACCGATCCCAACTTTGTCATCATGGCGCGGACCGATGCGCTGGCGGTGGAAGGGTTAGAGGCAGCCATCGATCGTGCCCAGGCGTACGTCGAAGCAGGCGCGGACATGCTGTTTCCGGAAGCCATCACCGAGCTTGCGATGTACCGCCAGTTTGCCGACGCGGTGCAGGTGCCGATCCTCGCCAACATTACCGAATTTGGCGCTACGCCGCTGTTCACCACCGATGAACTGCGCAGCGCAAACGTCGCGATGGCGCTGTATCCGCTGTCGGCTTTCCGCGCTATGAACCGCGCTGCGGAAAAGGTTTACAACGTGCTGCGTCAGGAAGGAACGCAAAAGAGCGTGATCGACATTATGCAGACGCGTAACGAGCTGTACGAAAGCATCAATTATTACCAGTTCGAAGAGAAACTCGACGCGTTGTATAGCAAAAAGTAACCGTCGTAGGCCGGATAAGGCACAGCCGCCATCCGGCAATAAATTTGTACCCTACATATTATAAAAATGACGAGGACAACATGAGCGACACAACGATCCTGCAAAATAGTACCCATGTCATTAAACCTAAAAAATCGGTTGCGCTGTCAGGTGTTGCCGCCGGAAATACTGCGCTGTGTACCGTAGGCAAAAGCGGTAACGACCTGCACTATCGTGGCTACGATATTCTCGACCTGGCGCAGCAGTGCGAATTTGAAGAAGTCGCGCATCTGCTGATCCACGGGAAATTACCCACCCGCGATGAACTCACCGCCTATAAAAGCAAACTCAAAGCGCTGCGCGGACTGCCCGCTAACGTACGCACCGTGCTGGAAGCGCTGCCTGCTGCCTCGCATCCGATGGATGTGATGCGCACCGGCGTCTCCGCGCTGGGCTGTACGCTGCCGGAAAAAGAAGGTCATACCGTCTCCGGCGCGCGCGATATTGCCGACAAGCTACTGGCATCGCTCAGTTCAATCCTTTTGTACTGGTATCACTACAGCCATAACGGCGAGCGTATTCAGCCGGAAACTGACGATGATTCCATTGGCGGTCACTTCCTGCACCTGCTGCATGGCGAAAAACCGTCGCGAAGCTGGGAAAAAGCGATGCATATTTCGCTGGTGCTGTACGCCGAGCACGAATTTAACGCCTCCACCTTTACCAGCCGCGTGATTGCCGGGACCGGCTCCGATATGTATTCCGCTATTATCGGCGCGATTGGCGCACTGCGTGGACCGAAACACGGCGGGGCGAATGAAGTGTCGCTGGAGATCCAGCAGCGCTACGAAACGCCGGACGAAGCCGAAGCGGATATCCGTAAACGCGTGGAAAACAAAGAAGTGGTGATTGGCTTTGGTCATCCGGTTTACACCATCGCCGACCCGCGCCATCAGGTGATCAAGCGCGTGGCGAAACAGCTTTCTCAGGAAGGTGGTTCGCTGAAAATGTACAACATCGCCGACCGTCTGGAAGACGTAATGTGGGAAACGAAAAAGATGTTCCCCAACCTCGACTGGTTCTCGGCGGTCTCTTACAACATGATGGGCGTTCCCACCGAAATGTTCACCCCGCTGTTTGTCATCGCCCGCGTCACCGGCTGGGCGGCGCACATCATCGAACAGCGCCAGGACAATAAAATTATCCGTCCTTCCGCCAACTATACCGGCCCGGAAGATCGCGAATTTGTCCCGATTGAAAAACGTTGCTAATTCAAAACCTCATACCCTAAATAATTCGAGTTGCATGAAGGCGGCAAGTGAGTGAATCCCCAGGAGCATAGCGAACTATGTGACTGGGGGGAGCGAGCGTAGCCAACGCGCATGCAGCTTGAAGTATGACGGGTATAAAGATAAAAAACAGGAAATGTACCCTATGTCCGCACATATTTCGAACGTCCGCCCCGAATTTGACCGTGAAATCGTTGATATCGTTGATTACGTCATGAACTACGAGATCACCTCGAAGGTGGCGTATGACACTGCGCATTATTGCCTGCTTGATACCTTAGGCTGCGGCCTCGAAGCGCTGGAATATCCGGCCTGTAAAAAACTGCTGGGGCCGGTCGTCCCAGGCACAGTGGTACCGAACGGCGTACGCGTACCAGGCACCCAGTTCCAGCTCGACCCGGTGCAGGCGGCGTTTAACATCGGTGCGATGATCCGCTGGCTGGACTTCAACGATACCTGGCTTGCCGCTGAGTGGGGTCATCCTTCTGATAACCTCGGCGGTATTTTGGCCACGGCTGACTGGCTGTCGCGTAATGCGGTGGCGGTGGGGAAAGCGCCGTTGACCATGAAAACGGTGCTGACCGGGATGATCAAAGCTCATGAGATTCAGGGCTGTATCGCGCTGGAAAACTCGTTTAACCGTGTTGGTCTCGATCACGTCCTGCTGGTAAAAGTGGCCTCCACGGCGGTGGTCGCTGAGATGCTTGGCCTGAACCGGGATGAAATTCTCAACGCCGTATCGCTGGCGTGGGTCGACGGCCAGTCGCTGCGTACTTATCGCCATGCGCCAAATACCGGCACGCGTAAATCCTGGGCCGCAGGCGATGCGACCTCGCGCGCGGTACGTCTGGCATTGATGGCTAAAACCGGTGAGATGGGGTATCCGTCTGCGCTGACGGCGAAAACCTGGGGCTTCTATGACGTCTCTTTCAAAGGCGAATCTTTCCGCTTCCAGCGCCCGTACGGCTCTTATGTGATGGAAAACGTGCTGTTTAAAATCTCCTTCCCGGCCGAGTTCCACTCGCAGACCGCGGTAGAAGCGGCCATGACGCTGTACGAGCAGTTACAGGCCGCAGGTAAGACCGCTGCCGATATCGAAAAAGTGACCATTCGTACGCACGAAGCCTGTATCCGCATCATCGATAAAAAAGGCCCGCTGAATAACCCGGCGGACAGGGATCACTGTATCCAGTATATGGTGGCTATTCCGCTGCTGTTCGGGCGCTTAACGGCGGCAGATTACGAAGACGGCGTGGCGCAGGACAAACGCATTGATGCACTGCGCGAGAAGATCAACTGCTTCGAAGATCCGGCCTTTACCGCCGATTACCACGACCCTGAAAAACGCGCCATCGCCAACGCCATCACTCTGGAATTCACCGACGGCTCACGCTTTGAAGAAGTGGTAGTGGAATACCCAATCGGCCATGCGCGTCGTCGTACTGACGGCATGCCGAAGCTGGTCGAGAAGTTCAAAATCAACCTGGCGCGTCAGTTCCCGACCCGTCAGCAGCAGCGCATCCTGGATGTCTCCCTGGACAGAACTCGCCTGGAGCAGATGCCGGTCAATGAGTATATGGATCTCTTCATTATTTAAACCAGCGTGCAGCAAGGCGTAAGTTCAACAGGAGAGCATTATGTCTTATAGCGAGTTTTATCAACGTTCCATAACGCAACCGGAGTCGTTCTGGGCCGAGCAGGCCCAGCGTATTGACTGGCAGCAGCCGTATACGAAGGCACTGGACCACAGCAACCCGCCGTTTGCCCGCTGGTTTTGCGGCGGCACGACCAATCTGTGCCATAACGCCATCGACCGCTGGCTGGAGAAACAGCCTGACGCGCTGGCGCTGATTGCTGTGTCATCAGAAACTGAAGAAGAACGCACTTTTACCTTTCGTCAGCTGTATGACGAAGTGAACGTCGCGGCGGCGATGCTATTGTCGCTGGGCGTACAGCGTGGCGATCGGGTGCTGGTGTATATGCCGATGATCGCCGAGGCGCACATTACGCTGCTGGCCTGCGCACGCATTGGGGCAATTCATTCGGTGGTGTTCGGTGGTTTCGCCTCGCACAGCGTGGCGGCGCGCATCGACGACGCCAGACCGGTGGTTATCGTCTCGGCGGATGCCGGGGCGCGCGGGGGCAAGATCCTGCCGTATAAAAAGCTGCTCGATGATGCGATCGAACAGGCGCAGCACCGACCGCGTCATGTGGTGCTGGTCGATCGCGGTCTGGCGAAAATGGCGCGGGTCGAGGGACGTGACCTCGACTTTGCCGCCCTGCGCCAACAGCATCTCGGCGCGCGGGTACCAGTTGTCTGGCTGGAATCAAACGAAACATCCTGCATTCTCTATACCTCCGGGACAACCGGTAAACCGAAAGGCGTCCAGCGCGACGTTGGCGGCTATGCGGTCGCGCTGGCGACCTCGATGGACACCATTTTCGGCGGTAAAGCGGGCGGCGTGTTCTTCTGCGCGTCGGATATCGGCTGGGTAGTTGGGCATTCGTATATCGTGTATGCCCCGCTGCTGGCGGGGATGGCGACGGTGGTTTACGAAGGTCTGCCAACGTATCCGGACTGTGGTGTATGGTGGAAAATTGTTGAGAAATATCAGGTCTGCCGGATGTTCTCCGCCCCGACCGCCATCCGCGTGCTGAAGAAATTCCCGACCGCGCAAATCCGTAATCACGATCTCTCCTCGCTGGAGGTGTTGTATCTGGCGGGGGAACCGCTGGACGAACCAACCGCCAGTTGGGTAACAGAAACGCTGGGCGTCCCGGTTATCGATAACTACTGGCAGACCGAATCCGGCTGGCCGATTATGGCAATTGCCCGCGGGCTGGACGACAGGCCGTCGCGTCTGGGCAGTCCCGGCGTGCCGATGTACGGCTACAACGTACAACTGCTCAATGAGGTGACCGGTGAACCTTGTGCGGCGAATGAGAAGGGCATGCTGGTGATTGAAGGGCCGCTGCCGCCGGGCTGTATCCAGACTATCTGGGGGGATGACGCGCGGTTTGTGAATACCTACTGGTCGCTGTTTTCTCGCCAGGTGTACGCCACCTTTGACTGGGGCATTCGTGACGCTGACGGCTATTACTTCATTCTGGGGCGTACGGATGACGTGATAAACGTGGCAGGGCACCGGTTGGGGACGCGCGAGATCGAGGAGAGTATTTCCAGCTATCCGAACGTTGCCGAAGTGGCGGTAGTCGGCGTGAAGGACGCGCTGAAAGGGCAGGTAGCGGTCGCGTTTGTTATTCCGAAACAGAGCGACAGCCTTGAAGATCGCGACATCGCACATTCGGAAGAGAAGGCGATTATGGCGCTGGTGGACAGCCAGATTGGCAACTTTGGCCGTCCGGCACACGTCTGGTTTGTGTCGCAGTTGCCGAAAACACGTTCCGGTAAAATGCTCAGACGGACGATCCAGGCGATCTGCGAAGGCCGCGATCCAGGCGATCTGACGACCATTGACGATCCCGCGTCGTTACAGCAAATCCGTCAGGCGATCGAAGAGTAACATCGTGTGATGCCCGGTGGCGCAATGCTTACCGGGCCTACGTTCTAATCCACTTTCTTATACGGCCCGTGGTAGTAATCAAACGGCGCATAAACCGTATCGGCCACGAACGATAACGGCACATCAACAAACAACAGCGCTAAATCGAAATAGTTATAATCGTAAGCGCCTGGGTTTTTTAGTTTATCAATATCATGATGCATACCCACGTAATAGGTATCTGAATTCTCGCCTGCCGTGCGTGCATCAATGCTGCCACATCCTGAAAGTAGTGCGCTGATAAAGAGCGCCGTTACCGCAATTGTCTTTCTGCTCATGCTATGACCTGGCTTCTCACGCCGTTTTACCATAACGGTAAAAAAGCGGTTTGTTGCCCGCAGAACTTAAACCTCCAGGTCAGGATGGTCATGTGAAGATGACGCGTTGTAGGCCGGATAAACCACGTGAGTGGTGCATCCGGCAAAGATGCTTTTACAGCGCGACGCTTTCGCGACGACGCAGCAGGGAAAACGGCCCCGGCCCACTTAGGGTAAATACGGAAATCAACGTGAAGCTCAGCGCAATAATCCCCAGCACCAGATAAGCTCCCTGGAAACCAATACTTTCATACATTTTCCCGGCCAGAACTGACATGAAAATCATTGCTAACTGTTTGAAGAAGCAGAAACACACCAGATAAATCGTCGCCGAGAAACGCACTTCAAACTGACTGGTGATGTATTTGAAGCAACCGACGATCAGGAACGGTATCTCAAACATATGCAACGTTTTGAGAATAACGACTTCCAGCGCAGTGGTGGCGAATGAGGAGCCAATAATCCTTACCGACATGATCGTACCAGCCAGCAGCAGGGCGTTCTTGCCGCCGATGCGATTCACAATCAGCGGCGCAAAGAACATGATTGAGGCGTTGAGTAATTCTCCCATCGTCGTGACGTAGCCAAACACGCGGGTACCCTGTTCGCCGGTGGCAAAGAACGAGGTAAAGAAGTTGGCGAACTGCTGGTCAAACACATCGTAAGTACAGGAAACGCCAACTACGTACAGGGAAAGGAACCAAAGTTTTGGTTGTTTAAATAACTCCAGCGCCAGCTTCAGGCTGAATGCCGAGTTATTGGCGCCTACCGCATCCGCGACTTTTGCAGAAGAGGGGACATCTGTTTTTGAAAATAACAGCAGCAATGCCAAAATGACCGCGCATCCGGAGCCTAACCAAAAGACAAATTGGTTATTGATGGTGAACATAATGCCGGCAATCGAGGCGCACAGCGCCCAGCCCACGCAACCAAACATGCGCGCGCGACCAAATTCAAAGTTGCTTCGGCGGCTGGCTTTTTCAATATAGGCTTCAATCGCCGGAGCGCCGGCATTGTAAATAAAGCCAAGGTAAATCCCACCGACAATTGAACCCAGTAAAATATTAACTTGTAATAACGGACCAAAAACGTAAATAAAGAATGGGGCAAACATTACCAGCATGCCGGTAATTACCCACAGCAGATGTTTACGCAGGCCAAGCTTATCGGATAGTAGTCCGAAAACTGGCTGAAATAACAAAGAAAACAGTGAGATACAGGCAAATATGATGCCGGTATCGCCTTTGCTGATATGGTTTACCTCGTGTAACCAGATAGGGAAGAAGGGGAAATACGCACCCATAATAAAAAAGTAAAAGAAGAAGAAAAAGCCGAACATCCAAAAGTTAGTGTTTTTTAAATAATACATAACAGACTTCCTATAAATGCGGGCAGGTTTGGGCCTGCCCAACTTATATTATTATTTTTGGCCCCAGACGAACTGGAAGTGGTAGCGTCCGGCGCTCAGCAGAAATTCCGACGACACGGAAGGGCTCCACGAATCATCGCCGCCAACGCCCATATGGAAGCCATCAATATTGAGCCAGGTGCCCGCCTCAGGTTGCAGCAAATGGCGGTGGCTGGTTGCCATCAGTTGCTGCTGGCTAAAGCGGCTGATGTTGAACAGGAAGTCCCCACGCCACTGGTGCGCGCCGTAGTGCAGTTCGCGCGTGCCGCAGCGCAGACCGTTTTCACTTGGGAAAACATACGGGGTGTACATCTCATCAAGCGACAGATCCCAGCGATCAAAACAGGCGGCGCCCAGACGGTCCGGGTAGTTCTCATGTGGACCGAGACCTAACCAGTTCACTCGCTCTGCGACCTGCACTAACTGGCAGCTAAGGCCGATGCGGGCCGGATGCGGCGTACCGCTGGCAACGTCGACATCCACCGTTATCTGCATTTCACCCTTGCCGTCAATGCGGTAGCTTTTTCGGCTGATGAACAGCGTTTCGCCCTGATACTGCCACGCATGTTCAGTGGTGATCAGTACCGCATCGCTCAGCGTATTGGCAGCACAGTGCAGTAACGTTGCTTCAGCCTGATAGTGACCGGCGGCCTTCCAGCGTTCGACCCAGGCGTTAGGGTCGATGCGGGTTGACTCGCTCACGCCGATGTCGTTGTCCAGCGGGGCGCGGGTGAACTGGTCAGTAAGCGGAGTCAACAGTTGGGCTGAATCGCCAATCCAGTACTGTGTCAGCAGGCCAGACTGACGGTCGAATTGCCAGCGCTTGTTGTCGTTCTCAACGGTAAAGACGTTTTCGCTCACATTGAGCTGTGGCGCGGTGTGGGCAGACGGCAGTTGCGTCAGGCTGAGCTTCTCTTGAAGCTTCCATTGCTGCCAGGCGCTGATGTGCCCGGCGTCTGACCACGCGGTTGCCTGAGGTTGTTCTACGCGTACCGTCAGCCACAGCTGACCTGCGGTTTCCGGCATCGGGACATCTGGCAGGGTAATCACCTGGCGACCCTGTGGAGCGATATCCAGAACGATTTCTCCGGCGGCCAGCGGGTTGCCGTCCTGGGCAATAGACCAGTGCAGAACTTCGTTATCGCTGCGGCGGAACAGATATTCGCTGGTCACTTCAATCTGGCGTTCAGTGCCCGGCAGTAACGTGAACTGGAAAAACTGCTGTTCATGTTTGGCCTCGTATAACGCCGGGTGTGGGGTGCGATCGGCGAACACCAGCCCGTTCATGCAAAACTGACGATCGTTAGGTGTGTCGCCAAAATCGCCACCGTAGGCTGACCATGCTTTGCCGTTCTCATCATATTTGGTTAGCGACTGATCCACCCAGTCCCAGACAAATCCGCCCTGCAGGCGCGGATACTGACGGAATGCTTGCCAGTATTTGGCGAAGCCACCGAAACTGTTGCCCATGGCGTGGGCATATTCACAAAGGATCAGCGGACGGTGCTCGCCGGGCATCGACAGCCACTTTTTAATCGACCATTTGGGGACGGCGGGGAAGGGCTGATCTTGATCGACGCGGGCGTACATCGGGCAAATAATATCGGTCGCTGCGGTATTTGCGCCGCCGCCTTCATATTGTACCGGGCGTGACGGGTCTTCTGATTTTATCCAGCGGTAGAGCGCGTCGTGATTGACGCCATGGCCGGATTCATTGCCCAGAGACCAGATAATAATGCTCGGATGGTTGCGATCGCGCTGCACCATGCGCGTGACGCGCTGGCTCATGGCAGGCAACCATGCGGGATCGTCGGTGAGGCGATTCATCGGCACCATGCCGTGGGTTTCAATATTGGCTTCGTCGACGACATACAGGCCGTAACGATCGCACAGGGTGTACCACAGCGAGTGATTTGGGTAATGGGAGCAGCGCACGGCATTGAAGTTATTCTGCTTCATCAGGATGATGTCTTGCACCATCGTCGCCTCATCCATCACCTGACCGTTGATCGGATGGTGCTCATGGCGGTTGGTACCGCGAATCAACAGCGGCTTACCATTGAGTAACAGCAGTCCGTTTTCAATGCAAACCTGACGAAAGCCGACGTCACAGGCCTCCGCTTCTATCAGCGCTCCGTCCGCGGTGCGCAGCTGCACAACGGCGCGGTACAGATTGGGCGTTTCGGCACTCCACAGAGCCGGTTTTTCGACGTTCAGACACAGAGTCACCCGGTCATGATAAGCACCGCGTTCATCAATAATCTCACTGCCGAGTGGGGAATTCGTTTCGGCTGTGAGCGTTTCTCCCTCCCACAATTGCAGGGCTACGCGTAAATCTTCGCTCTCGTTGCTCGCTACTCTGACTTCCACTGCCAGCATGGCGCGGCTGAAGTCGTCGTTAAACCGGGTATTAATGCGCAGGTCGCGAATTTGCGTTGTGGGCTTATGCAGCAAAGATACGTCGCGAAAAATACCGCTCATGCGCCACATATCCTGGTCTTCCAGATAGCTGCCATCGCTCCAGCGCAGCACCATCACCGCCAGACGGTTTTCGCCATGCTGCAGATAATCGCTAAGATCGAATTCAGATGGCAGGCGGCTGTCCTGTCCGTAGCCGACCCAGCGGCCGTTGCACCACAAATGAAATGCGGAGTTCACGCCGTCAAAAATAATGCGCGTCTGACCCTCATCTAACCAGGCATCGTCAATATGAAATGTGAGCGAGTAACATCCCGTCGGGTTCTGTGCCGGAACGTACGGAGGGTTAACCGGGATTGGGTAGGTGACGTTGGTATAAATTGGCGCATCGTAACCGTCCATCTGCCAGTTCGAGGGGACGTTGACAGTATCAGCTTGTGGCAGATCGCTTGTCAGCCAGCTTTCCGGCACAGCCTCCGGCGCGGCAAACCAGGCAAATTGCCACCGGCCATTCAGCGAGCGTAACTGACTTGAACGCTGATTCGTACGTGCGTCATCTGCTGAACGCCAGCTACAGAACGGTGGATGCGCCTCCAGGCGGTTGAGCTGCGTGACGCCGGGATTTTCCCAGTCACGGCGGGCCAGAACAGCGGAGAGTGAATCTGTGTTCAGGTTCATAACGGTATCCTGTTTGAATTTGTTATTCGCTCACAATTTCAATCAAAATACGGATAAGCGATCCCAACTGTAAAGGCTGGGGCGTTCAATGAGTGAACTGACTCACACAATTGTTGTGCGTTCACAATTTGGGTGCGAGCTGAGAAACTTGCCGCGCGAGCTGGATCAATGAATCGGCCAGCGCCTGGGGTGAGGTGGTTTGGGTGTTGGGTGGCAGAACCGTTTTGCGCTTAACCAGGGTGACGGGCAGCAGTTGGTTGCCCACGGTTGATTCGCCACGGGGAAGTTGCAGCAGCCTGTCGACGCTGGTTTCACCCAATAACGGAAAATCTTGCCTGATGGTGGTCAGCGGTGGAATGTAGCAGGCGCTGTCTTCGGTATCATCGTAGCCAATCACCGAGATATCTACCGCCACCCGCAGACCGAACTCGCTGATTGCGCGCATCGCGCCCAGCGCCATTTGATCGTTAGCGACCAGCATGGCGGTAGGGAGGTTACCGTTATTCAGCATATGCATCGTTTGCTGAAAACCAGACATCGCGCTCCAGTCGCCTTCCAGCTCCACAACGGGTTGTAGCTGGTAATGTGCCAGATACTTGTGCCAGCCCGAACGGCGAAGCCTTGCCGAAACGGAAGTGTGCGGTCCGCTCAGCAGGGCGATACGCTGATGTCCGTACTGCACCAGATGTTCAACGCCGAGGCGCGCGCCGTCGTCATGCGAGAAAATCACGCTGTTAATTGGCGTCAGGTCAGAGACATCGAGAAACAGCACCGGCACCGTACCGCAGGCGGCGGCCACGGCAATGGCGTCTTCTTCATCCAGTGGATAGTTGATGATAAGCCCGGTTACGCGCTGAGAAAGCAGGTTGTGGACCGCGGCTTTACATGCCTCAACGCCGCTGCGCTCGACCATGGCGATCACCACGCTGGCACCGGACTGGTCGGCACGGGATTTTATGGCGGCAACGATTTGTGAGGGGGCATGCAGGGCAAGGTTCGCCGTCACAACGCCAATCAGCGGCGTCTGTTTGCCAGCCAGCTGCTGTGCGACGCGGTTAGGGATGTAATTGAGTTCCGCCATCGCGGCCTCAACTTTTTGTCGGGTTTTTGCGGAAACGTGGCTGGCCTGATTAACGACGCGCGAGACGGTCTGGTAAGAGACACCTGCATGGTCTGCCACATCGTATAGCGTTACCGGTTTCACGTTTATCACCCCTGTCATGACGTTATCTGCGCGCTATGATGCCACAGCGGGACGGTTTTGGGGGATTTACGCATAGGTTCTGCGAGGCGCATTCCAGGGTTGCGGATCGTGTGCTGGAGCATTTATCGTCGTTCTTCTTAACAGAAGAAAAAAGTGAGGACATTGTGAGCGACTCTGCGGCAAATAATATTCTGTCCATCTACCGACGTCATGCGGATGCCTTTGCCAGCCAGCGCTCGCGCACCTTGTTCGAGAAAAGCTGGCTCGATAAATTCATTTCCGTGATGGGCGGGCAGGGCAGCATTGTGGATATTGGCTGCGGCAACGGTCAGCCGATTGCCGGTTATTTTATCCAGCAAGGTTTTCAGCTTACCGGCGTTGATGGTTCCCCGGCGATGCTGGCGCGGGCCCGAAACACTTTTCCCGCACAGCGCTGGCTGGAGCAGGATATGCGCGAACTGGCACTCAATGAGACTTTCGATGGTCTGATCGCCTGGGACAGTTTTTTCCATTTAACTCAGCAGGACCAGCAAAAGATGTTCCCGATTTTTGACCGCCTCAGCCATCCCGGCAGCGCGCTGATGTTTACCAGCGGTACGGACAATGGCATCGCGATGGGGCAATTTGAGGGTGAGCCGCTGTTTCACGCCAGCCTCGCGCCGGACGAATACCGCGCATTGCTGTCAGCGCATGGCTTTGCGGTGGTCGAGATGGTGATGGAAGATCCGCACTGCGCTGGGCACACTGTCTGGCTGGCGCAAAAAAGAGGCTAATCGCCGCGAAAGGTTTTACGCCATTCAGCCGGGCTAACACCAAAGTGGGATTTAAAATGCTGACGCCAGGTGACAGGCGACTGAAAACCAACCTGTTCTGCAATGCGTTCAACGGGTAACTGGCTGGACTCCAGCAACGTCTGGCTACGGCGCAGGCGCTCGGCAATCAACCATTCGGCTACGCTTGACCCGGTGGCCTTCATAAAATGACGAGTGAGGGTACGACGGCTCATCATCACTCGCTGCGCCAGCTCGTCGAGATTATGCGGTTCGTGGAGATGCTGGCGCAAATAGTCGAGCAGGGCGTTGATGCGCTGATCCTGGGTATTTTTCGCTACCGGTTGTTCGATAAACTGTGCCTGGCCGCCCTCGCGATGTGGCGGCACAATCATCCGTCGGGCAATCTGATTCGCCACCGTGCTGCCAAAACGCTGGCGGATGACGTACAGGCAGCAATCCAGCGCGGCGGCGGTCCCTGCCGAGGTAATAATACCGTCGTCATCCACGTATAGCGCGTTGATATCCAGACGGGCCGCCGGAAAGCGCGCCTGAAAATCCTGCTCGAACTCCCAGTGCGTAGCTGCCCGTTTGCCATCCAGCAGACCGGCATAGCCGAGAACAAACGCGCCCAGACATAACCCAACAATTTGCGCGCCGTTTTGTCGTGCGCGGTTGAGCGCATCAAGCAGGCTTTGTGGTGGTCGATGTGCCGTGGTACCCCACCAGGGGATCACTACAATGTCGGCGGCCTCAACTGCTTCATAGCCGTAGGCTGCGGTAATGGCGAAGCCATCCTGCGAGGAAACTATGCCCGGCTGTTCGGCGCACAGTTGCACCTCAAAGCGCTTTTTCGACGCCACTTTGTCACTGAAAATAATGCACGGCACTGAGAAGTGAAACGGGCTGAAATCTTCCACGGCGACAATGGCGACGTTAAGCGGTTGCATACGATTCCTCTGTGGAGTTTAAAACGTCAGGGTTTTGCCATCTTCCGGCACGTTAATGAATTGCGCAATCTGGTTGTCGCGGGCGTACTCTTTCAAGGCCGCGCGGGTCAGCAGACAGTGGTTAATCGCCTCCATGTGGGTCGCCACAATTTGTGCCTCAGGTAGTACGAAGTGGGTTTTTAGCACATCTTCCGCGCCCATGATAATTGGGCCAAACCCGATAACGTGGGCAAAGCCTGCGTTCAGAATGACCACGCCTGGTTGAAAAGTCCGCATGTTGGTTTCCACCTCGTCGCGCCAAATGGTGTCCCCGACCAGATACAGCGTTTTTTCCGCCGGATGCTGGAAGATAACCCCGCAGGCATCACCCAGACGCTCAGCCATTTGCGGGATGGCGTAAGCGCGATCCGAACCGTGCTGGCCGCCGGTTTTACGCAGGGTGATATCACCAAGCGCGGTGTTTTGCGTCAGTACGGTCAGTTGCGTGAAACCTTGTTCCCGCAGTACCTGCGCATCGCGATCGTTTTGCACATAAATCGGTTTGTCTTTCGGCACGACACGAGCCGCTGCTTCATCCCAGTGGTCTTCATGCAGATGGGTCACGATCAGCGCATCAACGTTGAGCAGCCTGTCGATATCGACAGGCAGATCAACGGTCGGGTTGCGGATCTCGGCGCGAGCCGTTCCGGCAAAGCCCGGATAAGTACCTTTATCCGCCAGCATCGGATCAATCAGAAAAGTTTTACCGCCAAAGGTGATGTGCTGCGTGGCGTTACGGATTTGTGTGATGTTCATGATGTTTGCTCCACGTGTTGGATCAGTGGTGTCATCGTAGAGTGTTGTCCAGAAGATGAATGTGGGCAAATGGGCGACTAGCGATGGGATTGGGCCAATAGCAGATTACATATATCAATTATGTAATTAAAGTAATTTAATATTTCCTTTGTGACTCGTTATTTAATTTGCTGCCATTATATCGAAATGAATAAGAGTGCTGTTACTTAAATACGGAAAAATTTATTAAATACGAAGCGGTGCCAGAAAACATTATTGATATATGTAATGCATAGTGACCAATAAAACAGATCGCGAACCATGAAATAAGAATGCTATCATTCACATCAGACGCGGCAGGCAACTGCTGGCACACGCATATCCCCCCGGAGCAACTGATGAACAACGACATTCCGCTTAAATATTATGATATCGCCGACGAGTACGCGACCGAGGCCGCAAAGCCGGTGAGCGACACAGAACGTGACGCGCTGGCGCACTACTTCCAGCAGTTGATTACCCGTTTGATGAACAACGAAGAGATCAGCGAAGAAGCGCAGCAGGAGATGGCAACCGTGGCCGGTGTCGACGCTCAGCGTATCGATGATATCGCGGAGTTCCTCAATCGTTGGGGTAACGAGTAGCCAAAGGTATGGCCTGTGTTTTACACTGCGCGCAAATTGAGTCGGTATACTCTACGAGTAATAGGTTTAATCAGGCGGAAACAGCAATGAACGGAACAATCACAACGTGGTTTAAAGATAAAGGCTTTGGATTTATCAAAGATGAAAACGGCGACAATCGCTATTTTCATGTGATTAAGGTTGCTAATCCTGAGCTGATCAAGAAAGACGCGGCGGTGACTTTTGAGCCCACCACCAATAACAAAGGCTTGTCTGCCTACGCGGTAAAAGTCATACCAGACAGCAAGTACATCTATATCGCAGGCGAGCGTCTGAAGCTCACCTCGATCAAGTCATTTCTGGTCTACAGCGAAGAAGTCCCTGCCGAGACCCGTATCGACAAAGAAAATGCAGTGCTGTCTGTCGGCGTGCTGATGAACAGCATCCGACCAAAATCAGACGTGAAGCCTGGTGAAATGCGCACGCTGAAAAAGCTGGCTATCACCACCTTCCAGGGCACGACGCTGATTTTCTCTGAAGATGAAATCGACATTGACGAGACGGTGAAACTGCTTAAGGTCTGAAGCCCTTCAGACTGAATAAAAACCGGAACGCTGCTCTTTTCAGGAGCGGGGTTTCGGTTTTTTTATATTCAGTATGTGATTGCTGTGAGTCTGGAGTAGATATGCGGCGGGTCTGGGCTTCTTTGTTAAACTGTCATTAGCCCGAGGATAAAGGATCGTATTCCCACTGTGATTCGTCATTGTAAATTGTACCATCATCATCCATTACCTGGGCGTTGAGGCTTTTTGCAATCCCCAACATCTTTCTGTAAAGATATGTGTCTGGCCATTTTGTATAAATATTACCTGCGCTCCAGTCAAGCCATGGCTCTGCGTATAACGAGGGGCCTGACCACAAGGCGTGATAATCGCCATTTATAATATATCTGCTTAATTCATTATCGCTATTAATGTAGTGAAGCCATTCATCAGATGTTATCTGCGCATCATCATTATCTGCCCAAAATTCAGCTCTTGTTATATGAAACTCAACACCCATGACATCTCCTTTAATGATAAAATAATCTGTATAAACTAATATAGCGCCTTATGACAACCCACTGCTAAACATCAGCGCTCCTGAAAGAGGCATTGAAATCCGGCTACTTTAACTTCCCTCTTAACCCTCTATAGACATCCAGCACCTAAGGATTTAGATAATCTGGCAAGAGTGAAAGAATGCATTGCGACATATGTAAGAAAATTTCTTCAGCATCTTAAAAATTCTTAATAATTCCAAATATCAACTAAATTTGGTAGTTACTTATAGCCGCTTTGACCCTACAAGCTATTGTAAAAAAATACTAGTAAAGTAACATAGGAAGCAATCTACGTGGATGGTTATATTTAGCTTGAAACAGAATTCATATTACAACTATTCATCTATCAAGTTCAGAATATTAGGGTGATAATTACAAATGGCAAGGAATAACAAACAAAGGCCTCCTCGTTCCAACACATCCAAAAAGAATTCTAAGGATAAGACTGTTCGTATACCATTTCACAAAAAAATTAATGGTTTTATTTTATGGCTTGCAGCTACTGGTTTGCTTGCATTCCTTGGCAACTATATTTTCGATTTTTTGACAGGGGATGTACAAGTTAAATATGTTAAATCCTCGGGTAGGAATTATGAATTTAACTTAACGAATAAAAGTTCGACCGATCAGGTTATAGAACAGTTCAGAATAGTCCCTGATCTGACACAAAAAGTAATATATCGGATTACTAAAGACGTCACGGGAGTGTTCACTAAAAATGGTGTTTCAATACCCGGCGGAAATACATCCTCTATGCCTGCATATGAGTATAAGGAAATGAATGGCTACATATTGGATGCCAGGTCTGAAGTGAATTTTCTTGTTCCTCCATTGGTAGCGAGAGATTATGCAGAACCTGAATATGCTGTGGTATTTGCAGAATATAAAACCAAATCAAATAATAAATATATGGAAAAGCTTGAATCTGTATTAATAAAGTTAAATGTTAGAGATGGAGTTAAACGTCAAAAATATCTAATTGTTAATAATTTCTGGACTCCCATCAGTAATGATAATCTTGTCGATGCTATTAGAATAGCTTGTCGAGATGATGATTTGTTTGCAAGATCTGATGAATGCAGAAATTATATAAATAATTGAATTTATTGTAAAAAAACTTGACATGAATATAGGCTTGATTGTCTATATAACCAGAGCTGATTATATGCTTGGGGATATTATGGGAAACTTAATATTTATTGTGGATGAAGATCTTCAGGATGAACCTTCGACTGAAGAAATAATAACGACGTTAATTTCCGAAGGGGAAGAAATACCGCTTGAAAATACAGTGAAGAAGGGTAAGTCATTTTCGTCTTCTAAGAGTGGAGGTGAACCAGAAAATAGTGACCGTAAAATGATAAATCCCCTGGTGGCAAATATTGCTCTTGAGATGGCTGCAAGATTACTGCCTTTGCCTGTGGCAGTTCTTGTTAATGCAGCCCCTGCCGCCTATTCTTTATATCAATTATTTTCGAAAAAAGATGAAGAAGATGTTTCCGTTGCCAGCTTGAGACAGTCTGCGAGTTCATTTGATAAATATTTAAAACGTATAAGTATGTCCATAGAAACGGCCATCGGGGCAAATTATCGTTTTCAACCTGGCCATCCGCAGATAAACCAGGCTTACATCAGACACCCTCTGTCAGAGGATAATGAGTCTAAAAAGGATCTCTATATTCTCAGTGATAGCTTAGATGATATCCTACTTCAGGAACGAGAAGCTGAGATGATCAGGGTCTTTGTAAATCTGGGGGCGACGAAAATAGAGTTTCGCAAGGAAAATAAGTCGAATTTATTAAGTGCTGCGAAAGCAGAAATAGACGCGGAACTTCCTGTTAGTTCAGTTGAGGCTAACATAAGTTTAAAATCAGCTACGACGAATATCGGTAGTGATAAACGAGTAATTACTTTAGCGGGGCGCGAATGGGTAAAAGGTATGACTCTGGAACGAAAAGAATTCAGTTGGTTACCGTATGAACCATCATGGGAAAGCATTGTATTTGCCAGAGAAATAGGTGGCTGCTTAAGTGCGGAACTGGAACTGAAAAAGAAGAGTGTATTTTCCTCAAACAAAGAGAGTCGTTTAGGATTTGGCATGAATGGGTTTAAAGGCTCAGCTGGCGCGAGTGTGGATCTCAATCGAGAGCAAGATGAAAACTATACGGTTTATGTCGAATTTAATCAGCCTGTGTAATGCATCGTTATGATTTTAATCCCAATGGCAATCCTCGAATGTTTCAACGATGATTGCCGTTTATGTACCAATTGCAGCGTAAACGAACCAGAAATGACCTCAAGCTGATCTTCGTACCAACCCATATCCTGCGCGGATTCTCACCGCCAACAACTGTGATCCACTTCACCTCCCGGCCACCAAAATCTCCTGCGACTCGACGCCGTCCTCTATCTGTTTCGCCACCTTTTGTAAGGCTGGAAGATGCTTTTCCGCGGCCTGTTCGATGGTCATGGCGCTGGCCATATACACCAGATTCAGGCAGCCGATCACTCGCTGTTCGCTGCGGATGGGGACGGCGATAGAAGCGATTTTCTCCTCCTGATCCCAGCCGCGAAAGTTCTGGCCAAAACCGTCTTTTCGCGCCCGGGTTAAAATGGCATTGAGCTTCAGCGGTTCGCGCGCAAGCTGGAACTCTTCTCCTGGTCGGGAGGCCAGCATTTCAATCAGTTCCTGACGTTCATTCTCCGGACAGAATGCCAGCCAGGTCAGGCCGGATGCGGTTTTCAGCAATGGCAAACGACGCCCGACCATCGCCCGGTGAAACGACAGGCGGCTGAAGCGGTGGGTTGTTTCACGTACCACCATCGCGTCCACATCCAGCGTGGAAACGTCGGTCGGCCAGATGACCTCGCGCAGCAAATCCCCCAGCAGCGGGGCGGCGAGTGCGGAAATCCACTGCTCGTCACGAAATCCCTCGCTGAGCTGGCGGACTTTAATGGTTAAGCGAAAGCTGTCATCGGACAGGCTGCGCCGAACATAACCCTCGTCCTGCAGGGTTTCCAGCAGCCGTCTGACCGTGGTGCGATGCAGGCCGCTTAACTCAGCAAGTAAGCCAACACTGGCCCCACCATCGAGCCGGTTTAACATATTTAATAACATTAATCCGCGCGTTAATCCGCGTACGGTTTTGTACTCAGTGCTCTCGTCATTTTTCATATTCATTGACAAATCTACAGGTAAAACAACGTTGTGCACTTAGTGCACATCCAGGCATGTTTTGATTGTAGCGCAAAAACTCACTCCTATACTGACCGCACAACAAAAAATTATTCACATATTTTTAACAAAACAAATTGCGCCTCACCAGGGTCCGCAATTGCGTTTTGTCCGAGTCGTGAGGTTCTGAAATGACAACAAAAAACCCGGATATCCAACCCGCTGTGCAGCACACCGTTCAGGTGGCGATTGCTGGTGCCGGCCCGGTGGGGCTAATGATGGCCAACTATCTTGGCCAGATGGGCATTGACGTGCTGGTGGTGGAGAAGCTCGACACGCTGATCGACTATCCCCGAGCCATCGGCATTGACGATGAAGCGTTGCGCACCATGCAGTCTGTGGGGCTGGTCGAGCGCGTTTTGCCGCACACCACGCCGTGGCACGCGATGCGCTTTCTCACGCCGAAAGGCCGCTGCTTTGCTGATATCCAGCCGATGACCGACGAATTTGGCTGGTCGCGCCGCAATGCTTTTATTCAACCACAGGTGGATGCGGTGATGTTGGAAGGGCTGTCGCGTTTTCCCAACGTGCGCTGCCTGTTCTCCCGCGAACTGGAAGCCTTTAGCCAACAGAACGGTGAAGTAACGCTGAATCTGAAAGCTCCGGACGGCCAGCGCGAAACGGTGAAGGCCCAGTGGCTGGTGGCATGCGACGGCGGCGGCAGCAACGTCAGACGCTCGCTGAATGTGCCGTTTGAAGGCAAAACCGCGCCGAATCAGTGGATTGTGGTGGATATTGCCAACGATCCGCTCAGCACACCGCATGTGTATCTGTGCTGCGATCCGGTGCGCCCGTATGTCTCCGCCGCGCTGCCGCACGCGGTACGCCGCTTTGAATTTATGGTGATGCCGGGAGAAACCGAAGCGCAGCTCAGCGAGCCGCAAAATATGCGCCAGCTTTTGAGCAAAGTGCTGCCGAACCCGGACAACGTCGAACTGATCCGCCAGCGTGTGTATACCCATAACGCCCGTCTGGCCGAACGTTTTCGCATTGACCGCGTGCTGCTGGCGGGCGACGCGGCGCACATTATGCCGGTCTGGCAGGGGCAGGGGTACAACAGCGGCATGCGCGATGCCTTCAATCTGGCGTGGAAACTGGCGCTGGTCATTAAGGGCAAAGCCGGTGATGAGCTGCTGGATACCTACCAGCAGGAACGCCGCGACCACGCCAAAGCGATGATCGATCTCTCCGTGACCGCTGGCAACGTGCTGGCGCCGCCAAAACGCTGGCACGGCGCGGTGCGCGACGGGGTTTCCTGGCTGCTGAATTATATTCCGCCGGTCAAACGCTACTTCCTCGAAATGCGCTTTAAGCCGATGCCGCAATACCATGTTGGAGCACTGGTGCGTGAGGGTGACGCGAGAACGTCTCCGGTCGGCAAGATGTTTATCCAGCCGAAGGTGACGCTGGAATCGGGCGAAGTGACGCTGCTCGACAACGTTATTGGACCGAATTTCGCGGTGATTGGCTGGGGCTGTAACCCGCTATGGGGCATGAGCGAGTCGCAGATCCAACAGTGGCAGGCGCTGGGGACGCGTTTTATCCAGGTCGTGCCGGATACGCAGATACATACCGATCAGGATAACCACGACGGCGTTACCCGCATTGGTGATACGCAAAACCGCCTGCGCGCGTGGTTTGCCCAGCATAACGCCGCGCTGGTGGTAATGCGCCCGGACCGCTTCGTGGCCGCCATCGCCATTCCGCAAACCCTGGGCAGCACCCTGAATAAACTGGCGTCGGTGATGACGCTTACCCGCGCTACTGCCGATATTCCTGTTGAAAAGGTTGCCTGATATGCACGCTTATCTTCACTGTCTTTCCCACTCGCCGCTGGTGGGCTATGTCGACCCGGCTCAGGCTGTGCTTGACGAGGTTAACGGCGTGATCGCCAGCGCCCGGGCGCGTATTGCGGCGTTCGACCCGGAACTTGTAGTGCTGTTTGCCCCCGATCACTACAACGGTTTTTTTTACGATGTGATGCCGCCGTTCTGTTTAGGCGTGAGAGCCACGGCGATCGGCGATTTCGGCAGCGCGGCGGGGGAACTGCCGGTGCCGACAGATCTCGCTGAAGCCTGCGCCCACGCGGTGATGAAAAGCGGCATCGATCTTGCCGTGTCCTACAACATGCAGGTCGATCACGGCTTCGCGCAGCCGCTGGAGTTTTTGCTCGGCGGTCTGGATAAGGTGCCGGTGTTGCCGGTGTTTATTAACGGCGTCGCCACGCCGCTGCCGGGCTTTCAGCGTACCCGCATGCTCGGTGAAGCGATTGGCCGTTTCGCCAGCTCGCTGAATAAGCGCGTGCTGTTTTTAGGCTCCGGTGGTCTATCGCATCAACCGCCGGTCCCGGAGCTGGCGAAGGCTGATGCCCATATGCGTGACCGCCTGCTCGGCAGCGGCAAACAGTTACCTGAAAACGAGCGCGAGCTGCGCCAGCAGCGGGTGATCAGCGCCGCCGAGAAGTTCGTGGCCGATCAAAACACGCTGCACCCGCTGAACCCTGTCTGGGATAACCGCTTTATGAGCCTGCTTGAGCAGGGGCGTTTGCAGGAGCTGGACGCGGTCAGTAACGAAGAGCTGTCCGCGATGGCGGGCAAATCAACGCACGAAGTTAAAACCTGGGTTGCCGCCTTTGCCGCCATTTCTGCCTTTGGTAGTTGGCGCAGCGAAGGTCGTTATTACCGCCCGATCCCGGAGTGGATCGCCGGATTCGGCTCTCTGAGTGCCACTACGCAGAACTAAAACAGAACTGAATATGCAGGAGAACATCATGACTTACCAACCGCAAACCGAAGCCGCTACCAGTCGTTTTCTGGAGGTGCAGGAAGCAGGCGAAACACTACGCGTGCATTTCAATGACTGTGGACAGGGTGAAGAGACCGTCGTGCTGCTGCACGGCTCCGGTCCTGGCGCGACGGGCTGGGCAAACTTCAGCCGCAATATTGATCCGCTGGTACAGGCCGGATACCGGGTGATCCTGCTGGATTGTCCTGGCTGGGGCAAAAGCGATGGGATCGTTAACCGCGGTTCGCGATCTGATCTCAACGCTCGCATTCTGAAAAGCGTAGTCGATCAATTGGATATTCAAACAGTCCACCTGCTGGGTAACTCGATGGGCGGTCACAGTGCTGTGGCGTTTACCCTGAGCTGGCCGGAGCGCGTGGGCAAACTGGTGCTAATGGGTGGCGGAACGGGCGGCATGAGTCTGTTTACCCCGATGCCGACCGAAGGTATCAAGCGCCTGAATCAGCTATACCGCGAGCCGACCATCGAGAACCTGAAGCTGATGATGGAGATCTTTGTCTTCGACACCAGCGACCTGACCGAGGCGTTGTTTGAGGCACGCCTGAATAACATGCTGTCGCGTCGCGATCACCTGGAAAACTTTGTCCAGAGTCTGGAGGCCAACCCGAAACAGTTCCCGGATTTCAGCCCGCGTCTGGGTGAAATCAAAGCCCAGACCCTGATTGTCTGGGGACGCAATGACCGCTTTGTGCCGATGGATGCCGGTTTGCGCCTGCTCTCCGGAATTGCAGGTTCTGAGCTGCATATCTACCGCGACTGCGGACACTGGGCGCAGTGGGAGCATGCGGATGCCTTTAACCAGCTGGTGCTGAACTTCCTCGCACGCCCTTAAGGAACGGACATGACGAATCATAATCTTGAGCAGCTGGCCGCCGATTTACGTCAGGCTGAAGAAAAAGGGGAAGCCATCGCCCCAGTGCGTGAATTGATTGGTGTGGATAACGCCGAAGCGGCCTACGCCATTCAACGCATCAACGTGCAGTATGAAGTGGCGCGCGGGCGTCGCGTGGTCGGGCGCAAAGTAGGGCTGACACACCCGAAAGTGCAGCAGCAGCTTGGCGTCGATCAGCCGGACTTCGGTACGCTGTTTGCCGACATGTGCTACGGCGATAACGACACCATTGCGTTTGAGCGCGTGCTGCAACCGCGTATTGAAGCGGAAATCGCGCTGGTGCTGAACCGCGATCTGCCCAATGCCGACACTACTTTTGACGAGCTGTATAACGCCATCGAGTGGGTGCTGCCCGCGCTGGAAGTGGTCGGCAGCCGTATCCGTGACTGGTCAATCAAGTTTGTTGATACCGTGGCGGATAACGCCTCCTGCGGGGTGTATGTGGTCGGCGGCCCGGCACAGCGTCCGGCAGGATTAGATCTGAAAAACTGCGCGATGAAAATGACGCGCAATACCGAAGAAGTGTCCAGCGGGCGCGGCAGCGAATGCCTGGGACATCCGATCAACGCCGCCGTCTGGCTGGCGCGCAAAATGGCCAGCCTCGGCGAGCCGCTACGTGCCGGAGATATCATTCTCACCGGAGCGTTAGGCCCGATGGTGGCGGTGAATGCGGGCGATCGTTTCGAGGCCCATATCGACGGTATTGGTTCAGTTGCCGCCACTTTTTCAGCGGCGGTTACAAGAGGAAGTCAGTCATGAGTAAGCGTAAAGTCGCCATTATCGGCTCCGGCAACATCGGTACCGATTTGATGATAAAAATTCTGCGTCACGGGAAGCATCTGGAAATGGCGGTGATGGTCGGTATCGATCCAGATTCTGATGGTCTGGCGCGTGCCCGACGCATGGGCGTTGCCACCACCCATGAAGGGGTGACAGGGCTTATCGCCATGCCGGAATTTGCCGACATCGACATTGTTTTTGATGCCACCAGCGCAGGCGCGCATGTGAAAAACGACGCCGCGCTGCGCGCCGTTAAACCAGCGATCCGCCTGATCGACCTGACGCCCGCGGCAATCGGCCCGTACTGCGTGCCTGTGGTGAATCTGGAGGCCAACGTTGATCAGCAGAACGTTAATATGGTGACCTGCGGCGGGCAGGCGACTATCCCGATGGTGGCGGCAGTTTCTCGCGTGGCAAAAGTCCATTACGCCGAAATTATCGCCTCGATAGCCAGTAAATCTGCGGGTCCTGGCACGCGCGCTAATATCGATGAGTTTACCGAAACCACCTCGAAGGCGATTGAAGTGGTTGGCGGGGCGGCAAAAGGTAAAGCGATTATCGTCCTTAACCCGGCCGAGCCGCCGCTGATGATGCGCGACACGGTGTATGTGCTGAGCGAAGCGGCCTCTGAGGTTGAAGTTGAAGCATCGATTAATGAGATGGCGGCGGCGGTGCAGGCTTACGTGCCGGGCTATCGTCTGAAACAGCGTGTCCAGTTTGAAGTCATCCCGCAGGATAAACCGGTCAATCTGCCGGGCATCGGTCAGTTCTCCGGGCTGAAAACCGCGGTGTATCTGGAAGTGGAAGGCGCGGCGCACTATTTACCTGCCTATGCGGGCAACCTCGACATTATGACCTCCAGCGCGCTGGCGACCGCTGAGAAAATGGCGCAGTCACTCACTCGTCAGGCAGGAGAAGCAGCATGAACGGTAAAAAACTCTATATCTCTGACGTGACCCTGCGCGACGGCATGCACGCCATTCGTCATCAATATTCGCTGGAAAACGTGCGCCAGATTGCCAAAGCGCTGGACGACGCGAGGGTGGATTCCATTGAGGTGGCGCACGGCGACGGTCTGCAGGGTTCCAGTTTTAACTATGGCTTTGGCGCGCACAGCGACCTGGAGTGGATTGAAGCGGCGGCGGACGTGGTCAAGCACGCCAAGATCGCCACGCTGCTGTTGCCGGGCATCGGCACGATTCATGACCTGAAAAATGCGTATCAGGCTGGGGCGCGCGTCGTACGCGTGGCGACCCACTGCACCGAAGCGGACGTGTCGGCCCAGCATATTCAGTATGCGCGTGAACTGGGCATGGACACCGTCGGCTTTCTGATGATGAGTCATATGACCACGCCGGAAAACCTCGCACAGCAGGCGAAACTGATGGAAAACTACGGTGCGACCTGTATCTATGTGGTCGATTCAGGCGGGGCGATGAACATGTCTGATATCCGTGACCGCTTCCGCGCCCTGAAAGCGGTGCTGAAGCCGGAAACAGAAACCGGGATGCACGCCCACCACAACCTGAGCCTTGGCGTGGCGAACTCGATTGCTGCGGTAGAAGAGGGTTGTGATCGTATCGATGCCAGTCTGGCCGGTATGGGCGCAGGCGCAGGCAACGCGCCGCTGGAGGTGTTTATCGCCGCGGCGGATAAGCTTGGCTGGCAGCACGGCACCGATCTGTATGCGCTGATGGACGCCGCCGACGATCTGGTGCGTCCGCTGCAGGACCGCCCGGTGCGGGTGGACCGCGAAACGCTGGCGCTGGGCTATGCCGGCGTGTACTCCAGCTTCCTGCGCCACTGCGAAGTGGCGGCGGCGCGTTATGGCCTGAGCGCGGTAGATATTCTGGTTGAACTGGGCAAACGCCGGATGGTGGGCGGCCAGGAAGATATGATCGTCGACGTGGCGTTGGATCTGCGCAACAGAAAATAAAAATGATTACGCGGCTGGCAACGTATCAGCCGCGATTCACCTGCATCGTGACCTCAGAGGTACATCTTATGACTACCCGTACCCCCGCATCCTCATCCCGCCTGACGTTGACCGTCGGGCTGTGTTTTTTAGTCGCCCTGATGGAAGGGCTGGATTTACAGGCCGCCGGGATCGCTGCCGTCGGTATCGCCAATGCGTTTGCATTGGATAAAATGCAGATGGGCTGGATCTTCAGCGCGGGCATTCTTGGGCTGCTGCCCGGCGCGCTGGTGGGCGGCATGCTGGCCGATCGCTATGGCCGCAAACGCATTCTTATTGCCTCCGTGGCGCTGTTCGGCCTGTTCTCACTGGCGACGGCGATATCCTGGGATTTCTCATCGCTGGTGTTTGCTCGCCTGATGACCGGTGTTGGGTTGGGTGCGGCGTTGCCGAATCTGATCGCGCTGACTTCTGAGGCGGCGGGCCCGCGTTTTCGTGGTACGGCGGTGAGCCTGATGTACTGCGGTGTGCCGATTGGCGCGGCGCTGGCGGCAGCGCTCGGGTTTAGCGGTCTGGCCTCTGCCTGGCAAACCGTGTTCTGGGTCGGCGGGGTGATCCCGCTGCTGCTGGTTCCGCTGTTAATACGCTGGCTGCCGGAATCACAGGTTTATACCCAACAAACGCAGGTGGCTGCCGCGCCGCTGCGGGCTCTGTTTGCGCCAACCACCGCGACAGCCACGCTGCTGCTGTGGCTGTGCTATTTCTTTACCCTGCTGGTGGTGTATATGCTGATCAACTGGCTGCCGATGCTGCTGGTCGAGCAGGGTTTTCAGCCCTCGCAGGCGGCAGGCGTGATGTTTGCCCTGCAAATCGGTGCGGCCAGTGGGACGTTAATTCTCGGGGCGTTGATGGACAAACTGCGTCCGGTGGTGATGTCACTTTTGATCTACACCGGGATGCTGGCATCACTGCTGGCGCTGGGCACGGTATCGTCATTGAGCGGCATGCTGATGGCGGGATTTGTGGCGGGGATGTTTGCCACCGGTGGGCAAAGCGTGTTGTATGCGCTGGCACCGTTGTTTTACAGCACGCAGATCCGCGCCACCGGCGTGGGTACCGCTGTCGCCGTCGGGCGTCTGGGTGCAATGAGCGGTCCGTTGTTGGCAGGGAAAATGTTAGCGCTCGGCACCGGAACGGTAGGGGTGATGGCGGCTTCTGCGCCGGGGATATTGCTGGCAGGGCTGGCGGTATTTATCCTGATGAGCCGCAAATCGCAGATGCCGATCCCTGCCAGCGGTGCTTAAGCGCTCATTCGGTAGTATGAGCAGGGAGATACGGTTCCCACTTCCGGGTGAACGCCAGTCGATGAGGACGTTGCCAGAGTTTACATAAAGCCTGGCAACGGAGGCGTTATGAGCTGGCGGCCCTTTTTGTATTTGATTATTAATCCCCACCCGATATTAAGCGCCCGGCGCGGGCATTTGCGCCTGGTGCAGGGTTGACTTTGCATTCTGTTAACAAACACGGTATAACAAACCTTCTTCGGATGTTTAGATGTCCATACGTTTAGAAGGTTATATGCAAACAACACAACAAAATGCGCCACTGAAGCGCACAATGAAAACGCGTCACCTGATAATGCTCTCCTTAGGCGGCGTGATTGGCACAGGGTTATTCTTCAATACCGGGTACATCATCTCCACCACCGGGGCGGCGGGAACGCTACTGGCCTATCTGATTGGCGCGCTGGTGGTCTGGTTGGTTATGCAGTGTCTGGGCGAGCTGTCGGTCGCGATGCCGGAGACCGGGGCGTTTCACGTTTATGCTGCGCGTTATCTCGGCCCCGCAACGGGATATACCGTGGCCTGGCTCTACTGGCTGACCTGGACTGTAGCGCTGGGTTCGAGTTTTACCGCCGCCGGATTCTGTATGCAGTACTGGTTTCCACAGGTGCCGGTTTGGGTCTGGTGTGTGGTGTTCTGCGCGATTATTTTTGGCCTGAACATCATCTCCACGCGCTTTTTTGCCGAAGGGGAGTTCTGGTTCTCGCTGGTAAAAGTGGTCACTATCATCGCCTTTATCATCCTCGGCGGGGCGGCGATTTTTGGTTTTATCCCGATGCAGGATGGCTCACCCGCGCCTGGACTGAGTAATATCACGGCGGAAGGCTGGTTCCCACACGGTGGCTTACCGATCCTGATGACGATGGTGGCGGTGAATTTTGCTTTTTCGGGAACCGAGCTTATCGGCATTGCCGCCGGAGAAACAGAAAACCCGCGCAAGGTCATTCCGGTAGCGATTCGTGCCACTATCGCGCGGCTGATTATTTTCTTTATCGGCACCGTGTTTGTGCTGGCGGCGCTGATCCCGATGCAGCAGGCGGGCGTGGAGAAAAGCCCGTTTGTGCTGGTGTTTGAGAAGGTGGGTATTCCTTACGCCGCCGATATTTTTAACTTCGTGATCCTGACGGCTATTCTATCCGCGGCGAACTCCGGGCTGTATGCCTCCGGGCGCATGCTGTGGTCGCTGTCGAATGAACGTACGCTACCGGCCTGTTTTGCGCGAGTAACGAAAAACGGCGTGCCGCTGACGGCGCTGTCGGTCAGTATGCTCGGTGGTGTACTGGCGCTGTTTTCCAGCGTGGTGGCCCCGGATACGGTATTTGTCGCGCTGTCGGCAATCTCCGGGTTTGCGGTGGTGGCGGTGTGGCTGAGCATTTGCGCTTCACACTTCGTCTTTCGCCGCCGTCATCTGCAGCAGGGTAAGGCATTGAGTGAATTGCATTATCGCGCGCCGTGGTATCCGCTGGTGCCGGTACTGGGATTTGTGCTGTGCCTGGTGGCTTGTGTCGGGCTGGCATTCGATCCAGCGCAGAGAATTGCGCTGTGGTGCGGGTTACCGTTTGTGGCAGTGTGTTATGGTGCTTATTTCCTTACTCAACCGCGTAAAACCAAACAGGAGCCCGAACATGTCGCAGAATAATCCGTTAAGCGCCATCCTCGATAAACAGGATTTCCTGCTGCTCGATGGTGCGATGGCGACGGAGCTGGAAGCGCGTGGCTGTAACTTAGCCGATAGTCTGTGGTCAGCCAAAGTGCTGGTCGAAAATCCGGAGCTTATCCGCGAAGTCCATCTCGATTACTACCGGGCGGGGGCGCAGTGCGCGATCACCGCCAGCTATCAGGCGACGCCGGCGGGCTTTGCCGCGCGAGATCTGGATGAAGCGCAGTCGAAAGCGCTGATTGGCAAAAGCGTGGAGCTGGCGCGTAAAGCCCGCGAAGCGTATCTGGCAGAGAACCCGCAGGCGGGCACGCTGCTGGTAGCAGGATCGGTCGGGCCTTACGGTGCGTATCTGGCGGATGGTTCTGAATACCGTGGTGATTACCAACGTAGCGCTGAAGAGTTTCAGGCGTTTCACCGCCCGCGCGTGGAAGCCTTGCTGGATGCCGGGGCCGATCTTCTGGCCTGTGAAACCCTGCCAAATTTTGCCGAAATTAGCGCGCTGGCTGAGTTATTGACTGCATATCCGCGTGCGCGGGCGTGGTTCTCATTTACCCTGCGCGACAGCGAGCACCTGAGCGACGGTACGCCGCTGCGTGACGTGGTTGCGTTGCTGGCGGATTATCCGCAGGTGGTGGCGCTAGGTATTAACTGCATTGCGCTGGAAAACACCACCGCTGCGTTGCAGCATTTACACAGTTTAACGGCGCTGCCGCTGGTGGTGTATCCGAACTCGGGCGAGCAGTATGATGCCGTGAGCAAAACCTGGCATCATCACGGTGAGCATTGTGCGCATCTGGCGGATTATCTGCCGCAGTGGCAGGCCGCTGGCGCACGGTTGATTGGCGGGTGCTGTCGCACCACGCCTGCGGATATTGCCGCGCTAAAAGCGCGAAGCTGAGAGTTTATCGGGCCTGCATCGTTCAATGTAGGCCTGATAAGCGCAGCGCATCAGGCATTGCCGGATGGTGGCACAAGCGCCTTATCCGGCCTACAAAGCCACAAAACGTTATGCTGCATCCGCCAGAACAAACATGCCGTACGGATGGATTTCGAGATAATACTGCTCGCCGACGTCCGGCTGTAAACGCGTAGCGTTGACCTGCAATAAGATCTCCTGCCCGTGCCATTCCACCGTGACTTCATACTGGGGGCCCATATAGGCCACGTGGCGGATCACGCAGCGCTGACTCTCTTCGCCGCGATCGCTGAGCGTGATCGCTTCCGGGCGCACGCCGACCATGCCTTCGCCTTGCGTATCAAAGTGCAGCGGGCGCGGCAGGTGGTAGCCGTAGATATCAACGTATTGGTCACTGAAGGTGGCCGGGAACAGGTTGGCGTCACCCATAAAACTTGCCATAAAGCGCGAGGCGGGCTGGCGGTAAAGATCCTGCGGTGAACCGATCTGCATGATGTGTCCCTTGTTCATCACCAGCACGGTATCGGAAACCGCAAAGGCTTCGCTTTGATCGTGGGTGACGTACAGCGAGGTGATATCAAACTGCTTTTGCAGTTCGCGGATCTTGTCGCGCATGCTGCGACGCAGGTTGGCGTCGAGGTTACTTAACGGCTCATCAAACAGCAGCACTTTCGGCTTGAGGATCAATGCGCGGGCCAGCGCTACGCGCTGCTGCTGACCGCCGGAGATCTGATCGACATAGCGCTCTTCGAATCCTTCCAGATCGACCATCGCCAGTGCCTCTTTGACACGGGCTTTCACCTCAGCGCGGGATACGCCGAGCATCTTCAGACCGTAACCCACGTTCTCTCCCAGCGACATATGCGGGAACAGGGCATAGGACTGAAACACCATACAGATATCACGCTGCTGAATTGAGCGATGGGTGACGTCTTCGCCATCAATGAAAATCTGCCCTTCGCTCGGTTTTTCCAGCCCGGCGACCAGGCGCAAAATGGTGGTTTTGCCACAACCGGACGGGCCGAGCAGCGTCACCATTTGCCCCTGCGGGATGGTGAGGTTGATATTGTCGATTACCGTATTACTGCCAAATCGTTTGGTGACGTTGCGCAGTTCAACGAAATTTTTCTGAGTCATAGTGCGCTCCATTACGCCTGGTTTTTGGCTTTTGAACGGGAGGTACGTGATTCACCGATCAGCCAGTCAAAGATGAAAATAATCGCCAGCATCACCACGATCAGAATGGAACCGTAGGCAATCGCCACACCGTATTCGCCGTCTTCCACTCGGTTAAGGATGTAGGCCGTCGCTACGCGGGTATCCGGCGTGACGAGGAACACAATGGCGCTGACGGTGGTAATGGCGCGCACAAAGCTGTAAATCAGCGCCGAAAGGATCGCCGGGCGTAGCAGCGGCAGCAGGATATGCGTAATGGTACGCAGCGAACCGGCGCGCAGGCTGAGCGAGGCTTCATCCAGTGATTTATCGATCTGGCCTAAGCCCGCGATACCCGCGCGAATACCGACCGGGACGTTACGCATTACCATCGAGATAATGACAATCGCCGCCGTACCAGTGAGGTAAACCGGGGCGCTGTTAAAGGCCAGAATGTACGATACGCCCGCGACGGTGCCTGGAACGGCAAAGCACAGCATGGTGGTGAACTCGATGGTCTTCTTGCCCTTAAACTGTTGGCGCACGACTACCCAGGCGATCAGCAGACCGAAGATGGCGGTGATCGGCGCGGCAATACCGGCGTAGAGCAGGGTGTCGAGCAGTGAAGGCCATGCGCCGTCGCTCATCCCCTGACCGAACAGTTTGGTAAAGTTCGCTAACGTCAGGGTGTAGTCCACGCCCCAGTTAACGGTGAAACTGCCGTAGAAAATGCTGCCGTACAACAGGGCGTTAAAGGCAATCCACACCGCCAGCAGCGCGACCACGCTCCATACCAACGTCACAGGTAACGGTTGCACGTCGCCCCGGTAGGATTTACCGGAAACGGTGACGTATGAGCGTTTACCAATCCACATATATTGCACGCAGAACACCAGCAGCGAGAACAGCAGCAGGAAGGCACCCAGCGTACTGGCGGCCTGGTAGTCGAGCTGCGAACCGGTGATGTAGAAGTAGATTTGCGTTGCCAGCACGTCGAAGTTACCGCCGAGCACCAGCGGGTTACTAAAGTCAGCCAGCGACTGCACAACCACAATCAAAAAGGCGTTCGCCAGCGCTGGTTTCAGCAGCGGGACAAACACGCCGTTAAAGGTCTGCCAGCGGCTGGCACGCAGGGTGTACGACGCTTCTTCCAGCGATGGATGAATGGTTTTGATTGCTCCGTCGAGGATCATAAACGCCATCGGGGTGAAGGCCAGCACCTGCGCCAGCCAGATGCCGGTAAAACCGTACAGCCAGTTGGTGTTGGTTAAGCCAAACCATTCGACCATAAATTCGGTGATGTAGCCGGAGCGTCCCATCATCAGCGTGACGCCTAAACCCACGACAAACGGCGGGGTGACGATCGGCAGAATCGAGAAAATTCGTCCGATAATAGCGCTGCGTCTGGCGATACGGGTGGTATAGATAGCCAGTACCAGACCAAAGAAGGTACAGCCGACGCCGACGGCAATCGACAGCATAATCGAGTTGAGGATCACCTGAATGATATGTGCCTGCGACAGCACATTCATAAACGCCAGCGGGGCAAATTCCCCGGCGTCGTTGGTGAACATCGGAATAAAAATAGCGATACTTGGCCAGACGATAAAAATACCGATCAAGGCGACAATCGCGGTGAGCGAGCCGATGACGAAACGGTCGCCGCCCAGCCATTCCAGACGGGTGAGCGCCAGGGTCATGATCGCGCCAAGTGCCACAAACAACACTATGGTGGCATAGCCTAAGCCGCGCCCCTCAAGAGTCGCGCTGGCGACGATAAACGCCATACAGAAAAAAGCCCAGCCCGCATCAAGATAATGGCGGCCGCGCTGTTCGCGCCTGGCCTCATGGAACGGGCGCACCAGTAGCAGGCTCGGCAGCAGATACCATAACCAACTGATATTGAACTGTGACCAGCCGTAGGCGGCGAGTATTTCCTCGCCTGTCGACTCCAGCAGACCGTAGTCCAGGCTCCAGCTTGGCAACAGGGCAAACGCCAGCCAGCCAAGCAAAACCCAAAGAAATATCGCATCCCGTTTTTTCACGGGATGGAGTGCAAGTGTGTGTGACATAGCGGTTCCGGTATTCCAGGCCGGATGCAGTATTTACGCCGCACCCGGCAAATGATCGCCGATGTAGGCTTATTTACCCATCTTCACTTCGCTGACCCACTTATTGATCAACGCTTTACGCACGTCGGTCGAGCCGTACTTATCCATGTCGTAATTGATAAGTTTCAGGTCGTCGAGCTTCAGCGAGTTAGGAGACGTCTCGGCGGTGGTGTTGGTCAGAATCTGATAGGACTTACCTTTCTTCCACGCCAGTTCCTGGGCATCTTTTGACAGTACCCAGTCAACGAACAGTTTGGCGTTATCGAGGTTGCGCGCGCCTTTCAGAATGCTAACGCCGCCGATCTCATAGCCAGTACCTTCGCACGGTGAAATTAGCTCCAGCGGTGCGCCCTGTTCTTTTTCCAGCGAGTAGTCGTGCAGGAAGCCAATGCCAATCGCCGTTTCGCCACGGGCGGCGTTACGCGCTGGGGCAATGCCTGATTTAGTGTATTGAGAGACGTTGGCGTTGAGCTGTTTCAGGTAGTCAAAGGCCTGATCTTCACCCCACAACTGGGCAAAAGTCGCCAGCGCGGTATAGGCGGTACCGGAACTTTGCGGGTCAGCAATCTGGATTTCACCTTTGTATTCCGGTTTGGTCAGATCCTTCCAGCATTTTGGCACAGGCAGGTTTTTCTCTTTCAGGCGCTGGGTATTGACGCCAAAGCCCAGAATACCGACGTAAACCGCCGAGGACAGGTTGCCTTTCACCTTCGCGGGATCGCGGAATTTCTCCATGATCTGTTCGAGATTGGGTGATTTATACGGCTGCAGCAGGCCCATTTCACCGGCCTGGGACTGCGGATCCAGCGTACCGCCGTACCAGACATCCGCCTGCGGATTTTTCTTCTCGGCATCCACTTTCGCCAGCGTACTGCCCGAGCCGTTGCGAATGAATGAGGTTTTCACATCATATTTTTCACCGAAGGCTTTGGTTTCGGTTTCGCACATCTCGTTAGTGGCGCTGCAATACACCACCAGACGGCCCTGCGCCTGAGCTGCATTGCTGAAGGCTGCCAGCGTCAGAGCGGAGGCAATTAGTGTAGAGGTAAGCGTCAGTTTCATTGTTTTATCCTTTGACTGAGAGAAGGGGTAATGCCTGCAATGAGCAGTGGCATCAGCAATAAACCCATAAAGACAGCGGCGACCGAGAGCAAACTGAACATTCCCGACCAGCCGTAGTGTTCTATGACCAGCGACAGCGGCCAACCCGCCAGCGCGGCCCCCAGATAGGCGAACAGCCCGAGAAAACCGGTAATTGAACCTGCTGCCGCTTTGTGTCCGCACTCCACTGCCGCGAGGCCAATCAGCATCTGTGGGCCAAACACAAAAAAGCCCACCGTAAAGAAACACATTGCCAGTAGCGCGTAGTGGTGCACTGGCGCCAGCCACAGCGCGGCGACGGAGACCATCAGCCCCAGCGTGAACAGCAAAATCATCGGCGCACGCTGACCGCTGAACAGCAGATCCGATCCCCATCCGGCAAACAGCGCCCCCAGCAAACCGCCAACTTCAAACAGCATCACCGTGGCATTGGCGCTGAGCAGATTCACGCCGTGGCTTTCCGTCAGCCAGATGTTGCCCCAGTCGTTGAGCGCAATGCGGATCAAATAGACCAATACATACGACACGCCTAGCAGCCAGATCATCGGGTTTTTCAGCATGGTGGTACGTAACATTTGCCACAGCCCCATCGGCGGACTTTGCTGTTCCTGACGCAGCTCCAGCGGGTCATGCCGCCATTCCCCAACCGTCGGTAATCCCTCTTCCCGGGGCGTGCCTTTCAGTTGCAGAGTGAGCCAAATGCCTAACGCCATGCTGATAATCCCCGGTGCCAGCATCGCTGCCTGCCAGCCCCACCAGTGGGCGGCAAAGGCGCTAATCAGTGGGATAACTGCCCCACCAATGTTGATCGACATATTCCAGCAGCCCCACCAGAATCCGCGTTCGTTGCGCGAGTACCAGTGGGTCAGTAGTCGGGCGCAGGGCGGCCAGCCCCAGCCCTGAAAAAATCCGTTCAGCGTCCAGACCACCAGCAGTAGCGTCAGCGATTCACCAAAGGCGAACAGCACATTCAAAACACCGGTGGCGAAAAGGCCAATGCCCATAAATGCGCGTTGTCCGTGGCTGTCGTGCCACAGGCCGGCGGTAAATTTCGACAGACCATAGGTCAGGTAAAACAGCGACCCCAACAGACCGATATCGCCTTTATCCAGACCGAGGTCCGTTTGTAGCGCCGGGAGGACGTAGTTAACGCTTTTGCGCGTCAGATAAAACGCTGCGTAACCAATGACCATACACATCAGCAGCCGAGGGCGTAGCGCCCGGTATTGTTGGTCTGTTTCGCTGGCTGGGCGTGCGTGCATGGCTGTCTCCGTTTGTGCTGACTATAGGAAAGTGAAAGCAAAAGAGGATGAGAGAAAGTCCAGAGTGGCTAAGACTTTTTCCTGGTTAGCGGCTGATTTGTTGCAAATTTGTGGGCAGGTTAACAATTACCCGCGTGCCGCCGTTTGATTCGAGCGTCAGTTCGCCGCCAAGAGCGCTGACCCGCTCACGCATTCCCTGGATACCGAAACCGGGAATTTTTTCCGGCAGAATACCCACGCCGTTGTCAGCGACGTCCAGAAACAAGCTATGTTCCTGCTGGCGCAGCGTAATCGACACATCGCTGGCATCGGCATGTTTACAGACGTTATTGAGTAACTCCTGCAACAGGCGATACAGCGTGAAGCGCACCGTTTCGTTTTCTGGCGTATTCTCTAGCTGATAATCAAAGCGACAGCGAATGCCCCGTTCAGCAAAAGCAAATTCATTCACCAGATGATGTAGTGCATCTTTAAAAGACAGTTCATCGAGCGCGGGTGGACGCAGCTGGCGCAGCAGCTGGCGGGTGGAGTGGTGAATACGCCGGGCCAGGTCGTTGATCTGATTTGCCGCTTCAAGCGTTTGCTCGCGACCCGGTGCGCGTTTGACCAGTTGTGATTGAATTTGAATGGCGGTGATGTTCTGACCAATTTCGTCGTGCAGTTCCCGCGCCAGGCTTTTGCGCGTGTTTTCTTCGGTGCGGATCAGCTGTTCGGTCAGCGCGCGACGCGCCGCCAGTTCAGTTTCCAGACGCTGGCGATAATGGTGCAGGTTTTGCGCCAGATGCTGCTGGCGGCTGATGGCGATCCCCAGCCCTATGCCGAGCAGCGCCTGGGTGGCGAGGAAAATCTCCAGCTCCAGTAAATTACTGAACCCGACGCCGATTTGCCGGGCGATGGTGATCATCATACTGCCGAGCAATCCGGACAACACGCCGCCCTGCCAGCCAAATTTCCACGCCATCACCACGTTCGGTAAGAACACCACGATCAGCAACAGGCGCTCGATCTCCGGCGACAACACCATCTGGGTGCCGATGCCAATAATAAAAAACAGGCTGCACCAGATGATAAGCGAGGTGCGCAGCGGGGGATTGGTGGTATCCAGCCCGAGCAAATGATAGCGGTGCTGCTGGCGCAAAAATTCATAGATCAGATAGACAAACGGCGTCAGCAGCACGCCGCCGGTAAACGACGCCAGGCCAATTAACGTTGCCGGACTTTGGATAAACGGTGAAAGCAGGGCGGTATTGAGCAATGAGGTGAGCGTCACCGCGGCCAGCAGCAGCGTTAAGCGCTGCCAGTAAAGGGGGAAACGGTGCCAGTATGACTGGCCGATGCTCGCCGGAATTAGGCTAATAAACGGCGCGGCCAGCAGGATATAGCCATTCAATAATTGCTCACTGTGCAGCCAGAACAACATCAGCACCGGCGGCAATACCAGCGCGGGCCAGTAACGGCGAGAAAGCAGGATGAGCAGCGCGAGATAGACGCCGTGTGGCAGGAACAGCGCCGCCTGCTGGCCGTTGTGGGTCAGGTAAAACCCCAGCGTCCACAGCATCAACCAGCCCGATCCCCAGGCCAGCAGAATAAACAGAGAAATAACCCAATGCCGAAGGCTACGCGACATTAATGCCCCGTAATAGCTGGTGGTCGAGGGCAAAATGCACCAGATCGATGGTGCTGTGGCATTGCAGTTTGCCCAGCACGTTCGCCCGATGAACGTGTACCGTCTTGTGGCTGAGGTCGAGCTTGAAGGCGATCTCTTTTACGCTGTCGCCTTTGACCAACAGCTCAAACACTTCGCGCTCGCGTGGGGTCAGTACTTCCAGTACCTGCGCGGGCTGTTCGCCGCCGCGTAGCGCCCGCAGCGCATCGGCGCACAGGTAATGCCCGCCCATACCGACCGATCGTACCGCCTGCACCAGTTCTTCTGGTCCACAGCGTTTGGTCAGGTAGCCACTGGCGCCGGCATCCAGCGCACTTTGCACAAACGTGGGTGAGTCATAGATGCTGAGAATGATGGCGCGAAAACCGGGCTTCTGTGCCCGCAGTCGTTTTAACAGGCTCAGACCATTTTCATCCGGCATGGCGATATCCATCACCGCAACGTTGACGTCATCATGCAGAAGTGCAGGCCAGGCCTCCGCTGCGCTGCTGTACTGACCGGTAACGTTGAGATCGTCTTCGAGACTGAGTAATTGCGCAAAGCCGGAACGCACCACCACATGGTCATCCACCAGCACAACATGAATCATGATTTTACTCTCTTGCCTGATAATGGCGTCTATGATGCCGGTCAGCGCCGCGCTGGCAATCATCCAGGTGTAGTTATGTAACGAATGTAACAAAATCGCAATAATTTGCCGGGTGCTGTAGGCCTGATGGCGCTGCGCTTATCAGGCCTACGAATTCCATCTGTAATGAGCAAAATCACTAACTATTGCCGCTTTTTTTCTAAAAACGCTTTGTTCTTAGCCAGAATTTTTAATTCCTTTATCAAATTGTGCCGCAACGAAATACTGCCTCCATAACAAGACAGGGGAGCAGACAATCATGGCTATTTCATCGCGTAACGCACTTCTCGGTGCACTGGCATTCATCGCATTTCAGGCGCAGGCGGTGAACGTAACCGTCGCTTATCAGACCTCCGCCGAACCCGCCAAAGTGGCGCAGGCGGATAATACTTTTGCCAAAGAGAGCGGCGCTACCGTTGACTGGCGCAAATTCGACAGCGGCGCGAGCATCGTCCGGGCGCTAGCCTCCGGCGACGTGCAGATCGGTAATCTTGGCTCCAGCCCGCTGGCGGTCGCCGCCAGTCAGCAAGTACCCATTGAAGTTTTTCTGCTGGCGTCAAAGCTTGGTAACTCAGAGGCACTAGTGGTGAAGAAAAACATCAGTAAACCGGAAGATTTGATTGGCAAACGCATTGCGGTGCCGTTTATCTCCACCACCCATTACAGCCTGCTGGCGGCGTTGAAACACTGGGGGATTAAACCCGGTCAGGTGGAGATTGTGAACCTGCAACCACCTGCGATTATTGCCGCATGGCAGCGCGGGGATATTGACGGCGCGTACGTCTGGGCTCCTGCGGTCAATGCACTGGAAAAAGACGGCAAGGTGTTAACCGACTCATCGCAGGTTGGTGAGTGGGGCGCACCGACGCTGGACGTGTGGGTGGTACGCAAAGATTTTGCCGAGAAGCATCCTGAGGTGGTGAAAGCCTTTGCCAAAAGCGCTATCGATGCGCAGCAACCTTATATCGCTAATCCCGATGAGTGGCTGAAGCAGCCGGAGAATATCAGCAAATTGTCGCGTTTAAGCGGCGTGCCGGAAGCGGATGTGCCGGGACTGGTGAAAGGTAACACTTACCTGACGCCGCAACAGCAGACTGCCGAACTGACCGGACCGGTGAACAAAGCCATTATCGACACCGCGCAGTTCCTCAAAGAGCAGGGCAAAGTCCCCGCTGTTGCGACGGATTACAGCCAGTATGTGACCGATCGCTTCGTGCAATAAATAAGGAGGCGCTGATGCTGCAAATCTCTCATCTTGCCGCCAGCTACGGTGGAAAACCGGCGCTGGAGGATATCAACCTGATGCTCGATAGCGGTGAGCTGCTGGTGGTACTTGGACCTTCCGGTTGCGGGAAAACCACATTGTTAAATCTGATTGCCGGATTTGTGCCGTATCAGCATGGCAGCATCACGCTGGCGGGTAACAGGGTTGATGGTCCGGGGGCAGATCGCGGGGTCGTGTTCCAGAATGAAGGTCTGCTGCCCTGGCGTAACGTGCAGGACAACGTGGCTTTTGGTCTGCAGCTGGCGGGGGGGGATAAACCACAGCGTCAGCGTATTGCCCTGGAGATGTTGCAGAAAGTCGGGCTGGAGGACGCGGGCAAACGCTTTATCTGGCAGCTTTCCGGTGGACAGCGGCAGCGCGTCGGCATTGCGCGGGCGCTGGCGGCCAATCCACAGTTGTTGTTGCTGGATGAACCTTTTGGCGCGCTCGACGCCTTTACTCGTGAGCAGATGCAAACCCTGCTGCTGAAGCTGTGGCATGAGACTGGCAAACAGGTGCTGTTGATTACGCACGATATTGAAGAAGCGGTGTTTATGGCGACAGAGCTGGTATTGCTGTCGCCAGGCCCTGGCCGGGTACTGGAGCGTCTGCCGCTGAATTTCGCCCGTCGCTTTGTGGCTGGAGAGTCGAGTCGCAGCATTAAGTCCGATCCGCAGTTTATCGCCATGCGCGAGTACGTGTTAGGTCGAGTCTTTGAACAACGGGAGGCATTTTCATGAGCGTGGTGATTAATGATAAACCCCGTCGCCAGCGCGCGCTCAACTGGCGCTGGCCGTTCTCGCGGCAGATTACCTTAAGCCTTGGTACGTTGGCCGTCATTTTGGCGTTGTGGTGGACGGTGGCGGCGCTGCAGTTAGTCAGTCCGCTGTTTTTACCGCCACCGGGACAGGTTTTACAAAAGCTGATCGTTATTGCCGGTCCGCAGGGATTTATGGACGCCACGCTGTGGCAGCATCTGGCGGCGAGTCTGACACGTATTGTTATCGCGCTGCTGGCGGCGGTGCTGCTGGGCGTTCCGGTTGGAATCGCTATGGGGCTGAGTCCGACGATGCGCGGCATTCTCGATCCGATCATTGAGCTGTATCGTCCGGTTCCGCCCCTGGCCTATCTACCGCTGATGGTCATTTGGTTTGGCATCGGTGAAACGTCCAAGATCTTGCTTATCTATCTGGCGATTTTTGCCCCTGTAGCGATGTCGGCGCTGGCGGGAGTGAAAAGTGCGCAGCAGGTGAGAGTGCGCGCCGCGCAATCGCTGGGAGCCAGCCGTGCGCAGGTGCTGTGGTTTGTTATTTTGCCGGGGGCATTACCTGAGATCCTCACCGGATTACGTATCGGACTTGGGGTGGGCTGGTCGACGCTGGTGGCCGCAGAGCTGATTGCCGCCACGCGAGGCTTAGGATTTATGGTCCAGTCTGCCAGTGAGTTTCTGGCAACGGATGTGGTGCTGGCGGGGATCGCGGTGATTGCCGTTATCGCGTTTATTTTAGAACTGGGTCTGCGTGCGCTTCAGCGCCGTCTGACGCCCTGGCATGGAGAAGTACAATGAGTGAACGTCTGAGCATAACCCCGCTGGGGCCGTATATTGGCGCACAAATTTCTGGTGCGGATTTGGCGCGTCCGCTGAGCGATAATCAGTTTGAACAGCTTTATCATGCGGTATTGCGCCACCAGGTGGTGTTTCTGCGCGAGCAGGTTATTACGCCGCAACAACAGCGGGCGCTGGCGCTGCGTTTTGGCGATCTGCATATTCACCCGGTCTATCCGCATGCCGAAGGAGTAGAAGAAATTATCGTGCTGGATACCCATAACGATAATCCGCCGGATAACGACAACTGGCACACCGATGTCACCTTTATCGACACGCCGCCTGCCGGGGCGATTTTAGCGGCGAAAGAGCTGCCATCAACCGGGGGCGACACTCTGTGGACCAGTGGGATTGCCGCTTATGAAGCATTGTCTGAGCCGTTCCGTCAGTTGCTGAGTGGCCTGCGGGCAGAGCATGATTTCCGTAAATCATTTCAGGAATATAAATATCGCAAGACCCCAGAGGAGCACCTGCGCTGGCTGGAGGCCGTCGCTAAACATCCACCGTTGCTGCATCCGGTGGTGCGCACGCATCCGGTGAGCGGGAAGCAGGCGCTGTTCGTGAATGAAGGATTTACCACGCGAATTGTTGATGTCACGGAAAAAGAGAGCGAGGCGTTACTGAGCTTTTTGTTCGCGCATATCACCAAACCGGAGTTTAAGGTGCGCTGGCGCTGGCAGCCCAACGATGTGGCGATTTGGGATAATCGCGTGACGCAGCATTATGCGAATGCGGATTATCTGCCGCAGCGGCGCATTATGCATCGGGCAACGATTCTGGGAGATAAGCCGTTTTATCGGGCGTGATGATTACCGGAGACGCTTCACTTGCCGGGCCTACGACCTGTAGGCCCGGTTAGGCGTTATTAACGCAGAATTTTTTTCTCAGCCAGATCCAGTGCGAAGTAGCTGAAGATCAGATCCGCGCCAGCGCGTTTGATCGACCCTAAGCTTTCCAGCACCACTTTCTCTTCATCTATAGCCCCCGCCAGCGCCGCGAATTTGATCATCGCGTATTCACCGCTGACCTGATAAGCGCCAATCGGCAGCTCGGTGCGCTCGCGGATATCACGCAGAATATCGAGGTATGCGCCAGCCGGTTTGACCATCAGGCAGTCTGCGCCCTGGGCTTCATCCAGCAGCGATTCGCGAATCGCTTCCCGACGGTTCATCGGGTTCATCTGATAGGTTTTACGATCGCCTTTCAGCGCGGTGCCCGCGGCTTCACGGAATGGGCCGTAAAAAGATGAGGCAAACTTAGTGGAGTAGGACATGATAGCGGTATCGGTGAAGCCCGCGGCGTCCAGCGCCTGGCGAATCGCCTGTACCTGACCATCCATTGCGGCGGAAGGTGCGATGAAGTCCGCACCCGCTGCGGCGGCAACCACCGCCTGCTTGCCGAGGTTGGTAAGGGTTAAATCGTTATCCACGCCGTGATCGCATAACACGCCGCAGTGGCCGTGTGAGGTGTATTCGCAGAAGCAGGTGTCGGACATGACGATCATTTCCGGCACGGTCTGTTTGCAGATACGCGACATGCGCGCCACCAGGCCGTCTTCTTTCCAGGCATCGCTACCAGTGTCATCCGTATGGTGGGAAATGCCGAAAGTCATCACCGAGCGGATGCCAGCATTAGCAATGCGTTCAATTTCGCGCGCCAGGTGCTTCTCTGGAATACGCATCACGCCTGGCATGGCGTCGATAGCTTTGTAATCGTCGAGTTCTTCTTCAACAAAGATCGGCAACACCAGGTCATTTAAGCTGAGTGTTGTCTCTTCAAACATAGCGCGCAGCGCGGGAGATTTGCGCAGGCGGCGAGGGCGTTGGATTAGGTCTGTCATGGTATGCCTGATGTTTGTGGAATCGAAGGCCGTAGTATACCCGAACCTGAGGGCGTGTGGTTTACGAAAGTTGGCGTTATATCTGGATTTCCTGTAACGAAGGGATGAATCATTAGCGCAATTTATTCACAAGCATAGCAATTTATTCATATTCATTATTTTGTTTGTTGTTTTTTTTATTATTTTAAATATCTATATGTTTGCTTTTATAGCGTGGCGTATAGATTGGGTTTATTTATTGGTTATTTATTTGTTTGCGTTCTGATTCATTGGTAAATTGTATATTTTGAATATTGATTCTTTTTAATTGATTGAAAATATTGGTTTTTATATTTCTTAAATGGCGTGAATTGAATTTATTACGTTGTCCGGTTTCGGACAACGGGCAAAGAATAATTGAACCTTTCCTTAATGAAACCGCATAATCGTCCCTGCGAAACATAAAATGTTTTCTTTGCATTGATAATTGATGGATCAACTATATTACGTCCCTGAGGAGGGATGACAAATGCACATTTGGAAAAAGAAACTTGTAGTATCACAATTAGCATTAGCCTGCACTTTGGCAATCACTTCTCAGGCGAATGCTTCTACTGATATCTCTGGGACCGCCTACACAACGTTTACCCATTATAATGATGCATCTTATGCTGATGGCGTCTATTACGATGGATATGTCGGGTGGAACAATTACGACACCGATAGTATTTATAACGGTGATATTTATCCGGTAATCAATAACGCTACTGTCAACGGCGTTATTTCTACTTATTATCTGGATGATGGGCTGTCTACTAACACCAATAACAACAGCCTGACGATTAAAAACAGTACCATTCATGGTATGGTGACATCCGAATGTATGACCACGGATTGTACTAACCGTACAGGTACCGACTACTACTACGATCGCCTGGCGATGAACGTTATCAACTCAACGATTGATGACAACTACGAACATTATACCTACAACGGTACGTATAATGACGCGGCTGACACGCACGTTGTCGACGTTTATAACCTGGGGACGGCTATCACGCTGGATCAAGAAGTTGATCTGTCTATCTCCAACAACTCTCACGTTGCGGGTATTACGCTGACTCAGGGTTATGAGTGGGAAGATATTGACGATAATACCGTCAGCACTGGCGTAAATAGCGGCGAAGTGTTTAACAACACCATTGTTGTTACCGATTCTACCTTGACCTCTGGCTCATGGTCTGATGAAGGTACCTCCGGTTGGTTTGGCAACACCAGCAATGCGAGCGACTACAACGGTAACGGCTGGAACGCTAATGATGTCGCATTAGCGGTTATTGCTCATCCGAATGCTGATAACGCGATGCAGACCAGCGCCACGTTTAATAATTCCACGCTGATGGGCGATGTGCTGTTCTCCAGCAACTTTGACGAGAACTTCTTCCCGAACGGTGCTGATACTTATCGTGATACCGATGCCGATCTGGATACCAACGGATGGGATGGTACTGACCGTCTGGATCTGACTCTGAACAACGGCAGCAAGTGGGTTGGTGCGGCCATGTCCGTACATCAGGTTGATGTTGATGGTGACGGTGTTTATGACAGCTACGCTGCGGGTACTGAAGCCACCGCTACGCTGATCGACATCACCGCTAACAGCCTGTGGCCAAATTCAACCTACGGTATTGATAGCGACACGACCTCTTATGACGAAAATGGTCATGTGGTTGGCAACGCTGTTTACCAGAGCGGTCTGTTCAACGTCACGCTGAACGGCGCTTCACAGTGGGATACCACCAAAACTTCTCTGATTGATACCCTGAGCATCAACAGCGGTTCCGTCGTCAACGTGGGTGATTCTACCCTGATCTCCGACACTATTGGCCTGACCGGTGGTTCTGCACTGAACATCAACGAAGATGGTCATGTTGCGACCGATACCCTGTCTATTGACAACAGTACCGTCACAATTGCTGATGATGTTGCTGCTGGCTGGAGTGTAGGAAGTGCTGCACTGTATGCCAACACCATCAACGTTACCAACAACGGTGTTCTGGATGTGGGTAACAGCACAGGTGATGCACTGCAGGTTGATACGCTGAATCTGACCAGCTACACCGACGCTTACAACCATGTTAATGCGGGTGTTTTCGACATCAACAGCACTAACTATGTACTGAATGCTGACCTGACCAACGATCGTACCAACGATACGACCCAGGCTAACTACGGTTATGGCGTGATCGCGATGAACTCTGATGGTCATCTGACTATCAACGGTAACGGCGATTCCGACACCTCAGGCGATCAGTCTGAAGTTGATAACTACGGTGACCATGTCGCGGCAGCAACCGGTAACTATAAAGTGCGTATCGACAACGCGACCGGCGCAGGCTCTGTTGCTGATTACAAAGGTAACGAGCTGATCTACGTTAATGACACGAACAGCAACGCGACCTTCTCTGCAGCCAACAAAGCTGACCTCGGTGCTTACACCTATCAGGCACAGCAGCAGGGTAACACCGTTGTTCTGCAGCAGATGGAACTGACAGACTACGCGAACATGGCGCTGAGCATCCCGTCTGCTAACACCAATATCTGGAACCTGGAACAAGACACCGTTGGTACTCGTCTGACTAACGCACGTCATGGTCTGGTTGATAACGGTGGTGCATGGGTAAGCTACTTCGGTGGTAGCTTCGATGCAGATAACGGCACCATTAACTACGATCAGGATGTTAACGGCATCATGGTTGGTGTTGATTCCAAAATTGATGGTAACAACGCTAAGTGGATTGTCGGTGCTGCAGCAGGCTTCGCGAAAGGTGATATGAGCGACCGTACCGGTCAGGTGGATCAGGATAGCCAGACTGCCTACATCTACTCTTCTGCTCGCTTTGACAACAACATCTTTGTTGACGGTAACTTAAGCTACTCCCACTTCAACAACGATCTGTCTGCTAACATGAGCAACGGTCAGTATGTTGATGGCAGCACCTCTTCTGATGCCTGGGGCTTTGGCTTGAAACTGGGTTATGACCTGAAGCTGGGTGACGCAGGCTACGTAACGCCATACGGCAGCGTATCCGGTCTGTTCCAGTCTGGTGATGATTATAAGCTGAGCAACGACATGAAAGTTGACGGTCAGTCTTATGACAGCATGCGCTATGAACTCGGTGTAGATGCAGGTTATACCTTCGCCTATAGCGAAGATCAGGCGCTGACTCCGTACTTCAAACTGGCCTACGTTTACGACGACTCTAACAACGATTCTGACGTAAACGGCGATTCTATCGACAACGGTGTAGAAGGTTCTGCGGTACGTGTTGGACTGGGTACTCAGTTCAGCTTTACCAAAAACTTCAGCGCCTACACCGATGCTAACTATCTTGGTGGTGGTGATGTAGATCAAGACTGGTCTGCAAATGTTGGCGTTAAATATACCTGGTAAGACATCTCTCGTTGTTAAAGAAAAGATAATCTAACTCAGAAAAATGCCCGTCACGGATTTGACGGGCATTTATTGCAAGGAATGCTCAGATGTTGTCTGCAAATAAACCGCTTGTGGAATTTGGTAAGCTTGATAAATGTTTGTCGAAATATGGCAAACACTTTGAGTGTGATAACGATAAAGAAATAATTTATTCCAGTGATATAAACAGTGACGATACCTTTATCATTTTAAATGGTGTAATTTCCCTGAGGCGAGGGGAGAATGTGCTGGTCGGTATTGCACAGGCGCCATTTATTATGGGGCTTTCAGATGGCGTGATGAAAACAGATATACAATACAGATTAATCACGGAAAGCGATTGTACGGGATACCATCTACCTGCCTCACAAACAATTAATATAATTGAAGAGTGCCAGCTTTGGCGTGAAGCTTTTTGTTGGTTGGCATGGCAAAATTCCATGCTTGAATTGCGAGATCTGCAGTTGATCGGCAATAACTCCTACGATCAGATTCGCGCGACGCTGATATCCATGATGAAATGGGACGACGTACTGCGTTCGCGTATCGGCGTCATGAACTATATTCACCAACGCACGCGAATTTCCCGCTCGGTTGTCGCTGAGGTTCTCGCGGCTTTGCGTAAAGGTGGTTACATTGAAATGAATAAAGGCAAACTGGTGAGCATTAACCGTTTGCCTTTTGAGTATTAACTCAGGATGCGGGAATAACCTGCGGTTTGTTCCCGCTCAACTCTGCAACCAGATTGTTGATACCGTCACTCATATTGGTAAAACGGGTTAGCGGAGAACGGGTCACCACGATAAACGCCCCGACGTTTTGTTGTGGGATCATCGCCATATAGGTGATGAAACCACCACCGCCGCCGGTTTTTTGAATAATTCCCGGTCGGCCATTCTTCGGCGCCATGTAGACCCAGCCCAAACCAAGCGCATCGGCTCTGCCTGGAACATCCATTCCCACCACTTTAGTTAACTGCGTACGCTGATAAATCAGCGTCTGCATCCGGTCGGCCTGCTGGCTACGATGATAAAAGTCAGAAGAGAGATACTGCTGCATCCAGCGCATCATATCGCCGGGCGTAGAATAGACGCCGCCGCTGCCCATTGCCGCCAGCGTATTGTTACAGGGGCTGGCGCCTTTTTCCGCGACCATCAGGCGTCGGCATTGATCGGGGGACGGGGTAAAGGTGGTGTCTTTCATCCCCAGCGGACGGGTGATTTTTTCTTCAAACAGCTGCGGATAAGGCTTACCAGAGGCCGCTCCCAGCGCATCGGCCAGCAGGTCAAACGCCAGGTTGGAATAAGATGCCTGTGAACCCGGTGCGGCTTTCAACGTGGCAGTAGAGAGATAGCTCCAGCGCTGCTCGCGGGTTGGCCAGACAAACACCGGGCGCTTTGCCGCGCCGCCAGGCTGCTCGCGCGGCAGCGCGCTGGTATGCGTCGCCAGATTCACAAGCGTAATCGGCGTGCCCTGATAAGTCGGCACGCGTGCACCTGGAGGTGCATATTTACTCAATGGATCGTTGAGTTTGACCGTGCCCTGATCGAGCAATTTCACCAGCATTTCGCTGGTCATTAATTTAGTGATTGAGGCAATTCGAATCACGGAATCAAGCTGTGGATGGACGTTGTTACCGGGACGCGTTTCGCCAAAGCTGCGAAATACGCGCTGATTACCATCAATCACCACGAGCGCCATCCCCGTAGCACCACTGCCGTAAAATATATGGTCGGCATAACGATCGACGATATCGGAGGCGAAAACCGGATCGGTTATAGGCTGTGCCGCCTGGACTGATGTCAATGACGCCGCACACAGCGCGGCAGAAAAAAGCAGACTACGTTTCAACGGTGGTGTCCATGAGTTAGAGAAAGTGAAAAAGGATGTCGTGCGTATGCGTATTTATACTACTCATCGGCGTATTGCAAAGCGCTTATCAACCAATGATAGTGGGAAAAACGTAACGATGAGTAAACGTAGGAGTTTCCTGGATTGCGGATGTTCGCTTTTGTGATCTTACGCTGTGATAATCTGCACATACTGGAACGTTGTCGAGTGTGAAAACCACAGAAACAATTCTTCATAACCGAGGTGCGAACTAAGTGCCTCGGTTTTGGTCACAATTGTCGGTTTCAGCTTGTGTTTTTGGGCGTAAGCCGTCTGGCCTCCGCACTCCACGGTGGCAAATGCACAGCAGTCGTCATAACGATAAGAAGTTAGCAGGAGAGCACTATGTTTAAGTCTTTTTTCCCAAAGCCGGGGCCGTTCTTTATTTCGGCATTTATTTGGGCACTTGTCGCCGTTGTATTCTGGCAAGCAGGTGGGGGAGCCTGGGTTGCACATATTACCGGAGCGTCGGGAGACGTACCTATTAGCGCAGCGCGTTTCTGGTCGTTGGATTATCTGATTTTTTATGCGTACTACATTCTTTGTGTCGGGGTGTTCGCGCTGTTCTGGTTTCTCTACAGCCCACACCGCTGGCAGTACTGGTCTATTCTGGGCACATCGCTGATTATTTTTGTGACCTGGTTTCTGGTTGAAGTCGGCGTCGCTGTCAACGCCTGGTACGCGCCATTTTATGACCTAATTCAAACTGCGCTCAGCACACCACACAAGGTGAAGATTGAGCAGTTCTATCATGAGGTTGGCATTTTTCTCGGCATTGCGCTGATAGCCGTGGTCATTGGCGTGATGAACAACTTCTTCGTCAGCCACTACGTATTCCGCTGGCGTACCGCGATGAACGAACACTATATGGCGCACTGGCAGCATTTGCGTCACATCGAAGGCGCAGCGCAGCGTGTGCAGGAAGACACCATGCGTTTTGCTTCTACGCTGGAAGATATGGGCGTCAGCTTTATCAACGCGATTATGACGCTGATTGCCTTCCTGCCTGTACTGGTTACGCTCTCTGCCCATGTTCCTGACCTGCCGATTGTTGGACATGTGCCTTATGGCCTGGTGATTGCCGCGATTGTCTGGTCGCTGATGGGAACCGGTTTGCTGGCCGTGGTCGGGATAAAACTTCCAGGGCTGGAGTTTAAAAACCAGCGCGTGGAAGCGGCCTATCGTAAAGAACTGGTCTATGGCGAAGATGATGGCAACCGTGCGACGCCACCGACGGTGCGTGAACTGTTTCATGCGGTACGCCAAAATTACTTCCGTCTCTATTTTCACTATATGTACTTCAATATCGCCCGTATTCTTTACCTGCAGGTTGATAACGTTTTCGGTTTGTTCCTGCTGTTTCCGTCGATTGTTGCCGGTACGATTACGCTCGGCCTGATGACGCAAATCACCAACGTGTTTGGCCAGGTGCGCGGCTCGTTCCAGTATCTGATTAACTCCTGGACAACGTTAGTGGAACTGATGTCTATTTATAAGCGTCTGCGCAGCTTTGAACGAGAGCTTGATGGTCAGGATATTCAGGAAGTTACCCATACACTGAGTTAATAATAAGGAGATGTTATGTCGACGGTTTCCCGTCTTTACCCCTTGTCTGGTCTTGCTGCACTGGTGCTGGTGGGATGTAGTAGCCAACCCGCGCAGCCGCTAAAAAAGGGGGAGAAAGCCGTCGATGTGGCGAGCGTGGTGCGCCAGAAAATGCCCGCCAGCGTGAAAGACCGGGACGCATGGGCGCAGGATTTGGCAAAGACTTTTGAAAGCCAGAAGCTGGCGCCGACGGTTGAAAACATCTGTTCGGTGCTGGCGGTCGCGCAACAGGAGTCAAATTACCAGGCGGATCCAGCCGTGCCGAACTTAAGTAAAATCGCCTGGAAAGAGATCGATCGTCGTGCCGAGCGTATGCACATCCCGCTATTTGTGGTGCATACCGCGCTGAAGATTAACTCGCCAACGGGGAAAAGCTACAGCGAGCGCCTGGATACGGTGAAAACCGAAAAACAGCTTAGCGCGATCTTTGATGATTTTATCAACATGGTACCGATGGGGCAGACGTTATTTGGTTCGCTTAATCCGGTGCATACCGGTGGGCCGATGCAGGTTAGCATCGCCTTTGCTGAGCAGCATGCCAGCGGCTACCCGTGGAAAATGGCGGGAACCGTGCGCCAGGAAGTATTTAGCCGCCGCGGTGGGCTGTGGTTCGGTACGTATCATCTGCTTAACTACCCGGCGAATTACAGTGCGCCAATTTTCCGCTTCGCCGATTTCAATGCCGGGTGGTATGCCAGCCGCAATGCAGCTTTCCAGAATGCGGTCAGTAAAGCCAGCGGCGTGAAGCTGGCGATGGACGGTGATTTAATTCTCTATGGCAGCAGCGAGCCGGGCAAAACCGAGCTGGCGGTACGTAAACTGGCCGGGAAGCTAGGGATGAGCGAGAGTGAGATCCGCCGTCAACTGCAAAAAGGTGACAGCCAGGCCTTTGAAGAGACCGCGCTGTACGAGAAAGTCTATAAGCTGGCGGAAGCGAAGGCGGGGAAAACGCTTCCCCGTGAAATGCTGCCTGGCATTCAACTGGAAAGCCCGAAGATCACACGTAACCTGACTACCGCGTGGTTTGCTAAACGCGTGGACGATCGTCGGGCGAAATGTATGGGTCAGTCATCGTTATGATGACGGCGGCGCCAACGCGCGAATGCCGCGATGGCGCCAAGAATCAGGCTTCCGGCGAGAAAAGGGACCAGTCCAAAAAGGGTTCCGACGCCCAGGCCGATTTCAACTCGCGGGCGCCCTGTCTCTTGCATTTGCAACTGCATCAACTGCTCATAGATGCCGGGAGCGTGGGCCAACAGATTTAAAATCTGCGCGCCCGCCCAGAAGCAAAACAGCACAAATACGGCATACGCAATGTTGCCGGGCAGGGAGGAGGGATCCCGATGCTTGCCCTTAAACAGGGATTTTGAGAGCGTAAAATCAGCCATAAAGACCTCCGGAAATAACCTGCTTTTTTGACGTAATGCCTGTAACTGAAAGTGAGTCTGACAGGTGATCGGCAATGTCAATATCAGAATGATGGTAATTTCAGGTAGAGATTATTCCTGGATTTCGGTTTTTTGTTGGTGGTCACAATTATGTAACCTTAAGTGAAATTGAGTTACATTTAAGAAATTCCGCACAGGCCACAGACGCCCACGGGGAAATGTGCGAGGATGCCTCCCTGTGTTGTATTTCCACCGGAGCTGTTATGAATCTGCCTGTAAAAATCCGCCGAGACTGGCACTATTATGCCTTCGCTATTGGGCTTATCTTTATTCTGAATGGCGTGGTGGGCTTACTCGGTTTTGAAGCGCAGGGGTGGCAAACCTATGCGGTAGGGCTGGTCACCTGGGTGATTAGCTTTTGGCTGGCCGGATTAATCATCCGTCGCCGCGTTGAAGATGATGAAGTAAAGGATGCCCAATAGCTATATCAGGCATCCTGGCGGGTTTACATACTGGTTTTCAGCGCGCTATCCGCAGCATGGCGTTCCAGCGCCAGTTCGATCAGGCGAGTGATCAAATCGGTATAGCCTAAACCGCTCGCCTGCCACAGCTTCGGGTACATACTGATGTTGGTAAAACCTGGCAGCGTGTTGATCTCATTGATCACAACGTCGTTTTCAGCAGTTAAGAAAACGTCCACGCGCGCCATGCCGGCACAGCCCAGTGTCTGGTAGGCCTGAATGGCGATTTCGCGGATCTTGTCGTTAATCTCTGGTGCAATTGCTGCCGGAACGACAACTGTGGCACCGTTATCGTCAATGTATTTAGTGTCGTAAGCGTAAAAATCGCTGTTCAGCACAATCTCTCCACAAGTACTGGCCTGCGGATGATCGTTGCCCAGTACCGCACATTCGATCTCGCGGCCTTTGATCCCTTGCTCCACCACGACTTTATGATCGAATTCAAATGCCAGCGCAACGGCCTGATCGTATTGGGCTTCGCTGGTTACTTTGCTGACGCCAACGGACGATCCCTGGTTGGCCGGTTTTACAAACAACGGCAGACCCAGGCGGGATTCCACTTCGCTAAAGCTGATGCTGTTGCGATTGGCGCGAGTGAGCGTAATAAATGGCGCGATGTTTAATCCGGCATCACGCAGCAGACGTTTGGTCACGTCTTTATCCATACAGGCCGCAGAACCCAGCACATCAGAACCTACGAACGGTAGGTTTGCCACGCGCAGCATGCCCTGCAGAGAGCCATCTTCACCCAGAGTGCCATGTACGATCGGGAAAATAACATCGACCGTCGGCAGCGGTTGACCGTTTTGTGCATCGATCAACTGGTGCGCTTGTTTACCCGGTACCTGCGCCAGGCTGGTCTCAGAAGGTCGCAACGCAATATGCGCCGGGTCGTCTGAATTGAGCAGATAATTACTGGCATCGCTGACGTGCCATTGCCCTTGTTTATCAATACCTAACAGCACAACGTCAAAGCGAGTCTTGTCGATGGCATCGACAATATTTTTTGCCGATTGCAATGACACTTCATGTTCCGCTGATTTACCACCAAATACGATTCCTACCCGCAACTTTGCCATCTTAAAAACCCATTCCATGAATGCAAAGCACATACATTACCACGACAAAACGCAGGTTTCCTCGGCTTCTGGCAGATTGTTTTGGCTGACGACAGGGGAATAGAACACAACAAACAAGCGGCTCGCACGCGAAGCATAATCCCCTGCTTATATTATGGGTTTGATGTGAGCTGTATCACAAATATGATGAGCGGGAAGATAAAATACTAAACTGTGATTTATCGCACCTGTGGACCCTTATTCAGCTAAGTAATTTGTTAAGCTGCTCGCAGTTTTCAGCTACTTATCGTTATGAGTCCTTATGGAATCCTGGAGAGTTAACCTTATTTCCGTTTGGTTCGGGTGCTTTTTTACCGGACTGGCGATTAGCCAAATCTTGCCTTTTTTACCACTCTATATCTCCCAACTGGGCGTGACCTCGCATGAAGCGCTCTCAATGTGGTCCGGATTAACGTTCAGCGTCACCTTCCTGATTTCAGCTATTGTCTCTCCAATGTGGGGCAGTTTAGCCGACCGCAAAGGACGCAAGCTAATGCTGCTGCGGGCCTCACTGGGTATGGCCATTGCGATTTTGCTACAGGCATTTGCTACTAACGTCTGGCAACTTTTTCTGCTGCGCGGGGTGATGGGGTTAACCTCCGGTTATATTCCTAATGCGATGGCGCTGGTCGCGTCACAGGTTCCGCGTGAACGCAGCGGTTGGGCGCTGAGTACGCTGTCGACGGCGCAAATTAGCGGTGTCATTGGTGGACCGTTAATGGGGGGCTTTATTGCCGATCACGTTGGCTTACGGGCGGTATTCTGTATTACCGCCGCTTTGCTGGTGGTGAGTTTTCTGGTCACACTGTTCTTGATCAAAGAGGGCGTTCGTCCGACGATTAAAAAAAGCGAACGTCTGAGTGGGAAGGCCGTATTTGCCTCGCTTTCACATCCGGCGCTGGTGATCAGCCTGTTTTTTACCACCATGGTGATTCAACTTTGTAACGGTTCAATTGGGCCAATTCTGGCGCTGTTTATTAAATCAATGGTCCCAGATAGTTCGAATATTGCCTTTCTCAGCGGGCTGATAGCCTCAGTACCGGGCATTTCTGCTCTGATTTCCGCGCCTCGACTTGGTAAATTAGGCGACCGTATTGGTACTGAGCGGATTTTAATGGCGACGTTAATCTTCGCGGTGGTGCTGTTTTTCGCTATGTCGTGGGTCACCACGCCGTTGCAGTTGGGAGTTCTCCGTTTTCTGCTTGGCTTTGCCGACGGTGCGATGTTGCCGGCGGTGCAGACGCTGTTAGTGAAATACTCCAGCGATCAGATAACCGGGCGCATCTTTGGTTATAACCAGTCATTTATGTATCTCGGCAACGTCGCCGGGCCATTAATGGGGGCGACGGTTTCGGCAATGGCGGGGTTCCGTTGGGTGTTCATTGCTACAGCAAGCATTGTGCTTATCAATATCTGGCAATTGGCTATTGCGTTGCGACGTCGGCGCGGGGGGCGTTGAGCTCCTGATTAACAACGCTGCCTGTCAGCGTTGTTAATCCATAATTGTGTATTGTATATTTGTGTGATTATTAATTTTCTTACCTTTTTATATTGAATCATTCTGCGTCAAGACGCATTTACCCTTATTTTGTGTTGTGATTGTTTTCGCAAATCGTTTTATTACTTATAAAAATACAACTTTCATCCTCTAGGCAGTCGTGAGCCTTAATGATAACGTGACCCATATTTTGTTAAGGGAATAGGCAAATGAAAAACCTCGTCACTGAGTTGTTACTTAAACTCGCGCAAAAAGAAGAAGAGTCGCAAGATCTGGCGGTACAGGTCGAAACGTTAGAGCGAGTAATCATCGAAATGCTGCGCAATATGGCGTGGAACGATCGGCAAATATTTATTCGTCAAATTGAGGGGGCGCTGGCTGATGTAAACCGCATGCCCGCGTTTCTGACGAACATACATAACGCTTGCGAGATCGTACCAAAAGCGTTTTGAACCATCTGTGGCGGGGCACCCACAAATTATCATAAAAGTGTCACATCAAATACTTATAGTCGCTTTGTTTTAATTTTACCGTATTTATACATGGAGAATATAAAGTGAAACAAAGCGCACTCGCTATTGCCCTGTTACCTTTGCTGTTTACCCCGGTTATTAATGCAGAAACATCTACTGTAGCGGTTTTGGATAATCGTGCCGCTCAAGGTGATATCTCCACGCCGGGTGGCGCTCGCCGATTGTCTGCCGACCAAACCGCGGCTCTGCGCGAATCGCTGAACGACAAACCGGCCAAAAATATTATTTTACTGATTGGCGATGGGATGGGGGATTCCGAAATAACGGCAGCGCGAAATTATGCTGAAGGCGCGGGCGGCTTTTTTAAAGGTATTGATGCTTTACCGTTGACCGGACAATACACACATTATGCGTTGGATAAGAAAACCGGCAAGCCCGATTATGTGACAGATTCTGCAGCATCGGCGACGGCGTGGACGACCGGTGTTAAAACTTACAATGGTGCTCTGGGCGTTGATATTCATGAGAAAAATCACGCTACTATTCTGGAAATGGCCAAAGCGGCGGGTCTGGCGACAGGTAACGTTTCCACGGCTGAATTGCAGGATGCCACGCCTGCCGCACTGGTTGCCCATGTCACTTCGCGTAAATGCTATGGCCCGAGCGTGACGGCTGAAAAATGCCCGACGAACGCGCTGGAAAAAGGCGGTAAAGGGTCGATTACCGAACAATTATTAAAGGCCCGTGCGGATGTTACGTTAGGTGGCGGGGCAAAAACTTTTACTGAAACAGCTACGGCAGGTGAGTGGCAGGGTAAAACGCTGCGTGAACAAGCACAGGCCCGTGGTTACCAGATGGTGAGTGATACCGCGACGCTGGCGGCGATTACCGAAGCGAATCAGGATAAACCGCTGTTGGGTCTGTTCTCTGACGGTAATATGCCAGTGCGTTGGGAAGGCCCGAAAGCGTCTTATCACGGAAATCTGGATAAGCCGGTAGTGACCTGCACGCCAAATCCAAAACGTAACGACAGCGTGCCGACTCTGGCACAGATGACGGATAAAGCGATTGAGCTGTTAAGCAAAAATGAGAAAGGCTTCTTCCTGCAAGTGGAAGGCGCGTCAATCGACAAACAAGATCACGCCGCTAACCCGTGTGGACAAATTGGTGAAACTGTCGATCTGGATGAAGCGGTGCAGCGTGCGCTTGCTTTTGCGAAGAAAGATGGCAACACCCTGGTCGTGGTAACCGCTGACCACGCGCATGCCAGCCAGATAGTCGCACCGGATACTAAAGCACCCGGTTTAACGCAAGCGCTGAACACCAAAGATGGTGCGGTGATGGTCATTAGCTATGGCAACTCTGAAGAAGAGTCCCAGGAGCACACCGGCAGCCAACTGCGTATTGCAGCCTATGGCCCTCATGCGGCGAATGTGGTTGGCCTGACCGATCAAACCGACCTGTTCTACACCATGAAAGCGGCGTTAGGACTGAAATAACCCGACGCCCGGCGGCAATACTTTTGCCGTCGGGTGGTTTTTTTATCGTTAGCAGCCAAACTTACCTGTGTGTCGTCGTTCAGAAAAGGATGGTGCTATGAAAATTACATTATTAATGACGTTGCTTTTTGGTCTTATTTTTTTAACTACCGTCGGTGCTGCCGAGAAGACATTAACCCCGCAACAACAACGTATGACCACCTGCAATCAGCAGGCAACGGCGCAAACCTTAAAAGGGGATGCGCGTAAGACGTATATGAGTGATTGCCTGAAAAACAGTAAATCTGGGCCTGAGGAAAAGAGTCTGACGCCGCAGCAGCAGAAAATGCGTGAATGCAACGTCAAGGCGACGGAGCAGTCTCTGAAAGGCGATGATCGTAATAAGTTTATGAGTGCTTGCCTGAAAAAATCTGCTTAGCACTTCCGGGTGAGCAGATAAAATCGCTCACCCGAAATATCATACTTCCGCCGCCAGACCCCTTCCTATAATTTGGGAAATTTGTTTCAGAATATTCCCAAATACGATGAATGATGAAAATTTTTATCAAAAGAAGGTCGTCTCAAATGAAGCATTTATATTGCTTCATCAAAATGACCACCAACGTTCCGGTCTGCGATTTGCCCGACGAATCAGGCTGCCGCGAGCAGTGGGATTGGGGGGAATGTTTTTCCCTATCGCGTCGGTATTAGTTTCTCAGCCAATAACCGGAGGCTGGTGGCTTTTGCTGGTGGGATGGGCATTTGTCTGGCCACATCTGGCATGGCAATTGGCAAGTAAAGCTGTCGATCCACTGCATAGCGAATATACCAACTTAAAAGCCGATGCCATCCTCGCCGGGATGTGGATGGGGATTATGGGGATAAACTTGCTGCCATCCACGGCGCTGTTGATGATTATCTGTATCAACCTGATGGGCGCAGGAGGTATGCGAGTCTTCATCGCAGGCGCCGTGTTGATGGTGGTTTCCTGCCTGGTGACGTTACAGTTAACGGATATCCCCATGGCTTTTAGCAGTACGCAGCTGAGCGTGCTGCTGTCACTGCCAGTGTTAGTGGTTTACCCGTTGCTGTTTGCCTGGGTGAGTTATAAGACGCTCATCCGGCTGGCAGAACATAAACGTCGCTTACAGGTTATGAGTACGCGAGATGGGATGACCGGGGTGTATAACCGACGTCATTGGGAACTGTTGCTGCGTAATGAATTTGATAATTGCCGCCGCCATCAGCGTGATGCCACGCTTCTTATCATCGATATCGACCATTTTAAGAGTATCAATGATACCTGGGGCCATGACGTAGGGGATCAGGCCATTGTTGCACTGACCCGCCAGTTACAGATGACCTTACGCGGTAGCGATGTGATTGGGCGTTTTGGCGGTGATGAGTTTGCGGTAATCATGTGTGGCACGTCGGCGAGCAGCGCGATTGCAGCGATGTCTCGTGTTCACGAACGGCTTACCCAACTGCGTTTATCTTGCGCGCCGCAGGTTGACCTGCGCATTAGCGTGGGCGTTGCGCCGCTGACATCTGAAACTGAACACTATAGAGAATGGTTAAAATCAGCAGATATGGCGCTCTATAAAGCAAAGAATTCCGGACGTAACCGCACTGAAGCGGCGGCATGACGTCCGGCGGTGTTAACTCAGGAGCGGCTGAGTTTTTCCGATTGCTCCATGCACTTAATCATCGCTTCAATTACTGATGAACGGAAACCGCGTTCTTCCAGGACGCGTACCGCCTCAATGGTGGTTCCACCTGGCGAGCACACCATATCCTTTAATTCGCCAGGATGTTTACCCGTTTCCAGTACCATCTTCGCCGAACCCATTACCGCTTGTGCCGCAAATTTATAAGCCTGCGCGCGGGGCATTCCCCCCTGAACGGCGGCATCTGCCATTGCTTCGATAAACATAAATACATAGGCCGGTGCTGAACCGCTGACACCAACGACCGGATGAATCATTGCCTCCGCAATGACTTCAGCTTCGCCAAAGCAGCGGAAGATATTCAGCACGTCAGCCGTATCTTCCGGCGTGACTAAGGCGTTTGGCGTGACGGAGGTCATTCCGGCGTTCACCAGCGACGGCGTGTTTGGCATCGCGCGAATGATTTTACGGTCGTGACCCAGCGCGCGGGCAAGCTGATCGAGGGTGACGCCTGCGGCAATTGAGACGACCAGGGAGTCTTTGTTCAGGCTGGAGGTAATTTCGCTCAGCACCTTAATCATAATGCCTGGCTTTACAGCCCCAAAAACAATATCAGCGATCTGCGCGACTTCTTGTGCAGACTGCGCCGCATTAATGCCGTACTGGTCGTGTAGCGCGGCGACCTTATCGGGGGAAGGGGTATAGACCCAGATTTGTCCGGGGAGAACCTGACCGCTGGCGATCATGCCGCCAAGAATGGCTTTGCCCATATTACCGCAGCCGATAAAACCAATTTTCTTGTCCATCTTGTCACTCCCTATGGATGATATTCATTGTTTTATACCCTAATTAGTTTAAGTAACTTGAATTATTTAGGGTAAATCTGGGAAAGCTAAGCTTAGCGCGGAATGAATATGTTCAGAAGGAGAAACAGCACTTTGCCTGAAAGTAAAAGCACGCGACAATGTGCGGCAGCACACCAGTGAGGAGAAGTTATGACAATATGGGTAGATGCCGATGCGTGTCCGAATGTGATTAAAGACATTTTGTACCGCGCTTCTGAGCGCATGCAAATGCCGCTTGTTTTGGTGGCCAACCAAAGCCTGCGCGTCCCGCCTTCGCGTTTCATCAGCACATTACGTGTGCCTGCGGGCTTTGACGTGGCTGATAACGAGATTGTGCGTCAGTGCAGTGCTGGTGATTTAGTGATAACGGCAGATATTCCGCTGGCGGCTGAAGTGATTGAAAAAGGTGCGGCGGCGCTTAACCCGCGTGGCGAACGTTATACCGAAGCCACGATCCGCGAGCGTCTGATGATGCGTGATTTTATGGATACGCTACGCGCTAGCGGTATTCAGACCGGGGGGCCGGACAGCCTTTCGTCCCGCGACAGACAGCATTTTGCAGCTGAACTGGATAAGTGGTGGCTGGAAGTTCAGCGTAGAAAATAGTGTGTGTAATTTATTATTTACACTTTATTCGTTGTGAATTCTTGTTATAGTAGGGGTTAACTCATCTCGCCATTCTTTATGTAATTTTTTCTTTACGGTTTTGGCTGTGTACTAGTTTGATGATATGATTATATTTTTAACCGCATCAGATCCCGCTTGTTGGCGGCTCTCTGGGGAAATTCTGTGATGACGCAACCTCTTTTTCTTGTTGGCCCCCGGGGGTGTGGTAAGACGACAACCGGTATGGCGCTGGCAAAGGCTATTGATTTCCAGTTCGTTGATACCGATCGCTGGTTGCAATCGCACGTGCAAATGACCGTGGCGGAAATCGTCGAAAGAGAAGGGTGGGAAGGGTTTCGTGCCCAGGAAACGACCGCTCTGCAGGCTGTCACAGCACCAGCAACGGTTGTTGCGACCGGCGGCGGTATTATTCTTACCGAATTTAACCGTCACTACATGCGCAGCCACGGCGTGGTTATCTATTTAAGCGCACCGGTATCGGTACTGGTTGATCGTCTGGAGGCGACGCCTGAAGAAGGATTACGACCGACCTTAACCGGCAAGCCGTTGACTGAAGAAGTGCAGGAAGTGCTCGCCCAGCGAGATGTTTTGTATCGCGAAGCCGCGCACTATATCGTTGATGCCACCAATGCGCCTGCGCAGGTGGTGGAAGACATTCTTGGGAGACTGGCGCAGGCAGCGCCACGGTTGCAGGGCGGTGTCTATACTTAATGTTCATCCAGTGAAAAGGAAGAACTATGCCGACACAACCACCTTACCCACGTCAAGCAACCATTGTTACGGTTGAAAAAGGGACGCCAGGCCAGACGGTAACCTGGTATCAACTTCGTGCCGATCACCCTAAACCGAATTCGTTGATCAGTGAGCATCCTTCGGCTCAGGAAGCGATGGATGCTAAAAAACGCTACGAAGACCCCGATAAAACCTGATATGAAGACCGCCCTGGCACGAGTCTTAAAAGTGCCAGTCCGGGCGTGCATCACATTTTTTTAAATTTCGCTGTATACAGTAAAAATTGAAAATTAAACAATAACAATCCAGTACTGGAATGATCTGGAATCTTTACACAATACACCGCCGATCTACTGCTACGCTTTTGAGCATTTGTAGCACAGGTTAGCGTCCGGCACGTGTCCGGGATTTCACAGCAAAGTAAGAAAACGGTGGAGCAACAAATGAGTACGTCGTTGGCTATCCTCACGATTGGCGTTGTGCCGATGTGTGAGGTGTTACCGCTCCTGACGGAATATATTGATGAACAGCACATTACTCACCACAGTCTGCTGGGGCAGATGCAGCGAGAAGATGTGATGGCTGAGTACGGAGCTTCACCCGGTGATGAGCTGTTATTAACGCTGCTTAGCGACCATCAGCTTGCACATGTCTCGCGCCTGAAGGTAGAACGCTCGCTACAAAGTATCGTGGAGGTGCTGGATAATCAGGGCTTTGACGTGATCCTGCTGATGAGTACCGCTTCAATCACCCGTCTGACCGCCCGCAATAGCATCTTGTTGGAACCCATGCGCATTATTCCCCCGTTAGTGGCTTCGATTGTCGAAGGGCATCAGGTTGGGGTCATAGTACCTGTTGCTGAATTGCTCAAAGCCCAGACACAAAAGTGGCAGGTGTTACAAACGCCGCCAGTGTATGCCGTAGCGAATCCAGTAGAAGGTTCTGAACAACAGCTGATTGATGCCGGAAAATATCTCCTTGAGCAAGGCGCTGATGTTCTCATGCTGGACTGCCTGGGTTTTCATCAACGCCATCGTGATTTACTGCAAAAGTCGCTGGATGTCCCGGTTTTGCTGTCCAATGTGTTGATTGCCCGACTAGCTTCGGAATTGCTGGCGTAATTTTGCGTGACAGGTGGAACGTCAGCCCCCTATATTGGTTCCTAACTTAATCACGAGATAGGGCCAGTTGTATGCTTCAAAGTAATGAATACTTTTCCGGCAAAGTAAAATCGATCGGTTTTACCAGCAGCAGTACTGGCCGCGCCAGTGTAGGCGTGATGGCTGAAGGTGAATATACCTTTGGTACTGCGGCGCCTGAAGAGATGACGGTGGTTAGTGGCGCACTGAACGTGCTGCTGCCAGGGGAAACCGAGTGGAAAGTCTATGCCGCAGGAGACGTGTTTAACGTACCGGGCAACAGTGAGTTTCATCTGCAGGTAGCAGAGCCAACATCCTATCTTTGCCGCTATTTGTAAGCGTAAAAATGACGAATGGCGATATTGTGTCGCCATTCGCTAAACAGGGCTAACGTTGCGCTTCGCCGCCTAATCCTTCCACCAGACTTTTAATCAGCGCCGCCAGTTCACCTGTCATCAGGATGAAATCGGCATCAAAACGCTGAGCATAATCTTCACGGTCGATATCTTCGTTCTGATCGCGCAGCTCATCGCTGAACTTCAGACGCTTAATGGAGCCGTCGTCACACATAACGAACTGAATACGCTGCTGCCAGTCGAGGGCCAACTTGGTGACCAGTTTGCCCGCCTCGATATGCACGGCGATTTCGTCGCAGACCAGATCCTGCTTTTTCGCGCGGATCACACCGCCGTCTTCAAGGATCGCTTTCAGTTCAGCTTCATCCAGTAACTGGAACCCTTGTGCTGTTGTGCCGGAGCGAACCCATTCGGTCAGCGTCAGCTCAATAGGGTTTTCCATCGTCAGCGGAACGACCGGCAGCGAACCGAGGCTTTTACGCAGCAGCGCCAGCGTATCTTCCGCTTTTTTCGCGCTTGCACAGTCGACCATGATCAGATCGTTGACGGTGTCGATCCACATCATTGTCTGGCTGAAGCGGCTAAAGGCGCGCGGCAGCAATGAGTGCAGAACTTCATCTTTCAGTGAGTCTTTTTCGGTCTTCTTGAGTTTGCGACCTTGCTCAGCTTCCAGTTTGAATATTTTGGCTTCCAGCGCCTGTTTGATAACCGGCGACGGCAGAATTTTTTCTTCTTTGCGGGCGCAGATAATAATTTGGCCATTGGCGGTATGCGTTAATGCATCGCTGTGCGATCCCATCGGCGGAACCCAGCCCATTTTTGCCATATCCTGGCTACCGCAAGGGGTGAACGTCATTGATGCCAGCTGTTTTTCCATCTCTTCGGCACGCAAAGAAACATCGCGGCTAAGACGGTAAACCATTAAATTTTTGAACCACAGCATGATAATTTCCACGGCCTTGTCGTTAAATCCAGCGGGCATGATAGCGAATTGTCGCTATGCTTGCATTGTTAATCGGGAAGAGGAGCAAACAGTGCGTATAGGTATCGATTTGGGCGGTACGAAAACGGAAGTTATTGCGCTTGGCGATGCGGGCGAACAGCTTTTTCGCCATCGCCTGCCCACGCCGCGTGATGATTATTGGCAAACGATAGAAACCATCGCCATGCTGGTGGAGATGGCGGAAAACGCTACCGGGCAGACGGGAACCGTGGGAATGGGCATTCCCGGTTCAATCTCGCCCTACACCGGGGTAGTAAAGAATGCCAACTCGACCTGGCTTAACGGGCAACCTTTTGACAAAGACCTGAGTTCGCGTCTGAATCGCGAAGTGCGGTTGGCAAATGATGCCAACTGTCTGGCGGTTTCTGAAGCGGTGGATGGTGCGGCGGCGGGGGCGCAAACCGTGTTTGCGGTGATTATCGGCACCGGATGTGGCGCAGGCGTGGCGCTGAATGGTCGGGCGCACACGGGCGGTAACGGTACCGCGGGCGAGTGGGGGCATAATCCGCTGCCGTGGATGGACGAAGATGAGCTGCGTTTTCGACAGGAAGTACCTTGTTATTGCGGCAAGCAAGGCTGCATTGAAACCTTCATTTCCGGGACCGGTTTTGCCACCGACTACCAGCGCCTGAGCGGTAAGCCGCTCAAAGGCAGTGAAATTATCAGCCTTGTTAATGCGCAGGATACTCTTGCGGAGCAAGCGTTGAGCCGCTATGAGCTTCGTCTGGCGAAATCACTGGCACATGTGGTGAATATTCTCGATCCGGACGTCATTGTGCTGGGTGGCGGAATGAGCAATGTCGATCGACTGTATCAAAACGTTCCGACGTTGATGCAGCAATTTGTTTTTGGTGGCGAGTGTGAAACGCCTCTACGCAAGGCGTTGCACGGTGACTCCAGCGGCGTGCGCGGCGCGGCCTGGCTGTGGCCGCACGTATAAACGGTTGTTATGTCGCGGGTGCAACCTGTTGTTGCACGCCGCGCTTCAGGCGACCATAGAGCAGCAGCGAGGACATCGCAGAAAACGACAGCAGCGCAGCCGGCAGCGTCACGTAGTTGTAGGCAAATCCCAGCGTCAGCATCATGCCACCGCAGTACGCGCCAATCGCGCTGCCGAGATTGAAGGCAATTTGCCCGCCAGCCGCGCCCAGTAGTTCTCCCCCTTTAGCATTTTGCAGCAGCAAAATTTGCAACGGCGCCGACAGAGCAAACAGACCCGCGCAGCAAATGAAAGCGAAGGTCAGCGACGCGGCTTTGATGCCGCCAAAGGCAAAGAGCAGCAGCAGAGCCAGCACAATCACGAAGTCGGTTATTACCGCAATTCGCAGCGGCGTATAACGGCCTGACAGCCTACCGCTTAGCAGATTTCCTAACACCATTCCCAATCCCACCAGCATCATGATGAAGGTCATTAGCGCCTCGGAGAAGCCGGAGATATACATCATGTACGGTTTGACGTAGCTGAACCAGGCGAAAACCCCGGCGTTCCCAAACATGGTGGCGGAAAAAATGAACCACGGGGCGGGGCTTTTCAAAAAGTGAAATTGTTCGCGCAGTTTCCCTTTTACCGCATCGCTAATGTTGGGGACCCAAAAAGCGACCGAGACTATTACGGCGATATTAAAGACGGCTATCAGCAGAAACGTGTAGCGCCAGCTAAATTCCTGGCTCAGCCAGGTGCCGACGGGAATGCCAACCAGATTGGCAACGGTCATCCCCGAAATCATGCCCGCGACGGCGGCGGTGACTTTTCCTGGACGGGCCAGCTTCGACAGGATAATCGCGCCCACGCCGAAAAATGCGCCATGAGGGAAGCCGGAAACCAGCCTGCCCACCGCCAGCATAAAATACGAGGAAGAGAGGGTGAAGATGGCGTTGCCAATCACGCACAGGGTGACCAGAAACAGCAAAATATGTTTGAGCGAAAAGCGATTGGAAAAGAGCGCAATAATGGGCGCGCCAAACACTACGCCAAAGGCGTAAAACGAAATCATATGGCCAGCGGCAGGAATGGAAATTCCCACGTCCCGCGCCAGCTCAGTGAGGACACCCATGATGCCAAACTCGGCCATGCCCAGCCCAAATGTTCCGAGCGCTAAAGAGAAAATGACTTTTTTCATACCACCTGCCAACAAGAAAGACGCAGGATTTGCGTCATAGCGACGAACGTTCGCCGCCAATAGCGATAGCTTGCGGATAAGCGAAGTGGAATGCCATTTCATATCCGTCCCTGAGTATGCAATATTGTGCTACATAGCGTGCCGGATAGCGTTAGCGCTTATCCGGCCTGTGACACCATATCCGCTGGCCGATTACTCCACCGCAAACATTTTGTCGAGTTTGCTGTAGCCCAGACCGTTGATTTTTTTCACCTTGATCTGCACCGGAATGCGTTCTTTCATTGCTTCGACGTGGCTGATCACGCCAATGGTTTTACCGGTAGCGTTGAGCGCATCAAGCGCGTCCAGGGCGGTATCCAACGTTTCACTGTCCAGCGTGCCGAAACCTTCGTCGAGGAACAGGGAGTCAATTCGGGTTTTGTGGCTGACCAGATCGGATAATGCCAGCGCCAGCGCCAGACTCACGAGGAAGCTCTCGCCGCCGGAAAGCGTACGCGTATCACGTACGGCATCGGCCTGCCAGGTATCAACCACTTCCAGCTCTAACGCTTCGCTGGCCTTGCGCTGCAACAAATAGCGACCGTGCAGACGGGTTAACTGGTTGTTGGCAAGCCAGACGAGGTTATCCAGCGTCAGCCCCTGGGCAAATTTGCGGAACTTATCTCCCTCTTTCGAGCCGATCAGTGCATTCAAATACCCCCAGTCTTCGACCTGCTGCGCGACTTTTTCAATCTCCTGCATCAGCGCCTGCTGCTGCTGGCGGTTTTCAGCATCTTGTTTGAGCTGCTGGCGAATTTCGCCCTGACGAGTAGTGTTATCGCGTAGCAGTTGGGTGAGCTGCGCCAGCGCGTCGTGCAGATGCTGCGCCGTCAGCGTGAGATCCACTTCTGTTGGTTGCTGCTGTTGATGAGCCGCCAGTGCCTGCTGGGCCTGATTAACCAGCGTTTGGGCCTGCTGTCGCTGGCCTTCCAGTGATTGCTTCAACTGCTCCAGGCGATTAAAGGTCTCTTCGTCCAGCAGGGCGGCAATAAAGGCGTCGCGATCGGCAAAGATGCTGGCCTGCAATGCGGCATCAAACTGCGCCTGGATTTCCGCGGCGCGCTGAACGTCCTGCGCCTCCTGCTGTTGCAAGGTTTGCCACTGTCCCTGTAAAGAGAGGCAATCGTCGTGCACCTGCCGCCAGTTTTCCAGCGACAAATCCTCAATGTTTTCAGAAAGCGCCTCGGTTTCAGGCAACGTTTCCAGCAGCGGCGCAAGCTGGGCAATCCGGGCCTGTAACTCGGTCAGTTCATTCTGACGCTGTTGCCACATTTGTGCTTCGTTCGCCCGTTCGCTTAGCCATGAGGCGACGTCATCCTCGGGCGGAAGGGCCAGACCATAACGGGAAAGCTCGGCGGTTAGCGTCGCCTGGCGCTGGTCAATATGCAGCTGGAGCTGGGTAATCTGCTCGGTATGCGCGGTGATTTGCGCCTGCAGGGTATGACGCAGGCTCAACTGGTGAAGCTGTTGTTCGTGCTCTTCCTGAGCGGCCAGCCACGGGGCAATGTCATCCTGCGGTTGTAGCGTGACGTTGAGGCTGGCGGTGACGGTCAGCCACTCTTGAGTAAGTGCTTGCTCCTCCTGAGAAAGCGTCTGTGCTTCGCGTTCATCCCGCTGAAGTTGCTGGGTTATCGCCTCAAGCTGGCCGCGTAGCGTTGAACCCTCATCGGCCAGCGTTTTGACCTCTTTTTCCAGTGCCTCACGCCGCGTCTGATTCACGCTCAGTTCGAGCGTTTGATAGCGTTCAATCGCCGGATGTGCGGTGGAGCCGCATAGCGGGCAAGGCATGCCGGATTGCAACAATGCCCGTTGGCTTTCCAGATCTTTGATGCGGGCTTCTTGCTCGCAAATGACTCTCACATCGGTAAGTTGCTGATTTTTATCTTTATAGCGCTGACGTTTTTCGGCAAGCACCGCGTTGCGCTGGGTCAACTCTTGTTGACGCTGTACAAGCGTGGTGCGTAACTGTGCCAGTTGTTTTTGCTTCGGGGTGATTTGCCCGTGTAAATTGCTCAGCCGCTGGCGTAATGGACGAAGCTGCACATGTTGCGCCAGCGCATCCGTTACCTCCTGCGGCGAAAGGGTCAGTGCGGGAAGCGTTAGTGCATTGAGCTTACGCGTGTCGTTCTCTCGCAGCTGCTGCCATTGGCGTAGCTGGGCGCTGGCGTCGGACTGTTGGGCCAGCAGCGCTTTCCATCCTGCCAGTTCGCTACTCCATAAGCGGAAGCGATCATGCTCATTAAGCCAGTCGGTTAACGTCTGTTGTTCGGCTAGTATCAAGGTCGACTGCATTTGCGCCTGCTGACGAATACGCCCGCGTAGCGTTAAGCTGCTTTGTAAGCGAGCATTCACTTCCTGAATCTTCTGGCGTGTACGCTCGATAGTAGCCGTTTGTTCCTGAATTCGCTCCCAGTGTGGGCGTAACGCCCTGGCCGGCAGTGCCAGACTCAGTGCCGCCAACTGCGGCTGCGCGTCTTCTTGCGCCTGAAGCGCTGCCTGTAATGCCTGCTGGTGACGGTTTATATCCGTTTGTAGCTCATTTTGCCGAATGAGCCAGTTGAGGTACTGTTGCTGGGTTTGTTGGCTGGTAAGGTATTGTTTTTCTTCGTCAGTAAGTACCTGCAAACTTTCTGTCAGGGATTGCACCTGCTCTGGCGCTAACAGCGCCACGCCGCTGGCCTGGGCCTGCAGTTTTTCCAGCTCCGTACGCGCTGATTTGTGCTTTTCAAACACCATAGCGGAGATTTGACCGTAAATCTCTGTGCCGGTCAGCTCTTCCAGCAGTTCGGCGCGCTCTTTTGGTTTGGCATTAAGAAATGCGGCAAACTGGCCCTGAGAGAGCAGCATCGAGCGGGTAAAACGACCGTAATCCAGCCCGGTAAGCTCGGCGGTCATCTCCAGCTTGTCTTTGACTTTATCGGCGAGGATTTTACCGTCGGCGCAGCGGGCCAGCTCTACGCGCGGGACCTGCAGGTTGCCCTCAGGCTGGTTGCGTGCCCGGTTCTGGCTCCAGAATGCGCGGTAGGCTTCGCCCCGCACCTCAAATTCCACCTCGGCCAGACACTCCGCTGTGTCGCGGGTCATCAGGTCGTTTTGCGACTGTGACACAGTATTCAGGCGCGGCGTTTCGTGGTACAGCGCAAGGCAAATTGCGTCCAGCAGGGTGGTTTTCCCCGCGCCTGTGGGCCCGGTGATGGCGAACAGCCCGTTGCTGGCAAAAGGTTCTGCCGTGAAATCGACTTTCCATTCTCCCTTCAGGGAGTTGAGGTTTTTCAGGCGCAGGCTGAGAATTTTCATGCTTCAGCCTCCCCGGCAAGCGTCTGTACGGTTGCGCTAAACAGCTGATTAAGCCGCTCGCGCTGCGGTTCTTCGAGTTCTTCCAGCGCCAGGCGGCGGTCAAAAACCTCCGCCACGCTCAGCTCGCTTAATGTTTCACGACGTTCATTGGCCATAATACGTTCGCGCTGTTCCCGACTGCGGCGCACCAATAACACCTCTACCGGTAAATCTTCGGTCAAGGCCTGGATTTTACGCTGCATATCATGCAGATAGTCATCGGTGGTAATTTCAATATCCAGCCACACCGGCGGCTCTTGCTGTACGTTGCGCCACTGCTCAAGCTGGGCGGTAATGGCGGCGAGATCGCCTTTCAGTACTGCAAGCGGCTGGGTGACCGGTACGGCGAGATTCTCGACGGCGTTGAGTTTCCCTGCTTCAAAGCTCACCAGATGCACGCATTTGTTTTTGCCGCACTCGTCAAAACTGAGAGCGATCGGCGAGCCGCAGTAGCGAATATGCTCCGTGCCGCCGATAACCTGCGCCCGGTGAATATGGCCCAGCGCGATGTAGTCCGCCGGAGGGAAGTTTTGTGCAGGGAAGGCGTCCAGCGTACCGATATAAATGTCACGGACGGCGTCACTTTTACTGGCGCCGACGGTGGTCAAATGCCCGGTCGCGATGATGGGCAAATTCTGATCACCACGCAGCGTGCAGGCATCCTGATACTGCTGCTGGTAATAGTCGGTGATGGCTGACAGCAAATGTTGCTGTTTTTCTTGCCCGGTTAGCCCGGCCTGGCTGGTAATGATGTCGCGTGGACGTAAAAAAGGAACCGGGCACAGAATTGCCCCCGGCGTGCTGTCGCGTTGCGGCAGTACCTGCGGAGCATGGCCGGCGCTGGCAACGACCGTGGTGTTGAGAAACGCCAGTATATCGCGGGATTCATTGAGTGTGGCGACGGAGTCGTGGTTGCCTGCCAGCACCACCAGATGACAGCCAGTTTGCTGTAAATTAACGACAAAACGGTTATACAGCTCACGGGCGTAGCTTGGCGGTGAGCCGGTATCGAAAATATCACCCGCCACAATAATGGCATCCACCTGATGGGATTGTGCCGTTTCCAGCAGCCAGTCGAGAAAGGCCTGATGTTCAGCGGCGCGGCTCTTGCTGTAGAAATTTTGGCCCAGATGCCAGTCAGACGTGTGAAGGATGCGCATAAGAGTTCCATGACGATAAAACAGTGGTGGGGATTATAACCTTTCAAGGACGGTAATATCTTGTCTCCGGGCTGTCATAATTCGCCGGGCTGCGTTAAACCTGGGCTATCTTTTCATAAATCTGTCATAAAACTGACGCATAATGGCACCGTATTGATGGCAAACGATTTAATTATAAACAGGGCAAATCATGGCGAGACGTATTCTGGTCGTAGAAGATGAAGCTCCAATTCGTGAAATGGTCTGCTTCGTGCTCGAGCAAAACGGTTTTCAACCCGTAGAAGCCGAAGACTATGACAGTGCTGTGAACCAACTCAATGAACCCTGGCCGGATCTCGTCCTGCTTGACTGGATGCTTCCCGGCGGCTCGGGTCTGCAGTTTATTAAACATCTCAAGCGCGAAGCCATGACGCGGGATATCCCCGTGATGATGCTGACGGCGAGAGGTGAAGAGGAAGACCGCGTCCGGGGTCTGGAAACCGGTGCGGATGATTATATTACCAAGCCGTTTTCTCCCAAGGAGCTGGTGGCGCGTATTAAAGCGGTTCTGCGTCGTATTTCACCGATGGCGGTGGAAGAGGTTATTGAGATGCAGGGGCTAAGCCTTGATCCGACCTCGCATCGCGTGATGACCGGCGAGGATCCGCTGGATATGGGGCCGACCGAATTCAAACTGTTGCACTTCTTTATGACCCACCCTGAGCGCGTCTACAGCCGTGAACAACTCCTCAATCATGTCTGGGGAACCAATGTCTACGTGGAAGACCGGACAGTGGATGTGCATATCCGCCGCTTACGTAAAGCGCTGGAGCACAGCGGACATGATCGAATGGTGCAGACAGTTCGCGGGACGGGATATCGTTTTTCGACCCGCTTCTGACTGACAAGAATCAGGGCCTGATGGATTAGGCCGTTTATGGAGTAAGACGTTTGCTAGAACGATTGTCATGGAAAAGGTTGGTACTGGAGCTGATCCTGTGCTGCATACCGGCATTTATCCTTAGCGCTTTTTTCGGTTACCTGCCCTGGTTTTTACTGGCGTCGGTAACGGGCCTGCTTATCTGGCATTTCTGGAATCTATTACGTTTGTCCTGGTGGCTATGGGTCGACAGAAGCATGACGCCGCCGCCGGGGCGAGGCAGTTGGGAGCCGTTGTTATATGGGCTGCATCAAATGCAGTTGCGCAACAAAAAACGCCGTCGAGAACTGGGTAACCTGATCAAACGTTTTCGCAGCGGGGCGGAATCACTACCCGACGCGGTGGTATTGACCACCGAAGAAGGCGGTATCTTCTGGTGTAACGGACTGGCTCAGCAGGTTCTGGGACTGCGCTGGCCGGACGATAGCGGGCAAAATATTCTTAACCTGCTGCGATACCCGGAATTCACACAATATCTGAAAACGCGCGACTTTAGCCGGCCTATCAATCTGGTGCTCAATACCGGACGGCATCTGGAAATTCGCGTGATGCCCTACACGGATAAGCAACTGCTGATGGTGGCGCGCGACGTTACCCAGATGCACCAACTGGAAGGTTCACGGCGAAACTTTTTCGCCAACGCCAGCCATGAGCTGCGCACACCGCTGACGGTGCTGCAAGGTTATCTGGAAATGATGCAGGAGCATCCGCTGGAAGGGACAACGCGCGAAAAAGCGCTGCATACCATGCGCGAACAAACGTACCGTATGGAAGGCCTGGTGAAGCAGTTGCTGACGCTGTCAAAAATTGAAGCTGCTCCGACGTTGCAACTGAATGAGAAAGTCGATGTGCCCATGATGCTGCGCGTGATCGAGCACGAAGCGCAAACCCTGAGCCAGCATAAACATACGTTTACCTTTGATGTCGATAACAGCCTGAACGTGCGGGGCAACGAGGAGCAGTTGCGTAGCGCTATCTCGAATCTCGTCTATAACGCGGTGAACCACACACCAGCGGGAACGCACATTACCGTACGCTGGCAGCATGTGGTCTCGGGGGCGGAATTTTGTGTGGAAGACAACGGTCCAGGCATTGCCGCCGAGCATATTCCACGTTTGACCGAGCGTTTTTATCGGGTAGATAAGGCGCGATCGCGGCAAACGGGCGGTAGCGGGTTGGGCCTTGCCATCGTGAAACATGCGCTGCATCATCACGACAGCCGTTTGAATATCGAAAGCGAACCAGGCAAAGGGACGCGATTTAGTTTCGTGATCCCGGAACGTTTGATTGCCAAAAGTAACGGTTAAAGCACATTCGTAAGATTATCTTTCCAAAAGCCAGCACAAGCTGGCTTTTTCTATACGGTCAATATATGACTCCTGAATTTTACGACGTTTGATTGTTTTTTGTTCGAACTATTACCCATACCTTTTTCCATGAAATGGTGTTTTGTGCTAACCAAATTTTTCATATCGCTATATTGTTCTGGTTTTTGGATCCCACCTTGCTTTAAAACGTTATAAGCGTTTAAATTGCGCTCCAGGTGCTGTCATACCGACTGCATTTACGCGGTAAATCGAAAAACTATTCTTCGCCGCGCCAGGTCGGGAGTGTTTCCCGCTGGAATTGAGCAAAAATGCCGCTGTATTGTCCCCCAGGGAAAGGCAAAAATTTACTATTTTCAACACCACATCCACAGGCAGTAAGACTTTATGACCCATCAGTTAAAATCGCGCGATATTATCGCTTTGGGATTTATGACATTTGCACTGTTCGTTGGTGCAGGTAACATCATCTTCCCCCCAATGGTTGGTTTGCAGGCAGGTGAACACGTCTGGACTGCGGCTTTTGGCTTTTTGATTACCGCCGTTGGCCTGCCGGTACTTACCGTTGTCGCGCTGGCGAAAGTCGGTGGTGGTGTGGACCGACTGAGCACACCTATCGGTAAAGTTGCTGGTCTGCTACTGGCGACTGTTTGCTATCTGGCCGTTGGGCCGTTATTTGCTACCCCGCGTACCGCGACGGTCTCTTTCGAAGTCGGGATTGCACCGCTGACCGGTGACTCTGCGCTGCCGCTGTTTATCTATAGCGTTATCTATTTCGCGATTGTGATTCTGGTTTCGCTGTATCCGGGCAAACTGCTGGATACGGTGGGTAATTTCCTGGCGCCGCTGAAAATCCTGGCGCTGGTTGTTCTGTCTGTCGCCGCAATCGTCTGGCCAGCAGGCCCGATCAGTAATGCGATGGAAGCCTACCAAACTGCGGCATTTTCTAATGGCTTCGTGAACGGGTATCTGACCATGGATACGCTGGGCGCGATGGTGTTTGGTATTGTTATCGTTAACGCCGCTCGCTCGCGTGGTGTTACTGAAGCGCGTCTGCTGACCCGTTACACCGTTTGGGCGGGTTTAATGGCGGGTGTGGGCTTAACGCTGCTGTATCTCGCGCTGTTCCGTCTGGGTTCAGATAGCGCGATTCTGGTCGATCAGTCTGCTAACGGCGCGGCGATTCTGCATGCGTATGTTCAGCACACCTTTGGCGGTGCAGGAAGCTTCCTGCTGGCGGCGCTGATTTTCATCGCCTGTCTGGTCACCGCGGTTGGCTTGACCTGTGCGTGCGCAGAGTTCTTTGCCCAGTACGTTCCACTGTCTTATCGTACGCTGGTATTTATCCTCGGCGGCTTCTCGATGGTGGTTTCTAACCTGGGTCTGAGCCATCTGATTCAGATCTCTATTCCGGTGCTGACGGCTATCTATCCGCCATGTATCGCACTGGTTGTATTAAGCTTTACCCGCTCATGGTGGCATAATTCTTCCCGCGTCATTGCACCTGCGATGTTTATCAGCCTGATTTTTGGTATCCTTGATGGCATTAAAGCTTCTGCAATTGGCGACGTGTTACCGGCCTGGACCCAGCGTTTACCGCTGGCGGAGCAGGGGCTGGCGTGGTTGATGCCAACAGTCGTGATGGTGGTCCTGGCAGTTATCTGGGATCGCGCCGCGGGTCGACAAGTGACCTCCAGCGCACACTAATATCACTGACAATAAGTTTTAACCACGGGGCTATTAACATGGCCCCGTGGTTTTTTTATTGTGTTAACAGGTTAGGAATCGATGGAAAGTAATAACAAGCTAAAGCGTGGGCTGAGCACCCGGCACATCCGCTTTATGGCATTAGGTTCAGCAATTGGTACCGGGCTGTTCTATGGCTCGGCCGATGCCATCAAAATGGCGGGGCCAAGCGTGTTGCTGGCCTATATTATCGGCGGCGTAGCGGCGTATATTATTATGCGCGCGCTGGGCGAAATGTCTGTTCATAACCCTGCAGCCAGCTCCTTCTCGCGCTATGCGCAGGAAAACCTCGGACCGCTGGCAGGCTATATCACCGGCTGGACCTATTGTTTTGAAATCCTGATTGTCGCCATTGCCGATGTGACTGCCTTTGGTATTTACATGGGCGTCTGGTTCCCGGCCGTACCGCACTGGATTTGGGTACTCAGCGTAGTGCTGATTATCTGCGCCATCAACCTGATGAGCGTGAAGGTGTTTGGCGAGCTGGAGTTCTGGTTCTCGTTCTTTAAAGTCGCCACCATTATCATCATGATTGTCGCCGGTTTCGGTATCATCATTTGGGGGATTGGCAACGGCGGGCAACCGACCGGTATCCATAACTTATGGAGCAACGGTGGCTTCTTCAGCAACGGCTGGCTCGGCATGGTGATGTCGCTGCAAATGGTGATGTTCGCTTACGGCGGGATTGAGATTATCGGGATTACCGCAGGCGAAGCCAAAGACCCGGAAAAATCTATTCCGCGCGCTATCAATTCCGTACCAATGCGTATCCTGGTGTTTTATGTGGGGACGTTGTTCGTCATTATGTCTATCTACCCGTGGAACCAGGTGGGTACCGACGGTAGCCCGTTCGTTATGACGTTCCAGCATATGGGCATTACCTTTGCTGCCGGGATCCTCAACTTTGTGGTTCTGACTGCGTCGCTGTCGGCAATTAACTCTGACGTCTTCGGTGTGGGACGTATGCTACACGGCATGGCGGAGCAGGGCAGTGCCCCAAAAATGTTTGCCAAGACGTCGCGTCGTGGCGTGCCTTGGGTTACGGTGATGGTGATGACCATCGCGCTGCTGTTTGCGGTTTATCTTAACTACATCATGCCGGAAAACGTCTTCCTGGTGATCGCCTCTTTGGCAACGTTCGCCACGGTTTGGGTGTGGATTATGATCCTGCTGTCGCAGATTGCTTTCCGTCGTCGTCTGCCGCCAGAAGAGGTCAAAGCGCTGAAATTTAAAGTACCGGGTGGGGTAACGACGACCATTGTTGGCCTGATTTTCCTGGTCTTTATCATCGCGCTTATCGGCTATCATCCGGATACCCGCATTTCGCTGTACGTCGGCTTTGCGTGGATTGTCCTGCTGCTGGTCGGCTGGGGATTCAAGCGCCGTCGCGAGCGCCAACTGGCTGAAGCACAGTAATATTTTTGCCGGGTAACTTTGCGTTACCCGGCAATTTTCTCCTCCCCCGAACTCCTCCCCCAATAAACGTTAAGATGATGAGTGATCCTGCACTTCGCTATGGCAAGGTGACGTCATTATCATCAAAGGGGATACGTGATGTTGAACGCCTGGCACCTTCCGGTTGCCCCATTTGTTAAGCAAAACAAAGATCAACTGACGATTACATTATGGCTGGCGGGGGAAAATCCACCCCAGCGGGTGACGCTACGCGCAGAAAACGATAACGAAGAGATTTCGCTAGCTATGCACAAGCAGCGCAGCCAGCCGCAGCCGGGTGTGACCGCGTGGCGAGCGGCGATTGATCTCTCCAGCGGGCAGCCTCGTCGACGCTATAGCTTTAAATTACTTTGGCTCGATCGTCAGTTGTGGTTCACCCCACAGGGATTCAGCCGTTTTCCGCCTGCGCGTCTGGAGCAGTTTGCCGTCGATGTGCCGGATAACGGTCCGCAGTGGGTCGCTGACCAGGTCTTTTACCAAATTTTCCCGGACCGTTTTGCCCGCAGCCAGTCGCGTGAAGCGGGCCAGGATAACGTCTATTACCATCACGCGGCCGGGCACGACATCGTGCGGCGCGAATGGGACGAACCGCTTACGGCTCAGGCCGGTGGCTCCACGTTCTATGGCGGTGATTTAGACGGCATCAGCGAAAAGCTACCGTACCTGAAAACGTTAGGTGTCACGGCGCTGTACCTGAATCCTGTGTTTACCGCGCCGAGCGTGCATAAATACGATACCGAAGATTACCGTCATGTTGATCCGCAATTTGGCGGCGACACGGCGCTGCTACGCCTGCGGCACAACACCCAACAGCAGGGCATGCGCTTGATTCTGGACGGTGTTTTTAACCATAGCGGCGATTCGCACGCCTGGTTTGACCGGCATAGTAGGGGAACGGATGGGGCGTGCCATAACCCAGAATCCCCCTGGCGCGACTGGTATCATTTCTCAGCCGACGGCGTTGCGCTCGACTGGCTGGGGTATTCCAGCCTGCCCAAGCTGGACTTTTCTTCGGAAAGCCTGGTAAATGAAATTTATCGCGGCGAAGACAGTATCGTCCGTCACTGGCTGAAAGCGCCGTGGAGGATGGACGGCTGGCGTCTTGATGTGGTGCACATGCTGGGAGAAGCAGGAGGCGCACGTAACAACCTACAACACGTGGCCGGCATTACGCAGGCGGCAAAAGAAACCCAGCCAGAGGCGTATGTGGTGGGTGAACATTTTGGCGATGCTCGCCAGTGGTTGCAGGCCGACGCGGAAGATGCCGCCATGAACTATCGCGGCTTTACTTTCCCTCTCTGGGGATTCCTCGCCAATACCGATATTTCATACGACCCACAATCTATTGACGCTCAGACCTGTATGGCCTGGATGGATAACTACCGCGCGGGGTTGTCGCATCAACAGCAATTGCGCATGTTTAACCAGCTCGACAGCCACGATACCGCTCGCTTTAAGTCTCTGCTCGGTAAAGACGTCGCACGTTTACCGCTGGCGGTGGTGTGGCTATTTACCTGGCCTGGCGTGCCCTGTATTTACTACGGCGACGAAGTGGGGCTGGATGGCAACAACGATCCGTTTTGCCGCAAACCTTTCCCATGGCAGCCTGAAAAACAGGACGCTAACCTGCTGGCGTTGTACCAGCGGCTGGCAAAATTACGCCACCAGAGCCAGGCGCTACGCCACGGTGGTTGTCAGGTGATTTACGCCGAGGATAACGTGGTGGTGTTTGTACGGGTGCTAAACCGCCAGCGCGTGTTAGTGGCGATTAACCGTGGCCAGGCTTGTGAAGTGGTCCTGCCAGCCTCGCCATTACTGAGCGTGAGTCATTGGCAGCACAAAGAAGGCAAAGGTGTGCTTGCCGACGATATCCTGACGTTGCCGGCGATTTCCGCCTCTGTATGGTCAGGTCATTGATATAAGTGCGCAATCGCCGGGCTTGCCAGCAGCGCGTCTCGCCACCAGCGCTGCGCCAGCCCATCACGGTTATTACGCCATGCCATATAGGCCACGTCTTTTTGGCGAAATGAGATAACTGTTTTTTCCACCAGCTCGCCCGTAGCAAGCCACGGGCTGGCAATATGGCGGGGGAGAAATCCGCAGCCCATGCCGGCTCGCAGTAGCATCACTTTACTGTGGAAGTCATCGACACGGATCTGCGCCTGCTCCTCCAGCAGATTGGTTTGTAACGGATGGCAGAAGCGGGCGCTGTCGCTGATAACAATCGCCCGATGCAGGCACAACTGCTCGTTGGTCAGGCCATCAGGTGCTGCGGCCAGCGGATGCTCAGGTGCCACGACAAATACATTGTCCAATGTACCGAGCATTTTGTAGGACCAGGCCGCTGACGTTGGTGGTTCATTAATCGCCCCCAGAATAATATCTGCTCCATTATGGGTCAGCTCCTCCCAGGAACCCGCCAGCGTATGATGGGTAAAACTGAGGCGGGTTTGCTTATTCAGCGCGTGAAATTCATCGATAATGGGTAACAGCGAGGCGAAAGGAAAGGAGTCGTCCAGCGCAATCGCCAGCTCTTTTTCCCAGCCTGAACTCAGCTGTACCGCCTGTTTTTCGAGATCTTTTGCCGCACTTAGCAATAAACGTCCCTTTTCCAGCATCATCTGTCCGGTGTCGGTAAATTTAGCCCGGTGTCCGGAACGGTCAAGCAACTCGATATTCAGGTCGCTTTCCAGCTTTTGAATCATATAGCTGAGTGCCGCAGGCGTTTTAAACAGCGATTCGGCCGCCGCGGCAAATGAACCCTGTTTGTCGAGTGCGTCGAGAATAAGCAAAACATCCAGATTAATGCGCATAGCCAGAAAAGATCCTGAAAATTAAACCCTTCTGTTGTACCGAATGAAGAAAAACAATGCCAGTGAATAAATTAGATGAATCATGCGCATTTTTTTGATGTTGTTTAGGATATATCGCAACACAGAATTAATAGTTTCACAGGATGGTAAGTTTTCTTTAATAACTCGTTAGAAATTTCTCGCTATACTCAACAAGCTTTCTGATTCAGGATCCTGCTGCTGACGGCAGATACAGACCGTTGCCTTTTAACTTATTGATTAAGAAGGTGTGATATGTCTATTCGGGAACTGATTGACCCTCAAAACTCTACGCTTATTTTTATTGATCATCAGCCGCAAATGTCATTTGGTGTAGCGAATATCGATCGCCAGACTTTAAAAAATAATACCGTGGCATTAGCGAAAGCCGGGAAAATATTCAATGTTCCGGTGATTTATACTTCTGTAGAAACGAAAAGTTTTAGCGGATATATCTGGCCAGAACTGTTAGCGGTTCATCCTGATGTAAAACCCATTGAACGCACCTCAATGAACTCCTGGGAAGATGCGGCGTTTGTGAAGGCCGTGGAAGCGACTGGGCGTAAAAAACTGATTATCTCCGCGCTGTGGACCGAAGTCTGCCTGACTTTCCCGGCACTGATGGCGCTGGAAGCGGGTTATGAAGTATATGTGGTGACCGACACTTCCGGCGGCACGTCCGTGGATGCCCATGAGCGTTCTATCGACCGCATGGTACAGGCTGGTGCCGTACCCGTAACCTGGCAACAGGTTCTTCTTGAGTATCAGCGCGACTGGTCTCGCAAAGAAACCTACGACGCCGTCATGGATCTGGTACGCGAGCACAGCGGTGCCTACGGTATGGGCGTGGATTATGCCTATACCATGGTGCATGGCGCGCCAGAACGTAAAGCCTAAATACACGTCATCCTTCATGTTGCATCTTTGTTGGCTTCGCTTGCGTACCCCAGTCACTGACTTATGTAAGCTCCCGGGGATCCACAACCTTGCCGCCTCGATGCACCATGAATGATTTTGTGTATTGCTTTCCTGGCCTAAGCGGCCTGTTTCCTCTCAACAAGGAATCCTTCATGGCGCAGAACAAACATGTGACGTTGGTGATTACCCACACCCTGCTGCCTGAGCAGGCGCAGCGGTATGAGCAATGGCTGGGGAAAATTATGCCGGTGGCGGCCGAGTTTCCCGGTCATCTCGGGGCGAACGTGATTCGCCCTGCGGATGGCGACAACCTGTGGAATATCATTATTCGCTTCGACACGCTTGAGCATCTGTATAACTGGACCCAGTCTGATACGCGCCGCGTGCTGGTGGAAGAGATCGTCCCACTGCTGGCGGAAGGTGATAAAACCGAAATTCGTACCGAAGCGGCATTCTGGTTTACGCCACCAGCGCCCCATGTACGCCAGCCCAAACGCTGGAAACAGTTTCTGATAACCCTGCTGGTGATATTTCCTAGCACCAATCTGGTGCCGTGGTTGACCGGCATTGTGCTGCCTGCAATGAAGGGCTCGTTACTCCTGCATCTCATCAATGATGCCTGTGTGGTTGCGCTGGTGGTCTGGTTCTGGATGCCCATCGTAACCCGTCTGTTTGCCGGATGGCTGAAAAAAGCCTGACCGGTATCTCAGGAGATTGTTATGTCTCAAACTGCCACACTGATTCTGACTCACGGAAAAATTCATACTCTCGATAGGCAACGCCCGCAGGTCGAGGCGGTGGCGATTGCCAACGGAAAGATCCTGGCGACCGGTAGCCACGAGCGGGTAATGAGCTTTGCTGCCGAAGGGACGCAGGTTGTCGATCTGCAAGGACATACGGTGATCCCGGGCCTGAACGATTCGCACCTGCACCTTATTCGTGGTGGACTGAATTACAACCTGGAATTACGTTGGGAAGGCGTGCCGTCGCTGGCGGACGCCCTACGTATGCTCAAAGACCAGGCGGACAGAACGCCGTCGCCGCAATGGGTACGCGTGGTGGGCGGCTGGAGCGAATTCCAGTTTGCCGAACGTCGCATGCCTACCCTGGAAGAACTGAATGAAGCTGCTCCGGATACCCCGGTTTTTGTTCTGCATCTCTACGACCGGGCTTTGCTGAACCGCGCTGCGCTGAAAGCCGTCGGCTACACCAAAGCGACGCCGGATCCGGCGGGCGGTGAGATTGTGCGTGATAGCAACGGCAACCCGACCGGGATGTTGATCGCTAAACCAAACGCCATGATCCTTTATTCGACGCTGGCAAAAGGACCCAAACTGCCGCTAGAAATGCAGGTTAACTCGACCCGCCAGTTTATGCGTGAACTGAACCGTCTGGGGCTGACCAGTGCCATCGATGCGGGCGGCGGCTTCCAGAACTATCCGGAAGATTACGAGATCATTGAGCAGTTACACGCCAACAAGCAGATGACTGTGCGTATTGCCTACAACTTGTTTACCCAGCGTCCAAAACAGGAACTGGAAGACTTTGAACGTTGGACCGATATGCTCAAACCGGGGCAGGGAACCGACTTCTACCGCGCCAATGGGGCCGGGGAAATGCTGGTCTTTTCGGCAGCGGATTTTGAAGATTTTCTCCAGCCGCGCCCGGACCTGCCGGAGGGTATGGAAGATGAGCTGGAGCGCGTGGTGCGACACCTGGTGGAGCACCGCTGGCCGTTCCGCCTGCACGCCACCTACGATGAATCTATCAGCCGCATGTTGGACGTGTTTGAGAAGGTGAATCGTGATATCCCGTTCAATGGCCTGCACTGGTTCTTCGATCATGCCGAAACCATTACTGAACGGAATATCGAGCGCGTTAAAGCGCTGGGCGGCGGGATTGCTGTTCAGCACCGAATGGCGTTCCAGGGCGAATATTTTGTCGAGCGTTATGGCAAAGATGCGGTCAAACACACGCCGCCGGTGGCGAAAATGCTGGCGGCTGAAGTTCCGGTAGGGCTGGGGACTGACGCCACCCGTGTGGCTAGCTACAACCCGTGGACCGCGCTCTATTGGCTGGTTTCGGGCCGCACCGTTGGCGGTATGGCGATGTACGATGATAACAACCGCTTGCCGCGCGACGTGGCGCTGGAACTGTGGACCGCTGGCAGCGCCTGGTTCTCCAGTGAGCAGGGTAAGAAAGGGCGAATCGAGAAAGATCAACTGGCCGACCTGGTGGTGCTGTCTAAAGATTACTTCAACGTGGCGGAAGAAGAGATCAAAGGCATTGAGTCAGTGATGACCATTGTCGATGGCAAAGTCGTGTATGCGGCAGGGCATTTCACCCCGCTGGCACCACCAGCCATCCCGGTTGTGCCGGACTGGTCGCCGGTGGTGAAGGTGCCGGGGCACTATCGCTCAGCGCCGCCTGCTGCGGCTAAAATTGGCGCAATGGTGCAGATGCATCAGTGCTGTGGTAGCTGTGGCGTACACGGTCATCAGCATGATATTGCGCGTCAATCAGGCATTCCGGTGTCAGATGACCGGGCTTTCTGGGGGGCGCTTGGCTGTTCCTGTTTCGCGTTCTGACTGTAACGTTTTTAATGCCGGATGGTGACGCTTTGCGTCTTATCCGGCCAACAAAGAATCGCAACTTCTAATCCTTGTAAGCCTGCTATGCTGAGTGCCATCAGGCAATGGGGTTCATACATCTGCATTTCGCTTTGCTACAGCCAATTGTCTACGGTTGCCACAAAACCATCTTCCTAAAGGTCGCTATGCCATTCTTACTACGGCGTAAAGCCGGGGCCGTGTAATCTTCTCTATCCGCACCAACATAGTTATATTTTCAATGTAAGAATGTAGTTCTTATGATTATTTGTATTGTTTGTAAAGTGTAAATTTTATTTTTTATTATTGGCTATCAAAGCTTGATTGCATAATTAAATCAATCAAAATATGAAGGTAGCTCACACAATATTACTAACCATAAGTTAAAATAATGCGTGATTAATTACAATAATGAGTTGTTATTAATTAAATGAATATTATTGGTGACGCGTTTAGTTGGGTAGTAAAGCATTTGTAATTGTAATTGTAGGAGCTGAAATGCCAGTAAATGATATATCTTTAGGAAAAACCAGAAGATCAAATGATAATGGTGAACCCAATGTTGTTCATGTTGCAATTTCACGACCTATTCGATATGACGTGATGATAGCCTATGGTGGACACGGTGGTGCCGAGATGTTGAAAGCGGCGGAATTCAAGAAAAAGCGGCTTGAATCTAAGTATCCCAAAGGTGAAGTAAAAGGACCGATGATCTTCAAGAGTTTGGCCGACTTCGAAAAAATTTGGACCGCGATATTCTATGATATTTGCAAGCTAAATAAATCAGGTCAACCTAAATATGATTTGTGTGAAATTCATATTTTTGCTCACAGCAATCCAGATAGGATATCAATTAAGAAGGGGGAGCATATTACGGCTGAGGTGGTTGAATCTCTTGAAAATTTAATCTGGAATCCTGAAAAGGGTTATTTGGTATTACATAGTTGCCGATCTGGTCGATATGAAAGTGATGATTTAGATCAGCGTAGTGGTGGGGAGTGTATTGCTCGCGCATTTTCCAGACATGAATCATCAGCATATGTTATTGGCCAAATGGTTTATGCGTCATTTAACTATGGCCCCGGATTGGAAGACTGCAAATATAGAAAAACAGTGAATGATTATGTAGCAATAGATTTGTTTGGAAAGCAAGAGCTATTATTATGGGGCTATAAATCCGGAAGTAAAGTGAAGAAACGATTTTCAAATGATAGAGAGTATGAAAGCTTAGTTGATGGTCAGATCTGGCCATGCAGAAAATATCGAAATGGTGAGAAGTTAGATAGGACCGTTACCAGTGATGTGTTTAACTATGATGATTTGAATTTTGTTTGAATGTTCTGGATGTTGATAAATTATATCATTCATAGCGACTAAAGGAAATTTATATGGATTATGTCATCGCGGCCGCATTACTTCCGCAAGATAAGTTATGGACAGTTGAGTATTCATGGAAAATGGTAGAGGCTATAACACCAGAAATACCACAAATTGAGGATGAAACAGAACTTATTGAATTGATTCGTCATGCCTGGTTGTGGGATAAAAATGCTATGATTCAGTATGCCAGAATTCAGAAAGAAGTTGGTGACGATGATGTTTTAGATGATTTCATCAGGAGCAATGCTCACAGATTAGTGAGTTATGATGGTTTGTCTCTTCGACGGCCTGATGTATTTAATATGAATTATAGTGAATTTATCACCCGACTAGCTGATTTACAGTATCCCTTGGCGAGCAGGCTTGCTGCTAATGGCCTTTTATGGAGTGCGGGTGAGACAAATTCGACCTTCAACCCGTTAGCACAAGATGTACGAAAAAGGTTGATTCGTTATACTCGTTACGCCATAAAGGGAGGCTATCATATCCATTCTTATCTGGCTGATTGCATTTTATTTCCTTCCGGTTTTTCGTATAAAGATAGTAATAATAAGCAGCTAAATTCTCTGGAAAACAGAATAGATAATTTAACAAGAGAAGAGCTTGAAGATAGTTTTTCTGCTTATAAGGTGAGTGGAATTCACGGTTCTCAGTATGCACAAATAAGATTGAGTGAGTTTTATTTTTATGGTGTTAGCGTTAAACGAGATATTGAAATGGCATATGCATGGTCTATGATTGCTAACGATTCCTTTATCTATTTTAATAAAGAAGGTTACAAAAGACATGCTTCGGAAAGATATAAAGAAAATATTCTGAATGAATATAACAACGTTAACTTAAAAAATCTGATTCCGCTACAAATGACGAAAATAGAGATAGAGAGAAGTGTCGCGCTGGCGTCAAAAATCAAAGAAACGTTGGTTGAGGATGACTACTATTCCTGGGAGGTTCAAATGGATGCGGTTCCGCCGGCGCCTTGATGTTCAACGTTTGGTTTGTACCTGTATGCGATTATTCATCGGCCGTATAATGAGACAACAAGTGTCTGCTCGCGTAGGGCCAATACGCGCAGCGCCATCGGGCATTCCGAGTTCTGACATCAGAAAAAGGCCCGCACTAGCGGGCCTTTTGTCGATTCATGCCAATTACAGGCTGGAAACGTTCTCGGTCAGGTATTTTGCTACGCCGTCCGGAGAAGCGTTCATACCTTCTTTACCTTTTTCCCACTGTGCCGGGCATACGTCGCCGTGCTCTTCGTGGAACTGCAGCGCGTCAACCATGCGCAGCATTTCGTCGATGTTACGACCCAGCGGCAGATCGTTAACCACCTGGTGGCGAACAACGCCGTTAGCGTCGATCAGGAAAGAACCGCGCAGAGCAACGCCAGCTTCCGGGTGCTCGATGCCGTAGGCTTTCTGGATTTCGCGTTTAATGTCAGCAACCATTGCGTATTTCACTGCACCGATGCCGCCTTTGTCGACAGGGGTGTTACGCCATGCGTTGTGGACAAATTCAGAGTCGAAGGAAACGCCAACAACTTCAACGCCGCGTTTCTGGAATTCTTCGTAACGTTTGTCGAATGCGATCAGTTCAGACGGGCAAACGAAGGTGAAGTCCATCGGCCAGAAGAACAGAACGGTAGTTTTACCGTTGGTATGCTGTTTGAAGTTGAAGTTTTCAACGATCTCACCGCTACCCAGTACCGCAGCTGCTGTGAAATCCGGAGCCTGACGAGTTACCAGTACCATATAATTCTCCTGCAATGTTAAGGGGTTTTTGGAACGCAACGCGGGCCAGTATAGAGAGTGTTCGTGAATAAGACAAAGAGGCGTTGGCAATCAATGAGACAGGTTTTGTCTATCAATCTTTTGCCGGATGACGGCTACGGCTTATCCGGCGGGGAATGCGGGTTGCAATCAAAGGGTTTTACGCCGCGCCTGGTCCATCATTTGCGGATAAAACTGCCAGAATCGCTCTTCTAACGCATCGTAATGCGTATTGAGGTCATACCATGAGTCGCGTAGGGCATCGAGCCGTGGACGGCGGCTGGCCATGCCGTTCAGGACGTTCTGGATAAAATCCATGTCCCGGTAGCGCTCAAGCCATTTCTCTGACCATATATAGTTATTCAGATTGATAAAGCGTGGCGGCGATTCCGGCAAAATAGTGGTTACCTGGGTACGGGCATAGCGCACAAAGTCCGTCAGCGGGAAGTCAGGGGAGATCTCCGACCAGTGGCGCGACAGAAAATGATCCCACATGACATCCAGCGTAATCGGCGCGACGCGGCGCGTTTCGCTACGAAACCATTCTTTGGCTTCACGCACCTGCGGCAGGTTATCTGTCATCACGTCGATACGACGATGCATGAAGATGCCTTCTACCACATCAGGCGAGTAGTGCGTTTCCGGATTACCCCGGACAAAATCGGCCAGCAGATTGCCGGAAAGCGAACTGTCGGCAAGGTGAGCGAGATGCAAATGTGCAAGAAAATTCATCGTTAAATGTTTATCCAGAGGGGTAAAGGTTGCAGGGAGAACGCCCCGGCACTAGACTACCCGCCTCTTATTTTAGTCTGAGTCAGTGTCATGCGCGTTACCGATTTCACCTTTGAACTACCCGAATCCCTGATTGCCCACTATCCGCAAGCTGAGCGCAGTAGCTGTCGCTTGCTGTCTTTGGACGGGCCGACGGGCGCGCTGACGCACGGTACTTTCACCGATTTGCTCGATAAGCTCAACCCTGGCGATTTGCTGGTCTTTAACAACACCCGCGTCATTCCTGCGCGTCTGTTTGGTCGTAAAGCCAGCGGCGGTAAAATTGAAGTGCTGGTCGAGCGTATGCTGGATGACAAACGTATTCTGGCGCATATTCGTGCCTCGAAAGCGCCGAAACCGGGCGCCGAGCTGCTGCTGGGCGATGACGAAAGCATTAAAGCAACGATGGTGGCGCGCCATGACGCGCTGTTTGAAGTTGAGTTTAACGACGAACGCAGCGTGCTGGATATCCTCAACGCGATTGGCCATATGCCGTTGCCGCCGTATATCGACCGTCCGGATGAAGACGCCGACCGCGAGCTGTACCAGACCGTGTACAGCGAAAAACCGGGTGCCGTCGCTGCGCCGACCGCGGGTCTGCATTTTGACGATCCGCTGCTGGCTAAACTGCGCGATAAAGGCATTGAAATGGCGTTCGTCACCCTGCACGTTGGAGCGGGCACTTTCCAGCCGGTGCGCGTAGACACTATTGAAGACCACATTATGCACTCCGAATATGCGGAAGTGCCGCAGGATGTGGTGGACGCGGTGCTGGCGGCGAAAGCGCGCGGTAACCGCGTGATTGCGGTGGGCACCACCTCCGTACGTTCACTGGAAAGTGCGGCGCAGGCGGCCAAAAACGATCTAATCGAGCCGTTCTTCGGCGATACACAAATCTTTATTTATCCAGGCTATAAATATCAGGTGATTGATGCTCTGGTCACCAACTTCCACCTGCCGGAATCGACACTGATTATGCTGGTTTCCGCATTTGCTGGTTATAAAAACACCATGCACGCCTATCATGAAGCGGTAAAAGCGGAATATCGCTTTTTTAGTTACGGGGATGCGATGTTTATCACGTACAATCCGCAGGCTATTTCTGAGCGTGTCGGGGAATAAGTTTCCGGCATGAGTGTTTAAAACGTCGGACTGTTTTTCTGACGCAGGAGTGAAGATGAAATTTGAACTGGATACCACAGACGGTCGCGCTCGCCGCGGCCGCCTGGTTTTTGATCGTGGCGTAGTAGAAACGCCTGCTTTTATGCCGGTCGGTACTTACGGCACAGTAAAAGGCATGACGCCGGAAGAAGTTGAAGCGACCGGCGCACAGATCATCCTCGGCAACACTTTCCACCTGTGGCTACGCCCGGGGCAGGAAATCATGAAACTGCACGGCGATCTGCACGATTTTATGCAGTGGAAAGGGCCGATCCTCACCGATTCCGGCGGCTTCCAGGTGTTCAGCCTGGGCGATATCCGGAAGATAACCGAACAAGGCGTGCATTTCCGTAACCCGATCAACGGCGATCCGATTTTCCTCGATCCCGAGAAGTCGATGGAGATTCAATACGATCTCGGTTCCGATATCGTGATGATCTTCGACGAATGTACACCGTATCCGGCCGACTGGGACTATGCTAAACGCTCGATGGAGATGTCTCTGCGTTGGGCGAAGCGCAGCCGTGACCGTTTTGATAGCCTCGGCAACAAAAATGCGCTTTTTGGCATCATTCAGGGCAGTGTTTACGAAGATTTACGTGATATCTCCGTCAAAGGTCTGGTAGATATCGGCTTTGATGGCTACGCTGTCGGCGGTTTGGCTGTCGGTGAGCCGAAGGAAGATATGCACCGCATTCTGGAACATGTTTGCCCGCAGATTCCGGCAGATAAACCGCGTTACCTGATGGGCGTCGGTAAACCAGAAGATCTGGTTGAAGGCGTGCGTCGCGGTATCGATATGTTTGACTGTGTGATGCCAACGCGAAATGCCCGTAATGGTCATTTGTTTGTGACTGACGGCGTGGTAAAAATTCGTAACGCGAAACATAAAAGCGACACCAGTCCGCTCGATTCTGAGTGTGATTGCTACACCTGTCGCAATTATTCGCGCGCTTACTTGCATCATCTCGACCGTTGCAACGAAATATTGGGCGCGCGTCTCAACACGATTCATAACCTTCGCTACTACCAGCGTTTGATGGCGGGTTTACGCAAGGCTATTGAAGAGGGTAAATTAGAGAGCTTCGTGACCGATTTTTACCAACGTCAGGGTAGACCAGTTCCACCTGTGAACGTTGATTAATTTTAATAATGAGGGAATTTGAATGAGCTTTTTTATTTCTGATGCGGTAGCGGCAACAGGTGCTCCGGCGCAGGGCAGCCCGATGTCTCTGATTCTGATGCTGGTGGTGTTTGGTCTGATTTTCTACTTCATGATCCTGCGCCCGCAGCAAAAGCGTACCAAAGAACACAAAAATCTGATGAACTCCATTGCGAAAGGCGATGAAGTGCTGACTAACGGTGGTCTGGTGGGTCGCGTGACCAAAGTAGCAGAATCTGGCTACATCGCTATCGCGCTGAACGACACCACTGAAGTGGTTATTAAACGTGATTTCGTAGCTGCCGTTCTGCCGAAAGGCACCATGAAGGCGCTGTAATTTATTGTTTTCCCAAAGGGAACTGCCGTGTTAAACCGTTATCCTTTGTGGAAGTATGTCATGCTGATCGTCGTGATTGTCGTCGGTCTGCTCTATGCGCTTCCCAACCTGTATGGTGAGGATCCGGCTGTTCAAATCACTGGCGTGCGCGGTGCCGCCGCCAGTGAGCAAACGCTGATCCAGGTCCAGAAAACGTTACAAGAAGATAAAATCACACCTAAGTCTGTGGCTCTGGAAGAGGGTGCTATTCTCGCGCGCTTCGACTCCACTGATACCCAACTGCGCGCACGTGAAGTATTAATGGGCGTACTGGGCGATCAGTACGTCGTGGCGCTTAACCTTGCTCCGGCAACCCCGCGCTGGCTGGCTGCCATTCATGCAGAACCGATGAAACTCGGCCTTGACCTGCGTGGCGGTGTTCACTTCCTGATGGAAGTGGATATGGATACCGCGCTGAGTAAGTTGCAGGAACAAAATATCGATAGCCTGCGCAGCGATCTGCGTGAAAAAGGCATTCCTTATACTACCGTTCGCAAAGAAGATAACTACGGTCTGAGCATCACTTTCCGTGATAGCAGCGCCCGTGATGAAGCTATCTCTTACTTGAGCAAACGTCACCAGGATCTGGTTATTTCCAGCCAGGGCAGCAATGCACTGCGTGCTGTAATGACCGATGCGCGCCTGAGCGAAGCCCGTGAGTACGCGGTACAGCAGAACATCAACATTCTGCGTAATCGTGTTAACCAACTGGGTGTTGCTGAGCCGGTGGTACAACGTCAGGGCGCTGACCGCATCGTGGTCGAACTGCCGGGTATTCAGGATACCGCGCGTGCGAAAGAAATTCTGGGCGCAACCGCGACGCTGGAGTTCCGTCTGGTAAACACCAACGTTGACCAGTCCGCTGCAGCATCGGGTCGTGTTCCGGGTGATTCGGAAGTGAAACAGTCTCGTGAAGGTCAGCCTGTTGTGCTGTACAAGCGCGTGATCCTGACCGGTGACCATATCACCGATTCTACTTCCAGCCAGGACGAATACAATCAGCCGCAGGTTAACATCTCGCTGGATAGCGCGGGTGGTAACATCATGTCCAACTTCACCAAGGACAACATCGGTAAGCCGATGGCGGCCCTGTTCGTGGAGTACAAAGACAGCGGTAAGAAAGATGCTAACGGTCGTGCAGTACTGGTGAAACAGGAAGAGGTGATTAACATTGCCAATATCCAGTCTCGCCTGGGTAACAGCTTCCGTATCACCGGTATCAACAACCCGAACGAAGCGCGTCAGCTTTCTCTGCTGTTACGTGCCGGTGCGTTGATTGCGCCGATTCAGATTGTGGAAGAACGTACCATCGGCCCAACCCTGGGTATGCAGAACATTAAACAGGGTCTGGAAGCGTGTCTGGCCGGTCTGGTGGTGTCTATCCTGTTCATGATCTTCTTCTATAAGAAGTTCGGTCTGATTGCGACCAGTGCGCTGATTGCTAACCTGGTATTGATTGTCGGTATTATGTCGTTGCTGCCGGGCGCTACGCTAAGTATGCCGGGGATTGCGGGGATTGTCTTAACCCTTGCCGTCGCGGTCGATGCGAACGTACTGATCAACGAACGTATCAAAGAAGAGTTGAGTAACGGGCGTTCGGTGCAGCAGGCCATCAACGAAGGTTATGCGGGCGCATTTAGCTCCATCTTTGATGCGAACATTACGACGCTGATCAAGGTCATCATCCTGTACGCAGTTGGCACCGGGGCAATTAAAGGGTTCGCGATTACTACCGGTATTGGTGTGGCGACGTCGATGTTTACCGCGATTGTCGGTACACGTGCCATCGTAAACCTGTTGTATGGCGGCAAGCGCGTCAAAAAGCTGTCAATCTGAGGAGTGCGAAGTGGCACAGGAATATACTGTTGAACAATTAAACCACGGCCGTAAAGTCTGGGACTTTATGCGCTGGGACTACTGGGCTTTCGGCATTTCAGGTTTCCTGCTGATTGCGGCCATCGTGGTGATGGGCGTACGCGGGTTTAACTGGGGGCTCGATTTCACCGGTGGTACGGTTATTGAAATCACGCTGGAAAAACCGGCCGATATGGACGTGATGCGCGATGCGCTGGAGAAAGCGGGCTTCGTTGATCCGCTTCTGCAGAACTTCGGCAGCAGCCACGACATTATGGTACGTATGCCGCCAACTGAAGGTGCGGACGGCGGCCAGGTGCTGGGCAGCAAAGTGTTGAGTGTGATTAACGAATCCACCAACCAAAACGCCGCGGTGAAGCGAATTGAATTCGTGGGTCCGAGCGTGGGGGCTGATCTGGCGCAAACCGGTGCGATGGCGCTGATGGCGGCGCTGATCTCCATCCTGGTGTACGTCGGTTTCCGCTTTGAGTGGCGACTGGCGGCGGGGGTGGTTATCGCTCTGGCGCACGACGTGATTATCACACTTGGGATCCTGTCGTTGTTCCATATCGAGATTGACCTGACTATCGTCGCATCACTGATGTCGGTAATCGGTTACTCGCTGAACGATAGTATCGTTGTATCTGACCGTATTCGTGAAAACTTCCGCAAAATTCGTCGCGGTACGCCTTACGAAATCTTTAACGTGTCACTGACTCAAACGCTGCACCGTACGTTGATTACGTCCGGTACAACGTTGATGGTTATTCTGATGCTGTTCCTGTTCGGTGGTCCGGTACTGGAAGGCTTCTCGCTGACGATGCTGATCGGTGTTTCCATCGGTACCGCATCCTCTATCTACGTGGCATCGGCGCTGGCGCTGAAGCTGGGTATGAAGCGTGAGCACATGCTGCAGCAGAAGGTCGAGAAAGAAGGGGCGGATCAACCGTCGATTCTTCCTTAACCATTAAGAGTGAAGATACTGGAATCCCGATCATAAGGTCGGGATTTTTTTTGCCTGTGAATTAGCGACAGGCAATTATCTTTTCCTGTCGCCATACTACTGACAGTATGCTGTCAGTAGTCCTGTCTTATAGTCCTTCTGAGATTACCCACACAGGCAGGAGGAAGTATGAGCAACGTAATTAATTGGTTTGAAATCCCTGTAGCACAAATGGATCGCGCCATCGCTTTTTATGAACCAGTGATGCAGGTTTCTTTGCGTCGGGAGAACATGGACTGCGCTGAGCTGGCCGTATTTCCGCATCAGGATCCCGCTCCCGGCGGGGCGCTGGCTAAATTTGAAGGTATTACTCCTTCAGCGCAGGGCGCTATTATTTATCTGCATACGGACGATTTGACTGCAACGCTTGAACGCGTCGCCACTGCTGGCGGTCAGTGTGTGTTTGGCCCACTCGAACTGGGGCAGGACATTGGTACGATTGCGCTATTTACTGACAGCGAAGGCAATCGTGTTGGTTTACATCAACCCGCGTAATATTTTCAGCACTGAGGATTAAAATGAGCAGACGCGCCGACCGCTTGTTTCAGATTGTACAAATCCTGCGTGGCAGGCGAGTGACAACGGCGGCGCTGCTGGCAGAACGTCTTGAAGTTTCTGAACGGACGATTTATCGCGATATCCGCGATCTCTCTTTATCCGGCGTGCCCATTGAAGGCGAAGTGGGCAGTGGATACCGCTTAATGGCGGGGTTTGATCTGCCGCCGTTGATGTTAACTCAGCACGAATCAGAAGCGTTGATGGTAGCGATTCGGTTGCTGAAAACATGGGGCGGGGATTCACTCTCACAGGCGCTGGAATCAGCACAGGAAAAAGTGTTGGCGATATTGCCGCCAGAGAGTCGGCGCAGAGCCGAGCAAACGCGGATTTTCGCGCCAGATTTTGGTAATCAGCCGCATTCACGCAGTGCGTTCGATCTCATACATCGCGCGGTTTCAGCTCAGCAGGTGCTGGCGCTGCATTATCGCGATGAGTCCGGGAACCTCTCGTGGCGCGACGTTCAGCCGCTGGGTTTATTTTTCTGGGGCGAGCACTGGCTGCTGGTTGGCTGGTGCGAGAAGCGTGATGATTATCGTTGCTTTCGCGTTGATCGATGTCTGAAGATCACGCCACTCGACAGGCACTTTCGCGAATCTGCGGAGCGTTCGCTAAGTGACTTTTTACGTAAAGTACGCTGTGAAGACCAGCCATAAAAAAGCCAGCGGTTAAGCTGGCTTGTTTTCGATAAATTGTCTGGATTAGAAGTTGTAACCTACGACCAGGTAACCACCCCAACCGGTAGATTTCGCGCTGAAATCGCCTTCGCCCCAGTTCAGAGTATCCCCACCTTTCCACTGACCGCCGTTATGGAAGTAACGCGCTACGACAGAGTAGTGCCAGTGATCGTAGTTCAGCGCCAGGACGTGGCTGGAAGCGATAGAGTTGCTGGTGCGGTTCGGGTCATCACCCAAATCTGAGCCCCAGTCGAAGTTGGTGAAGCCGATGTAGGTCAGTTGGCCGCCCCAAACCTGGGTGATCGGCACAAAGTATTTCACTTTGAAACGGTAGCCATCCCACTCGTTTTCGTTGGATGCGCCATAGTTCTGCCACTGGTATTTAGCATAGACGTTCAGGGACAGACCCATCGGCAGACCGGTATCGATATCGGTACCCAGACCCATATACCAGGTGCTCTGGCGGCTGGCTTTGTTATCACCCATGTCGTAGATGTAGTTGTTGGCGAAGTACCATTCTTTGAACGGACCAAAGCTCAGGTCAGCGCCGGTCAGTTTGTCGATGGAGAAACGCGGTTCGATTTCCATAAACAACGGGGAACCGTCAGACCAGATACCTTTATCGTTGCCGTTACCCCAGTCGAAGGTTTTCGGAATATCGATGTAGCCATAGAAATCAAACCAGTCTTTTTTGGCAAATGCTTCGTATTCCAGATACACGTCGTTGTTCAGTTTCGGAGAGAAACGGGTGTGATAGCTACCCACCACGTTAACGCTCTGGTGCCACCAGTCGGACAGATATTGCGGTTTGTCATTTTCTGCTGCGTTGGCAGTAAAAGACGAGGAGAGCGCCAGCACTGCACCGGCTGCAAGTAATGTTTTTTTCATATGTATGCCACTGTTTGAAATCCCTTTCGGGAGTGAAAAATGCGCAATTTGCGTTTCTAAATATTTCGTAATTCTTCGGAGCCTATTATAAAAATCATTGTTCACAAAAATATGTCTTGTTTCACAGTTCTATCATTTACGTAATCGATTGCGTTCACGTTTGCGTACTTTAGGCGGCGAATTGTACTGGCTCTCATGAATGTTGCCAAGTTTTACCAGAAATATCGGTTATGTCAGGGGAGTAACAAAATGGAGCGGAGTGATGTTGCGGAACGCACAAAACGTTCCGCAAAAAAGTTTATTGGCTAACAGGCTGGATGTCGTGGATGCGAACAAATCCTAACCTCTCTGGAGTGAGGCCATTTATCTGCAACGGAATGTCTACGTCGCTGGGAGCAAGAATACTCGCCGGAGCGTTGACCAACTGGTTGTGAACGTTCACTTCCTGATAGTTGTCCGTGGTGCCCTGAATTTGCCCGTATTCGACGGTGGCGCTAAAGGCGGGTAAAGGCGTGTTGGATTCACCCTGAATCCGTAGCGTCAGGCGCGAACCATCCGCGTTAGGCGCAATGTTTACCAGCGACATGCGTAAAGTGCCAATCTGGCTGTCCAGTCGTGCCGGGGTTTTGGAACCCGGTAGCAGATAGACGCCGCTGGTTGATTTTGCATTCAACATATTTTGCTGCGTAATTTTTACTGTTTCCTGATTAAGCTGCGCCATCTCTTTATTCAATGTGCTAACGCTTTGATGCATCTGGCGTACTTCGCTTTGCTGTGCGCAGGCACTAAGACTAAAGAGACTTCCCACCAGGAGAATTCTTAGGTAACGTCTTGTCATTGTGATTACTTCCTTCATTGTCGCGATAGCATAATGGTAGTGTGGACTGAGCACGAAGGCATCGATCCTTTGTCTCAAAAGCGCAGTGCCTTTGTTGTCACGGCAGTTCAGGGTAAAATAGATTCTGTTAACCACTGAGGTACAGGACGCCGTATGCATTGCCCATTCTGTTTCGCCGTAGACACTAAGGTAATTGACTCTCGTCTTGTAGGCGAGGGCTCCTCGGTACGCCGCCGTCGGCAGTGTCTGGTCTGTAACGAACGTTTCACCACTTTTGAAGTGGCTGAACTTGTCATGCCGCGCGTTGTGAAAAGCAACGACGTGCGTGAACCCTTTAATGAAGAAAAGCTGCGTAGCGGCATGCTCAGAGCGCTTGAGAAACGGCCTGTTAGCGCGGATGACGTCGAAATGGCGTTAAACCATATCAAATCACAGCTGCGTGCGACTGGTGAGCGTGAGGTGCCGAGCAAGATGATTGGCAACCTGGTGATGGAGCAGTTGAAAAAGCTCGATAAAGTCGCCTACATCCGCTTTGCCTCTGTCTACCGGAGTTTCGAAGATATCAAAGAATTTGGCGAAGAGATTGCTCGCCTACAGGACTAAGCCATGCAGGATGAATTGTACATGGCGCGTGCGCTGAAGCTTGCTGCGCGCGGACGTTTTACCACTCACCCCAACCCCAACGTAGGCTGCGTGATTGTGAAGGATGGGGAGATCGTCGGTGAAGGATATCATCACCGTGCGGGCGAACCGCATGCCGAAGTTCATGCTCTGCGGATGGCTGGAGAAAAAGCGCAAGGGGCAACGGCCTATGTGACGCTTGAACCCTGTAGTCATCATGGTCGCACGCCGCCGTGTTGCGATGCGCTGATTGCGGCGGGTGTATCGCGAGTGGTTGCGGCGATGCAGGATCCCAATCCGCAGGTCGCAGGACGTGGGCTCTACCGTTTGCAGCAGGCGGGCATCGACGTCAGCCACGGGCTGATGATGAGCGAAGTTGAGCAACTGAATAAAGGCTTTCTCAAGCGCATGCGTACGGGATTCCCGTATCTGCAGCTTAAGCTTGGCGCGTCGCTTGATGGCCGTACGGCGATGGCCAGCGGTGAAAGCCAGTGGATTACCTCACCACAGGCGCGCCGCGATGTGCAACGCTTGCGCGCGCAAAGCCATGCCATTTTAACCAGCAGTGCTACGGTGCTGGCAGACGACCCTCAGCTTACCGTGCGTTGGTCGGAGCTTGGGGAGTCAACTCAGGCGAGTTACCCGCAGGAAGAGCTGCGCCAGCCAATCCGCATTGTTCTGGATAGCCAGAATCAGGTCACGCCGGAGCATCGTATTGTGCAACAGCCGGGAGAAACCTGGATTGTCCGGACTGAAGACGACCCTCGTAGCTGGCCGGAGACGGTTCGTAGCCTGAAGGTGCCGGAACATAACGGGCATCTGGATCTGGTGGTGCTGATGATGCAACTGGGCAAACAGCAAATTAACAGCATTTGGGTTGAAGCAGGTCCAACGCTCGCGGGGGCATTATTACAGGCCGGTTTGGTCGATGAGCTAATCGTGTATGTTGCGCCTAAACTGTTAGGCAGCGATGCGCGAGGATTATGTGTGCTTCCAGGCCTTGAGAAACTGGCTGACGCACCCCATTTTAAATTCAATGAGATACGCCAGGTGGGCCCGGACGTTTGCCTGCATTTAACGACTGCGTGAGGCTTTCTGATTTAGAGGAAGCAGCGCACAGAATATTATGATAAAATCCGCCCCCCTTACGGGGCCATAAATCGAACCCGAAGGAAGAATATGAACATTATTGAAGCTAACGTTGCTACCCCGGACGCTCGCGTCGCCATCACCATTGCGCGTTTCAACAACTTTATCAATGACAGCCTGCTGGAAGGGGCTATCGACGCCCTGAAACGTATTGGCCAGGTTAAAGATGAAAACATTACCGTTGTTTGGGTTCCAGGTGCATATGAGCTGCCGCTGGCCGCTGACGCACTGGCAAAAACCGGTAAATACGACGCGGTAATTGCGCTTGGTACGGTGATCCGTGGCGGTACCGCGCACTTCGAATATGTGGCTGGCGGTGCAAGCAATGGCCTGGCGCATGTCGCTCAGGACAGTGGCATTCCGGTAGCCTTCGGTGTTCTGACCACCGAAAGTATTGAACAAGCCATCGAACGTGCTGGCACTAAAGCCGGCAACAAAGGCGCAGAAGCTGCACTGACTGCGCTTGAAATGATTAATGTATTGAAAGCCATTAAGGCCTGATTTTTGTAAGGGGAAATCCGTGAAACCTGCTGCTCGTCGCCGCGCCCGTGAGTGTGCCGTCCAGGCGCTCTACTCCTGGCAGTTGTCCCAGAACGACATCGCTGATGTTGAATACCAGTTCCTGGCGGAACAGGACGTTAAAGATGTCGACGTTCTGTATTTCCGTGAACTGCTGTCCGGGGTGGCGACTAACAGCGCGTACCTGGATGGATTAATGAAGCCTTACCTGTCTCGTCTGTTAGAAGAGCTGGGTCAGGTAGAAAAAGCCGTACTGCGTATTGCGCTGTTTGAACTGTCTAAACGTAGTGATGTGCCGTACAAAGTGGCCATCAACGAAGCGATTGAACTGGCGAAAACCTTCGGCGCTGAAGATAGCCATAAATTCGTGAACGGCGTACTGGATAAAGCAGCACCTGTGATTCGCCCCAACAAAAAGTAATCCCGAGGCCGGCTGGATGGTGGAACCTGTTTCCGCTGTCCCCGGCTTTTTCTTTTTTTTCTGCTGAGGCATAACGTATGGCATGCGGCGAGTTTTCCCTGATTGCCCGTTATTTTGACCGCGTAAGAACGTCTCGTCTTGATGTCGAAACCGGTATTGGTGACGACTGCGCACTCCTGAATATCCCTGAAAAACAGACGCTGGCGATCAGTACCGATACGCTGGTGGCAGGCAATCACTTCCTCCCCGACATTGATCCCACCGATCTCGCCTGGAAAGCACTGGCGGTGAATTTGAGCGATCTGGCGGCGATGGGGGCCGATCCTGCGTGGTTGACGCTGGCACTCACGTTACCTGACGTTGATGAAGCCTGGCTTGAAGCCTTCAGTGATGGCCTGTTTGAACTGCTTAATTACTATGATATGCAGCTGATTGGCGGTGACACCACGCGTGGGCCACTGTCGATGACGTTGGGTATCCATGGCTACGTTCCTGTAGGACGGGCCTTAAAACGCTCTGGTGCGAAGCCGGGGGACTGGATTTATGTTACCGGTACGCCGGGAGACAGCGCGGCGGGGCTGGCGATTTTACAGAATCGGTTGCAGGTTGGAGATGCAAAAGACGCAGACTATCTGCTTAAACGCCATCTGCGTCCCACGCCGCGTATTTTGCAGGGACAAGCCCTGCGCGATCTGGCCAGTGCGGCTATCGATATCTCCGATGGCCTGATTTCCGATCTGGGGCATATCGTTAATGCCAGCGGCTGTGGCGCGCGGGTTAACGTCGATGCGCTGCCTTACTCCACGGCATTCGCCCGGCACGTTGAGCCGGAACAGGCCCTACGCTGGGCGCTCTCGGGCGGTGAAGATTATGAGTTATGCTTTACCGTACCGGAAATTAACCGTGGTGCGCTGGATGTGGCGCTGGGAAATCTCGGCGCAGCGTTTACCTGCATTGGGCAGATGAGCGCAGACGTGGAAGGCATTCACTTTACGCGCGATGGAAAATCCGTCACGTTTGACTGGAAAGGATATGACCATTTTGCCGCGCCTTAAAAAAGATGTCGCCAAAAGCCGCCTGAGTATGCGCAATCCGTGGCACCTGCTAGCCACCGGTTTTGGCAGCGGGTTGAGCCCAATTGTTCCTGGCACGATGGGATCGCTGGCGGCGATCCCTTTTTGGTATTTAATGACCTTTCTACCGTGGCAGCTGTATTCACTGGTGGTGATGTTATCTATCTGTATCGGCGTTTATCTGTGCCATCAAACGGCGAAAGATATGGGTGTGCACGATCACGGTAGCATTGTCTGGGACGAGTTTGTCGGGATGTGGATTACCCTGATGGCGCTGCCGACCAATGACTGGCAGTGGGTTGCCGCCGGATTTGTGATTTTCCGTATTCTGGATATGTGGAAGCCGTGGCCGATTCGTTGGTTCGATCGCAACGTGCATGGCGGGACGGGGATCATGATCGACGATATTGTGGCCGGAATACTCTCTGCCGGAATTTTGTATTTTATCGGTCATCACTGGCCGGTAGGTATCATTTAACCCTTTTGGGGGGCTGTTGTAGGCCCGATAAGCGTCGCGCCATCGGGCAATCAGTGCCGGATGCGCTATGCTTATCGGGCCTACAATTAGTCATCGCTAATACTTATTTAAATCCCACCACCGGATGCTGTTTGTACGGCGTTTCCAGCTCGGCAATCTGCTCCGGCTTCAGCGTTAAATCCACCGCATTGAGCAACTCATCCAGCTGTTCCTCGCGCGATGTGCCGATAATCGGCGCTGCCACCCCCGGTTTGCTCAGCAGCCAGGCCAGCGCAACCTGCGCGCGCGTTACGCCCAGTTCCTCACTGACGCCGGTCAGCCGTGCGGCAATTTGCGCGTCGTTTTCATCGCTCTCGTTGTACAAATTTTTACCGACTTCATCGGAAACCAGGCGTGCTGTCGTTTCTCCCCATGGGCGCGTCAGGCGTCCACGTGCCAGCGGACTCCAGGGGATCACTGCCACGCCTTCCTGATAGCACAGTGGCAGCATTTCGCGTTCTTCTTCGCGGTAGATCAGATTGTAGTGATCCTGCATGCTAACGAACTGTGCCCAACCGTGTTGCTTCTGTAAGGCCAGCGCCTGAGCAAACTGCGAAGCGTGCATGGATGAGGCGCCGATATAGCGCGCTTTACCGGCTTTCACGACGTCGTTCAGCGCTTCCAGGGTTTCTTCAATAGGTGTGTTGTAATCCCAGCGGTGAATTTGCAGGATGTCGACATAGTCCATACCCAGACGTCGGAGGCTGTCGTCGATTGAGCGCAGGATTTGTGCGCGGGATAATCCTTCTGCTAAATCATCAACCTGGTGAAAAACCTTGGTAGCGACCACGACATCTTCGCGGCGGGCGAAATAACGCAGCGCGCGACCGACAATCTCTTCGCTACTGCCAGCGGAGTAGCTGTTGGCGGTATCGAAAAAGTTAATGCCGCCCTCAAGGGCGTGTTTGATTATCGGGCGGCTGCTTTCTTCAGGTAGCGTCCAGGCGTGATTGCCGCGATTAGGCTCGCCAAACGTCATGCAGCCCAGGCAAAGGCGGGAGACCCGTAGGTCGGTTTTTCCTAAAATGTTGTATTTCATCAATCCACTCCTGCTTAGCTCGTGATGAATTAAGCATAGCAGGAGCGGGGAGGGGTTTATGCCAGCCAGGCCTTGATTTTGGCCTCAATTCCGACGGCATTCAGACCCAGATCGGCGCGAGCTTCATCCTGAGTTCCCTGCGGGATGAAGAAGTCTGGCAGGCCAATGTTCAGCACCGGGACGGGCTTACGATGGGCCATCAGCACTTCGTTTACACCGCTGCCAGCACCACCCATAATGGCGTTCTCTTCAATGGTAACCAGCACCTCGTGTTGGGCAGCCATTTCAAGGATCAACGTTTCATCCAGGGGTTTCACAAAACGCATATCGACCAGCGTGGCGTTCATCGACTCTGCGACCTGAGCGGCTTCCGGCATCAGGGTACCGAAGTTGAGAATTGCCACTTTCTCCCCGTGACGTTTCACTATACCTTTCCCGATAGGCAGTTGTTCCAGCGGGGTCAACTCTACGCCCACCGCGTTACCGCGCGGGTAGCGCACGACTGTTGGACCGTCGTTGTAGTGATAGCCGGTGAACAGCATCTGGCGGCATTCGTTTTCATCACTCGGGGTCATAATGACCATTTCCGGGATGCAGCGCAGGAAGGAAAGATCGAACGCCCCTTGATGGGTTTGGCCATCTGCGCCAACAATTCCTGCCCGGTCAACGGCGAACAGAACTGGCAGTTTCTGGATGGCGACATCATGCAGCACCTGATCGTAGGCGCGCTGCAGGAAGGTCGAGTAAATAGCCACGACCGGCTTATAGCCGCCAATCGCCAGACCGGCAGCAAACGTCACCGCGTGCTGTTCGGCGATCGCCACATCGAAGTAGCGGTCCGGAAACTTACGTGAAAATTCCACCATACCGGAGCCTTCGCGCATCGCCGGGGTGATTGCCATCAGCTTATTGTCTTTCGCCGCGGTTTCGCACAGCCAGTCACCGAAGATTTTTGAATAGCTCGGCAGGCCGCCGCTGCTTTTCGGCAGGCATCCGCTGGATGGATCGAATTTTGGTACCGCGTGGAAGGTGATTGGATCTTTTTCTGCCGGCTCGTAACCACGACCTTTTTTGGTCATGATGTGCAGGAACTGCGGGCCTTTCAGATCGCGCATGTTCTTCAGTGTGGTGATAAGCCCCAGCACGTCGTGACCGTCCACCGGACCGATATAGTTAAATCCCAGTTCTTCAAACAGCGTACCCGGCACAACCATGCCTTTGATGTGTTCTTCGGTACGTTTGAGCAGCTCTTTAATCGGCGGTACGCCGGAGAAGACTTTTTTCCCTCCTTCGCGTAGCGAGGAGTAGAGTTTGCCAGAGAGTAGTTGCGCCAGATGATTGTTCAGCGCGCCAACGTTCTCTGAAATCGACATTTCATTGTCGTTGAGGATAACCAGCATGTCGGGCTTAATATCGCCTGCGTGGTTCATCGCTTCAAACGCCATCCCGGCGGTGATAGCGCCGTCGCCAATCACACATACGGTATGACGTTCTTTGCCTTCTTTCTCAGCGGCAACCGCAATACCGATACCTGCGCTGATGGAGGTTGAAGAGTGCCCAACGCTCAGTACGTCATACTCGCTCTCACCGCGCCACGGGAACGGATGCAAACCGCCTTTCTGACGAATGGTGCCGATTTTATCACGGCGTCCGGTCAGTATTTTGTGCGGGTAAGCCTGATGTCCTACATCCCAGATTAACTGGTCAAACGGGGTATTGTAGACATAGTGCAGCGCGACGGTGAGTTCCACCGTGCCCAGACCAGAGGCGAAGTGCCCGCTGGAACGGCTTACGCTGTCGAGCAAATAGCGGCGCAGTTCGTCGCAAAGCTTTGGCAGGCTCTCTTTTGGCAGCAGACGTAACTCCTGGGTGGAGTCGACCAGCGCCAGGGTCGGGTATTTGGCTATATCAAAACTCATCGCAAGCTCATGGGATATGTTGGTTTATTTATCACGCTGGATTATGTAGTCCGCTAGCGCTTCCAGTGCCGAGGTATCGAGTGACTGTGCGGCCAGCAAACTTAGCGACTGGCGGGCATCCTCGATTAAATCCCGGGCTTTATTCTGGGCTTGCTCAAGACCCAGAAGTGCAGGATAGGTACTTTTGCCAAGCTGCTGGTCAGCACCCTGACGTTTACCCAATGTTGCAGTATCGCCTACCACATCCAGGATGTCATCCTGAACCTGGAAGGCCAGACCGATGCTTTCTGCGTATTTGTCGAGTATTGCCAAGCATTCTCGCCCTTTATCGCCTGCGCTTAATGCCCCCAGACGTACGGCGGCGCGAATCAATGCCCCGGTTTTATGGCGGTGAATACGCTCCAGCGCATCCAGCTCAACCTGATGACCTTCAGCTTCCAGATCCAGTGCCTGACCGCCGCACATACCGGCGATACCGCTGGCCTGAGCCAGTTCAGAGATCATCGCGATGCGGTCACGGTCAGATACTTCCGGCATTGGAGCGTCGCTGATAATGGAGAATGCCAGCGTTTGCAGTGCATCTCCGGCCAGGATCGCGTTTGCCTCACCAAATTTTACGTGGCAAGTCGGCAGACCGCGGCGCAGGTCGTCGTCGTCCATCGCGGGTAAATCATCGTGCATCAGCGAATAGGCGTGAATGCATTCGACGGCGGCAGCGGGAGCATCAAGCGTACTCAGGCTGACACCAAACATCTGACCGGTCGCATACACCAGAAACGGGCGCAGGCGTTTACCGCCTAATAATGCGCCATATTGCATGGTTTCGACCACGGGAGTGTTCTGAAAGGGCAGTGGCGCGATAAAACGGCTCAGTGCCAGGTTGGCCTGCTCAACGCAAGCCTGTAACTGCTGCGTAAAATCCATTTACTCATTATCCGGTGTAAAAGGCGTAAGGGCCGCGTCTTCAGTATCTGACAGCAGGATTTGTACGCGCTGTTCAGCCTGTTGCAATTTGACCTGTCCCTGACGCGCCAACTGTACGCCACGTTCGAATTCGTTCAACGCTTCTTCTAACGGCAGGTCGCCGCCTTCCAGACGGGTAACAATTTGTTCCAGCTCGCTCAGCGCGGTTTCAAAACTGGCGGGCGCTTCATTTTTCTTCGGCATAATGAATGTCTGACTCTCTGTATTGGCAGCACAAGACTATGGTAACGGACTCGCACTGATAAGCAAATAACGCGCAATGTGCACAGTAGCCGCGTGATGGTGGTATACTTGCGCGCCTGGATGCAGTCGCGGGTATGGGCTGCTGTATTTTTTTCCATTACAAGTCATTCAGACTTGCCTAAGAACCATTGCCGCCATGAAGTTTATCATTAAATTGTTCCCAGAAATCACCATCAAAAGCCAATCTGTGCGTTTGCGCTTTATAAAAATTCTGACAGGGAACATTCGTAACGTTTTAAAGCACTATGATGAAGACCTTGCCGTTGTCCGTCACTGGGATCACGTTGAGGTTCGCGCTAAAGATGAAAGCCAGCGCCTGGACATTCGCGACGCGCTGACCCGTATTCCGGGGATCCACCACATTCTTGAAGTAGAAGACGTGCCGTTTACCGATATGCACGATATTTTCGAGAAAGCACTGGTGCAGTATCGCGATCAACTGGAAGGTAAAACCTTCTGCGTACGCGTTAAGCGTCGTGGTAAGCATGAGTTTAGCTCCATTGAGGTGGAACGTTATGTTGGCGGTGGACTGAACCAGCATATTGAATCCGCGCGCGTGAAGCTGACGAAGCCGGACGTGACGGTTAATCTTGAAATCGAAAACGACCGTCTGTTGCTGGTTAAAGGCCGCTATGAAGGTATTGGCGGTTTCCCAATTGGTACGCAGGAAGACGTACTGTCGCTGATCTCCGGTGGTTTCGACTCCGGCGTGTCCAGCTACATGCTGATGCGTCGCGGCTGCCGCGTGCACTACTGCTTCTTCAACCTTGGCGGGGCAGCGCATGAAATCGGTGTTCGCCAGGTGGCGCATTACCTGTGGAATCGCTTCGGTAGTTCGCATCGCGTGCGTTTTGTTGCTATCAACTTTGAACCGGTGGTTGGTGAGATCCTGGAGAAAGTTGATGACGGCCAGATGGGCGTGGTTCTCAAGCGTATGATGGTTCGCGCGGCGTCGAAAGTCGCTGAGCGCTACGGCGTACAGGCGCTGGTAACCGGTGAAGCACTGGGCCAGGTGTCCAGTCAGACGCTGACCAACCTGCGTTTGATCGATAACGTATCAGACACCCTGATCCTGCGCCCACTTATCTCCCATGATAAAGAGCACATCATCAATCTGGCGCGTGAAATTGGCACCGAGGATTTTGCTCGTACCATGCCGGAATACTGCGGTGTAATTTCAAAAAGCCCGACGGTGAAAGCGATCAAATCGAAGATTGAGGCCGAAGAAGAAAACTTCGATTTCTCTATCCTCGATAAAGTGGTTGAAGAAGCGAATAATATTGATATTCGCGATATCGCCCAGCAGACGCAGCAAACCGTGGTAGAAGTGGAAACCGTGAGCGGTTTCGGCCCGAACGATGTGATCCTGGATATCCGTTCTGTGGATGAACAGGATGATAAACCGCTGAAGGTTGACGGCGTGGACGTCGTTTCTCTGCCGTTCTACAAGCTGAGCACCAAATTCGGCGATCTGGACCAGAGCAAAACCTGGCTGCTGTGGTGTGAACGCGGGGTGATGAGCCGCCTGCAGGCGCTTTATCTGCGCGAGCAGGGCTTTGAGAACGTGAAGGTGTATCGCCCGTAATTGAGTAAACACCGTGTTGTAGGCCGGATAAGGCGGTTACGCCGCCATCCGGCAATGCAACGATATTATTCAAAACGCACAGGAAGCGTCTTCCCGTTCGACTCCCAGACGCCTTGATAGACACCGTCTTTTAACTCCAGCGTTATCTTCTCTTGCGCTTGTTCAGCAGCAGATGTCTTCAGTTCATAATGTTGATTGTCGGCTGTATCGCATTTGCCGGTTAATTCAATCGGTGCGCCAAATTTCTGGTAAAAGTAAGCCCCTTCAAAAAAATCACCGTATTTGCAGTCCACCTTCAACACAATACGCATGCTTTTTCCCAGCGTGCCGTACATGACTTTGCCGTCAATGCCGGGCGCTGGGGAAACCTGTGTTGTACTCTTTGCGCCAGTCAGATACTGGCCGTATGGCGTGAGCTGATTATGCAGTTCTGCGGTTGGGATTTTCGTGGTGAAATCACCCAACTCGTCGAGTGCGCGGCTGGCGTGGTTGCTACAGCGTCCGTTCAGGAAGGCCAGATGGTCTTTTTGCAGGGAGAATTTGTCGATGTAGTACAAACCGTCGGTGTAGGTTGCGCACGATGCGTAGAATTCGGCGTAGTTAAAAACTTCACCTTTCTCTTCTTTTATTTGTTCTGGTGTTTGCGATTTATGCGCATCAACAAATGTGTCGATTTGGCCACGGATATCTTTTCTGATGCGAGTATTTAATTCGGCCATCGTAGAACGGGAAAAGAGGTCGTTGAGGGTAATTGCCGCGCCGTTGGCTAAATCGAAGCTGAGCGGTACATTGTACGATTCGCAATACGCTCCGCAGCCTTCGACAAACATATTCATGGTCAGGATTTTTTCGTCGCGAAATTCAACCGTGTAGTTAAGGTTTGCGGTGGGATTCATGGCTGATTTCGCAAACTGGTTTACTGTGGCCTGCGGAGTATTACCCGGTAGCTGATTGATAAAGGTTGCGAAAATATAATCGTTAATACGTTTCGCAACCTTGGGGTTATCCGTCGAGGAAAACCATGGCACGCGATATTGCATTTCAGTGCTTCCGGGATAGCGATACTCAATACTCTTTATGTCGAGTTGCGTCGCAGTGGCATAACCGGAAAGGAGCAGTAAAGCCACTCCACTTAGATATCCTTTCATTATGATTCCTTATAAGGGAGTGGCCTGAAGATTTATTCGTAGTAGTTATAGATTCCCGCTGCCATCACCAGTTGTGACGCAACTTCGTAAGCCTTTTCACGACTGACCAGAAGATCAATGATTTTCAAACCGAAATCGATTGAGGTTCCCGGTCCCTGGCTGGTTAACAAGTTGACGCGTGGATCCCACACGACACGCTTGTCCTGCCATTGATCCGCGGGGATCTTGTCTTTCAGCGCCGGGTAGCCGGTCATGTTACCGATGGGAAAAATGTCGTGTGGGACGAGGACGGTCGCGGCAGCGGCGCAGATTGCCGCGACAATGCGTCCGGAGCGATGAAACTGCTTCACGGTTTCGACCAGCAGAGGGCTGTCGCGAAAGCACTCGGCGCCTTTGACACCACCGGGCAGTACGATAATGTCGAAATCGCCGTCAGCTACTTCGACTAATGGCGCATCCGCCAGCAGTTTCACACCGCGCGAGCACACGATCGTCAGGTTGCCATCGCTGGCGACGCTGGCGGTTGTGACCTTAATTCCGCCGCGAACCAGTAGATCGATAGTAGTAACCGCTTCGGTTTCTTCACTACCAGGGGCGAGACATACCAGTGCTTGAGCGCTCATACTCACTTTCCTTTCTTTTAACCATTTCAAACAGGCGGGCATTTTCCGGAACGGCGATGCCGTGCGCGCGTGCACGTTTTAACAAATAACCGGTAATGTAGTCGATCTCGGTATGACGCATGGCGCGAATGTCCTGCAGCATAGATGAGATATTTTCCGCCGTACTGTCAATCACTTGCTCGACATAATAGCGTAAATCATCCGCTGATGTGTGGTGGCCTTCGCGTTCGATCACCGCTGCCACTTCCTCACAGATGAGCGCTATTTTTTCGGGATGATGGCGTAGCTCACCGTTTGGGCAATCCCATAATGCGGTCAGCGGGTTAATGACGCAGTTGACGGCCAGCTTGCGCCACAGCTCGGCGCGAATGGTGTTGTGCCAGGCGACGTCCGGCAGCACCTCTTGCAGGGTTTCAGCCAGATAGCTGAAATCGCCGTCTTGCTCACGCGCCGGCCCAATACGCGTTGTTCCCTGAGCGACATGAATGATGACGTTCCCGTCACGGCGTGCTGCGTGGGTGGTGGTTCCCATCAGCAAGGGTTGCTTAATGTTATGTAACTCTTCAATCGTCCCCATGCCGTTGTGAATAAGCAGAATGGGCGTGGTTTCAGGCAGAATTGCAGACAGGCCTTTTACCGCATCAGAAACTTGCCAGGCCTTCAGAGTGACCAGCAGCAGGTCGCTTTTTGCCAAAAAGTCGGGATCATTTGCCGTCAGGGATTCATTAAAAACTGAGCCATCCGTGTCGATCAGGTTTACGCTGCAGTAGGGTTGCGGTACGCGCAGCCACCCTTGCACCTCATGTCCATGTTTGCACAGCGCTGTAAGCCATAGCTGTCCTAACGCTCCACATCCCAGTACGGTAATTTTCATTCTTCCTCCTCACCTGCAACAGCACCAGGTGTTAATCCATATCGACCGCACCCTATTATTGTTCGCAGATGTCGCTACCACGTACAATGAAAGGATACAGCCTAGTATAGCGCTGTCTGTTGAGTAACTTTGCAGGTATTATGCTTCGCATCAAAAATGAAGGGAGAGGAAAAGATGCCATCTTTCGATATTGTCTCTGAAGTTGATCTTCAGGAAGCCCGTAACGCGGTGGATAACGCTAGCCGTGAAGTCGAGTCACGCTTTGATTTTCGTGGCGTTGAAGCCACTTTTGAGCTGAATGAGTCAAATAAGACGATTAAGGTGCTGAGCGAGTCTGATTTTCAGGTTAATCAGCTGCTGGATATTTTGCGTGCCAAGCTGCTCAAACGCGGTATTGAAGGCACGTCGCTGGACGTACCAGAGACCTTCGTGCACAGTGGTAAAACCTGGTTTGTTGAAGCTAAGCTGAAGCAGGGCATTGAAAGCGCAGTGCAAAAGAAAATCGTTAAGCTGATCAAAGACAGCAAGCTGAAGGTGCAGGCGCAGATTCAGGGCGAAGAAATTCGTGTGACCGGTAAGGCGCGTGACGATCTGCAATCCGTCATGGCGCTGGTTCGCGGTGGTGATCTCGGCCAGCCGTTCCAGTTTAAAAACTTCCGTGATTAAGTCGTAATGCCTGATCCGGCCTACAGGTCGCACACGCTATTTGTAGGCCAGACGAGACGTTAGTTACCATCCGGTAATCATCACGTCTGGCTGATGGTCTGCTCAACCTCAAATCGATTGGTGACTTTGCTGTCGATTTTCACGTAGGCCGAATGCTCTTTCGCCACAATTAACACTTCGCTTATTCCTTCTTTTGCCAGCAGGCGCTGCTTTAACGTGTCATCTGCGGCAATTTCTGGTGGAATTTCCACACGCAGGCTGCTGACATACGGCGGCTCTTTCATTGTGCTTGCCACAATCAACCAAACTGCCGCCAGCAGCGCACCGGCCAGAAATACGGCCTGACCATCAAACATTTCAACCACCCAACCGCCGAGCGAACCGCCAATCGCCACGCCAAGAAACTGGCTGGTGGAGTAAACACCCATTGCCGTGCCTTTGTAACCCGCAGGCGATTCTTTGCTGATAAGCGAGGGGAGGAGAGCTTCCATCAGGTTGAAGGCGAGGAAGAAAATCTGCACCCCCGCAATCAGGCCCCAGAAACGCACGTTAGCGCTCCACAATACAATCTCTGCAATAAGGATTAGTAACACGCAGGCGAGGAACACGCGTTTCATCTTGCGCTTCACTTCGGCGTAAATGATGAACGGCACCACGGAAACAAAGGATAGCAGCATCGTCACCAGATAAATTTTCCAGTGTTCTGCGGCGGGGAAACCGGCTTTCGCCAGTTGTCCTGGTAACGCGACGAAAGTGGACATCAGCAAAATGTGCAGGCACATAATGCCGAAATTGAGCTTCAGCAGTTTGGGCTCCGCCAGCACTTTGCTGAAGCTATCTTTTACCATGCCCGATTCACGGTTTAGTACGTGGCTGGTGCTATTGGGAACGACCCAAATGGTCAGCACGATACCCGTGGTAGCAAGGGCGGCAATCATCCAGAACAGCGCGTGGAGCCCCAGCGCATGGGTAACGATTGGCCCCAGCACCATCGCAATGGCAAAGGTGATACCAAAGCTGACGCCGATAAACGCCATCGCTTTGGTGCGGTTTTGCTCGCGGGTTAAGTCGGAAAGCAGCGCCATCACGGCCGCGGCAATTGCTCCGGAACCTTGCAATGCGCGACCAAGAATAATGCCCCAGATTGAATCGGAGAGCGCGGCAATCACGCTGCCGAGAACGAATACCGCCAGTCCGCCGACAATAAGCGGCTTACGACCAATGCGGTCAGAGAGCAGACCAAAGGGGATCTGGAAGACGGCTTGCGCCAGGCCGTAAATGCCGATGGCAAGGCCAATCAACGCTTCGCTGGCGCCCTGTAGCGCCATACCGTACGTGGTCAGAACCGGTAGAACCATAAACATGCCAAGCATGCGCAACGAGAATACGGTCCCTAAACCCCAGGTGGCGCGCAACTCACCGGGCGTCATTTTGTAATCGTTCATTCCCACCTCTGTATTAATTTCGCGCCTAGTGTAAAGCGCTAAGCAGGCTGGGTAAATATGCGCTTTATTAACAAATGTTGGGGTTGTGAGGGGAGTCGGCTGGAAACGAAAATGCCGGATGACGATACTCACGTATCTTATCCGGCCTACAAGCAATGTGCTTTTTTGTAGGCCGGATAAGGCGTCAGCCGCCATCCGGCATAGAAGATGTGACGATTAACTTACCAGACGTAAGTCAGCAGGTTCTGCGAGTTTGGCACCATAAAGTCGACGGACATCATCACGGAAAGCGCGGTAATGGCGATGATGGAGAAACCGAACAGCTTGCGCGCCCAGACTTTGTCATCTTCCACTTTATAACCGCGCAGCGCCATGCCCAACCACCAGACGCTCACCGCCGCAGCAACAATCAGGTATTTATAACCTGCATAGCCGCCCAGGGTTAGCATCAGCGTGGCGATAGCAAATGCGATGATATACAGCGTGATATGGTTTTTCGCGACGGAAATACCTTTCACCACCGGCAGTACTGGGATGTTGGCAGCCTGATAATCCTTAAAGCGGAAAATCGCAATCGCGTAAGAGTGCGGCATCTGCCACAGGCTGAAAATAGCCAGCAGAATCAGCGCACCGCTATCGAACTCACCGGTTACGGCGCAGTAGCCAATCACCGGCGGCGCAGCGCCGGAGAGTGAGCCAATCAGCGTGCCATAAACGGAATGGCGCTTCATGTACAGGCTATAGACGCCCACATAGACCACGAAGCCCATTACCCCCAGCCAGCAGGCCAGAGGGTTCGCGCCAAACCACAGCAGCATAAAGCCAGCAATACCCAGCAGGGTGGCGTATACCAGTGAGACCGCAGGGGAAATCAGACCTTTAACCAGCACGCGGTTTTTGGTCCTCTCCATCTTCCTGTCGATATCCCTGTCGATGTAGTTGTTAAATACACAACCTGACGCCACAACCAGTGACACCCCAACCAGCGTGTAGATAAACAGGGGATAATCAATGCTGCCTTTCGAGGCCAGCAGGAACCCCCCAATCACCGAGATCAGGTTGCCAAAGATGATGCCTGGTTTCGTTACTTGCAGGTATTGCTTAAACATCATAATCGCCGCTCTTAGTGCATCATCATGTTGTAGTTAAGGTTCCACATAATCCAGATGGAGCCCACAACCAGGATGGCGATGATTAGCACAGTAAAGACAAAGGCCGTCATGTTCCAACCTTCATCAGATTTGCTATTCATGTGCAGGAAGCACACCAGGTGCACCAGAATCTGTACCACTGCCATTGCCAGAATAGTTCCCAGAATGACGGCCGGAGAGGCAGAACCTGTCATCACCATCCAGAACGGAATGACCGTCAGGATGATCGACAGGATAAAACCTGTCATGTAGGTTTTTACGCTGCCATGGGATGCGCCGCCGCTCTCGTTAGCATGACTCATTACATCGCCCCCATCAGATAAACAACAGTGAACACACAGATCCATACCACATCCAGGAAGTGCCAGAACAGGCTCAGGCACATGATGCGGGTACGGTTAGTACTGGTCAGGCCGCGACGAGCGACTTGCACCATCAGAACCGCCATCCAGATAAGACCGGAGGTGACGTGCAGACCGTGCGTGCCGACCAGCGCGAAGAACGCAGACAGGAAACCGCTACGATCCGGGCCCATGCCGTTAACAATCAGGTGATGGAATTCATAGAGTTCCATCCCGATGAATCCGGCACCGAACAAGAAGGTCAACGCCAGCCAGGAGATAACCTGGCTCTTGTTGTTCTTGTACATGGCAATCGCTGCCATGCCGTAAGTAATGGAGCTGAATAACAGCAGGAATGTTTCAACCAGAACGAACGGCAGTTCAAAAATGTCTTTACCTGTTGGGCCACCTGCGGTGCCGTTCACCAGAACGGCATAGGTTGCAAACAGAATAGAGAACAGAATGCAGTCGCTCATCAGGTAGACCCAGAATCCGAAGATCTTGGTCTGGCCTGCATCGTGGTGCCCGTGTTCGTGCGCGTGGGCAGTCGCGTGCGTTAAAGTATCAGTTGCCATTTTTCAGCCCTGCCTTAGTAATCTCATCGAAATGCTGGTTTTCCAGTTTTTCGACTTCCGGGACCGGCACGTAGTAATCGACGTCTTCATCAAAGCTTTTCACAATCCAGCTGATGATCATGCCTGCGAAGCTTGCAATTGCCAGCCACCAGATATGCCAGATCATGGCGAAACCAAACAGTGTTGCGAAGGCGGTAATGACGATACCGGCACCGCTGTTCTTCGGCATATGAATTTCTTCATAGTGCGCAGGCTGCTTGTACGCTTCACCTTTTTCTTTCATTTCCCAGAAGGCATCACGCTCGTGAACGTGCGGCACAACGGCAAAGTTATAGAACGGAGGCGGGGAAGAGGTTGCCCACTCCAGCGTACGACCACCCCATGGGTCACCGGTCAGGTCACGGTTCTGCTCGCGGTCGCGAATAGAAACGTAGATCTGAATCAGCTGGCACAGGATACCCAATGCAATCAGCGCGGCACCGCAGGCGGCAACGACCAGCATCGGATGGAACTGTGGGTCAATCTGCTGGCTGAGACGACGGGTCATACCCATGAAGCCCAGCACGTACAGCGGCATAAATGCCACGAAGAAGCCGATGATCCAGAACCAGAATGCGCGTTTACCCCAGGTTTCGTTCAGCGTGAAGCCAAACGCTTTTGGCCACCAGTAGGTCATACCTGCGAAGCAGCCAAATACGACGCCGCCGATAATAACGTTATGGAAGTGCGCAATCAGGAACAGACTGTTGTGCAGTACGAAGTCTGCGCCCGGAACCGCCAACAGTACGCCAGTCATGCCGCCGACTGAGAAGGTCACGATAAAGCCAATCGTCCACAGCATCGCTGAGTGGAATACGATACGGCCCTGATACATGGTGAACAGCCAGTTGAAGATCTTCACCCCGGTCGGGATGGCGATAATCATGGTGGTAATACCGAAGAAGGCGTTTACGTTAGCGCCTGCACCCATGGTGAAGAAGTGGTGCAGCCAAACAACGAACGACAGAACGGTGATACACACGGTTGCCCACACCAGCGAGGTGTAACCAAACAGACGTTTACGTGAGAAGGTTGCTGCGATTTCGGAGAACACCCCGAAGACCGGCAGAACCAGGATATACACTTCCGGATGGCCCCAGGCCCAAATCAGGTTGATGTACATCATCATGTTGCCGCCCATATCGTTGGTAAAGAAATGGGTACCCAGATAGCGATCCAGGGTCAGCAACGCGACGGTAACCGTCAGGATTGGGAAAGAGGCGATAATCAGGATGTTCGCGCACAGAGACGCCCAACTGAATACCGGCATCTTGAACATGGTCATTCCTGGCGCACGCATCTTAATGATGGTCACAAAGAAGTTGATACCGGTCAGGGTAGTACCAATACCGGACAACTGGACTGCCCATATCCAATAATCGACCCCGACGCTTGGACTGTACTCTATTCCCGAAAGTGGTGGATACGCCAGCCAACCGGTCTGTGCGAATTCACCTACGCCCAGAGACAGGTTAACCAGGATTACGCCGACAACGGTGAACCAGAAGCTCAGGTTGTTCAGGAACGGGAATGCAACGTCACGTGCACCGATCTGCAGTGGAACCACCAGGTTCATCAGACCGATAACAAATGGCATTGCCACGAAGAAGATCATAATCACGCCGTGAGCCGTGAAGATCTGATCATAGTGGTGAGGTGGCAAGAAGCCCGCTTCACCTGCAGAAGCCAGCGCTTGCTGACTACGCATCATGATGGCGTCGGCAAAGCCACGAATCAACATGACGATTGCAACAATGACATACATGATGCCAAGGCGTTTGTGGTCAACCGAAGTCAGCCACTCTTTCCACAGGTAGGTCCACTTACCGAAGTAAGTGATTAGGCCCAGTAAGGCCGCACCACCGATGATAATGGCAGCGATCGTAACCATGACAATGGGTTCATGGAACGGCACTGCATCCAGCGTCAATTTTCCGAACATCGTATTCTTCCTCGGCCCCTTAGTGAGCGGATTCCGCGTGGCTCATGTCCATGCCTTCCATGCCTTCGTGTGCGTTGTGCTCACCTTCGGGTTGGGTCATGTCCATGCTCTTACCGTGAGCCATAAATTTGTTAATAACATCTTTAAACAAATCGGGTTTCACGTTGGAGAAGTATTCCACCTGGTTGTATTCGCTTGGCACAGCCACTTTCTCGAACGCAGCCATGTCGCTCATGGTGTTCGTGGACTGTTTAGCTTTAGCAACCCATTGGTCGAATTCGGCGCGGTCCTTTGTTGCGATAGCCTTGAACTTCATACCGGAGAAGCCTGGTCCGCTATAGCTTGCGGAGATACCATCATAAGTACCGACTTCGTTGGCGATCAGATGCAGTCGAGTCTGCATACCGGCCATGGCATAAATTTGGCTACCCAGACGCGGGATAAAGAAGGAGTTCATCACGGAGTTGGATGTCACTTTGAACTCAACCGGAGTATTCGCCGGGAAGGCGATTTCATTCACGGTAGCGATACCCTGTTCCGGATAGATGAAGAACCATTTCCAGTCCATGGAAACCACTTCGATGGTAATGGGCTTCTCGTCATGCGCCAGCGGTTTGCTTGGCTCAAGAGCGTGAGTGGTTTTCCAGGTCAGAACGGCAAGGAAAATGATGATTAAGATCGGCACCGTCCAGACCACAGCTTCCACTTTATTGGAGTGTGACCAGTTCGGGCTGTACTTCGCATCTTTATTGCTTGCACGATACTTCCAGGCAAAACCAACAGCCATCAAGATGGCAGGAATAACGACAATCAACATCAGGCCAAATGCCGTCAGTATCAGTGAACGTTGTTCCAGTCCAATCTGTCCTTTAGGGTCAAGCAGCGCAGAATTACAGCCACTGAGTAACGCAGTGCCTGCAATTAATGACAACCATCCCAAACTTTTATTGTATTTCCTGAGTCTCATTTAACGACCTCAATTCCACGGGACCGGGTGGCGTTTAAAGTGTGAGGGCATTTTACGGGAAGGTTACATTACTGTAAACATCCTTGGATCTGTGTTACTGGGTTCTGCCGTGCATGTCACATATGTTGCAATATATGTCGCTTTGACTTTAAGAACCTGTTGCAACATCACGTTATAACGAAAGCAGGCAGGTGGGGGACAGGCTGAGGGCAATTGGTATAACCAATACGAAAATAAAACAATTGTTTAACAATTGATTATCAATAAAAAGACAATTTGGGAACAAAAAATAAATCTGTAGTGGCTGAATCGAGTAAGGAAAATAAAATATATAAAAGGCGTCAATAATTTCCAAATTCTTTGGCGCACAAAATAACAAATATTATTTTTATCAATTGTTGTTTATTTAGCCGTTATAATTACGCAAGGTGATTACAACGGCTTATTAATACGGTTTTTTACGCCAGACGGTTTTTGCGCAGAGCCAGATAATCCAGCAATCCGCCAAAAATCACCCCGCAGACCGCGACCGCCACCGAGACTTCAAGCAGTTCCGGCAGGAAGGAGAAGTTGGTGTAATCCAGCGCATTCATGGTTAACAGCAGCAGCCAAGCCAGCAGCAGGCAGCAGCCCACTACCAACGTCATTAATGCCAGACTGTACGCTCCACGAAATTCCGTACGCGGAATAAAGCTTTCATTTTTCCAGCTATGTTCCAGGGTCTGGCGACATACCAGCAGCAGTATGAGGCCGGGGATCGCTGCAAACACGGAGAACAGATAAAATGTCGGCCAGCCGTGTGCTTCGACAAACCAACCCGCCACCGGGCCAACATAAACGCGACCAACGGCTGAAAGCGCGGAGAGCAGGGCGAACTGGGTCGCTGAGAAGGACTTATTGCACAGCGTCATTAATAAAGCGACAAACGCCGCCGTGCCCATTCCGCCACACAGGTTTTCAAAGAAGACGGCAGCCGCCATACTGAACATGTGTTTGTCAGTGATGGACAATAGCCAGTAGCCTGCATTTGACGCCCCTTGCAGGATGCCAAATATCAGCAATGCGCGAAACAGTGAAAGGCGCTGCATCAGGATCCCGCCGTACAATGCACCAACGATGGTTGCCAGAAGCCCCAGCGTTTTATTCACCACGCCAACTTCACCTGCGTCAAATCCAACGCCGCGGATCAAAAAGGTGGTGGTCAGGCTCATGGCGAAGGCATCCCCGAGCTTATACAGCACAATAAGCAGCAGGATAAGCCAGGCGTTGTTACGACCAAAGAAGTCGCGCAGCGGAGCCGCAACCGCCTGTTCCAGCGTTTTAGGTACCGGAATGGTGTCAGTCGGTTCAGGTGCTAACAGGGTGGCGATGATACAAGGAATCAACAGCGCTGCCATCAGCCAGTACATCCCTTGCCAGCCCAGCCAGCGATCGGCCATCCACAGGGCCAGTCCGCCTGAAACCAGCATCCCTAATCGATAGCCCAGCACGCTGATAGCCGCGCCGGTGCCGCGCTCTTCTGTGGGCAACACGTCGGTTTTCCAGGCATCAAAGACGATATCCTGCGAGGCCGAGCAAAAAGCGATCACTACTGCGAGTGCGGCCATCCAGCGTAACTGTGTGCCAGGCTCCAGAAAGCCCATCGCGGCGATAGAAATTAACAACAGCACCTGGGTCGCCAGCAGCCAGCCGCGACGTCGACCTAAAAACGGTGGCGTGTAACGGTCCATCAACGGGGACCAGAGAAACTTAAATACGTAGGCCTGACCTACCAGGGAAAAGAAACCGATGGTTTTAAGATCGATATTCTCGACCGTCATCCACGCCTGAAGCGTACCGGAGGTGAGTGCGAGCGGTAAACCGGAGGCGAACCCCAGAATAAGCAGGATAGCTGAGCGTGGTTGCTGAAAAATACGTAAGTAATGACTGGACATGGGCTTCTATAGGCCCGACGAACGCCGGGCCATATGGGCAGAAATTAACGAGCGTTCTGCTTGATGAAATCGTGAACGCTGGTGTCCTGAGACATATCAGCGATGGTGTCGGTCAGCACGCTGTTAACGGCGTCAGCGATATTTTTGTTAGAGGCCTGCAGTGCACCTTCAACAGAATAGCTTGCGCGGTAGTTTTTGGTCATCTTGTTGCCGTTAGCAGCGGTCGCAATGATGGCGATATCTGCTTTGGTGGCAATGTTATAGCGCACGCTACCCTGAGACACGTCAGCGTACAGCTGGCTAACAATGATTTGCAGGTTTACAGCCCCGTTTGGTCCAATCATATAACCGCGTGCGGTCATCTGTTTTTCCAGTACTTCTTGCAGCAGGAAGCGCAGATCGCGGGACGCAGTCAGCGTAACCAGTTGGTTGTCGCGGGTGACTTTTGCCAGCGCTTGATCCTGACGCTGGTCGGCACCGTTGATGCTAACGGTCACGCCCATCAGGCTTGGGTCCTGCTGTGGCAGGGTAATTTTCGGGGAGACTTCAATAGTGGTCGGCGGCGTTGCGCATCCAGCTAACATGAACATTGCGACTAACGGGAAGAGGATTTTTTTAAACATGCCAGGGCTCTCAGCGAATCTAAATTGTATGGTTGGAGAAAATTCCCGCCATCATAACATCGCCAACGATGAGGGGAAGTGGGTAACGCATGTAAATTCATTGTGTTGTCCGTTTTATGGCTTTGTGGAGACCATAAACGGACTTTTTGCAATAAATCGAAGTGAGGATTCAGTGAACTTCATCCGTTTGGCTGAGAAAATCAGACAAGCGCTAATTTTTTGTTGCTAAGGTGTAATGAAAACGGTAAAAGCGGCTAGTATTTAAAGGGATGGGTGACATCTCAGCGTTGTCGGAGGAAAATTTCATGATGATTCGTGAGCAAATAGAAGAAAAATTAAGGGCAGCGTTCGAACCCGTGTTCCTCGAAGTTGTGGATGAAAGCTATCGTCACAATGTCCCGGCTGGTTCTGAAAGCCACTTTAAGGTTGTGCTGGTTAGCGATCGCTTTACAGGTGAACGTTTTCTTAATCGTCATCGGATGATTTACAGCACGTTAACGGCGGAGCTTTCCACAACCGTTCATGCTCTTGCCCTGCATACCTACACCATTAAGGAGTGGGAAGCGTTGCAGGATACGATTTTTGCATCGCCTCCGTGTCGTGGGGCGGGAAGCATCGCGTAAAACGGATTTGCAACAACCGACGCTTTTCCAGTATGTTGCTACAGATTATGTGAAAACGGCCTGCGGGCCGTTTTGTTTTGTCTGAATTCTGGGGCAGTCGTACAGTATTCAGACAAAAATTAGCCGGGAATTGTGAAAAAAGCCGCAGCAACGCGCGATAACCGTTCTCGACTCATAAAAGTGATGCCGCTATAATGCGCGTCTTATTTTTCGGAATGTCTTCGGGATGATTCTGACGACAGGGAATGTGATTGCTTATGAGAACATCCCAGTTCCGCGAAGCCAACAACCTGTGCTTGCGGAGAAGAGTTGACCGAGCACTGTGATTTTTTGAGGTAACAAGATGCAAGTTTCAGTTGAAACCACTCAAGGCCTTGGCCGCCGTGTAACGATTACTATCGCTGCTGACAGCATCGAGACCGCTGTGAAAAGCGAGCTGGTCAACGTAGCGAAGAAAGTGCGTATTGACGGTTTCCGCAAAGGAAAAGTACCGATGAATGTTGTTGCTCAGCGTTATGGCGCATCTGTTCGCCAGGACGTTCTGGGCGACCTGATGAGCCGCAACTTCGTTGACGCGATCATCAAAGAAAAAATCAATCCGGCTGGCGCACCGAACTACGTTCCGGGCGAATACAAACTGGGTGAAGATTTTACTTACGCGGTAGAGTTCGAAGTTTACCCGGAAGTTGAGCTGACTGGTCTGGAAGCAATCGAAGTTGAAAAACCGGTTGTTGAAGTCACCGACGCTGACGTTGACGTGATGCTGGATACCCTGCGTAAGCAGCAGGCTACCTGGAAAGACAAAGACGGCGCTGCTGATGCAGAAGACCGTGTAACCATCGACTTCACCGGTTCTGTAGACGGCGAAGAGTTCGAAGGCGGCAAAGCGTCTGACTTCGTACTGGCGATGGGTCAGGGTCGTATGATCCCAGGCTTTGAAGAAGGCGTTAAAGGCCACAAAGCTGGCGAAGAGTTCACTATCGACGTGACTTTCCCGGAAGAGTACCACGCTGAAAACCTGAAAGGTAAAGCCGCTAAGTTCGTTATCAACCTGAAGAAAGTTGAAGAACGCGAACTGCCGGAACTGACTGAAGAATTCATCAAACGTTTCGGCGTTGAAGATGGTTCCGTAGCAGGTCTGCGCGCTGAAGTACGCAAAAACATGGAACGCGAGCTGAAAGGCGCTGTGCGTAACCGCGTTAAGTCTCAGGCGATCGAAGGTCTGGTAAAAGCTAACGACATCGACGTTCCGGCTGCGCTGATCGACAGCGAAATCGACGTTCTGCGTCGTCAGGCTGCACAGCGTTTCGGCGGCAACGAGAAACAAGCTCTGGAACTGCCGCGTGAACTGTTCGAAGAACAGGCTAAGCGTCGCGTAGTTGTTGGTCTGCTGCTGGGCGAAGTGATTCGCACCAACGAACTGAAAGCTGACGAAGATCGCGTTAAAGGCCTGATCGAAGAGATGGCTTCTGCTTACGAAGATCCGAAAGAAGTGGTTGAGTTCTACAGCAAAAATAAAGAGCTGATGGACAACATGCGTAACGTCGCTCTGGAAGAGCAGGCTGTTGAAGCCGTTCTGGCGAAAGCGAAAGTGACTGAAAAAGCCACTTCCTTCAACGAGCTGATGAACCAGCAGGCGTAATTCGTCGCTTTTTTAGCACGAATTTCGTACGCAAGCCCGTCACCTTTTGGTGGCGGGTTTTTTTTTGTCACGCATTTTGCATGGGAAGAGTGCGAAAACAGCGTTTCAGTGTTAGCGTTACAACAAAAGATTGTTATGCTTGAATTATGGCGATGTCGTACCCATTACTGAGGGACTAGCTGATAATCCGTCCATAAGGTTACAATCAGCACAGCAGGTTTTTTCAAATTTTATCCAGGAGACGGAAATGTCATACAGCGGCGAACGAGATAACTTTGCACCCCATATGGCGCTGGTGCCGATGGTCATTGAACAGACCTCACGTGGTGAGCGCTCTTTTGATATCTATTCTCGTCTACTTAAGGAACGCGTCATTTTTCTGACCGGCCAGGTCGAAGACCATATGGCTAACCTGATCGTGGCGCAGATGCTGTTCCTGGAAGCAGAAAACCCAGAAAAAGATATCTACCTGTACATCAACTCCCCTGGTGGAGTGATCACTGCCGGGATGTCTATCTATGACACCATGCAGTTTATTAAGCCGGACGTCAGCACCATTTGTATGGGCCAGGCGGCCTCAATGGGGGCGTTCCTGCTGACCGCCGGGGCGAAAGGCAAACGTTTTTGCCTGCCTAACTCTCGCGTCATGATCCACCAGCCTCTGGGCGGTTACCAGGGCCAGGCAACGGATATTGAAATTCATGCCCGTGAAATCCTGAAGGTAAAAGGGCGCATGAACGAACTTATGGCGCATCATACGGGTCAATCTCTTGAGCAGATTGAACGTGATACCGAGCGCGATCGCTTCCTCTCCGCTTCTGAAGCGGTAGAGTACGGTCTGGTCGACTCGATTTTGACCCATCGTAATTAATGCCCAGTGCGCAGGTGTGCCGCTATAATTACCTGGAGCGGCACAACGCTGACTAGCGTCTTGCGCCTGAGAATGGCATTTGCGTCGTCGTGTGCGGCACAAAGAACAAAGAAGAGGTTTTGACCCATGACAGATAAACGCAAAGATGGCTCGGGCAAATTGTTGTACTGCTCTTTTTGCGGCAAAAGCCAGCATGAAGTGCGTAAGCTGATTGCCGGTCCATCCGTGTATATCTGCGACGAATGTGTTGATTTATGCAACGACATCATTCGCGAAGAGATTAAGGAAGTAGCACCGCACCGTGAACGCAGTGCGCTGCCGACGCCACATGAAATTCGCAACCACCTGGACGATTACGTTATCGGTCAGGAGCAGGCGAAGAAAGTGCTGGCGGTCGCGGTATACAACCATTACAAACGTCTGCGCAACGGCGACACCAGCAATGGGGTTGAGTTGGGCAAAAGTAACATCCTGCTGATTGGCCCGACGGGTTCCGGTAAAACGCTGCTGGCTGAAACGCTGGCGCGCCTGCTGGACGTTCCGTTCACTATGGCCGACGCCACCACGCTGACCGAAGCCGGTTATGTGGGTGAAGATGTTGAAAATATTATTCAGAAACTGTTGCAGAAGTGCGATTACGACGTGCAGAAAGCACAGCGTGGGATCGTCTATATCGATGAAATCGACAAGATTTCTCGTAAGTCTGATAACCCGTCCATTACCCGTGACGTTTCTGGCGAAGGTGTACAGCAGGCGCTGTTGAAACTGATCGAAGGTACGGTTGCTGCCGTTCCGCCGCAGGGTGGTCGTAAACATCCTCAGCAGGAATTCCTGCAGGTTGATACCTCCAAGATCCTGTTTATCTGCGGTGGTGCCTTTGCCGGTCTGGATAAAGTGATTGCTAACCGTGTTGAAACTGGCTCCGGCATTGGTTTTGGCGCAACGGTAAAAGCACAGTCTGATAAAGCCAGCGAAGGTGAACTGCTGTCGCAGGTCGAACCGGAAGATCTGATCAAATTTGGTCTGATCCCTGAGTTCATCGGTCGTCTGCCGGTTGTGGCAACCCTGAGCGAACTGAGTGAAGAAGCGCTGATTCAGATCCTCAAAGAGCCGAAAAATGCCCTGACCAAGCAGTACCAGGCGTTGTTCAATCTTGAAGGTGTTGATCTGGAGTTCCGTGAGGAAGCGCTGGATGCGATCGCCAAGAAAGCGATGGCGCGTAAAACCGGTGCCCGTGGTCTGCGTTCTATCGTCGAAGCCGCGCTGCTCGACACCATGTACGATCTGCCTTCTATGGAAGACGTCGAAAAAGTGGTGATCGACGAGTCGGTGATTGGCGGCCAGAGCAAGCCATTGCTGATTTACGGTAAGCCGGAAGCACAGCAGGCATCTGGCGAATAATTCATCAATTCATACAGACATTTAATTAAAAAGGGGGGATTTTATCTCCCCTTTTATTTTTCCGTAAACATGGCGTTGAATGTGTGGGAAACATCCCCATATACTGACATACATGTTAAAGGTGGTGTGAAGCACAGTCGTACCACCTGATTACCTGGCGGAAACTAAACTAAGAGAGAGCTCTATGAATCCTGAGCGTTCTGAACGCATTGAAATCCCCGTATTGCCGTTGCGCGATGTGGTGGTTTATCCGCACATGGTCATACCCTTATTTGTAGGGCGGGAAAAATCTATCCGTTGTCTGGAAGCGGCTATGGACCATGATAAAAAAATCATGCTGGTCGCACAGAAAGAAGCGTCAACGGATGAGCCGGGTGTAAACGATCTTTTCACCGTCGGGACCGTGGCCTCTATTTTGCAGATGCTGAAACTGCCTGACGGCACCGTAAAAGTGCTGGTCGAGGGGTTACAGCGCGCGCGTATTTCAGCGTTGTCTGACAACGGCGAGCATTTCTCTGCGAAAGCAGAGTACCTTGACTCGCCTGCTATTGATGAGCGCGAACAGGAAGTGCTGGTGCGTACTGCTATCAGCCAGTTCGAAGGCTACATCAAGCTGAACAAGAAAATCCCACCAGAAGTGCTGACGTCGCTGAACAGCATCGACGATCCTGCACGTCTGGCGGACACCATCGCAGCGCACATGCCGCTGAAGCTGGCTGACAAACAGTCCGTGCTGGAGATGTCCGACGTTAACGAACGTCTGGAATATCTGATGGCGATGATGGAGTCTGAAATCGATCTGCTGCAGGTTGAGAAACGCATTCGCAACCGCGTGAAAAAGCAGATGGAAAAATCCCAGCGTGAGTACTATCTGAACGAGCAGATGAAAGCTATTCAGAAAGAGCTCGGCGAGATGGACGATGCGCCGGACGAAAACGAAGCGCTGAAGCGTAAGATCGACGCGGCGAAAATGCCGAAAGAGGCAAAAGAGAAAGCGGAAGCGGAACTGCAGAAGCTGAAAATGATGTCTCCGATGTCGGCGGAAGCGACCGTAGTGCGTGGCTACATCGACTGGATGGTTCAGGTACCGTGGAATGCGCGTAGCAAGGTCAAAAAAGACCTGCGTCAGGCGCAGGAAATCCTCGATACCGACCATTACGGTCTGGAACGCGTCAAAGATCGTATCCTTGAGTATCTCGCGGTCCAAAGCCGTGTTAACAAAATCAAGGGACCGATCCTGTGTCTGGTTGGGCCGCCGGGGGTAGGTAAAACTTCTCTGGGGCAGTCCATCGCCAAGGCGACCGGGCGTAAATACATCCGTATGGCGCTGGGCGGCGTGCGTGATGAGGCTGAAATTCGCGGTCACCGCCGGACCTATATCGGTTCTATGCCGGGTAAACTGATCCAGAAAATGGCTAAAGTGGGTGTTAAAAACCCGCTGTTCCTGCTTGATGAGATCGACAAAATGTCTTCCGACATGCGTGGCGATCCGGCTTCCGCACTGCTTGAGGTGCTGGATCCAGAGCAGAACGTGGCGTTCAGCGATCACTACCTGGAAGTGGACTACGATCTCAGCGACGTGATGTTCGTTGCGACCTCTAACTCCATGAATATTCCGGCGCCGTTGCTGGATCGTATGGAAGTGATCCGTCTGTCCGGTTATACCGAAGACGAGAAGCTGAATATTGCAAAACGTCACCTGTTGCCGAAACAGATTGAGCGTAACGCGCTGAAAAAAGGTGAGCTGACGGTCGACGATAGCGCCATTGTAGGCATTATTCGTTACTACACCCGTGAAGCGGGCGTGCGTAGTCTGGAGCGCGAAATCTCCAAACTGTGCCGTAAAGCGGTGAAACAGCTGTTGCTCGACAAGTCGCTGAAACATATCGAGATCAATGGCGATAATCTGCACGACTATCTGGGCGTACAGCGCTTTGATTATGGCCGCGCGGACAACGAAAACCGCGTTGGTCAGGTAACCGGCCTGGCGTGGACGGAAGTGGGCGGCGATCTGTTGACCATCGAAACCGCCTGCGTACCGGGTAAAGGTAAGCTGACCTACACCGGTTCTCTGGGTGAAGTCATGCAGGAATCTATTCAGGCTGCACTGACCGTGGTACGTGCGCGTGCGGAAAAACTGGGTATTAATCCGGACTTTTACGAAAAACGCGACATTCACGTTCACGTACCTGAAGGAGCGACGCCGAAAGATGGCCCAAGTGCGGGTATTGCCATGTGTACCGCGCTGGTTTCTTGTCTTACCGGTAACCCGGTTCGCGCCGACGTGGCGATGACCGGCGAGATCACCCTGCGTGGTCAGGTTCTGCCAATCGGTGGTTTGAAAGAAAAACTGCTGGCGGCACACCGTGGCGGTATTAAAACGGTCTTAATTCCTGATGAGAACAAACGTGACCTGGAAGAGATTCCGGATAACGTAATTGCCGATCTGGACATCCATCCGGTGAAACGCATTGAGGAAGTTCTGGCTCTTGCGTTGCAAAATGAACCCTCTGGAATGCAGGTTGTGACGGCAAAATAGTGACCTCGCGCAAAGAGCATTAATAAAAACAGGGCTGGCAGGCCATTTCGGGCTTGCCAGCCTTTTTTTGTATAGCTAATTTAGATGACGGATTAGGCTTGCCATCATTAACGGGTGTTGTAAGGGCATGGCAGGCCTGATATAACTGCTGCGCGGTCGCACTTTGAAGGATTCAGGTGCGATATAAATTATAAAGAGGAAGAGAAGAGTGAATAAATCTCAACTGATCGACAAAATTGCTGCAGGGGCTGATATCTCTAAAGCTGCGGCTGGACGTGCGTTAGATGCAATTATTGCTTCTGTTACCGAATCTCTGAAAGAAGGTGATGACGTAGCGCTGGTAGGTTTTGGTACTTTTGCCGTTAAAGAGCGTGCTGCCCGTACTGGTCGCAACCCGCAAACAGGTAAAGAGATCACCATTGCCGCGGCTAAAGTACCGGGCTTCCGTGCAGGTAAAGCACTGAAAGACGCGGTAAACTAAGTGATTTCCCCTTTGGGGATGTGACGAAGTACAAGGGCGCATCGACTGATGTGCCTTTTTTATTTGTAATTCCGGTACTTTCTACGTGTTGTGGGCTGACAATTACCCCTGTTTCTTGTCACAATAGGCCTTTGTGCGCAGCGTTCAGGAAACGCTATGCTGCGTGAAGCATATATACTCATAATCCTTGCCGCCGTTGTTGTGTCAACGCGCAGGCGGCTTTAGAGATAACGCGTATAGTCATCTACAGCGGAGTGTGGTTACACCATGATGGACAGCTTACGCACGGCTGCTAACAGTCTCGTGCTCAAGATTATTTTCGGTATCATTATCGTGTCGTTCATTTTGACCGGCGTGAGTGGTTACCTGATTGGCGGGGGCAATAACTTCGCCGCCAAAGTGAATGGCCAGGAGATCAGCCGCGGGCAGTTCGAGAATGCGTTCAACAGCGAACGTAACCGCATGCAGCAACAGCTGGGCGATCAATACTCCGAGCTGGCCGCGAACGAAGGTTACATGAAAACGCTGCGTCAGCAGGTGCTGAATCGTCTTGTTGACGAAGCGCTGCTGGATCAGTATTCCCGCGAGCTTAAGCTCAACATCAGCGACGATCAGATTAAACAGGCTATTTTTGCCACGCCTGCTTTCCAGGTCGACGGTAAATTTGATAACAACCGCTATAACGCAATTGTTAATCAGATGGGCATGACTGCAGACCAGTACGCTCAGGCATTACGTAATCAGCTTACTACCCAGCAGCTGATTAACGGTGTTGCCGGTACGGACTTTATGCTGAAAGGCGAAACGGACGAACTGGCGGCGCTGGTCGCACAGCAGCGGATCGTGCGCGAGGCGACGATTGACGTTAACGCACTGGCCGCGAAGCAGTCTGTTACCGAGCAGGAAGTTGCCAGCTACTACGAGCAGAATAAAAACAACTTTATGACGCCGGAACAGTTCCGCGTGAGCTACATCAAGCTGGATGCTGCTGCTATGCAGGAGACGGCCAGCGATGCTGATATTCAGTCTTACTATGACCAGCATCAGGATCAGTTCACTCAGCCGCAGCGTAACCGCTATAGCATCATTCAGACCAAAACTGAAGATGAAGCCAAAGCGGTACTGGACGAGCTGAATAAAGGCGGTGACTTTGCTGCGCTGGCGAAAGAAAAATCTGCCGATATCATCTCTGCCCGTAAAGGCGGCGATATGGGATGGCTGGAAGATTCAACCACCCCGGATGAGCTGAAAAATGCCGGTCTGAAAGAAAAAGGCCAACTGTCTGGCGTAATTAAGTCTTCCGTTGGTTTCCTCGTTGCGCGTCTTGACGACGTACAGCCTGCACAGGTTAAACCGCTGAGCGAAGCCCGTGACGACATTGCGGCAAAAGTGAAGCAGGAAAAAGCGCTGGATGCCTACTATGCGCTGCAACAGAAAGTCAGCGATGCGGCCAGCAACGATAACGAATCTCTGGCGGGTGCAGAGCAGGCAGCAGGTATGAAAGCGGTTGAAACGGGCTGGTTTAGTCGTGACAGCCTGCCGGAAGAACTGAATTTCAAACCAGTCGCTGACATCATTTTCAATGGTGGTCTGGTTGGCGAGAACGGTACACCTGGCAGTAACTCCGATATCATCACCGTGGATGGCGATCGCGCGTTCGTGCTGCGTATTGCAGAGCACAAAGCTGAAGCCGTGAAGCCACTGGCTGAAGTGAAAGAGCAGGTAACTGCGCTCGTTAAGCACAATAAAGCAGAGCAGCAGGCGAAGCTTGATGCCGATAAACTGCTGGCGGATCTGAAAGCCGGTAAAGGTGATGAAGCGATGAAAGCTGCGGGTCTGAGCTTTGGCGAGGCAAAAACGCTGAGCCGTACGGGTCAGGATCCGTTGAGCCAGGCTGCCTTTGGTCTGAGCCTGCCGGCGAAAGACAAGCCGAGCTACGGCGTAGCGAACGACATGCAGGGTAACGTTGTTCTGTTGGCGCTGGACGAGGTGAAAGCCGGTTCTATGCCTGAAGCGCAGAAGAAAGCGATGGTTCAGGGGATCACTCAGAACAACGCGCAGATTGTCTTCGAAGCGCTGATGAGCAACCTGCGTAAAGCCGCAAAAATTAAAATCGGTGATGCGCTGGAACAGCAGCAATAACCGAGGCAGTTCGCAAAAAATTGCAAAAAGTTGTATCTACCAAAGGCCGCTTTCGCGGCCTTTTCCATTTCTGATATTTGCCATTTGTCTGCCGTTCTGCACCTCGCTATCGTGATTCCACTGTTAACAAACAAGGAGAAAACAGTATGAAACATGGAATCAAAGCCCTGCTTATCACTCTTTCATTGACCTGCGCTGGTATGGCCCAAACTGCATTGGCGGCTGAGCCTGTCGCCAAAAGCCAGGCGACTCAAACCAAAGCGGAAAACTCAGGGGCGGCACAAAGCAAAGCCACACTGCCCGCTAAAGCAAGCGACGATGAAGGCACCAGGGTAAGCATCAACAGCGCTTCTGCGGAGGATTTAGCGCGAGTCATGAATGGCGTAGGTCTGAAGAAAGCGCAGGCGATTGTGAGCTATCGTGAGGAGTACGGACCGTTTAAAACGGTGGAGGACTTAAAGCAGGTGCCGGGTATGGGCAGTTCGCTGGTGGAGCGTAATTTGGCAGTTTTAACACTTTAATAACTTGCACAGCGCTGAAAATTTGCCAGACTAGAGAGGTCATACCAGTTATGGCCTCACTACCCTGAATATATTCTTATAAAAACGTAAGGTTCCTGCGCTATGCAAACACAAATCAAAGTCCGTGGTTTTCATCTTGATGTCTATCAGCACGTCAACAACGCCCGCTATCTCGAGTTTTTGGAAGAAGCCCGCTGGGATGGTCTGGAAAACAGCGACAGCTTTCAATGGATGACTGCACACAACATCGCTTTTGTGGTCGTGAATATAAATATTAACTACCGTCGTCCAGCGGTGCTAAGCGACCTGCTGACCATCACTAGTCAGGTGCAACAGCTAAATGGCAAAAGCGGGGTGTTAAACCAGACAATTACCCTGGAGCCGGAAGGGCAGGTAGTGGCCGACGCGTTGATTACCTTCGTCTGTATTGATTTGAAAACGCAAAAAGCGCTGCCGCTGGAAGGGGAGTTACGCGAAAAACTGGAGCAGATGGTGCAGTAGCTCAACGTTGCCTGATGGCGCTTCGCTTATCAGGCCTACGGGCGATATTGTGTACGATGAATGCTGTCGGTAGGCCGGATAAGGCGTTTACGCCGCCATCCGGCACTATTCGCTCAATTATTTCAGGCCGGTTTTCTGCTTCATTGCCGCCATCACTCCCGGTTTATCCGCCAGATAATGATTCAGGCCATTGGCACGCAGATTACACGCCGCACAGTGACCGCAACCGTCACCTTTGATGCCGTTATAGCAAGTTAGTGTTTCTTCGCGTACCAGGTCCAGCTTGCCCCAGTAATCAGCCAGCGCCCAGGTTTCGGCTTTATCGATCCACATCAGTGGGGTTTCAAAGCGAATATCTTTCGCCATCCCCAGGCTTACGGCATGGTTCAGGGCTTTGACGAACTCATCGCGACAGTCCGGGTATCCAGAGAAATCCGTTTCACAAACGCCGGTAATGACAGCCTCTGCCTGCACCTGGTACGCGTAAATTGCTGCCAGCGTTAAGAACAGAATATTGCGTCCTGGCACAAAGGTATTGGGAATGCCGTTCGCATCCGGTTCATAATCGGGTACCGGAATATTATCGCGGGTCAGGCTGCTGACAGCCAGTTCACTGAGCAGCGTGACATCAAGCACTTTGTGCGCGTGTGCGCCAAGTTTTAAGGCCAGGTCACGTGTGACATCAATCTCAGCGCGATGGCGCTGACCATAATCAAAGGTCACGCAGTGCACTTCATCATACTGATGCAGCGCTTGCGCCAGACAAGTCGTGGAGTCCTGACCTCCACTGAATACAACAACGGCACGTTTCATGGCTTTTCCTGACAAAATAACGAAGCCCTTATGGTAGCGCCTGGGCGTGTCGCCGACCAGCTTCTTCACGCTGAAGGAGGTGGCAACCAGGCTTCGGTAAACTCAAACCAGCCACGAGGATTCAGGCGTACGCCGTTCACCCCTGGTGGCGCGCTGATGCGATAGTGATAATTGAACAGTGGCGTCAGGGTAGCGTCATGCATTAGCGTGGCGAAAACTTGTTGTAAAGCCGCGTGGCGATCGTCCTCATCGGCCTGGATTTGTAGGGCATCCAGGGTCGTTTGCAAATGTGTGTATGCTGGCGCATTCAATACATGTGACCAGAGCTGATCGCAGCGCAGCCACTGTTCGAGAGTATATTCAGGTGCTTCACCAATCAGCCTGTCGCCCATCATCAGGTCGGCCTGGGCTAGGGGATGATTGCCATCCCAGTTTTTAGCATTATGAAAAATAAGCGTTAATTCACAGCCGAGCAGAGCCAACGCATGGCAAAGCTGTTCAGCCATAGCGTGAAGTTCTACCGGCAGATGATAAGCCAGCGTCAGCTTTTCCGGTAATGCTACCTCGTCGAGTTCATCCCATTGCGGGATACTCCATCCGGGCAGCAGTGCATTGCTTGGCGTGATCAGATTTTCATCCACTTCAAGCGTTTGTAGCAGGGAAGAACGGTGGATAATATCGACCAGTCGACGAGCCTGCTGCGTATTCAGGCGCGCGCTTTTTCTGAGTGTGAGATAGCAAAAACCAAGGCTGATCCCGCTGCTTACCTGGCTTAGCATAGGTAACTCTTCGGGTTTACCAATCGCAATTTGCACCGGATGGCGGCAGCTGGTGCCCAAATCCTGGGAGAAGAGCTGCGGGGTTATCCAGTATTCAATGGCTTTTAGCAGCGGATGACTCAGATGGTAGTGATCGTGACTCTCGATACGCACCAGCTCAGGAGTAAACAGTGTCAACCGGAACGGGCCGGTACCCACAAACGGGTGCTCAGGATGCGCCAGGTGACTGCTGTAGCTCGCCAGACGGTGTGCCAGCCAGAAGTCGGGACGATGCAGAATAAAGGTCAGACACTGGGGATGCGTAACCTCAATGCGCTTTACGCTGATAAATAGCTTATTCAGCGCAGGTAACTCTAACAGCTTCAGCAACTGTTGATGTAGCTGCGTACTGCTTACCGTATCGCCGTTATGCCAATGCAGGGTGGAACGAATATAGAAATCCCAGCGTAGGCCGTCAGCGGAGATATTCCAGTGGTGGGCTAAGTCTCCACAGGGACGTTGCGTAGTGCTGTCAAATCGGGTCAGGCCAGAGAAAACTTGTCCAGCGAGGTGTTGCTCCGCGCGACCGGGGAGAAATCCAGGGTGCAAAGGGTCAAGCTGGCGATAATAGGGGATACGCAGGGTTGGCGTGTCGTTTTGCCATTGGCCGCCCATAAACGGTTGTAGCAACGTTCTTAATTCTCCCGGTGCTAACTGAGCCAGTTCCAGCACGCTAAGCTGTTCTCCCTTTTGCAGCGCCTGTTCCATCATGGTGTTGCGCAGGGAATCCGGCGTCACCAAAAAGCGTAATTGCCCGCGTTTCCCACGCCCAGACTGGGCGTGCCACTCCAGCCAGCCAGCATCCTGCGCTTGCTTCAGCAGGGTACGCACGTGGCGCTCACTGCAAAAACAGCGTTCGGCCAGTTCCCCGACGGTCACCGACTGCGGTTCGCCGTTCGAAGGCTGCCACAGGCGTTGGTACTGGTTCAGGCGATTCAACAATCTCATATAAACCCGGAACAATTCATTTTATCTATTCACTATTACTTCCGTATATCTCAGGTGATACTGAATCACAAGTTAACCGCGTCACAGTGTGGAGAAAGAAATGGCTCGTCTGGCTGCATTTGATATGGATGGCACCCTTTTGATGCCGAATCACCATTTAGGTGACGAAACGCTTTCAACGCTGGCGCGCCTGCGTGAACGCGATATCACCCTGACATTTGCCACTGGCCGCCATGTGCTGGAAATGCGCCACATTTTGGGTTCTATTTCACTGGACGCCTTTTTGATCACCGGTAACGGCACGCGCATTCACTCTCTTGAGGGCGATGTGTTGCACCGTCAGGATCTGGATCCGAATGTTGCGGATATCGTGTTACATCAGAAATGGGATACCACCGCCAGCATGCATGTCTTTAATGACAACGGTTGGTTTACCGGACAAGAGATCCCCTCGCTGCTACAGGCGCATGTGTATAGCGGATTTCGCTACCAGATCGTCGATGTGAAACGTATTCCGGCTCATCAGGTAACGAAGATCTGTTTCTGCGGCGATCATGAGTCTCTGATCCAGTTGCGCATTCAACTGAATGAAGCGCTGGGAGAACAGGCGAATCTCTGTTTCTCCGCGGTTGATTGCCTTGAGGTACTACCGCTGGGCTGTAACAAAGGATCCGCGCTGGCGGTATTGAGTGACCACTTAGGATATTCAATGTCCGAGTGTATGGCGTTTGGCGATGCTATGAACGATCGCGAAATGTTAGGCAGCGTTGGGCGCGGCCTGATTATGGGTAACGCAATGCCGCAACTGATGGCTGAACTGCCTCATTTATCGGTGATTGGACATTGCCGTAATCAGGCGGTGTCACACTTTTTGACGCATTGGCTGGATAATCCGCATCTACCTTATTCCCCCGAATGAGAGATCCCTTCCAGCAAGCCAGACTTCGCGTCTGGCTTTTTTTTGTCTGCTTAATGTGTATTCAGCAACTGGGCAAGTTCCACTTTCCACGGCGTTAAATCACCGATGTGCGCGTCAACCCATTGCGGGTTGTAGTAGGTTTCCAGATAGCGTTCACCGCTGTCGCAGAGCAGCGTCACCAGTGAACCGGTTTCTCCGGCGTTGCGCATGCGCGCGGCAAGTTGCAGCGTTCCCCACATGTTGGTGCCGGTTGAGGCACCGACTTTACGACCCAACTGCGTTTCCAGCCAGTGCGCGGTAGCCACGCTGGCGGCATCCGGCACGCGCAGCATTTCATCGACCACATCAGGAATGAAAGAGGGTTCTACGCGTGGACGCCCGATACCTTCAATTTTGCTTCCTACCGGGCTGCGCAATGTCGCATCGCGATCCTGCCAGAAGGGCAGAAAAACCGAATTCTCCGGATCCACTACCATCAGGCGAGTATCGTAGCCCTGACAGCGGATATAGCGGCCGATGGTTGCTGAGGTGCCGCCGGTGCCAGCGCTCATCACGATATGGCGGGGAACGGGATTGGGCTCGCACTGCATCTGACGAAAGATGCTGTCGGCAATATTATTATTGCCACGCCAGTCGGTGGCGCGCTCAGCATAAGTGAACTGGTCCATGTAATGACCGTTCAGTTCACGCGCCAATTGTTCAGAGGCCGCGTAGATTTCGCAGGCGCTTTGCACGAAATGACAGCGACCGCCGTAAAATTCAATCTGTTCAACTTTACGTTTCGCCGTACAGGAAGGCATGACGGCAATAAACGGCAGCCCTAACAGTCGAGCGAAATAAGCCTCAGATACCGCCGTTGAACCGGACGATGATTCAATGATGGTGGTGCCTTCTTTGATCCAGCCATTGCACAACCCGTACAGAAACAGTGAGCGCGCCAGACGATGCTTCAGGCTCCCGGTCGGATGCGTGCTTTCATCTTTTAAATAGATCTGAATGCCCGGAAACGCCGGTAGCGACAGACGAATGAGATGTGTATCTGCAGAACGCTGATAATCCGCGTTGATTTCATTGATGGCGTTTTTAACCCAGGAGCTATTCATCATTAATAAATATCCATTTGTCATTTTGTGCCCAGAATAGCGAAAAGCACGGAAAAAATTGTTGCCATTTAGCCTTTAAAATAGAATGTAAGTAGAAAATTCTTCTCTGTGGAGTGGATATGCTAGACAAAATTGACCGTAAGCTGCTTGGCTTACTGCAACAGGACTGCACCCTTTCTTTGCAGGCGTTAGCAGATGCCGTTAATCTGACTACCACTCCCTGTTGGAAACGCCTCAAACGGCTCGAGGATGATGGTGTTCTGCTGGGCAGAGTCGCCTTGCTGGATCCGGAAAAACTGGGGCTGGGCTTAACCGCGTTTGTGCTGATCAAAACTCAGCATCACAGCAGCGAATGGTATTGCCGCTTTGTCACTGAAGTGACCGGAATGCCCGAGGTTCTGGGGTTCTGGCGTATGGCAGGGGAGTATGATTACCTGATGCGAGTGCAGGTCGCTGATATGAAAAGCTACGATGAATTTTATAAGCGCCTGGTGAACAGCGTACCGGGCCTGTCTGACGTCACCTCCAGCTTTGCCATGGAACAGATTAAATACACAACTGCTCTCCCTATTGAATAATTCTCCCGGCGCTTATTGCCGGAAATTTTGTCAGGACATAACGCGTGCGATTATTTGCTCAATTAAGCTGGTACTTCCGCCGGGAGTGGCGTCGCTACCTCGGGGCGGTGGCTCTGCTTATCATCATCGCTATCCTTCAGCTTATTCCGCCGAAAGTGGTGGGGATCATTGTGGATGGCGTAACGACACAACGCTTCACCACCGAGCGGCTGCTGATGTGGGTGGGAACCATTGCTCTGATCGCCGTGGTAGTTTATTTACTGCGCTATGTCTGGCGCGTGCTGCTGTTTGGCGCATCCTACCAACTGGCAGTTGAGCTGCGGGAAGATTATTACCGTCAGTTGAGTCGTCAGCATCCAGAGTTTTATCTGCGTCACCGCACGGGCGATCTGATGGCGCGTGCAACTAACGATGTTGACCGCGTGGTATTCGCCGCTGGGGAAGGCGTACTGACGCTGGTAGATTCGCTGGTCATGGGATGTGCGGTGCTGATCGTGATGTCAACGCAGATAAGCTGGCAACTAACGTTGATTGCGCTGCTGCCGATGCCGGTGATGGCGATAATGATCAAACGTTACGGTGATCGACTCCATAACCGCTTTAAGCTGGCGCAGGCGGCGTTTTCCAGCCTCAACGATCGTACTCAGGAAAGCCTGACCAGTATTCGTATGATCAAGGCCTTTGGTCTGGAGGATCGGCAGTCGGCATTATTTGCCGCTGATGCTGAAGATACAGGTAAGAAAAACCTGCGCGTGGCGCGCATTGACGCCCGCTTTGATCCCACGATTTATATCGCCATTGGGATGGCTAACCTGCTGGCGATTGCCGGGGGAAGCTGGATGGTGGTGCACGGTTCGCTGACGCTCGGCCAGCTCACCAGCTTTATGATGTATCTCGGTCTGATGATTTGGCCGATGCTGGCGCTGGCATGGATGTTTAACATCGTCGAGCGTGGCAGCGCCGCGTATAGCCGAATTCGCGCCATGCTGGCAGAAGCGCCGGTAGTGGATGACGGTACTGAACTGGTGCCGGAAGGACGCGGCGAGCTGGCGGTAGCGATTCGCGAATTTTGTTACCCGCAAACCACCCACCCGGCGCTGGAAAATGTGAATTTTCAGCTTAAACCAGGGCAGATGCTGGGCATCTGTGGTCCGACCGGCGCGGGGAAAAGTACGGTGCTGTCGCTGATCCAGCGTCATTTTGATATCACCCAAGGCGATGTACGCTTTCATGATATCCCATTAACGCGCTTACAGCTGGATAGCTGGCGCAGCCGGCTGGCGGTTGTCAGCCAGACGCCATTCCTGTTTTCCGATACCGTCGGCAATAACATCGCCTTAGGACGCCCGCAGGCCACCCAGGCAGAGATCGAGCATGTGGCGCGCCTTGCCAGCGTTCATGAAGATATTCTACGTCTTCCTCAGGGCTATGACACCGAAGTGGGCGAACGTGGGGTGATGCTGTCTGGTGGACAAAAACAGCGTATTTCTATCGCCCGAGCGCTACTGCTGAATGCTGAAATCCTGATTCTGGATGATGCGTTATCGGCGGTAGATGGTCGTACCGAGCATCAGATCCTGCATAACCTGCGTCAGTGGGGCGAAGGCAGAACCGTGATTATCAGCGCCCACCGTTTATCGGCTCTGACGGAAGCCAACGAGATTATCGTGATGCAGCATGGGCATATTGCCCAGCGCGGTGAGCATGAATCTTTAGTGCAACAGCCCGGCTGGTATCGCGATATGTACCGCTATCAGCAACTGGAAGCGGCACTGTCTGATGCGCCAGAAATAAACGAGGAGGCGGCTAATGCGTAGTTTTGGGCAACTATGGCCGACCCTGAAAAGATTGCTGGCGTATGGTTCACCATGGCGAAAACAGTTGGCGATTGCGGTAGTTATGCTGTGGGTGGCGGCTGCGGCGGAAGTCAGCGGTCCGCTGTTGATTAGCTATTTTATCGATAACATGGTGGCGAAGAACAATCTGCCGTTGGCGATGGTTGTCGGGCTGGTTGCGGCCTATGTCGGTCTGCAACTGCTGGCGGCAGGCCTGCATTACGCGCAGTCGTTGTTGTTTAACCAGGCGGCGGTTGGCGTCGTACAACAGTTACGCACTGACGTAATGGACGCTGCGCTGCGCCAGCCGCTCAGCGCCTTTGATACTCAGCCCGTCGGGCAGCTTATCTCACGTGTGACCAATGACACCGAAGTTATTCGCGACCTGTACGTGACGGTGGTCGCAACGGTCCTGCGCAGCGCGGCCTTAATCGGTGCCATGCTGGTGGCGATGTTCAGCCTCGAGTGGCGTATGGCGCTGGTGGCGATGGCCATTTTCCCGGCGGTGATGGTGGTGATGGTGATTTATCAACGCTACAGCACCCCGATTGTGCGTCGGGTGCGCGCTTATCTGGCGGATATTAACGATGGCTTTAACGAAGTCATCAACGGCATGAGCGTTATCCAGCAGTTCCGCCAGCAGGCGCGATTTGGCGAGAGAATGGGGGAGGCCAGCCGCTCGCACTATATGGCGCGTATGCAAACCCTGCGACTGGATGGCTTTTTGCTGCGCCCGCTGCTGAGCCTTTTCTCGGCGCTGATCCTCTGCGGTTTGCTGATGCTGTTCAGCTTTACCTCTGGCAGCTCCATTGAGGTTGGCGTGCTGTACGCGTTTATCAGCTACCTCGGTCGTTTGAACGAGCCGCTGATCGAGCTGACCACCCAGCAATCCATGCTGCAGCAGGCGGTTGTCGCCGGCGAGCGAGTGTTCGAACTGATGGACGGGCCTCGTCAGCGCTATGGTGACGATGATCGACCGCTGAAGAGCGGGGTCATTGAGGTGGATAACGTTTCATTTGCCTATCGTGACGACAATCTGGTGCTGCAAAATATCAGTCTGTCCGTGCCTTCTCGCAGCTTTGTAGCCTTGGTCGGACACACCGGTAGCGGCAAAAGTACGCTGGCCAGTCTGCTGATGGGTTACTACCCGTTGACGCAGGGCGAAATCCGCCTTGACGGACGTCCGCTGTCTTCTCTGAGCCACAGTGCGTTACGTCAGGGCATCGCGATGGTGCAGCAGGATCCGGTGGTGATGGCGGATACCTTCCTGGCAAACGTCACGCTGGGTCGTGATATCTCAGAAGAGCGGGTATGGCAGGCTCTGGAGACTGTGCAACTGGCAGCACTGGCGCGGGGGCTGAGCGAGGGGATCCATACCCGGCTGGGCGAGCAGGGCAATAATCTCTCCGTTGGGCAGAAACAGCTGCTGGCGCTGGCGCGGGTATTGGTGGAAACGCCGCAGGTACTGATCCTCGATGAAGCCACGGCCAGTATTGATTCCGGTACTGAACAGGCCATTCAGCACGCGCTGGCGGCGGTACGTGAACACACCACGTTGGTAGTGATTGCACATCGGTTATCGACGATTGTCGATGCGGATACCATTCTGGTGCTGCATCGCGGGCAGGCGGTTGAGCGTGGTACGCACCAGCAACTACTGGCGGCGCAAGGCCGTTACTGGCAGATGTATCAGCTGCAACTGGCGGGTGAAGAGCTGGCGGCCAGCGCACATGAGGATTCGGTTATCGCCTGATGGCGCTGCGCTTATCAGGCCTACGGTCAACGCGGTTTTGTAGGCCGGATAAGGCGTTTACGCCGCCATCCGGCAATCAACAATCTGGTGCAAAAATGTAACGCACTATGCACCGTCATAGTGCGTTTTTTCTTTTTCTCCCCCAGCAATACCCTGCAAGCCTGAATTATTCCGCGTTTTTCATTCCTGGCACACCCCTTGCAATATTCCTCTCGTGTATCTGCAGCCACTACTGAATTCTGACTGGAGGGGATCTATGAAGCTGGTTACCGTGGTAATCAAACCGTTCAAACTGGAAGACGTCCGTGAAGCACTGTCGTCTATTGGTATTCAGGGGCTGACCGTCACCGAAGTGAAGGGCTTTGGCCGACAGAAAGGTCATGCTGAGCTGTACCGTGGGGCTGAATATAGCGTCAATTTTCTGCCAAAGGTGAAGATTGATGTGGCGATTGCCGACGACCAACTGGATGGCGTGATTGATGTCATCAGTAAAGCGGCATACACCGGAAAAATTGGCGACGGCAAAATCTTCGTCGCCGAGCTGCAACGTGTGATTCGTATTCGTACCGGCGAAGCCGACGAAGCCGCACTGTAACTTCTGGCACACAGTGATAGGAAACCAAAAAATGAAGATAGCAACGATGAAAACAGGTATTGCTTCACTGGCGCTACTGCCGGGACTGGCAATGGCGGCACCGGCGGTTGCGGATAAAGCAGATAACGCTTTTATGATGATCTGTACCGCGCTGGTGCTGTTTATGACTATCCCTGGCATTGCGTTGTTCTACGGCGGTTTGATTCGCGGTAAGAACGTGCTGTCGATGCTGACTCAGGTGACGGTGACATTCGCTCTGGTTTGTATTCTATGGGTGGTTTATGGCTACTCACTGGCCTTTGGCGAAGGGAATAATTTCTTCGGCAACTTCAACTGGGTATTGCTGAAGAACATCGCGCTGACGGCGGTCACGGGGAGCTTCTACCAGTACATTCACGTTGCTTTTCAGGGTTCTTTCGCCTGCATCACCGTTGGGCTGATTGTTGGGGCGCTGGCTGAACGTATTCGCTTCTCTGCAGTGCTGATTTTTGTAGTGGTATGGTTAACGTTGTCGTATATACCGATTGCCCATATGGTCTGGGGCGGCGGCTTGCTGGCTTCCCACGGTGCGTTGGATTTTGCCGGCGGAACAGTCGTGCATATCAACGCGGCGATTGCCGGTCTGGTTGGGGCGTATCTGATTGGCAAACGCGTCGGTTTTGGCAAAGAAGCCTTTAAACCGCATAACCTGCCGATGGTCTTCACCGGTACCGCTATTCTCTATATTGGTTGGTTTGGCTTTAACGCCGGTTCAGCGGGAACGGCGAATGAGATTGCTGCACTGGCCTTCGTCAATACGGTGGTCGCCACCGCCGCAGCCATCCTCGGATGGATCTTCGGTGAATGGGCGCTGCGTGGCAAACCGTCCCTGCTGGGCGCGTGTTCTGGCGCTATTGCGGGTCTGGTGGGGGTAACACCGGCATGTGGCTATATTGGTGTCGGCGGCGCGTTGATTATTGGTGTCGTTGCGGGACTGGCTGGCCTGTGGGGTGTGACCATCCTGAAGCGTATTCTGCGCGTGGACGATCCGTGTGATGTGTTTGGCGTGCACGGCGTGTGCGGCATTGTCGGCTGCATCCTGACCGGGGTGTTCGCTGCCAGCTCTCTGGGCGGCGTGGGCTTTGCCGAGGGCGTGACCATGGGGCATCAGCTGCTGGTGCAACTGGAAAGCGTGGCGATTACCATCGTCTGGTCCGGTGTGGTGGCTTTCATTGGCTATAAGCTGGCGGATATGACGGTGGGTCTGCGTGTACCGGAAGAGCAGGAACGCGAAGGTCTGGATGTGAACAGCCACGGCGAGAACGCTTACAACGCTTGATGTTTCAATCTGCCGGATGGCAACGCTTTTGCGCCGCCATCCGGTAATTCTCAATTACGATTACGCATTACCCCTTCCTGCACGGTAGAGGCGACCAGCACGCCGTCCTGCGTATAAAACTCCCCGCGTACAAAACCCCGGGCACCGGAGGCCGAAGTACTCTCGACGTTATACAACAACCACTCATTGATATTGAACGGACGATGGAACCACATGGAGTGGTCAATGGTGGCGATCTGAATCCCTTTTTCCAGGAAACCAATTCCGTACGGCTGCAGCGCAACAGGCAGGAAGTTCAGGTCTGAAGCATAACCCAGCAGATATTGATGGACGCGCAGATCGTCCTGCAGCTCGCCGTTTGCGCGGATCCAAACCTGGCGCGCCGGAGGTGCGACGTGACCTTTTAAGGGGTTATGAAATTCAACCGGACGCACTTCCAATGGACGATCGTTGATAAATTTTTCTTTCAACAGCGGCGGCAGCAAATGCGCCACTGAGCGGGCAATTTCTGTTTCTGATTTAAGCTCATCGGGACTCGGCGCATCCGGCATGGTTTTCTGATGTTCAAATCCGTCTTCCGGCGCCTGGAAAGAGGCTGTCATGTAAAAAATAGGTTTACCATTCTGGATTGCGGCAACGCGGCGCGCGCTGAAGCTGTTACCATCACGCAGGACTTCTACATCATAGATGATGGGCTTTTGGCTATCGCCGGGGCGTAAAAAGTAGCTGTGAAAGGAATGGACCAGACGCTCTTCTGGTACGGTTTCCTTTGCGGCATACAGCGCCTGACCGACAACCTGTCCCCCAAAAACCTGACGTAACCCTAAGTCTTCACTTTGGCCCCGAAAGAGTCCTTCTTCAATTTTTTCCAGATTTAACAATGTCAGCAAATTTTTCAGCGCCAGACTCATACGTGCTCTCCAGGTTATATCGTTCTCGCAGCGAGGTAGGCAGAGTATAACGCAATTTTGAAAGTGGTCCGATGGGTGCAATTGTCTGAATTAAAGGCCTATTACAGGCAAAAACAGCTATCTTGTGCCACACTTAGTCACGTTATGTTTTTGTTAACCACTCTTCTGGCGAGGAAAGTTCTCGCTGGTGCATAGATGAAAAGGAGAATTTAATGAAACTCGTGCACATGGTAAGTGGTTTAGCGGTTGCGGTCGCTCTGGCAGCCTGCGCCGATAAAAGCGCGGATATTCAGACACCTGCGCCAAGCCCTAATACGTCAATTGCTGACACACAGTCTAAAATTCAGCAGCCTAATGTCTCCGGTACAGTATGGATCCGCCAGAAAGTGGCCTTGCCACCTGATGCGGTGCTGACCGTAACGCTGTCAGATGCTTCACTGGCCGATGCACCGTCAAAAGTGCTGTCGCAAAAAGCGGTCCGTACTGAGGGTAAACAGGCGCCATTCAGCTTCGTATTACCGTTTAACCCGGCTGATATTCAACCTAACGCCCGTATTCTGCTAAGTGCGGCAATTACGGTTAATGACAAACTGGTCTTCATTACTGATACCGTGCAGACGGTCATTAATCAGGGGGGGACAAAAGCTGACCTGACGCTGGTCCCTGTACAGCAAACGGCAGTACCGGTTCAGGCGAGCGGTGGGGCTGCCACCACGGTGCCGTCAACGTCACCAACCCAGGTGAATCCGTCTTCTGCCGTCCCTGCTCCCACACAGTACTAAGGCAGTCGTAACCCTCTCCGCCCAGAGAGGGTTAGTACACCCAGCGATAGCGCTGTAAATCGATCTGTCCGCTTCCTGAAACCACTACTCCTTCAGCCAGCAACGCCTGGCGCTGCCGTTGCAGGTCCGGGCCTGTCAGCGAAATGGCACCATGACGATTAACCACCCGATGCCAGGGCAAAGTGCTGCCTTCGGGGAGACGCTTAAGCACGCCGCCTACCTGGCGCGCAGCACGCGGCGAACCGGCAAGCCTGGCAACATCGCCATAGGTGGTGACGAAACCTTCGGGGATTGACGCGACGATTTGCCAGACGCGTTGGGGGAAAGTGTCTTGTATATCCATCATTTATTCCTGCGCTAATCCTCCAGCATAATGCTGAACGGCGAAGGAGTGAAGCCGCATTGCACAAGAAAACAGCATCCGATGCTGGATGGGTTGCAATTACAGGGTGCAGCAGTGATAATGCGCCTGCGCGTTGGTTAACAACGCTCTCAATGGGGGCTCTGTTGGTTCTCCCGCAACACTACTCTGTTTACCAGGTCAGGTCCGGAAGGAAGCAGCCAAGGCAGATGACGTGTGTGCCGGGATGTAGCTGGCAGGGCCCCCACCCAATTCTGCCGTCCGGCAATTTTCCTTCTGCTTATCTTCTTTTCTTTGTCATCGTATTGTCATTTTAATGTCATCAAATGCTGTCAATGTGTTTCGGGGATGTTATTTGATGCTTTTGCCGCCGCCATCGCACTGTAACGACAGGGGTCTTACATTCGGTGTGTTTTGGCTGACCACAAGGATTTTCTACGATGTCGACCGCTGTATTGAATGTCAAAATTGATGAGGCGCTAAAAGAAAAGCTTCGCCATTACGCTGAAGTGCATAGTGAAAATTTAAGTATCGCGACGGAAAAACTACTGCTGATCGCGTTTTCCGCCGTTGAAGAGGCGGGAGTCTCCGCTGAGGATATCGATAGCCAGCATACGGAAGAATCCGTGGTTGAAGCACTGACTCCTAAAGAAATCAAAGCATTGCGAAGACTACTGAAGAAGAAAAAATGAAACAACAACCGCTCTCAACCGCCTGTAATTATGGCGAAGCCTGTGAAATGCTGCGTTCCGGTTATGTGAAACATGTTCGTCTGAGCTGGAACGTCGGCAGCGATGAGTTCTTCCGTATTGCCTCCGACTGGTGTGATGCCGGGGCAAAAATTAAGAAAGACGGTGAGAATTTCGTGATTTCTCTGAAGGGTTTTCCGGTTCCTCCTCAGCGGTAATATTGCCGGGACATCCTCGTCCATCACGGCATTCAAGGACGAGTCCTTTGACTCGTCGTTTAGATTATTTTACGTATTTTCCCGCTGCTGGCCTGCAAACGCAGGTTATCCCAAATGGGTTGCAACACCCGGAAGGCGGCACGCGTTGTGTCATCCGGTAATGTGAAGGGCATACGCAAAAAGCGGTCAAATGCACCATCAAGACCGAAACGCGTACCGGTTCCCAACTGAATGCCTGCGATTTCGGCGCGCGTAGCGAATAGCGTTGCCAGCGTATCGGGCAGTTCAACCCAAAAAGAGAGTCCTCCCTGTGGCTGGGTAAACTGCCACTCCGGGAAATGTGCGTTCATCAGATCCGAGCACAGATCTCGCTGCGATGTGAGTAGCCGTCTTCTGTCAGGAAGAAAGTCGGCGGCATTATCCAGCAGCCAGCTGGTGGCGAGTTGTTCAAGCACCGGGGAGCCTAAATCGAAGGTGTCGCGAGTTTGTACCAGCGCCGCAATGGTTCGCGCCGACGCCCGAATCCAGCCCAGACGTAATCCTCCCCAAAAGCTTTTCCCGGCAGATCCCAGCAGGATGATCGGCGCATCGCGGTTGAATGCGGCAAGCGGCGGTGGTGGCGGGGCGTCATACCACAGGTTCACCATGGTCTCATCAATCACCAGCGTGGTGCGGGTCCTTTCAGCAATATCTGCCACGACCTGGCGAGTTGCAGCGTCCATGCAACGCCCGGTCGGATTGTGAAAGTCCGGCATCAGATAGGCCATTCTCGGTGCGGTTTGCGCGATGGTGGCGACCAGACCTGCCGTATCCCAACCGTGTTCGGGCAGCGACACACCGACGGGACGACATGATGCACCTTGAATCGCGGCAATCGCCAGCGGATACGTGGGATGATCGACCACCACGCGATCGCCAGGGCCGGTGAGTAAACGCAGGATCAGCGCCAGGCCACTGACCGCGCCGTTCACGACCATAATCTCATCGGGCTGCGTCGGGAGTCCGCGTTCGCAATAATGCCGGGCGATGGATTCACGCAAAACCGCCAGTCCCTGTGGTAGATACCCGGAACTCAGCAAATGCTGCGGCATCGCAAACAGCGCTTGTTGGTAAGCATGGTGAATTTCGGGACCGGCACTCAGCGCCGCCGTGGACAAATCCAGCGCTGTACCGGTACTGGTTCGTGTAGGCACATGACGAATGTGTTCCGGCAGGATCACCCGTGAGCCGCTCCCATGACGGCTTTCCAGATATCCCTCTTCACGCAGTTGCGCCATGGCGCTGGCGACGGTGGTTCGGCTCACTTGCAGAACGGCAGCGAGCTCGCGTTCGCCGGGTAAGCGACTATCCAGCGCCAGTCGACCATCAAGGATCAGCAGACGTAACGCTTCTGCCAGCTGTCGCCAGATGGGCGTTCGTGAGGGGTTTTCCTGCCAGTGTCCGAGCAGGCGCTGCAAAGACTGGCTTCCGTAACGGCGTGATGACATAGCAGTCCACTTTTTGAAAACTGGACATTAATCATAGTGCCAATTGCGGTGATGATGAAAGTTATCTGAGAGTGAGAGGGGAAAAGCATGCTGCGTCGTTTACTTCAGCTGTTTATCGGGCTGACGCTGTACGGTGTGTCGACGGCGATGTTTGTCCGTGCCGATTTAGGGGCCGATCCGTGGAACGTATTTCACCTGGGCGTGGCCAATTTATTGTCGATGAATATCGGCGTGGTGATTATTGCCGTGGGTGTGTTGGTACTGCTGGCGTGGATACCGCTGCGCCAGCGTCCAGGGTTTGGCACGTTGAGCAACGTGATTATGATCGGGCTGGCGGCAGATGCCGCGCTGCTGGTGATTCCGGGATTTGAATCCCTGCTGGCGCGCAGCGGGCTGTTGGTGTCAGCGGTGATCTTGAATGCGTTAGCAACCAGCCTGTACATTGGTGCCGGTTTTGGCGCCGGTCCGCGTGATGGTCTGATGACCGGTATCCACGCACGTACCGGCTGGCCAGTACGACGAATTCGAACCGCAATTGAAGTGTCGGTGCTGCTTATCGGTTGGTTGCTGGGAGGAACAGTGGGGGTTGGTACGGTGCTGTATGCCTTGGCTATCGGACCGCTCATTCAGCTTTGCTTGCCGTGGTTTCGCCATCAGCCGCAGGCACGTATTCGCATCAAGAATACGCCTGGGGCGCGATCGCCTGCTGGCGACTAAACTTAACCTCGACTGACGCGGCCGGAATCGGCTTGCCGCGCAGTACACTTCGGAGGTTTTTCTCATGAAGTATGTTGATGGCTTTGTGGTTGCCGTACCCGCTGAAAACAAGGAGGCGTACATTGCGATGGCGGCAAAAGCAGCTCCGCTTTTCAAGGAATTCGGTGCATTGCGCGTGGTGGAGTGCTGGGCAGATGATGTCCCCGACGGCAAATTGACCGATTTTCGCATGGCTGTGAAAGCGCAGGATCATGAAGAAGTGGTATTCAGCTGGATTGAATACCCTTCCAAAGAGGTCCGCGACGCGGCGAATCAGAAGATGATGTCCGATCCCCGTATGAAGGAATTCGGTGAATCTATGCCATTTGATGGCAAGCGAATGATCTACGGTGGATTTGCGCCCATTATGGAAGAGTGATGTGACTGGCTGTGCGGCGTGCCGCCAGCCATCTCAACATCAACAGCCATGTTAAAGCCGTTTTTCTGCCCACAGTATAAATTCCGTTTTCGGCAGCGCTTTGCTGTAAAGCCAGCCTTGACCGTACTGCACTCCGTGCTTGCGTAGCCAGGTTTCCTGATTCTCGGTTTCGATACCTTCCGCCACCATCTCAAGTTTCAGCGCTTTTGCTATCTCGATGATATGCGGCGTGACGTTGTTGTACTCCAGTGCATCGACGAACGATTTGTCTATCTTCAGGATGTCTACATCCAGATCCTGCAAATAACTCAGGCTGGAATAGCCGGTACCAAAGTCATCAATATAGATTGAATGACCCGCCTGACGGTATTTGGCAATAAACGGCGCGCTGTTTTTTGGGTCAGCAAATTCGCGTTCAGTTAGCTCCAGCGCGATTTGCGCAGGCTTAAGTTGCCAGTGGTTCACCTTCTGGCTTAACAGGGCTGGAAGCGTTTCGGAGGACAGATCGGCTGACTCAAGGTTGATGGATATATGCTGCTCAGGATGCTGACGCAGCCATTTGCCTAAATCTTCAAATACGCTTTCAATAATCAACCGGGTGAGGGACTCTGTCAGCCCGGTTTCATGCGCCAGCGCGACGAAAATTTCAGGTGACAGATAACTCCCATCGGCCTGCTGCCAGCGAGCCAGCGCCTCCGCCCCAACCACTTTCCCCGTTTTGAGCGAGATAATTGGTTGATAGTGGACTTTGATGTCCCGATGCTGGATAGCGTCCTGCAACTGATGATGGGGCGACTGTAAGCGGCGCAAAATACGCAAAATAAAGGCGGCGGTGAGCAAGCCGATAAGAATGCCTGCCGGGAGCCAGATCAGTGCCTGCCGGTGCCAGGTTTTTTGCAATGGCAGGGTAGACGCCCAGGTTACGATCGTGATGCCCAACTCAGGAAAGGGGCGGGCGTTATAAATGCTGCCATCTTTGTTAAAATGGGTAATCGATCGTTCTTGCTGTATATGCTGCAAAACGTCCGATGGCAGATCGGCGCTACTGGCAACCACGACGTTGCGCATGGTGCCAATGATAGTCACTTCAATCGGCCATGAGCCAAACGGGATGACGTCAATGAAAGAACCCGGATCGACCATCACAATATAATGTTCGCTCCCTAATGCTGCCATAAAGCGCTTGATGCCCAAATCATTTTGCGTGGTAAGCCATGCGCGATATCCATCAGGAGTGACTTTCATTGCGGGTGGTAATGCGTCTGCCTGGCTTCTTTTTTCCAGAGATGAGCATTGCGGAACGTTATCTTTGAGGTACAGCACTTCCTGAATATAGCGATAGCTATATGACAAACGACGCATTTCCAGCAGATGCTCATCACTACAAGGCACCCCCTGAAATGCTTCAATATGGCGTAATGCTTTTTTCGCCTGCTCGCCTACGCGTTCCGTACGTAATGCGACTCGTGTTGAGAACATGTCGAGTTCATCGATAAATTTCGTTTCGACCTGACGATGTGCAAGCCACAGGCTTAAACCTACAGGCGCGAGGATGGAAAGGAACAGTACCCCAGTCACCAGGCTTATCAGATGTCGTGTTGTCACAGTGATATCCTTATTTACACAGCGTAGGGAAAGTATATCCGAAACCCCGAAAAGCTATTCGATTGACATCATATATTTACGGCCACTTATCATCCCGTTTAACTCCCTGTAGCGTAAATCAGATTGTGGTTTGTACAAGAGTGGTGTATTTTGTTGGTTACGTTATAACGTAACAAATTGAGGTTGCCATGAAACCGGATATTCATCCTTTTTACCGTACTGTGGTGTTTCACGATACCAGTGCCAATGAATTCTTTAAGGTCGGTTCGACCATTAAGACTGAGCGTGAAATTGAGTTTGAGGGGGAAATGTACCCGTACGTGACCCTCGATATCTCTTCTAAATCGCATCCGTATTATACCGGGAAACAAAAAACCTTTGATAATGAAGGTAGTGCAGCACGTTTCCAAAAACGTTTTGGTCATTTTATTGGCGTTAAGCGGGGTTAAAATGCAGGTACTCAATTCACTTCGCAGCGCAAAACAGCGCCATCCTGACTGCCAGATAGTAAAACGCAAAGGGCGTTTGTACGTTATCTGCAAAACGAATCCGCGCTTTAAAGCAGTACAGGGGCGTAAAAAGAGACGTTAGTTTCTTTGCCAGCATTTCAGGGATTAAAGTGCGTTGCCTGGGCTGGAACGCACTTTTTTATCTGCGTTGAGATACCGTTACTGGGTGGTCTGGGCGCGGGTAAGCGTAAAGACATCGTAAAACGAGAGTTCGCCTTTGCGCGATATCATCTTTTGCAGCTGTGCTTTATGTTCGCTATCCACGGACGGTGAGTGCAGGATAGTATCGATGAGTGAGGAGGGGACAAAGCGCGTGTTGTACCATTCTCCGTTATAGCAAACTCTAAAATCCAGAACGTCGATATCTTCAAAGCGGTACCGTGGCGCAACGTCGAAAAAGAAAAAGCCGTTGAGTACAACGAACAGCACCACCAGCAGCCATACTGAATCGACTAACGTTTCTGACTGTAGCATCACCGCCAGCGTGGCAAACCAGGCAACATACATGCCGATAAACAGCCCAGGGTGTTTGCGAATAAAGCTGATGCTAAAGCGCGGTTTGTTGTCGCGCTTCTCGCGAATATTTAAGTCGTCGATTGTTTCAGTAAGCAGGCGCTGTATTTCTGTCATCTCTTGCCTTCATGATATCTGCAAAATTCAGGAGGGATCGCCCTATTTTAAAAGGGGATACCCTTTTAAGAAAGTAACAGATTAACCGCAATTTAGCATAACAGTTACATTTAAGATCACAGCGTTTTGATGATCCTTGCGGGATTGCCCCCAACCACGGTGTTTGCTGGAACGCTTTTAGTGACTACTGCGCCTGATGCCACAACCACGTTATCGCCCAGCGTGACGCCAGGATTGATCACTGCACGGCCACCTATCCAGACATTATTGCCGATAGTCACGGGCTTTCCGAACTCAAGGCCACTGTTGCGCTCGGTAGCATCCAGCGGATGGGTCGCGGTATAGATATGAACGCCAGGTGCCAGCATGCAGTTGTCGCCAATATGAATTGGACAGACGTCGAGCATAACGCATTCGAAATTAGCGTAAAAGTCTTTACCAAGATAGATGTTATAACCGTAATCACACCGGAAAGAGGGTTCAATATAGGCACCCTCACTCTGACCTAACAGATCATGCAGGATTGCCTGACGCTCATTTTTTTCATCGGGAGCGGTGAGATTGTAGCGATGGATCAATTGACGAGCGCGTAGTCGGTCACTGCGCAGCGTTTCATCTGCCGGGCGATAGTATTCGCCGGCGATCATTTTTTGCTTTTCATTACGCATTACGATTTCCCTGTGTACTGAAGGTTATTTCAGCACAGTAAAACGTAATGCAAGCAAGGGGAACGTTCCCGCTTCTTTGCTGTGATCATAGTCACGTGATTTGAATTAAATAACCATTGTAAATACGAAAATGGTTAGCCAGACAACTGTGCCGCTATACCTGACTTAACCTTGAGTGCAATTAGCGAATGAATTTCCAAACAGAAGTTGGGATCTTGTCGTAAAGCTTATTCATGGTCAATTCAGCAAGGCGATGATCTGCTGCTGAGTAAAATACAGCCAGTTCGTTGTCGGACAATTCATATTTATTTTTTTCAATAACGCGCTCTAGCGTATCAATTGTCTGGCAACGTCGCAGGCGCATCAAATAATCTGTTTTAGTTAATGGTTTATCGGACATAACTCTTACCTATGATTGTAATAATTTTTAACAAGACAAACTAACAGGATTAGCCCTGGTGGCATTGACAAAACAGCGAAACAGTCGATTACCTGACTTCCGCCATTTCTGCAGATCCTGCGTATTAATACCATAACTGCTGAACAACATAAAAGTGTCATCCAGGTATTCATCTATCTGCGCGATCAGCTTATTGTCCTCATTGTACTTAATTTTATAATTAAGTGCGAAGGTTGCAATATGCTCTATCAGTTCATTGAGCTGCAAGCTGGTTGCAGAGGTAGGGTCATTAACCCAGCCATGGTTACTTTGTTCAAGGTTTGCAAGACAGTCATGATACAGAGTTTCGCAGAGAAATTTAAGCTGCGCGATATCATGTCTTTTGGGTGAGTATTCATCCATAACGCATCCCCTTCTTAGTGGCTTAAACTAACCGAACACCTTTCGGGATGGATACAACAACTACCTGGAAGTTGCCCGCGACTCCTGATGATTTAACTATAATCTACTCTAAAAAAGATTTCATCGTCATATCACGAAAAATTACAATTATGTAAAATTATGATGCTACGTCATTTTTACATTTTAACAGATAAATGCCGCAATTCGAAATGGGACAGTTTCTTTATTCTTCGGGCAATCATCGGGTTATCTTGTTTAGGTTTAGCAACGAAAGGCAACAACCGACAATGAAAACCAGTGGATAGGATTAATCTTAATATTTATTAAAGTAAATAAGAACTCTCGCTGTTTTTTTAAGAATAGCCTTTAAGGCTGCAAGGATTATATCGCTTATTTACCCGATAGAAAATAAACGGAATGGCAATAAGTGATTTTTATGATTTTTCCAGAAAAAAGGCCGCTTGCGCGGCCTTATCTTTAGAGATGTATCAATGATGCTCTACTGAGTGGCTATGCTCAATATCTTCATTTTTGCGGCTAAAGCGGCGGCGTACCACCACAAAGAACACCGGAACAAAGAAGATCGCCAACACGGTTGCCGTCACCATCCCACCCATTACGCCAGTACCAACGGCGTTCTGCGCACCGGAGCCTGCGCCGGAGCTGATGACCAGCGGCATTACGCCCAGAATAAAGGCCAGTGACGTCATCAGGATTGGACGTAAACGCATGCGTACTGCGTCCAGCGTCGCCTCTATCAGACCTTTACCCTCTTTATCCATCAAGTCTTTGGCGAATTCGACGATAAGTATCGCGTTCTTCGCCGACAACCCAATGGTTGTAAGCAGGCCTACCTGGAAGTAAACGTCGTTGGTCAGGCCGCGGAACGTTGCTGCCAGCAATGCACCGATAACACCCAGCGGTACAACCAGCATTACGGAGAACGGAATTGACCAGCTCTCGTACAACGCTGCCAGACACAAGAATACGACGATCAGTGAAATGGCATACAAGGCAGGAGCCTGGTTGCCGGACAGTCGTTCCTGGTAGGACATACCGGTCCAGTCATAACCGATACCGGATGGCAGTTTGCTGGCCAGTTGCTCCATCATCGCCATGGCTTCACCGGTACTTTTACCCGGAGCGGCCTGGCCTAAGATTTCCATGGAAGGCAAACCGTTATAGCGTTCCAGACGCGGCGAACCGTATTCCCAACGTGAGGTTGAGAAGGCGGAGAACGGTACCATCTGTCCATCGCTACCGCGGACATACCAGTTGCCAATATCTTCTGGCAACATACGGTATTTCGCTTCAGACATGACGTAAACTTTCTTCACACGACCACGGTCGATGAAGTCATTCACGTAGCTTCCACCCCATGCTGCACCCAGCGTTGTATTAATATCACTAATGGAAACGCCCAGAGCCTGCGCTTTTTCCTGATCGATATCGATCTTGAACTGCGGCGTATCTTCCAGACCGTTAGGACGAACACCGACCAACAGATCAGGATGCTTCGCGACTTCACCAAACAGTTGGTTACGCGCCTGAGTCAGCTTCTCATGGCCCAGACCCGCCTGGTCAATCAACTGGAAGTCAAAACCGGTTGCGGTCCCTAACTCCACAATCGCTGGCAGGTTAAAGGCAAAGACCATCGCGTCTTTAATCTGCGAGAATGCGCCCATTGCACGCTGAGTAATCGCTTCAACCTTGTTCTCTTCGCCAGGACGTTCGCTCCAGTCTTTCAAAGAAACGAACGCGATGCCGGTGTTCTGACCACGACCAGCAAAACCGAAACCGTTAACGGCAAACACCGATTCAACGTTCGCTTTTTCCTTGGTCAGGTAGTAATCCGTCATTTCGTCCAGTACCTTCTGGGTACGCTCTTGCGTCGCACCCGCTGGCAGCTGAGCCATAGACAGGAATACCCCCTGGTCTTCATCTGGCAGGAACGAACTTGGCAGACGAACGAACAGATAGGCCATGCCCACAACGATAATCAGATACAGCGCCAGATAACGACCGGTGCTGCGCAGAATACCGCCCACGCTATCGGTGTAATGATGCGTGCTCTTATCGAACATGCGGTTAAACCAGCCGAAGAAGCCTTTTTTGCCTTCTCCGTGATCGCCTTTAGCAATCGGTTTGAGCATGGTCGCACACAGGGCAGGGGTCAGAATCAATGCCACCAGTACAGACAGCGCCATCGCGGAAACAATGGTGATGGAGAACTGACGGTAAATTGCACCGGTCGACCCACCGAAGAACGCCATTGGGATAAATACCGCTGACAGCACCATCGCGATACCCACCAATGCGCCCTGAATCTGGCCCATCGATTTTCGCGTTGCTTCCTTCGGCGGTAGTCCTTCCTCAGCCATTACACGTTCAACGTTCTCGACCACAACGATGGCGTCATCCACCAGCAGGCCGATGGCGAGCACCATCCCGAACATCGTCAGGGTATTTATTGAGAAGCCGAAAATCGCCAGGACGGCAAACGTACCCAAGAGTACCACCGGCACGGCGATAGTCGGAATCAGCGTCGCGCGGAAGTTCTGCAGGAACAGATACATTACCAGGAACACGAGGATGATTGCTTCTGCCAGCGTTTTCACTACTTCGTGAATAGAAATTTTCACGAACGGCGTGGTGTCATACGGGTAAACGATCTTCAGACCTGACGGGAAGAACGGCTCCATCTTCTTCAGTTCTTCGCGGATAGCGTTTGCGGTGTCCAGGGCGTTAGCACCTGTTGCCAGCTTGATACCCAGACCGGATGCCGGTTTACCGTTGAACTTCGCAATGATGTCGTAGTTCTCACCGCCCAGTTCCACTTTCGCTACGTCACGCAGACGAACCTGTGAACCATCCTGATTCACTTTCAGCAGGATTTTGCCGAACTCATCAGCGGAGGTCAGACGGGTTTGCGCAATGATCGATGCGTTAAGCTGCTGACCTTTCACCGGCGGCGTACCACCTAACTGACCGGCTGCAACCTGGGCGTTCTGCGCTTTGATGGCGCTGATTACATCAACCGGTGTCAGCTGGAAGTTGTTCAGTTTGTTCGGATCCATCCAGATACGCATCGCGTACTGAGAACCAAACAGCTGAACGTCGCCCACCCCTGAAGTACGGCTAATGGCATCCTTCATGTTGGCGCCAACGTAGTCGGAAATATCCTCCTGCGTCATGGTGCCGTTGGTGTTGATAACACCAACAACCATCAGGAAGCTGCTGGATGACTTCTCAACGCTAACCCCTTGCTGCTGTACTTCCTGAGGCAGCAACGGCATGGCCAGCTGCAGTTTGTTCTGCACCTGTACCTGTGCGATATCCGCATCAGTACCAGACTGGAAGGTCAGGGTGATCTGCACGGTACCCGTGGAGTCACTGTTTGAGGACATGTACATCAGGTTATCGATACCGTTCATATTCTGTTCGATAACCTGCGTAACAGTATCCTGTACTGTTTTGGCATCAGCGCCAGGATAGGTCGCGGAGATCGTCACTGCTGGCGGTGCAATAGTCGGATATTGCGCTACCGGCAATTTGAGGATCGCGAGCCCCCCTGCCAACATGATGATAATGGCGATCACCCACGCAAATATTGGGCGATCGATAAAGAAATTAGGCATGTCTTAACGGCTCCTGTTTAAGTTAAGACTTGGACTGTTCAGGCTGGCTACCGCTTTGGCCTTGCTGGTTGTTTTCAGCGGTGATTTCCTGCGCTTTTACCTGCGCGCCAGGACGTACTTTCTGCAGCCCAGTAACAATCACGCGGTCGCCCGGCTTAAGTCCATCAGTGACTAACCATTTGTCGCCAATCGCTTGTGCGGCGACAATTTGACGAGTTTCAACTTTGTTGTCTGCACCGATAACCAATGCACTGGCATCGCCACGCGGTGTGCGGGTAACGCCTTGCTGTGGAACCAGTAATGCTGTTGGGTTAATCCCTTCTTCCAGACGTGCGCGGACGAACATACCCGGCAGTAAGGTATGATCCGGGTTCGGGAAAATTGCGCGTAACGTAATCGACCCAGTGGTTTGATCTACCGTCACATCAGAAAATTCCAGCGTACCGGACTGCGGGTATTTAATGCCGTCATTGGTCACCAGTTCGACTTTCGCTTTACCGTTCTCTTGCTTCAGCGTGCCGTTGGCCAGCTCTTGTTTCAGGCGCAGGAAGTCGTTGCTTGACTGCGTCACGTCTACATAGATGGGATCCAACTGCTGAACGGTCGCCAGTGCGGTCGCCTGACCGTTTTGCACCAGAGCGCCTTCCGTAACGGATGATTTACCAATGCGACCGCTGATCGGTGACGTCACTTTGGTGTAAGCCAGATTGATGCGTGCAGTTTCTACCGCAGCTTTCGCGGCAACAACGGCGGCGTTTGCCTGCTGTGCGTCAGCCAACGCGCTATCGTAGTCCTGTTGGCTGATGTACTTAGTACCCAACAGTTTCTGATAACGTTTCACCGTCAGTTGAGCAATATTTGCTGCGGCTTGTGCTTTGGCCAGATCGCCTTTTGCACTTTCATAAGCGGCCTGGTAAGTAGCAGGATCAATCTGATAGAGAGATACACCCGCTTCGATGTCACCACCTTCCGTGAAATTACGTTTCAGGATAATCCCGCTAACCTGAGGACGAACTTCAGCAATACGAAACGCACTGGTGCGACCCGGAAGTTCGGTTGTGATCTGTAGAGGTTCAGTTTTGAGCGTAACAACTCCAACCTCTGGCATTTGCTGGCCCCCTTGCTGGGCCTGTTTGTCGTCACATCCTGTTAGCGCTAAGCTGCCTGAGAGCATCAGAACGACTGCCAGAGGCGTTAACCCTCTGTTTTTGTTCATATGTAAACCTCGAGTGTCCGATTTCAAATTGATCAATGGCTTAAAGCCCATAAACCCATTGCTGCGTTTATATTATCGTCGTGCTATGGTACATACATTCACAAATGTATGTAAATCTAACGCCTGTAAATTCACTGACCTATGGCACGAAAAACCAAACAACAAGCACAGGAAACACGACAACACATTCTTGATGTCGCTCTGCGTATGTTTTCGCAACAAGGGGTCTCATCCACCTCGCTGGCTGAGATCGCAAAAGCCGCTGGTGTGACGCGCGGTGCAATCTATTGGCATTTCAAAAACAAATCGGATTTATTCAGTGAAATCTGGGAGCTAGCAAAACCTAACATTGATGAGTTAGAGACTGAGTATCAGGCAAAATTCCCTGACGATCCACTATCAGTATTAAGAGAAATTTTAATTTACGTTCTTGAAACTACCGTGACAGAAGAACGCCGACGTTTATTGATGGAGATTATATTCCACAAATGCGAATTTGTCGGGGAAATAGCATCAGTTCAGTTAGTCGAACGTAGCCTGTGTCTGGAAAACTATGACCGTATAGAAAAAACGTTACGCCACTGTATGGATGTCAACATGTTGCCGGAAAACCTGAACACACGTCGTGTAGCGGTGTTAATGCGTAGCTATATTTCCGGGATCATGGAGAACTGGTTATTTGCTCCCGAATCGTTTGATCTGAAGAATGAGGCTCGTCAGTACGTGGCGGTGCTGCTGGAGATGTGTCTGCTTTGTCCAAGCTTGCGCCTGCAGGCAGGAGAGACAAGCTAGTTTGCCATTCTGCACCAGGAATTCTCCTGGTCGTTTTGCCTGCTGCTATTCTGCCGGTCACAGCCGTGATATTCTTGCCGCTTGACTATTTCCGGTCACTTTCCCGGTTCAGAAACATTCATTCTCATGACTATGTTGCAGCTCTATAAACGTTCACAGCATGTAATTGCTATTAGCATACTTTTCTTCATTCTATTGTTATCCTGCCAGTCATCTGCATTTGCGCGGGCGCAACAGAGTGGTGAACTGCCGACGAAAGCAGATATTCAGAGCCAACTGGACGCACTGAGTAAACAAAAAGATCTCTCCGCGCAGGATAAGCTGGTCCAACAGGATCTCATCGATACTATCGCCACGCTGGATAAAATCGATCGCGTGAAAGATGAGACCGTACAGCTTCGCCAGAAAGTGGCCCAGGCGCCGGAGAAAATGCGCCAGGCGACGGATGCGCTAAATTCGCTCAGCGATGTCGACAATGACGACGAAACGCGAAAAACGCTGAGCACGCTTTCCTTACGACAGCTTGAGTCACGCGTCGCGCAGGTGCTCGATGACCTGCAAAGCTCGCAAAACGATCTGGCCACGTATAACAGCCAGCTGGTGTCGCTCCAGACTCAGCCAGAGCGCGTACAAAATGCGATGTACACCGCGTCGCAGCAGATGCAGCAAATCCGCAACCGACTTGATGGTACTAATGTAGGCGAAGGTGCTTTACGCCCCAGCCAGCAGGTGCTGTTACAGGCGCAGCAGGCGCTGCTGAATGCGCAGATCGACCAACAGCGTAAGAGCCTTGAAGGTAATACGATTTTGCAAGATACCTTGCAAAAACAACGTGATTACGTGACGGCGAACAGTAACCGCCTTGAGCATCAGCTCCAGCTCCTGCAGGAAGCGGTGAACAGCAAGCGACTGACGTTAACCGAAAAAACGGCGCAGGAAGCAGTCACGCCGGATGAAGCCGAGCGTATTCAGTCCAATCCGTTAGTGAAGCAGGAGCTTGATGTTAACCATCAGCTCAGCCAGCGTCTGATTGCCGCGACCGAAAACGGCAACAGCCTGATGCAGCAAAATATCAAAGTCAAAAACTGGCTTGACCGCGCGCTGCAATCCGAACGTAACATTAAAGAACAGATCGCCGTTCTGAAAGGCAGTCTGCTGCTGTCGCGTATTCTGTATCAGCAACAACAAACGCTGCCGTCGGCGGATGAACTTGCCGATATGACCAATCGGATCGCCGACTTGCGTCTGGAGCAGTTCGAGGTCAACCAGCAGCGCGACGCGCTGTTCCAGAATGATGCGTTTGTCGCCAAACTGGAAGAAGGGCACAGCAACGAAGTTAACGGCGAAGTCCATGATGCCTTACTGCAGGTTGTGGATATGCGTCGTGAACTGTTGGATCAGCTCAATAAGCAACTGGGCAACCAGCTGATGATGGCGATTAATCTGCAAATTAACCAGCAGCAGTTAATGAGCGTGTCGAAAAACCTGAAAGGGATCCTCACGCAGCAGATTTTCTGGGTTAACAGTAACCGTCCGATGGACTGGGACTGGATCAAAGCTTTCCCGCAAACGCTTAAAGACCAGTTTAAGTCGATGAAAATCACGGTGAACTGGGAAAAAGCGTGGCCCGCAGTATTTATTGCGTTCCTGGCGGGATTGCCGCTGCTGCTCATTGCCGGGTTAATCCGCTGGCGTCTGAAATGGTTGAAAGAGTATCAGGCGAAATTAGCCGCTGCGGTGGGTAACCTGCGTAATGACAGTCAGCTCAACACGCCAAAAGCGATTCTGATCGATCTCATCAGAGCCTTGCCGGCGTGCCTGATTATCCTTGCGGTAGGTCTGATTCTGCTTACCATGCAGTTGAATATCAGCGACCTACTGTGGGCGTTCAGTAAGAAGATGACAGTCTTCTGGCTGGTGTTTGGTTTGTGCTGGAAGGTGCTGGAAAAAGATGGCGTGGCAATTCGTCATTTTGGTATGCCAGCAAAACAAACTAGCCATTGGCGCCGCCAAATCGTGCGTATTAGCCTGGCGCTGTTGCCGCTTAATTTTTGGTCGGTCATTGCTGAACTGTCACCGCTCAATCTGATGGACGATGTGCTGGGTCAGGTGGTGATTTTCCTCAACCTGCTGCTGATCGCCTTCCTGGTATGGCCAATGTGCCGCGAAAGCTGGCGTGATAAAGAGTCGCACGGTCTGCGTCTGGTGACGATTACCGTGCTGTCTATTATCCCGATAGCATTAATGGTGCTGACGGCGACCGGCTATTTCTACACCACGCTGCGTCTGGCGGGACGCTGGATTGAAACGGTTTATCTGGTCATTCTCTGGAACCTGCTGTACCAGACCGTACTGCGTGGATTGAGCGTCGCGGCACGCCGTATCGCCTGGCGTCGTGCGCTGGCGCGTCGTCAGAACCTGGTGAAAGAAGGTGCGGAAGGTGCCGAACCGCAGGAAGAACCGACCATCGCGCTTGAGCAGGTTAACCAGCAAACGCTGCGTATAACTATGCTGGTGATGGTTGCCCTGTTTGGTGTCTTGTTCTGGGCCATTTGGTCTGATTTGATCACCGTGTTCAGCTATCTCGACAGCATTACGCTCTGGCATTACAACGGTACCGAAGCGGGTGCGGCAGTAGTGAAAGACGTCACCATGGGTAGCCTGCTGTTTGCGATTATTGCCTCAATGGTCGCGTGGGCGCTGATCCGTAACTTACCCGGCCTGTTGGAAGTGCTGGTGCTCTCGCGACTGAAGATGCGTCAGGGCGCTTCGTATGCGATCACCACGATCCTTAACTACGCGATCATCGCCATCGGCGCGATGACGGTCTTCGGATCGCTCGGTGTTTCGTGGGATAAACTACAGTGGCTGGCAGCAGCCCTGTCGGTTGGTCTTGGTTTTGGTTTGCAGGAAATCTTCGGTAACTTTGTTTCGGGTCTGATTATTTTGTTTGAACGCCCGGTCCGCATCGGCGATACCGTGACTATCGGTACGTTCTCAGGAACGGTCAGCAAGATCCGTATCCGTGCCACCACCATTACCGACTTCGATCGCAAAGAGGTGATCATCCCGAACAAAGCCTTTGTGACGGAGCGTTTGATCAACTGGTCGCTTTCCGATACCACCACGCGTCTGGTGATCCGCATCGGCGTGGCCTACGGTTCGGATCTGGACAAAGTGAAGAAAGTGCTGCTGCAGGCGGCGATGGAACACCCGAAAGTGATGCACGATCCGGAGCCTGCTGTGTTCTTTACCGCCTTCGGCGCCAGCACGCTGGATCATGAACTGCGTTTATACGTGCGTGAACTGCGCGATCGTAGTCACACGGTTGATGAACTGAACCGTGCGGTCGATCGTTTGTGCCGTGAAAACGACATTGATATCGCCTTTAACCAGCTTGAAGTGCACCTGCACAACGCGAAGGGCGACACCGTGACCGAGGTTAAGCGTGACATCATTAAAGGTGATGATTCGACGCCTTCGGTAGGTTAATAGAAAAACTCATCAGGCCTGCGAGCTTCGATTCATTCGTAGGCCTGGTAAGTGCAACGCTATCAGGCATTTCAGCTATAGCGCGTTTTTTGAAGAAGAGAGCTGTTTCTTTTCGTAATCCCGTTTAACAATCTCCAGCGCCTTCAGTACGGTTTCAGGTGCAACCTGATTTTCCTCAAGTAAAACAATCAAATCGACGGCTAGTTTGACCTCGTCCGGGGCGTTCTCTAATGACATAAATTCTCCGGGGATTAACGGGTTAAACGCGCCAACACGTTTTCTATTCTTGCCAGAGCATGACGGCAGCGCGCCAGTCGCGCCTCGAATGCTTCTACTTCACGATGCAGTTTTTGCTGTTCTGCAAAGCCGGTAGCCTGAGCCAGACGCTCTTTGCGTTCACGCGTCATTTCAACCAGACGGCGTTCAAACTCCTGATGTTGGACCCGCTTGCGCTGCCAGCGCGCCAGACCTGGAGATGAGCTGTCCCACTCGCGTAGCGACCAACTGGCAGTTTCACGTGAAATCGCCTCTAACTGTGAGGCAAGGTGTTCCGCAAGCCAGGTGATTTGTGGTAGTTGTTGCTGCTCAACGGCGCGACGTAGGGCAGTAAGATTATCGTCAGCTTCATCCAGGCAGGCCTGCAGCAATGTGCTGCGCGTGTGAAACAGATGCCTGTCAAAGCGGGCGCTAAGCGTTGTGTGGTGCGCCAGCGGAGCACAACGCTGTCGCAGGCGGTTAAGCTGGTTTTCGAGCGTCTGTAACAGCATGGCGGTTTTCACAACAACACTCCGATGAAAATGAGAACTGTTATGCTAAAGTAGCGATTCTCTGTGTTAAGTACTGATATTATGCAACGCATTATTCTAATCATCATTGGCTGGATAGCGGTAGTGCTAGGTACGCTGGGCGTAGTATTGCCTCTGTTACCGACGACGCCGTTTATACTGCTGGCCGCCTGGTGTTTTGCCCGCTCATCGCCGCGTTTTCACGACTGGTTGCTTTACCGTTCGTGGTTCGGCGGGTATCTGCGTCACTGGCAAAAACATCGCGCGATGCCGCCGGGAGCAAAACCGCGCGCTATTTTGTTGATCCTGGTGACGTTTGCTATTTCCCTCTGGCTGGTCAATATGATGTGGGTACGCGGCCTGCTGCTGGTTATTCTCGCCTGTTTACTGATTTTTATGTGGCGGATCCCGGTGATTGATGAAAAACAACAAAAGCAGTAAAGCGCAATAATCGCTGTTGCAATTGTCTCTCGCAGCCAGTAAATTCGACCGTTTTCGAGCACAGGCGCAGATGGTCAAAGGTTAACCAAGTGTAACCTTGGCCCTAATATAGACACAAAATCATTCAAGATACGTCGAGGATGAAGTGTATAGTGCGCCGTGAAGTAATACTGTATTAATCAGGCACAAACTTATGACCGCGACTGCACAGCAGCTTGAGTTTCTCAAAAATAGCATCAAAAGCATCCACGACTACCCAAAACCGGGCATTCTTTTCCGTGATGTCACCAGTTTACTGGAAGATCCGAAAGCCTACGCCCTCAGCATTGAATTGCTGGTTGAGCGCTACAAAAATGCGGGGATCACTAAAGTGGTTGGCACCGAAGCGCGTGGCTTCCTGTTTGGCGCGCCGGTAGCGTTGGGGCTGGGCGTCGGCTTTGTTCCGGTACGCAAACCGCGTAAGCTTCCGCGTGAAGTTATTGCTGAGACCTATGAGCTGGAGTACGGCACCGATCAGCTGGAAATCCACGTTGATGCCATCAAACCGGGTGATAAAGTCCTGGTTGTGGACGATCTTCTGGCAACTGGTGGCACGATTGAAGCGACCGTGAAGCTGATCCGCCGTCTGGGTGGCGAAGTGACCGATGCTGCCTTTATCATTAACCTGTTTGATCTGGGCGGCGAGCAGCGTCTGGAAAAGCAGGGGCTGACCTGTTATAGCCTAGTTCCATTCCCGGGCCACTAATTTAGGGCTATCTTTTTTGCCATTTTGGCCCCGGTCAGTGCTCGAAATCCTCACGTACTGCGTGTACGCTCCGGTTTCTGTGCGCTGCCCGAAACCAAACTGACTGCAACGATAACGCCCGAATATAACGTGTCAACCTCGCCGTTGCTGCGAGGTTGTGTTAGCATTACCCTCCTGTGAATCCACCCTCCAGCCTTTCAGAGCCTGCCAATGAGTTATCAGGTCTTAGCCCGAAAATGGCGCCCACAAACCTTTGCTGACGTCGTCGGCCAGGAACATGTGCTGACGGCACTGGCGAACGGCTTGTCGTTAGGGCGTATTCATCATGCTTATTTGTTTTCCGGCACCCGTGGCGTCGGAAAAACCTCTATCGCCCGCTTGCTGGCGAAGGGATTAAACTGTGAAACTGGCATCACCGCTACGCCGTGCGGCGTGTGCGATAACTGCCGGGAAATTGAGCAGGGGCGTTTTGTCGATTTGATTGAAATCGATGCCGCCTCACGCACCAAAGTCGAAGATACTCGCGATCTGCTGGATAACGTTCAGTATGCGCCCGCGCGCGGTCGCTTTAAGGTCTATTTGATCGACGAAGTGCACATGCTGTCGCGCCACAGTTTTAACGCCTTGCTGAAAACGCTCGAAGAGCCGCCCGCGCACGTCAAATTTCTGCTGGCGACCACCGATCCGCAGAAGCTGCCGGTGACCATCCTGTCGCGCTGTCTGCAATTCCATCTTAAAGCGCTGGATGTCGAACAGATTCGCCATCAGCTTGAGCATATTCTCAAAGAAGAGCATATCGCCCATGAACCGCGTGCGCTGCAACTGCTGGCTCGCGCCGCAGACGGCAGCCTGCGCGATGCGCTAAGCCTGACCGATCAGGCGATTGCCAGCGGCGATGGTCAGGTCTCGACCGACGCGGTCAGCACCATGCTCGGCACGCTGGACGACGACCAGGCGCTCTCGCTTGTTGAAGCGGTTGTGGCTGCGGATGGCGAACGCGTGATGACGCTGGTGAACGACGCCGCCGCGCGTGGTATCGAATGGGAAGCGCTGCTGGTTGAGATGTCGGCTTTGCTGCATCGTATTGCCATGGTTCAGCTTTCACCTGCCGCGCTCGGTAGCGATATGGCCGCCATTGAACAGCGTATGCGTGAACTGGCGCGAATTGTACCGCCTACCGATGTGCAGCTTTACTACCAGACCCTGTTAATCGGGCGCAAAGAACTGCCGTATGCGCCGGACAGGCGAATGGGCGTCGAAATGACGCTGCTGCGTGCGCTGGCTTTTCATCCGCGCATGCCGCTCCCGGAACCTGAAGTCCCGCGCCAGTCGTTTGCCCCGGTCGCACCCACAGCGGTGATGACCCCGACGCAGGTGCCACAGCAGCAACCTGCGCCAGCGCAACAGCAACAGAATGTGCCGCTTTCCGATGCCACCAGTCAGGTGCTGGCGGCGCGCAGTCAACTGCAACGTGCTCAGGGAGCAACCAAAGCAAAAAAGAGTGAACCGGCAGCCGCTTCCCGCGCGCGGCCGGTGAATAATGCTGCGCTGGAAAGACTGGCTTCGGTGTCGGAACGTGTTCAGGCGCGTCCGGCAGTCTCTGCGCTGGAAAAAGCACCGGCGAAGAAAGAAGCGTATCGCTGGAAAGCGACCAATCCTGTTGCAGAAGTCAAAGAAGTCGTCGCCACGCCGAAAGCGCTGAAAAAAGCGCTCGAGCATGAAAAAACGCCGGAACTGGCGGCAAAGCTTGCGGCTGAAGCCATTGAACGCGACCCGTGGGCCGCCCAGGTGAGCCAGCTCTCGCTGCCTAAACTGGTGGAGCAGGTGGCGCTTAATGCCTGGAAAGAAGAGAATGGCAACGTGGTTTGCCTGCACCTGCGTTCCACGCAGCGACACCTTAATTCCAGCGGCGCGCAGCAAAAACTGGCCGAAGCACTGAGTTCCTTAACGGGGTCAACGGTTGAATTGACCATCGTTGAAGATGATAATCCTGCGGTGCGCACGCCGCTGGAGTGGCGTCAGGCCATTTATGAAGAGAAGCTCGCGCAGGCGCGTGAGTCGATTATTGCGGATAATAACATCCAGACGCTGCGTCGTTTTTTCGATGCGGAGCTGGACGAAGAGAGTATTCGCCCCATTTGATCGTCAGCCTAATGGTTTGACGGTCGTCATCCCTTAACGTGATTGAGAGAGAAGCCTATGTTTGGTAAAGGCGGTCTGGGTAACCTGATGAAACAGGCCCAGCAGATGCAAGAAAAAATGCAGCAGATGCAGGAAGAAGTCGCCAAGCTGGAAGTGACCGGCGAATCTGGCGCGGGTCTGGTAAAAGTGACCATCAACGGCGCGCATAACTGCCGTCGCGTGGAGATCGATCCAAGCCTGCTGGAAGACGACAAAGAGATGCTGGAAGACCTGGTTGCTGCGGCATTCAACGACGCGGCGCGTCGCATTGAAGAGACGCAGAAAGAGAAGATGGCCTCTGTTTCTTCCGGAATGCAGCTGCCGCCTGGCTTTAAGATGCCGTTCTGATGCAAACCAGCCCGCTGTTAACTCAGCTTATGGAAGCACTGCGCTGTCTGCCGGGCGTTGGCCCGAAGTCGGCGCAGCGCATGGCGTTCACGCTGCTTCAGCGCGATCGCAGCGGCGGGATGCGTCTGGCGCAGGCGTTAACGAAGGCGATGTCGGAAATCGGCCACTGTGCCGATTGCCGCACCTTCACGGAGCAGGACGTCTGCAACATCTGTTCGAACCCGCGTCGCCAGGAAAACGGTCAGATTTGCGTGGTGGAGAGTCCGGCGGACATCTACGCCATTGAGCAAACCGGGCAATTTTCCGGACGTTACTTCGTGCTGATGGGACACCTGTCGCCGCTGGACGGTATCGGGCCTGATGATATCGGGCTGGATCGTCTTGAACAGCGACTGGCGTCTGAGCAAATCAACGAACTGATTCTGGCGACCAATCCCACGGTCGAAGGAGAGGCGACCGCCAACTATATTGCTGAGCTTTGCATGCAATATGGCGTTGAAGCCAGCCGTATCGCCCATGGCGTTCCGGTAGGCGGCGAGCTGGAAATGGTCGATGGCACCACGCTGTCGCACTCTCTGGCAGGACGACACAAGATTAAATTCTGAACAAACGGAGGCCGCGACGGCGGCTTCCGCTTGAAATCCTTCCCGCTTGTCCCCATTTCACCCTCAACGTGTTTTTACCATTGAATATGGCATTGTTGAGGTAGATCTACATGAAAGGACAAGAAACTCGTGGTTTTCAGTCAGAAGTAAAACAGCTTCTGCACCTGATGATCCATTCTCTGTATTCCAATAAAGAAATCTTCCTGCGTGAGCTTATCTCTAACGCCTCGGATGCGGCAGACAAGCTGCGTTTCCGCGCACTGTCTAACCCGGACCTGTATGAAGGTGACGGTGAGCTGCGTGTGCGTGTTTCCTTCGATAAAGATAAGCGTACGTTGACCATTGCCGATAACGGCGTGGGGATGAATCGTGATGACGTTATCGATCATCTGGGGACCATTGCGAAATCCGGCACCAAATCTTTCCTCGAATCCATGGGCTCCGATCAGGCGAAAGACAGCCAGTTGATCGGTCAGTTCGGGGTTGGTTTCTACTCTGCCTTCATCGTGGCGGACAAAGTCACCGTGCGTACCCGTGCTGCGGGTGATAAACCGGAAAACGGCGTGTTCTGGGAATCTGCGGGCGAAGGCGAGTACACCGTTGCTGATATTACCAAAGAAGACCGTGGTACCGAAATCACTCTGCATCTGCGTGAAGGCGAAGACGAGTTCCTCGATGACTGGCGCGTACGTTCCATCATCAGCAAATATTCCGACCATATTGCGCTGCCGGTAGAGATCGAAAAATCCGAAGAGAAAGACGGCGAGACCGTGGTTTCCTGGGAAAAAATCAACAAGGCGCAGGCGCTGTGGACCCGTAACAAGTCGGAAATCAAAGACGACGAGTACAACGAATTCTACAAGCACATCGCTCACGACTTCACTGACCCGCTGACCTGGAGCCACAACCGTGTGGAAGGTAAGCAGGAGTACACCAGCCTGCTGTATATCCCGTCGCAGGCGCCGTGGGATATGTGGAACCGCGATCACAAGCATGGTCTGAAACTGTACGTCCAGCGTGTCTTCATCATGGACGATGCCGAGCAGTTCATGCCGAACTACCTGCGCTTTGTCCGCGGTCTGATAGATTCCAACGATCTGCCGCTGAACGTTTCTCGCGAGATCCTGCAGGACAGCACCGTCACCCGTAACCTGCACAGCGCGCTGACCAAACGCGTACTGCAGATGCTGGAAAAACTGGCGAAAGACGACGCGGAAAAATACCAGACCTTCTGGAAGCAATTCGGCCTGGTGCTGAAAGAAGGCCCGGCGGAAGACCACGCCAACCAGGAAACGATCGCTAAACTGATGCGCTTCGCGTCTACGCACACTGACTCCTCCGCGCAAACCGTGTCGCTGGAAGATTACATGTCGCGAATGAAAGAAGGGCAGGAGAAAATCTACTACATCACTGCAGACAGCTATGCGGCGGCGAAGAGCAGCCCGCACCTGGAACTGCTGCGTAAGAAAGGCATCGAAGTGCTGCTGCTTTCTGACCGCATCGATGAGTGGATGATGAACTACCTGACCGAGTTCGACGGTAAGGCATTCCAGTCCGTTGCTAAAGCTGACGAGTCCATCGACAAGCTGGCGGATGAAGTTGACGAATCGGCAAAAGAAGCGGAAAAAGCGCTGACGCCGTTCGTTGAGCGTGTGAAAACCCTGTTGGGTGACCGCGTGAAAGAAGTGCGTCTGACTCACCGTCTGACCGACACGCCAGCCATCGTTACCACCGATGCGGATGAAATGAGCACCCAGATGGCGAAACTGTTTGCCGCTGCGGGCCAGGCCGTACCGGAAGTGAAATATATCTTTGAACTGAACCCGGACCACGTGCTGGTAAAACGCACGGCGGATACTCAGGACGAAGCACAGTTCAAAGAGTGGGTTGAGCTGCTGCTGGATCAGGCGCTGTTTGCCGAGCGCGGCACGCTGGAAGACCCGAACCAGTTCATTCGTCGTATGAACCAGTTGCTGGTATCCTGATACCTGTAATGTAATGCCGGATGGCGCTAACGCTTATCCGGCCTACAACATCTTTTTGATCGTAGGCCGGATAAGGTGTTTACACCGCCATCCGGCAATTTCTTTCCTTATTTTCAATTTTCCCGCCATTAACCGTTTCAGCGCAGACTACCTTCCTTGAGCCAATTGCGTGATGGTGGTATCGTTTAGCGCTTTTTAAAAAATATCGACAACCTTTAAGGGGATTTTCGTAATGCGTATCATTCTGCTTGGCGCTCCGGGCGCGGGTAAAGGAACTCAGGCTCAGTTCATCATGGAGAAGTATGGTATTCCGCAAATCTCCACCGGTGATATGCTGCGTGCCGCCGTGAAATCTGGCTCCGAGCTGGGCAAACAAGCGAAAGACATCATGGACGCCGGTAAGCTGGTGACTGATGAGCTGGTGATCGCGCTGGTAAAAGAGCGTATTGCTCAGGAAGACTGCCGTAATGGTTTCCTGCTTGATGGCTTCCCGCGTACTATTCCGCAGGCAGACGCCATGAAAGAAGCGGGCATCAACGTGGACTACGTTCTGGAGTTTGACGTACCTGACGAACTGATCGTTGACCGTATCGTCGGTCGCCGCGTACACGCTGCTTCTGGCCGCGTTTACCACATCAAATTCAACCCGCCTAAGGTTGAAGGCAAAGACGACGTGACCGGCGAAGAGCTGACCACCCGTAAAGACGATCAGGAAGAGACCGTACGTAAGCGCCTGGTGGAATACCATCAGATGACCGCACCGCTGATTGGCTACTACTCTAAAGAAGCGCAGGCGGGTAACACCAAATACGCGAAAGTTGATGGCACTCAGGCAGTTGCTGACGTGCGCGCAGCGCTGGAAAAAATCCTCGGCTAATTTTTTCGCGTAATAAACCTCTTATCAGGTCTGCCATTATCTCGTAGGCCTGATAAGCGCATCGCCATCAGGCAAATTCTCGTCTTACCTTTCACAGCAATTAGTTCTTCTTTACCGCTTTTCCGCTACAATTATCAACAATTTGAATCGATAAGAGGCGGTAATGCGTCAGACGAAAACCGGTATCCTGCTGGCAAACCTCGGCACTCCCGATGCCCCAACTCCCGAAGCCGTTAAGCGCTACCTGCGCCAGTTTTTAAGCGATCCACGCGTAGTCGATACGTCCCCTGCGCTGTGGTGGCCGCTGCTGCGTGGTGTGATTTTGCCGCTGCGAGCGCCGCGTGTGGCAAAGCTGTACCAGTCAATCTGGATGGAAGACGGTTCCCCACTGATGGTCTACAGCAAGGCGCAACAGCAGGCGCTGGCACAACGTCTGCCTGATACCCCTGTCGCGCTGGGGATGAGCTACGGTTCGCCATCGCTCGAAAGCGCGGTCGATGAACTGTTGGCAAGCGGAGTGGAACACATGGTGGTGTTACCGCTGTACCCGCAATATTCCTGTTCGACGGTTGCAGCAGTCTGGGACGAGCTGGCGCGCATCTTAGCGCGTAAACGTGGTATTCCCGGCGTCTCTTTTATTCGTGATTACGCCGATGACAGCAGCTACATTGATGCGCTGGCCAAGAGTGCCCGGGATTCATTCGCTCAACATGGCGAACCTGATTTACTGCTGCTCTCCTACCACGGCATTCCGCAGCGCTACGCCGATGAAGGCGATGACTACCCGCAGCGCTGTCGCGATACGACGCGTGAGCTGGTTTCAGCGCTTGGTCTGCCGCCGGAAAAAGTCATGATGACCTTCCAGTCTCGCTTTGGCCGCGAACCCTGGCTGACGCCGTATACCGACGAAACGTTAAAAATGCTGGCGGAGAAAGGAACCAGACATATCCAGGTTATGTGTCCGGGCTTCGCGGCTGATTGCCTCGAAACGCTGGAAGAGATAGCGGTGCAAAACCGGGAGATTTTCCTTGAGGCTGGCGGTAAGCAATATGAGTATATTCCGGCGTTGAATGCCACACCGGAACATATCGAAATGATGGTTAAACTGACCGCCGCCTACCGCTAAAGCTGTTGCTTAAAGAAACGCGCGCCGTCCTGCAGAGCTTCATCGGCGGTTTTCATCACCCGCGAATAGTGCAGGAAGGCGTGCAGCGTACCGGGATACATTTTGTACTGGCAGGGCTGCTGATGCGCCTGTAACGTCTGGAATAATAAGCGGCTATCGTCAATCAGTGGATCGAACTCCGCGCCGGCGATAAAACACGGCGGCACGTCACGCGTCAGGTCGTTATTAAACAGGCAATAGTACGGTGACTCGCGATCGTCAGCGCTACGTAGGTACGCGTTTTCATACATCTGCAAGTCCTCGCGGGTTAACCCATCCCACGCTCCGCCCATCAGCCGTCGGCTCAGTGAATCCTGTAGCCCGTAAAGCCCATACCACAACAGTATGCCAGCCACCTTGCCGCAGGCAATGCGTTTATCCCGCAGCCACAGCGCACTGGCAAGCGCCAGCATGGCTCCGGCGGAATCGCCCGCAAAACCAATCGTATTGATATTGAGGGAATAGTCGCCAGCATGTTGATGATAGTACTGGCAAACGGCGACGATCTCTTCGACGGCTTGTGGGTAGCGGGCCTCCGGCGCCAGCGAATAGTCGATGCCGATCACCGTGCACTGGGTGTAATGCGCAAGTAAACGCATAATACGGTCATGGGTATCCAGATTACCGAGAATAAAACCGCCGCCGTGCAGGTAATACAGCGTGGCCTGGCTTTGGGGCTGCGGAGCGTAGATGCGTGTGGCAACGGGGCCGCACGCGGTAGAAATCACGCATTCTCGGGTATGCATCTGCGGGGCATCGGCATTCCACAGCCGCCGCTCATGAATGTAGTGTTGGCGCTGGGCCACGAAGTCATCGGCAGCGGGCCACGGCGGCAAATCGTCGCGATGAAAATTCACCACGCTTTTCATTTCATCCGAAATTTTGTCGAGTACGGGGATTTTGTTTTCCGGCTTCATAAAACGCTCCTTGTGAAGGTGAGTTATTGTAGAAATTAATCCCGGATAAACTGCGATCTCACCGTCCGATATTGAAACTCAGCGTCGCATCGCATGCGCAGCAGGGAATGTGCTACCATGCATCGCTCAGTTAACCACCCGTAAAATCGACCATGAAATTTCCCGGTAAACGTAAATCCAAACACTATTTTCCCGTCAGCGCGCGCGATCCGTTGTTGCAACAAATTCAGCCAGAAAATGAAACCAGCGCAGCCTGGGTGGTGGGCATCGACCAGACGCTGGTGGATATTGAAGCCAAAGTGGATGATGACTTTGTAAAACGTTATGGATTAAGCGCCGGGCATTCTCTGGTGATTGCCGATGATGTCGCAGAAGCGCTCTATCAGGAACTGGTGCGTGAAAATTTGATCACCCATCAGTTTGCGGGCGGTACGATCGGTAACACGATGCACAACTACTCCGTGCTGGCGGATGACCGCTCGGTGCTGCTGGGCGTGATGTGCAGCAATATCGAGATTGGCAGCTATGCGTACCGCTATTTATGCAATACCTCCAGCCGTACCGATCTGAACTACCTGCAAGGCGTTAATGGACCGATTGGTCGTTGCTTTACGCTGATTGGTGAATCCGGAGAGCGTACCTTCGCCATTAGCCCTGGGCATATGAATAAGCTACGGGCGGATAGCATCCCTGAGTCGGTGATTGCCGGAGCGTCCGCGTTGGTGCTGACGTCCTATCTGGTGCGCTGCGAGCCGGGCGAGCCGATGCCGGAAGCGACCATGAAGGCGATTGAATACGCTAAAAAACACAATGTGCCGGTGGTACTGACGCTGGGCACCAAATTCGTCATTGCCGATAACCCGCAGTGGTGGCAGGCATTCCTCAAAGAGCATGTCTCTATTCTGGCGATGAATGAAGAAGAGGCTGAAGCGCTGACCGGCGAGAACGATCCGCTGCTGGCGTCTGACAAGGCGCTGGACTGGGTGGATCTGGTGCTGTGCACTGCGGGTCCGGCGGGTCTGTATATGGCGGGCTTTACGGAAGAAGAAGTCAAACGTAAAACCCAGCATCCGCTGCTGCCTGGAGCGATTGCCGAATTCAATCAGTACGAATTCAGCCGCGCCATGCGCCATAAAGACTGTACCAATCCGCTGCGTGTGTATTCGCACATTGCACCGTATATGGGCGGGCCAGAAAAGATAATGAATACCAACGGTGCTGGCGACGGCGCGCTGGCGGCATTGCTGCATGATATTACTGCCAACAGCTATCACCGCAGTAACGTGCCTAACTCCAGCAAGCACAAGTTCACCTGGCTGACCTATTCGTCGCTAGCCCAGGTGTGTAAATATGCTAACCGCGTGAGTTACCAGGTGCTGAACCAGCATTCACCGCGCCTGACGCGCGGTTTGCCGGAACGTGAAGACAGTCTCGAAGAGTCGTACTGGGATCGCTGAGTTCTTGCCCGATGGCGCTACGCTTATCGGGCCTACGCGTAGCAATAGCAGGCCGGATAAGGCGTTTTACGCCGCCATCCGGCACGTAACATTAACTGGCGGTAGCAACTTCACCGGCAGGCGGCGTTTCAATTAGCTCCAGCATGGTACGGGCGATTTCACGCTCGCCCATGACGACCTGATTGGCGCCGCGCTCAGTAATATATTCCACCTCATCGTCATAATGTGCGCGGGCGATAATCTCAATCGACGGGCACTTCTCACGAGCGGAAGCGACAATTTCACCCGCTTCATAGCCATTCGGAATGGTTAGCAACAGCCAGCGTGCGCAATCCAGATGCGCCAGATTCATGATCTCTTCGTTAGCGGCATTTCCCAGCACCGCGCGGATCCCACGCTCGCGCAGTTCATCCACCCGGGTACGTGAGGTTTCGATAACCACCAGCGGGATCCCGGCAGCCATCAATTTCTCACCCAGCAGGCTGCCGACGCGACCAAAGCCAACCAGCAGGGCGTGATTGCAGATATCCACCGGAATTTGCTTCTCTTCTTCGATAGCCTCTTCCAGAGTCTGCTCTTCCAGCGTTTCTGTTTTGGCGAGATATTTTTCTAACACCGCGAACAGCACCGGGTTGAGCATTATGGACAGGATTGCCCCTGCCAGCACCAGATTCTGTCCGGCCTGCGGCAGCAGGTTTAACGCCATTCCCAGACCCGCCAGGATAAAGGCAAATTCACCAATTTGCGCCAGACTGGTGGCAATGGTGAGCGCCGTGCGTTGAGAGTGACCAAACATGCGCACCAGGAAATAGGCGGCAAGGGATTTACCAAAGATGATAATCGCCAGCGTGCCCAGTACTGCCAACGGCTGCTGGATCAGGACTAACGGATCGAACAGCATTCCGACGGAAACGAAGAACAGCACGGCGAACGCATCGCGCAGCGGCAGGGTGTCATGCGCCGCACGGTGGCTCAGCTCAGATTCATTCAGCACCATACCGGCGAAGAACGCGCCCAGTGCAAAGGAGACATCGAACAGCTCTACTGCGCCGAAGGCGATACCTAAGGCGAGGGCGAGGACTGAGAGGGTAAACAGTTCGCGTGAACCGGTTGCGGCGCTGCGGGCCATAATCCACGGTACCAGGCGACGACCCACCAGCATCATAATCGCGATAAACGCCACCACCTTACCGATGGTAATGCCCATATCGACAGCCAGAGAAGCGAAGCCGACATCTTCTTTTTCCAACATTCCGGCGACGGCTGGCAGGAGAACCAGCGTCAGTACCATCATCAGATCTTCGACAATCAGCCAGCCAATGGCAATTTGCCCGCGCTGGCTGTCAATGAGCTGTCGTTCTTCAAGCGCACGCAGTAGCACCACGGTGCTGGCGGTTGAAAGACACAGACCAAACACGATCCCCACCATCAGCGACCAGCCTAATACAGCTGAAAGCGCCATACCCAGCAGCGTTGCCACTGCTATCTGGGCAATCGCGCCGGGAATGGCGATTGACTTTACCGCCATCAAATCCTTCAGGGAAAAGTGCAGCCCGACGCCGAACATCAGCAGAATAACGCCAAGCTCGGCCAGTTCAGGCGCGAGCTTAGTATCAGCAACAAAACCAGGTGTAAATGGACCGGCCAGAACGCCCGCTAACAGATATCCCACCAGAGGAGAAATACGTAGTTTATTGGCAATCATGCCTAATATAAAAGCGAGTACAAGGCCGCCGACAATGGTGGTGATAAGCGGGGTGGCGTGATGCATTCCGTCTCCTTTGGTTGCTGTGATGATCCTAAAAACCCAAACTGCGAGTAATAGTTTATGACAATTTTAATGTTTATGTTTATGAATAATTATTGAATTTTGAAGAAAACAGGATTTTAAAGGAAAAAAAGCACGGATCGGAAAACTACGAGGGGATGTTTGAGGCAAACGCTGATGGTCACTGTAAGTGATGACGACCAAAGTTTACCTTTGGCCGTCAGAAAATCAGGCTTTATGTCGGTTATCAGGTAAGAATATGGTCAGTATCCCCAGAAGTGGCAGGAAAGCACATATTTTGTAGACCAAATCGATACTGGTATGGTCGGCAATCAGCCCTAACACCGCGGCTCCCAAGCCACCCATGCCGAAGGCAAAACCGAAAAATAACCCAGAAACCATGCCGATACGCCCAGGAAGCAACTCCTGTGCGTAAACCAGAATGGCAGAAAACGCCGATGCGAGGATAAAACCAATGATCACGGTTAAAATCCCGGTCCATTCCAGCGTTGCGTAGGGTAAAACGAGGGTAAATGGCGCAACGCCGAGGATAGACCCCCAAATAACATATTTTCTGCCAATTTTATCGCCTAATGGTCCGCCAATCAACGTCCCGGCCGCGACGGCAAACAGGAAGGCAAACAGGTGAAACTGGGCGTTTTGTACCGATAATCCGAATTTTTGCATCAGATAAAAGGTGTAATAGCTGCTGATGCTCGCCATATAGAAGTATTTGGAGAAAATCAGTACCAGCAGGATGCTTACCGCCAGCACCACTTTATTACGCGGCAACGGATTAACGATAGCGACCTTCGGCTTTCCTTTACTCATCCGATGCTGCGCGGCATACCAACGGCTGATTTGTGCCAGGACGACAATCGCTAATAGCGCAGCCAGAACAAACCAGGCCACATTACCCTTACCATATGGCGCGATGATGACAGCCGCCAGCAACGGTCCCAGTGAGCTGCCGAAGTTGCCGCCAACCTGGAAAATCGATTGGGCAAGGCCGTGGCGACCGCCGGAGGCCATACGCGCCACACGGGACGATTCCGGGTGAAATACCGAAGAGCCGGTGCCAACCAGCGCCGCGGCGAGCAGCACCATATGGAAGCTGCCGGCCATGGCCAGCAAAACAAGCCCGCTCAGCGTGAAGCACATTCCTATGGGCAGCGACCACGGCATCGGGTATTTGTCCGTCCAGTAACCCACCACCGGTTGCAGCAGCGAAGAAGCTAACTGGAAGGTTAGGGTGATCATCCCGATCTGCATAAACGTCAGCGAGAACTCTGACTGCAATAGCGGATAAATCGCCAGGATCAGCGACTGAATCATATCGTTTAGCAAATGGGAGAGGCTGATCGCTCCTAAAATGCCAAATGAGGTGCGTGCTTTAGCAACCGACGCTGACGCGCCAGCCACAGGCTGGGTTGGTTCACTTATTGCCATAGAAAGTCACTTCTGTTTGGGTTGCGATTATGAGGGTAATCTAATTTGTTATTATTACCTGACTAACATACCTGCGGAAGGTGTTTGAAGGAAGTCTCATTTCTGAAAACATTTTCGACTATTATTTCATATCATTGTAATTTCAGTCGTTGATTTTGGCTCAGGGAGAGAAATATGAAGTTTTTAAAACGGGGCGTGGCGCTGGCGTTATTAGCCGCATTTACGCTGGCAGGTCAGCCAGCGCAAGCGTACGAAAAAGATAAAACCTACAAAATTACCATTCTGCATACCAACGATCATCACGGTCACTTCTGGCGTAGCGAATATGGGGAATACGGACTGGCGGCGCAAAAAACGCTGGTGGACGGTATTCGTAAAGAGGTGGCTGAGGAAGGGGGCAGCGTACTGCTGCTTTCTGGTGGTGATATTAATACCGGCGTACCGGAGTCCGATCTGCAGGATGCGGAACCTGATTTTCGCGGGATGAACCTGATTGGCTATGATGCGATGGCGGTCGGAAACCACGAGTTTGATAATCCGCTTAGCGTATTGCGCCAGCAGGAAAAATGGTCCAAATTTCCGTTTCTCTCGGCCAACATTTATCAGAAAAGCACCGGCGAGCGTTTATTTAAGCCGTGGGCCATCTTTAAGCGCCAGGATTTAAAAATTGCCGTACTTGGTTTAACCACTGACGATACGGCGAAAATTGGCAACCCTGAGTTCTTTACCGATATCGAATTCCGTAAACCTGCTGATGAAGCCAAACTGGTTATTCAGGAACTGAATATGGGTGAAAAGCCAGACATCATTATCGCGACCACCCATATGGGACATTATGACAACGGCAACCACGGCTCGAACGCCCCTGGCGATGTCGAAATGGCGCGCAGCTTGCCAGCAGGTTCGCTGGCGATGATTGTCGGTGGCCACTCGCAGGATCCGGTGTGTATGGCTGCGGAAAATAAGAAGCAGGTTGATTACGTACCGGGTACGCCGTGTGCGCCAGATAAGCAAAATGGGATCTGGATTGTACAGGCACACGAGTGGGGCAAATACGTGGGCCGGGCGGACTTTGAGTTCCGTAACGGCGAAATGAAAATGGTTAACTACCAGCTCATTCCCGTTAATCTGAAGAAAAAAGTGACCTGGGACAACGGTAAAAGTGAGCGCGTACTCTACACCCCGGAGATTGTTGAAAATCAGCAAATGCTTTCGCTGCTGACGCCGTTCCAGAATAAAGGTAAAGCGCAGCTCGACGTGAAAATCGGTAGCGTCAATGCGCGCCTCGAAGGCGACCGTAGCAAAGTCCGTTTCGTGCAAACCAATATGGGGCACTTGCTGCTGGCTGCGCAAATGGCGCGAACCAGCGCTGATTTTGGCGTGATGAGCGGCGGCGGTATCCGTGACTCCATCGAAGGTGGCGATATCACCTATAAGAGCGTGCTGAAGGTACAGCCGTTTGGCAACATCGTGGTGTATGCCGATATGAGCGGGAAAGAAGTGATTGATTATCTGACCGCGGTGGCGCAAATGAAGCCGGACTCCGGAGCCTACCCGCAGTTTGCCAACGTCAGCTTTGTAGCGAAAGACGGCAAACTTAATGATTTGAAAATCAAAGGCGAACCTGTTGACCCAGCCAAAACCTATCGTATGGCAACGCTGAGCTTCAACGCCACCGGCGGTGATGGCTATCCGCGCATTGATAATAAACCAGGCTATGTGAATACCGGGTTTATTGATGCGGAAGTGCTGAAAGAGTACGTGCAGAAGAACTCACCGCTGGATGCCAGTGCGTATGAGCCGAAGGGTGAGGTGAGCTGGCAGTAACAGAGCGGAGTGCCGGATGGCGGTGCTGGCACCTTATCCGGCCTACAGGTCAGTGCGATTTGTAGGCCTTAAAGCTGCGCGCCATCAGGCATTCATTCTATAACCGCTTAATCCCGGCGGGCGATATCGGCGAATTTCGCATCCAGAATTTTCGCCAGATCGCTCGCTGCCAGTTCGATATCCAGCCCGCGTTTGCCGCCGGAAACATAAATGGTGTCAAACGTTTGGGCAGGCGCATCGATAAGCGTCGGTAATCTTTTTTTCTGCCCCAGCGGGCTAATACCGCCTACCAGATAGCCTGTAGTGCGTTGCGCGACCATGGGATCGGCCATATCGACCTTTTTGGCACCCAATGCTTTGGCAACCTTTTTGAGATCCAGTTGACCTGCTACCGGTGTGACGGCGACCGCCAGATGCTTCATGTCGCCATTCACGGCAACCAGCAGCGTTTTGTAAACCTGGTCCGCGTTCAGACCTAACTTTCGCACCACTTCATCACCAAAGTTCGTCTCGGACGGATCGTGATCGTAGGTGTGGATCTGGAAAGAAATTTTGTTTTTTTCGAGTAATTTAACGGCGGGTGTCATAGCAATTTTCCTGGCCCAGACAAAATACGACTCAAGCATACGCCTGATGTCTGTCTAAAAAATAGTACCATCTTGCGCAATAGTATTGGCAGGATGATGACTTTGAGCGACAATCGAACTACACCGACGCTTTAAGCGCCGGGATCATAATAATGATGAAATTCCTCTTTGACGGGCCAATAGAGATATTGGCCATTTTTTTTTACCGTAACATCTCCGGCAAATTTCCTTCTCCGTATAAATGCAGCGCGCCAACGGCCACGACGTAGTGACCAGCAGGCATCGCTCTGAGCCGATCGCGCCAGGCTGTGTTGCGTTGATGCATCAATACGTCATACAACGACTGGCTAAAGGTATTGGGAAGCGTCAGTTCGCTATTGCGCGGCGGCGTTTCAAGCCACCAGCCCATCATCTGCTGTAGCAGTCTGGCATTGGTATGCCAATGCGTCAGAGTATCGTCCAACAGGGCCAGTCCGTTATCAGGCAACTGACATAACAGCTCGATTTGACTGGATGCGCCTTCCAGTTCGATTATCGGTTTATGCGCCTGTTTAGCCGCATTCAACAGTTGATAATCAATCCCGTATTCCGCTCGCAGCCCTAGCTGCTGTGCCTGCGTTGCCTGTAATACCATGGCAATTTGCCACAACGGCTGAGTAGATAACAGGGATGGGGAAATGCCCAGTTCGTTGGTGACTTTACGCAGGTTTTCTAACTGCTCCGGGCTGAGACGTTCTTCGAGTGCAGCATAGGCCGGAAGGTTGGCAAACGGCGCGTCGTCACCGGAAACATCCGCTTCGACAATCAGCGCATCGGCATGCTTGAGCTTTTTGAGTAATTTGGCAGGCAGAGGCGCCATATCGCGGCTGCCCATGTGAATGCTGCCAATCAGATGAAAATGGCGGTTGCCGGGCAAAGAGATGTCGATGGCAGGCCAGGTATAGTGGTTGCCGCGCAGTGCAGACCATAATGCTTTTACCCGGTATAACAAATCCATACGACCTCCCTAAGTGGAGAACCATGCTAGCGCGTGGCCGGAAAAGTCGCAATGTGTGAATTGCCGGATGGCGCAGTTGATAGCGCCATCCGGCAAAGGGTTACTCTTTAGGTTTGAAACGCAGCAGTCGGTTCGCGTTGCTCACCACGGTGATGGAAGAAAGCGCCATCGCCGCCCCGGCGACCACCGGGTTGAGCAGCGTGCCGGTGAACGGCCACAGGATCCCAGCTGCAACCGGGATGCCGATGCTGTTGTAGATAAACGCGCCGAGCAGGTTCTGCTTCATATTGCGTAGCGTTGCCCGGGAGATAGACAGCGCATCCGCAACGCCCATCAGGCTATGACGCATCAGCGTAATCGCGGCTGTTTCAATCGCCACATCGCTGCCGCCACCCATGGCGATCCCTACATCGGCCTGAGCCAGCGCAGGCGCATCGTTGATGCCGTCACCGACCATGGCGACCTGACGCCCCTGGCTCTGCAGACGCTTGATCGCCTCGGCCTTACCGTCCGGCAGAACGCCCGCAATCACCTCGTCAATACCCGCCTCTTTGGCAATGGCGTTGGCGGTCGTTGGGTTGTCGCCGGTCAGCATCACCAAACGATACCCGGCGCGGTGCAGGCGCTGGAGCGCTGCCACGCTGTCGCTACGCAGTGGATCTCGCACCGCTAACAGCGCCGCTGCTTTACCATCAATCGCCAACAGGACCGGAGTTGAACCCTGGGAAGCCTGAGCGGTGATTTCAGCCTCCATTTCAGTGGTATCTACCTGCTGTTCATTGAGCAGTGCCTGATTTCCCAGCAGCAACGTATGACCTTCGGTCTCGCCGCTGACGCCTAACCCGCGCAGCGTACGGAAACCGTTGACCTGCGGCAGCGAGACATCGCCTGCTTTGTCCAGAATCGCCCTGGCCAGCGGGTGGCTGGAACCCTGTTCAAGGGCTGCAGCCAGACGAATTGCCCGCGCTTCATCGGTGTTGCCAAACGTTTTGATGGCGACAACCTGCGGTTTGCCTTCAGTCAGCGTCCCGGTCTTATCAAAGACGAGAGTATCCAGCGTGCTGGCGCGCTGCAGCGCATCGGCATCGCGTACCAGTACCCCAAACTCAGCGGCACGCCCCACGCCGGAAATAATCGACATCGGCGTTGCCAGACCCAGCGCACAAGGGCAGGCGATAATCAGAACGGTGGTGGCAATGACCAGCGTATAGACAATCTGCGGTGCTGGTCCAAAGAAATACCAGATAGCCGCACTGACCAGCGCAATGGCGACCACGACCGGAACGAACACCGAGGAGATACGGTCGGCCAGTTTGCCAATTTCCGGTTTGCTGCTTTGCGCTTGACGCACCATACGAATAATGCGTGACAGCGTGGTGTGACTGCCAACGGCGCTGGCGCGGAACAGCACGCTGCCGTCCTGTACGACCGTACCGGCGTGGACGCTATCGCCTTCACCTTTTTGCTGAGGAATCGGCTCACCGGTGAGCATAGCTTCATCCAGCCAGGCTTCGCCCTGCGTAATTTCTCCATCGACCGGCACGCGGTCGCCGGTGGTCAGGCGCAACAACATTCCCGCCTGAACGTCTGCCAGCGGCACGTTCTTTTCACCTTCGTCAGTAACGACGCGTGCGGTCGGTGGCGTCAGATCAAGCAGTTTTTCCAGCGCTTTGGACGAGCGCTGGCGAGCCCGCGCTTCCAGCATGTGTCCGAGGTTAATCAGACCAATAATCATGGCGCTGGCTTCATAATAGAGGTGTCGTGCTTCCATCGGGAACCATTGCGGCCAGAGGTTGACGCTCATGGAATAGAGCCAGGCCACCCCTGTACCCAGCGCGACCAACGTATCCATAGTCGCGGTGCCGTTCATCAGGCTTTTCCACGCATTGCGGTAAAAGTGACCGCCCGCGAAAACCATCACCGCAAGCGTTGCCAGACCAATCGCCAGCCACAGGCTGCGGTTGTCATCGCTCACCATCATGTTGTCGCCAATCATTCCCCATACCATGACAGGGATACCCAGCAGCAGCGCGACGGCTGCCTGCCAGCGAAAACGTTTCATGGTTGCCACGGCGGTTTCTTGCTGACGCTCGCGGCGCTTAGCATCATCTTCAATGGCTTCTGCGCCGTAGCCTGCTTTTTCTACCGCCTGCACTAAATCTGCGGCGGAGGCACTGCCCATTACCAGCGCAGTGCGTTCCGCCAGGTTTACCCGTGCCTGGGTGACACCCGGTACGCTTTGCAATGCATTTTGTACACGGGTCACACAACTGGCGCAGCTCATGCCGTTTAACAGCAACTGTTGGCTGTCATCATCAGCCGTAGCTGCCGGAAGCTCGGAAGGGACCGCTGCCAGTGCTTCCGACGGGATTGATGACTCCGTCAGCGGTTTAGCCTTTGGGTGGCTTAACTCCGCGCCGTAACCGGCTTGTTTGATGGTTTCAATCAGCGCTTCTGCGCTGGCGCTCCCGGTAACATGCGCCTCTGTCACGGAGACATCCGCTTGCTCAACATCCGGACGTTGTTCCAGACTTTCTTTAACGCGTTTTACGCAGTGACCACAGGACAAACCGTCCAGGGTTAGATCGATTGTTTGAGACATAACCAACTCCTTCATTGCAGGTTTAACTGACTGTGATAAAGGTTAAACCTTCCAGCAAGGGGAAGGTCAAGGGTGTTTTTAGAAAAGATGAAAAAAGGGGCGAAGGGGGAAAAAAACGGGAACGTCACCTCAGAGCGTTCCCGGTCTGTTATTGATTGAGAACGATAAGCGGCGTTCGATGCTCCGGTTCATTTATGACCGTGAGATCGGCACCGTACAGCGCGTTCAGCGCCCGTTGCTTCAGGACATCCTGCGGATACCCGTTATCAACAATCCTGCCGCGTTCCATCAATACCACGCGGTCGGCATAACGCGCTGCGAGGTTGAGATCGTGCAGGACGCAGCAGACGCTAAACTGCCGTTCACGCACCAGGCGACGCAGCAGACGAAAAAGGTGCTGCTGGTGGTGAATATCCAGGGCGGAGGTAGGTTCATCGAGAAATAACCATTTGGGCCGAGGCTCGGGCTCCCAAAGCTGAACCAGCAGACGTGCCAGCTGTACCCGCTGTTGTTCTCCTCCCGACAGATGCCGGTAATCGCGCGCGGCCATCGCCTGGCAGTCGCACAACGTCATGATGTGTTCCGTTTCATCGCCCGTATTGCGCGTGCGATACGGATGCCTGCCCATGCGGATAACCTCCTGCACGCTAAACGGGAAGGCCATATGACTATTCTGGCGCATCACCGCACGGGTTTTTGCCAGCTCGGTGATTGACCACTCGTTCAGCGGCTTGCCGAATAAGCTACAACGCCCACTGTGAGGTTGCAGATAACCCGTAAGCTGGCGGAGCAGCGTTGATTTCCCGGCGCCATTCGGGCCCAGAATCGCGATAATCTCTCCTTCAGGTAGCGTCAGGGAAACATCATCGGTCAATCGTCTGCCCTGAATGTGGTAAACCAGATTTTCAGCAACGATCATGACACCCTCCGGCTACGCAGTATTAACCACAGAAAATACGGTCCTCCGATCAGGCTGGTTAACAGACCAACGGGCATTTCGGCAGGCTGCACCAGAGTGCGGGCCAGCGTATCGGCAATAAGGAGTAGACAGGCGCCCGCCAGCGTAGAGCAGGGAATCAACCAGCGATGATCGGCGCCGGTAGTCATTCTGATCAGATGTGGGATCACCAGGCCAATAAAGCCAATTACGCCGCTGACCGAAACGGCAGCACCAACCAGTAGCGAGCTGAGCAACAGTAACTGCTGGCGCTTACGTTTGACGTTCACGCCGAGATAATGCGCCTCTTCATCACCCAATTGCAGCAAATTAAGCGTGCCCGCCATACAGACGGTGACAGCAATGGCTGGAAGAACAACGGTACTGGCAACCAGCAGCGTTGGCCACTGGGCCTGGCCGAGATTGCCCATCATCCACAGCGTAAGTTGACGTAGCTGTTGCTCATCGCCCACATAGCTCAGTACGCCAATAGCCGAACCGCACAAAGCATTGATAGCGATACCGGCTAACAGCAGTTGCATCATTCCGCCGTGGCTATGACGCTGGCTTATCAGGAAAATAATCGTGCAGACCACCATGCTGCCCGCGACGGCAAAAATCATCTGCTCATACAGCACCAGCACCACGGGAAACGAAAATGGGATAACTATCGCGATACCGACCATCAGCGCGGAGCCGCTACTGACACCAAGCAGGCCAGGATCGGCCATCGGATTGCGAAAAAGCCCCTGCATGATAACCCCTGCCGTTGCCAGCGCTGCGCCTACCAGAACGGCCAGCAACACGCGGGGCAAGCGGATGTTCAACCAGATGTCACGGTATTCGTCGTTGAACAGCGCGCTGAAGCTAATGTTCAGCGCCCCCTGGCTGGCTCCGAAGAGCATCAGAGCGACCAACAACAGAGAAAGACCCGTCAGAATGCTGACGGAAGAAAGCGAGTCCTTAAGCACGCAACGCTCCATAACGTCTTTGCGGCGCGAAGTTCCCGCGCCGCGAGGGGTTTACGCGGGTTTCAGTCCTGGCTCAACCAAACTGTAAATCTGGTTATTGAGTGACGGGGCTGTAGCCAGTTCGTGAATGTGCCTTGCAACATCTGCACGCATCACAAAACCATGGCACTCCTCGGCCTGTATCCGTTGCGCCTGACCTGTGGCTGCACCGTTCAGCAAACCGCCGGGGCGGAGAATGGCGTAGTCCAGTTGACTGGTTTGTAGCCAGCTTTCAGCCAACGATTTTTCGCGTACCGCCTGACCAAATGCGGCCCTGGCGCGTGGGGACAAAAAGGGCCAACTGTCGCCACAGCCAAGCGAAGTCACCAGAATCATGCGTTTGATCTCCGCTTTTTCTGCTTCATCAATGACGGTTCTGTGCGCCAGATAATCCTGGGCACCGCCCATGGAGGAGATCACCGTGGCATGTTGACCCGCTGCGCGACAGGCACAGGCGGTGACCTGGCTGTCGCAGGCGTCGCCAATGAAGACCTGCACACCTTTTTCCTGCAACCCGGCAGCGACCTGCGCGTTGCGAACGACGGCAATCACCGGACGTTGTTCCGCCAGTGCGAGTGCCAGTGTTTTCGCGCCGACGCCGCTACCACCTGCACCAAAAATGAGCCATGGAGCCATCAGGCATGTTCCTTTAAGGATGAAGACAGCGTGTGAAAGGCGCTGACCTGGTCGGCCAGTAGCTGACGATGCTCATCCCGACCGAGGAAAATTTTGAACATAGCGCTACCCGCCTGGTTAAAGAAGAGAATGGACGCGGTGTCCATGCCCATAAATTTGCGTTCAATCAGGGCGATATGTGTGCAGTTTTCTGCCTTGATATGACCGGTCATGCCTTTTTTGCCGCGCAGGTTGAAGTAACCGTGGCGGTGGAATCCGGAAGGTAATTCACCGGTGAATTCCAGAATGACATCAGCAGTATGGACCAGGGTGGTGACTTTGCCCCATTCGCTGACGGTTTCCCAGACGGTATCAAATTGACTGCCGGAAACCAGCGTCGGGGAGGGGAGGTTTTTCACCACCTCCAGCAGCGTGGTGTTGTACTGGGCTGCGATAGCTTCCAGCGTACCGTCCGGCTCAGTTTTCAAAAAATCCTGTAAAGAGACATGGCTCATACTTCACTCCTTTTATGGTTGCTCTACCGCAATACGCGGCGTGTTAAGTGTTTGAATCAGTTCATCAAGAGACTGCAAAATATTGCTCGCCCAAAAACGTCCTTCATTGGTCAGGCGTACACAGGTGCTGGCATCTCGCGTCAGTCCTGCGTGATGCCACTGGGTCAGTAGCGGGGTCAGTTTTTGTGCATGAGGTGTCAGTTCATCCAGCGGGACGCGGGCCGTTTCAATACCGGCCTGGAGGGTGTGTCGCCACTGGAAACCACGCTCGGCGGTGCGCATCATCATCATGAGCGGTTTTTTTCCGGCGGCGATGGATTCATGCCATGTGGTCAGATTGCGCTCGACCATCCAGGAATAGCCATTGACTGACCCTCCTGCGCCAGAGCCGAATGCCAGACAGTCTGCGCCCTGTTTAATCAGCAGGTTGTACAGATTGCGTTCCCGTGTGGTGCGCGCCCAGTGGCTGTTGCTGATGCAGCGCCAGCCCGCGCTGTCCATAAAATCGCAGCCCTGAAGATAGAGGTCGCGACGTTCGGCAGGAGAGGGAACCGTTGTGCGCCCGGTTTCAACCGCTTTGCCAAGCGGTGTATTAGGGAGCAGGTTCAGAGCATAAAGATCTACGCCGTCGAGGCCGATGTCGCGGGCAATCGCCAGATCCTCGCTCCACACCTTTGCGTCCTGTCCAGGCAGACCAAACAGCAGATCGCAGACCACGGCGGCTCGATCCCGTTTTACCAACCCCTGCATAAAGGCCATCGCGGTCGGGCCGTCCGAAGTGCGCGCCATTTTCTTGCGGATCCGGCTGTTAAATGACTGAATGCCGATCGAAAATCGATTGGCGCCAGCGTCAAGGCAGGCATCTATTCGCGCATCGTCAAAATTGAGTACCCGCCCCTCAATGGTGATTTCGCAGTCCGGCGCCAGCGGTAGCTTGTCACGTAGTGCGGTGATGATTCTGGCCAGATCCCGTGCCGACAGCGCAGACGGTGTACCGCCGCCAAAATAGACGGCGTGAATCGGGGCCGACTGATGCAATGCGCTATCGGCTTCCATCTCTATTTCGCGTAATAGCGCGTTGGTGTAGCGGGCGCAGTGATCCTCTTCAAAGCGGTTTTGATAAAAACCGCAGAAAGTACAATGTGTTGCACAGAAAGGGATATGCAAGTACACCAACCGTTTCCGCGGTGGGGTTGGCTGGCTGATGACCTCCTGCCAGGTTTGTGACAATAGCTCTTTGGCAACCGGGATCGCCCCACGCCAGGGCATCGTGGCGCGGCGATCCTTAAATGGCTGACTTCCCTCGAGCGCAAAATGCGCGGTGAGATCCAGCGAGTGTTCAGTTTTCATTGTTCTTTATAAATCCAGTTAGTGAGGCCAGAATTGCTGGTGCAGGGCTTCAACCGCATCGGCGACGCGCGGCCCCATACCCAGAATTAGCGCCTGGTCAACCGCCACAATGCGCTGGTTTTTCCAGGCCGCAGTGTGGGTAATACCGGCAATCGCGCTCAGACGAGCCAGACCGCCATCCACCATTTGCGACGTCACCACGATCACCTCTGGGTTGGCGGCGATCAGCGATTCCGCGCTGTAGCTTTTATACTGCGCATGGGTGGCGACATTTTGTGCGCCTGCGAGGGTCATAATGGCATCGGCTACGCTGCTTTTTCCGGCGACCTGTGGCGCGCTGCCGCCAGCGGAGAGAATGAACATGGCTTTGACCGGCGCGTTTTTCGCTGCCACGTTGTGCTGAACGCGATCCAGACGTTGACGTATGCGATCGATCAACGTCTCACCTTGTTCGCGAATGCGCAGGGTTTGAGCCAGTTCCCGAATGTTGGCGTACATCTGTTCGACGGTGGCCGGTACGCGCGGCAACGTCACGACGTTAACTTTTTGCGCCCGCAACTGATCCAACACGATTTGAGGGCCAGCATCCTGCCAGGTGATAAAGCTGTCCGGATGCAGCGATAAAATGCCCTCGCTGCTTAACTGCTTCCAGTAGCCGATATGCGGGAGTGCGGCAGTTTCGGGTGGATACGAGGTGGTTTCATCAACGCCGACCACCCGGTTGCCGATGCCCATGGCGTATATCAGTTCGCTAAGAGAGCCGCCCGCCACCACCAGGCGGTCGGCGGACTGGGCACTGAAAACGCAGGCGAGGCTCAGTAAGCCAATCAAGAGTTTTTTCATCGTCAGAAATTCCACGCAAAGCCAACGGCGGCATTGAAACCAGCGTCTGGAATAGATTCATGCGCGGTTCTGTAACGCTTGTCGGTCAGGTTGTTGAGCGCGAGGTTGACCTGATACTGATCCTGCGGACCGAACTCGGTGTTGAATGCAAGGTTAAGCGTGGCCCAGCCTGGGTAGTTGATTTCCGTGGTGCCGGTATTATCTTTGGCGCTGGACGCCGCGCGGATAAAGACATCGGACGTCAGGTTAGCGGCGTTCATCAACCAGGTATGTTTCAGGCCGACGCGCCCGGTCAGAGTGGGTTCGCCGGTATCCCAGGTTTTAAGGGTATTGCCTTCGTACTGACGGCGAATGAGATTACCGCTCAGGTAAGGTGAAACTGCCCAGCCGTTGTATTCTGCGGTGAGTTCCATGCCCCAGGTTTTGGCCCGATCGATGTTGTCGTAGTAGTAATAGCCGCCCCGTGAAGAGGTGGTATTACCGCTGCATACGGGTTGACCTGAACAGGCCAGGCTGGCGATATAGTCTTTGGCTTCGGAGTAATAAATGGCGCCGTCAATCAGCCACATATTCCCTTTATACCGTGCACCCAGCTCATAGTTATTCGAGTGTTCCGCCTTCAGGTTTGGATTGCCGTAGGTTACGCTGCCGCCTGCGGACGTCTGCATAAACAGCTGAGTCAGCGTGGGGAAGACATAGCCCTGGGCATATGCAGCCCGAAGTTCAAGATCTTTAAAACCGGAATAGCGTAGGCTGGTTGAGGTCACCAGTTCATCATCGTGAACGGAATTTCCTCCGGTGGATTGCCAGGTGCTGCCGCTGCTTTGCAGGGTTTGCGTATCGTTGCGCTTGAGCTTCGAAGACAGCCAGTACTGGCGTGCGCCTACGGTCCACGTCCAGTCATCGGCAAAGCGCCAGTCGTTTTGCGCGAACAATGAGGTGTTGCTTTGCTCCGCTTCGTTGTATGACAGGGTACGTGTTTGCGTATCGAAGAAGCCGGTAGCTGCGGTCTGGCGCGTACTGCCGTCCGTGTCCTGTTTTATTTTGTCATGCTGATATTGAGTGCCAATCACCAGCTCGTTGTTAGCAGGCAGGGAGAAGTTGCTCTGTAGCGTTACCCCTTGGGTATACTGTTTGTCGTTGGTATTGGTCTGATTGCTGACCGTCAGCGCTTTAATCATCGGGCTGGGGATAACCTGGGTCGTTTTGACCCGGTTTTCAAATTTGCGCTCTATTGTCTGGCTGTATGCGTCAACATGGATGTTCTTCAGGTAATCCCCATCGGCCGCGTAGTCGTAGAAAAGACCGATTTTCTCGCGTTCCAGCTTAGGTATTTTGACGCTAAAGTCGTCGAACTGGCCCTCTGGATCGTCAAACCAGGTTTGAGTAGACAGTTTGTAGCGATCGAGGGAGAGCCCAATTTTGTGGCGATCGAAGTTGTAACCCAGCCATACGCCCTGGCCGTTATTACGGAAGTTGGTGTTGGGCAATCTTCCGTCAGGCGTATCGCGGTCCCCCTGGTCGGAATAGCTGCCATTGATGCGGTAGTCAAAGTTTCCGATGCTCCCCCAGGCCGCTGCCGACTCTTCCCATCCTGCCGTTGCGGAGTTATAAACAGCCTTAACGCTGCCGCCGAGAGGCTTATCACCGCCTTTTTTGGTAATAAAGTTTACGACACCGCCAATCGCCTGCGAACCGTAGAGGACAGAATAGGGGCCTTTGACCACTTCAATCCGTTCCAGCGCGGATTCGTCAATCAGCAAACCGGCTCCGTAGTTTTGTCCGGCACGTTGGTAACTGACGACCTGGCCGTCGATCAAAATCAGCACCCGCGAAGACGCTTCGCCACGGATACGAATTTGTTTCCGCCCTGCGAGGGCGTTATCGGTGACTTCGACGCCGGGAATATCTTGTAAATCATCAGCAATAGAAACGCTGGTGGAGTTTTGCAGCGTCTGGCGATCGATAACCTGTATGGTTGCTGGGCTATCCCAAAGGCTACTTTCTGTGCGGTTAGCCGTGACGATAACCGTGTCTTCGTCGGACGTAGAAGCGTGTGTTGGAGAGGTAGCTGCAAAAGCGGCGCCGGACATGCATAATGTCAGGGCTGAAAGAATAAATGGCCTTTGGTTATTCCGTGGCAACATAAGAGAACCTTTATTGAATGTAAATGATCATCATTATCATTCGCGTTTATATATAAAATTGTTTCCCTTTGTTCAAGATGAAAGATGTAGAACCAATATATCTTTTGATTTGAGTCAATTTCGTGCAGTCATTAAATGCATAAATGTGATCTAAATCGGATATAACAATGTGAATTAAAAGGATTTGTGCATCGCGGTGAGGGTGGGAAATGTGCAGGGTTCTCGGGTAAATCATCAGGACAATCTGGGCTATAATGGGCTCAGTACCAACAAGATCCGCGGGGGAAATGTGAATATTAGCGATGTTGCGAAAAGAACCGGTTTGACCAGCAAAGCGATACGCTTTTATGAAGAAAAAGGCTTAGTGACGCCGCCGCTGCGTAGCGAAAATGGCTATCGCACATACAACCAACAGCATCTGAATGAACTTACGCTGCTGCGCCAGGCACGCCAGGTGGGTTTTAATCTCGAAGAGTGCGGCGAACTGGTGAATCTGTTTAACGATCCGGCGCGTCATAGCGCAGATGTGAAAAAGCGTACCTTAGAAAAGGTCGCGGACATTGAGCGGCATATCAGCGAGCTGCAGGCCATGCGCTTGCATTTGCTGGCACTGGCGGAGAGTTGCCCTGGCGATGACAGCGCCGAATGCCCGATCATTGATAACCTCTCCGGCTGCTGCCACCATAAAGCGAAGGCTTAACGGCGAGGGGGATTAAGCATAAATACCACCGTGCCGCGGTACCACGGGGATTTCTCAAGCTGCGCTTCAGCCTGCGGGTCCCGGCTACCGTTTTGCACCAGCCCCAGCTTAAACGGAATGCGCAGACGACTGAGTGCGGGCAGATACGCCTGATAATTCGTTACCGTATGACGGCCCTGATAGCTCTGGACCACCAGTTCATCGACCGCCAGCGCATTCAGCGTGGCGACGTCGCCCGTTTTTGCCCAATCCAGCAGTCCAGTCACGCCAAGTGCAAACTCGGCCGGTAACTGTTGGCGTAATTGCTGCAGAAAGCGGGCGTAATCGGCAAGCTGATGGGTCGCCGCGTCAAAATCAACCTGCAGGCCGACTACATGATTCCCGGCGGCCTGCCAGCGTTGCATCAATCTTATGATTCGAGCCGGGATCGCCTCCGGTACGTCGAGCGTGGTAAAGCGCACGGTCAGCCAGATCGAGGGAAAAGACAGGCGGCTGACCGGCAGCCCGAGACGCTGGAAAACCACGTTACCCGAACGAACCAGCACCTCACCCTGATGCAGATAGACCGTTTGTGCGTCTTTCAGCTCATCACTGGCCTTCACGCCGGACCACAGCCAGAAGGCCGGATGCTCACGGGCGGCGACGATATCCGCCGCCTGCGGCTGGCCTGTCAGCAGCGCGGTTACCAGTAGTATTTGAGTTTTTGCGCCCACGGACTTCCCGGATACTGCGTTTTCAGTTGGGTGAACCAGCCTTTACGCTGCAGTTTATCCACTTCCTCACCGCCGCACTCGTTAGAGCCTGACGGCGCATAGCACATGATGGCGCGATACAGCGCGAAGCTCTTGTCTTCAACCTCTGCTTTCGGCGAAGTGATCACCTGCTGATAGTAGCGTTGCCTGTCGAACTGACCGAACGGCTCCTTGCGCGATATTGCTGATTCAAGAACGTCGTTGCCAGCACTGTTTTTCCACAAATCGACGTGGGTTTGCGTGGTGCGGAAGAATTCGCCTAAGCAGTTCAGCGCGTGGGCATCATCCGCTTTTTTGCTCAATACCGTTACCGTTTCATTGAGGCTGCGACAGGTGTAACCGCGCTCGGCAGCGTCGCCATTCCAGTCGAAAATACTCAGATTAACGTCATCAAACGCGTCGCCAATAACCGGCGGAGTAATGGCGCTGGCCAGTTTTCTGTCATTCAACCAGTCGCCAAAGCGGTTTTCGGTAAGATCGCGTACCAGCAGCGTATGCAGGGCGATGGTACGCTCTTCATTGTTAGGTCCATGGACGGCCTGCTGGCGCAGCAGTTCAGGCGAGGCCTGTGTTTTCAGTATCTGCGAGCGAAAACGTAGGTTGGTTACTGCGCTTTCTGGGGCAAAAACCGCCGCCACGTCGCCGCTATAAACCAGCGTTGCGGCGAGCTTAGCCTGTACATACTGCTGCTGTTCGTTGTCCTGGCTGAGTTTTAGCAACTGCTGCCAGAAATCACGCGCCGCGCGCCAGTTCTTCTGGCCCATCAGCGCTTCGCCGTACAGCACTTGTTCGCTGAAGGCGAGGGTATCGTGAATGGCGAGTTTCTGCGCTGGCGTAACTGCCTGAATAATCGCCGCGTAGTTCTCCGTCGCCAGCCACAGATTCAGTTGCAGATCGCGCCATAGCGGCAGTTTTTGGCTCTGCTCAAACACCGGTTTGCTGGCATCGAGCTGCGCCTGGGTCAGCGTGGGTTTACTGTTGTTATCCAGACGCAGCGCGCGCAGCAGTTCGATATAGCTGACAAGCGGCGCATCGGGGAATGCTTCCACCACGGACTGTTCGTAGAACGCCATACCGTAGACATTATCGTATTCGATGACTATTTCTCGCAGTTGCCGAGCGTCAGCCGACTGCTGGAGCGTCTGCTCATACAACTCGGCCAGCTGCGGCCACGCCTGTAAATACCAGTTGATGCGACGCAGCATACCGCGCGCGGAGTCGGCATACAGGCCTTGCGGGTAACGTTGCAGATAGGCTTGCGCCTGCGTCTGAGCCTGAGTCGCGTCCTCGCGGTTAATTTTTGCAATATCAAAATCGCCGTATTCGCCCACGCTGTTCTGGCTGCTCTTGTTCAACGCCGCACGCATCAGCATGTATTGCGCGGTCTCTGCCAGCCACGGGCGCTCACTTTTGGCAAGCTGAGTGAAATCCCGTTCGGCGCTGGCATAATCACCGGCATAGAAACTGGCAGCTGCGGCCAGATAATTTTTATAGGACTGAGCCGGTGAATCAGCCGGGAGGGTGGCAAGTGAAGACTCAATTTGCTCGCGGGTTGCCCCGGATAGCAGCCCCGTACGCGCCTGGGCTAAGGCCTGGCGCTGTTCCGCTGTTAACGTCGAGTCGGCCAGCAGTGCGGCAAAAAATGCGCTGACGCTCTCGGTGTTATTCGAAACATGACGGTTCTCAAGCTCAGCGTCGTTGACGTTTATTTCGTCTGCGCTAATGTTCAGTTCGGCCATCTGTCGGGAGAGTGGGCTGTCTGCGGCGGATGCCGGAGCAGCGGCTGGCTGCGAGGTTGCCTCATCCCATTGCGGGTGATAGGCAAAATAGAAATCCCGGGAGCGGGTGATATCCGCTGGCATTGATTGCACCGGCAGAGCAAATGATTTTTCCTGGCTCAGCAGCCGCAGCAGGTTGTCGCGGCTGTCGTTTTCAGGGTTAAAGGTTGGCGTGCCTTTCAGCAGGCAGCTGTCGTCGCTCCATTTGCAGTCTTCCATATCGAAAGAGGCGAATGCCTGCGGGGCGGCGGTCAGTAATGTGCAAAGGGCAAAGGCAAGGGGTGTCTTCCTGACCATAGTCTTATTTCCTGTCTTTTTAATGTGATACCGCTTTAATAATCAGGGTTATCCCTTCAACGGCAATGACTTCAACCTGCGTACCGGCGCTCAAATCGTCGCTGGCGCTAACGGGCCAGGAACTGTCGCCGACGCGCATGTGTCCGCGACCATTGACCAGGGCGGTTTCCAGAATAAATCGTCGGCCAACCAGCTGCTGTCCGCGCTGGTTAAGATGGCTGTCGGCGGGTTTCTGCTCCTGAACGCGCCTTGCCAGCCATTTCCACCACAGCCACGCCGCCAGCAGGGTGAGGACGGCGAACATCGCCCCCTGCCACGCCCAGTCTAGCGGAACGAGCCAGACGACCAGACCGGTAATTACCGCCGCTACGCCGCTCCACAGCAGATAGCCGTTACCGCCCAGCATCTCGGCGGCGAGTAGCAAACCGCCGAGGCTGAGCCAGAAGATGTGCGGATGCACCAGAATCATCGCTATCATGATTTTTTCCGCTCGCTGGCGCTGTCCTTAACCAGTTCGGCGATCCCGGCAATAGAGCCCATCAGGCTGCTGGCATCCAGCGGCATCATCACCACTTTGCTGTTATTCGACGAGCCGATATGCTGCAGCGCTTCAGTGTATTTCTGCGCCACGAAGTAGTTCACTGCCTGAATATCCCCAGCGGCAATGGCCTCAGACACCATCTGCGTTGCGCGAGCTTCGGCTTCTGCTGAACGTTCACGCGCTTCAGCCTGTAAAAACGCGGACTGGCGTTCACCTTCCGCTTTAAGGATCTTCGACTGTTTCTCACCTTCGGCCTTGACGATTTCTGCCTGACGGATCCCTTCGGCCTCAAGAATGTAGGCACGCTTGGTACGTTCGGCTTTCATCTGCGCGTTCATCGCGTCGATAAGTTCTGCCGGAGGACGCACGTCGCGGATCTCGATACGGGTGATTTTGATGCCCCAGGGATTCGTGGCTTCATCAACAATATGCAGCAGGCGCGTGTTGATGTTGTCGCGTTGGGAAAGCATTTCATCGAGTTCCATCGAACCGAGAACGGTACGAATGTTGGTCATGGTCAGGTTGATAATCGCCAGTTCCAGGTTGCTGACTTCATAGGCCGCTTTCGGCGCGTCGATCACCTGAATAAAGCACACGGCATCAATTGCGACGTTGGCGTTATCTTTGGAGATGACTTCCTGAGAAGGGATATCAAGCACCTGTTCCATCATGTTGATCTTACGACCAATGCGATCCATGAACGGCACAACAAGGCTTAAACCCGGTTGCAGGGTTTTGGTGTAACGGCCAAAACGCTCTACCGTCCACTGATATCCCTGCGGGACGATTTTGACGCCAGCGCCGACGATCACCAGCGCGACAAAAATAAGAATAGGAATAAAAATGAGCATTGATGAAACCTCCTGTTGTGCTGTCCTTTACTGCCTCATTAATCAAATTATACCCGATTTATCAAGGTGGGCTCCCTTATAATAAATTACAGGCATAGACTGTCTGCACGAAAGATGTAAAAAAGGAATGGGTAATGGAAGAAAGCAGTATTTTGCTTCAGTTAAAAAATGTCGCATGGCAGGCAGGGGAGACGCAGGTTCTCAATAACATCAGTTTTGATCTCCGCGCCGGAGAATTTAAGCTGATTACCGGCCAGTCCGGCTGTGGGAAAAGTACGTTACTCAAGATTGTGGCGTCATTAATGAGTCCGACTGCCGGTGAAATTCTCTTTGAAGGCAAGGAGATAAATACCCTCAAGCCGGAAACGTATCGCCAGCAGGTCTCCTATTGTGCGCAAACGCCTGCTTTATTTGGTGACACCGTTTACGACAACCTCATTTTCCCCTGGCAAATCCGTAACAAACGTCCGGAGCCGGATGCGTTTCTGAGCGATCTGGCCCATTTTGATCTCCCCGAGACGATCCTCAAAAAAAGCATCAATGAGCTGTCCGGTGGCGAGAAGCAGCGCGTCTCGCTAATTCGTAATTTGCAGTTTCTGCCCAAAATTCTGCTGCTTGATGAAATCACCAGCGCGCTGGATGAGGCTAATAAACGTAATGTGAACGAATTAATTCACCACTATGTTCGCGATAAGAATATTGCGGTGCTGTGGGTGACGCACGACAAAGATGAAATTACGCATGCGGATAATGTCATAACCCTTCAACCGCACGCCGGAGAAATGCAGGAAGCACGCAATGAACGAGCATAATATTACCAATGAGTCCCTGGCATTAGCGATGATGCTGGTGGTGGTGGCGATCCTGATTAGCCACAAAGAAAAACTGGCGCTGGAGAAAGATATTCTCTGGAGCGTTTGCCGGGCAGTGGTTCAGCTGATTATCGTCGGCTATGTGCTGAAATATATTTTTGGCGTTAACCACAGTATTCTGACCTTACTGATGGTGCTGTTTATCTGCTTTAACGCGGCTTATAACGCACAAAAGCGCAGTAAATATATTGATAAAGCTTTCCTCTCGTCGTTTATCGCTATCACGGTGGGGGCGGGATTAACGCTGGCGGTGCTGGTTTTGTCTGGCTCTATCGAGTTCACGCCGATGCAGGTCATCCCGATCTCCGGCATGATTGCAGGCAATGCGATGGTGGCAGTGGGGCTGTGTTACAACAATCTGGGACAGCGGTTTAACAGCGAACAGCAGCAAATTCAGGAAAAACTTAGCCTCGGCGCGACGCCGAAAGTGGCCTCTGCGCCGCTGATTCGCGACAGCATTCGCGCCTCGCTGATCCCAACGATCGACTCTGCAAAAACGGTAGGGCTGGTAAGTTTACCGGGGATGATGTCCGGGTTGATCTTCGCGGGTATTGATCCAGTAAAAGCGATTAAATATCAGATTATGGTGACGTTTATGCTGCTTTCTACCGCCAGCCTGTCGACCATTATTGCCTGCTACCTGACTTATCGGAAGTTCTATAATTCGCGCCACCAATTAGTCGTAACGCATTTGAAGAAGACGTGATGTGATGCCGGAGGGATCGGTATTGGTAGAATTTGTATGCCCGATAAGCGCAAGCGTCATCGGGCAAAATCAAACGGATTAGTACAACAGTGCGTACAGTTGGCGGCGGTATTTTGAGGCCAGCGCATCGCCGGTTCCGAGTGCGGCAAGGATCTCCTGGAAGGTCTTACGTGCCTGACCGTCGGCAGCAGTGAGATCTTTCTTCAGGTGGCTGAACAGCAGTTCCAGTGATTCCTCGTTACGTCCGACCTGATGTAACTGGATGGCTAGTTGAGTTGCCAGCGCCGCATCCTGCGGATTGCTGGCGACTTGCTGCTGCAGCTGTTGGATTTCCGGCGTATCCGCCGCCTGCTTCAGCAGTTCTATCTGCGCCACCAGTCCCTGATAGCGGGTGTCCTGATCCTGCAACGGAATGGTTTTCAGCACCGCTTCGGCATCGTCAGAACGATTGAGGGCGATTTGCGTTTCCGCCAGCAACAGGCCAATTTCGCTGCTCTGGTTGGAGATCTGCCAGGCTTCTTTCAGCAGCGGCAGTGCATCCGCGTGATTACCGGCTTCGATGAATTCGATAGCCTGACGCGCTTTCAGCTCTTCTTCGCTCGGCAACACTTTTTCCAGCAGTGCGCGGATAACCTCTTCCGGCTGCGGGCCCTGGAATCCGTCCACTGGCTGACCGTTCTGGAACAGATAAACCGTAGGGATGGCGCGCAGGCCAAACTGAGAAGCGATCATCTGCTCGGCGTCGCAGTCGAGCTTGGCGAGAATAAACTGACCGTTGTACTGGGCGGCAAGGCTCTCCAGTACCGGCGTCAATTGCAGGCAGTGCTGGCTGCGCTCAGACCAAAAATAGAACAGGACCGGCGTGGTCATCGACTGTTCAAGGGTCTGCTGCAGGTTCGATTCGTTAATGTTAACAATATTCTGTGTGGACATGGAGTTACTCTCTTTTGTCGATTTCTTGTTACATGGGGGCTGACGCGCGTGCTTCAACTCAACCCTGTAAAATTTTGTCCATTATGCGGCCTGGCAAGAGGCGTTTAAGTAGCATCACTGCCCAGGTCACCAGCGTAACCGGATAACGTAGCTTTGGTTTATCGCTCTCAAATGCATGACGTACTTTGGCGACAACCGCTTCTGGTCCCAGCGTAAAACGCGCGGCAATGCCAGGGTTCTCGACGGGCTTATCGCTCTGGGTCTGGTTGACGTTTTCGGTAAAGCGGGTACGGATGGGGCCGGGCTCAATCAGGCTGACCTTAATGCCGCTGTGGCGCAGTTCCATACGCAGCGCGTCGGACCAGGCTTCCAGCGCATATTTGCTGGCGGCATAGGCGCCGCGTCCCGGCGTTGAGATCAATCCCATCACCGATGAAGTCATCACGATACGTCCTTCGCCGTGAGGGAGCATAGCGGGCAACAGGCGCATGGTAAGCTGATGTGCGCCAAAGAAGTTGGCGGAAAATTGCTGTTCCATCTGTTCACGGCTGATGGTGGGCAGCGGGCCATAGACGCCGTATCCGGCGTTGTTAAAGATCCCATATAAACGATTATCGGTCAGGGCGATCACTTCATCGGCGGCACGATCCACGCTTTCGGGTGAATCCAGATCCAGCAATACGCCAGTGAATCCCATACTGTTCATACGCGCGACATCGTCAGGTTTGCGACAGCCTGCCAGAATTTGAAAACCCTGGCGCTTTAGTTCAAGCGCGCTTTCCAGACCGATTCCGCTGGAACATCCTGTTATTAAGACCGATTTTTGCATAACTTTACCTGTCAGGATCTCCGTTGTTTTATGAGTCGTGATTTACTAGAGGAGTGAGATGTTGCGCCATCCAGTCGGCAATAAACGGCTGAGCGTCACGGTTAGGATGAATACCATCATCCTGCATCCACTGGGGTTTCAGATAAACCTCTTCCATAAAAAATGGCAGCAGAGGAATATCAAACTCTTTGGCGAGCTTTGGATAAATCGCGCTAAAGGTTTCATTATAACGGCGGCCATAGTTTGCCGGCAGACGAATTTGCATCAGCAGCGGTTCGGCATTTGCCGCTTTGACATCCTGCAGAATCGTGCGCAGGGTTTGTTCGGTTTGCGCAGGCGCAAAGCCGCGCAGGCCATCGTTACCGCCAAGTTCGACCAGCACCCAGCGCGGCTGGTGCTGCTTGAGTAATGCAGGTAGACGGGCCAGACCTTGCTGCGAGGTGTCGCCGCTAATGCTGGCATTCACCACTGGCGTTTTGGTTTGCCATTTATCATTAAGTAGCGCAGGCCACGCGGCGCTGGCGGACATACGGTATCCGGCGCTCAGGCTGTCACCCAGAATTAATAACGTGTCCGCAGCGGCGGCGCGGAAAGTTAACAGGACCAGGAACAGGAAAGGCCAATGCCAGCGGAAAACATTGTTGAAGTTCATCATCTTAAGAAATCCGTCGGTCAGGGTGATCAAGAGCTATCCATCCTTACCGGAGTTGAACTGGTTGTCAAACGCGCCGAGACCATTGCGTTGATTGGCGAGTCGGGATCGGGGAAATCCACGCTGCTGGCGATCCTCGCCGGGCTGGACGATGGCTCCAGCGGTGAAGTCAGCCTGGTGGGGCAGGCGCTGCACACTATGGACGAAGAAGCCCGGGCGCAGCTGCGGGCGCGGCACGTGGGTTTTGTCTTCCAGTCATTCATGTTAATTCCAACCCTCAACGCGCTGGAAAACGTCGAACTACCCGCGCTGCTACGCGGCGAAAATAGCGGAAAAAGTCGTGACGGGGCAAAAACGCTGCTGGAGCAACTGGGGTTGGGAAAACGTCTTGATCATCTTCCGGCCCAGCTTTCCGGCGGGGAGCAGCAACGCGTAGCGCTGGCACGGGCGTTTAACGGACGCCCTGACGTGCTGTTTGCCGATGAACCAACGGGCAATCTGGACCGCCAGACCGGAGACAAAATCGCCGACCTGCTGTTTTCTCTGAACCGGGAACACGGTACCACCCTGATTCTGGTGACCCATGACCCGCAGCTGGCGGCGCGTTGCGATAGGCGTTTACGCCTGGTGAACGGACAGTTGCAGGAGGAGGCATGATTGCACGCTGGTTCTGGCGCGAATGGCGCTCGCCTTCATTACTGATTGTCTGGCTGGCGTTAAGCCTGGCGGTGGCCTGTGTACTGGCGCTTGGCAATATCAGCGATCGCATGGAAAAAGGGTTGAGCCAGCAAAGTCGTGAGTTTATGGCGGGCGATCGGTCGCTGCAAAGTTCGCGCGCCGTACCGAAAGCGTGGATTGACGAGGCGCGACAGCGTGGTCTGAAGGTGGGTGAACAGCTCACCTTTGCCACCATGACCTTTGCCCGGGATACGCCGCAACTGGCGAACGTCAAAGCAGTGGATGATGTGTATCCGATGTACGGCACGCTGCAAACCAATCCGCCAGGGCTGAAACCGCAGCCGGGCTCAGTGCTGTTGGCCCCGCGTCTGATGGCGCTACTCAACTTAAAAATCGGTGATTCCATCGACGTTGGCGATGCCACCCTGCGCATCGCCGGAGAAGTGGTGCAGGAACCGGATTCCGGTTTTAATCCCTTCCAGATAGCGCCACGCCTGATGATGAACATGGCGGATGTCGAAAAAACGGCGGCGGTCCAGCCGGGAAGCCGTGTGACCTGGCGCTATAAATTTGGCGGTACGCCACAGCAACTGGAAGCCTATGAAAAATGGCTGCTTCCGCAGTTAAAGCCGGAACAGCGTTGGTATGGGCTGGAGCAGGATGAAGGGGCGTTGGGGAAATCACTGGAGCGTTCGCAACAGTTCCTGCTGCTGTCGGCACTGTTAACGCTACTGCTGGCGGTTGCTGCCGTTGCCGTGGCGATGAATCATTACTGTCGCAGTCGTTACGATTTGGTGGCGATATTAAAAACGCTCGGTGCGGGCAGGGCGCAGCTGCGCAAGCTGATTATCGGCCAGTGGCTGATGGTGCTGGCGCTGTCTGGCGTGACCGGCGGGCTGTTCGGGCTGTTATTTGAGCGGGTGCTGGTGGTATTACTGAAGCCAGTTCTGCCCGGTGAGCTACCGCCCGCCAGCCTTTGGCCGTGGCTGTGGGCACTCGGTACGATGACCGTCATTTCTCTGCTGGTGGGGCTACGCCCTTATCGCTTGCTGCTGGCGACGCAGCCGCTGCGGGTACTGCGTCGCGACGTGGTGGCAAACGTCTGGCCGCTTAAGGTCTATCTGCCCGTAGCAACGATAGTTGTGGTTGCGCTGCTGGCCGGATTGATGGGCGGAAGTATGCTGCTGTGGGCGGTACTGGCCGGGGCTGTGGTGCTGGCGCTGCTGTGCGGTGTGTTGGGCTGGATGTTGCTTAACCTGCTGCGTGGTCTGACGCTGACCTCGCTGCCGCTGCGTTTGGCGGTCAGCCGGCTGTTGCGCCAGCCGTGGTCAACGCTGAGTCAACTGTCGGCATTTTCGCTGTCCTTTATGCTGCTGGCGCTGTTGCTGGTGCTGCGCGGCGATCTCCTCGACCGCTGGCAGCAGCAAATGCCGCCGGAAAGTCCAAACTATTTTCTGATCAACATTGCCACTGAGCAGGTGGCTCCGCTGAAGGCTTTCCTTGCTGAGCATCAGGTGATCCCGGAGTCGTTCTACCCGATAGTGCGGGCCCGTCTGACGGCGATCAATGAGAAATCGACCGAAGGCAATCAGGATGAAGCGCTGAACCGCGAGCTTAATCTGACCTGGCAGGATACCCGCCCGGATCATAACCCGATCGTTGCCGGGAGCTGGCCGCCAAAAGCGGGCGAAGTGTCGATGGAAGAGGGGCTGGCGAAACGACTGAGCGTTAAGCTTGGCGATCGGGTGACCTTTATGGGGGATACCCAGGATTTCAGCGCTACGGTCAGCAGTCTGCGCAAAGTGGACTGGGAAAGCCTGCGACCAAACTTTTTCTTTATCTTCCCTTCCGGCGCGCTGGATGCTCAGCCACAAAGCTGGTTAACCAGCTTTCGCTGGGAGAACGGCAACGGCATGCTGACGCAGCTTAACCGCGAATTCCCGACTATCAGCCTGCTGGATATTGGTGCCATTCTCAAACAGGTGAGTCAGGTGCTGGAGCAGGTGAGCCGCGCGCTGGAGGTGATGGTAGTGCTGGTCACCGCTTGCGGTATGTTGCTGCTATTGGCGCAGGTGCAGGTCGGGATGCGTCAGCGTCATCAGGAACTGGTGGTCTGGCGCACGCTGGGAGCGGGTAAGAAGTTGCTGCGTACCACGCTGTGGTGCGAGTTCGCGATGCTCGGGATGGTCGCCGGACTGGTGGCGGCCATCGGGGCGGAAACTGCGCTGGCGGTGCTGCAAACCCGCGTGTTTGATTTCCCCTGGGAGCCAGACTGGCGGCTGTGGGTTGTGTTGCCGCTTTGTGGGGCATTGCTGCTCTCTCTCTGCGGCGGATGGCTCGGTTCACGTCTTCTTAAAGGCAAAGCGCTGTTCCGTCAGTTCAGCAGTTAATTCATATTCGTGATGATTACGCACCGGTTTTTTTAAATCGGTGCGTTTTTTTATCTATGTAGCACAAAATGATAACTCATTGATATTTAACAGCACAGAACAATAAAAACCCGACAACACGAGTGTATTAATAAACGTTAATATTTGTATGCTGAATAATTGGCAGGCTATCTATCAAGGTACAAATAATGACTATAAAAAAAACGGCGCTGGCGGTATCGATCGGCGCAGCAGTGGCATTAACGACTTTCGCCTCCCAGGCGGAAATCACGGTCCTGAAACAAGATCCGCAGGCGGGCAACCCGCTGAGCCGTCTTAATTTCACCGTCGGCGGGAGTATTCGTCCGCAGTTCCAGAATATGGCCGGTGACGATGGTAAGAATGGCTACAAACGTAATGGCTTCGACGGTGGGACGCGTTTCCGCTTCGCTGCTGACTACTATCTGTTTGATGACATCAGTTGGGTGAGCTATTACGAGCTGGGCGTTAACTTCCCGGCGATGTTCAACTGGGACAATCACTATGCTAACGGCGCCAACGATACTACGCGTCGTATGCTGTACACCGGTTTGAAGAGCGCGACCTGGGGTACGCTGACCTTCGGTCAACAGAACAGCATTTACTATGATGTGGTGGGCGCGAAAACGGATATCTGGGACTACGACATGATCGGCCAGGCGCCAGGTAACGGTATCAATGGCGACTACGACGGTTCCTATCGTACACGTAAGTCACTGAAGTATAAAAATACGGTAGGCGATGTTGATCTTTACGCGTCTTATCTGTTCAGCGATGACTACAACCCGAACAACGGTTTGCGCTACAAACGTAAAGGCGGCGGCTCCCTGGGTGTGGATTATCACATCACCGATGACCTGACCTGGGGTACGGCGTGGAACTACACCCGCGCGGAAATGCGTGGCAACACCAGCAAAACCTACGATCAAAACATCGTCGGTACTGCGCTGAGCTGGAAACCGGACAACTGGACCTTCTCGCTGGGCGGCGGTTGGTATCAAAACTTCATGACCACCAAAAAAGTCTCTGTTAATGACTATTTTGCAGGTGACGCCTGGGGTCTGGAATACTTTGCGGGATACACCTTCCCGGTTGGCCAGTATGCGCTGAAATCCGTGCAGCCATACTTTATGGGCGATCGTATTGAATACGTGAATGGCCGTAACTACCTGCGTACCGACAACGGTGTGGGTATCAGCTTCCAGCTGGATTACGGTTTCCGTGTGGATTACGAACACGTCTTCACCTCCAGCACCGACAATCTGGGCGACATGAACCTGGTGCGTCTGCGTTACGACTTCTAATCGAACGCCTGCCGCCCGATGCGTTTATCGGGCCTACGAGAGCAGGGGGATCGCGTTATTTGTAGGCCGGATAAGGCACTTGTGCCGACATCCGGCTTTTTCATGCCTTCTCACATTTAAAAACACACTCTGCAACATCATGAAATAATTTCAAGGACAGCAGGTTGTGATCTGTGTCATGTTAACAATCAGCCTGTTAACAGGCCAACAAGAACAACGCCGCAAGAACGGCGTGAGACATGACACCACAACGTTAAAATGGAGAGATTATGGGATTGCGTCAGAGTTTACGCGTCGCGACCGGGGCGCTGTTACTGGCCTGTGGATTACAATTTGCTCATGCGAACAGTGATCCGCACACCATCGTATTTGGCGTCGCACCTGGGCCGTACGGCGATATGGTAAAACAAGCCATTGCCCCTACGCTGAAAGAGAAAGGCTATAAGGTAGTAGTGCGCGAATTCAGCGACTACGTGCAGCCTAACATGGCGCTCTCCAATGGCAGCATCGATGCTAACCTGTTCCAGCATTCACTCTACTTTGACAAATTCACCGCCGATAAAGGCCTGAAGCTGAGCAAGCTGATTGTGGTCCCGACGGCCGGGATGGGTTTTTACTCACATAAAATCAAAAGCCTGGATGAGTTGAAAAAAGGGGATGTGATCACGCTTTCCAACGATCCCACCAACCTGGCTCGCGGTCTGCGTTTCCTGCAGTCTATTGGCCTTATCACCATCAAAGATAACATCGATCCAACTAAAGCCTCCGAGCGCGATATTGCCAGCAACCCGAAAGGGCTGGTGTTTAAACCGCTGGAAGCGGCACAGCTGCCGCGTACGCTGGACGGTGTGACCGGTGCGCTGGTCAACGGCAACTTTGCCGTAGCGGCGAAACTGGATCTTGCCAGCGCCATCAAGCAGGAACACCTGGACGAAAATCTGAAAAATATCATCGCGGTACGCAGTGAAGATGCGGATAAACCATTTGCGAAAGATATTGTCGAGGCGGTGAAATCTCCGGCGTATCGTGCGGTGATCGACGATCCGCAAAATATCTACAGCGCCTTCCAGAAACCGGAATGGATGTCGGCAGCCCAATAATCGCTGCGCACAAGGGTTAACAGGGGCAGCGACGACTGCCCTTTTCGCATTTCTGAGGTGGCTATGATTGAGATTGAGAAAGTTTGCGTGGATTTTAGCGCAGGCCGTGGAGCATCAACCCGGGCGGTTGATGACGTTAGCTTGCGCATTGGCGCAGGTGAGATATTTGGCATTGTCGGGACCAGCGGCGCGGGAAAAAGTACGCTGCTGCGCACCCTGAACGCCTTAACGCGTCCGAGCCAGGGAAGCGTTAAGGTGAACGGCGTAGAAATTTCCGCACTGGAAGGCGCGCATCTACGTAAAGCCCGTCAGCGTATCGGGATGATTTTTCAACATTTTAATCTGATGCATACCCGTACCGTGGCGCAAAACGTCGCCTTTAGCCTGAAGGCTGCCGGATGGGAACGCAGTAAAATTGGCCCGCGCGTGAGCGAAATCCTGTCGCTGGTGGGGCTGTCAGACAAGGCGAACCGCTTTCCGGTTCAGCTCAGCGGTGGGCAAAAGCAGCGTGTGGGTATTGCCCGCGCAATTGCCAATCACCCGGATGTGCTGCTGTGTGATGAACCCACTTCCGCGCTGGATCTGGAAACCTCGGCCACGATTCTGACGTTGCTAAAGCAGATCAACCAACAGTTAGGGATCACGATCGTGCTGATCACCCATGAGATGAACGTGATCAAATCCATTTGCGATCGCGTGGCGGTGATGTCCGGTGGCAAGGTAGTGGAGTCTGGCGAGGTGTTTGATGTTTTTGCTCACCCGCAGTACGCTTTCACTCAGCAACTGGTGTCGCATACCCTCAATCTGACGTTACCCGACCGTCTGCGCCAGCATCTGCCTGGCCAGTTGCTAAAAATTCTGTTCATCGGTGATTCGGCAGAACAGCCGGTGTTGTCAGAAGTGGCGGTTAAATTTGGCGTGGCGGTGAACATTCTGCACGGCAAAATTGAATATATCGGCGAACGTGCGCTGGGGATTCTGGTGGTGCAACTGACCGCGCCGCATAACCCTTCTGCGGTGGATGTCGCCGTGGAACATATTCGTCAACGTACTGCACAGGTGGAGGTGATTCGTGGATGATTTATTGCCTGATTTGACGCTGGCGTTTAATGAAACCTTCCAGATGCTGAGCATCTCTACGCTGTTGGCAATTATTGGCGGTCTGCCGCTCGGTTTTCTTATTTTCGTTACCGACCGGCATTTATTCTGGCAAAACCGTTTTGTGTATCTGCTCAGCTCCGTGCTGGTGAATATTATCCGCTCGGTGCCGTTTGTGATCCTGCTGGTTCTGTTGTTGCCGCTAACCCAGTTTTTGCTCGGCAATACCATTGGACCCATCGCGGCGTCGGTTCCGCTGTCGGTAGCAGCAATTGCTTTCTATGCCCGTCTGGTTGATAGCGCGTTACGTGAAGTCGATAAAGGCATTATCGAGGCGGCGGAAGCGTTTGGCGCCAGCCCGATGCGCATCATCTGCACCGTTCTGTTACCGGAGGCGAGCGCGGGTCTGCTGCGTGGGCTGACGATAACGCTGGTGAGTCTGATCGGTTACTCCGCAATGGCCGGTATCGTTGGCGGCGGTGGAGTCGGCGACCTGGCGATTCGCTTTGGTTATTACCGCTACGAAACCCAGGTCATGATCGTCACCGTGGTGGCGCTGATTATTCTGGTGCAGGTCGTTCAGGTGCTGGGCGACTGGTTGGCGAAACGCGCAGACAAGCGCGACAGACATTGATTACTGTACGCTAAGCCAGTCAGCCACCTCCTGCCATGAGCCGCGAAAGACGATTTTCGCGGTTTTCTTTTCCAACTGATAGCGATACATCGGGTCGTAATACTCGTTGAGCAACGGTACCAGCCAGCTCATATGCGCGTCGGTGCTGCCCGTTGCCTGCTGTTCGCGCAGAGCCACGTCGAGCAGGGTGGTCAGCTCGGCAAAACGTTGCAAACCCAGACGACGGCGGATAGCAAACAGGCCGTGGTGCAGATACTCGCTGTACTCCTGCCAGCCCTGACTCTCGCCATAAGCGTGAGTGAAATCGTGGTGCATGCGCACAAAATACTCTTCGCGCAGCCGCTCCAGCCGTAGCTCAAAAGGATCGTCCACCACCGCAATAGCGGCCTGGCTCATGCGTTCGCGCAAACATTCGGGCAGATGATTAGCGCCGATCATGCGGCCTTCGTCCTCAAGTACCCACAGACGCAGATCCTGACGGCTGTCGGTTTTCAGCATTTCGACCGCCAGCAGGTTTTCAAAGCTTGCCTGGCTCAGCTGCGGTTCAACGGTGCGACCAAATGAGGAACCGCGATGGTGCGCCAGACCTTCGAGATCCACACCGTTTGGCTGCTGTTGCACCAGTTGCGTTTTACCGTTCCCGGTACAGCCGCCAATTAAGACGATCGGTTTTTGCACCAACTCTTCAGTCAGTTGAATCACCGCCTGACGCAATGCTTTATAACCGCCTTGTATTAGCGGGTAGTCAGTACCGGACTCGTGCAACCATTGCTGCACAATGTGCGAACGCTGGCCGCCGCGCGCGCAGCATAAGTAGCCCGCAGGATTTTGACGACAGGCATTAAGCCAGGCCTTCATGCGTTGCTGGCGAGTCTCGCCACAGACCAGTTGATGGCCGAGCGCGAGGGCGGCCTCAGGCCCCTGACGTTTATAACAGGTACCCACGGCAGCACGTTCGTCATCGTTCATTAAGGGAAGGTTTATTGCGCCCGGCATGGCGCCCTGCTGAAATTCGACGGGGGCGCGTACATCGATTAAAGGCGTACCGGCGAGCAGAATTGCGCGATAGTCCGTTCCATCGTTCATGTTTGATCCTGAAAATACAAAACAGCAATGGAGGGGATTTTACGCGCCAGGGGAGGGGCCGGGGAAGGATAAAATCCATTCCCCGGCATTAATGGCTTATTTCAGCTTTGACTGCGCCCAGATAATACCGCTGGCATATTCCGGCGGCAGCAGGGGGATAAGCGCTTCCAGTGTCGCGCTAAGGCGCGCGGTATCGCTGTCGCTCAGGTTCAGGTGCCCCACCTTACGCCCTTCACGCACTTCTTTGTCATACCAGTGCAGGTGTACCAGCGGTAGCTTCAGCCAGTCGTAGTTCAGGTCGCTACCAATCAGGTTTACCATCACCGAAGGATTATTCACCACCGGCGTAGGTAACGGCAGGTTGGTAATGGCGCGCAGGTGCAGCTCAAACTGGCTGATGCTGGCGCCGTTTTGCGTCCAGTGTCCGCTGTTGTGCACGCGCGGAGCCAGTTCGTTGATCAGCAGACCTTCCGGGGTGATGAAACATTCCATCGCCATCACGCCGACATAGCCCAGCTCCTGCATGATGGCGGAGAGCATCGCTTCAGCCTGTGCCTGCTGTCTGGCGTTAGCCTGCGGGAACACCACGCTGGTGCGCAGAATGCCGTCCTGATGCAGGTTATGGGTTAGCGGATAGAAAACGGTGCTGCCGTCATGCGCCCGAGCGCCAACCAGTGAGACTTCGCCAGAGAAGTTGATTCCCCGCTCGACGATGCACTCGCCATAGCAATCATCCGGCAGTTGTGCGGTTTCATTTGCGCGCAAACGCCACTGCCCACGACCGTCGTAGCCGCCGACGCGACGTTTGACGATCGCCAGCTCGCCGAGTTTGTCGAATACCGCAGACCATTCGCTTTTATCTGCCAGCAGATGCCACGGCGCAGTCGCCAGACCGAGCTTGTCAAAAAGCTGCTTTTGCGTCAGACGGTCGGCAATAATCGGGAAGACGTCGCGGTTAACAAATGCCGGGTGGCGCGCCAGTTCGCGGGTGAGTGCCGTTTCCGGCCAGCGCTCAATCTCAGCGGTGATCACGCTTTGCTGAAAAGGGACAGCAGCCGGTTCAGCGTCCAGCCCGACGGGCCAGACCGCAATGCCCAGCGGCTCGCCGGCCTGACGCAGCATGCGTCCTAGCTGACCGTTACCGAGTACGCAGACCTGCTTCATGCCGCACCTCGCGGGTCCGGATTCTCCAGTACCTCATCGGTTTGTGCTTTGCGCCAGTCGTCCAGACGCTGGTGTAATACTTTGTCGTGTGTAGCCAGAATTTGCGCTGCCAGTAGGGCCGCATTGGCCGCACCCGCTTTGCCGATCGCCAGTGTTCCAACGGGAATACCGCGAGGCATTTGAACAATGGAGTAGAGGCTATCTACGCCGCTCAACGCTGCGCTTTGCACCGGAACGCCTAAAACAGGCACCAGCGTTTTCGCCGCAATCATGCCAGGCAAATGCGCTGCGCCACCGGCTCCGGCAATAATCACCTGATAACCGTTCTCTTCAGCGCTTTCGGCGAAGCTGAACAATTTGTCTGGGGTGCGGTGGGCGGAGACGACTTCAACATGATGCGGAACGTCCAGGATTTCGAAGATTTCGGCGGCGAACTGCATGGTAGCCCAGTCGCTTTTGGACCCCATCACGATGGCGACACGCGCCGGATTATTGCGGGAAGACATGCGTCTGAAAACTCCTGTGGTGCACTACACTCGACTTTTGAGGCCACAGAGAATAGCATAATTAACCTTCAAGGAAAACGATTGCGCGCTTTACACTTCACTCTTCAAGCTGCCTCTTTGTTGGCTGCATCTGCTCACCCCAGTCACTTACTTTTGTAAGCTCCCGGGGACTCACAGATTTGCCGCCTCGATGCAACTCGGATAGTTTTGTGTAAAGAGGAACTGGATATCTGCAGAATTAAAACGGAAACGCGATTAGCTCAACGTCGCTGGGCGTGACTTTCACCATTGAGCCTTCGGTATGCCATGCGCCTAATACCACGCGGAAAGCGGGTTGCTCATTGGCCGTGAGTTCGTGGACAGCCGGACGGTGTGTATGTCCGTGAATTAACCACTGGACCTGATGTTTTTCCATCTCGTTAATCACGGCCTGCGGATTCACATCCATGATTTCCAGCGATTTACTGCTGTTAGCGGCTTTACTGTTGGCGCGCATTTTTGCGGCAATGCGCTGGCGAACAAACAGGGGCAGGGCGAGAAACAGCTTCTGTAGCCAGGGTTGATGTACTTTGGCGCGAAACGCCTGATAGCCTGCGTCGTCGGTGCATAAGGTGTCGCCATGCATGATCAGCACCTTGCGGCCATACAAGTCGAGCACTTTTTCTTCGGGAAGCAAGGTCATGCCGCTCGCACGGGCAAAACGTTTACCGAGCAGAAAATCACGGTTGCCGTGAATAAAAAAGCAGGGAACGCCGGAATCAGCCAGTGATTTTATCGCTGCGGCCATTTCATGATGCAGTGGATTCGGGTCGTCGTCGCCAATCCAGGCTTCAAACAGGTCGCCGAGAATGTATAGCGCATCGGCATTGCGTGCATCGCCGGCTAAAAAACGCAGAAAACCGGCGGTGATCGCCGGTTCTTCTGTGCAGAGATGAAGATCTGCAATAAACAGTGTCGCCACGATTACTCGCTGACGGTCACGTTTTCGATGATAACGTCTTCTTTTGGCACATCCTGGTGCATACCGCTGCGACCGGTGGATACGCCTTTGATTTTATCAACCACGTCCATGCCTTCAACAACTTCAGCGAACACGCAGTAACCCCAACCCTGCATGCTTTCACCGGAGAAGTTCAGGAAGTCGTTGTCAGCAACGTTGATGAAGAACTGTGCGGTTGCGGAGTGCGGAGCCTGAGTACGCGCCATTGCCAGCGTACCACGGGTGTTTTTCAGACCGTTGTTCGCTTCGTTTTTGATCGCTTCTTTTGTGGCTTTTTGCTTCATGCCTGGCTCGAAACCGCCGCCCTGGATCATGAAACCGTTAATAACACGGTGGAAAATGGTGTTGTTGTAAAAACCTTCGCGGCAGTAGTCCAGGAAGTTTTTAACTGTTTCAGGCGCTTTATCATCAAACGTTTTGATTACGATATCGCCGTGATTAGTGTGGAAAGTAACCATTTTTGCATCCTGTTCCGATAGATTGGTGCTTCGACCCCGTCAAGGGTCAGAGTTAGGGGTGTGTTATAGCATAACCGCAAGCTGTGATCACCTCGCAAAGTGTGCTGCTTCCGGTCTAAATTATGGGTATTATACAGACTTTACTATCCACACACGTCTACACGGAATCTTCGATGTTAAAAATCTTTAATACACTGACGCGCCAAAAAGAGGAATTCAAACCTATTCATGCCGGGGAAGTCGGCATGTACGTGTGTGGTATTACCGTTTACGATCTCTGTCATATTGGCCACGGACGTACCTTTGTTTCTTTCGACGTCGTCGCGCGCTACCTGCGCTTCCTCGGCTATAAGCTGAAGTATGTACGCAACATTACCGATATTGATGACAAAATCATCAAGCGCGCGAATGAAAACGGTGAAAGCTTTGTCGCGTTGGTCGACAGAATGATCGCGGAAATGCATAGCGATTTCGATGCGCTGAATATTCTGCGCCCGGATCTGGAGCCGCGCGCTACGCACCATATCGCTGAAATTATCGAAATCACTGAGCAGTTGATTGCCAAAGGTCACGCTTACGTTGCTGATAACGGCGACGTGATGTTCGACGTGCCGACTGACCCGAACTACGGTCAGCTGTCACGCCAGGATCTGGATCAGCTGCAGGCGGGTGCTCGCGTTGACGTGGTTGATGTGAAGCGTAACCCGATGGACTTCGTGCTGTGGAAAATGTCCAAAGAAGGCGAGCCGAGCTGGCCGTCTCCATGGGGCGCAGGTCGTCCGGGCTGGCACATCGAATGTTCGGCGATGAACTGCAAACAACTGGGTAACCATTTCGATATTCACGGCGGCGGTTCGGACCTGATGTTCCCGCACCATGAAAACGAAATCGCGCAGTCCACCTGTGCGCATGACGGTGAGTACGTTAATTACTGGATGCACTCCGGGATGGTGATGGTTGACCGCGAGAAAATGTCTAAATCGCTGGGCAACTTCTTTACCGTGCGCGATGTGCTGAAATACTACGACGCCGAAACCATTCGCTACTTCCTGATGTCGGGTCACTATCGTAGCCAGCTCAACTACAGCGAAGAGAACCTGAAACAGGCGCGTTCTGCGCTGGAGCGTCTGTACACTGCACTGCGCGGTACCGACAAAGCCGTTGCCCCTGCGGGTGGCGAGGCCTTTGAAGCACGTTTCATTGAAGCGATGGACGATGACTTCAACACGCCGGAAGCTTACTCCGTGCTGTTTGATATGGCGCGTGAAGTTAACCGCCTGAAGGGTGAAGATATGGCGGCGGCTAACGGTATGGCTGCGCATCTGCGCAAGCTCTCCAGCGTGCTGGGACTGCTGGAACAGGATCCGGAAGCGTTCCTGCAAAGCGGGGCGCAGGCGGATGACGGTGAAGTTGCTGAAATTGAAGCGTTAATCCAACAGCGTCTGGATGCGCGTAAAGCGAAAGACTGGGCGGCGGCTGATGCCGCGCGTGACCGTCTCAATGAGATGGGCATCGTGCTGGAAGACGGCCCGCAGGGCACCACCTGGCGTCGTAAGTAACGCTCTATATTGCCGGATGGCGGCTTACGTCTTATCCGGCCTACGATGGAATGATCGGTAGGCCTGATAAGCGTAGCGCCATCAGGCACTATTAATGACGTTTGTACCACCACAGCACACCCATCATCATAACGGCCGGCAGCCATACCCACATCAACTCCGAAGTTATTACCTGATGCCCATACGGTGTGGCGTAGCGTGATAGCGCAAACGGGGCGACTTTAATCACCTGCCACGGTGCAAAGAAGCGTTCATCCGACCACGGCCACAGCCAGCCGACGCCTTTGCCGCCTGTCGTAACGGAATCCAGCAGACTGTGTGACAGCAGTGAAACCGTCAGGAATAGCCAGCAGCGAATCAATCCCGCCTTAAACCATCGTCGGCCAATCAATACGCAGAGCAGCGGTACCACGAAGGCGAACAGCAGTGAGTGGGTAAATCCCCGGTGGCCAAACACATTGCCATAGGCGACACCGAACTTAAATGACAACACATCGGCATCTGGCAGCATAGCCAGAACGACGCCAGCAAACAGTAATCGTGGGGGGATGACTTTAAGTCCGAGACCTAACCCTAAACAGAGCGGAACGGCTGCGTGGGTAACAATAGTGGGCATGATGATCGCTTCGTGTGGAAAAACAACATGCTAACAGTTCACTGTGAAGCGGGGATGAAGTCATTATCTGAAAACGAGAGGGAGAAGTGGCCGGATACGGTGTTTACCTCATCCGGCACTTAGGGTCATGCCACGACGCTAATGCTGTGACCTTCAAAGCTCACGGTCTGTCCGGCAACGATTTTGCAGCGTTTACGCGTTTCAACAACACCATCGACCTTCACCAACCCTTCGCCAATAGCAATTTTTGCCTGGGCGCCGCTTTCGCTCCAGCCTTCCAGCTTCAGCAGATCGCAGAGTTCAACATGCGGGTGTTTACCCAGTGAAAATGTGGCCATCTTAAACGTCCTTTACATCATGATATTCAACACACGCCTGCAGCGTGTTTTCGATAAGTGTGGCGACCGTCATTGGGCCTACGCCGCCGGGGACCGGCGTGATATATGACGCGCGTGCGGCAGCATCTTCAAAGACCACATCGCCAACAACCTTACCATTCTCCAGACGGTTGATGCCGACATCAATCACAATCGCACCTTCTTTGATCCACTCGCCAGGAATAAAGCCCGGTTTACCGACGGCAACAATTAGCAGGTCAGCATGCTCAACGTGGCGACGCAGATCTTTGGTGAAGCGATGGGTAACGGTGGTGGTGCAGCCAGCCAGCAGCAGTTCCATGCTCATTGGGCGACCGACGATGTTTGAAGCGCCAATAACGACCGCATTCAGGCCGTAGGTGTCGATGTTGTAACGCTCAAGCAGGGTCACGATACCGCGCGGGGTACAAGGACGGAGGCGCGGCGCACGCTGGCACAGGCGACCGACGTTATACGGATGAAAACCGTCAACGTCTTTATCCGGTGCAATGCGCTCCAGCACTTTAACGTTGTCGATACCGGCAGGTAACGGCAGCTGTACCAGAATACCGTCGATGGTGGTATCTGCATTGAGCGTATCGATCAGCTCAAGAAGCTCCGCCTCGCTGGTGGTTTCGGGCAGGTCATAGGAGCGGGAGACGAACCCCACTTCGTCGCAGGCTTTGCGTTTACTCGCGACGTAAATTTGCGAAGCCGGATTGCTGCCTACCAGCACAACAGCCAGGCCTGGGGCGCGTAATCCAGCCGCTAAACGCGCCTGAACTTTTTGAGCAACCTCAGAGCGCACCTGCTGCGCAATCGTTTTACCGTCAATAATCTTTGCTGCCATCAGAGAGAGGATTCCGTCTGTTACGTTAAATCGAAGGGGATGCCACTATTTTGTCAGAAGCGGGACGTGCTGTCAGTTTTCGTTTGCGTTTTTATGTGGGCCAGGGCCATCACGGTCTGTAAATGGTGTCAGCACAAAGGCTGAAGCCTTACGAATAAATAGTAAGCATGCTAATTAAAATTAACGTGAATGAAACATCTCATCACCCTGGGTTCTTTATGGGTAATGCTTCATAATCCAGACTGTTACGTACTATTACGGCGGCATTTAGGTAATATTAACCAAGACTTTTCTTAGATCCCATTAAGAATTAGCCAGGGCTATTAAAAGGATTTGCAGGTATTTTTCATTAATTGAAATGTTTAATTTATCGCTGTGACGAATAGTCATATTCGCGAAGGATAATTAGTAAATCAAATACTCAGGAGAGTCGGGGTAAAAGGTTAGCTAATTCTCTTGCGATATATATCTTTACAGGATGCAGAGATAATTAGCCTGACATTTAATGTCGATAATGAAAACGGATCCCGCAGGATGCTGGAGCCGGATGTGTGTAATTCAAGGGAAATCCATGAAACGTAAATTAATGACCTCTTCTGTTATTGCCAGCCTGATGTTAGTCGCAGGTGCTGCGGTTGCAGCCGATCCGGTAAGCGTGAGCGGCGGTACTGTGCATTTTGAAGGTGAACTGGTCAATGCAGCCTGTGCAGTCAGTACTCAGTCATCCGATCAGGTTGTTACCTTAGGCCAGTATCGTACTGCCAGTTTTGCCGCAGTAGGTGATACAACGGCACAAATTCCGTTCTCCATCGTGCTGAACGACTGTGACCCGAAAGTTGCCGCAACCGCAGCTGTGGCTTTCTCTGGTCAATCCGATATTACCAACAACAATCTGCTGGCTGTCACTTCTGCAGATAACGGTACCACTGCCAGCGGTGTCGGGATTGAAATTCTGGACAACACGTCCACCGCGCTGAAGCCAGATGGTGCCACCTTCTCTACCGCTCAGGCTCTGGTAGAAGGGACCAACACCCTGCGTTTCTCTGCACGTTACAAAGCCACTGCCACCAGCGCTACGCCGGGTCAGGCAAATGCCGACGCGACGTTCATCATGAAGTACGAATAAGCCGTTTTGATTTGCGCAAGGATGACGTTCGCCTCACTGGATGAGGCAATTTCCGGGGATGATGAAGGATGCGGCAGATGATAGGGAAAGGCGTGGCGCTGGCGGGAATGCTGTGCGTACTGCCTGTGTTTGCACATACGGTAATACTGGAAAGTGGCCGCCTTCACTTACGGGGGCAGCTCGTCAATGGTGCCTGCACGGTCGCTACTGACAGCCAAAATTTGCGGGTGCAAATGGGGCAGTATCGCACCAATGCTTTCTCCGGGACGGGGAGCTTTGCCTCTACCAGCGTGCCGTTTTCACTGCGCTTAACGTCATGCAGCTCCGATGTTTATGACCACGTTGGGATTGCGTTTGCAGGCGTGACGCCAGCGGAAGATCCGCAGGTTTTCCTTGCCAGTGGAGATGCGTCTGCGGCTTCGGGGATCGGCCTGGCGTTATTTGACCAGCGCCAACGGCAAATTATTCCGAACGCGCTGCCGCTTCATTATGCGCCGATTATAACGCAAGAGATGACGTTTCATTTCACTGCTCGTTATCGGGCTGTCTCGGAAAATATAACGCCGGGAACGCTTCGTTCAGACGTGTGGTTTACGTTGGTTTATCCCTGATTTATTTCCCAACGATAATCACACCAAAGGTATTTGTAGCTATGTTTAATTATCTAAAATCAGGTTTTATCCTTTTACTGTTCTTATTTCCTGTTGCCAGTGTTCAGGCTGCCGGAGGCATTGCATTAGGCGCTACCCGAGTTATTTATCCAGCCGATGCCAAACAAACGTCACTGTCTATTAGCAATAGTGATACCAAAGAACGTTACCTGGTCAATTCATGGATTGAGAATAGCGCAGGTGTTAAAGAAAAATCGTTTGTGGTTACGCCTCCGTTGTTTGTCAGCGAGCCCAAAAGCGAAAACACGTTGCGTATTATCTATGCAGGTGTTCCGTTGCCCAAAGATCGTGAGTCGCTGTTCTGGATGAACGTAAAAGCCATTCCGTCAGTCAATAAAAACAGTCTTGAGGGCAAAAACGTTCTGCAACTGGCGATTCTGTCCCGCATCAAGCTTTTCGTCCGTCCGAATAATTTGCCGCAAATCCCGGAAGATGCCCCGGGGATGCTGACGTTTTCCCGTTCCGGCAACCACCTGAAAATTAACAATCCGTCAGCGTATTACGTCACGTTGGTCAATCTCAACGTGGGGAAAACGAAGGTCGATAACGTGATGGTTGCACCGAAAAGCGATGCGCAGGTTCTGTTGCCAACAGGCGTGCAGGGCAACGTTACGTTCCAGACGGTCAATGATTATGGCGCTGTGACCCCGGCCCAAACGGTTAGCGTGCGTTGAGATAACGATGAATAAGACAACGTATTTTCCTGGCCTGTTTCCGGGGGTTACGCCACCGCTGGCGGGGGTGGCGTTGTCCACGCTGGCGGCGCTCTTTCCCTCTTTAAGCCATGGTGAAAGCTATTTTAATCCGGCCTTTTTATCTGCGGATACGGCAACCGTGGCGGATTTATCACGTTTTGAGAAAGGTAATCACCAGCCTGAAGGTGTTTATCGCGTGGATATCTGGCGCAATGATGAGTTTGTGGCTACTCAGGATATTCGTTTTACGACCAGCGCGGGTAAATCCGGGGAGAAGTCCGGTGGGCTGATGCCGTGCTTTGGGCTCGACTGGGTGAAGCGCCTTGGCGTCAATATCGCCGCGTTTCCGGCACTCAGTAAGGATGCGAACGATACCTGCATCAATCTACCTGAGGCGATTCCAGGCAGCGAGATTGCGTTTGATTTTTCTACCCTGCGACTAAACGTCAGCCTGCCGCAGGCGTCGATGTTAAACAGCGCGCGTGGCTATATTCCACCGGAAGAGTGGGATGAAGGCATCCCGGCCGCGCTGGTTAACTACAGTTTCACCGGCAGTCGCGGGAGTGATACGGACAGCTATTTCTTAAGTATGCTCAGTGGCCTGAACTATGGCCCCTGGCGCTTGAGAAATAACGGCGCATGGAGCTATTCCAAAGGTGACGGATATCACTCACAAAGCTGGAAAAACATCGGCACATGGCTTCAGCGCGCGATTATCCCGCTGAAGGGCGAGCTGGTGATGGGTGACAGCAACACCGGCAACGACGTTTTTGACAGCGTCGGATTTCGCGGGGCGCGGCTCTATTCCTCAGACAGTATGTATCCCGACAGCTTACAGGGCTACGCGCCTACCGTTCGCGGTATTGCGCGAACAGCGGCAAAGCTAACCATTCGTCAGAATGGCTATGTGATTTATCAAAGCTATGTTTCACCGGGCGCTTTCTCGATAACCGATCTCAACCCGACGTCATCCAGCGGTGACCTTGAGGTGACGGTGGACGAAAAGGACGGCAGCCAACAGCGCTATACGGTGCCGTACTCCACGGTTCCCTTGTTACAACGAGAAGGGCGTTTCAAATATGACGTGGTCGCAGGGGATTTTCGCAGCGGCAATAGCCAACAATCTTCTCCATTCTTTTTCCAGGGAACATTAATTGCTGGGTTACCAGAAGGCTACACCGCTTACGGCGGTACGCAGTTGGCCTCACGCTACACGGCGGTGGTTTTAGGCACCGGCCGAAACCTGGGGGACTGGGGGGCGGTTTCTGTCGATCTGACCCATGCCCGCAGCCAACTGGCGGATGACAGTACGCATCAGGGGCAGTCATTGCGTTTTCTATATGCGAAATCGCTGAACAATTTTGGCACCAACTTTCAGTTGTTGGGATATCGCTACTCTACGCGTGGTTTCTATACCCTCGACGATGTGGCGTATCGCAGTATGGAAGGCTATGAGTACGAATACGACAGCGAGGGCAATCGCCACGATGTGCCCGATGTGAAGAGTTACCACAACCTGAGCTACAGCAAAAAGGGCCGTTTCCAGATAAACATTTCGCAGAATCTGGGGGATTACGGATCGCTGTATGTCTCGGGTAGTCAGCAAACGTACTGGAATACCTCAGACACCAATACCTGGTATCAACTGGGCTATGCCAGCGGCTGGCAAGGTATTAGCTATTCACTCTCCTGGTCGTGGAATGAATCGGTTGGCATCTCCGACACCGACCGTATTGTCGCGTTCAATATGTCAATACCGTTCAGCCTGCTGAGCGGACGGCGCTACTCGAGAGATAGCGCCTTCGATCGCACCTACGCCACCTTTAATGCTAACCGTAATAGCAATGGACAAAACAGTTTGCAGAGCGGGATCGGCGGTACGTTGCTGGATGGACGCAACCTGAGCTACAGCGTGAATCAGGGGCACAGCAGCACCAATGGTTACAGCGGAAACGCCAGTGCCAACTGGCAGGCGGCCTATGGCACGCTGGGCGTGGGATACAACTACGATCGCGATCAGCATGACTACAACTGGCAACTCTCTGGCGGCGTGGTGGGGCATGCGGATGGCATTACGCTCAGTCAGCCTCTGGGTGATACCAACGTGCTGATTAAAGCGCCTGGCGCACAGGGTGTGCGGATAGAAAACCAGACCGGCGTTCAAACCGACTGGCGTGGATACGCGGTGATGCCGTATGCCACCGTCTATCGCTATAACCGTGTCGCGTTAGACACCAATTCCATGAACAACAATACCGATGTGGAAAATAACGTCAGCAGCGTAGTACCAACGCAAGGGGCGCTGGTGCGAGCTGCGTTTGATACACGAATCGGTGTGCGGGCGCTGATTACCGCCAAACATGCCGGTAAACCCGTGCCGTTTGGCTCTATTGTGCGGGAAAACACCAGTGGCGTGACCAGTATGGTGGGCGAAGACGGACAAATTTATCTCAGTGGTCTGCCGCTAAAAGGCGAGTTGCTGATCCAATGGGGGGAAGGCGCAAACGCTCGCTGCGTGGCGCGCTATGCCTTGCCTGAGGAGAGTCTGAAACAGGCGGTGACGCTCACGAACGTGACGTGCGAATCTCCAACGGCACGACAGGAATAATACGATGAAAAGACAAACGCGTTTGTTACTGGGAAGCGCTTTACTGCTGATGGCACATTCGTCATGGGCGACGGTCTGCCATAACTCGAATGGCACGCCAACGGATGTTTTTTACGATTTGTCGAATGTCTTTAACAGCAGCAACAACCAGCCGGGACAGGTGGTAACGTTACCGGAAAAATCGGGCTGGATTGGCGTGAATGCCACCTGTCCGGCCGGAACGTCGGTGAATTACACCTACCGAAGCTATGTCACTGAACTTCCGGTGCAAAGTACCGAGGGCGGTTTTCAGTATCTGAAGCTCAATGACTACCTGCTGGGAGCCATGAGCATCACCGACAGCTATGCCGGGTTGTTTTATCCTCCGCGTAATTATATCCGCATGGGGACTCACCCCAACGTATCGAAACAGCAGCCTTTTGGCGTAATGGATTCAAAGCTGGTGTTTAAACTCAAAGTGATCCGCTCGTTTATTAACATGGTTCCGATTCCGCGGCAGACGATGTTCAGCGTCTATGTCACGACCAGTACCGGAGATGCGCTAAGCACGCCGGTGTACACTATCAGCTACAGCGGTAAGGTGGAGGTTCCACAAAACTGTGAGGTGAACGCCGGGCAGATTGTTGAGTTTGATTTTGGCGATATTGGCGCATCGTTGTTTAGCAAGGCGGGGGCAGGAAACAGGCCCGAAGGCATTAATCCGCAGACCAAAACCGTGGCGATAAAATGCACCAACGTCGCCGCACAGGCCTACTTGACCATGCGTGTAGAGGCTGAGAAAGCCACCGGACAAATGATGGTTTCTGACAACCCGGATTTAGGTTTTATCGTCGCCGATAGCAGTGGTAACCCGCTGACGCCTAACAATTTGTCCAGCAATATCCCATTTCAATTGGATGATAACGCTGCAGCCAGGGTCGGTATTCGGGCATGGCCGGTCAGCGTGACGGGGAATAAACCTACCGAAGGGCCTTTTACGGCTCGTGGTTATCTGCGAGTGGATTATGACTAACAAGCAAACGCCATTCGCAGGGGCGCTTCTGGCGATGGTGTCCCTGCTAACATTCAGTTCGTTGGGCCATGCCTCCTCGTCGCTGGGGGAAATCAATATTGAGCTGCGTGGCAACGTGGTGGACTTTACCTGTGCGGTGATTGCCAGCGACAGCAATAAGTCGGTGGAGTTGGGGACCTGGCCGACAAAGCAGCTTCAGACCAGCGGAGATACCACTCAACCGGTCGCGTTTACGCTGAAGCTTGAAGGTTGCCCGCCGGGATCCGCATCGATAACGTTTTCCGGTACTCCGGCTCCGGGCACGACGCTGTTGGCGCTTGATGATGCGGTCATGGCGCAAAAGGTGGCGATTGAACTGCACGACAGCGATCGTACGCGATTACCGCTCGAACAGGCGAGCCAGGCCGTGGGGATTGATGAGAACGGCAATGCCACGCTGACCTTTTTCGCCAACTATATCGCGTTAGCCGATGGAGTTCAGCCTGGCGTCGCCAGGGCTGATGCCACGTTTATGATTAACTATAACTAATCAATAAGCTGACAAAACGCTCCCGAACGACATCTCGCCGGGAGTGTTATTACATTAACTCATGCATTTTTGCATAATCGATCAGCTCAACGATGGTGTGCAACCCGAGCTTGGAGTAGATATTCGCCTTGTGAGCGCTAATCGTTTTATTGCTGAGTAACAACTGTTCAGCAATTTCCTTATTGGACAGACCGTTTGCCAGATAACGCAAAACCGTAACCTCGCGGTTAGAGAGCGGCATGTCATTCAGCACACCTTTTTGTGCGTTTATATTGTTAATGAAATTAAGGGTGTCCGACGGGAAAAAAGAATATCCCGATAAAATCATTTTTACTGCATTGTAGATATCATTGAGATCCTTTCGTTTACTGACAAAACCATTTGCACCGGCCCGGATAGCACGCCCGGCATAAAAAGACTCCGATTTGGAAGAGAGAAACAGCACCCGAGTTTTCTCCTGCAGAGACTTTATTCTCTTGAGTAATGTAAATCCATCCGAACCAGGTAGTTCAATATCCAGGATGACAAGATCGACCGGGTATGTGCGCAAGTGTTCTATTGCCGTACGGCTGTCGTCGGTTTTCAATACTACCTGAATATTACTGTTTTTCTCGAGTAGTACTTCTATCGACATTCTGACAATAGGGTGTTCGTCCATAATGATAACGGATGCTGGTTTCATTGTTGTATGCCTCAAACTGTTTGCGTATCTTGCGAATTTGATAAAACATCAGGCGTTATAATATTGTCAAATAGCCAAGAATTGTTCTGCGGGAAAACCGAATAAATATTATTTCATCCTTGTTTATTCGGTTGTTCTTCTGCAGAACAATGAATTTGTGGAAAATCCATTTCACACCGGGAAAACTAACAATTAATCAGGAAGCTGTGGGGATTATACCTGCTCTGTTCTTTCGGAAAAGACTTACAACATCCCGGTTGTTAATGTCAGTTAGGATATTCTGAAAGACCCAGATGTGTTAATGACTATTGGTATTATTTATCTGCAGTTCGAATTATGGCAGATTGAAAATTTTTTTTAAATAGTAAAAACGATACAATAAACCAATTGTTTAGGTTTTGTTAAGACTGCAATTAGGCTTTTTTATATTGAAATGCACAGAATCAGTAAGGTTAAGTGTGACAGTGGCACCAGTCATAATACCAGGAATAGTTGTAAATATTAAATATTTGTAAAAATTAGATCTTTTTTCTTATTCAAAAATAAGTAGTTTCCTAAAAAATCTTATCGTACATAGGGTTATGGTGTTAAATTAAATGAAGAGAGGTAACGTTGAGGCGGTGTATCAGATGCAAAAAGCGTTGTCTGCTGGGTAACCCCAGGCGCGTAATCAATTGGTTCAGGCGATAGATGATACGGTGGTAGGGTTGTGTTTGTAACAATGCAATCTTTTTTAAGGAGTTACCTTGTAAAAGTAAGGCAATCATCTCCCAATCGAGCTGATTTATGCGTCTGGAATGAATATAGTCAGGAACCGGCGATAATAAGGCGTGACGCACCTCAGGAAGGCGTAAATTACGTGATAAGATATAAAATGGCCCGGATAGTGAAATAAAGGTAGTCAGGTCTTCATCACGACTGGAAAGCATTATGAAGATCTGGATGTCATTACGCTGCTTAATTAGCTGGCGCAAACGTTCAAGTATATCGAAATAGGGGTGTGTTAAGCTTTCTATGTCAATCACTAACTGGCTAATTACTGGTTCCTGCATGCTGGGTAAGGCCGACTCAACGCTCTGGAAGACCGCCGTACGTGTGCCTGAGAATAAATGTCGACTTAACGCATAGGCCAGGTAGTAGTCTGTTGTAATTATCGCCTGAGATATAGTGTCGTCCGGTAATGTGTATTCGAGTTTTTGCGCCAGATACTCGAGCCTGTCAAATACTTGTGAGGTACAGTGGGGATATTGCCAGGTACAGTTAGTGTTTCGTATGCGGCGATAGCGGTCCCGGCGTTTTGCGCTGTGCATCCTTTTCCATTCCATTTCTGTTGCGGCAGGTCTGGATAAATTGCTGACTATAAACATCCCTGACCCAAATTTTTGCCAGCGTAAAGGTCAATGTCCTTGTGCCGTTGGGTTTCAGTACTTCAACAATCATCAGACTGGCAATTGCGTATCCCATCAGAATAATCTGCCGGAAGTTTTCTGATGTCTTACTCAATGCCCAAAAGATCGTTTTATCCAGTTCAACCTCTCTCTGATATTAGATAAAATATTACCGGGTGTGTCTTTCTGTTACCCCGGAAATAGTATGGCTGGATTATTCTGGCAGTCTGCGGATAGGTACAGTAGGAGTCGATACTTAATCGAGGATGAGATATTTCTCAATAAAAATTAGGCAGAGATACCCCGTCTAATTTTGTAGAAAATTCAGATGGGCGCGGATGTATCTTAAGAATTGCTGATCGTTTTTCACATGCAGCTTTTTCATTATGCCGCGGCGGGTCGCTTTGGCCTGAAGATCGCTTATTGAGAGTAGGTGAGCCGTTTCGGCTAAGGTATATCCGCTGGCGAGAAACATTAAGAACTTGCGTTCGTCGACAGAAAAGTTGCGGGTAGTGCAGTAATGGCAGATAGTTGCAGGCACGTTGTTGCGCAGCGCACGTTTTTGCAGGATGGGGACTAATTTTTTAGTCATTTCCTCAACGTCATCTTCCCGATAGATCAGCGGCAACATGTACAGGCAGGGCCGGAACATCAGCTTATCTTTATCGTTTCTGTTGCAGATGACTACCCGGTGTTGGCGGCGGGTATGGATCGGAATCTGATAGCAATCGGCGCTGAGCCAATCTTCATCCAGGGAGATAAACGCGATGTCAGCGCGATCGATATTCTCGACAGGTAAAAAGCAGATCTCCTGATGCCACTGATTTGACAGATGGGAGATGATGATTTTCAGTCCATGTTCGAAGTGACTGTTTTCTTCCTTGATGGCGATACTTAACATTAAAGAGTTCCTGAACCACTGGAGGGGTAAGGGAATGTTAAGCAAAATCATAAATATTCTAAATACATGTATCCTTAAATCTGGCGTTTCGTGGGCTGAGTTGTTACCAGGTGATTTCCTGGATACCCTTGAACAAGCAGAAAAAATCAACATTCGTACACTTCGCCAGCAACTGAAATAAAAGGCATTGACTCAGCAGGCGCTGACCGTATAATTCACGCGTTTCATCTGCATGAAGTAATCACTTCGCAATGCGCCCTTAGCTCAGTTGGATAGAGCAACGGCCTTCTAAGCCGTAGGTCGTAGGTTCGAATCCTACAGGGCGTACCATTCAAAGTTAGTCCCTATGCTCAGCTTCAACGCACCGTTACGCGCGGGACGGTTTTTCTGCTTCCAGCCAACGTTCTACCTCATAAAGACTTTGTTGGATCTCCTCTCTGAGTGAAAAATCACCCAACGGCTGCTGTTCAAGTGCTGCACACATCGTGCTGGCTGAGCGCATTCCCATGCTGGCGCAGCTGCTTTTGAGCTGATGTGCCAGACGTTTTATCTGCTCGCGCTTATTTAAATCTCGCGCCGTGTCAATTTCATCTAATAAAGGAAGGGCGTGTTGCTTAAAGAGCGCTAACCATTCGTGCACCTTTTGCCATCCCATGACCTGGATATCCCCAGCCAATTGCTGAAAATCTAACCGTTTGTTGTCATTGTCTGATGCAAGCGGGAGAGACTCGTTGGCGTGCAGATAATGCGTAATAAGTCGACTGAGTTCATCCCGGGGAACCGGTTTTTGAATAATGCCGAGAAACAGGGTGCTGGTTCTTTGGTTTAGCGTTTCGTCGATGACGTGTGCGCTAAAGCCGATCAGGTTAAGTGCCGGATAGTCGTGGGCTAACTGCTGCGCCAGCGTGATCCCGTCGATATCAGGAAGATCGAAATCAACCAGAGCAGCATTAAAGCTGGCATCTTCCCGCAACAGGCTTAACGCCTCCTCGGCACAGTCGACAGCGGTGACCTGTGCGCCATTGAGAGTGAGCATTTCTGTGCTGATGCGCTGCGTAAGAGGATTATCCTCGATAAGCAATAAGCGTAAGCCCTGTAACGATATGGAGCGTTGTGCGGGTTTAATGACGGGCATCGTGGTTGCCCGCAATGGCAGACGCAGCTGGAAACAACTCCCGACGCCGGGTGTGCTGGTAACGCTTAGCTCTCCCTGCATTGCCTTGGCGAGACTGGCGCTGATGGTGAGTCCGAGCCCGGTTCCTCCGCGTTTACCGCTTACCTGAACGAACGGCTGAAAAATATCGTGCTGACGGGCAGGGTCAATTCCGCATCCTGTATCCTCAACCTCAATATACCAGTCCTGATCTTCACGCCGACTACGCAGGATAATGTGTCCTCGATCGGTAAAGCGTAGTGCGTTGTTTAATAAGTTAGTAATGATTTGCCGGATACGGCGCGGATCGCCACGCAGGGAAGCGGGAACGTCATCGGCAAAATCCGCAACCAGCACGACCGGGCGACCGCTAACGCGGCTGTTCATGAGTTGAAGCGTACTTTCCAGCAAGGGTTTGGGCTCAAAAGGCTCATCGCCTATCGCCACATTCTTTCCACCGGCTTCGATGGCGGAATAGTCGAGGATATCGTTGAGGATGGTCAGCAGAGACTCGCCCGAGTCGGTGATTGCGCGTAGATTTTCCCGATGCTGTGCCAGGGCTGGATTGTCTGAGAGCAACTGCGCAGTGCCGAGGATACCATACAACGGAGTGCGTATTTCATGACTCATGGCGGCAAGAAACGCCGATTTTGCCTGGTTAGCTTTTTCAGCTTCTGCACGGGCCTGCCGGTGTTCAGATACCATAGAATGCAGCTCGGCGGTGCGAGCTTTAACCTGTGCGGCCAGATGTTTGCGATGGTTATTGAGGGCGTGAACGCTACTGCGAAAGGCATCCATCAACCGCCCGATGGTATCCAGCTCGCGAACGCCTGCGGTTTCCGGAAAGGGGGAGTCAATATCCCCCTCAAGTAGACGCTGCAACGCCTGGGTTTGCTGTGCCAGTGGGCGTGTGACTGAGCGATAAACCACACGCCAAAGTATAAGAATCAGCAAACATAATGACACGCCACCTAACAGCAGCAGCAAGTGTTGCCCGCGCTGGCTGGCCTGTTTGAGATGCGCGAGTCCGCTTTGATTGCGTTGGCCGATGATTTCCACCAACTGGCTGACTTCGCTACTGAAACGGGTAAATTGTTCGATATTATTCTGCGATAAGATCTGCAATTGGGTCGTGATGTCATTATCCTGGCGATACAGGGACAGCAGCTCAATATAACGGCTAATCGTATTGACGGTGTCGGCCACCTGAGTGCGCACCACTGGATCTTCAATACGTATTTGTCGGCGGTGAAGCACTCTGACGGCGGCATTCAACTGGCTTTCCAGCGCAGCCAGGTTATTCTGCGCCTGGTTATTCCCCAGATTCATCACCATTTGCTGCACGCGTAGCGCGCTCAGGCGCAGCTCATTCATCTGGTTATAATATTCCAGATCGATATCGATGAGCCTGTCCAACGCGTGTTCAGCCGCTTGCCCCTGATGACTCTCAATTAAATCATAAATGCTTGCCTGCGTGGCGCCCGCCGAGGTAGCTGCATTGCTGGCCTGGCCGCGCGCCATTTCGGCAACGTCAGCGGTGGCCTCAATAATTTGCTGGCTAAGTTGTTGCTGTTGAGCGCGTAATTTCAGGCGTTCGCCAACCATCTCCCCCTGATGGCTTAACGACTGGGCGATCTCTTTTTCCTGTTGTTCAATGGCCGAGGTATCAAAGCCCTGTTCACGAAGAGTTTTGAGTAATGTGGTTATTTTCAGACTCTGGGCGGTTAGCATTCTCCCCTGAGCCAGCCACATATTTTCATTGTCTGCGGTGGTCAGATTTTGTGCGGAAAACAGTTCCCAGGCACTGGCCTCGCTGAGCTGGCGCGCCATATCCATGGTTGGAATTAGCGCCTGGGTATTGGCCTGCTCAACCTGGCTGACAAAACGCAGGTTATACCAGCCTGTCAGTGTACTGATAAGAGTCAGTGCCGCCATCAGCGCAAAGCCTATCCACAGTCGTTTGGTCAGAGATAAATTCACTGTCTGGTCGCCACAGATTAAAAAGGTTGAGTCCAAAAGAGGAAAGCAACTAGGATAAAGCCTTATCAATGTTGAGGCTATCATGCGCGTATTGGTTTTCCTGCTTATCACACTTTTTCCCGGCTTAAGTCACGCGGCCGGGTCTGCACTGCTGCGCTGGCAGGATACCCGGCAGTCAGTCTCGGTGCCGCAGACGGACGTTACTGCAAGCAAAGTCTGGAAACTGTGCGCGTTGTATCCCAGCCTGAAGGATTCCTACTGGCTTTCAGTGAATTACGGCATGCTTGAGGCGGCAAAAAAATATGGAGTAAGCCTGAAGGTGTTTGAGGCGGGAGGGTATCGTCAGTTCACCACGCAAAAAACACAAATCGCCCAGTGCCAGCAGTGGGGCGCGGATGCCATTTTATTGGGCAGCAGCACAACGACTTTTCCGGATTTGCAGGCGCAGGTTGGTACGTTGCCGGTCATTGAGGTAGTGAATGCGATACACGATCCGACGGTGAAAGCCCGGATCGGAGTTCCATGGTTCCAGATGGGTTACCAGCCAGGCCACTATCTGGTTAAGTGGAGCGCGGGAAAACCGTTAAAGGTTTTATTATTGCCCGGACCTGATGACGCCGGAGGCAGCCGCGAAATGGTGGCAGGATTCCGTCAGGCGATTGCCGGTAGTCAGGTGCACATCGTGGATGTGGCGTTGGGGGATAATGATATTGAAGTTCAGCGCAACCTGTTACAAGAGATGCTTGAACGTCACCCGGATGTCGATGTGGTTGCCGGTACAGCAATTGCTGCGGAGGCAGCGATGGGAGAGAAGCGGAATCAGGGGACGCCGCTAACCGTTGTCTCTTTTTACCTGTCGCATCAGGTTTATCGCGGACTTAAACGCGAAAGAATCATTATGGCTGCCAGCGATCAAATGGTCTGGCAAGGTGAACTGGCGATTCAACAGGCTATCAGAGTATTACAAGGGCAACCGGTGCGGGAAAATATCAGTCCGCCGATCCTGGTGCTCACCCCGAAAAATGCCGACAGCCAGCATGTTCAGCGCTCACTTTCTCCTGGCGGGTTCCGTCCGGTTTATCTGTATCAGTACACGTCGGCCGCTAAAAAATAACCTTCGCCGTGCTGCGTCACCAGTAAATCAGCCCGTAGCTTATGGCGCAAACGGCGGATCAATACATCCACGGTGCGTAAGTCTGGATTGTCTACCCGTCGTGCCGAAAGCATACGCAGTAAACGTTCACGGCTGAGAATTTCCCCCGGATTGGTGACAAAGGCGACCAGCGTTTCATACTCGGCGCGGGTGAGTTTGATCGTCTCATCGCCCAGCTCCAGGGTATGCCGGGAGACATTCAGACAGTATCCGGCAAACTGATAGCAGTTATCTTTGGTCTCAGGCTGTGCCTGGCGGGCAAGATCGATACGCCAGAGCAAATTTTTAACCCGAACCACCAGTTCACGTAGCTCCAGCGGCTTGGTGACATAATCATCAGCACCCATTTCCAGGCCAACGATCCGGTCAATTTGATCGCTACGACCCGTCACCAGAATGATCCCTACCGTTGAGCGTTCGCGCAGGGCACGGGTCAGCATTAAGCCATTTTCGTCCGGGAGATTGATATCCAACAGAATAAGATCGACAGGATGTTGTGACATGATTTCACGTAGGCCTGTAGCGCTGGCGGTGACCGAGACGTGGTAACCCTCCTGTTCAAAGTATGCCTGTAACCTCGCCTGGGTGACGGGTTCATCTTCAACAATTACAATGTGATGCGACATCCTGATGGCGTGCTCTTTCTGTTCATATCTGTTCACATTGTGCCGTAAGTCATTCATCCTGACCAGTGTTGCTGTTCACATTTGAGAAATAAGATCCTCTGTAACTAAACCATAAGATTACAGGGGCTATTATGCGGAAACTATGGAGGGCGCTGCTCAGACCGAGCGCACGTTGGTCAGTGTTGGCGCTGGTCGTTATCGGGATTGTGGTCGGTATTGCGCTGATCGTCTTGCCGCACGTTGGTATTAAATTAACCAGTTCTACCGAGTTTTGCGTGAGCTGCCACAGTATGCAGCCGGTTTACGAAGAATATAAACAGTCTGCGCATTTTCAGAATGCCTCCGGGGTACGCGCAGAATGTCATGACTGCCACATTCCATCCGATATTCCAGGCATGGTGAAACGTAAGCTGGAGGCCAGCAACGATATTTACCAAACCTTTGTTGCCCACTCTATTGATACTCCAGAGAAATTCGAAGCCAAACGCGCTGAGCTGGCGGAGCGCGAATGGGCGCGAATGAAGGAGAACAACTCCGCGACCTGTCGTTCTTGTCATGACTATGATGCGATGGACCACGCTAAACAGCATCCTGAAGCTGCGCGCCAGATGAAGATTGCGGCCAAGGACAACCAATCCTGTATCGACTGCCATAAAGGAATCGCGCACCAGCTTCCCGATATGAGTAGCGGTTTCCGTAAGCAGTTTGACCAGTTACGCGCCAATGCAAACGACGATGGCGAGACGCTCTACTCTCTGGACATCAAACCTATTTATGCCGCCAAAGGTGATAAAGAACCTGCAGGCTCACTGCTGCCCGCTTCTGAAGTGAAAGTGTTAAAGCGTGACGGTGACTGGCTGCAAATTGAAATTGTGGGCTGGACCGAGAGTAATGGGCGTCAGCGCGTGTTGGCGCAACTGCCGGGCAAGCGCATTTTTGTGGCTTCCATTCGTGGCGACATCCAGCAGCACGTGAAGACGCTGGAGCAAACCACCGTTACGGAAACGAATACGCCATGGAGTAAATTGCAGGCCACCGCCTGGATGCAGAAGGGCGATATGGTCAACGACATCAAACCTATCTGGGCTTATGCCGACTCGCTCTATAACGGAACCTGTAACCAATGCCACGGCGCGCCAGAGAAAGAACACTTTGATGCTAACGGTTGGATTGGCACGTTGAACGGCATGATTGGCTTTACCAGTCTGGATAAACGTGAAGAACGTACCTTACTGAAATATTTGCAGATGAATGCCTCTGACACTACGGATAAGCCGCATGGCGATAAGGGAGAAAGCAATGAAAAATAACGATCTCTTTCAGGCATCTCGCCGACGTTTTCTAATGCAGTTGGGGGGCTTGACCGTAGCTGGTATGTTAGGGCCTTCGCTGCTCACGCCGCGTAGCGCTAACGCCGCAGAAGTCCAGGGCACTGGTGTCAAAGAGGGGATTCTGACCGGTTCTCACTGGGGGGCTATCCGTGCCACCGTGGTTGATGGTCGTTTTATTGAGGCCAAACCGTTTGAGCATGATAAATACCCGTCAAAAATGATCGCCGGACTCCCGGATCACGTACACGGTGGGGCGCGTATTCGCTACCCGATGGTCCGCGTGGACTGGTTGCGTAAGCGCCATCAGAGCGATACCACTCAGCGCGGAGATAACCGTTTTGTACGCGTTTCGTGGGATGAAGCGCTGGACTTCTTCTACCAGGAGCTGGAACGCATTCAGAAGACCTATGGTCCGAGCGCGCTGCTGACTGCCAGCGGCTGGCAATCGACCGGGATGTTCCACAATGCTTCCGGGATGCTGGCACGTGCCATTGCGCTGCATGGCAACAGCGTGAGTACCGGGGGAGACTATTCCACCGGCGCCGCTCAGGTCATTCTGCCGCGCGTGGTAGGGTCAATGGAAGTATATGAACAGCAGACCTCCTGGCCGCTGGTACTAGAAAACAGCAAAACCATTGTGCTGTGGGGTTCCGATCTCATCAAAAACCAGCAGGCGAACTGGTGGTGTCCGGATCATGATGTCTACGAATACTACGAGCAACTGAAGGATAAAGTGGCGCGGGGTGAGATTTCGGTCATCAGCGTTGACCCGGTCGTCACCTCAACGCATGACTATCTGGGCCGCGACAAGGTTAAGCACATCGCCGTGAACCCGCAGGCTGATGTGCCGCTACAGCTGGCGTTGGCACACACGCTGTATACCGAGAAGCTCTACGATAAGCATTTCCTCGATAACTACTGCGTTGGGTTTGAGCAATTTCTACCTTATCTGCTGGGCGAAAGTGACGGACAGCCTAAAGATGCTCAGTGGGCGGAAAAAATCTGCGGAATTGATGCAGATACGATTCGTGAACTGGCGCGGCAGATGGCGGGCGGCAGAACGCAAATTATTGCCGGCTGGTGCGTCCAGCGTATGCAGCATGGGGAACAGTGGGCGTGGATGATCGTGGTGCTGGCCTCGATGCTCGGACAAATCGGTTTACCCGGCGGCGGCTTTGGCTTTGGCTGGCATTACAACGGTGCGGGCACCCCGGGGCGTAAAGGGATTATCCTGAGCGGTTTTTCTGGATCCACCACCGTACCTCCTGTGCATGACAGCACCGATTATAAGGGCTACAGCAGTACTATTCCGATCGCGCGTTTTATCGATGCGATTCTGGAGCCGGGCAAAATCATTAACTGGAACGGCAAAACCGTTAAGTTACCGCCGTTGAAGATGTGTGTTTTTGCCGGGACTAACCCTTTCCATCGTCACCAGCAGATTAATCGCATTATTGAGGGATGGCGTAAGCTGGAAACCGTCATCGCCATCGATAATCAGTGGACGTCGACCTGTCGATTCGCCGACATCGTATTGCCGGCGACGACCCAGTTTGAACGTAACGATCTTGACCAATATGGCAACCACTCCAACCGCGGAATTATCGCCATGAAGCAGTTGGTGCAGCCGCAGTTTGAAGCACGTAATGATTTCGATATTTTCCGCGATCTTTGCCGCCGCTTTAACCGTGAAGAAGCGTTCACTGAAGGGCTGGATGAGATGGGCTGGTTGAAGCGCATCTGGCAGGAAGGAAGCCAGCAAGGGAAGGGACGCGGTGTTCATCTTCCGGCCTTCGACGTTTTCTGGAATCAGCAAGAGTACGTTGAATTCGAACATCCGCAGATATTTGTTCGTCATCAGGCCTTCCGCGAAGATCCCGACCTTGAACCGTTGGGGACGCCAAGCGGTTTGATCGAGATATATTCGAAAACCATTGCCGATATGCAATATGACGATTGCCAGGGGCATCCGATGTGGTTCGAGAAAATCGAACGTTCACACGGTGGGCCAGGGTCGCAACGTTGGCCGCTGCATCTGCAATCCGTCCACCCGGATTTCCGTCTGCATTCACAGCTCTGCGAGTCCGAAGCGTTGCGTAAGCATTACGCGGTAGGTGGCAAAGAGCCGGTGTTTATTAACCCACAGGATGCCAACACCAGGGGCATTCGCAACGGCGATATAGTTCGTGTATTTAACGCGCGTGGACAAGTGCTGGCCGGGGCGGTTGTCTCCGATCTCTACTCGCCGGGCGTGGCGCGCATCCATGAAGGTGCCTGGTACGACCCTGATAACGGTGGAGAAACCGGAGCGCTGTGTAAATACGGCAATCCGAACGTGTTAACGATAGATATCGGCACGTCTCAGCTGGCGCAGGCAACCAGCGCCCATACTACGCTGGTGGAAATTGAGAAGTATACCGGCAAGGTGGATAACGTGACGGCGTTCAGTGGCCCGATAAAAATGGTGGCGCAGTGTGAATATGTCCCGGCTGAGCAGGTGAAGTCATGATGAAAGACACCTCCCTGACAAAAGAACAAATGGCCTGCGTGTACGCCTGGCTGGCGCAGTTGTTTTCCCGGGAGCGTGACGATGAAAGCCTGGGGCTTTTGCAGTCCAGCGAAATGGCTGAGTGGTTCGCGGTGCTCAAAGGCGAGCCGCTGCTTGAGGCGCAGGTCCTTCTGCTGGAGGCGAAAATTGCCGCGCTCAAGGTGCGGGAAGACGCCACCCTGGAACTGGCGGCTGATTTTTGCAGCCTGTTCCTGATGTCGGATAAACACGCGGCGTTACCCTATGCATCGGCTCATCTTGAAGGAGGGCCAAACTATGGGGTAATTAAACAACTATTATCTGATGCGGGCATGCAGGTAAGCGATACGTTTAGCGAGTCAGCCGATCATCTGGCAATTTTTATCGAACTGCTGAGCCATCTGCATTTTTCCCTGGCAGAGGCAGGACCGCGTCATCAGCAGGTTGATGCGTTGCGCAGAGAAACGCTGGCAGGGCTGTTACGCTGGTTGCCGGAGTTCACCACTAAATGCTGTCGGTATGATGACTTTGGTTTTTACGGCGCGCTAAGTCAGCTGTTGCTGGCTTTGGTCAGACTGGATAATCAGCGCTGAGAGCAGCACATCCGGCGGTAATGAATCTGTTGCCTCCGTCGTATTGCTACGTTCACCTTATGTTTTTCACTTCTCTGAAACGATACTGTCTGTGAACGTGTTAAGGGTACTATCGCCGTACCCTTAACAATCCCGGCTCCCGGCGGGAAAATTGTTGCTGCGCAATACCCTCCGCTTATTCCTTCAGGCTACCGGGCCGGGCGCGAGGCAACGTCCCTGTAAAACGCGCCCTGAACCCGCATCCCTGCGGGTTCTCCCGGCCTTACGGAAACACGTCGGCAATTTTCAGCCGGACCAGTCCACACTTGACCTCCTGCGCTTTTATTTGAAAATCGCTGAACAGCAAAACAGATTTAACTGGAAATTAGGGCGTTGAAGCGATGACCTCGCTATGGTTGTTCCACTCCCAGTTATTTCCATGGTCTTTCATCTTCGTGAACTGAATGGCATTAGCACATTCGCTCCCGTTTTAACCCTATCACCGTACAACCAGCACCGGACATTTCGCGTGGCGTACCACGGCTGCTGCCGTTGAACCCAGCAGATAAGTGCTAAAACCGGGTTTATGTGAGGCGATGACAATAAGCTCGGCGTCTACTGATTCCGCCAGTTTGAGGATCTGATCCTTTGGCGGGCCGTAAACGACATGAGTTTGACTCCTGCCTGCAGGAATATTGAACTGCTTAATAATCTCTTCGAGTTTTTCGCTGGCCTTGGCCTGCAGACCACTTCTGTCCGGGAATTCGGTAGAGTAGGCCAGCCCCAGCGAGGCATAGAACGGAACGGTAGGAATAACGGCTAAAAAGTGAACCTTCGCGGTTTTGGCATGCGCCTGAACCTGTGGAACAACATGGCGAGTCAAATCGGTTTCAGAGATATCAATGGGCACCAGAATTGAGCGATACATATTCACTACCTCCTGTTTGTTTACCTCTACTCTGAGTGTAGCGAAAGTTGTCTTTGTATAATAAGTGACCAGATCAAGGTTACGTGCATAAATATGCGTCAATGAAATGTGTGTGTCGCATGTCTGGCCGTATATGTATATGTGAGCAAAATTGTAAGACAGATATCTTCATTAATACGTGTAATCAAAAAACAGAAAAGGGTTCTTTTTTATGTGTTTTCATTATATATTTAATTATATAACGATTGTCACCAAAGGATTAATTTCAGCAGCTTTTAATCGTTATCAAACTTTTATTCTGATGTTTGTGTGATTAATAGTTAATCAAACTTTATGTTTGGTTTAAAATTCTAATTTTAAACGAAATTTGATATTTACATTTCGTTCTCATTAATTATGCGAGCCCCTTCAAACTTACCTATTGGCTGATTCTTATTTCTCTCTTCGCTTGATGAATATCAATAAGTAGCTGCTTTAGTATATTTATTGTCTACCTCTAAAAGGGTATTCGTCTGATGGAAATATAAGATGAGAAAAATAAATAAAACTATCATATGGACGATGCTGCTGTGCATTGTTCTTGGTGCAGTTATTGTTTTGGCAGGGCAATGGACATTGCACAAAACCTCGAGCACGGAATTTTGTTTGTCGTGCCATACGATGCAGGCACCTTACGAGGAATATACCGGCTCGGTTCACTTCCAGAATCAGAAAGGCATTCGCGCAGAGTGCGCGGACTGTCATATCCCGGAGGGCGGGCTGGATTATCTGGTGGCTAAGCTGCGGGCCTCAAAAGATGTTTATCACCAGTTCATAACCAAAAAAATCGATACCCCGGAAAAATTTGAAGAACATCGTCTGGAGATGGCGCAAACCGTCTGGGCACAGCTCAAGGCGAGTGATTCTGCGACCTGCCGTAGCTGCCACAGTATGGACGCCATGGATCTTGCTGCACAAAGCGCGGATGCCCAGAAGATGCACAAAATGGGCATCGCGGAAAAGCAAACCTGTATTGATTGCCATAAAGGCGTCGCCCATTTCCCACCTGAAATAAAAATGGATGACAGTGCGCTTAAAGGGCTTGAAGCGCAGTCAGCCTCTACTCCAGCCTCGGCAACTGAGCTTTATGCCGTAAGCAATACCGCGCTTGGCGATCTGGGAACCGTTTACCCGGCAACAAAAATGCAGGTTCTGAAAACAACGGACAACGCACGACTGGTCGAGATTCGCGGTAGCCAGATGCAAGGAAGTGAACAGGTTATTTACTACGCAGCAGGGCAGCGTTTGATTCTTGCCAGCCTGAGTGAAAAAGGTCAGCAGTCGCTGAAGATCCTCTCCGACTGGAAAAAAGATGACTACGGCAATGCGTGGCGAGATGTCGTGCTGCAGGGCGAATGGAGCGGTTCCGCTCTCGCCAGCCGCGAACCCATGTGGGATTACGCACGCAAACTCGACAATGTGTACTGCGCGGGTTGTCATGCGCCAATTCCGGCGAATCATTTCACGCTCAACGCCTGGCCTTCTGTGGCAAAAGGGATGGGTGCTCGTACCAATATCAGTGAAAACGAACTGGATATCCTGAGCCGTTACTTCCAGTACAACGCGAAAGACATGAACAAATAAGCGATAAATCAGGAGAAATCATGAAACTCACAAGACGTGACTTTATCAAGACGGCTGGCGCGGCAACCGGGACAATGGCGATTTCTTCGGTGATCCCAATGCCGGCCTGGGCCGAAGGCCAGAATGGCGGGGCAATCCTGACGGCAGCACGTTGGGGTGCGGTATACGTGGAAGTAAAAGACGGCAAAGTGGTTTCCTCAAAAGGTGCGTTGCCGAAAACGGTGCCGAACTCATTACAGCAAACCGCGCCGGATCAGGTTCATACCAATATCCGCGTTAAGTATCCGATGGTGCGCAAAAGCTATCTGGAAAACCCGGGTAAAGCGGATGGTAAACGTGGTAACGATCCTTTCGTGCGTGTGAGTTGGGAACAAGCGCTGAAGCTCATTCACGAGCAGCATAGCCGGATCCGTAGCAGCTATGGCCCGTCCTCAATATTTGCCGGTTCCTATGGCTGGCGCTCCAGCGGCGTTCTGCATAAGGCGCAAACCCTACTGCAACGCTATATGAGCATGGCCGGTGGCTACGCCGGTCATACCGGAGATTATTCAACCGGGGCCGCGCAGGTGATCATGCCTTACGTTGTGGGATCGGTTGAAGTCTATGAGCAGCAAACCACCTGGCCGATGGTGCTAGAGCACAGTCAGGTCGTGGTGCTGTGGGGGATGAACCCGCTCAATACCCTCAAAATTGCCTGGAGCAGCACGGATGAACAGGGGATTGAATACTTTAATCTGCTGAAAAAATCAGGGAAAAGCGTTATCGCCATCGATCCGATGCGTTCTGAAACCATCGAGTTCTTTGGTGATAATGCGACCTGGATTGCGCCACATATGGGGACCGATGTGGCGATGATGTTAGGGATCGCCCACACGCTGGTGAAGAAAAATCTTCACGACAAAGCCTTCCTGGAAAAATACACCACCGGATATCCTCAGTTTGAAGAGTACCTGCTCGGCAAGAGCGACAAAATTGAGAAAACCGCCGAGTGGGCATCTGGCGTGTGTGGCGTGCCTGCTGAGCAACTGGAAAAGCTGGCGGAAATTTTCTCCAGCAACAAAACCATGCTCATGGCAGGCTGGGGGATTCAGCGTCAGCAATACGGTGAGCAAAAACACTGGATGCTGGTGACTCTGGCGGCGATGCTGGGGCAAATTGGTACCGAAGGCGGTGGTTTCGGGTTCTCTTATCACTATTCTAACGGCGGTAACCCAACACGCACCGGTGGGGTATTGCCAGCAATTTCCGCCAAAATTGAGGGGGGATCATCTGCTGGCAACGACTGGGCGGTTTCCGATGCGGTGACCAGCCTGCCGGTAGCGCGAATTGTCGAGGCGCTGGAAAACCCAGGCGGCAAATATCAGCATAACGGTAAAGAGCAAACCTTCCCGGATATCAAAATGATCTGGTGGGCGGGTGGCGCTAACTTTACCCATCATCAGGATACCAACCGCTTAATCAAAGCCTGGCAGAAGCCTGAACTGGTTGTCATCTCTGAGTGTTACTGGACCGCAGCGGCCAAACACGCCGATATCGTTCTGCCAATCACCACCTCGTTTGAGCGTAATGATCTGACCATGACCGGTGATTACAGTAACCAGCATCTGGTGCCTATGAAGCAGGTCATCGCGCCGCAGTTTGAAGCGCGTAGTGATTTTGACGTATTTGCCGATCTGGCTGAGATGCTCAAGCCGGGTGGTAAGGCGGTCTACACCGAAGGCAAAGACGAAATGGCGTGGCTGAAGCAGTTCTATGACGTCGCGCAAAAAGCCGCCCGCGCCCAGCGTGTCGCCATGCCTCAGTTCAACGCGTTCTGGCAGCAGAATAAACTGATCGAAATGCGTGAGAATGAAAAGAATAACAAATATGTGCGCTACGCGGATTTCCGCAGCGATCCGGTGATGAATGCGCTGGGAACGCCGAGCGGTAAGATAGAAATCTACTCGAAAACGATTGAAGGCTATCAGTATAAAGACTGTCCGCCGCATGCGTCCTGGATTGAACCGGATGAATGGAAAGGAACTGCGGATAAAGATCAGCTGCAGCTACTGACGGCGCACCCGGCACATCGTCTGCATAGCCAGCTGAACTACGCGTCGCTGCGTAAAGAATACGCGATTGCCAATCGTGAACCGGTGACGATTCATCCGGATGACGCGAAAGCCAGAGGGATTGTCGAGGGCGATCTGGTTCGTGTATGGAATGCTCGTGGACAGGTTCTGGTGGGGGCGCACGTCAGCGACGGTATCAAACCGGGAATCATCTGTATCCATGAAGGCGCATGGCCGGATATTGAAAACGGTATCTGTAAAAATGGCGGTGCGAACGTGCTGACGGCGGATATCCCAACCTCACGGCTGGCGAATGGCTGTGCGGGGAATACCAGCCTTGTATATGCAGAAAAATTCACCGGTGAAGCGCCAAAACTCACCGTCTTTGATGAGCCAGCAATTGTCACCATGTAATGATGATGGCTGATAAACGGGGGCCGTAAGGCTCCCGTTTTTTATTACTGTTTGGGCAATGTTTTACTGTTGTTACTCAGCCAGTTCAATCACATCTCCCGTTGCCGGTGCGTCAGTTCCCGGTAGCCACAATCGACCCCATGAACCAGTGCAATGACAGCCGAGTAGTTTTTCGGGTTGTTGTTGCTTAATAAATTGTCGGGTCCGCCATAGCTTAGCGGGGGAGGCAGCACGTAAATGAAACCCACCGACCAGGGCATAAATTTGGTTAACCCCTGTGATTTTCTGGCAATGGCGTACGATGTTCTCTATTCCCCGATGCCCGCAACCAGTAATGATGACTAACCCGCGTTCAGATTTATAGATCAACACGCCTTCGTCACTGATGTAATCTGGTTGGAGTGTTTTCTCGCTAATCACACCATAGGACTGTGGCGTGGGGACGCTAATTTCCCCGGACCACAAAAAGCGATCGCTGATAGCCAGCGGCTCGCGGGTGTATTCCATGATGAATCGAGAGTAGTTGTTATCATGCGAGAGTTTTTTAATTTTTCGTGGTGTTCCCGCAACCGTAACTGAGGCGTATCGTTCACAGGCTATTTGGGGATGACAAATGATACGGCTGTTATCCGCAAGCCACGGCACGCCGCCGCAGTGATCGTAATGGCCGTGCGACAGCACCACGGCGGTTAAGTGCGTCAGGTCCACGCCCATTTGTGCAGCGTTATGCATGAAGCTGCCATCCGGCCCGGTATCAAACAATATTGTGGTCGTTTCATCCTGAACTAACAGACTTAATCCAGGCTTTGCCAGTAATGTTTTTCCAGCGCCAGCAGCACGTCGGTTTTCAAGCAGCACCGTGAGGGTCAAAGCCATGTCTGACTCCAGTATTAAAACGGCATACTGTAATGCATGGCTGTTGAGGGTGCTGTGATCGCAGCGCTCTTTAGCGGTATCTGTTATTCACGCACAATTTTGCCAGCGTTTCCTGCATCGCTGTCATTCCAGCTACCGCGACCATTTGTTTTAATGGTGTAAGTGGCATAACCGACGCGGAAGGTCATCGTATCCTTATAGGTATTTACGTCACGCACTTCCTTACCATTGACGTAAACGCCGGAATCTTCGACGTGAATATCAACGCTGCGTTGACCATTGGCAAATTTGGCCACGTAATTTCCGCTGAATTTGCCATTAATACCCGCATTATCGTGGTTATCCCGGCCTGTGGTATTTTGCTGCTCTTCACCATGGCGATGATGACGATTTTGCTGGCTGTTATCGCTCTCGATAAAGCCATGATCGTGGTTCCACTGATAGGATTTGTTCACATCACAACCATTGAGTTCGCTCATTTGCGTACAACCTGAACGTTCATATTTTTTCTGCATTGCCGGTGTAATTGCATATGCCGTTGTGGCCGTTGTCAGACCAAGGACCAGGAGGGTCAGCAGACGTTTATTCATTTTTCACTCACTATCATCATTAAGTTTATTTATAGGAACACGAACTTTTTGGCTGTCATTTTTACGACGATGGCAGTCTCCCATTAAATATTAACGACGCATACCAGGGGGAATCCTAATTTATAATTAGGGTGAGGTGATAAATGTTGTGATACGCAACATAATAAGTAGTTGATTTACGATTTTTATACAATCTGAATAAAGAGTTAAAAGGTTTTTACTTTTTAATGGAAGATTTAATGAATTATTAATGTTGACATTAACGATGAACAAGGATGCAGGCTTGTATATAAACAGGCCTGCACGGGGAGAGTAGTCCACAATATTCAAACTTAGCGTATTTATGGATATTGTCGTCAATACAGCTCGTCTTTACCCTTGAGTGGAGATCTGTGCGCGGTGCTGCTCGGCCTGTATCTCATGAGCAAATGAATGGCCGTTATTTACTGATTGGTGAACAACCATTGCTTTTTCATGTTTATTCATTTGTGAAAATGATTGCGCATTGGTTGGTGTTGACGATGAATTATTTGCCTGCGAGGCGTGTGCCTGCGCCATTTGTTGATGTGCAGAGGCATCACTGTTATTCATCATTTCATGAGCCATTGCGGCCTGTTGATGCACTTTAGGTGTTTCTGCCGCATTAACGCTAACTGAAATAAAAAACGCGATAGCTAAAAAAGAGGACATCTTATTCATCATATTTCTCCTGTTTGGGTTTACGGAAGAAAGTATAATTAAAGGGGACTGTCAGTGGCGTGACAGGATTATGACGGTTGTGTCAGAGAATAGGTGATGACAGGTATAAGCGTCATCACCATAAATTACATCGCGTGCTTGGGAAGCGTCAGAATAAAGCGAGTGAAATAAGGATCGGAAGTTACCGAGACTTTTCCGTGATGGGCAATCACAATCGATTTCACAATCGCCAGACCAATACCGCTGCCTTCGCCTTTACGCTGCCGTGAAGGGTCCACGCGATAAAAGCGGTCAAAGAGTCGCGGAAGATGTTGCGGGGGAATGGGGGGGCCGGGATTCTCAACGACTATCTGGACCAGACCATCCGCCTCTTTCACCCGCACGGTTACCGACTCACCTTTTGGCGTATAGCGCATGGCATTTGACAGCAGGTTACTCATTGCCCGGCGTAACATTAATGGGTCGCCTGAAACCCAGCATGCGCGTCCTTCAAACCGTAAACCAACCTCACGCTCCTCAGCCCAGGCTTCGAAAAAGTCGAACACTTTACCGACCTCATCAGCCAGATTGAGCGCTTTTTTTTCTGGGATCAGCTGATTGTTATCTGCCTGCGCCAGAAACAGCATATCACTCACCATTTTCGACATACGGCCAAACTCTTCGAGATTGGAATACAGCACATCTTCCAGTTCTTTTTGGCTGCGGGTCTGGCTGAGCGCAATTTCCGTTTGGGTGACGAGGTTAGTTATTGGCGTGCGGATCTCATGGGCAATATCCGCCGAGAAGTTCGACTGACGTTTAAATACGTCCTCGATGCGTTCGAGCATGTGATTAAACGAACTAACCAGTTGTTCCAGTTCAATAGGCACAGCCTGCGGATCGAGACGGACATCGAGATCTTTCGAGGTGATATTTTGGATGCGACGACTAACATTACGGATCGGTTCATGGCCTTTGTATACGGCGAACAGCACGATAAAAACAATCATGATGCTAATCAGCGAAGCCGTCATAATTAACTTGTTTTTCAGATCGTTAATATAGTGCAGGTGAAAATCGATCGATAACGCCAGATACAGCGTATATGCTGGTTTTCCATCGGCAAGCTTTCCTACTGGCAGACGAATCATTCGCCAGTTAGACGATGTTTTCTGTCCGTGGATATGTCTGGAGGTTTGCAGTGTAGGGCCTGAGATAATAAAAACGTCGCTGGCATGAGCATTTTTATCCGGCCTTGCGCTGGCGATAAATTGCCGAAGATCCGGCGCATTGGGCGAATGAAAAATGGCCTTCTGGTTGCTATCTACCAGAGAAATAATGACGTTCGAGTAACCCGCCACCACATTTTTTAGCGTTTCCAGTCGGCGTGATTCTGGCTCGTTAGGTTGGTTAATAATCCGCTCCAGCGTGGTGCTAATCTCTTGTAAATCATTGATGTCCTGCTCGGCGAAGTGGACTTTCACGGAGTGGATCATTATCCATGCAAAGGCGAAAAATGACGCAATTGTCGCCAGACTGATAAAAAAGGTTAGTCGTGTCGCCAGTGAAAAAGGGCGCCGCCATCGTTTACTGGCCATCAGGAACCTCAAGCATATATCCCACGCCGCGCACGGTCTGAATCAGTTTCGGCTCATAATCGTTATCAATTTTGGCGCGCAGACGCTTAACGGCGACATCGATGGCATTAGTATCGCTGTCAAAATTCATATCCCAGACCTGGGAGGCGATCAGCGAGCGGGGTAAAACTTCCCCCTGATGGCGCAGGAAAAACTCAAGCAGCGTAAACTCTTTGCTGGTCAGAGTGATGCGCGTACCGCTGCGGGTAACTTTTCTGCTGACCAGATCGACCATTAAATCCGCGACCTGAAACTGGCTTTCGACAATCACCGCCGCGCCTCGACGCAACAGCGTTCTGACCCGTGCCAGCAGTTCGGCGAAGGCAAACGGTTTAACCAGGTAATCATCAGCACCCAATTCCAGACCTTTAACCCGATGTTCAATGGTACCCAGTGCGGTGAGGAGAAGAATGGGCATTCCTTTGTTGGCGGAACGCAGCATCCGCACGATATCCCAGCCGTTTACATCCGGCAGCATGATGTCGAGTATGAGCAGGTCGTAATCGCCGGTCATCGCCAGGTGATACCCGTTCAGGCCGTTATCCGCTAAATCCACGACAAAACCCGCTTCCGTCAGGCCTTTCGTCAGGTATTCACCGGTTTTTTTCTCATCTTCGACTATCAAAACCTTCATCGCATTCTCCTTCACGCACGGGTTGTGCGGACTTTCAATTCTAGGGAAGCGGGATCGGATAGCAATCGGTTATTGGGAAAATGACAGTTTTGTCATTTTCCTGTCACCGGTTAAACAGAGTCACTTGGTTAAAGTACTGCACTATAAATTCCTACACATTTTAGGGACATCAGTCCGGTCAGGACGAGAAGAACTATGAGCAAATTTAAGCTTCTTACCCTCAGCGCTATATTCGTGCTCGCCGGTTGTTCATTGGCGCCGGACTATCAGCGCCCGGCTTTGCCGGTGCCGCAGCAATTTTCTTTAAAACAGAATGCCCTGGTAGCGGCTCCTGGTGAATATCAGGACACGGGCTGGCGGAGCTTCTTCGTTGACTCCCAGGTAAAGGCGCTGATTGGCGAGGCATTGGTTAATAACCGCGATTTACGTATGGCTGTGCTAAAAGTTCAGGAAGCGAGAGCGCAATATGGCGTCACGGACGCCGACCGCTACCCGCAACTCACGGCAGGCTCCAGTGGTACTTACAGCGGTAAATTAAAAGGTGATAGCAGCACCGATCGTGAATTCGAAGCTGGACTCAATCTTAGTTTCGACCTGGATTTCTTTGGGCGGCTAAAAAATATGAGTGAAGCTGAGCGACAGAATTTCTTTGCCAGCGAAGAAGCGCGTCGGGCGGTACACATCTCATTAATCTCCAACGTGTCGCAAAGTTATTTTAATCAGCGTCTGGCTTACGCGCAGTTGCAAGTTGCTGAAGAAACGCTGCAAAACTACCAGCGCTCTTACGCTTTTGTAGAGAAGCAACTGGTAACCGGTAGCACCAACGTACTGGCGTTGGAACAAGCGCGCGGTGTGATCGAAAGTACGCGTAGCGAAATTGCCAAGCGTAAAGGTGATCTGGCGCAGGCCAATAACGCGCTGCAGCTGTTGCTGGGTACATACGGGAAATTACCTGATGACCACGCGCGCAGCCGTGGGGATATTAAACCGGTAACGCTGCCGCCATCGCTCTCGTCGCAAATACTGTTGCAGCGCCCGGATATTATGGAAGCTGAGCACGGATTATTGGCGGCAAATGCCAATATCGGTGCTGCGCGGGCGGCATTTTTTCCGTCTATAACGTTAACCAGTTCCGTGTCCAGTAGCAGCAGCGATCTTTCCAGTTTATTTAATGCCGCCAGCGGCATGTGGAATTTTGTCCCCAAAATAGATATTCCAATATTTGACGCCGGACGTAATCAGTCCAATCTCGACCTGGCAGAAATTCGCCAGCAACAGTCGGTAGTGAATTACGAACAAAAAATTCAGAACGCGTTTAAAGAAGTGGCGGATGCACTGGTGTTGCGCCAAAGCATTGCCGATCAAATTAGCGGGCAGCAGCGTTATCTGGATTCATTGCAAATCACACTACAACGCGCCAGAGCGCTTTATCAGAATGGTGCAGTTAGCTATATCGAAGTATTAGACGCAGAACGTTCTTTATTCGCTACGCGGCAATCGCTGCTCGATCTTAATTACGCCCAACAGGCTAATGAAATTAAGCTGTTTGCTGCCTTAGGCGGCGGTTGGGTGGAGTAATCCTTAATATTAATCTTTCAGGAGCATCAATTATGAATACGACCGCCAAAGCTGTGCTGTTTAGTCTTTTCTCTATGATCATGTTTAACGCTCAGGCCAATGAGCATCAGCATGGTGAGATGATGAATATGCAGCCAGCGGCTCAACAGGAACAACTCATTAGCGCTACCGGGGTGATTGAAGCTGTTGATATGGGAAGTAAAAAGATTACGATCAAGCATGATCCTATTCCTGCGGTGAACTGGCCAGCCATGACGATGCGTTTTACACGGGTTGCCGGTACGAAGGCTGATGATATTAAGCCAGGCGATAAGGTCGCGTTTACGTTTGTTCAGCAGGGAAATCTCTCTGTGTTACGCGATATTCACATCAGTAAATAACGTTCTCGTTGGTCTCTTTTATTCTTGCCCGGGTTTTTGCGAACGCGGGTGAGACTATCGCGCAATGGAAATCACTATGGCGTCTTTAAATATTAAAAATACCGCGCTTATTCTTGCTGGCATGATTGCCGGTGGGGTTATTTCTGTCGGTATTTATACTTATTATTCATCCGCAAAAGCAACGGCTGAAACCGGGCAGGCTTCGCCAAAAGAAGCCAGAAAAGTGTTGTTCTGGTACGACCCCATGTACCCAAACACGCGTTTTGATAAACCGGGTAAATCGCCATTTATGGATATGGATCTGATCCCGAAATATGCCGATGAAGAGACCGCGAACGCGTCATCACCAGGCGTGCGCATCGATCCTACACAAACCCAGAACCTGGGGCTGAAAACAGAGCCAGTGCGTCGTGGACCACTGCACTACGCGCAAACTTTTCCGGCCAACGTTAGTTATAACGAATACCAGTTTGTTATAGTCCAGGCACGCTCAGCGGGCTTTATCGAGAAGGTTTATCCACTGACCGTGGGGGACAAAATTAAGCAAGGCGCGCCGCTGATCGACCTGACTATTCCTGATTGGGTTGAGGCGCAGAGCGAATATTTATTGCTGCGAGAAACTGGCGGCAGCGCGACGCAGGTGGAAGGAATTCTGGAGAGATTACGTCTGGCTGGAATGCCTGAAGCGGATATTCAGCGTTTAAAATCGACGCGTAAAATTCAGACCCGCTTTACCCTGAAAGCGCCTATTGATGGGGTGATCACCGCATTCGATTTGCGTACTGGTATGAACATTTCCAAAGACAATGTGGTCGCGAAAATTCAGGGTATGGACCCGGTATGGGTCAGCGCGTCGGTCCCGGAATCTATCGCCTGGCTGATTAAAGATGCCTCGCAATTTACCATCACCGTGCCCGCCTGGCCGGATAAGCCTTTCACCATCAGCAAGTGGAGTATCTTACCCAGCGTTGATGCTACCACGCGTACGCTCCAGCTCCGTTTACAGGTCGATAATCCTGACGAGGCGCTCAAGCCCGGGATGAATGCTTACCTGCAACTGAAAACACAAAGCGAGCCAATGCTGCTGATCCCGTCTAAAGCGCTAATTAATACGGGTACCGAGCAGCGGGTAATCACCGTTGATAACGAAGGCCGATTTGTGCCGAAACAGGTTGCGGTATTCCATGAATCTCAAGGACTGACGGCTATCCGCTCCGGCCTGACCGAAGGCGAAAAAGTGGTTTCCAGCGGTCTGTTCCTGATTGATTCCGAAGCGAATATCTCTGGCGCACTGGACCGTATGCGCGCCCAGAACAGTAAGACGCAAGACGCAGCCGCCATGCCAGCCCAGGCGACCCATTCACACTGAGGATATGATAAATGATTGAATGGATTATCCGCCGCTCGGTGGCAAACCGTTTTCTGGTGATGATGGGGGCGCTGTTTCTCAGTATTTGGGGAACCTGGACCATCATCAATACCCCGGTTGATGCGCTGCCCGATCTCTCTGATGTTCAGGTGATCGTCAAAACCAGCTATCCGGGTCAGGCGCCGCAAATTGTTGAAAATCAGGTGACCTACCCGCTGACCACCACCATGCTGTCGGTACCGGGCGCGAAAACTGTGCGTGGTTTCTCGCAGTTTGGCGATTCCTACGTGTACGTCATTTTCGAAGATGGTACCGATCCTTACTGGGCGCGCTCGCGCGTACTGGAGTACCTCAACCAGGTTCAGGGAAAATTGCCGGCTGGCGTTAGCGCGGAAATGGGACCGGACGCTACGGGTGTCGGCTGGATATTTGAGTACGCTCTGGTGGATCGCAGCGGGAAACACGATCTGGCGGAATTACGTTCTCTTCAGGACTGGTTTTTAAAGTATGAGTTAAAAACGATTCCCAATGTGGCGGAAGTCGCCTCGGTAGGCGGCGTGGTTAAACAGTATCAGGTCGTTATCGATCCGATGAAGCTGACGCAATATGGCATCAGTCTGGCGGACGTGAAATCGGCGCTGGATACGTCGAATCAGGAAGCGGGCGGCTCATCTATTGAGATGGCTGAAGCGGAATATATGGTCCGCGCCAGTGGATATCTGCAAACTCTCGATGATTTCAATAACATCGTCCTGAAAACAGGGGCCGACGGTGTACCTGTTTACCTGCGCGATGTGGCGCGCGTACAGATTGGGCCGGAAATGCGCCGTGGGATCGCCGAACTGAATGGCGAAGGCGAAGTGGCGGGCGGGGTGGTTATTCTGCGGTCCGGTAAAAATGCGCGTGAGGTGATCTCCGCGGTTAAAGCCAAGCTCGATACGCTGAAAAGTAGCCTGCCGGAAGGCGTAGAAATAGTTACAACATACGATCGCAGTCAGCTCATTGACCGCGCCATTGATAACCTGAGCTACAAGCTGCTGGAAGAGTTTATCGTTGTTGCGCTGGTGTGTGCATTGTTCCTGTGGCATCTGCGTTCTGCGCTGGTGGCGATTATTTCCCTGCCGCTGGGGCTGTGTATCGCGTTCATCGTGATGCATTTCCAGGGGCTGAACGCCAATATCATGTCGCTGGGGGGCATTGCCATTGCCGTCGGGGCGATGGTCGACGCCGCCATCGTGATGATTGAAAACGCCCATAAGCGGCTGGAAGAGTGGGGGCATCAGCATCCGCATGAAAAGCTGGATAACGCAACGCGCTGGAAGGTCATTACTGACGCCTCGGTAGAAGTCGGCCCGGCATTGTTCATCAGCCTGCTGATTATCACATTGTCGTTTATCCCTATTTTCACGCTTGAGGGGCAAGAGGGGCGACTGTTCGGGCCGCTGGCGTTCACCAAAACGTATGCCATGGCAGGTGCGGCGTTTCTGGCCATCGTGGTTATTCCGATCCTGATGGGATTCTGGATCCGCGGAAAAATACCTGCAGAAAGCAGCAACCCGCTTAACCGTTTCCTGATCCGTATTTACCATCCGCTATTGCTGAAGGTATTGCACTGGCCCAAGACCACCATTCTGGTGGCGGTGCTTTCAATACTGACGGTTATCTACCCGCTGAATAAAGTCGGTGGCGAATTCCTGCCGCAGATTAACGAAGGTGACCTGCTGTATATGCCTTCGACATTGCCGGGGATCTCAGCGGCGCAGGCAGCGGACATGCTGCAAAAAACCGACAAGCTGATCATGACCGTTCCGGAAGTGGCGCGCGTGTTTGGTAAAACCGGTAAGGCAGAAACCGCAACAGACTCCGCACCGCTGGAAATGGTTGAAACGACGATCCAACTGAAGCCGCAGGACCAGTGGCGTCCGGGGATGACGATGGACAAAATCATTGCCGAGCTGGATAAAACCGTACGCTTGCCGGGACTGGCGAATCTGTGGGTTCCGCCGATTCGTAACCGTATCGACATGCTCTCTACGGGGATCAAAAGCCCAATTGGCATTAAGGTGTCAGGTAACGTTCTGGCAGATATCGACGCCACGGCGGAGCAAATTGAAGAGGTGGCCAGAACCGTGCCGGGCGTCTCTTCGGCACTGGCTGAGCGCCTGGTCGGGGGGCGCTATATCAATGTGGATATTAATCGGGAGAAAGCGGCCCGGTACGGAATGACCGTCGGCGCGGTGCAACTGTTTGTCACCTCTGCGGTCGGAGGCGCAATGGTCGGCGAAACGGTGGAAGGGATTGCACGTTATCCGATTAACCTTCGCTATGCGCAGAGCTATCGTGATAGCCCGGAAGCGCTGCGTAATCTGCCCATTCTGACGCCCATGAAACAGCAAATCACGCTGGCGGATGTCGCCGATGTGACGGTGGTTTCGGGACCTTCGATGCTGAAAACCGAAGATGCGCGACCAACCAGCTGGATTTACATCGACGCCCGCGATCGTGACATGGTCTCAGTGGTGAACGATCTGAAAAAAGCGATCGCTGAAAACGTACAGTTAAAACCGGGGACCAGCGTGGCGTTTTCCGGGCAGTTCGAGCTGCTTGAGCGCGCCAGTCATAAGCTCAAACTGATGGTGCCGATGACGCTGATGATAATCTTCGTTCTGCTTTATCTGGCCTTCCGTCGCTTTGGTGAAGCGCTGCTGATTATCACCAGTGTGCCTTTTGCGCTGGTGGGCGGCATCTGGTTCCTTTACTGGATGGGGTTCCATATGTCGGTTGCAACCGGAACCGGATTTATCGCCCTGGCAGGTGTTGCTGCGGAGTTTGGCGTGGTGATGCTGATGTACTTGCGCCACGCTATTGAAGCCGACCCCGCGCTGGAAAATCCGCAAACCTTTGCGGCGGATAAGCTGGATGAAGCGTTATATCACGGTGCTGTGCTGCGCGTGCGCCCGAAAGCGATGACCGTGGCGGTGATTATTGCGGGTCTGTTACCTATCTTGTGGGGGACGGGAGCTGGCTCAGAAGTCATGAGCCGCATAGCCGCGCCGATGATTGGCGGCATGATCACCGCACCATTGCTCTCACTGTTCATTATTCCGGCCGCTTATAAGCTGATGTGGCTGCACAGGCATCGCCACCAAAAGTAATGCCCTGAAGCGCTCGTCTGCCTCGGTTTTACTGCCGAAGCAGGCGTTGCGTTATGCCGCCAACGCTTTCACGCGTTTGCGGTACTCGCCCGGCGTGCAGCCAAATTCCCGTAAAAAGACTTTATGAAACGACGATTCGCTGGCGTAACCCACCGACTCGGCAATAACGATTAACGGCTGTGTACCGCGCGATAGCATCTGGGCGGCGAACTGCAGGCGCAGCGCGGTTAACACCGCCAGCGGCGTGGAGTTTGATACTTCACGGAATAGCTGTGCGAAGCTGGCCCGCGACATATGTGCACGTTTTGCCAGTTCTTCGACGGTCCAGGCAAAAGCCGGTGACTCCAGCATCATGAATACAACGGCTCCAAGCCTGGGGTGCAGCAGTAAATTCAGCACATTTTTAGCGGGTGTCGACTGGGCGAGCCACTCGCGAACGGTTAACGCGAACAGCGTAGCGCATTGCTGGCTGCAAACGATGCTGGAGCCAGGCAGGTCGTTGATGTATTCCTCCTGCATTAGCGTAATCATGGCCTTCAGCCAATGGCTGACGGGGCTGTTCTCCTCAGGCGCCAGTAATAATACTTCCGGAAGCGCGGTTAAAAAATAGCGTGAAGATGCCTGTAATCGCAGGCTCCCGCAGACAATATGCGTTTGTTCTTCCCCTGTCTGGCACAGACGATGCGCGGAGTTTTGCGGCAGAATGACTATTGTTCCAGGGCGTAATGTGGAAGATGTTCCGTCAGGCATATCCAGTTGAGCGAATCCCTGGGTTACCGTATGCCAGCGAATAACGGACAGTTCACCCGCCGCATGCGGCAGTTGCCAGTCCCTGCTCAACAGGCAGTTTTGATCAATCGAGCCCTGCGGGTCGTTAAGCATAAGTAATCGGCTAAGTGCGTCCATGAAGACTCCTGGGCAGTTTTTGCTAATGCTAATTGAGATGATAACAACGCTATCACAAATAATTTTATTAATAATTTTATGGTATTAGTTTAATTGCTCAATAAGTTGAGTGGAAGGGAAAGAGCGGTTTTTTAGACGATCTGACAATAATTGGCGCGTTATGGATACATTGTTCTTGCATCGCTAAACCTATAATTCAGTTCAACAAATGAACAGTGACATGGCGGAGAGACAGCATGAATCAGTATCAGGCGATTGTTATCGGATTTGGTAAAGCGGGTAAAACGCTGGCGGCAACACTGGCCAAAACGGGTTGGCGGGTAGCGATTATTGAACAGTCAAACACCATGTATGGTGGGACATGCATCAATATCGGCTGCATTCCAACCAAAACCCTGGTACACGATGCTGAACTTCAGCATGACTTTGCCGCAGCGATGCAGCGCAAGACCTCCGTTGTTAGTTTTCTGCGCGATAAAAACTTCCATAATCTTGCCGATTTGGAGAACGTGGATGTGATTGAAGGTCGTGCTGAATTCATTGATAACCATACAGTGCGGGTTGTGCAGCCAACAGGTGAGGTTGAACTGAGCGGCGAGAAAATCTTTATTAATACTGGCGCCCAGTCAACGATTCCGAACGTTGAGGGATTAACCACGACGCCTGGCGTATTTGACAGCACCGGGTTGTTGAATTTGACGCAACGTCCCGAGCGTCTGGGCATTTTGGGCGGTGGGTATATCGGCGTTGAATTCGCATCGATGTTTGCCAACTTTGGTAGCAAAGTCACTATTTATGAAGCAGCTCCGCAGTTTTTGCCTCGTGAAGACCGGGATATTGCTGACACTATCGCCAACATTTTACGCGACCAAGGCGTTGAGCTGATCCTCAATGCCAACGTGCAGTCGGTCTCCTCTCACGATAGTGCAGTACAGCTGCACATGCCGGAAGGTACCCAGACGGTGGATGTGCTGCTGGTGGCATCGGGTCGCAAACCGGCGACTGAAAATCTGCAGTTGCAGAATGCGGGTGTAGATGTAAATGACCGTGGTGCCGTTATTGTAAATAAATATCTACGTACCTCGGCAGATAACATATGGGCAATGGGCGATGTCACTGGTGGATTACAATTTACCTATATCTCGCTGGATGACTTCCGTATTGTGCGCGACAACCTGCTAGGCGAGGGGGTACGTAACACGGGCGATCGTCAAAATGTACCATATTCCGTCTTTATGACGCCGCCGCTTTCCCGCGTCGGAATGACTGAAGAACAGGCTCGCGCCAGCGGTGCGGCGGTGCAGGTCGTGACGTTGCCGGTAACGGCTATCCCGCGTGCGCGGGTGATGAATGATACCCGTGGCGTACTTAAAGCGGTGGTAGATAGCGAAACGAAACAAATATTAGGTGTGTCGCTGCTGTGCGTCGATTCTCATGAAATGATTAATATCATCAAGACGGTTATGGATGCGGGGTTACCTTATACCACATTGCGTGACCAAATATTTACCCATCCAAGCATGAGCGAATCACTAAACGATCTCTTTTCACTCATTAAATAATAATAGCGTAGTCTACATATTTGCCCCACCCGTGTGGGGCTTTTTTTATATTTCCTGATACTAATTGACAGTTATTTTGGCGTTACGGATGAAATAAAATAAAGTGACATGTTTTATTATATTTCCACTGAAATAACTTGTTAATGGGAATAGAAATGAACATGTTTAAAACTACGTTACTAATGACTGCATTACTGACTGCTCCGGTGACATTTTCCGTGTTAGCGCAAACCGAGGTTGCCCACGTTAGCGTATCAGCCGTGTCTGGCACTCCTTCCGTGGTGGAAGATGCCATTGCGAAACTGGCACAGGAAAAGAAAGCGACTTCCTGGAAAATTACCTCAATGCGCATTGATAGCAGCACTCACGCAACGGCAATTTTGTACAAGTGAGGAGAGCCGGAATGGAAAAATATCTTCGTATATTGGGCAAAGGTGATAGGGTTGGATTAACCTTGATTCGCCTGAGTATCGCGATTGTTTTTATCTGGATTGGGTTATTAAAATTTGTACCTTACGAAGCCGACAGCATTACGCCGTTTGTCGCCAATAGTCCGGTAATGTCATTTTTTTATGAGCATCCAGAAGAATACAAACAACATTTAACCCACGAAGGTGAATTCAAACCGCAGGCTCGTGAATGGCAGACGGCGAATAACACGTATACGTTCTCAAATGGCCTGGGCGTAGTCGAAGTTCTTATCGCTTTGCTGGTGCTGGCTAATCCTGTTAGCCGTTGGCTGGGATTAATTGGCGGCGTTCTGGCATTTGCCACACCAATTGTAACTTTATCATTTTTAATAACCACACCAGAAGCATGGGTGATGCCGCTGGGTGATTTACACCACGGATTTCCGTACTTGTCAGGCGCTGGACGGTTGGTGTTAAAAGATACGTTAATGTTGGCGGGAGCGGTGATGATCATCGCGGATTCTTCCCGATCAATTATTAAGCAAAAGTATTGAATTTTTAACGTTGTACCCTCTGCAAGACAGTAAGCCACTATAGTTCGATTCGGTAATTACCGGGCCAGCAGGACGCTGGCCTTTTTTCTGCCCTAAGGGAAATTTATGTTATACATGAAATACAATGATTCGCTTTGCCACAATAACCAGTCGGACTTATATTACTGATTAATAATATAGTGACGTAAGCATCTTCTTTCTTCTTTCGATAGAGCACCAGTTCGCATATTGCGTAGTTCCTCCATCAAAACCCATTCATTTTTCTCTGTTTTTTTCTGTACAATTCTTGCTATTTGTTATCTCAAAATGACACTTTAAAAAAGATTGTTATTCACTTTTGTTATAATTAAACAACACGTTCGCATGGTTTTAGGCATGACTTCAGCTAGAATTAACTTTGATTAAATGTTTTTACGTATCAATAAATGGCTAAAGATAGTTAAAAACTTAATTTTTAATCAACTGTTCGACATGGAATCCACTATGGTAATTAAGCACCAGGGGTGGATGCTGATCTCGCGTTTTGTGAGTAACCAAACGCGGGACATATCTTAAATATGGAAATAAGGGTTTTAGAATGAGCTTTGGATTAGCAAAGGAAGATAAGTTTGAAATCATAGCTACCCTTCGTGAAGAGCTGCACAAGAAAACGAAACTGGAAGTGTTATGTGAAAACAGTAGCGTTATCACGCAGTTAGAGAAGGTTGATTTCGAGCGGTTTGTTATCTCCTGGCACGAAGACATTGTTCCTGAAAAGGTCCAATACTTTATCCTGCACAGCGAAAGCGGGATTGTGAAATTTAGTGCCAGATTCGAGCAAACCCCATCAGCAGGTGCAGAAGTAGGATTATCCTACCTCATACCGGATTTGATTTTCTTTGCCCAGCAGAGACAAAATCAGCGTTTTTCCTTCATGAAGGGGTATGACTTTTTCTGTTTTGGTCGTTACAAAAATGGAGAAAACTACTCTTTCAAGATTAAAAATATCTCGCAGGGTGGTTGTGCGTTAATCATTAAAGATGTAAACGCCCGTTTTCTTTATAAAGATGCGGTGATTAAAAATGCATCTCTGGATTTCGATACATTTGGTAGTTTACAACTGGACTTAAAAGTGATCGATGTAGTCCTGATCAATGAATTTGATGAGGATAACCAGTTGTATTCCTGTCATCAGATCTCGTGTGAGTTTGATTTTAAAAATCGTCGTGAAGAGACTGAAGTCGAGAAAATTATTATTAAATTTTTAATGAGTAACAAGATTAGAAGCTTATAAGGAACGGTGAACAGGATGTTGATGTGTGGCAGTGATAATTTTGTGGGCAATGGTATGTTTGCCTACCTCACCAGCAAACATGTACCGATACAAACATTCCAGTTTGAGGATATGTTGCATCAGTCATCATTATGCCAGCATCAAACCATGGTTTTTAATATCATCGATAATGAACATGCGTGTTCGGACATTGTTCAGTTTTTGAATAAAAATCGATTCAAATTTTATAATAACGTCGTGGTGATTGTTGCTGATAGTTTGGTGGCGAAATTATGCGTAGAGTTATTATATGTCGAAAAAATAATAGTTTTGACTGAAAAATCTTCATTGCGTGATTTTGGTCAATTGGCGACATTATCAGTCGGGAAATGGAACCCCCGACTGTATCGTTCGCAGAAAAGATTAACCGAAAGAGAGCAGCAGATCCTGAACTTACTGGTAAGTGGTTATACAGCCAAAGAAATTTCTGAGTTAGTTAGCCTGAACTATAAAACGATTCAGGCACATAAGATGAGAGTCGTCGCCAAGCTTGGCCTGACCAATACCTCTGATTTAAATAAGTTAATTGTCAGATTTACCCATCGTATGTCTTTTTTACCCTAACCTGACCATTCTTTTCTGATGTAATACACCTAATAGTAGATACAATTCGGGAGTGATTTTGACTGGTTTTTAATGTTATGATTTGTAGAGGGAGAGGGGAATGTTTAATTCCAATGAGGTGCTAACTGCGCTTGAAAAGGCTTTGAATACCAGTCAACTTTATATGGTTTATCAGCCTATTTTCAATTTACATGCCCAGTGTATAAGCGGATTTGAAGCATTAATGCGTTGGAATAGTCCTCAGATGGGTATGATCTCTCCCGATGTTTTTATTACGTTACTGGAAGATAGCGGCAATATTATTTCAATTGAAGATATGGTTACTCACTCTCCGTGGGATGTTGCAACCTCCTGGCCTGACCCCATTGTATTATCCGTCAATATTTCCGCGCTTGAATTCTGCGATCCTCTGTTACCCCAACGCGTCAGACAAAATCTTGCCACCTCCGGATTGCCGGTCCATCGATGCCAAATAGAGGTCACCGAAACGTCACCGCTGTACGACAGTCAGATTGCGGCTAAAAATATGACGGAATTAAAGGCGATAGGGGTCAAGCTTGCGCTTGATGATTTTGGAACCGGTCATGCTAATCTTAATTACCTGTTGAAATATCCTTTTGATACCTTAAAAATTGATAAAGAATTTGTCACTGGCATTGAACCCGACACCCGATCGACAAAGATTGTTGAGGGTATTATTTCACTGGCGCATAATTTTGGTATCGAAGTTCTTGCCGAAGGGGTGGAAACCCAGTCCCAACTGGACCGGTTGATGCAGATTGGTTGTGACAAAATTCAAGGCTTTTTCATTTCTCCCCCGGTGCAGGCACAAGAGATCCCTTCACTCTTAGCGCAATATAATCGTTAATCCTTCCTTATTTACGTTTCCCAATCCCTTGATTGTTCTACGTTGCTGGTAAGTCTGTAGGCCTGATAAGCGTCGCGCATCAGTTACCCCTGTAATACTGATAAGCAAAAAAAAGCCCCCTGCTGAACAGGAGGCTGGCGAGTTTATGTCAGCTTAGAACGATTTCTTAAAGCCGATAGAGGCATTGACCGGCGCTTCGACCTGCGACTTACTGCCGCCGTTGCTGAATTGCGTACCCAGCTCACCGTAGACCTGCAGGTTTCTGTCGATGGACCATGACAGGCCGGCTGCAACTTCAGTGCTGGAGTACTGCTGTGAAGATTCCAGCGTAGTGGTGGCTACCGCATTGCTAAAGTGCGTTTTGTCTTTTGAACCCAGACCCTGCCAGACGTTAACCCTGCCGTACGGCTGGAATTTGCCATGGTTGGTGTCATAGTCAGCGACCAGACGCACGCCCAGACGCGCGGTAAAGGAGTCTGCGGTATCCATTTTCACTTTCGTTGGGGTCACACCATCCAGCGTGCTGTTATCAAAGTCGCTGTATTGGTAGATCAACTGAGCCTGAGGCTCCAGACTCCATGCGCTGGCGCCTAAACGGAACGATTTACCCACCTCTGTCGACGCCGTCAGCGTGTTGCCTCTGACGGTATACGAGCCGTTGTTACCGGTCGCCGCCAGGCGGGATTTATGGTTACCGTACTGCAGGACGTTATCAACATACATACCGTCACCCGAGAACCAGGTCGCATAGCCACCGACGTAAAATGCGTTGTCGTCGATGTTACCGCCTTTGCCATCGCTGCCTGTCTTCGTGCCTTTCACATTGCTGTCGATATCAAGGATGCTGGTATACATCCCGGCTTTCCAGCTTTCGTTAGCATACATATCAACGCCGACCTGGATACCCATGGTATGGGAGCTGGTTTGCGTACCGGCTGCATCATCCAGTTTGGTTTTACCGGAGTAGCCAATCATTCTTGCCCAGGCGCGATTGTCTTCATCAATGCCCGGTTTAACCTCATCCCCCATACGTTGGTGCATGTTACCTAACAGGCTAATATCACCCTGACGTACTACGCTGGCGAGGCCAGAATACAGCATGGTTTCTGGACGGTATTCACTTCTTAGATACCAGTTTTCACCCTGGCCCTGAGCATTACCCGCATGTAGTTGGTACTCAAACGCACCTGCAGCCATACGATTGGCGGCAAGATGGAAGGCATCCCGTGAGGTTTGCGCGGTTGTGGTTGCGCCATTGAGCGCAGTCACCACTTCGATACCATCCCCAATGGTCGGCGCGCCAAGACCAGAACCATCGACATCCAGCAGTGTGCTACCGCTGGCTTTACCGCCATCGATAATCAGACGGTCGGCAATGCCTGCTCCGCTACCATTCTGGATAGCTGCCATGTTGATAGTCCCTTTTTCGCCGGTGTAATCCCCTTTGACGGTTAAGGTTGTGCCAGTCTGCTGACCGATGAGCGAGACATCGCCACCGTTGCTCAGGCCCGCTACCGTCTGGTTATAGCCCTGCGTGTTCAACGTGGTGTCTGCGACCACATAGTGGTGTGATGCGCTACTCAGGGTGTTGGTATTACCCGCTTGCAGCACGCCGTTGGCGATCAACGTAGCGCCGCTGTAGCTGTTTTCACCTTGCAGCTCGGTAATGCCGCTACCGGTCTGATGCAACTGGCCTTTACCACTGATATTGCCGGTCAGCGCCAGGGTATCGCCACGATTGACGTTGAGTACGCCGTTATCAACGATATCCCCCTGAATGCTGCCAATATCACCGCCGTTACCCAGTTGTAAAACGCCTTGTTCGATGGTGGTGCCACCGGTGTAGGTGTTATCCAGCGTCAGGGTGAGGGAGCCTTTACCGGTTTTGGTCAGTTGACCGTTACCTTCGACTTCCGTCAGCAGAGAAACGTCATGCCCGTTGGTGTCGAATGTCCCGCCGCCGGATTCCAGCGTCACCTGACGGGCAGTATCAAACGCTTCGCCATACTTCAGCGTACCGCCATTAAAGGTAATTCCCGTATCTGCCGCACCCAGGTTGGTATCACCCGCCACCTGCAGCGTCCCTGAGGTGATGGTGGTGCCACCGCTGTAAGTATTGTCGCCGGTGAGAATCAGCGTACCGAGATCGCCTTTATTCAGGCCGCCGGTACCACGGATAACGCTGTCGATAGTGGCGGTGTAACTGGCGCCGTCTACTGTGCCATCGCCGACACGAATCAGGGTGTTTGCCGTGTCGGTGGTAATGGCTTCTCCGCCCACACGATAACCATCGGTGGCGAACTGCGCGCCGCTGATGATGACATCGCCTTTGCTGTTATCGACGGTTACGTTGCCCGCTTCACCCTGGAAGACGGCGAATGCGGCATCGGTAAACGGTGCGTTCAACGCGCCTTCTGGCGTCGATTCATCGGTAGTCCAGTTGTCGTTACCCTGGCTGGATTGCCAGATACCGTCGCCGCCGTTGATGACGCCGTTATTTTTCAGCTCGCCATTCTCACCGCCGGTGCCGTCCCAGAAGCGCAGCGTCAGTCCGGCGTGGTTGACCAGGTTGACCTGATTTTTCACCGATGTCTGCACGTACAGGCTGTCAGCTGCTTCCGGTGCGTTAGCAATATCCATCACATTGTTGGTCAATGTGCCGGTGTAGTTGATGACGCGGTAAACGCCCACATCAAAGCTTCCGCCTGGTGAGGTTTCAATGTTGAGCTTACCGTCGAGCGTCAGATCGCCATTTACGTCAATCAAGTCGTTGAAGGCACCGCCCGGGGTATAAGCCTGACCAAACTGATAATCCAGTTGGGCGTTATCACTGAGCGTCAGAGAACCGGTAGTGAGTTTACCCACACTGTTGATAGCTGCACCCGCGGTAATATGCGCGTCGTCCAGCACATCAACCGCGCCGCCGATAATACCGTTACCCCCGAGCGTTGCCCCGGATTTCACCGTCACCTGGCCGGTAGCCGCAGACTGATTACCGTTGACCAGCAGCACGCCTTCATTGACGTCCGTGGTGCCGGTGTAAGTGTTATCGCCGGTCAGCGTCAACGTACCGTCACCGATTTTCACCAGGCTGCCGTCGTTGCCGCTGATAATACCGCTGATGGTGTCATCAAGATGCAGATTACCCAGCGACAGTTCTTTATTGCCCAGTTCGACATTACCCGCGCCGGACAACGAGCCGATAGACGTTGCGCTGTCGACTGCGCTGATATCGACCTTACCGCCCACCAGGTTTTTAACGACGGTGTTCTCTGCCATCGCATAGTCAGCAAAGGTCATCAGTCCGCTGTTATTCACGGTGGCATTGCCCCCGCTGGCATTTTCTTCCAGCGCCAGGGTACTGTCTTTTGACACGTTAACCGTCGCGTTGCCCGCGCTGGCGTTGTTGGTTAACACCGCTTTTGCTGTGCCCGTCAGGTTCAGCATTGCGCTTGCGGCGGTGACGTTATCCGCCAGCGTTAACAGGCTGTCGGCGATGTTCATAGTCAGGGATTTCAGGCTGGTATCTGTCCCGCTGACATTGAGCGTCGCACCCTTATTGACATTCACTGTGCTGCTTTCATTACTGCCAAAGGCTCCGGTTTTGCTGACGTTGACCGTCACATTGTTGGCGTTTCCGGTACCGGCAATTTCGGTGTCGCCTTTGTAGCTGTTTGCGCGGTCGAGCGACAAGGTGCTGCCCGCATCGCTAGAGCTGCTGGTGACTTTCAATTTACCCTCGCCGGTAATCTCACCGGTTGGCGTGAAGTGGTGCGAATTAAGGTCAAACACCGCAGCATTCTCATTCGCTCCCAGCTCAATGGTGCGATTGCTGGTCAGGTCCGCGCCCAGTTGCAGCGTTGAACCGTTATTGATGGCCAGGTCAGTTCCGCTCTGGCCGAGATTGCTGTCGGAGGAGATCTGCAACGTGCCGCCATCAATGCGCGTGCCGCCGCGATACTCGTTGTCACCGCTGAGGATCAGACGGCCAAGGTCGGTTTTCACCAGCGTCAGCTTGTCAGCAGTACTGGCCTCGCGGATAACGGACTCAATGGTCGCGGTATAGTTTTGCCCCGCGCCACCGGCGCCAACGCGCACCAGCAGTTCGCCAGTCCCCGGCGTCTGGCCTGCGTGGGTCGCGTTTTCCGTGGTGGCATACGCGTTAAGCGCATCGCCTTTAACGACATAGCCATCAGCATCAAACTGTGCTCCGGAGAAGTTAACTTCTCCCGCGGCGTTATCCACGGTAACGGTACCGCCTTTGGTGGTGAAGACGGCGAAGGACTTCTGTGCCCAAGGGGCGTTACCTTCACCGGTTGCGGTGGTCCAGTTGTTATCCCCCTGACTGCCGATAGCCATCCATTTGCCATCGCCACCGTCAATTTTGCTGTCGCCTTCAATGCCTGACGCGCCGTGGCTCTGATTAACGGTTGCACCGTCCCAGAACTGCAGGGTAACGCCGTTGGCATTCACCAAGTTGACCTGTTTGTCGATGGAGGTCTGAACAAAAATATTGCTCTTATCCTGGCTATTCGGTATCGCGCCTAATTCCAGCGTCTGGTTATCCAGCGTGCCACCGTAGTTATAGATACGGTACACGCCCGGTCCGAAGTTACCACCCTGTGAAGTGGTGACGTCCAGAGTCCCGTCCAGTTGCAGATCGCCTGCGACGTTAATCAGATCGTTTAGCGCGCCGCCTGGCGTATAGGCTTGACCCAGTTCGAAAGAGGAGGTCGTTTTGCTGCCAAGCTGCAGATTACCGTTAATGGATAACGTACCCGCACCGCCGTCACCGGCGCTGAGGGTAGAGGCATCGTTCATCAGCACGTCGCCGCCGATCACCCCGTTACCCCCCAGCGTCGCCGTACCGCTTACTTTGGTCACACCCGTCGCGGCACTCTGATTCCCTTTCACCAGTAGCGTACCGCTGGTGACGGTCGTGTCGCCGGTATAGGTGTTATTGCCCGTCAGGCGAGTAATACCGTTACCAATCTGCTGTAACGCACCGATCCCGGAGATTACGCCGCCAAGCAGCACATCATTGGCCCGATTAATCGCCAGTACGCCATTGTCGATGATGTCAGACACGGCGTTGACTCCGCCTGTATTTCCGCCGTCACCCAACTGCAGCGTACCGGTTTGATCAATAGTGGTAGAGCCGGTATAGGTGTTGTTGGCGGTAAAGACGGTGGTGCCGCCCGCCGCGCGTTCAAACTTCCCATCACCGCTGATGACGCCGTTATAGATCTGTGCCGCCGTCGTGTCGCCCTGCGTGTCAAAGATGACTCGGCTGCCTGCACCCTGAGTCGTCACATTGTAGTCAGCGATGGTCGCGGCAGTGCTGGTGGACTCGCCGTGATCGCCGGTACGCAGCGTTGCGCCATTGGTAACCGCAATGGTTTTACTTGCCAGTTGCAGACGATCGACGATGCGCATATCTGCACTTGAACCGCTAATGGTCAGTGAGTCCCAACCCATGCCGATGTTGGTACCGGTGGTCAGGTTATCGCTGCTCAGGCTGCCAATTTTCGCACTGTTACCGTGTGTATTGGTGAAGGTGAGGGCGTTGCCACTGCCGGCTTCGGTAGTGATATGGCGCGTTTTATCCAGCGTCACATTGCCGATGTTGGCTTTATTGTTGCCGCCGGTTCCGGCGAAATTCACCTCGCCCGCAAAGGTTCCGCTTTGCCAGTTAAAGGTGTCCTTGCCTTCTCCGGTGTTGATCACGCCACTGGTGATACCCTGGCTGATATCAATGGTGTCATTGCCCTTGCCAGATTGAATCGCCACTGCTGTATCGTTGATAGCCTGAAGGGTACCGGTATTGGTGATTTTTTTATTGCTGTCACCGCTGGCATCAATAACGGGTGCGGTGGTGCTGGCAGAGATAATTTTTCCGCTATTGGCTATTGCGCTAACATTTTTAGCGATGATTGCAGAACCACCTGCGCTGTCGTAGACGTTGATATCGGCATTGGTGGTGACCTTACCGTCCGTATTGGCGCGGATACCGCTGCCTTCGCTGTTATGCACCTCAACGGTATAGCCTTTACCGATGGTCAGATTGCCTGTCACTGCGTCACCATTGCGCTGCTCAAAGGCGAAGCCGGTACCTTTACCGTTAACGTTCAGAATGTTATTCAGGCCATCTTTCATGTTTAACGCGACGCTGGTACGGATCCCCGGACCGTCGTTGGCATTGATGGTGACATCATTGAGTGTGATATCGGTATTGTTGGCATCGTTTTGAATGCCCGCGCCAGTACCTTTGGCACTAATAATCACCCCTTTGGCAGCCAGCTTACCGGCCCCTGTGTCCAGGCGAATACCGTCAGCAGTGCCATTGGTGGTGATGGCATCGCCAGTATTACCAGTAATATTCAGGCTGGCGCCGTTGGTCAGCAGAACTCCTGCGGTTCCATCATCGACTTGAATCTGACCCAGTTTTTTAATCTGTGCGTTCGAACCCGAAGCTTGTACGCCAATGCCGTTACTCACATGTAAGGCAGCGGTCGCGTTATTGGTTAAACTCCCGCCTTGTTGCACGTTAACACCAATGCTGTCGGTGCTGGCAAGATCGATAATTGCCTGGGTATCGAGGATCAGGCTGCCCTGGTTCCTTGCCACATAGGCAATAACCTTGTTGCCGCTGGCTTCTGAAGTGATTTTTGCGTTTGAAGTGAGGATGGTCGGAGTGGCGCTACCTTCTGCGTTGCCATTCAACTGGTGAGCCTGACCGTCCACTACCCCGGCAATGGTTCTTTCACCGGTTAAATTGATGGTGGTTTTATCGCTGATGTTACCTGTGGCGCCGCCTTCAACCAGCAGCGCTGCGGAGTCGGTGCCCTGCACGGTGAACGTGGCTTCGCCGGTATCCACACTACTGCCTGTGCCCGTCGCTAATACGCCAACGGACTGTTCGCCGCTTAAGGTCAGGTCAAGGTTAGAGCTGGCCTGACCGTCAGGAGTGGTGGTGTTACCGGCCAGCATTGCACCATTGGCAATACGGAAAATGGTGGTGCGATCTTGCCCGTTGTCATTCATTACCGCCTGACCAATATTGGCGGTCGCGCCTTGACCATACAGGTAATAGCCAATCTGATCGGTGCTGTTGAATGCCGGGCTACTCAGGCTGTCGACGTTAGCGACGGCGTTATCACGCACGTGTACGCCGATGTTCCCGGCTTTGTTTAGCGTGATGTTGGAATAGACGTTGACCACTGCCTTTCCATCTTTGCCACCTTCAGCCCAGACGGCATAGTTACGGTTACCGACACTACCTTCACCATCAACTACGATAGAGCCTGAAGCGCTGGTTGTGGCTTCGGCATTTTTGTTAGTTGCGCTGACGTGGATGCCGACGTTGTTGGTGCCGTTGACGTTAATCTTGCCGTCGTTGCGAATTTCCTGATTATTTTCCGCGCCGCTGTCACGCACGGTGATACCGTAGTTCCTGCTACTCCCCGCGCTGGAATCGCCATTGATCACGATATTACCGGTATTGATGACGTTGCCGGTCGCGTTACCAATCAGCATACCCGCGGCGTTACGTACGCCGGTTCCCAGCGTGATAAGGCCGTTGTTAATCACCTCTTTGGCGCTCTTGGTCATGATCCCGGCGCTCAGACTTGAACCGCCTGCCATGGTGACATCTTTAGACGGATCACTTGCGTTACGGCCAAGATAAATAGAGGCACCTGCGCTGTTGGTAAAGGTGGCGTTGTCGGCGACTTCTACGCCATAGGCGATGCCGCTGCCGTAGGATGCACCGTTTTTGCGCCCGTCCACGACGTTGATATCGCCGTTGTTGACCCCTTGAGCATTGTCAGACAGTTGCATACCAATGGCCAGCGTCAGCTCGCCAGCGGGTTTGTCCTTACTCCAGGGATCGGCGGCAGAAGCGGTACCGAAGTTATCGGTGGTGATCGCCTGGTTGATGGTGCCTTCGTTGGTGATTTGACTGGCGCCTTGCCCCTGCATACCAAATGCGCCATAGCTGTTGACGTTTTGGTTGCCGTCTTTATCAATAAACAGCCCGGAGTTGATGATCCCGTTGTTGGTTGCCGTCGCGTCTTTTGCCAGCATGCCAATCGCCAGGCTTTGCCCGGTAGACGTGCGTAATGCGTTCAGCTCACCAAGGTTAGTGATAACCCCACCATTAATGGCTTTCATCACGCCATTAATACTGCCGTCAACGGCAATAATCGCGTCTTTGTTCAAGGTGCCTGAGGTGCCTGCGCCGTTGGCGTAGATGGCATGTAACTCACCACGGCCAGCGGTCGCGTTGTTGGTATGTGACAAACCGTCGGTCCAGACGTCGTAATCCCAGCTGAGTATGTCAGCTGGCTTACCGGAGGTGAGCAGATTTTCAATCAGCCCGGCGTACTTTGTTTGTGCTGCGGTGACGGTTGTGACTTCCTCCGCATCTATCCACAGCTGGATTTGGCTGACTTTTTCACCATCAGGGTTGAGTGCCGCGTCGTCGCTTTTGCCCAACAGCCAGTCATTGAATTCGGCCAGTTCTTGTGTGTTGGTAATGGTAAATGTGCGCTCCCCGGTTTTGACGACCTGACCATCCTCGTCATAGCCATAGGTCATCAGCGTCACATCATCGCCAAACACGGAGGTTTGCGCTGAACCGGTGAACGTTTTTTCAGGGATCACCGGGGCTGCGTTAAATTTTATATAGTTATCTGACTGCCAGTTCACCTGGCTTGCAGTACCTTGTGCTTCCAGCAGCGAGGAATCTTTTGCCAGCATTTCAATGGTATTGGCTTTGTCACGCACATTGAGGGTGTCGTTGCCAATATTCAGATTGGCAATGGAGCCATTTGTCGCCAGTGCGATACCAAATTGCTTATAGATTTCTGATTTCTGAGCATCAAAGGTGTTTAATACCGCATCGCCGACTTGCGCTTCGGTAAGAAAACCATTTAACTCATTGGTATCAAAGACTTTGATGGTCGTTTTTTCGCCGGGAAACGCCGGATCGTTGATATCAAATTCTGTGCTCTGCGAAGGCGTTGACGACTGGTTGTAAGTCAGGTATTCCGCCAGTTCTTCAGAGTTGGTAATGGTTTTTACGCTCTGGTCAGGGCTGGTCGCCAGCAGGGTGATTTTGCCGCTTTCCAGCAGTTCCCGGATAGTGGTTGATTCAACAACGCCGCTTTGACCCGGGCTAAATGTTGGGATTGCACCACTGATATTCAGTGCCTGACCAGTTGTGTTATCTTCATATAAGAAGCCGTAGTCGTGGATACCCTCATAAACCCCAGCGGAAATACCTGTCTTGAAGTCTTCATGAATATCGTGTTCACCCGTTGCGGTAATCTGGGCTGCAGAAGCCAGCAATGAAGCACCGCTTAATGCGCCAGCTGCCAGTACGGCGACAGTTTTACGCGAACTGCTTTTTTTCTTTCCTTTCGTTAATTCAGAAACGACCACCCAGATACCGAGCTCCGCGTTCCAAATAATGCTGTAAACTTTGTTCATATATAACCCTTGTCTACATTCCTGTTATGTATGTGTTAATACGTTGAGTTGTTGGCTATGGTTGGCACGCGGATGTGCTACCCGGTAATGGATTTTGGAAATAGGGTTCCCTTCCGTGCGATGCGGAATTAAAAAAGCGAGTCGAAAGAAAACCTCTTTAAATAATAACCGTGATAATTGTCCTTAAATAAGTCAGTTACGGCTGGCTATAGTGGGAAATGGTGTACTTGAGCCGGGTGTTATTTTTGCCGAGTTTTCTGGCAATATTGCTTTTGTACGCCCCGATGGTTTTTTCACTTTTTTGTGATGCCCCGGCGATTTGTGTCAGTGACCATCCTCGGGCAAGCATCATCATTACGTTAAATTCGTTAGCTGTAATTTTTGTGTGTAGTTCTTTGATACTTTGTTGTTTTTTGTTTTGCGTGATACGTGTGACGGTCTGTAATAGCTGATCAAGGCTGGTGTCTTGATCGAGAAATTGCATGTTCTTCCCGCAAACGGTTTGAAAAATGGCAAAGGTAGCTTCATCTGCCAAAACAATAATTTTGGTGACAGGTCGTAAAGCCATGTTGCGGATAATCCTGGCATATTTTAAAAAATCTGATTTGTCAGGATTAATGATGATGCAATCCGTTTCATAAGGGAGCATTTTGACAGCAGAAAGTGTCTGGGAGGAGTAGTACGTGATATCAATAAATAATGATGAGCCACGTAGGATTTCTCGCATGCCTAGCCAAGGGTAAATTGAGTCACCCAAAAAAATAGCTTTTGACATAACGATCTCCTTGAAATTTTGGTGCAAGCAGTCGCCTCTTTTTTTAGGTTAAAAAAGAGTTTCTTGCGACGCGTGAAATGTTAATTAAATCTCGTATAACGTTCTGTGCTGTGAACGTATCCTTATTAATTCCAGATCAAACAGAAATTCTCTGTATTAATTAGAATCATTAACTATCCTTAAAGTGGATATTACACTTTGTTAAAATTTAAGATAAATCGTTTATTTCAGCTCTGAGTAAATGATTGATAGATTTCGCTTATGGATCGGGATAATAATAAGAAGGAGGTTTGTATAAAGGCAGGGTATTCCTAGGGTTAAAGAAAGGTATTTATATGTAATGGCTTTAATTTCAATAAGATACTCATTTTTCTTCATGGGATTAATTGAGGGTAGGAGAATTCTTAATCTTGGCCAGGACGCAGGAGGTGGAAGGTCAGGAGAAGAGGGAAATATTGCCGAATTTACACCTATCGGCTAAAAATAGGATTATTCCAGATTATATTTCTACGTTAAAGCAATTTATTAGTGCTTTATCCTTTTTTGGTCTTTTTGTGCCTAATGTTGAAATCTGGCTTGCAGGTGTCATTTTGTCTTAATGCGCTAGCGATAGCGCTTAGCCCGCCAACAGCTCCTGCTCAACCTGTTGCACCTGTTGTTCCAGCGTATTGCGGATTTCCGTAAGCGCCCGTTGTTGATCGGAGAAGTAGGCCTCTTTATCTGTCACGGAGGTGGCAAGCCGCCAGGCGTTCTCCGCTTCCAGTTCGGTAATCTCTTTCAGCAGCGCGTTAATGTGTTCTCTGAGCTGTTGTATTTTGCTGCGTAAATGCTGCAAATCGTTCAATCGGTCACTCGCCATCATCGGTTCGAGGCCGCTTTGCAATTGAGTCAGTAGCGCCCGGACGGCGGCAAGATCGGCATTTTGGCGTGCCTGGTTAAGCTGCACCATCATCTGATGCGCTTTCTCTTTCAGATCATCGGCTACCACGTCCGGGTGGCAAAGACGGCTGGCCTGACGCCACAGGCGTTTTAGCTCATTACGTTCATCAGAGGAAAGCCGCTGGTCACGACTAAAACGATGCTGCGCATCCTGCTGCTGCTCCTGATATTCATCATATTCATGGCTGGCCTCTTCCTGTGCCTGACGGGTTGCGCTGTCGTCCTGGCGAGAAAAGTCGTTTTCCAACTCACGAATCTCCGCCAGCAGGGCGGTAATCAGTTCCGTTTGTTGCTGAATACGTTGGCGTGTTTCCACCGATTCGCGCGAATCTGAATTCTGGTTCATCCAGTGCTGCTTGAGCCTGGCCAGTTGATCAACAGCCTGGGAAATATAGTGCTGGCAGGATTGATAGTCTTTTTCCCGGCGTTTTCGCTCCGCTTCCTGTTTGCGCTGGGCGCTGGCGGCGAGCTGTTTACGCAGTTCGAGAATGCGGCTCATCAGCGGTCCAAGACGGAGGTGATACAGATCGTTGAAATCATCGAGGATTTGAATGCGCGTGTTGCGCTTATCGATCAGATCACGCAGCTGTGTTTCGAGCGCTTTGAGTTCCAGCTTACTGGCGGCAATGGCTGGATCCTGCCACGTAGAGACTGCCCGTTGAGATTGCAGCCAGGCCGAGATTTCACGCAGGGCATCACTAAAACGTCGTTCTTCGATCGCCTGCACAATGGTGCCAGGTACGACTGACAAAGGTTCATTTTTAAGATGCGCCACCTGCTGGAAAATAATCTCCTCATCTTCCAGTTCAATAGCGCTTTTGATGATTTCCAGTCGTTTGATGATCTTATTCATGACAGTCGTTGCCTGGCCTGACTCAAAAACGAGTGCCTGAAACACAGCTGGTTCACCCGTTTGAAAATGTTAGAAAAACAGTAAAGCGCATTCTGTGGCCTGTCATGCCTTTTCGTCCAGAATAATTCACCGTAATTATGAACAAACGCAATGCTACGGGCATAGCAGGTCCTTATTGCGCCTTGCGACAACCAGGTTGAAATGTTAAAAGAAGCCCCTTCAATAAAAACGACACAGGGGAAGGGCGTGAAAAACGCGTCAACTGCATCTGACACCAGCGTGTCTGATGCCGCGTCAACGAATGAGCCGACGCTTCAACGAGGGTTGCAAAACCGCCATATTCAGTTAATTGCACTGGGCGGTGCAATTGGTACGGGCCTGTTTTTGGGCATTGGCCCGGCTATTCAGATGGCGGGACCTGCGGTGTTATTGGGTTACGGCGTTGCCGGGATCATCGCTTTTTTGATTATGCGTCAACTGGGCGAAATGGTAGTGGAAGAGCCCGTTTCCGGATCCTTTGCCCACTTTGCCTATAAATACTGGGGACCGTTCGCGGGTTTTCTGTCCGGTTGGAACTACTGGGTGATGTTTGTGCTGGTCGGTATGGCGGAACTGACAGCGGCCGGGATCTATATGCAGTACTGGCTGCCCGATGTCCCGACCTGGATTTGGGCCGCGGCATTCTTCGTGATCATCAACGCCGTCAATCTGGTCAACGTACGTCTGTATGGCGAAACGGAATTCTGGTTCGCACTGATTAAAGTGCTGGCCATTATCGGCATGATTGGTTTTGGCGTGTGGATGCTGTTTTCCGGTAACGGCGGGGAACATGCAAGCATCGATAACCTGTGGCGTTACAACGGCTTTTTTGCTACCGGCTGGAATGGATTAATTCTGTCGCTGGCAGTGATTATGTTCTCCTTTGGCGGGCTGGAGCTTATCGGGATTACCGCCGCGGAAGCGCAGGATCCGCAGAAAAGCATTCCAAAGGCGGTAAACCAGGTGGTGTACCGTATCCTGCTGTTTTACATCGGTTCTCTGGTGGTGCTGTTGGCGCTATACCCGTGGGTGGAAGTGAAATCCAACAGCAGCCCGTTTGTGATGATTTTCCATAATCTTGATAGCAACGTGGTGGCTTCTGCGCTGAACTTTGTCATCCTGGTGGCTTCGCTGTCGGTGTATAACAGTGGCGTCTACTCTAACAGTCGTATGCTATTTGGTCTCTCGGTTCAGGGGAACGCGCCGAAGTTCTTAACCCGCGTCAGCCGTCGCGGCGTACCGGTGAATTCACTGATCCTTTCCGGTGCTATTACGTCTCTGGTGGTACTGATCAACTATGTGCTGCCGCAAAAGGCCTTTAGCCTGCTGATGGCGCTGGTGGTGGCGACGCTGCTACTGAACTGGATTATGATCTGCCTGGCACATCTGCGATTCCGGGCGGCGATGCGTCGCAAGGGACGTGACACACAGTTTAAAGCGCTGCTGTATCCAGCAGGGAACTACCTGTGTATTGCTTTCCTTGGCATGATCCTGGTGCTGATGTGTACGATGGATGAGATGCGCCTGTCAGCTATCCTGCTGCCAGTGTGGATCATTTTCTTGTTTGTGGCCTTCAAACTGCTGCGTCGTAAGTCCCGCTAAGTTTCTACCTATCTTGTTGCTACCGATCCCATCGTCAGGATGGGATCGGATCCTCCCTCAACGTTTATCGTGACCGTTCTCGCAATTTTGCTTTTGCTGACAGGATCTTTATTTTGTAATCGATTACTTTTCTATTGAATCTATTTTGTAATCGATTACTTTTTAAGGGTGGGGCAAAAATGGTGTCAACAACCGAAAGTAGTGGAAAACAGAGCGTACAGTACCGGCTGCTGGTGCCCCGGCTGTCGCTAATGATGTTCTTACAGTTCTTTATCTGGGGAAGTTGGTCCGTCACGCTGGGGCTGGTGATGAGCCAGCACAACATGTCACTGTTGATTGGGGATGCGTTTTCAGCCGGGCCCATTGCTTCTATTCTGTCGCCGTTCGTCTTAGGGATGCTGGTAGATCGCTTCTTTGCCTCGCAAAAGGTGATGGCAGTGATGCACCTTGCTGGTGCGGCAATCCTGTGGTTTGTTCCGCAGGCATTGGTGGCGCAAAACGGCGCGCTGTTGATTGGTCTGCTGTTTGGCTACACGTTGTGCTATATGCCAACTCTGGCGCTTACTAACAACATTGCTTTTCATAGCCTGTCGGATAAGGACAAAACCTTCCCGGTGGTGCGGGTGTTTGGCACCATTGGCTGGATTGTTGCGGGGATCTTTATCGGTGTAACCGGAATTTCAGACACCACCGGCATCTTTACGCTGGCGGCGATTATCTCTGTGATTCTGGCACTCTACAGCCTGACGCTGCCCAACACACCAGCACCGGCGAAAGGACTGCCGGTAAAAGTTCGCGATCTGTTTTGTGCGGATGCTTTCGCCTTACTCAAGGTTCGTCACTTTTTTGTTTTCTCACTCTGCGCGACGCTCATCTCTGTGCCGTTGGGAACCTATTACGCATATACCGCGTCGTTTCTTGCTGATGCGGGCGTTGGCGACGTCAGTACGGCGATGTCATTTGGTCAGATGTCTGAAATTTTCTTCATGCTGGTAATCCCTTTCCTGTTCAGACGCCTGGGCGTGAAATACATGCTGTTAATCGGGATGTGCGCCTGGTTCGTGCGTTATGCCTTCTTTGCCCTCGGCATCAGCGAAGAGGGCAGATTCCTGCTGTATCTCGGCATTCTGCTGCACGGCGTGTGTTACGACTTCTTCTTCGTGGTCGGCTTTATTTACACCGATCGTATCGCCGGGGAAAAAGTAAAAGGTCAGGCGCAAAGCATGATCGTCATGTTTACCTATGGGATCGGGATGCTGCTGGGCTCGCAAATTTCAGGCGCACTTTACAACCGGCTGGTGGCGGGGCAAACCGTGCCTCAGGCATGGACCACATTCTGGTGGATCCCGGCAGTAGCTGCCGCAGTCATTGCCGTGATTTTCCTTTTCTCTTTCAAGTATGACGATAAAGAGCAGGCGTAATTTTTAGGAGGGGTTATGAAAACCATCAAAGGGCCTGGCATTTTTCTGGCGCAATTTATCGGGGAACGCCCGCCATTTAACACCCTGGAAGGCGTGGCAAAATGGGCAGCGGAGCTGGGCTATAAGGCATTACAAATCCCGTGTAATCACAAGTCGCTGTTTGATGTCGAACAAGCTGCTGTAAGTCAGGCCTATTGTGATGATATTCGCGGGATGCTGGCCGGGCATGGGTTAGTGATTAGCGAATTATCGACCCATCTTGAAGGTCAACTGGTTGCAGTCCATCCGGCTTATGATTACGCTTTTGACGGATTTGCTCCGCCATCTGTACGCGCTAATCCGCAGGCCAGACAGGCGTGGGCCATCGAAACCTTACACCAGGCCGCTGCGGCTTCGCAAAGACTGGGGCTGACTGCGCATGCCACGTTTTCAGGTTCGCTCGCCTGGCCTTTCTTTTATCCATGGCCACCGCATAATCGTCAGCGTTTTGAAGAGGCCTTTCTGGAGCTGGCGCGGCGCTGGAGACCGATTCTCGATCGCTTTGATCATCATGGGGTGGATGTTTGCTTTGAGATCCATCCCGGCGAAGATCTGCACGATGGCGTGACGTTTGAGCGTTTTCTGGCGCTGGTTGATAATCATCCTCGCTGCAACATTCTCTATGATCCTAGCCATCTGTTATTGCAGCAGATGAATTATCTTGGATTTATCGATGTTTACCATTCCCGCATTAAAGCGTTTCACGTCAAGGACGCTGAGTACCACGCCAGTAGCCGTAGCGGTGCCTATGGCGGTTACCAGCCGTGGCTCGATCGTGCCGGGCGTTTCCGTTCCCTGGGGGACGGGCAGGTCGATTTCAAAACGATCTTCAGCAAGCTCACACAATATGATTTCCCTGGCTGGGCGGTGCTGGAATGGGAGTGTTGCCTGAAAGACGCGCAAACCGGGGCGCGTGAGGGGAGTGATTTTATACGCCGCCATATTATTCCGGTTTCTGCACGCGCATTTGATGATTTCGCCGCTGGCGATGAGGTACGCAAATGATACAGGTTGGCATTATTGGTAGCGGATTTATTGGACCTGCACATATTGAGGCATTGCGTCGACTCGGCGGTGTGAACGTGGTGGCGCTCTGTGATAGCTCGCTGGCGGTTGCCCAGGAACGTGCAGATGCTCTTCATATTCCTCATGCGTATGGCAGCGTTGAGGCGCTGCTGGCGCATCCCGGACTGCAGGTAGTGCATAACTGTACGCCGAATTATCTGCATGCCGACATCAATCGGCAGATTTTACGCGCGGGCCTGCATGTGTTTTCAGAAAAGCCGCTGTGTATGACGCCGGATGAGGCTCGTGAACTGGAAAGGCTGGCACAGCAGGTGGGAGTGGTGCACGGCGTGAGCTTTGTCTATCGTCAGTTTGCAATGGTGCAGCAGGCGGCCAGTATGGTCAGAAGCGGCAGCGTAGGCCGTCTGTTTGCCGTTCAGGGGAGCTATTTGCAGGACTGGATGCTGCTGGAGACTGACTACAACTGGCGGGTCGATGCTGTACAGGGCGGCAATTCGCGGGCGATAGCGGATATCGGTTCACACTGGTGTGACACGGTGCAATTCGTGACTGGAAAACGTATTGTCGAGGTGATGGCAGATTTGGCTATCGTCTGGCCGGTACGTAAAGCCAGCATTGCCAGTAACGCTACGTTTGGTCAGCAAATGGCTGATGTGCAATTTGAGGATAAAGCGGTTACGACGGAAGATCGTGGATCGGTGCTGGTACGTTTTGATGATGGCAGCAAAGGCTGCTTTAGCGTTTCGCAGGTGAGTGCAGGGCGCAAGAATCACCTGAGCTTTGAAATTAACGGTAGCCAGTGTTCACTGCACTGGGATCAGGAAACGCCGCAACAGCTTTGGGTTGGGCACCGTCAGCAGGCGAACCAGATCCTGACGGATGACCCTGGATTGATGAATGCGGATGTTGCTGCCAGTGCGCACTTTCCTGGCGGGCATATTGAGGGCTGGCCGGATGCGTTCAAGAATATGATGCAGCAGTTTTATCAGGCGGTGTCGGCAGGCAAAATGCCCGCGACGGCGGAGCGTCGATTTGCGTCATTTTCTGATGGCGCGGATGTGATGTATATCATTGATGCAATTATAAAAAGCCATCAGCAGCAGCGTTGGATATCAGTACAGCGCTAAACACGCATCCGGTTCGCCAGGCGGCGATTTTATGGTAGCCTCAACGCAAAGCGTAAACCGCAGGATGTGTCGTCGTTATGTCTATTCAAAAAATCGCTCAGCTTGCCGGTGTGTCAGTGGCGACGGTATCGCGTGTGCTGAATCACAGCGATACCGTCAAAGCCAAAAATCGCGAGCGCGTGCTACAGGCTATTAAAGAAAGCAATTATCAGCCCAACCTGCTGGCGCGTCAGTTGCGTACGGCACGTAGTTCGATGATTCTGGTAATGGTTTCCAACATTGCCAACCCTTTTTGTGCAGAGGTTGTTAAAGGTATTGAAGAGGAGGCGGAGAAGAATGGCTATCGCATTTTGCTGTGTAATTCCGGCTCGGATACAGCCCGCTCAAAATCGGCGTTGAAGTTGCTGTCGGGGAAAATCGTCGATGGCATTATCACCATGGATGCATTCTCAAAATTACCGGAACTGACTACGCTGATTGGCGACGCGCCCTGGGTTCAGTGTGCGGAATACGCTGATAAAGGTGCGGTTTCCTGCGTCGGGATTAACGATGTTGACGCTGCACAGTCGGTAATATCTCACCTGGTGGAAAAGGGCTACCAACGCATTGCCTTAATCAACCATGATCTAAGTTATAAATACGCCCGGTTACGCGAACGCGGCTATAAAGCGGCGCTACATGCGCTGTCGCTTGAATATCAGGCCGTGGAATACGCCAGTGAATTAAGTTCCAGCGCAGGAATTGCGGCGATGAAAACATTCCTTGCCGCAGAGGTGAAACCCGACGCGGTGTTTGCCGTATCGGACACGTTAGCCGCTGGTGCGATGCGAGCTATTTTCGATGCCGGATTACAGATCCCGCAGGATATCGCCGTCGTTGGATTCGACGGTACGGAACTGGCAGAAATGGTTTCCCCTCAGCTTTCGACCATTGAGCAGCCCTCGCGGGATATAGGCCGCAAAGCGGTAGGATTGCTGCTGAATAAAATAGAAAATCCTGACGCGCAGACGGAAAGGGTGATGATGGACTGGCGCTATATTTCACGCGCCAGTACCTGAGCGTTATCGCTGAAATGCGCCAGACAGTGCGCGAATATCGTTTCCGGTAGGCGACTGATGAATGCGCAGGCCAAACTCTTCGACCACGGCAAAGATATGGTCGAAGATATCAGCCTGAATACTTTCATATTCCAGCCAGACCACCGTATTGGTAAAAGCATAAATTTCGATTGGTAATCCGTGATCGTCTGGCGCAAGCTGGCGCACCATTAACGTCATATCTTTGCGAATACGCGGGTGATGACGCAAATATTCGTTCAGATAAGCGCGGAAGGTGCCAATATTGGTCATTTGACGGTGATTCAATACCGATTCAGGCGCATCTAATTGCTGATTCCACGCGTCGATTTCCTGGTGACGCGTGGTCAAATACGGTTTCAGCAGGTGCGCTTTATGCAGTCGCTGACGCTCATCCTCATCAAGAAAATGGATGCTGGTGGCATCAATGCTGATGCTGCGTTTAATTCTCCGACCGCCTGAAGCCGACATTCCGCTCCAGTTTTTAAAAGAGTCTGATACCAGTGACCAGGTGGGGATCGTGGTGATGGTGTTATCCCAGTTGCGCACTTTGACGGTGGTTAAACCAATATCGATAACAGCACCGTCTGCACCGTATTTCGGCATTTCCAGCCAGTCGCCAAGCTTAAGCATGTCGTTGGCCGAGAGCTGTATTCCGGCCACCAGACCGAGTATCGGGTCTTTAAATACCAGCATTAGCACGGCTGCCATGGCACCCAGGCCGCTTATCAGTATTGCCGGCGATTGACCTATCAGCAGGGAAATCATCAGGATCCCGACCAGGATGGCGGCGATCAGTTTGATACCCTGAAATATACCTTTTAAGGGTAATTGGGATGCGGCTGGGAGCTTTTGTGACAGGTTAAGAATAACGTCCAGCAGAGAAAACAGGGACAGCAGGGCGTACATCATGATCCACAGCTGTGCGCAAGTCACTAATATATCGGCCGCTTCACTGCCTTTTTGTAGCCAGAGTGTGGCCTGTATATTGACGATGATACCTTGCAGCGTAAACGCCAGGCGGTGGAATAATTTGTTCTGCGTGATAATTTGCAACCACAGACGGGAACTGGTGCTGGCGCGTTTTTCAAATGCGCGTAATACCACCCAGTGCAAAATAACGTGAACAATAATGGCGGTGATAAAAATAATGCCAAAAATCATCACCAGCGAAGTGGTGTGATTTATTTCAATGCCGAGTTCTTCTACCTGAGATATCAATTCCTGCATAACGTCTCCTTAATAAACAGCGGTCTATGATGACCGCTGTGTGGAGCTTATGCAAATGCGGGGATTAGACTTCTGTCAGCGTTGTTTTCAGCGGCAGGCGGGATTTCGGCAGCGCGGCGTTGAAATCTTCTACGCTGTGATGACCCACCGGGACCACCACTACGCTGGTGAAACCTTTTTCTTTCAGACCAAACTCTGCATCCATCACCGCCGCATCAAAGCCTTCGATCGGCACTGCATCCAGACCCATTGCTGCAACGCCCAGCAGGAAGTTACCAACGTTCAGGTACACCTGTTTTGCCATCCAGTGGTTGTCATCTTTCAGTTCTTTGCGATGCATATCAGCAAAGAAGGTACGACCTTTGTGGTTTGCAGCTTTAGCTTCAGGGGTGGCGAAGCGGCCATCGCTCTCTTCCTGATCCACCACGCGCTCCAGCCACGCGTCGTCCATCGCCGTTTTGGCGCAGAACACTACTACGTGGGAAGCATCCAGCATTTTACGTTCGTTGAACACAAAGCCGCCGGCTGCGGATTTGGCCACACGCGCTTTACCTTCATCAGTACTGGCAACGATAAAATGCCATGGCTGAGAGTTGGTGCTGGATGGGCTAAACTGCAGCAGCGTTTTTAATTTTTCGGCCTGCTCAGCGGTCAGTTTTTTAGTCGGATCGAATGCCTTAGTGGAGTAACGTTTTAAGGCGACAGAAACAATATCCATAACTACTCCTGGTGGTTTTTTATACCCTGCGGGTACGTTTTGTTTCAGCAGGGTACAGGGTTAGCAGGAAAAAGATAAGACAGGAAAATGCAAAAACACTTATCGGGGTTAACGATAAATCAGTCTGGACGCAGGCGTTTTTGATCCCGCTTCGGCAAGCCGTCAACGACGCGGTGCCAGGAATCATTCACCAGCTCTGCCAGTAATGACTCGGTAATGTCGTCGCCCGGATAGACCGAGATCCAGTGCTTTTTATTCATGTGATAGCCGGGTTCAATGCTGGGGTAAATCTGCTGGTTTAACAGTGATTTTTGCGGGTCTGATTTCAGGTTAACCAGCGGGCGTCCGCGTAGCTCTGAGACCAGCATAAAAATTTTTCCGCCAACCTTGAATACATCGTATTCCGGGCCGAATGGCCAGCAGTGTTCGGTAAAAGGCAGTTCGAGCGCAAGGCGTTTCGCACAGGTATGCAGTGTCTGGCCGTCCATTATTGTTCCTCGCGGGTTAGTGCGCGCCACATCGCTTCAAATCCCATCGATATGTATTCCTTGGCCCGGGCAGAGTCGCGGGCTGCGAACTCCATGGTGGTTTCCGCCAAAGAGAGAAAAAGGCCATCGCCGAATGCGCGATATTCGTCAGACATAAACTCAGGTCGCACGGAGCGATGACAAAGATCGCGCAGTTCCGGGAACATATCGTCGGCCTGCTGTTCTGTTTCTTTGCTGATTTTCTCGCTAACGGCTAACTGGCGAATCGTGCGATGCCCACAGGTATGGTTCAGGCCCCAGCTAATGTAGCTGTTCCAGATATAGTGAGTCATGGTTTTGGCATCGGTCACTGAGCGATCCAGATTTGCCATCATCGACTGACAGAGATCGTGCTTTAAAAAGAGGTAAAGCTCGTTGATTAAATCATCTTTGGTCGCGAAATAGCGAAACAACGTTCCCTCCGCAACACCTGCATTGCGGGCAATTACGGCGGTAGACGCCGCAATACCTGATTGTGCAAATGCTGTGGTTGCAGCTTCCAGTAATGCCAATTTTTTGTCTTCACTCTTCGGACGAGCCACTACACTTTACCCTTAAGTTGTAAAAAGCATGATTGAATCACGGCCTTTGCAGCACCGCAACGGTGAATGTCAAAGATTGAAAATCATCTTGACGGCGAACTTTCGATTTCTATAATGAGTGCTTACTCACTCATAATCAAGAGTCAGTCACGCAAACCAGCGGAAAGGGGGCGTGTTTAAGGTCAGGATATGAAGCGTCTCACAGTTTGTGTGGTTGTTATTATGCTCATTGGCGCAGCTGCAAGTTTACCGTTTTTACTCAATGCCGGGTTTGGTCAGGCACCGAAAGGGGCACAGCTGAGTCAGGTTGAACAGTCACCGCACTATCGTGATGGACAGTTTCATAACCAGGTACCAACACCGGGCTATACCGGCAACAAAAGTATGCTGGCTGCCTGGTGGGAGTTTTTGGTCGCTAAGCGCGAAAATGCGCGGCCAGCACATCCGTTGCCATTGGTGGCGACCGATCTCGCCGGGTTATCTCCAGAGCAGGACACGCTTGTCTGGCTGGGTCACTCTTCGTGGTATTTGCAGCTGGCGGGTCAACGTATCCTGATCGATCCCGTGTTTAGCAACTATGCCGCACCGCTTTCATTCCTGAACAAAGCCTTTGCCGGTGATTATCCGTGGTCCGCACAGACGATGCCGGAGATCGATCTGCTCATTATCTCGCACGATCACTATGACCATCTGGATCTCGCCACGATCAAGGCGTTAATGCCGAAAATTAAGCGGGTGATTACGCCGCTTGGCGTAGGGTCACATCTGCGTTATTGGGGAATGCGCGGCGAGATAATCGACGAGATGGACTGGAATCAATCCATCAGAGTAACGGATTCGCTGATCGTTCATGCGTTGCCAGCCCGTCATTTTTCGGGGAGAGGCATCAAGCGCAATCAGACGCTATGGGCGAGTTTCATGTTTGAAACGCCGGAGCAGAACGTTTATTACAGCGGCGATTCCGGCTATGGACCGCATTTTAAAGCCATCGGCGAGCAGTTTGGCTCGGTTGATTTGGCGATTATGGAGAACGGCCAGTATGACCATGACTGGAAGTTTATTCACATGATGCCGGAAGAGACGGCACAGGCTGCGGTCGATCTGCATGCGAAAGCCGTTCTACCAGGGCATGCAGGTCGTTTCGTTCTGGCGAAACATACCTGGGATGATCCTTACAAACGACTGGCGCTTGCCAGCCGTCGTTACGATTACCGATTGCTGACGCCAATGCTGGGTGAACCGGTAATACTGTCCGCACCGGACCAACTGTTTACGGCCTGGTGGCAACAGGTGACTCAATGAATACAGGGGAGAGCATGATGACGATTTCTGCTCAGGTAATTGATACGATTGTTGAATGGATTGATGATAATTTGAATCAACCATTGCGCATTGATGATATTGCACGCCATGCGGGATATTCAAAATGGCACCTGCAGCGTCTTTTTATGCAGTATAAAGGCGAAAGCCTCGGGCGTTACATTCGGGAACGCAAGCTGCTACTGGCCGCGCGCGATCTACGCGATACCGACCAGAAAGTGTACGACATCTGTTTGAAATACGGATTCGATTCGCAGCAGACCTTTACGCGTATTTTCACCCGTACGTTCAGCCAGCCGCCGGGCGCTTATCGCAAAGAAAATCATAGCCGAACGCATTAACAGCTAAGGGTTCTCGCGGGTCTAATCCGCCAGCGAGAACCAGCGCCGCCATATGAAGCGCAAAACGAAATACTCAATCACTCCCAGCAGTAAAAACCATAGACAAAACAGCAAAGTATAAAACTGGTTGAGATCCATCAAATGAAAGGTGGCCACGAATTTTTGCGCCAGTACCAGGCCAACTGAGGGGGCGGGCAGCAGCAGACAGGACAAAAATGCCAGCAACAGGATCCCGGCGGCGGTCATCAGTGATTCAAGCGGGTGTTTCATGGTATTGTTAAACTTGAGTTAAAAAGCCATTGTCCGGGATCTCTGTGGGCAACGCAAATTCCCACGCTCAAAGCCCGGCCCAAATCTCACAATGTTTTTTCACCAGACCACTCAGCGACCCGCCTTCGGCGACGAAGTCACGCATGTTTTGCGCCTCGTCATGACCATGCTTAACCTGCAGATGCAAGGCTTCAATCGCGCTGGCCGCGCCCACTTTATCCGCAGAGACCGCAACATTCTCCAGTAGTCGCAATGTGTCATCTGACAAGCGGCAACCGTCGCCGGTATTGACGTCGGTGATGATTCCCACCATACCAAAGCGACAGGCCTGAAAACGATTGAATTTATACAACAGGTAATCACGCTCCTGGTGCTTGAACGGACGTTTGGTGAGTAACCAGTGGGCGGTAGCCTGAATAAGCCCTGCCATATTGACCGCATGATCAAGGGTCAGCGGCGTATCCATTACCCGAACCTCTACCGTGCCAAAGTGCGGGCTGGGACGGATATCCCAGTGTAAATCTTTAATACTATCAATCATGCTGGTGTAAGCCAGTCGACGGAATAGCCCCTCGAATTCCTGCCAGTTATTCACCCATGGCATCGGGCCATTATCGGGAAATCCGGAGAATATATTCAGTCGCGCGCAGGCAAACCGCGTGTCGGACGTCTGCATATAAGGTGAAGCGGCAGAGAGCGCAATAAAATGCGGAACAAATAGCGACAGGCCATGCAGAAGGTATATGGCATCGTCGCCGTTTGCGCAGCCGATATGCACATGCTGACCGAATACCGTCGCCTGCTGAATGAGATAACCGAAATTTTCCAGGTTACGCCGATAGCGTTCATCATCGCAGACTTCCTGACGTTGCCATTTTTGAAATGGATGCGTACCCCCGCCACAAATGGCGAGGTGCTGCTCTGCAGCAACCCGCGTGATTATCTGCTGCATAGCGGATAATTCAGCACTCGCCTGGTCGATATTACGACAAACTCCGGTCGCCATCTCCAGCATACTTTCCGTGATATCGTGCTTGACTTCTCCGGCGGTAAGCAGCGGCTTTACGGCGTCAATCAGCCGGGAAGAATCCTGGCTCAGGTCGTAGCCTGGAGGATTGACCACCTGCATTTCCAGTTCAATGCCTAACGTGAAAGGGTCAGAAACATGAAAATCGGGAAGTGGCATAAGACTCTCTTCAGCGTTGATTTTTAATCAGTATAGAAGGGCGGCTGATTTTCTGTTCGTTGTCAGATATTCCCTGGTGACGCTTTGAAGGTGAAATAGCTGGTGTTATAACTATTTTTTACTTCGCAACAGGGGTTGAATCGTGCCGGAAATAAATCTTTATGGGCAGACCGTCGGCGATGTTGTGCCGGACTGGAATGGCGCTGCCGTACTGCCACGGGAAACGCTTGTCGGTCAATATTGTCGACTGGTTCCTCTGGATGCAGACAGCCATGCCGCCGATCTGTTTGATGCTTACGCGCAGGCACCGGACGATCGCGACTGGACCTGGCTTGCAAGCTCTCGCCCCACAAGCGTTGAGGCTGCAGCTTGTTGGGTTGAGGGGAAATCCACTGATGCCTCTTTGGTTCCCTATGCCGTCATTGATCAGCGTTTCGGACGTGCCGTCGGACTGGTGTGTTTTATGGCGATCGAACGAGAGCACGGTTCGGTCGAAATTGGTCATGTGACCTGGTCACCGCGCATGAAAAATACGGTACTTGGCACCGAAAGCATCTGGCTGCTGCTGCGCCAGGCGTTTGCGTTGGGTTATCGTCGCGTGGAGTGGAAATGCGATTCTTTGAACACCGCTTCTCGACGGGCAGCGGAGCGCCTTGGGTTTATCTTCGAAGGACGCTTTCGCCAGAAGATTGTGCGCAAGGGTCGCAATCGCGACAGCGACTGGTTATCGATGATTGACGGCGAATGGCCCCAGTGTGACGCCGTGTTACAGCGCTGGCTGGCAGCGGAGAACTTTGATGAACATGGGCGGCAACGCCGGTCAATGGCTGACTTTGTTACAAAGTCGCTTCACACAGAGTAATGATGTTTTCATCATGCTGAAACCAGCGAACATTAACTTCCTGTCCGGTGAGGTTTTGCGAAAATGACGGGGTGATTTGCACCGTTAAGTGTGTCGCTGTGAGTGCAACTATTTTGGCGCTGGCAAAACCCGGCAGCTCTGATGCCTGCGCGGAAAATGTTTTATACACGCTCTCTTTGGCGGAAAACGCCAAGGTTAAGGCGAGCTGAAAGGGCAAAGGACTGAGCTGTAAAATTCGTTGTTCGCTGTTGTCGATAATACCGCCAGTCAGCTCAACTGCGGTTTGCCGCGTAAAAATAGCTTCTATATCCAGTCCGACGGGATGCGTCGATACCACCGCCAGCGCAGTTGACGTACTGTGGCTGATGCTGCCAAACAACTTTTGTGGCCACAGCGGTTGTCGCTGCCCGCCGATGCCAGGCACAGTTTTGATACCGTATTCACGTAATGCATGTACTGCGGCAATACGCCCCGCTAAGTGCTCAGCTTTACGCTTACGCCCACAGGATTGAAGCTGAGTATGGTGGGGGAGCCAGAACAGGTCTTGCTCTTGGAAGGTGTCGGGATCGAACTCGACAATGTGCAGCGTGTGGTCTGCGAAAGTGAGCGTTGTGTGCGTTGTGTGCATCGTCGTTATTGTTTCCCTCTCCCCGTAGCGAGGAGAGGGAGAAACGTTATCAGAAGTGCGTATTAACGCTCATGAACCACGTCCGGCCCGGTTCGTTATAGGTGTGCGCGCCAGCGCCCGCCATATAGTTCCCGGTTACAATATCGCCCGTGGTCTGGGCATTGCCTTCACGCCACAGACGTTTGTCGAAGACGTTATCCACGCCGCCAGTCAGGCTGACATTTTTCGTCACGTCCCAGGTCGCGCTCAGGCCGACGATGCTGTACGGGCTGACTTCACTCGCCGAACTACCGGTTACCGGTTTACCCTGGTAATCGTATTTCTTCGGCTGCTGTTTACCGTACCAGGTGAAGGTTGACTGCAGCGATAAATCTTCACGCGCTTGCCAGCTCAGCGTTGAGTTCAGCGTGTATTCAGGAATAATCGACAAGCGCTCGCCGGTCTCTTTATTCTTACTTTGCAGCATGTAGGTAATGTTGTTGGTCCAGTTAACGGTTTCGCTAACCGGTACGTTCAACGTACCTTCCAGACCCTCAACCACTGCTTTAGGAATGTTTTCCCACTGATAGATATCAGTGTAAGTCGTCTTCCCTTTGCTGGTGATAGACGTTCTGTCGAACGGTACCGTACCCGCTTCAATCTTGTTGCGGTAATCGTTACGGAACCAGGTTACCCCGGCCAGCCAGCCGTCACGTTTGAACTCAAGACCAATCTCTTTGTTGATACTGGTTTCGGCCTTCAGGTCATCGTTGCCCATCATGTAGCAACCAATGCCCGTCGCGGAACCGGTGGCGTAGCAACCCTGGCCTTTGCTGTACAGAATGTAGTTCGGGTTGAGCTGGTACAGGCTTGGTGCTTTATAGGCTCGCGCAATCCCCATCTTCAGCGTGAAGTCATCACCCAGACCCTGGGACAGGTTCAGAGATGGGCTCCAGTTGTCGCCAACGATGCTGTGGTGGTCGAAACGCAGACCCGGCGTCAACATGGTGCTGTCGGTCAGTTCCATGTTGTTTTCAGCAAACAGAGAGAAAATCTCTGCGTCTGAGTATGGGCTACGGTTGGTACTGCTCGAACCTGGAATATCACCGCCCATAAAGGTCTGTGAATTGGACAACATGTCCTTCATGCGTTGCTGGTTCCATTCGGTACCAAGCGTCAGGTTTTGGTTGACCAGCAGATCTAACGGAATGCTGACTTCACTGTGCAGCATGACGTCACTCAGGTCGGCGTCGAGATATTTTTGTGACGCATTCGGGTCGAAGATACCCTCAGTACCGCCCGCCAGACCTTCAGGCGTACGGGAGTTACGTGTATGTTCGTACTGTACCCAGTTGCTGGTGGTGACGCCGTTATCCCAGCCGCCATTCCAGGTCAGAGAATAGTTCTGACGGTAAAGACGGTTGGTCTCTTTCCCGTAGTTATCTTTCACCAGTTGGTTGGTGTTAGTGTTTTGAGTGTCGCCCGCATACAGGTTGCCCTGACGGCTATAACCGGCTTCCAGTTCCAGTGACTGGAGTGGGGCGAAATCCCAGCGAACCACACCGTTAATGTCTTTGTTGATCACCCCTTCACGACCGGCTGGTAAGGTATTTGAATATGTGCCGGTACGTTCTGACTGATGACCCTGGTTGATGTCCCATGCGTCGGCCTGGGTTTTATCGAGATTACCGTACAGGCGGAAGCTGAAATCCCCACCCATTGGACCATTCAGGCTAAAGTTGGTGCGCTTGGTCGATCCTTCGTCTTTGTGTTCCGGGGCGTTGAAATAGGTATCCCAGGAACCGTGCCATTCATTGCTGCCTTTTTTGGTGATGATATTCACCACGCCGCCAGCTGCGCCATTGCCATAGCGTGCCGCGGCAGGACCGCGCAGCACTTCAATACGCTCAATCATTTCCGGTGGAACCCAGGCGGTATCGCCGCGGGTATCACGCTCGCCGCGCCAGCCCTGGCGTACGGAGTTACGGCTGGTAACCGGTTTACCGTCGATCAAAATCAGGGTGTTTTCTGGCCCCATGCCGCGAATATCGATCTGGCGGTTGTTGCCGCGCTGACCGCTGGTTGAGTTACCGGTCAGGTTAACGCCAGGCATGGTACGGATGATTTCCGACACATCGCGAGCGGGAGGGTTCTTACGAATTTCATCAGCGGTAATGGTTGAAACGCCCGGCGCCTGTAGGTTCTGCTGGGCGGCGGTAACGACGATGGTGTCTTCATGAGAGACAGCTACGCTATCGGTTTGATCTTCCGCCATTGCTGGCAGGGCTACCCCGTAAATCCCTAAATTGACCAATAAGGCCAGTGAATGAATCTTGTTGTTCATTGTATGTCCTGCTGTTCTTTTAGCCACGAGTACCAATGTGCCTCGGTGTGGCATTTGGTCTGATGTCGCCCGCATCTGCGTAAACTATCCATTCCAGAAAAAGTACGCAGCGCCAGGTCGGTTTATAAGTGGTGAAAAACTGTGCGCGCTTCCCACAGCGCGACAATACGCTATTGCAAATGCAAATAGTTATCAATAATATTATCAATATATTTCACGCTAGATCATAAAATTTCACAATAAACATGGGGTTATGGCGGTGACGACGTTAAAGATGGGAAGCGAGGCGTGGTGGCAGTCAAAAAAAGGCCCGGAGTGGGAGCGTGAAGACAACGGAAATTATCGGGTAACCTTCTGGTGGCGTGACCCGCAGGGAACGGAGAAAGAGTCAGCCATTCATCGCGTGTGGGTCTATATCACTGGCGTCACCGATCATCATCAAAACGCTACCCCTCAGTCGATGCAACGCATTGATGGAACAAATGTTTGGTGCTGGCGTGTTTCTCTCAGCGCCAACTGGCGCGGCAGCTACTGTTTTATCCCGACAACACGAAACGATATCTTTTCCTCGCTGGCGGTGGGCGCAGCGCCTGACCGAAGCGTACTGCGTGAAGGCTGGCGGCAATTGCTGCCGCAGGCCATTGCCGATCCCCTTAATCCGCAGAGCTGGCAGGGCGGTCGCGGTCATGCGGTGTCTGCGCTGGAAATGCCGGAGGCGCCCGTACAGCCCGGATGGGATCGACCTGAAAACCCCGATTCACCCGCAGTTTGCCTGCAATGGCGTAGCGCCAGGCTCGGTAATACGCGTCGCGTATGGGTATTTACCACCGGAGAGGCCCAAGCGGAATCTCGTCCGCTGGCTATCCTGCTGGATGGGCAGTTTTGGGCACAGAGTATGCCGGTCTGGCCTGCGCTAACTTCACTTACGCATCGTGGACACCTTCCTCCTGCCGTTTATCTCCTGATTGATGCCATCGACACGGCTCACCGTAGCCGCGAACTGCCGTGTAACGCGGATTTTTGGTTGGCGGTACAAGAGGAGCTGTTGCCGCTGGTGAAGACGACGACCGCATTCAGTGACGATCCGCAGCGTACTGTGGTCGCCGGGCAAAGTTTTGGCGGGTTGTCATCGCTGTATGCCGGGCTGAACTGGCCCGCGCGCTTTGGCTGTGTTCTTAGCCAGTCGGGCTCTTACTGGTGGCCGCATCGTGGTGGTGGTCAGGACGGAGCGATCGTCGAGCAACTGAAGACCGGGACCATCAGCGCTCAGGGACTGCGTATTGTCCTGGAAGCGGGGATCCGCGAGCCCATTATTTATCGCGCTAATCAGGCGTTATATGCCCAGTTACCTTCTGCACCACAGTCTATTTTCTGGCGTCAGGTTGATGGTGGACACGATGCGCTTTGTTGGCGCGGCGGTCTGATGCAAGGGCTAATGACGCTCTGGCAACCGCTTACCGACACGATTTAACCGGACGACATTCCACGACAGGAGTTGAGTATGGAATTCAGTAACCCCTTCGATAATCCGCAGGGCCAGTTTTACATTCTGCAAAATCCCCAACGTCAGTTTAGCCTTTGGCCGCAGCAGTGTTCACTTCCTGCTGGTTGGCAAATTGCTTGCGGACCCCAATTCCAGGAAGCCTGCCAGCAATGGCTGGATGCAAACTGGACCACGCTGACGCCCGCGAACTATGTCGATGTGCAGGAGGCTCCATGACTCAGCGTTTACCGTTAGTGGCGGCTCAGCCGGGGATCTGGATGGCGGAAAAACTCTCCACATTGCCCTCGGCGTGGAGCGTGGCGCACTACGTAGAATTAACCGGCGAACTGGACGCGTTGTTGCTGGCGAAAGCGGTTGTGGCGGGCCTGGAGCAGGCCGATACCTTGCGAATGCAGTTTAGCGAAGATAACGGTGAGGTCTGGCAATGGGTGGATCCTGCGCTCACTTTTGCGCAACCCGAAATCATCGATCTGCGCGAAAAATCCAACCCACATGAGGCGGCGCGTGCGTTGATGCAGGCAGACCTGCAGCAGGACATACGTGCTGACGGCAATAAGCCGCTGGTTTTTCACCAGCTTTTACAGGTGGGAGATAAACGTTGGTATTGGTATCAGCGTTACCATCATTTGCTGGTCGATGGCTTCAGCTTCCCGGCCATTACCCGCCAGATAGCCGCAATCTATCGCGCATGGCTAGATGGCGAGTCTACGCCAGACTCGCCTTTTACGCCGTTCGCCGAGGTGGTGGAAGAGTATCAACAGTACCGTCAAAGTGATGCCTGGCAACGCGACGGCGCCTTCTGGCGCGATCAGCGAAAGCAACTCCCACCTCCTGCTTCGCTGTCGAACAATCCGTTGCCGGGACGCTCGGCCAGCGCGGATATTATTCGCATGAAGTTAACCGCGCCTGAAGGAGCGTTTCGCCGACTTGCGGCACGCATGCCTGACGTTCAGCGTGCGGATCTGGCTCTGGCGCTGGTGGCGTTGTGGCTGGGACGCTTATGCAGCCGAATGGATTATGCCGCCGGGTTTATCTTTATGCGGCGTATGGGCTCGGCGGCGTTGACGTCCACTGGACCGGTTTTAAACGTTCTGCCATTTGGTGTGAGGCTGGATGCGGCAGAAAGCTTGCCTGCGCTTGCACAACGACTGGCCGGGCAGTTGAAGAAAATGCGTCGGCATCAACGTTATGATGCCGAACAAATCGTTCGCGATATTGGGCGTGCAGCCGGTGCAGAGCCGCTGTTTGGCCCGGTGCTGAATGTGAAAATATTCGACTATCATCTGAATATTCCCGGCGTTCAGGCGCAAACTCATACGCTGGCGACAGGACCGGTGAACGATCTTGAACTGGCGTTGTTCCCGGATGAAAACGGCGGGCTGAGTATTGAAATCCTGGCCAATAAACAGCGCTACGATGCAGAAACGCTGGCGCAGCATGCCTCGCGTTTAATCGGGCTTATCGAGCAGTTTGCTGACAATCCGTCGCTATGCTGCGGCGACGCCGGGATGCTGTTGCCTACAGAACATGAGCGGCTGGCGAAGATTAACGACACGACCGTGGAGATCCCGTTCACTACGCTTAGCGCACTGGTGACACAGCAGGCCGATAAAACGCCGGATGCCCCGGCGCTGGCCGATGCCCGTTATCAGTTTAGCTATCGCGAAATGCGCCAGCAGGTCGTGGCGCTGGCGAGCCTTCTGCGCGAACGCGGCGTCCGTCCTGGCGACAGCGTAGCTGTGGCATTACCGCGTTCTGTGTTCCTGACGCTGGCGTTGCACGGTATTGTGGAAGCCGGAGCTGCCTGGCTGCCGTTGGATACCGGATACCCGGACGATCGCCTGCGGATGATGCTCGAAGACGCGAAGCCAAAATTGTTGATAGCGACTGAAGAGCAACTGGCGCGTTTTAGCGATATCCCAGGGCTGGAAAGTCTGTGCTATGACTCGCCGCTGCCAGCAGAAGATGCTGCTCCGTTGGCGCTATCTCAACCCAATCATACCGCCTATATCATTTTTACTTCCGGTTCTACCGGTAGACCAAAAGGGGTGATGGTTGGGCAAACCGCCATCGTTAACCGTCTGCTGTGGATGCAAAATCACTATCCGCTGACCGCAGATGATGTGGTGGCGCAAAAAACGCCATGCAGTTTTGACGTCTCGGTATGGGAGTTTTTCTGGCCGTTTATTGCCGGGGCAAAACTGGTCATGGCAGAACCTGAAGCGCACCGCGATCCGCTGGCGATGCAGCAGTTCTTTGCCCGTTATGGGGTGACGACCACGCACTTTGTCTCCTCTATGTTGGCCGCTTTTGTCGCTTCACTGACGCCGGAAACCGCGCGGGAGAGTTGTGCCTCTCTAAAACGGGTATTTTGCAGCGGCGAAGCCTTGCCAGCCGATTTATGCCGTGAGTGGGAGCAGTTGACTCATGCGCCACTGCACAATTTGTACGGACCAACGGAAGCTGCGGTCGATGTGAGCTGGTATCCGGCCTGGGGAGAAGATCTCGCTGCCGTAACCGGCAACAGCGTACCGATTGGCTATCCGGTATGGAATACCGGTTTACGCATTCTGGATGCCATGATGCGCCCGGTGCCTTTCGGCGTAGCGGGTGACCTGTATCTGACGGGGATCCAACTGGCGCAAGGCTATCTGGGGCGTCCGGATCTGACGGCGAGCCGCTTTATCGCCGATCCGTTTAGCGTCGGTGAACGTATGTACCGCACCGGAGATGTGGCGCGCTGGCTGGAAAATGGCGCGGTGGAATACCTCGGGCGCAGCGATGACCAGCTTAAAATTCGTGGACAGCGCATTGAGCTCGGCGAGATTGACCGGGTGATGCAGCAGTTGCCTGATGTCGAGCATGCCGTTGCCCATGCCTGCGTATTCAACCAGGCTGCGGCGACAGGCGGCGATGCGCGCCAACTGGTGGGGTATCTGGTGTCGCAATCGGGTTTGCCGCTGGATACGACTGTGTTGCGGGAACGTCTGCGCGAAAAACTGCCTGCGCACATGGTACCGACGGTATTGTTACAACTGGCGGAGCTGCCGCTTAGCGCGAACGGCAAACTGGATCGTAAAGCGCTACCGATGCCGCAGTTGATGTCGCGTGTTTCCGGGCGCGCACCGCGAACAGGGACTGAGACCACCATCGCGCAGTCTTTTGCGGCCTTGCTGGATTGTGAGGTGAATGATGTAGAGGCTGATTTCTTTGCGCTTGGTGGGCATTCGCTGCTGGCGATGAAGCTGGCAGCGCAGTTGAGCCGCATTTTTGAGCGTCAGGTGACGCCCGGGCAGATTATGGTGGCTTCCACCGTGGAACAACTGAGCGCATTGCTGGAGAGCAATGATGATGAACAGTCGCAGCGTCTGGGATTTGAGACGCTATTGCCACTGCGTGAAAGTCACGGCCCAACGTTGTTCTGCTTCCATCCGGCGTCGGGTTTTGCCTGGCAGTTTAGCGTGCTGTCGCGTTATCTCAGCCCTCAGTGGTCGATTATGGGTATTCAGTCGCCACGACCGGATGGCCCGATGCAAACGGCGGATAATCTCGACTCGGTATGCGAACATCACCTGGCAACGCTGCTCAGTCAACAACCTCACGGACCTTACTATTTATTAGGTTATTCGCTGGGCGGCACGCTGGCACAGGGGATCGCCGCGCGCTTACATGCCAGAGGAGAGACGGTTGCATTCCTCGGTCTGTTGGATACCTGGCCGCCAGAGACGCAAAACTGGCAAGAAAAAGAGGCCAATGGGCTGGATCCAGCGGTGCTGGCGGAGATCGAGCGTGAACGCGAAGCCTTTCTGGCGGCGCAGCAGGGGAATGCGTCAGAGGCCTTATTTAACGCGATCGAAGGCAACTACGCCGATGCGGTTCGCCTGCTCACCACGGCGCACAGCGTGCCGTTTGCAGGTCACGCCACGCTGTTCGTTGCTGAGCGTACCTTAGTGCCGGGTGTCAGCCCTGAACGTAGCTGGGCCCCGTGGATATCCAGTCTGGATGTTTACCGCCACGACTGCGCGCATGTTGATATTATTTCCCCCACCGCGTTTGAGGCGATAGGACCTGTAATAAATACGCTGATTAATAAATCTGTGTAACAAGACGAATATTGCAATCGCGGTGATCGAACAGCTCTACAATGTAAAGAATATGTTGTGGAGTTGTTGTTTTTGTGCGGTGCAAGGTGATGAAAGGGGTGAATAAATTCCGAATATAATTTTTGGTAGGGCGACAAGCGCAAAGAGTGTTTCGGATAATTCTGACTAGCTGGTAGACTTCTCCCACAGGAATGTTTTTCTTTTAGGAAAGTTTTCAGGTCACGCAACATGTCATCATTAAATATTAAGCAAGATAACGTTTCGGAATTTACTGGCTATCCTCAGCCAGCGGCAAACGCAAATGAAATCGATTTAGTGAACCTAATCGAAATCTTATGGCGAGCAAGAACGAAAATTATAGCGACCGTTTTCGCCTTTGCTTGTGCGGGTATTCTGGTATCTTTCCTGCTTCCGCAAAAATGGACCAGTCAGGCAATCGTGACCCCCGCAGAACCGGTTCAGTGGCAGAGTCTCGAGAATACGTTGACCAAATTGCGCGTGCTGGATATGGATATTAGCGTTAGCCGTGGTGATGTGTTTAACCTGTTTATCAAAAAATTCCAGTCGCCTTCATTGTTAGAAGAATATCTGCGCTCTTCACCTTACGTGATGGATCAATTGAAAGGCGCTGATATCGACGAAATGGAGTTGCATCAGGCAATTGTCAGGCTTAGTGAGAAAATGAAAGCGGTTGATACTAACCTGGGTAAGAAGAACGAAACTTCGCTGTATACCTCATGGACGCTGAGTTTTACCGCACCTCATGCCGAAGAAGCTCAGTCTGTGCTGAAGGGATATATCCAGTATATTTCTGATATTGTAGTGAAAGAAACGCTGGAAGATATTCGCAATAAACTGTCGATCAAAACCAGCTTCGAGAAAGAAAGGCTGGAGATGGATCGCGTCAGGCTCAAGAACCAGCTGGAAGCAAATATCCAGCGACTGAACTACTCGCTGGAGATTGCCAATGCCGCCGGGATTAAAAAGCCGGTCTACAGTAATGGTCAGGCGGTGAAGGATGACCCCGATTTCTCTATTTCACTGGGTGCTGACGGCATCGAACGTAAATTAGAAATAGAAAAATCAGTAACGGATGTTGCTGAAATTAACGGTGAATTACGTAATCGGCAGTATCACGTTGAGCAACTGTTAGCGATGAATGTGAGCGACGTAAAATTCACACCGTTTAAATATCAACTTACGCCTTCGCTGCCGGTGAAAAAAGATGGCCCGGCTAAATCAATGATCGTTATTCTGGCCGCATTACTGGGTGGAATGGTGGCGTGTGGTGGCGTTTTGCTGAACTATGCTATGGTGTCGCGTAAGCAAAAAATGACGTTTATTGATCAGCAACTGGTGTGATGAATTGTCGTATGGCGGCAAGCCAGCCGCCTTACGATAACGCGTGTTATTTGCTGCGTCCAAGCGGCACTACTAACGGCGTTCCGGCAACTGGATCGTCGATAATCATACAGCGCAGTCCATAGATTTTTTCAATAAGCTGCGCGGTGACGATCTCCTTCGGTGCTCCCTCGGCAATAATTTTTCCGTCTCGCAGCGCAATCAGATGCGTCGCATAGCGACAGGCCTGATTCAGGTCGTGCAAAACGGCGGCCAGCGTGTAGCCTTTTTCCCGGTTTAACTCACTCAGCAGTTCCAGCAGATCGATCTGATGACTGATATCCAGCCAGGTGGTGGGTTCATCAAGCAGCATAATCGACGTTTCCTGCGCCAGCACCATCGCAATCCATGCACGTTGACGTTGTCCGCCGGAAAGGGTATCCACACTTTGTGATGCCAGGTGGGTGATACCCGTCGCCTGCATGGCGTTTGAGACCGCAATTTCATCCTCTTGCCGCCAGCGGGTAAACAGCGGCTGGTGCGGATAGCGCCCGCGGGCAACCAGCTCCTGTACCGTAATATCTCCCGGCGTGGTGGCGTTTTGCGCCAGCAAACCTATTCTTCGGGCGACTTCTTTGCTGGCATAGTGTTGAATATGTTCGCCGTCGAGCCAGACCTTGCCGTTCGCGGGCGTCATCAGGCGACTAAGCGTGCGCAGCAATGTCGATTTCCCGCAGCCATTTGGCCCGATAATCGCGGTGAAGTGACCGTCGGGAATCGACACATTGAGGTTTTCCGCCACGGTAAACTTGCCATAACCCAGCGTTAACTGGTCGCCACGCAAACGGGCTACTGATTCGGTCATTTTTTGCGGGACTCCTGAATTAACAAGACGATAAGATAAATACCGCCGAGGCTTACGGTGACAACGCCCACCGGAAGCTGATAAGGCATAAACAGCTGTTGGGCGCATAAATCCGCCATCAGCAGCAGCAACGCGCCGCACAGCGCTGACAGGGTTAATCCCCAGCGCGATGTGCCGCTTATACGTCGTGCGATATGCGGCGCGACAAGGGCAATAAACGAGATAGGACCCGCCAGCGCGGTGGCGGCAGCGGTCAGTACAACCGCAACCAGCATCATCATCAGACGCGAGCGCTCAACGCTGACACCAAGCGCACAGGCGCTGTCATCACCCATTTCCAGTAAGCGCATCCGGCGTACCAGCAATGTGGCGCATACCAGCATGATAATAATCAGCGGGGCAGACGGCCAGGTTTTGGCCCAGGTCAGGCCATTGAGCGATCCAGCGTTCCACAGTCCGGCCGTTAGCGCGGTTTCTAATGATGCTTTCAGCAGTAGCCAGGTGTTGAACGCCACCAGCATGGCGCGTATGCCGATACCAATAATAATTAGCCGGAAGGTGTCGATCCCATTGCGCCAGGCGAGCGCCCAGACCACCAGAGAAGTCAGGATCCCACCGAGCATGGCCGCCAGCGCGATCGCGGTAAGATGCTGTCCGAACAGCACCATTGCCACCAGCACACCGCTCCAGGCACCGGTATTAAAGCCCATCACATCCGGGCTACCCAGCGGGTTACGCATCAGCGACTGGAATATTGCGCCGCTCACGCCGAGCGCTGCGCCAATCAATAGCGCCATGAGCACGCGTGGCAAACGCCATTCGGTCACCACCAGGGTAATACTGCGCGGCGCATCGCCGAGCAGGGCGGCAATAATTTGCTGGGTTTCCAGCGTAACAACGCCGCTACGCAGGCTCCATAAACCAATGACGAGACAACCTGCAACCAGCAGCAGGCTGCTGATTATCAGGCGGCGGGAGAGGTGCATCATGCGCCACCCCCGCGCGATTTACGGCGTACCAGAAAGATAAGCACCGGCGCGCCGATGAAAGCGCTGACCACCGACACGCGCAGCTCGCCGGGAACAATCAGGCGACCGATGATATCGGCAATCAGTAACAGAGAAGGGGTTGCCAACAGGGTGACGGGCAGTGACCAGCGGTGATCCGCCCCCACCAGCCAGCGCGCCATGTGAGGTATCATCAGGCCGATAAAGGCGATAGGACCGACAATCGCGGTCGCGCTGCCGCACAGTACGGTAATAACCAGCAGGCCAATAAACTGTGTGCGAGCGACTTTACTACCAAGCGCGGTAGCTGTGTCGCTCCCGAGGCTCAGGCTATTCAGGGCGCGACTGAGGAACAGTGCGACAGCCGCGGCAATCAGTACTGGTACCAATACAACCTTCAGCGTTTGCAGGCTGCGGATATCCAGTGAGCCAGCTTGCCAGAAACGCAACTGATCGTAAACGTCCGGGTTGAGCAGGGCGATGCCGGTGGATAATCCTTCCAGCACCGCGCCCAGGGCAACGCCCGCCAGCGTCAAACGTACCGGGCTTAACTGCCCACCGCCCTGACTACCGGTAAAAGCTACGATCAGTGACGCAGCCAGCGCACCGCAAAAGGCCATCAGCAGTTGCTCTTGCGCAGAGGAAAAGCCGAACAGCGCGGCGCCCAGCACAATAGCGAAGCTGGCACCGGAGTTGACACCCAGAATGCCGGGATCGGCGAGAGGATTACGCGTGAGCGTTTGCATTAATGCGCCAGCCAGGCCCAGCGCACCACCGGCGAGCAGCCCCGCCAGCGTGCGTGGGAGTCGCGCGTCAAGCACGATGGTGCAATCAGCGCTTTGACAACTGCCGGTGAGCGCATCCAGCACCACGGAGGCAGGTAGCGACTTGGCGCCAATAACCAGACTTAATACCGTGGTCAGAACAAGTAATAACAATAGTCCGGGCACGGCGAAGGCGCGTGTCGCGGAAACAGAGCATGACATATCAACTTCCCTGATAATGATAGTAATTATCGTTATCGATCTTATTTGGATATGTTAGCATGTGCAGCCATCGAATGGATATTGAAAAAGTACCTGGTAAGGCTCTGTAATGAATCGACAATCATGGCTGCTCAATCTCAGCCTGTTAAAGACCCACCCTGCATTTCGTGCAGTCTTCCTCGCCCGTTTTATTTCCATTGTCTCTCTGGGGCTACTCGGCGTCGCGGTTCCGGTTCAAATCCAGATGATGACCCAGTCGACCTGGCAGGTCGGTTTGTCGGTGACGCTGACCGGCAGTGCAATGTTTATTGGCCTGATGGTGGGCGGTGTGCTGGCCGACCGCTATGAGCGTAAAAAAGTGATCCTGCTGGCGCGTGGTACCTGTGGCATTGGCTTTATTGGCCTGTGTTTGAATGCGTTACTTCCCGAACCGTCGTTACTGGCAATTTATCTGCTTGGCTTATGGGACGGTTTCTTTGCTTCGCTGGGCGTGACTGCTTTACTGGCAGCGACGCCAGCGCTGGTCGGGCGGGAGAATCTGATGCAGGCCGGGGCGATTACCATGCTGACGGTACGTCTGGGATCGGTAATTTCGCCGATGCTTGGCGGGGTGTTGCTCGCGACCGGCGGCGTGGCCTGGAACTACGGACTGGCGGCGGCGGGGACCTTCATTACCTTACTACCGTTGCTGAGTCTTCCCGCGTTGCCGCCTCCGCCGCAGCCGCGTGAGCATCCGCTGAAATCGCTGCTGGCAGCATTCCGCTTTCTGCTTGCCAGCCCACTGATTGGCGGCATTGCACTGCTCGGTGGTCTGTTAACCATGGCGAGCGCCGTGCGCGTGCTGTATCCGGCGTTGGCGATTAACTGGCACATGTCGAGTGCGCAAATTGGCCTGCTGTATGCGGCTATTCCGCTGGGGGCAGCCGTGGGTGCATTGACCAGCGGACAACTGGCGCACAGTCTTCGTCCGGGACTGATTATGCTGGCATCGACCGTGGCTTCATTTCTGGCTATCGGTCTGTTTGGCTTGATGCCCGTTTGGCAGCTTGGTGTGGTTTGTCTGGCGCTGTTCGGCTGGTTGAGTGCGGTCAGCTCTTTGTTGCAGTACACCCTGTTACAGACGCAGACGCCGGAAGCGATGCTCGGGCGAATTAATGGTTTGTGGACCGCACAGAACGTCACCGGTGATGCGATTGGCGCGGCGTTGTTAGGTGGTCTGGGCGCGATGATGACGCCGGTTGCTTCGGCAAGCGTGAGTGGGTTTGGGCTGGTGATTGTCGGTCTTTTACTGCTGCTGTTGTTGGGAGAAGTGCGCCGATTCCGGCAAGTCCCCGTGAATGTCTGATCGCGTTGTGCTCTACGGATTGTAGGCCGGATAAGGCGTTAGCCGCATCCGGCGCTGGCAATTAAAACAGAGCCGACAGACGTTGCAGCAGCAGCATTGCGCTGTAGTAGTCGAGACGGAAGGTTTCCGTACCCAGGGCGTAAACACGTTTATTTTGCACGGCTGGCAGATGCGCCAGAAGCGGATTAGCGTAAATAGCATCGGCATCTTTGCTGTCGCCAGCAAACAGGAACAGCGCTTCGCCGTTCAGGCCTGCCGCCAGGTTCTCACCGCCAAGCTGGATGATATCGTGGCGTTTGCCCTGACTCTGGCTGGTATGCAAGTTGGCAGGCAGCGTTGCCAGCGTGAACCCTAACTGCTCCATCAGCTTGCCTTGCGCTGACTCGGGCGTCCACAGATTGGCGCTGTGCGCCGCGGCGGTATATACCAGCGCGCTGACCGGCTGTGGTGGCAGGGTAATACGTTGCTTAACTGCCTGTAGTTGCTTATCAAACTCGGCAATACGCGCAGCAGCCTGTTGCTCCTGACCGGTAATTTCACCTAACTGGGTCAGCAGCGACTGCCAGCTTTTATCGTCGTAATTAATGATGAGCGTTGGCGCAATGGTGGACAGCTGATCGTACAGCGCGAGGGCAGAATCGCCCCCGGTGGCGCTTACCAGAATCAAATCCGGCATTTGAGCTGCGATGGCCTCGGCGCTCGGTTCGCCGATATACAGGCGGCTCAGTTTGCGTTCTTTTGCCACTTCGCTCCACTGGCGTAAAAAGCCCTGCGCATCGCCGATGCGATTGTTCGGCGTAGTGGCACCGCTGGCGATGACCGGGGCATCAATCGCTAGCAGCGAACCGGTGAGGGTCACGCTGGTGGAGACAATTCGCTGCGGTTTATGCTCCAGCGTATGCGTGCCGCGGCTGTCAGTAACCTGACGCGGCCAGTCGGCGGCGTGACCTGAAGAAATTCCTGAAAGAGATAAACCTGCCAGTAAGAGCACGGTGCGGCAAAAAGAGGGGAGACTCACGAATCAGCTTCCTGTTATCAGTATAAGTAATGCTTCTCATTTTCATTGTTAGCGAGCAAGGATGCAAGCCAAAGTCGCACATTGTGCTACCACAAGAGTTGACATACCGCCGCTTTACTTTTAGGTTAGCGACCGAAAATATAAATGATAATCATTATTAGAGCCTTTATCATTTTTGGAGGATGATATGGATACGTCACTGGCCGAGGAAAAAACGCAGACTATGCCGACGCTCGCTCCCGACAGTTTTTTCTTTATGTCGCCGTACCGTAGTTTTACGACGTCAGGATGCTTCGCCCGCTATGCGGAACCGGCAATTGATGGCGATTCGCCAGACAGCCCTTTCCAACAAAAAATGAACACACTGTTTGCTGATGCCAAATCACAGGGTATCGCGAATCCTGTCATGGTCGGGGCGATTCCCTTTGATACCCGCCAGCCATCATCGCTGTTTATTCCCCAATCGTGGCAGAGCTTTTCTCGTACGGCGAAGCAGCAATCATCACGTTACTTTACCGCGCATCAGTCGCTGAACGTCGTGGAACGTAAATCGATCCCGGAACAGGACTTTTTTGAAGATATGGTCGCCCGGGCGGCTGCGCTGACGTCTACTCCGGAAGTCGACAAAGTGGTGTTGTCACGCCTGATCGATATCACCACCGATGCCAACATTGACAGCGGTGCGCTGCTGGAGCGTCTGGTGGCGCAAAATCCAGCGAGCTACAACTTCCATGTGCCGATTGAAGACGGCGGCGTATTGATTGGTGCCAGCCCGGAATTGCTTCTGCGCAAAGAAGGCGAGCGTTTCAGTTCTCTGCCGCTGGCGGGCTCTGCACGTCGTCAGCCTGATGATGTGCTGGATCGCGAAGCAGGGATCCGCCTGCTGGCATCTGAGAAGGACCGCCATGAGCACGAACTGGTGACGCAAGCTATGAAAACGATATTGCGCGATCGCAGCCGTGAACTGCAACTGCCTTCTTCTCCGCAGCTGGTTACTACGCCGACGCTCTGGCACCTCGGCACGCCGTTTGAAGGTAAAGCCAACGCGCAGGAAAACGCCCTGACGCTGGCGTGCCTGCTGCACCCGACGCCTGCGCTGAGCGGCTTCCCACATCAGGTTGCGCGCAAACTTATCGCCGAGCTGGAGCCGTTCGATCGCGAACTGTTCGGCGGTATTGTCGGCTGGTGTGATGCCGAAGGTAACGGTGAGTGGGTAGTGACGATCCGCTGTGCGAAGCTGCTGCGCAATCAGGTGCGTTTTTTTGCCGGAGCAGGAATTGTTCCAGCCTCTTCCCCGGTTGCGGAATGGCGTGAAACGGGGGCCAAGCTCTCCACGATGTTGAATGTTTTTGGACTGCATTAAGAGCCTTGTGGACTGGTTTTAAGGAGCAATAATGAGTATTCCATTCACCCGCTGGCCGGAAGAGTTTGCCCGCAGGTATCGTGAAAAAGGTTACTGGCAGGATTTGCCGCTGACCGACATTCTGACCCGTCATGCCGACAGCGACCATACGGCGGTTATTGATGGTGAACGCTATCTGAGCTATCGCCAGCTGAATCAGGCCGCTGACAATCTTGCCTGCAGTTTGCGTCGCCAAGGGATTAAACCCGGTGAAACCGCGCTGGTACAACTGGGCAATGTGGCTGAGCTGTATATCACCTTCTTTGCGTTACTCAAGCTGGGCGTAGCTCCGGTGTTGGCCCTGTTCAGCCATCAGCGTAACGAACTCAACGCCTATGCCAAACAGATTGAACCGGCGCTGCTGATTGCCGATCGTCAGCATACGCTGTTTAGCGGGGACGATTTTCTAAACGCTTTTGTGGCCGAACACAATTCAGTGCGCGTGGTGCAACTGCACAACGACGAAGGTGAACACAATCTGCAAACGGCGATAAGCCAACCTGCGACTGATTTTACTGCTACACCGTCGCCCGCTGATGAGGTGGCGTACTTCCAGCTTTCCGGCGGGACGACCGGGACGCCAAAGCTGATTCCTCGCACTCATAACGATTACTACTACAGCGTGCGTCGCAGCAATGAGATTTGCCGCTTCACCGGGGAAACGCGTTATTTATGCGCAATCCCGGCGGCGCATAACTACGCCATGAGTTCGCCAGGCGCGCTGGGCGTGTTCCTGGCCGGCGGCACCGTCGTGCTGGCGGCCGACCCGAGCGCTACCCTGTGTTTCCCGCTGATTGAACAGCATCAGGTTAACGTCACGGCGCTTGTGCCACCTGCGGTGAGCCTGTGGTTGCAGGCTATTGCGGAGTGGGGCAGCAATGCGCAATTGGCTTCGCTGAAACTGCTACAGGTCGGTGGAGCGAGACTTTCCGCCACGCTTGCGGCGCGTATTCCGGCTGAGATTGGCTGCCAGTTGCAGCAGGTCTTCGGCATGGCTGAAGGGCTGGTGAACTACACCCGTCTGGACGACAGTCCTGAGCGCATCATCAATACCCAGGGTCGCCCGATGTGTCCTGATGATGAAGTCTGGGTAGCAGACGCTGACGGCAACCCCTTAGCCCAGGGAGAGACCGGACGCTTGATGACACGTGGTCCGTACACCTTCCGTGGTTATTTCAAAAGCCCTGAGCATAATGCCAGCGCCTTTGACGCCAACGGCTTTTACTGTTCCGGCGATCTGATCGCTATCGACCCGGATGGCTACATCACCGTTCAGGGACGCGAAAAGGATCAGATCAACCGCGGCGGGGAGAAGATCGCTGCTGAAGAGATTGAAAACCTGTTGCTGCGCCATCCAATGGTTATCCATGCCGCGTTGGTCAGTATGGATGACGAACTGATGGGCGAGAAAAGCTGTGCCTGGCTAGTGGTAAAAGAACCGCTGCGCGCGGTTCAGGTGCGCCGTTTTCTGCGCGAACAGGGTGTGGCGGAATTCAAATTACCCGATCGTGTTGAGTGCGTTGAGTCATTACCGCTGACTCCAGTGGGGAAGGTAGATAAAAAACAATTACGTCAGTGGCTGGCATCACGTTCACTGGCCTGAAGGAGAAATAGAAATGGCAATTCCTAAACTGCAGGCTTATGCGCTACCAACGGCGCTCGATATTCCGGTGAACAAAGTCGACTGGGCATTTGACCCTGAACGCGCCGCGCTGCTGATCCACGACATGCAGGATTATTTTATCGGCTTTTGGGGCGATAACTGTCCGATGATGGAGCAGGTCGTCGCGAACATCGCCGCGCTGCGCCAGTACTGCAAAGAGCATAATATTCCGGTGTATTACACCGCTCAACCGAAAGAGCAGAGTGATGAAGACCGCGCTCTGCTCAATGATATGTGGGGACCGGGCCTGACGCGTTCGCCGGAACAACAAAAGATCGTTGAGGCGCTGGCGCCGGATGAAGCGGATACCATTCTGGTGAAATGGCGTTATAGCGCATTTCATCGCTCCCCGCTTGAACAGATGCTCAAGGAAACCGGGCGTAATCAACTGATCATCACCGGGGTGTATGCGCATATTGGCTGTATGACCACCGCAACGGACGCTTTCATGCGTGACATCAAGCCGTTTATGGTTGCCGATGCGCTGGCGGATTTTAGCCGTGACGAACACTTGATGTCGCTGAAATACGTGGCGGGACGTTCCGGGCGTGTGGTTATGACCCAGGAATTATTACCGACGCCGGTTCCGGTCAGTAAAGATGCGTTGCGCAGCATTATTCTACCGCTGCTGGATGAGTCCGAAGAGCCGATGGATGACGAAAACCTGATCGACTATGGGCTGGATTCCGTGCGCATGATGGCGCTGGCGGCGCGCTGGCGTAAGGTTCATGGTGATATTGATTTCGTGATGCTGGCGAAAAAACCGACCATTGACGCATGGTGGGCTCTGCTCTCCCGCGAGGTGAAGTAATGGCCGGATTTGATTTTGCCGGGAAAACCGTCTGGGTAACCGGGGCGGGAAAAGGGATTGGCTACACCACGGCGCTGGCGTTTGCGAATGCAGGTGCTGAGGTGACTGGATTCGATCGCGAATTTCCTCAGGATAACTACCCGTTTACGACCGAAGTGCTGGATGTGGCGAATGCCGGACAGGTAGCTGAGGTGTGCCAGCGCGTCCTCAAAGCGCGCGAGCGTTTGGATGTGTTGGTCAATGCCGCAGGTATTTTGCGTATGGGTGCCACCGATGCGCTAAGCGCTGAGGAGTGGCAGCAGACGTTTGCGGTTAACGTTGGCGGAGCGTTCAATCTGTTTCAGCAGACGATGGCGCAGTTTCGTCGCCAGCAGGGCGGGGCGATCGTGACCGTCGCGTCGGATGCGGCGCACACGCCGCGTATCGGCATGAGTGCTTACGGTGCGTCAAAGGCCGCGTTGAAAAGCCTGGCGCTGACCGTCGGACTTGAACTGGCAGGCAGCGGTGTGCGTTGTAACGTGGTTTCTCCGGGGTCGACCGATACCGACATGCAGCGTACGCTGTGGGTCAGCGATGACGCGGAGCAACAGCGCATTCGTGGATTTGGCGAGCAGTTTAAGCTTGGGATTCCGCTGGGGAAAATCGCCCGGCCGCAAGAGATCACCAACACTATTTTATTCCTCGCTTCCGATCTGGCCAGCCACATTACATTACAGGATATCGTGGTGGACGGCGGTTCCACGCTGGGGGCATGACGATGATCTGGAAACGTCATTTGACGCTGGATGAACTCAATGCCACCAGTCAGAACACGATGGTGGCGCATCTGGGAATGGTCTATACACGACTGGGTGATGATGTGCTGGAAGCCGAAATGCCGGTGGATAGCCGAACGCATCAGCCGTTTGGCCTGCTGCATGGCGGCGCGTCGGCGGCCCTGGCGGAAACGTTGGGTTCGATGGCGGGTTATCTGATGACGCGCGACGGGCAGTGTGTGGTGGGGACGGAACTAAACGCCACGCATCATCGGGCGGTATCGCAGGGGAAAGTACGCGGCGTTTGTCAGCCGTTGCATCTTGGGCGTCAAAATCAAAGCTGGGAAATCGTCATCTTTGATGAGCAGGGACGACGCTGCTGCACCTGCCGTTTAGGCACGGCGGTTATGGGGTGAAAGATAAAACGCGTCTGAGCATACCAGACGCGTTTTTGTGTAGATTACCAGCTATAGTGCAGGTTAACGCTGCCACTGAGATCGCTGAAATCGTTGTTTCCTTTCTGCCCTGTTGCCTGCGCGCTAATGTTCCATTGATTGTTGATAGCGGCCTGGATCCCGAGTTTTATTTCAGCGCGATCGGCGGGAAGATCCAGGTTTACCGCTGAGTTATCAAAGGATACCGCCATATCATCGGTCATATGTAGCCAGTTGACTTCGGCGAATGGCTGAAGAATCGCATTGGTTGTCGGTGACGAACCCTCGACGCGAAGACCGAGGCGAGTGGTCCAGTTTTCGCTATTTTGACCGTCAATACGCGTATTGTGTGCTTGCACGCTGTCCGCTTTGTAGCTCTGCCAGACAACTTGTAATTGCGGTATCAGACTTAACGATTGGTTACTGGCGAAGTCCATCGTATATCGATAGCCGCTTTCCAGAGAGAGCGCGTTGGCGGTTGAGTCGTAATGTGTTGTTCCTGCATCACCGTTTTCAACGCTATTATCGTAGAAACCATATTGATACCAACTGTCGACATACCAGCCACGATGACGCATAGCATCAGCATACCAGGTTGCGTAAACGCCCAAATTGTAGCCGTCGATATCTCCGGTGGCTGAAAACTGACTGCCATCTGCGCCGCGGTTTCCTGTGCTATCTGTACTGCCATTGATATAGCTTCCCATGAGTCCCAGCGTCAGACTTTGCTGACCGTTGTTCCAGGTGGCGATATCCCCGCCAAGTTGGAACCGGACGTAATCGCTGTCCATGTCGACATTTCCATCCGCAGCAGTAGAGTCCGTGTTTCCGCCTTTTACACGTAGCCATAAGTCACCTTCATGTGAACGATACTGGCTATCCTCACGGTCGAAAAGCGTTTGCATTTGTAGCTCGCGAGCCAGCCACTGATTCCCCAGATAAGCGCCGATATCGGCACGGTATTGTGGATTTGATGGTTTACCGTCGCTGCCGCCGTCGTCGGGGTCGACAGGGGTTACGTCGCTGCCGCCATCGTCGGGGTCGACAGGGGTTACGTCGCTGCCGCCGTCATCGGGGTCGACAGGGGTTACGTCGCTGCCGCCGTCATCTGGGTCGACAGGGGTTACGTCGCTGCCGCCGTCGTCGGGATCGACGGGGGTTACGTCGCCGCCGCTGTCGTCGGGATCGACGGGGGTTACGTCGCTGCCGCCGTCATCGGGGTCGACGGGGGTTACGTCACTGCCATCGTCGTCAGGATCGACAGGAGTAATATCTCCCCCGTCATCGGGTGCCTCCGCCTGTGAGCGCAAATACCAATTTTCATTATCTTCGTATAAGCGATATTCGTACGGCCCAATCAGGACCCGATTGCCCAGCGAGAAAGCATCATCTGTTGATGTACCGCCAACATTCACAATTTCAATACCCTGGTCGGTGAATGCGCCTTCTCCTCCAGCCTGGTTGATGTACAGCGTGGTTTTACCGTCCACGTCACCCGCTACAATCAGTTCATCGGTCGGCGAGCTATCGTCGCCTAAATAAGTATTGAGTGTCAGGTTACCGCCATTGCCGGTGTAGTTGCCGTTAATAGTCAATGTATTGCCCGGCGTCGTCCCGGAGCTTGCGATACTGCCCTTGTTAGTGACATTACCGTTTATGATAAAACTGCTTTGGGCGGCAGTATTATCGCCAAAGCGTAATGTTCCAGCGTTGTCCACGTTGCTGTTAACGGTGCCATTGCCACCTAAGGTTGAACCCTTCCCGATAGTGACATACTGCTGACTGCCTGCGGCGCCAATAACGCCTGTCTCTGTTAGCCATAACGTCCCCTCCTGCACGGCGGTGGTACCGCTATAGGTGTTATTCGACGTCAGAGTGAGTGTGCCTTCTCCTTTTTTGGTAAGGCTCTTACCGTCCCAACCGCTGCGCGTGTCTGATGCGACGTCTTCCAGTTGGCTATTGACAGTAAACTGCTTGCCGCCATCGAGGGTGAATGTGCCGTGAGCAGGGGTGGCGACGGAGCCAGACTGTCCGGCATACCAGTTCAGGCCAACACCCAATTGGTATTGGGTGTTATCTGTGGCGCTGATTTGCCCGAATACTGACAGGTAATCCGGCATTGAGTCAGTATCCGTTGATAAGCTGGCAAAATCTCCGGTGATTGAAGAGTCTGTATCAATCAACGTAATGGCTTCAATGTCTTGTAATTGAGCGTCAGAGGTGAGTGTGCCGATATCCAGCGCGTTGCCGCTATTACTGATATGTAAATCACCGTCTAACGCAATCTCACCCCCGGTAATCAATGGTGCGCTATTGGTGCTGGCCAGGGCTGCTGCGCTAAGATCAACATTCAGGATGCTACTTTCCTGCAACGTCAGGCTATTAGCATGTAATGTGCTGTCGGCTGCCAGTTCTACGGTACCCGCATTGTCCAGCGATGTCAGGGTTGAACTGTCAGTAACGAGCCATTTTCCTTGATCGGCGAGCGTAAGGTTAAGCTCAGAGTCCAGGCCCCGGGTGTTAAAGTCGTGATTGATGGATGTTGCGCCCTCAAAATAAGATCCCGCATCCATTGTCAGATTGATATATCCCCAGCCGCTGTTAACGATGTCGCCGATAATCGTCATTTTTCCCGTACCGTTGATGGTGCCACCGGGCAATATATTGCTGCCGGACGACACTTTAGGTACCCAGATAGCGATTCCATCGTCGTTGGTTTTAATCGTTGTGTCACCACTCAGATTGACGATGCCGCCCTGTTGAACCATAACGCCAGAAGCGTTGCTGGCTCCTGTCATGTCGATGTTCATGTTGCTGGCATTAATAATGCCTGCGCGGGTAAAACTGTTATCGCCTATAGCCGAAAGCCCGTAGGAATTGGCTCCGTTCATAATGATGTCGGTATTGGAGATATTAATAGTTGAGCCACTAAATTGTGCTGATGCGCCATAGCCTCCCGAGGCATAAATTGTGTTTCGATTATCCTGAGAACCGTTGAAATTGATCGTTGATGGGTCAGAAAAAGATGTGTTGGCTACCAGCCCGTACGTTTTGGCGGTGTCGCTTCGTCCGTCGATCGTACTGCCTTCACCAATATTAACGACGGTGGCATACATGCTACTTTGGGCTGTTATCGCTGTTCCTTGCGCGGTTTTTACCGTCAGGTTATCCGCGTCAAGTTCCCCGTATCCTCGGCCAGTGAGGTAAATAGTTGATGCCGTTCCGGTGGCGCTGATGGAACTGCCGGAACCGAGATCTACCAGACCTCCCTCTATACGGATACCTTCGGTTTTGCCGCCGGTCACTTCAATTGTCAGGTTTTCGGCATGTGCTGCGGCAGTGACGTCTTCTTTTTTTGTCGCCGAATAATCTCCGACAAACAGACCATATCCTTCGGAAAAGCCTGCCACTGTTATGGTCGAATCGTGGCCAAAGTCGATGTTGCCTGAGATGTCTGCGCCGCGGCCACTTGTGTGTCCTGTAGAGGTAGTGGATACATCGATCGTCAGGTTATTAGCAGCGATCTGACTTCCCCTTCCTGACGTCAATCCATAGGCCGTTCCACCTGGGGTGGAGAGCGTTATCTTACTGCCTTCACCCAGATTAATATGGTTGTTTGACCCTGTCTGGATTCCATAAATCATCACAGTATTTGCTGAGTCTAACGTTGTGACATCAATAACCAGGCCGTTCGCGTTGAGCGTTGTATCTTTGCCGAAATAGAGACCACTGCCTCTCTCGGTACCACTGTTGATTTCTATGTGGGTGTTGTCTCCCAGATTGAGCGTGGTTTTCTCTGCCCTGGAGGTATCGATACCCGTCGCTTTACCGGCGGAGTTGGAGGTTACATGAATGGAACCGCCATCCATGGTGAATGTATTACCGCCATCATAGAAAAAGACACCGGTGCTATTTCCGCTCAGGGATTCAACGTTGATTTTGCTTCCTTGCCCGAAGTCGAGAGATGAATCCATACCGTGAATATAAACACCATAGGCGGTGTTGTTACTGGCAACGTTAATTAATAGATTGTTGGCATCGATGCGAGTACCCGGATTTACTTTACTAATGTAAACACCATTTGTTGAGCTTGTGGTGGTTGAACCGGTATCGGTTACGTTAATCTGTGTATCGTTTCCTAAATCATTTATCACACCATTATCGAGTTTAACGCCGATTGAACCGCTATCCCCCGTAACGTTAATTGATGCCTTACCCTCAATTTGCACTCCTTGACCACCAGTCACGGTGCTATCGATACCCGTCTCTCCTGATAATGACGTTATAGTGTCACCATTGTTCAGGATGATGGTTTCTCCGCTCTGTGGCCCTTTATCTGCGGCAAGGGCGGCGCTGGTCATGATGCCGACGGTTGATAAAAGCACCCCGGCAACGGTGGTTCGTACCCGGTTATCACCACGAGAGCGTTCTGACACGACGATGAACATGTTTCGCGCGATATTCCAGACAATGCGATAGCATTTATTCATTATTTATATCCTTATAAAATTATGCCGCCATTAATGAACAACATTCTGCGTAAAATGATTTTGGATGTTTCTATGTATGCTTTTGAAATATATGTCAGAAGGCGGTGGTGATGATTTTATGTGATTTCACTTAATCAATGTTGCTTTGGATTATAGGTAGGGGGCATCGCTAAAGGTAGCTTTTGATGTCTGATTTTTTTATCAGGATTAATAAAAGCACTCCATGTATAAAAAATGAGAATATCCTAAGATTATTAATGGTTTTATAATTAAGGATGTTGCTACTTATGGTTTTAAAATAAGGGCACATCGCCAGAGTGATGAAATGCTAAATAATTATAATTTACTGTAAATGTATCTATGTTGATGATGAATTCTGTAATTGGCCTCCTGGGCAAGCAAAACGCTGGCCCAGCCGCATAAGTAACGTAATTGTTTCAGCTATAGTTGTAGCAAAGGTGATCCAGTTAACAATGCAATGTAAATAGTCAGTGATGTCTCAGGTTTATGTGGTTGTCAGGTTGTTAAAATCAGGAAAGATGTTATAGAAACAAAATGTAACATCTTTCTGGATCACGCAAACGGACAACAACTATGAATAAATCAGGGAAATACCTCCTCTGGACATTGCTCTCCGTTATCGGAGCATTTGCCCTGGGATATATTGCGTTAAATCGTGGTGAACAGATCAACGCGTTGTGGATAGTCGTGGCGTCAGTCTGTGTCTACCTTATCGCTTACCGTTTCTACGGCCTGTACATCGCGAAAAATGTACTGGCGCTGGACCCGACGCGTATGACGCCAGCCGTGCGTCATAACGATGGTCTGGATTATGTACCCACCGATAAAAAAGTACTGTTTGGTCACCATTTTGCGGCGATTGCCGGAGCGGGTCCGTTAGTTGGACCGGTGCTGGCGGCGCAAATGGGCTATCTGCCGGGTATGATCTGGCTGCTCGCCGGGGTGGTACTGGCAGGGGCGGTGCAGGACTTCATGGTGCTGTTTGTTTCTACCCGTCGCGATGGTCGTTCCCTTGGCGAACTGGTGAAAGAAGAGATGGGCCCTACGGCGGGTGTTATTGCGCTGGTAGCCTGTTTTATGATCATGGTGATTATCCTCGCGGTACTGGCGATGATTGTCGTGAAAGCGCTGACCCACAGCCCGTGGGGAACTTACACCGTAGCGTTCACTATCCCGCTGGCGATTTTTATGGGGATTTACCTGCGCTATCTGCGCCCGGGCCGCATTGGTGAAGTGTCGGTCATCGGTCTGGTATTCCTGGTGTTTGCCATTATTTCCGGCGGCTGGGTAGCGGAAAGCCCAACCTGGGCACCGTACTTTGACTTTACCGGCGTACAGCTGACCTGGATGCTGGTGGGCTACGGTTTTGTCGCCGCCGTGCTGCCGGTGTGGCTGTTGCTGGCCCCGCGTGATTACCTCTCTACCTTCCTGAAAATCGGCACCATTGTTGGTCTGGCGGTAGGGATTCTGATCATGCGTCCGACGCTGACCATGCCAGCTCTGACCAAGTTTGTTGACGGTACTGGCCCGGTCTGGACCGGTAACCTGTTCCCGTTCCTGTTTATCACCATTGCATGCGGTGCGGTATCTGGCTTCCATGCGCTGATCTCCTCCGGAACCACGCCGAAGATGCTGGCGAATGAAGGGCAGGCTTGCTTTATCGGCTACGGCGGAATGCTGATGGAATCCTTTGTCGCCATTATGGCGCTGGTTTCCGCGTGCATCATCGATCCGGGCGTGTACTTTGCGATGAACAGCCCGATGGCGGTGCTGGCTCCTGCGGGCACGGTTGATGTAGTGGCTTCTGCAGCACAGGTAGTCAGTAGTTGGGGCTTTGCTATTACGCCAGATACTCTGCACCAAATCGCCAATGAAGTGGGTGAGCAATCCATTATCTCCCGCGCAGGTGGTGCGCCGACGCTGGCCGTCGGGATGGCGTACATTCTGCATGGCGCACTGGGTGGCATGATGGATGTGGCGTTCTGGTATCACTTCGCCATTCTGTTTGAAGCTTTGTTTATTTTGACGGCGGTTGATGCCGGTACACGCGCTGCGCGCTTTATGCTGCAGGACTTGCTGGGCGTGGTGTCACCGGGCCTGAAACGTACCGATTCGTTGCCTGCGAACCTGCTGGCGACGGCGCTGTGCGTACTGGCCTGGGGTTACTTTTTACACCAGGGCGTGGTGGATCCTCTGGGTGGTATTAATACCCTGTGGCCGCTGTTTGGTATCGCCAACCAGATGCTGGCAGGTATGGCGTTGATGCTCTGTGCTGTGGTGCTGTTCAAGATGAAACGCCAGCGCTACGCGTGGGTGGCACTGGTCCCAACCGCCTGGCTGCTGATTTGTACCCTGACCGCTGGCTGGCAGAAAGCGTTTAGCCCGGATGCAAAAATCGGCTTCCTCGCTATCGCCAACAAATTCCAGGCGATGATCGACAGCGGTAACATTCCGGCGCAGTACACCCAGTCGCAGCTGACGCAGCTGGTGTTTAACAACCGCCTGGATGCGGGTCTCACCATCTTCTTCATGGTAGTCGTTGTGGTGCTGGGTCTGTTCTCCATCAAAACTGCGCTGGCAGCATTGAAAGAGGACAAACCAACTTCGAAAGAGACGCCGTACGAGCCGATGCCTGAGAATGTCGAAGAGATCGTGGCGCAGGCGAAAGGCGCGCACTAATATTCTCTTAACCAATGAGCCCTCTCCTGAATGGGGAGGGCGTTTGTACGACAGGGAATCACTATGTTTGAAACACTCTCCAAAGCCGGGAAGTATTTAGGTCAAACCGCCCGATTAATGATAGGTGTGCCGGATTACGACAACTATGTTGAACATATGCGCGTCACGCATCCGGACCAAACGCCAATGACCTACGAAGAATTTTTCCGCGAGCGCCAGGATGCGCGATATGGGGGGAAAGGCGGCGCGAAGTGCTGTTGATTTTTTGCCGGATGGCACTGACGCTTATCCGGCCTACAACATCGCATTTGCCGTTATAATTAGTCGTCGTAGGCCTGATAAGGCGAAGCCGCTATCAGGCATCCCATACCCTAATCATACCGTAAACGATTCTACCTTTTCGAATGCTGCGCGCAGTGTCTCCGGCGTTAACGTTACCGGCAGGGCGTGAATGGACTCCACCGGGCGCAGGGTGTGCGTAATCACTTTGTCGATTTCTGCGCGATTATTGATGTCCACGTCCAGTTGAGCTAATCGGGTGGGCAGGTTGAAGCGCTGATAGGCGGTAATTAACTGCGCCAGCACGGCATCTTGACCCAACAACGCACTCTGCACCAGGATGCCGTACGCCACTTTAGTGCCATGTAAAAACTTCTCTGTTTGTGGGAGGACGGTCAGGCCATTGTGAACAGAATGCGCCGCCGCCACGCGGGTGTAGCGCTCGCCCAGACCACCAACCATGCCGCCTCCGGCAATAATCGCATCCACTACATTGCAAAACGTGCGGCTTAACGAGCCTTGTTGTTTATCTGTCAGCGCCTGCTCGCTGCTTTCCAGCAGGACGTCGCGGATCGTCTGCGCGGCATCGATACCCAGACGAACAGTTAATGGCAGGTTTTCTGGCTGAGGCGCAAGCACGACGGCCTCGTACCACTTCGCCAGCGTGTCGCCGATCCCCGCCAGTAGATATTCCTCTGGCGCATTGAGAACGATCTCGGGTTCGACCAGAACGAGGAAATTGGCATCAGGGAAAATTTCAAAATGCAGCGCCTGGCCTGCATCGTTATACCAGACGGAGAGCGGCGTCCAGGCGGCGCAGGTCGCCGCAATCGTAGGAATACCGACAAACGGCAGATCCAGACGACGGGCCAACGCTTTAGCGGTGTCGAGCAATGTTCCTCCGCCCACGCCAATCACCACGCTGCGATTATCTCCCGACTCTTTTGCCAGTTGAGCAACATCGGTTTCGCTGCAATGTCCCGTAAACAGCAGGCGCTTAGCCTCGGCGAGATGAAATGTCTCTGGCAGATAAGGGCGGGCCGCATCGATAGCGCGCTCACCATAAACCCACACGGCGCGTGAAAGTTGGTCGGTAGTGAAAAAATCGTTGAGTCTCGACAGGCTGCCGGGATGGGAAAAATAGTTGGCCGGGCCGGTGACGACGCGAATCTCTGTATTACTCATGTTGTGTTGTCCTTTGGCTGTCCTGTCCAGGCAGGTTATTTTTATATAGACGTCTGAACGTCTTGATTGCCAAATACTAGCATCGTGTTATAGTGGCTTCAACCACAACATCACACGCTGGGATAACAATAATGAGTAATAACCCGCTGATTCCGCAAAGCAAACTGCCTAACCTGGGCACTACTATCTTCACGCAAATGAGTGCGCTGGCGCAGCAGCATCAGGCCATTAATCTCTCGCAGGGATTTCCTGATTTTGACGGTCCGCTCTTTTTGCAGGAGCGTTTGGCGTATCACGTCGCGCACGGTGCAAACCAGTATGCACCGATGACGGGCGTGCAGCCGCTGCGCGAAGCCATCGCGGATAAAACGGCAGACCTGTACGGCTACAAACCCGACGCGAATAGTGAAGTGACCATCACGGCGGGGGCCACAGAAGCGCTGTATGCCGCGATCACTGCGCTGGTGCGCCCAGGTGATGAGGTGATTTGTTTTGACCCGAGCTACGACAGCTATGCGCCTGCGGTTGAATTATCCGGCGGGGTGGTTAAACGTATCGCGCTGCAACCACCGTCTTTTCGCGTCGACTGGCAGGCTTTTAGTGCCTTACTCAGCGACCGTACCCGATTGGTTATCCTGAACACGCCACATAATCCTTCTGCCACCGTGTGGCATCAGGCCGATTTTGACGCGCTGTGGCAAGCAATTAAAGAACGCGAGATCTTTGTCATCAGCGACGAAGTTTATGAGCATATCTGTTTCGCCAGGCAAGGGCATGCCAGTGTGCTGGCACATTCAGAGCTGCGGGAACGCGCTGTTGCTGTTTCATCGTTTGGTAAGACCTACCATATGACCGGCTGGAAGATTGGCTACTGCGTTGCGCCAGCAGCCATTAGCGCTGAGTTACGCAAGGTACACCAGTATCTGACGTTTTCCGTCAACACGCCGGCTCAGTTGGCCCTGGCGGATATGCTACGAGAAGATCCTGCACACTATCGCGAGCTGCCTGCGTTTTATCTGAAAAAACGCGACGTGTTGGTGAACGCGCTGCGTGACAGCCGACTGGAAATTCTGCCGTGTGAAGGCACGTACTTTCTGCTGGTCGATTACAGCGCCGTTTCCACGCTTAACGACGTGGAATTTTGCCAGTGGCTGACCACTGAAGTGGGCGTTGCGGCGATACCGCTGTCTGTGTTCTGCGCCGATCCTTTCCCGCATAAACTGATTCGTCTCTGTTTTGCCAAGCAAGAATCGACGCTGTTAACAGCAGCTGAACGTCTGGTGTCGCTGTAGCTATTTCACCGTCCAGGCTTTGGAGAATCGACGGTCGGCGAACAACTCTTGCAGACCGTTGATTTGCTTCAGGCGTAACACCTCGTCGTTGTCCATGCCGAGATCCTTGCTAATTCTTTCTTCACTCCATCCCAGTTGCGATAGCTCGCGGACAATCTCTGACATGGCGTGGATTTGATGACGCCCACGGGCGCGGTTGTGGCGAATGGTCGCCGCCATACGCTCATGGCGTTCTCGTTCTAAACAGGCAACCGGCAGGTATCCTTTAAGCCTGGGCCTCAGTGAGGCTTTGGCTTTACCTAACTCGTGGCGGTGGAAACCGTCGACAATTTCGTATTCCTCTGCCGTTGAGTGAACCACCACAATGGGCTGTGTAAACCCGTCTGCTTCAAGGGACTTCAGCAGCAGCTTTTTCTCCGGTGGCGCAACGTTATTGGGGTTGTAGTCATTGGGTGAAATGTGATCATTTTTAACCCAAAGTACGCAATCTACGGGTTCCTCGCGAAAGGGACTGACGCTGTGTATCGCCCGCCTGAATTCATTGATGGCTTCAATTCGTTCTTCTTCTGACAGGCCAGAAAGAAAGCCGAGGAGTTCGTGAGTTAGTCGGTGTTGCATAAGATTCCCCATTCCTGGCGTTTTGTTTTCATACGTTCGTTATAGCGTTGGTAGTTTTTGGGTTTCGTTGGACTGAATGAAAGTGCCCGACACCAGTAATCATTATTCAACAGGACTTTGCAGATACGTCGCCATGAAGGAATATCTTTCGAACCAATATCGCCTTCCTGAGTTTGCGGGATATTATCCATGCCTTTTTTCTTATACCACTGCAAATAGACGGCGATTTTGTTGCGGTAATGCTCTGCAGTAGTCTCCGGCATGCTGTTCAATAGCAGCATGGCATATTCCTGCCAGCTTAAATGCTCTGGTTTAAGTATTTTCCGATGACCGTAAAAATGGTTGTCATGACCGGCATAAATACCCCCGCTTTTAACACCGCTGACACGGGCGCACATAGCCGCCCAGCGCTCGGGTTCAATGACATGATATAGCCATAATCCCTGACGCTGTTCCGGGCCAAAGGGTTCGCAAATGCGCATATATCGTGTCGGGACCCCGGCCTGGTACATCAGATTATACAGGGGGTTACACGGCAATTTTGACTTCGCAAACCACGTCCAGATGTCGGCTGTTTTCCAGTCATACAGCGGGTAAATATACCAGGTGTGTCCACCAGGTGCAGCAGTCGTCCACGGCTTGTCATCGGCAAAACGCTGCTTTTGCGAGTTGGCAATGGCAACAAAGCGGTTATATGACTCATCGGCGCGGATGCCCACCATCATGGCAGCCGGTCGTTTCTGCGAAAACCAGTCAGCGAACTCACGAACAAATTGTTCAAAGGTCATGCCGGGTTGATAGAAGGAGAAATATTCAGGATCGGTTATGGCATCTGCGGGCGGCTGGCGAACCCATTGCGTACCCGGCTCCCAACACTGCCATTCGGGTTGAAATTGTGACAGTGAATTCTGCGTCGTCAGCGGTAATGCCACCCAATAGAAATTTTCGATGACATCGGAATAACTCTCGCGCAGCGCCTGGATATAATCGATAGTGCAGGAAAACTGCGCCTCCCAGTCGATAAACAAGACGTTTATTTTTTTCTGTAACTGGCGGGCAATGGCGGCGGTTAGATGTAACATCAGCCCCGAATCTTTACCTCCAGAGAAAGAAACGCAAATGCGTGGCAGAGCCTCAAGCGTCCAGGCGATACGATCCTGTGCGGCTTCGAGAACGTTTTGATTCAATGGTATTTTATAAACAGACATATCAAGACCATATCAGAGATTTTTATTGTTTGTATTAATAAGAGATGCACATTATTACGATATGCCAATTTATATAGTATGCAATATTTAAATATATATTTAATTTGTATGTGTTGCCTTGTTACATTCTGAAAATGAATTAAATGTACTGATGAGAAATTGCAATACGATTTACAGACCTTCTGAGGAGATTTGATTTATATATGCAGCGAATGCTTTGTTGTTAAGCGACGCCCTGTTATACATTAAAAATAGCTGGACGCTGGGTAGATTAAAGTCAACACTAATCTCTTTGAGATTAAGTGCAGTCGCATAGTGATCGTACATTAATTTAGGAATCAGGCCAATAATATCCGTGCTGGAAATAATATTAACGATTGATGTCAGAGAATCGCTACTAAATCCAATCTTACGATTAACAAAAAAAGTATTGGCTTGTGATTGACATTCTTTAATACCTTTCTCTTCGGTGAGTAAGAAGGTGAATTGCTCTTGCATAATTTGTTGCAGGGTGCTTGAGTCATTCATTCTGGGATGGTCTTTTCTGCAAATCAAAACACTCTCGATAGTCTTAAAAGGGATGCAAACGACGGAACGGTTATGGACCGGCATCATCGTAACCACCATGTCGGCCTTGCGGTAAGCCAGTATGTTTTCAGCAGTTTCTGCCGACATTAAGATATCGTGATGTTCGACTTCAATATCTGAATCTTGTACCAGAGCATGAATTAATGTCGTCACATTTACGGTGGTTGTAAGTTGTGGGCTGTAAATAATGAATTTATTTTTCAGCTGGGCACCATGCATGATGCTTATTGTTTGCTCCAGTTGATTAAGGTTTTGCTCAAGATGATGATGAAGATTAATACCCGTCACCGTGGGCGTAATACCTTTGCCGGAGCGAATAAATAAAGGGTCGTTAAACTGCGTACGCAGTCGTTGCAATGACTGACTTACAGCTGATGGCGTGATGTACAGCGTTTCTGCAGCCTTGCTGATGCTCAAATGTTGATATATGCATTCAAATATAATCAACAGGTTGAGATCGAACTTTTTGAGGTCATAGAGGTTAGCCATGCGTACTTTCCTGTGATGGTAATGTAGTGAGAAATTCAATTGTGGAATAGTTTAAATGGTAATTATTCTTGAAATTTATGTTTGTGTGCTTAATGAATAATTAACTTTAGCTAAAATAGCACAAGTTGCGTAATTTTCAGCAGGAAAGTTAATTTAAATGAGTGATTGATATGAGAACGATAACAATCACTCATCTTGTTACTTTTATTTATTTCCCATGATAATGTTTAATTTTTCTTTATCCGGTAAGCCTACTTCCTGTTGTAACGTATCGTCTTTACTCATGTAATAGATAGCCGGCGTTACGTTGGCCCCCAAATCATCCATCAACTTTTGGTTGATATTCAGTAACTTCATTTGCTCCGCAGGGACCGAAGCCGGGATTTCCAGCTTCATTTTCCCACCGGATGCCTCATAGTCATGCCAGGTTTTGGCCGGATCTTTGGTTGCCAGAATTGCAGCGGCGGTGGCCGGACTTTCAGGTTTAATTACGCCAACCAATAATGTACGCAACTGAACTTTACCGGATTCTACCCACGGACGCGCCTGCTGCCAGAACTGTTTACAATAGGGACAGAAGGGATCGGCAAACACGTACACAATAACCGGTGCTTCTTTTTTCCCGTCCAGAATCCACGATGCTTTTTCCATTCGCTGCCACATTTCACGTCCGGCAGGGGCATAGATCTCTTTTTCTATGAGCGAATTACTGAGGTTTTCGCCTTTTTCATTATACATGTAGCCGGAGATGGCATGTTTACCGTCAGGCGTGACATAGATAGTGACCCCCATGTCCTGGTATTTTCCCAGATAGCCTTTCATTCCACCCGGTGCATCGAAAGGCTTCAGGATGGTAATGCCCTGTTTCTCAATAGCTTTAACGGGAGCAGGCAGTTCTTCGGCATGCACCACGGCAGGGAGCAGGGTTAAAAGTAAGGTACGTTTAAACATTGATTTTCCTTATAAAATCAGCAGGAAAGGGGGCTTAATTGCAAAACCTATCGCAGCCATAGGTAAGATCGACGGTCCGTCGATTGCCCTTTCTTGAGTTGGGTGATGTAATCCCAATCGCTGTTACGACCTTTGTTAAGGTAATGTAGAGCGCAACACATAGCCAGCCCTGCTGGCACTGACGTTACCTGCGGGTAGCTCGGGTAATGAGGCTCCCTGCATAGGGGGCCTTTTTTACTTTTGTCTTTTAGGTTCGATTGAGTAAGTTGTTAGTTAACGCTTATTGATTTGATAAAGGAAACGCATTAGCCCTGCTAAGAGATTTTCGTTAACTTATCTCTCAACGAAAACACGGAGGAAGTACAGATGTCTTTGATTAATACCAAAATTAAACCTTTCAAAAACCAGGCGTTCAAAAACGGTGAGTTCATCGAAGTAACCGAGAAAGATACCGAAGGTCGCTGGAGCGTCTTCTTCTTCTACCCGGCTGACTTTACTTTCGTATGCCCGACCGAACTGGGTGACGTTGCAGACCATTACGAAGAACTGCAGAAACTGGGCGTAGATGTGTATTCCGTATCTACTGATACCCACTTCACCCACAAAGCATGGCACAGCAGCTCTGAGACCATCGCGAAAATCAAATACGCGATGATCGGCGACCCGACTGGCGCCCTGACCCGTAACTTCGACAACATGCGTGAAGATGAAGGTCTGGCTGACCGCGCAACCTTCGTTGTTGACCCGCAGGGTATCATCCAGGCAATCGAAGTTACTGCTGAAGGTATCGGCCGTGATGCATCTGACCTGCTGCGTAAAATTAAAGCTGCACAGTATGTCGCTTCTCACCCAGGTGAAGTTTGCCCGGCGAAATGGAAAGAAGGTGAAGCAACCTTAGCTCCATCTCTGGACCTGGTTGGTAAGATTTAAGTCGCATAATTTGTAGGCCGGATAAACGTAGTGCATCCGGCATTCCACAGGCGCAAATCTGCGCCTGTTTTATTCCAGCACCATGACGCAAGTTGCATTAATGCAGTCCCGCAAAATCGGCTTGCATGATGATGTTTTCAGAGAGGGAAGAATAATGCTCGACACAAATATGAAAACCCAGCTCAGGGCTTATCTTGAGAAACTGACCAAACCTGTTGAGCTGATTGCTACGCTGGATGACAGCGCTAAATCGGCAGAAATCAAGGAACTGCTGACTGAAATTGCTGAACTGTCAGAAAAAGTCACCTTTAAAGAAGACAATACTCTGGCGGTGCGTAAGCCATCGTTCCTGATTACCAATCCCGGTTCTCACCAGGGACCGCGTTTTGCCGGTTCTCCGCTGGGTCATGAGTTTACCTCTCTGGTGCTGGCTCTGCTGTGGACCGGCGGTCACCCGTCAAAAGAGGCACAGGCGTTGCTGGAGCAGATCCGCGATCTCGACGGTGATTTTGAATTTGAAACCTATTATTCGCTCTCCTGCCACAACTGCCCGGACGTAGTGCAGGCGTTGAACCTGATGTCGGTACTGAACCCACGTATCAAACATACGGCGATTGACGGCGGTACATTCCAGAACGAAATCACCGATCGTAACGTGATGGGCGTTCCGGCGGTATTTATGAACGGCAAAGAGTTCGGCCAGGGTCGTATGACGCTGACTGAGATCGTGGCGAAAGTGGATACCGGCGCAGAAAAACGTGCGGCTGAAGAACTGAATAAGCGCGATGCTTATGACGTGTTGATTGTCGGTTCTGGTCCTGCGGGGGCGGCGGCAGCGGTGTACTCTGCACGTAAAGGCATTCGCACCGGTCTGATGGGCGAACGTTTTGGCGGTCAGGTTCTTGATACCGTTGATATTGAAAACTACATCTCAGTACCGAAAACTGAAGGTCAGAAACTGGCAGGTGCGCTGAAAGCACACGTTGATGATTATGATGTCGATGTGATCGACAGCCAGAGCGCAAGCAAACTGATCCCGGCAGCGCAGGAAGGCGGTTTGCATCAGATTGAAACAGCCTCCGGCGCGGTGCTGAAAGCACGTAGCATTATCATCGCCACCGGCGCGAAATGGCGCAACATGAACGTTCCGGGTGAAGATCAGTATCGCACCAAAGGTGTAACCTATTGCCCGCACTGTGATGGTCCGCTGTTTAAAGGTAAGCGTGTCGCGGTAATTGGCGGCGGTAACTCTGGCGTTGAAGCGGCTATCGACCTGGCAGGTATTGTTGAACATGTGACGCTGCTGGAGTTTGCTCCTGAAATGAAGGCAGACCAGGTGCTGCAGAATAAGCTTCGCAGCCTGAAAAATGTCGACATCATTCTGAACGCGCAAACGACAGAAGTGAAAGGCGATGGCAGCAAGGTCACTGGCCTGGAGTATCGTGACCGCGTGAGCGGGGATGTTCACAATGTGGAACTGGCCGGTATCTTTGTACAGATTGGTCTGCTGCCGAACACCAACTGGCTGGAAGGCGCCGTTGAACGTAATCGCATGGGTGAAATCATCATCGATGCCAAGTGCGAAACCAGCGTGAAAGGTGTTTTCGCTGCCGGTGACTGCACCACCGTACCGTATAAGCAGATTATCATCGCGACCGGTGAAGGCGCGAAGGCCTCGTTGAGTTCGTTTGATTATCTGATTCGCACGACAGTAGCATAAAAAGAGTAAGACTCACCTGCAATGCCAAAACCGCCAGTCATCCGCTGGCGGTTTTTTATTTCCATATACTCACATTGTCAATTCTTGAAACAATAAACCGTATAAAACATTCACTTAATTAGCCTGATCATTATTTTCATCAAAGAAAGAGAGGGCGTTATCTTTATTATATTAACCTGCATTATTTTTCATTTGTTGTGTGAATAAATGGTTGGTTAATTCATGGGTGAAATATATGAAACCCTGACGATCTTTGAATCGACAGGGTTATTGTTACGTGATTTTTTTATCTCTCACGATAGTTGCACGCTGAAAGCGGCTTATTCAGCTTTAGATATAAATGCCTCGGCGCTAACAGAGCAGGAGTGGCTGGAAGCGGAGTACGACTTCAATGCGCTGTTTGTCGGACCGCAGAAGCTAAAGGCCGCGCCGTTTGCCTCGGTTTATCTTGAAGAAGATGCCCTTGTAATGGGTAAATCAACCCTTAGCATTCGGGAATTCATGGCAAATATAGGGTTATCTATAAGTGTCGTGAATAATATTCCGGATGATCATATTTCCTGTGTATTGGAATTGGCGGTTTTATTATCAGCTAATGCCAGAGCATCGTCAGAATACCAGGTGACCCTTACTCGATATGCCTCTGAGTATGTCGCGGTGTGGGTGCCCGAGTATATAGAAAAAATAAATATAAATGCACAAACCGCCACGTTGAAAAACGTTGCTGGAAGATTGTCTTCTTGGCTTGATGAATTAAAAACGAGAGTATCAATATGAGTAATGAACCGGGAGTTCTGAACAGACGTTCATTTTTGAAAGGGTTGATTGCCCTTGGCACGGTCGCAGCCCTGCCAGGGGGATTGCTGACTTCACGTTGTGCATTGGCGCAACCGCCCATTCCATTTAACCCCAAAACCTACAAAATCTATCGTAACGCCTGTCCGCGTAACTGCTATGACACTTGTAGCCTGAAAACCTGGGTGAAGGATGACGTCATCACCTTTGTGGAGGGTGCGCCTGAGTCAACGTTTACGCATGGAACTCCGTGTGTGAAGGGACTGAGCTATCCACGCAGGGTATACAGCCCGGACCGCATTAAATATCCGATGGTTCAGGATGTTCGCGGTAGCGGGAACTGGCGTCGTATTTCCTAGGACGAAGCAATGCAGCGCATTGCGACCAAGATGCTGGAGATTAAAAAGAAAGACGGTTCAATGCTGGGTCTGGCGATGACCAAATATTCCGGCAAATTTGGGGTATTGAACTATGCGGTTGAAGGGATGATGTCTTCGCTGGGTTACACCACGCGTTTTGCCGGAACACCTTGCTGGCCAGCCGGTATCGATGCCCAGAACTACGATATGGGTGATATGTGGTGTAACGACCCGGAAGATTTTGTGAAAGCAAAATACATCATTATCTGGGGCGCTAACCCGGCCTGGTGCTCTATGCACACCATGAAGTATATCTACCAGGCGCGGGAGAAAGGGGCGAAAGTGGTCGTTATCGATCCGCTGTTAACCCAGACCGCTGCGAAAGCCGATCTCTATTTACGCGTTCGTCCTGGTTCTGATGGTGCGCTGGCGCTGGGTATGGCACGTCATTTGGTGGATAAAGGTCTGGTGGACCAGGATTTCGTCAACAACTATTCCCACGGTTACCCGGAATTCGAAGCCTATCTGCGCAACAGCGTTACCGTAGAGTGGGCGTCTGAGATTTGCGGGCTGTCGGCGGATGTTATTCGCCAGTTGGCGGAAGAATTTACCGCGGTTAACCCTGCTACCGTGTGGATTGGCTACGGCATGCAGCGTCATGTTAACGGCGGCGCTAACGTACGGGCGATCGATGCCTTTGTGGCAATGACCGGCAATATTGGCATTGAAGGCGGTGGCGCTCGCTACGGCCACCTGCATACCTGGGGCTTTAACTACAATGCCATGCTGCAGAAGCCACCGGTAGGCTCCATCGGTATGCCAGGTGCAGCGGGAACTACCAGCGAGTTTGGTTCTGCGGGGGAAGTCGCACAGTATTCCGATCGCTCATTGAATATCAACCAGACCGCCAAGGGAATTCTGGAAGCCAACGAGCCGCCTGTCCGAATGCTTTGGGTTGCCTGTAAGAACCCGTTTGCTCAGGATTTTGATCGCAGCAAGATGGAAAAAGCATTCGAAAAACTGGAAATGGTGGTCTGTGCCGATCAGTTCTTTAACGAGACCGTCCAGCATGCCGATATCGTTTTGCCTGTCACCACGGCCTTTGAAGAGTGGAACGTAGACGCCTCATATTGGCACTACTGGCTCTCAATCAACCAGCCTGCAATTAAGCCAATGTACGAGGCAAAATGCGATCTGGAAATCGCCGTTTTACTTTCCCGCACAATCAACAAGCTGGAGCCGGGTTCTTGCACATTCCCGCAGGAGTTCAATCATAAGCGTTGGCTGGACCAGGAATTCAATGACGGAATGGCCAAAATGTTTGGCATCTCCTCCTGGGATGACTTACTGGATGGCCCGAAAAAAGCCATTTTGCCGAGTTCTGCGGCCTGGTATGACCGCAAATTTAAAACCCCCTCAGGAAAGTTTGAGTTCAGATCTGAGCTGTGTGAGAAAAATGGCCATACGGCGCTGCCGGAATACAAACCGGAGGCGAAAAGCACGCTGCCATTCCACTTGTTTACACCGCATGTGCAGTTCGGTATCCATTCCCAATTTATCAACCTTGACTGGATGCAGGTCTTCTATCCGGAGCCGTTTGTCTATATGCATCCGATTTCCGCAGAAAAAAGAGGCATTGCCGAAAACGACCTGGTGAAAGTGTTTAACACCGTAGGTGAAGTAGAACTGCGTGCGAAGGTGACCGCTAACGTTCCGGAAGATTTCCTGGTGATGTACGAGGCGTGGTTCCCGAAACGGAAATACAACGTTCAAAACGTGGTGGCAGATACCCCAGCCGATATGGGGTTGATGAAAACCGGTGCGCCAGGTGCGGCTATCCACAGTCAGTTTGCGGACATCATTTTGATCAGTAAAGGAGCAGCGGCATGAGACGCGCGTTTTTAGTTAATAGCGATAAATGCATCGGCTGCCGTGGCTGTGCAATGGCGTGTAAGAGTTTTAACCAGTTGGAACCTGAACGTTTCTGGCGCTATGTCTACCCGCTGGATAAAGAAATTTATCCGCATGAAGAGCGGGCGTTCTATTCGCTGGCCTGTAACCACTGCGAAAACCCGGCCTGTCTGGCGGCGTGTCCGGTAGAGGCGTACACCAAGCGTGAAGATGGCGTCGTGGTGCATAACCCGGAGCGCTGTATTGGATGCAAAAACTGTATCCGCAACTGCCCATACGGTGCGCCGCGTTTTAATGAGGAGACGAAGAAAGCGGAAAAATGCAGCATGTGCTACGAGCGCCTTGATGTTGGTATGCAACCGGCTTGCGTGAATGCCTGTCCGGTAGGTGCGCTGACACTTATCGATCTGGATGCCGATCCTATACCTGACAATGCCGTACAGTATCCGCCGGGATTCCCGCGTATGCCGCAGCTTAATCCTGGCACGCGTTTTATCCTTGCGCGTCAGCCGAAGCAGCCGGAGGGCAAGTAATGGAAAAGTATGAACTTCCGCTGGTTATTTTTACCGTATTGAGCCAGATGTCGGTTGGGATCACGCTCATTCTGACGCTACACACGCTGCAAGGAAAACTGGAAAGCAAACGCCTGTACTGGCTGGTAAGTGGGCTGGTTCTGGCGGTGGCGTCCGTTGCAGCGATCCTGCACCTTGCGCATCCGGATCGCGCCTACGATGCCCTGATTAACCTGCAGCACGCCTGGCTGAGCCGTGAAATTCTTGGCGCAACCTTATACGGTGCGGCGGTCGGGGTGACGTTTTTGGCAAAAGGGCACAAAGCGCCAGCTGTTCTGGCCTCTGTTCTCGGTATCGCGCTGGTGGCGGTGCAGGGGATGACCTATGCTGCCCCGGCAATGGTGGCGATAGCCAACGGTCTGACAATGCTGTTGTTCTTTATCACGGTGTGGGTGATGGGGTGTGCGGCGATTCCACTGCTTAACCTTGCACCTGCCGTTGCCGCATTGCGCCAGGGGATTGTTGTGTGTATGGCGGTCATGATCGCCGCGCCCATTATCTGGCTAAGCGGCGGCACTATCATGCAGATGACGGCGCATGCCTGGCTGACGTCGCCGCTTTATCTGGCGAGTCTGCTGTGTCTGGCGGTGGCCTTTGTGCTAAGCCGTCAGGGAGAGCGTCGCGCAAAAGCGATTTTTGTCCTGCTGTTTGTTGGCATATTCCTGAGTCGTCTGACGTTCTTTGGCGATACGATCAGCACCATCGTGAATATCGGTCATTTGTATTGATCGTGAGGTAATAAAAACCCCTGTCAGGCGTTAACCTGGCAGGGGTTTTCTTTAGCGAATCAGTGGCTGTTAACGAACAACCAGCACTGGCAAAGTCGCGTGGCGGACAACGCTGGAAGCGTTTGAGCCGAGCAGATGGGTGCTGATTGATGGGTTACGCGACCCAATGACAACGACATCTGCATTCAACTCTTCACCCAACTCGTTGACCACGTCACGGACGCTGCCAAAGCGGACGTGTTGCTTAATACGGGAAGGATCGATGCTGAAGTGACCGACCATCGTTTGCAGACGGGTTTCCGCTTCGTGTTGCAGATGCTCTTCAAAACGACGGACATCGGCCGCAAAGCGGTGCAGGCTTAAGCTCGCTGAGCCTGGCAGCACATGCAGCAGATGGATAACCCCTTTATCCTGGGCCAGAAATTCTGCATGGCGAATAGCCTTGTCGCTCAGTTCCATTTCGAATACATCAACAGGCATTATGATTGTGTTGTACATAAACATTCTCCTTGTCATTACATGAACACATAACAGCATAGTATTAAAAATGATTCTGTCAGTCACGACACAGATTTATGTTTTGCGAACATGAAAGAAAGCGAGGAGCAGGGAGATCTAACCGGAAAGAGGATGCGGATGCATCCCCTGTAAGATAAAGCGAGTGGCTTTGATAAGACAGAGTTAGCGCAGGTAGTCGCCTGCAGCTTCAGGCTGGTACTCAAGCTCAATAACTTCGAGGTGCGTTGAGGTCCCGCCTGGCAGTTCCCAGTGAATGGTATCACCAACGCGCAGCCCCAAAAGTGCAGCGCCGACAGGTGCCATTACCGAAAGCTGTGTGCTGCTGTCAGTCATAGTGGCCGGATACACAAGGGTACGCACACGGACTTCGCCATCACTCAGATTGCGGAATTTCACGCGGCTGTTCATGGTCACGACATCGTGCGGCATGGTTTCTGGAGAACACATTTGGGCACGATCCAGCTCGGCGTTAAGGGCGTCGGCAATCGGTAAACCAGCAAACGCAGGTTGCTCCAACAGGCGGTCAATGCGTTCCGCATCGAGGTCGTTAATGATGATAGTTGGTCTGGACATTTATTACTCCATGTCGTCGATACTGCGGGTGCGCAGGTAAATAATCCCAAAAGAAAACCCTCACCGTCAGGCGGCAAGGGTTTAGCTTTTATGATGATACTGAGACTTACCCCATGTTTGAAGTGATTTAGTTCACATTCAGGCAAATCATCAATATTGTCGCGTATGGTGTGATTTTAGCCGAAAAACGTGATCGTTCTCCAATTTGCATTATGCTTTTTAAGCGCTCGCTGCGGGCGCGTCAAACAACTCAGTGTTCCGCGACAGGAGATCTCATGAGCCAGTACGACAAACTTACTTTGAAAGACGGCAGCTATTTGCATTTTAAAGACTGGGGAAGTGGACAGCCCATTGTCTTCAGTCATGGTTGGCCGCTGACGGCAGATGCGTTTGAGGATCAGATGTTGTTCCTCGGGTCGAAAGGATTTCGTGTGATCGCCCATGACAGGCGTGGCCATGGGCGTTCGGCCCAACCCTGGGATGGTCACAATATGGATCAGTATGCTGACGATCTGGCTGAACTTACCGCGCATCTCAATCTTAAAGATGCCGTCCATGTCGGACACTCTACCGGCGGTGGGGAAGTGGCTCGTTATATTGGCCGGCATGGGACGCAGCGGGTGGCAAAAGCGGTGTTAATTGGCGCGGTGACGCCCATCATGATCAAGACTGACTTTAATCCAAATGGCGTGCCGAAAGAGGTATTTGATGGCATCCGTGAGGGGGTTGTGAACGATCGCGCCGCCTTTTTCTATGAATTGACCGCTGCATTCTATGGCTACAACCGTCCTGGCGCAAAAGAGTCGAAAGCCGTCAGGGAAAGTTTTGTTGAACAGGGTTTACAAGGTTCCATCAAAGCGTTGTACGACTGTATTCACGCGTTTTCGGAAACAGATCTGCGTGAGGACCTCAAAAAGATGACCATCCCGACGCTGGTGATCCACGGTGATGACGATCAGATTGTCCCGTTTGAAACCTGCGGAAAGGTCGCGGCGGAAATACTGCCTGATTCGCAGTGAAGGTATATGTCGGCGGCTCGCATGGCATTTGCACCACCCATAAACAACAGATCAACGGTGACCTGCTCAACTTTATTCAGTCGTAATCGTTGGCAGATTGTTCTACGCTGATCTTCTTTTTCCAGGGGGATGAGCGAAGCATAATTTGTGCTGCGCTGACGTTAACTTCAACAGGGAACGCTATGTATTTCTATCAACCGTCACAGGGACACGGCTTACCGCATGACCCGCTAAATGCCATCATTGGACCGCGCCCGATTGGCTGGATTGCGTCGCGTGACGGCAATGGTCGGCACAATCTGGCACCATACAGTTTCTTTAACTGTTTTAACTATCATCCGCCGATTATCGGTTTCGCTAGCAGCGGCTGGAAAGACAGCGTGCAGAATATTATCGAAACCGGTGAATTTGTCTGGAACCTGACGACTCTTGAGCTGGCCACTGCGATGAACGAAACGTCAGCCAGCTTGCCGCACGGTGAGGACGAGTTTTTTGCCGCCGGGCTTAGTAAAGCAGATAGCCGGATAGTCAACGTGCCGCGCGTGGCGCAAAGCCCGGTCAATTTTGAGTGTCGCTTATCGCAAAGCCTGCAACTGACTACCGCTGATGGCTCACCGGTTGATACCTGGCTGGTATTGGGGGAAGTGGTGGGCATCCACATTGATGAAACACTCCTGGAAGACGGCATCTATCAGACGGCGAAAGCGAAGCCGGTACTGCGTGCAGGTGGGCCAACGGCGTATTATTCGATCAGTGAAACACACCGTTTTGATTTAGTTCGCCCGGATGCACGAGCAAAACGCTGAGCTTACGGACCGACGCCAGCTTGCAGCGTCGGTCGCAAGTTTCAATATCCCACTTTGTCGATAATAAACTGTTTACCGCAGCTACCCGGATGCGGTTGCGGTAAGAATGACTGTGCAGATAACGTCTGGTTGATGTTGTCGGCTTTCAGGGATAACTGGATCTCAGTGAGATACGCCGGATTGCCGTGGCAGCTTAGCTTCACTGCTTTGACGTTCTCTTTGCCCCAGCTTTTGGCAACTGCGGCGTCAAATGCGTTACGGCTGACAGTTTTGCCGTAGTTTTCCGCCAGGAATTTGCCCACCTCGCTGTTCTTAACCTCATTATTCAGCCGTACCATCGTGCCAAAGTACGCGTCGGGATCAAAACCGAAACACGCGCCATGTTTGGCATACTCGTAACGTTCCAGACAGGATCTCCCTCCAGCGCCGGGCATTACGGCGCTGAGTTTTGCTGCGCTTTCCAGTGACAGCCCGGTTTCGGGGGCCGCGCATTTACGGCTGGCACGTGCTTCAGGCAGGTTGGGAATAGGGCGAGTCGCGCAGCCAAAACGCATCCAGCGGCGGTTGTCGACTCCACGGGCGGCAATGGATTTAGGCAGGCTGGGCCATAAACCGTGAACGGTCAGGAAATCCGCTTTGTCTGCGCTCTCTTTTTGTAAACGACATTCGTCAGGCTCCTGACGATTACGCTCGTGTTGGCTCTGACAAAATCCAGTTTGCCAGGAGAGGGCCAGCACGTAGCTGTCAAAATCAGCGTACTGTTTTGCCTGAAGTTCATCGGCCTGAGCTGCAGAAACTGGCAGCAGGAGTGCTGCCAGCAACGAAGAATAACGCCATGTTGATGTCATGATGATTTCGGATACTTATATAAATTCTGAATATCATCTATTTAATCATAAAAAATGCCAGTCAGGTTTAGCTGACTGGCATCATTTTCATCAGGTGTGAACCGAAATGATTAGCTCCACATTGCCAGAATCGGCCAGCCGACCAGCAGAAGCATAGAGATGTAGATAACGCCGAAGATAGCACCCAGACGCCAGTAGTCTTTGGACTTCACATAACCACAGCCGTAGATGATAACGCCAGGGCCTGTTGCATATGGAGTCAGACAGCCCATGATACCGATGGACAGTACCAGCAGGATACACAGGTGTTCCATTGGCACGCCCGGGATACCTTTACCGACAGCCAGAATAACCGGCAGCATGGTGGCAGTGTGTGCAGAAAGGCTGGCAAACAGGTAGTGAGCAAAGTAGAACACCAGCACCAGCACGATTACGGTCGCGTTAGGCGAGAAGCCTTCCAGGTGCGTGCTCATGGTGTTGGCGAACCAGTCGATGAAGCCTGAACGGGTTAAACCATTCGCCATAACGACCAGCGTGGCGAGGTTAACCAGGGTGTTCCATGCGCTGTTATAGCGGGTAATGTCTTTCCACGGTACCACGTGCAGCGCCAGCATCAGGGAGACAGCAAGCAAACCCACTGCGGTTGCATCAATCAGTTTACCACCGAAGACCCACAGGCCCAGGCTGAGCAGAACCAGACCGATCAGCGTTATCTCTTTACGGGTCAGTTTACCCATGCCTTTCAGTTCATCACCGGCCCATGCGGCAACTTCAGCACTGTGAGTGACTTCTGGTTTGTACAGAACGTATGACAACCACGGAGCAACGATCAGCAAAATAATACCGACCGGCAGGAAGCTGAGGAACCATTGCAGCCAGCTGATTTGAATACCGGCAATTTTGTTGACGAATTCCAGACCCAGTACGTTTGGCGCAGCGCCGGTCACGAACATAGAGGAGCTCAGGCTGGTACTGATTACCATCATCCACATCAGGTATCCGCCGATACGGCGCGCGGAAGGATCGTTCGGGAATGATTTAAACAGCGGCGGCAGGTTTTTGATAACCGGGAATACGGTACCACCGGTACGCGCGGTGTTAGACGGTGTAAACGGCGCCAGCAGAATGTCGATGATAACAATCGCATAGCCCAGCGTCAGGGTGCGTTTACCCATGAATTTCACCAGGAACAGCGCGATACGACGGCCCAGACCGGTGACTTCATAACCCAGTGCGAAGATAAACGCACCAAACACCAACCACACGGTGGTGCTGGAGAAGCCCGCCAGACCCCATTTCAGCGCTTGCTTACCCGCTTTAAATGCTGGGTCGGCCAGTTCTGAAGCATCAAACAGCAGATAGTTGCTGCCGATAACGCAGATCGTTACGGCGATAAAGCTGATCGCTGTTGCCGGAATTGGCTCGAGGATCATACCGACGATCATCGCCACAAACACGGCAAAGTAGTGCCAGGCCTGTGGAGGCATTCCATCAGGGACGGGGATAAGAAACATGACGCCCATTACGACCAATGGGGCCAGTAACTTCCATATTTTATCTTTTGCTAAAGACATGTGTGTGATTCTCCGGAAAGGATCTTTAATTGTGATAATGATGAACTTGTGAAATCTGAGCTAAGAACCAGGTGACGATCAGCAGATCGGCGCAGCCTCCGGGACTGAGGTTGCGTTCAATGCACTGTTGGTCGAACTGGTGTAGGTATTCGAGATCGGCAGGGGTACGAATCCCCCCTTGCTGCATCAGGGCGGTGGCCTGCTGCTGTAGCCAACGCAGACCTTCTGCGCCGCCACGTGAAGCCACGTTGGTGTCGCCGTTGATAGACATCAGCAGCAATAAAGTGTCGAGTAACGCCAGTTCAGGGTCGCGGCCCTGAGTCAGCAGCGCGCGGTAGTGCGGCAGGGCATGCTGGATGACTAGCGGGTATCCCGCTTCGGCTTCGCCCCGTGCGCCGGTTAATCCCAGTTGCTGATAAAGACGTTGGCCTGCCGTGAGTTGTTGATTGTTCTGGCGCAGTTCGCGCTCGGTCAGACCACGGCAAAATGTTGCTGCCGTTGAGCAAATGGTTTCAGCGGTAACAGTTAGTTGGAGCTGGTGCAGGCGGCCAATGGCGGCGCACAGCAGGCCCAGAGAAAAGATGCTCCCTTTATGAGTGTTCACCCCAGCGGTGGCGCGAAACATATCAGCTTCGCAGGCCATGCCCAGCGGGCGCAGTCCTTTCAATACATCCTCAGGCGACAGCTGTGCGCTAAACGCCCCATATTCAATAAAACGTGGCAGCCAGGCCTGAATCGCTTCGGCGCTGCGATGAAAATCTTCCAGCGCCATATCTTTATGCGCGCCGTTGTTAATACGATCTACCAGACCGGGTTTAGGTGACAGGTTGACTTCAGTCAGCATGGCGCGCCACGCGAGCGTTGCGTAAGCATCAGGCAGATCCAGAGGAAGGACTGCATTATTGGTTGATGTTGCGGGAATCGGCATCATGCAGCAGTGCCTCCATCTGAGAGAGTAAATCGGAAAGTGCGTGGGTTTTACCCCGCGCACAGTCGGCAGCACTTTGCTCGCACAGCAGACAGCGGCGGGCAGGGAGTGCGAAATGACGCCGGGACAGAATTTCCCCTTCAGGGGTCAGGACATCGATGTCCCATAGCCGTCCCAGCGGGTGTGAATGCTCAAGTTCAATCGTGGCGAGCTTGAGGTCGTGGGCCGGAGCCTCAATAGACAAAAGACCTTCTGGACCGCTGGCAGAAACCAGCGCTGTTTGCTCCCTGACAATCCAGGCAGATTGTTCCGCCAGTGCGAGCAAGGCGGTTACGCCGTGATTAAAGATGCGACGGGTTAATGCGCTGTCTTTAATCGGACCCGGTGCAACCACGGTGAACGAGACCAGCGGCGCAGAGTGACGTGTCAGCCAGTCCTGTTGCCTTGCTTGTCTCTCATCGCGGCTGGCGAGCAGCTCGGGAATCGAAACCGCGTGTTGGGTGGCGAGTTCAGGGAGCAGGTGCATGGCTTATTCCTTCACCTGATGCACAACGTCAATCACTGAACCGTCGCGATAACGCACAACGGCAATCACGCGGTCAGTGAATTCGATAGCGCGTGGCTGACCGGTGAGTTGCTGTGCACGTTCGCGCAGCCATCCAATGGACACCACTTTCATACCAGCTTCTTTCAGTCGTTCTGCCAGTTCCGGACGTGCAGGGTTGACGGCGATACCGTGGTCAGTGACCAGAATGTCAACGCTGGAGCCAGGGGTTACGCAGGTCAGCACGTTATCAACCAGTGTCGGGATGCGTCCGCGAACCAGCGGTGCGACGATGATGGAAAGCGCTGCGGCCACAGCCGTATCGCAGTGTCCGCCGGATGCGCCTCGCAGTACGCCGTCAGAACCGGTCAGTACGTTCACATTGAAGTTGGTGTCTACTTCTAATGCGCTCAGTACCACCACATCCAGACGGTCAACGGATGCGCCTTTTGAACCCCAGTTGGCATACTGGTTTGCACTGATTTCAATGTGGTTTGGGTTGCGGGCCAAGGACTCAGCCGCGTTACGGTCGAAGCTCTGCACGTCCAGCAGTTTGCGAATCAGGCCTTTTTCATGCAGATCCACGATGGTGGCGGTGATGCCGCCCAGCGCGAAGTCAGCACGGATATCGCGGCTGCGCATTTTGTCTTCCAGGAAACGCGTCACGGCCAGAGAAGCGCCGCCGGTGCCTGTCTGCAGTGAGAAGCCTTCATTGAAGTAGCCGGAGTTAGCAATGACCTCTGCCGCGCTACGGGCGATTAACAGTTCTCGCGGGTTAGTGGTCATGCGGGTCGCATCAGCACCGATTTTGTCCGCATCGCCGACCTGATCGATCTGCACGATCAGATCTACCTGATCCTGTGTAATGCTGGCCGGGTTATGTGGATAGGTCAGCAGTTGTTCAGTCAGCAGGACAACCTGTTTCGCGTTTTCGGCGTCTACGCGGGCATAGCCCAGTGAGCCGCAGCATGCTTTACCGGTATAACCGTTGGCGTTACCAAACTGGTCGCAGGACGGTACGCCGAGGAACGCCACATCAATGCTGAGTTCGCCGCTTTGTACCAAGTGTACACGTCCACCGTGGGAGTGAATCTGTACCGGTTCGGCCAGCAGGCCACGGGAGATCTCTTCCGCCAGCGGGCCACGCAACCCGGAGGTATAAATACGGCTGACCACGCCCTGACGGATGTGCTCAACCAGCGGAGCATGGCAATCGCTCAGAGAGCTGGAGGCCAGCGTCAGGTTTTTGAAACCCATACTGGCGATGGCGTCCATCACCAGGTTAATGGTCAGATCGCCACCGCGAAAAGCGTGGTGGAAAGAGATGGTCATGCCATCCTGTAAACCCGAACGACGAATGGCGTCTTCCAGGTTAGCGCACAGCTTTTTGTCGCGCGGTTTTTGCGCTTGTAGTTCTACTTTTGCGGTGCTCTGATAAGCGGAAAGCTCACTTTCTGCATGACGGCTCCAGGTCGCCACGCGATCCTGGCGTTGAGACTGTTCGATTTTCTGCGTCATTTTTTTGCCTTATTCTTCGCGAATGCCGGAAAGTTCTGCACGGGAGATAACCAGAAGGGCGCGCTCGATAACCGGGCTGTCGACCATTTTGCCGTTCAGGGAAACCACACCACGACCTTCGCGGGCAGCGGCTTCAGCGGCTTCTACGATTAAACGGGCGTGAGCCAGCTCTTTGCGCGTCGGGGCGTACAGGTTATGCAGGAGTTCTATCTGGCGCGGGTTGATGAGCGACTTGCCGTCAAAACCCAACTGCTTGATGTGTGCGGCTTCGTGCAGGAAACCTGCTTCGTTGTTGGCATCGGAATACACGGTGTCGAACGCCTGAATACCGGCAGAACGTGCAGCCTGCAAAATAGAGCAGCGGGCAAACAGCAGTTCAGTACCCTCTGGCGAGCGTTCAGTGCGCAGGTTACGCACATAATCTTCCGCACCCAGAGCAATACCGATCAGGCGCTCGGAAGCGTGGGCAATTTCTACCGCACGGGTAATGCCTAACGGCGACTCAATGGCGGCTAACAGGCCGGTGCTGCCGGGTTCACGGCCACAGGCGTTCTCGATGCGCAGAATTTCACTTTCGATGTCGATGACATCCTGCGCGGTATCGGTCTTCGGTAAACGTACGATGTCAGCACCGCCGCGTACCACGGCTTCAAGGTCGTTGATGCCCCATTCGGAGTCGAGGGCGTTTACACGCACGATGGTTTCAACGTCGTGATACAACGGATGTTGCAGCGCGTGGTACACCATGCGGCGAGCGGTATCTTTTTCACGCAACGCGACGGAGTCTTCCAGGTCGAACATCAGTGCATCTGCCGGGTAGATGAACGAGTTGCTGACCATGGCGGCATTGGCACCCGGTACGAACAACATGCTGCGGCGAGTACGGGTTTTACGTTGTTGCAAAGATGCGGAAATCACTGGCAATCCTCCCATGGCAGTGCCGGAATACCGCCAGCGCGGGCCAGTAGTGCTTCAAGTCGCGCACGTAAAATGCAGTCCAGTGCGCCTTTATCATCAACATTTAATTGCACGCCGCGTACGTTGTAGCGGGACAGAACGTCCAGGATGGTGGTCCGGATGGCATCACCGAACTGTTTTTCGACGCTACTGTTAACCTGCAGGTCAATATCCTGCGAATCGAGTGGGGCGATGCGAATCATCACATCACCGGACTCGAGTGTGCCTGCGACGGCTGCCTGGTTTATTTTCATTTTTCACCTGTTGCTAATGCGGGGGTATTTTGGCGGACTGCCGCACCCGATGAGGCTCGTTCAACCATGCTTTGCAGATAGTGCAGCGTGGCGTCAGGGACCAGGGATGCGATAGCCGTGAGATCTTTTTTAACCAGCAGCTTGCGCACCCAGGAGGCGGAAATCGGCATCTCCTGGAAGCACAGCCGCTCAATTTCCACCAGTTCAATTGGTGGGGCGGGAAGCGTTGGGGTCTCCAGCCAGTAGCGCATATCGTTGTTGTACTGGGAGGTGACGGTGCAATACGGCTCGGTACCGACGAAACGATGTGTAACGCCGAGAGCCGGTGCCAGGTACTGGCGGAAGATTTTCAGGTCTATTTCGGTGTAGCAGTGGTTAATAACGCTCTGCTCTTTGATGAAGTAGCACGGGAACGTGGCGCGGGAAATGATGTATTCCGAACCGCGATGCACGGTTAAACGTGGAATATCTTTTGTCCCTTTAAGCACCAGATCCAGCCGGTCTTCATACGGAAACCGTGAGGTATCTTCTTTGACCAAAAACAGATGCAGCCAGTCACATTGTGCGGCCGCCTGTTGGATCAGAAAACGATGTCCGTTGGTGAAGGGGTTGGCGTTCATGACGATACAACCAATTTTTTTCCCTTCACGACGCTGTTTTGCCAGAGATTCAGCGTAACGTTTCAGACGCGTGGTGCTGTTTTCCATCAGCACCATAATGCCGGGAACGCTGGTCAGCGTAGAAAAGCCACACTGTTTAAACAGCGATTCGTACTCGGTTTTGGTATAGATGAAGAGGTGCGTACAGTGGCGCTCATAGGCGAGGTTGATTAACTCGGTCGCCAGCGTCAGCGCTAAGCCTTCGCCCCGTACGGATTCGCAGATGGCGACACATTTAATAATATTCCCAGCGATACCGCCGCAGGCGATCAGGCGGTCGTCTCGGGTGACGGTGATAAATACTTCGACGGTGGTGTCAACGCTCAAATCATTCTCTTTCAGAAATTGCGTGATAGCCGCCATCTTTTTATTTTCTGAGCGTTTAACTTGCGTGAATATATTATTACCGAACATAGTGAATAGAGCCCCGATGCTATATTTGTTACTGGGTTTCTGTTTTTGTTGCTCTGCTTAGCAACCTGATAACGTTTTGTTTGCAATTGAAGGGAATGGTTTTTTATTACGGAGTATTTCTTTTTTTCCCTGCTGCATACATCGTAAGGGGTATTTTGGAGGTAATTTTTGATTTATTTCACAATAAGTTAGAAGGTTTTAATGTGTTTTATGGTTTTAAGTTTTTTAATTAATTTAACCTCGAAATAGCGTGTGGTTTTAATTTGTTTAATTGATTTAAAGTGGGGAATCTGCAACGATCTTGTTTTATACCGTAACGTGTAAATAAAACATTTCTATTACAACTACAATGAGAAATAAGTTTCGGGTAACGTGGATGAGGAAGATATATGGCTGAGCAGAAAAATAAAACACGGTTTCCTTTTTTCCGCAGCCTGGCGTTTCCTTTACGCATCTTTCTGCTTATTTTGGTCGTTTCTGTTTTTATCATCGCCGCCCTGGCACAATACTTTACCGCCAGCTTTGAAGATTATCTGGCCGCGCATGTCCGCGATATGGCAATGAACCAGGCCAAAATCATCGCCTCTAACGAGAGTATCATCACGGCAGTTAAACATCGTGATTACAAGCGTTTGGCGACGATTGCCGACAAACTGCAGAGCGGAACTGACTTCGACTATGTGGTTATCGGGGATACCAACTCCATTCGTCTATATCATCCGAACCCGGAAAAGATTGGCTACCCGATGCAGTTCACCAAACCCGGTGCGCTGGAAAAAGGGGAAAGCTACTTTATTACCGGTAAAGGGTCCATCGGGATGGCAATGCGCGCTAAAACGCCCATCTTTGATGACGATGGCAAAATCATTGGCGTAGTCTCAATTGGTTATCTGATCAGCAAAATCGATAGCTGGCGATCGGATTTCTTACTCCCGATGGCCGGTGTGTTTATCTTGCTGTTGCTGGTACTTATGCTGCTCTCCTGGTTTTTCGCTGCCCATATTCGTCGGCAGATGTTGGGTATGGAACCGAAACAAATTGCGCGGGTGGTACGTCAGCAGGAAGCGTTGTTCAGCTCGGTATATGAAGGATTGATTGCCGTGGATCCTGATGGATATATCACCGCAATAAACCGCAGTGCGAGGAAAATGCTGGGGCTGTCTTCACCAGGCCGAAAGTGGCTTGGAAAACCGGTGAGTGAGGTGGTTCAGCCAGCGGACTTTTTCACCCAACAGATTGCGGAAAAACGACAGGATGCGATGGTAAACTTTAATGGCCTGAGCGTCATCGCCAACCGTGAAGCGATTCGCTCCGGTGACGAACTGCTTGGGGCAATCATCAGTTTTCGTAGTAAAGATGAAATTGCTACCCTTAATGCGCAATTAACGCAGATCAAACAGTATGTAGAGAGCCTGAGAACGCTGCGTCATGAGCACCTGAACTGGATGTCGACCATCAATGGCCTGCTGCAAATGAAAGAGTATGACAAGGTTCTGGCCATGGTGCAGGGAGAATCCCAGGCGCAACAGCAACTGATTGACAGCCTGCGTGGCGCATTTGCCGATCGTCAGGTCGCCGGTCTGTTGTTTGGCAAGGTGCAGCGCGCGCGGGAACTGGGCCTCACCATGACTATCGTTCCGGGGAGCCAACTGCATCAACTCCCCGAGGGGCTGGATAGCACAGAGTTTGCAGCAATTGTTGGCAATCTGCTTGATAATGCATTTGAAGCGAGCTTACGCACCCTGCAAGGCAACAAGGTCGTAGAGCTCTATTTGAGCGATGAAGGGGATGACGTGATCATCGAAGTTGCCGATCAGGGATGCGGTGTGCCGGAAGCATTGCGTGAGAAAATATTTGAACAGGGTGTGAGCACCCGTACCGATGAACCAGGTGAACATGGCATCGGTTTGTATCTAATTGCAAGTTATGTGAGGCGCTGTGACGGGGTGATTACGCTCGAAGATAACTCCCCTTGCGGTACCTTATTTTCTTTATTTCTTCCGAAAGTGAAAAAAAATAATGACGGAACCATTAACGCTGTTGATCGTTGAGGATGAAACGCTACTGGCGGAAATGCATGCTGAATATATCCGCCATATACCCGGTTTCAGCCAGATATGGCTGGCGGGTAATCTTGAGCAGGCGAGGATGATGATTGAGCGTTTTAAGCCCGGTCTGATACTGCTCGATAACTACTTGCCGGACGGCAAGGGAATTACGTTGCTGCATGAGCTGACCCAGGCGCGCTATCCGGGCGGCGTAGTGTTTACCACGGCGGCCAGCGATATGGAAACGGTCTCCGAGGCCGTGCGCAGCGGTGCGTTTGATTACCTGGTCAAACCCATTGCCTACGAGCGGCTGGGGCAGACCCTGACGCGTTATCAGCAACGTCGACGCATGTTGGCGGGGAATGACAGCGCCAGCCAAAAGCAGATTGATGAAATGTTTAATGCCTACGCGCGGGGCGAACCGAAAGGGGATTTACCGACCGGGATTGATGCGTTAACACTGAATGCAGTGTTGAAATTATTCGCCGACCCGACGGTACACCATACTGCGGAAACGATCGCCCAGGCGCTTACCATCAGCCGAACGACTTCCAGACGCTACCTGGAGTACTGTGCCAGCCGTCATTTGATTATTGCGGAGATTATTCACGGTAAGGTGGGTAGGCCGCAGCGTATTTATCATGGCGGCTAAATGCTGATTTCTGACGTAGGCCGGATAAGATGCTTTAGCATCGACATCCGGCAATGGTGCGGTTTAAATGCCGGATGCGGCGTAGATGCCTAATCCGGCCTAAATTTCACTGAGTATCAGCCGCCAACGACGGCTGAAGAAGAACCTGGTACCATCACTTCAGTTGCGATAATCACCACCAGCAGTCCAACCAGAACCGGAACCGAAGTACGTTTCACCACTTCGAACGGAGAAATCTTTGCCATACCTGCTACAGCGACAACCACGCCGGAGACCGGGGAGATGGTGCGCCCAAGGTTTGACGCCTGCAGCATCGGGATAACAAGGTAAGCCGGGTTAATGCCGGAAGAATGCGCCAGCTTAGGGATCATCTCAACGAAGGCGTAGAACGGGGCGTTACCGGAACCCGTAGTCATTGCCGCCAACATAGTCAGGATCACCAGCACCATCATCAAGATAATGCTCGCTGAACCAAACGAGGTGGCGATAGAAATCAGACTCTGAATAAAGCCGATTGTGCTCAGACCCTGGGCAAAAACACCCGCAGCGACTAACAACATCACCACGTTAGCAAAGGCATCCGCCATGCCACGGTAAGCGACTTCCAGACCAGAGAAAACCTTTTGGGTGTTGAACCCACGTACGAACTCCAGAATAGCCGCGATGAGCATGCACAGAACCAGAATCGTAATGATGTGCAGCTGCGGGCCCCATTTACCATCAAAAATCAGGACGCCAACGATCGGGGTAAACGGCAGAATGGCGTAAAATGACGGGGCAGTCGTGGTGATTTCAGCCACATCTAACATTTCATGAGAAATGTTCTCTTTTTTATCCAGAAAACGCTGCCAGAAAAAGTGGGCAATCGCCATAGCAATGATGGCGGCAATGGAAATTGGCAGCGTGGTTTTAAAGGCGAAATCGATCAGCGGCATTTCCGCAGCTTTTGCCGCCAGCACCACATCACCGGATGTTGGTGAAAGAATAATTGCAGCAGGGGAGGCACAAATAGCCGCTGCAGCGCCACGGCTGATTCCAACGTTAACCATGACCGGGAACAGTGTTGCCATCAGCAAAACGCCCAGACCGGTTGCTGAAGAAACCGCCAGTGACATCAGGCAGGCGACAAAATAGGCGGCAATCATTAGCAGGTAAGGAGAGTTGATGTATTGCAGGGGCTTGGAGGCCAGCTTAACGACCATATCGTTCGCGCCAATATGGGTCATATAGGCGGCAAAACCACACAGCATCATGATCATCATGCCGAGATCGCCACCACGGCTCATCAGCAAAATTTTAATATATTCAACAATGTCTGTTGCCGTATAGCCCGTCGATGCCGCGCTGGATGGCAACACTTTATGCCCCATCAGCGCACTGATAATCAGCAAAACCAGACCGCCAACAAACAGTACGCCTGTCGCGGAATAACCTTTAATGATGTAGCGCGCTACACCCACAATAACCACAACTCCAATAAGGAGTTCAATAAATGTCAACATCGTTTCCCCTGTCGCATTGCTGCCCAGAAAGTAAAAAAACTAAAAAAAGTAAAAAGTGGTGACAGAATGTGCCTAATAAACCGATAACTCTTGCTGATTAAAATCAATAAAAATACGGATTCAAGCGATGGCTTAGCCGTTTTTTCTGCATCGTGGTTAAAAAAAGAATCTCACAATAAAAAACTGTGAAGTGCAGCGACGGTGTGTGTGTTTTGTGGTGATGTTGATTCTTAATTGTTAATTTATTGTAATATTATTTAACTTTTCCCGGAGGAAAGAACAATTTATTGGCAATAAAGAGAAAATAGTTCCTATGAGATGGCTCAATAAATTAAGGGCTAATTATCTTAAAAATTACATGCTGAGGAATATTCTGATTTTTTAGCTGCGCATTTTTGTTAAGCTAACATTAAGGTTGGGTTTGCTACAATTAATAATAAATCCCAGGATGGTAATTAAGTTGTGATTGTCGCTAAACGATATTTTCTCATTTTTTCATTTCTTTTTATTCAGTTAGCTTTCATTCCCCAGGGCGCTGCTGAAGATAAAGGCTGGTTCGCTACTTTTAAAGACAACGTCAGTGAAACCTGGCAGCAGCCGGAACATTATGATTTGTATATACCGGCTATTACCTGGCATGCACGCTTTGCCTACGATAAAGAAAAAACGGATCGCTACAATGAACGCCCGTGGGGGGCAGGATTTGGTCAATCCCGTTGGGATGATAAAGGTAACTGGCACGGACTTTATATAATGGCCTTTAAGGATTCCTACAATAAATGGGAACCCATTGGTGGTTATGGCTGGGAAAAAACCTGGCGACCGCTGGCCGATGAAAATTTCCATACAGGTCTCGGTTTTACCGCCGGTTTTACCGCGCGTGATAACTGGAACTACATTCCGGTACCCGTGCTGTTACCGCTGGCATCGATAGGGTATGGTCCGGCAACGTTCCAGATGACCTACATTCCGGGAACGTACAACAACGGTAACGTCTACTTTGCGTGGATGCGTTTCCAGTTTTGATGGACTACCTGTATTGTCAGATGGATTATTAAAAAGTCTTTTTAAAACAGTGTGATATCAGCGTTAACTGAAAAATAACGCGACATTTATCACTTTTTGATAAAGTTCGACTGGACAAAGTGCACCACAATTGTTGTACTGATACCCGACACAGCATTTGTGTCTATTTTTCATGTAAAGGTAATTTTGATGTCTAAGATTAAAGGTAACGTTAAGTGGTTTAATGAGTCCAAAGGATTCGGTTTCATTACTCCGGAAGATGGCAGCAAAGACGTGTTCGTACACTTCTCTGCAATCCAGACCAATGGTTTTAAAACTCTGGCTGAAGGTCAGCGTGTAGAGTTCGAAATCACTAACGGTGCCAAAGGCCCTTCTGCTGCAAACGTAATCGCTCTGTAAGCATACGACAGCAAGCATTCAAAACCCGCTTAATTGCGGGTTTTTTTCGCCTCAGTGTGCGGGAGAGGCCGAAACCAGCCAGAATGCCAGGGCGGTCATCGCAAATGATCCCAGCAGATTCACCAGCACATTCACCATAGCCCAACCAAATCGTCCTTCCTGTAGCAAAAACACCACCTCAGCCGAGAAAGTGGAAAATGTTGTTAGTCCCCCGCAAAAGCCAGTTGTAATCAGTACCTTCCACATTGGATCAATGTTTGTCATGCGATTAAACCATGCCAGACCCATACCAATGATAAATGCGCCAAGTAAGTTTGCAGCCAGCGTACCGAATGGAATGGCCTGATGTAGCGGGTTAAACCTCATGCTCAACATCCATCTTGCTACACTACCTGTACCACCACCGATAAAAACCGCTAAAAGGAGTTGTAACACTGCGTAATCCTGCTATTTGATTGTATATAGGATGAGTGTAACGCTGAATAATCGTGGTTGGCGAGCCTAACAACGTTTTCTGGAGGGAATATGTTCGTTGCAGCAGGGCAATTTGCCGTGGGACCTTCATGGGAAAAAAATGCAGAAACCTGCGTTTTACTGATGTCTCAGGCTGCGGGAGAGGGGGCATCGTTACTGGTATTACCGGAAGCGCTTCTGGCCCGTGACGATCTGGACCCTGACCTGTCAGTGAAATCAGCTCAATTGCTGGAAGGCGGGTTTTTGACGCGCTTGCTGCGAGAAAGCGCGCAAAACGAGATGACGACAATCCTGACGATTCATGTTCCCTCTGTGCCTGGACGGGCGTTTAACATGCTGGTGGCGCTACGGGCAGGTCAGGTAGTTGCCCATTACGCTAAATTACATCTCTACGACGCCTTTTCGATTCAGGAGTCACGAAATGTGGATGCAGGGGACGCCATAGCGCCGCTGCTGGACGTAGGCGGGTTAAAAGTAGGGTTAATGACCTGTTATGATCTGCGCTTCCCTGAGCTGGCGCTGGCGCACGCATTGCAGGGAGCGGAAATTCTCGTATTACCCGCAGCCTGGGTACGGGGATCGCTTAAAGAGCATCACTGGTCTACGCTTTTGGCTGCAAGAGCGTTAGATGCAACGTGTTACCTGATTGCGGCGGGAGAGTGCGGTAATAAGAATATCGGCCAAAGCCGGGTCATCGACCCTTTTGGTGTGACCATTGCTGCTGCGGCGGAAACGCCTGCACTAATTATGGTTGAGGTTTCTGCAGAGCGGGTAAGGCAGGTCAGAGCACAACTTCCGGTGTTAAGTAACCGACGTTTTGCGCCACCGCAATTATTATGACGTTTTTTTAAACAAGGCTTGATTCACCTTGTTACAGATTGCTATTGTGTGCGCGCGTCGAAAGGCCGTTAATATTCTCAGGTTAATATGGCGCTTTATGCAGCCTGGTTTAAGTGAAGAAGGTATCTATGGGTGAGATTAGTATTACCAAACTGCTGGTGGTTGCCGCACTGGTTGTTCTGCTGTTTGGTACCAAGAAGTTACGTACACTGGGTGGAGACCTGGGAACGGCAATCAAGGGCTTCAAGAAAGCAATGAACGACGATAATGCCGATGCTAAGAAAGATGCTGATGGTAGCGTTCAGGCTGAGAAGCTTTCTCATAAAGAGTAATGTCAGGAGCATGATGCTCATACTGCATACTCTGCATGAAAAAAACCGGCAATTTGCCGGTTTTTTTATTGCTGATATGTAAGTGAGTATTACACGATTACTTCACTTCCAGCCCTTTGGCCTGCATGTCTGCATGGTATGAAGAGCGAACGAATGGACCGCAGGCTGCATGGGTAAAGCCCATGGCCATAGCTTCGGCTTTCATCTCATCGAACTCATCCGGGCTTACATAGCGTTGAACCGGCAGGTGGTGACGGCTTGGCTGTAAATACTGCCCCAGCGTCAGCATGGTCACGCCATGACTGCGCAGGTCACGCATGACCTCAATGATTTCTGCATTGGTTTCGCCCAAACCAACCATCAGACCTGATTTAGTCGGAATCTCCGGGTGCGCTTCCTTGAAACGTTCCAGAAGCTTCAGTGACCAGTTGTAGTCTGCCCCCGGACGTACATTGCGATAAATACGCGGTACGTTTTCGAGGTTGTGGTTAAACACGTCTGGCGGCGTGGCGGTGAGGATATCCAACGCGCGATCCATACGACCACGGAAGTCAGGCACCAGCGTTTCGATTTTAATCGACGGGCTTTTCTCACGAATAGCGGTGATACAGTCAGCAAAGTGCTGAGCGCCGCCGTCACGCAGATCGTCGCGGTCAACGGAGGTAATGACGACATAGCGCAGCGCCATGTCAGCAATCGTCTGAGCAAGTTTTAACGGCTCGTTAGCATCCGGAGCAACCGGACGGCCATGGGCAACGTCACAGAATGGGCAACGGCGGGTACAGATTGCGCCGAGGATCATAAAGGTTGCGGTTCCGTGATTGAAACATTCAGCCAGGTTAGGGCAGGAAGCTTCTTCGCAGACAGAGTGCAGGCCATTTTTGCGCATTGCCGCTTTGATGCCCTGGATGCGAGTGGAGTCCGCTGGCAGTTTTATTTTCATCCATTCTGGTTTACGCAGCAGGGCTTCACGCTCTGTTGCCACATTTTTTACCGGGATAAGAGCCATCTTATCGGCATCGCGGTATTTAACACCGCGTTCCATCACAATGGGTTTACTCATAGCTTGCGTGTTCCAGTTGCGAATTACGAAGGAAAGCGTTTCAATTCAAGGGAATGTTGCATTTATCAACTATTTTTGAATTAGTGATACGCAGTATATCATTGAAACGGGCCAGAAAGCAGCCTGACAGGCTGGCAAAATGTAAAATAGTTGTTGTTTTGTGCCATTTGCCACAACATTTGCCGTGGCAAAGTATGACCGTATTTTCAGTTTGCAACGTACTCGTGCGGTGGGTTACCCAACAGCGCTAATATGTTGGCCAGCAGGCGTGGGCGAACGCTCTCGGTCGTGGCTGCGCTATCCCACTGCGATACTTTCGCCATCTCCATTCCGGCGTAACCACAAGGATTGATACGCAGGAAAGGCGATAAATCCATATCCACGTTGAGCGCTAAGCCGTGAAACGAACATCCTCTACGAATACGTAATCCCAAAGAGCAGATTTTCTTCTCCCCGACGTATACGCCAGGCGCATCGGCTCGCGGGTGGGCATCAATGCCGATTTCCGCAAGTGTGTTGACGACGGTTTGTTCCAGCAGCGTAACCAGTTCACGAACGCCAAGTTTGCGACGCTTCAGGTTCAACAGCACATACATGACCTGCTGGCCCGGCCCGTGGTAGGTCACCTGGCCGCCACGATCGCTCTGGATCACCGGAATATCGCCCGGCATCAGTACGTGCTCTGCTTTACCTGCCTGACCCTGGGTAAAAACAGGATAATGCTCTACCAGCCAGATTTCGTCATAACTGTTTTCATCGCGGGTATCGGTGAATTCGTGCATGGCCAGAGAAACTGGCTCGTAAGGTTGAAGACCGAGCTGGCGGACCAGAATTTTATCCTGATACAAAACGGCATCTCCGTAGATACTCACATAGAGTAGAGAATATAAAAGAGGGGGAAAAGTATATCACAGGAGAGAGGGGTTACCCGAGCGGGGATGCAGCGGGTAACCAACAGGTTTTTACAGTACCATGCGTACGATATCGATATTACCTAATTCTTCGTACAGCGTTTCAACCTGCTCAATGTGTGTAGCAGTAATAGTGATTGAGACCGAGTGGTAGTTGCCTTTGCTGCTCGGTTTTACCGTCGGAGAGTAATCACCTGGCGCATGGCGCTGTACCACTTCAACCACCTGATCAACCAGCTCAGGCAACGCCTGCCCCATTACTTTGTAAGTAAATGGAGTAGGGAATTCAAGCAGTTCGTTAAGTTTGGTTTTCATGTCAGCTCCGGCGTTACATCAATAAATAATAACTCCCACAGCGTGTGGGAGTTATCTGGATACCTAGTATATGGGGACGTAAATCACACTTTCAAGTGTTCGATTTTTAGCCAAACCAGTGATGGAACATTAATTTAATGTAATCAATGATTTTCCCAAAGAAGTTGCCTTCAGGGATTTCCTGCAGGACTACCAGCGGGCGCTGTTCGATGGTTTTGCCATCCAACTGGAAGTTGATGGTGCCAACAACCTGGTTTTTCTGCAGCGGTGCATGCAGTTCTGTGGTGTTCAGCACATAGCTTGCTTTCAGATCTTTCATGCGGCCGCGCGGAATAGTCAGGTAGACATCTTTATCTACGCCTAACGATGCGCGATCGGTGTTACCAAACCAGGCCGGTTCTGAAGCAAACTCTTTACCGACTTTCAGTGGATTCACGGTTTCAAAGAAACGGAAGCCCCAGGTCAGCAGTTTTTTACTTTCGGTTTCACGACCTTTATAGGTGCGGCCACCCATGACGGCAGAGATCAGGCGCATCTGACCTTCGGTTGCGGATGCAACGAGGTTATAGCCAGCTTTGTCGGTATGACCGGTTTTGATACCGTCGACATTCAGGCTGTTATCCCACAGCAGGCCGTTACGGTTTAACTGACGAATACCGTTAAAGGTGAACTCTTTTTCTTTATAGATAGAGTATTCGTTAGGCACGTCACGAATCAGCGCCTGGCCAATCATCGCCATGTCGCGAGCCGAGCTGTACTGACCGTCAGCATCGAGACCATGAACGGTCTGGAAGTGGGTGTTTTTCAGGCCCAGCGCGTTCACATAGCTGTTCATCAGACCGACGAAAGCATCCTGGCTACCGGCTGCGAAGTCCGCCATTGCCACACACGCGTCATTCCCGGATTGTAGGTTGATACCACGGATTAGCTGGGAAACAGGAACCTGCATTCCAGGTTTCAGGAACATCAACGATGAACCTTTAAACACCGGGTTACCTGTAGCCCAGGCGTCATTGCCGACAGTGACCAGATCGGTTTCTTTGAACTTGCCGGCTTTCATCGCCTGGCCGATGACGTAGCTGGTCATCATTTTGGTCAGACTGGCGGGGTCGCGGCGAGTGTCCGCATTCTGTTCTGCCAGAACTTTGCCTGAATTGTAATCAATCAGGATATATGACTCCGCATCGATCTGCGGAACACCCGGGATCATGGTTTTAATATTCAGGTCATCGGCATGGGCAGCAGAGAGAGAAGCTGCGCAGAGAGCCGCGGTGAGCGCCATACGCTGCACGAAACGAGCGGAAAAAGTGGTCTTCATGGTCTGAACTACGACGTCCGTGATGAAATTTAAAAAAGTGCCCTACTATAGCAAATGCAAAACGGGCAGGCATCTGACTTTCCGCGTGACTTTGTTAATGTCATTTACAGAAACTGACAGTTCAGATACCTGATTTACGTTATTACACGCCGGTGATGAAGGACTGTAATTGCGCCTCGGATTGAAGACGCTGCTGCAATGTGGAGGCTTCAGCTTTGCTGGCGAACGGCCCCATCTGGATACGCCAGACTGCGCCATTTTGTATCACCCGACCTGGAACGCCAAACTGCTGGCTTAAACGTTTTTGATACTGCTGCGCACGCGACTGCTCGCTGACTGCGCCAACCTGAACCACGTAACGTCCGTTGGCTACTGCCGCTGGAGCAGGTGCCGCGACGGCGGCTGGTGTTGCTGCTGGTGCGGTTGGTGTTGCCGGTGCGGTGATGGTCGGTTGCGGAGCCGGAGTCGGCTCGCTACCTTCCAGCACGCCTGCGGCGAGGGTGGTTGGTGCACCGAGGAATCCACCGCTGTTCACTGGCGCACCGGTTGGATCATCGCTTTTCAGCGTGGAATTGCTGATCGGACGAATATCGCCTTGCGGCTGACCCGCATCCGATGGCGAAGGCATACTTCCCATATTACCGCCACCGCTTAAATCAGGACGCGCGGGCAGGGCATAGGTTTGCTTTGCGACTGTCGTACACGCCATACCCGGACCGGACAATGAACCATCCTGGGCGACGATGATCGGGTCGATACGCACTTTGGTGTTGTTGGAGGTATTCAGCCGGTCTGCTGCTGCACGTGAAAGTGAAATCACGCGATCGTTGCCATAAGGGCCGCGATCGTTTATGCGCACGACAATCATCCTGCCGTTTGCCAGGTTAGTTACTCTGGCATAGCTTGGGACTGGCAGCGTGGGATGCGCTGCGGTCAGTTGCATCGGGTCGAACGCTTCACCAGACGCGGTTAAGTTGCTTCCGGGTTCCGCATCATAGATAGCGGCAAGTCCTGCCTGGCTAAAGCGGGAAGGATCCTGGACGATTTTGTAGCTCTTACCATCACGTTGATAGTCCTGATTCGCCGTTGGGTTCAGGGGTTCAAAGCGCGGATCGGCCCCGCTGATTTCAACAATCGGACCATTGCACACCGCAGGCTGCGGCGCGACAGCACCCTGTTGCTGACCATCATCACTCGAACACGCCGCGAGCATTCCTGCTGCGATGCAGATACCAAGCCACTGCTTACGCATTGCGTACCCCTTACACGCTTTTCGACAACATTTTTCTATGGGTGTGGATCGACATAACAATCCCGAACCCGGCCATCAGCACGATAAGTGCCGAGCCTCCGTAACTGACCAGTGGGAGAGGAACGCCAACCACGGGCAGAATACCGCTCACCATACCAATATTTACGAAGACATAAACGAATAATATCAACATTAAACCACCTGCCATGACGCGACCAAAGGTGGTTTGCGCGTGGGCAGCGATCCATAATCCGCGCATAATCAGCAAAATGTACAGCGCAAGCAGAATTAAGATCCCTACCAGACCCAGCTCTTCTGCTAATACCGCGAAGATAAAGTCCGTGTGACGTTCGGGTAAAAACTCAAGCTGCGACTGTGTACCGTGCAGCCAGCCCTTGCCGCGTAGACCGCCGGAGCCAATAGCAATTTTAGACTGAATAATATGATAACCCGCACCCAGTGGATCGGTTTCCGGATCGAGCAACATCATGACGCGCTGACGCTGGTAATCATGCATCAGGAAGAACCACAGTATCGGGATAAACGCCGCAACCAGAACCACCGCAACACCGATTAAACGCCAGCTTAAACCAGAAAGGAACAGAACAAACAGACCGGAAAGGGCGACCAGTATTGAGGTACCGAGGTCAGGCTGAGCGGCCACCAGCAGGGTGGGCATAAATATCAGCACCAGTGCAATGGCGGTATTTTTTAGCGATGGCGGGCAAACATCACGGTTGATGAAGCGTGCGACCATCAGCGGCACGGCAATCTTGGCAATTTCGGAAGGCTGAAAACGCACAATACCCAAATCCAGCCAGCGCTGTGCCCCTTTGGATATCGCGCCGAAGGCATCTACCGCCACCAACAGGATTATGCAGAAAATATAGAGATAGGGTGCCCAGCCTTCATAAACCCGGGGCGGGATTTGCGCCATCACCACCATGATGACCAGGCCCATTGCGATCTGGCCGACCTTGCGCTCCATCATGCCGATATCCTGGCCGCTGGCACTCCAGATGACCAGCGAGCTGTAAACCAGCAGCGCCAGCAAAATAAGCAACATCGTGGGATCGATGTGGATTTTGTCCCAGAATGTTTTTTTGTTCGGATTATCCGTCACGATTATTGGTCCTCCGCTGCTGCAACCGCGGGGTTTTCTGCAGGCAGATTGGTGTTGTTGTCGCCCAACATAATGTGGTCAAGGATCTGGCGCATAATGGTACCCACAGCCGGGCCCGCGCCACCGTTTTCAAGGATTATGGCGACAGCAACCTGGGGCTTATCATAGGGTGCGAAGGCCGTCATCAGCTTGTGGTCACGTAAGCGCTCGGCGATCTTGTGCGCGTTATAGGTTTCATTGGCTTTCAGGCCAAAGACCTGGGCAGTACCGGATTTCGCCGCAATTTTGTAAGGTGCGCTAGCGAAATACTTGTGCGCAGTACCGTTAGGGCGGTTTGCTACACCGTACATGCCGTCTTTCGCGATTTCCCAGTATCCAGAATGAATATCACCAACGGGCGGTTCGTGCGGCTGTACCCACGGAACCTGCTTGCCATTTTCTGCCGTGCTCATCAACAGATGCGGAACTTTTATCAAACCGTCGTTGATAAGGATCATCAGCGCTTTACTCATCTGGATTGGGGTTGCAGTCCAGTAACCCTGACCGATGCCGACCGGAATGGTATCACCCTGGTACCATGGCTTTTTAAACCGTTTTTGCTTCCACTCGCGGGTAGGCATATTGCCGGAGCGTTCTTCAGCGAGATCGATACCCGTATATTTGCCGTAGCCGAATTTGCTCATCCACTCTGAAAGTCGGTCTATCCCCATATCATAGGCGATTTGATAGAAAAACGTATCCGCCGACTCTTCCAGAGAACGGGTGATGTTCAGATGGCCGTGCCCCCATTTTTTCCAGTCACGGTAACGTTTTTCAGAGCCCGGTAATTGCCACCAACCTGGATCGAACAGACCAGTATTGCGGGTGATGACACCTGCACTTAATGCAGAAACCGCGACGTAAGGTTTAACTGTCGAAGCAGGAGGGTAAACACCCTGCGTGGCGCGGTTAACCAATGGGGTGTTCGGGTCATTGAGCAACCCGGAGTAATCTTTACTGGAGATACCATCGACAAACAGGTTCGGGTCGTAGCTCGGCATGGACACCAGCGCGAGAACGCCGCCGGTACGCGGGTCGGTAACCACCACGGCGGCTCGACTGCCCGCCAGCAGCGTTTCAATGTACTGCTGGAGTTTCAAATCGAGGGTGAGATAGATATCGTGCCCGGCCTGCGGCGCCACTTCTTTCAGCTGGCGAATGACGCGGCCGCGGTTGTTCACTTCAACCTCTTCATAACCGGTCTGGCCGTGAAGTACATCTTCGTAATAACGTTCAATACCCAGCTTGCCGATGTCGTGCGTCGCCGCGTAGTTAGCCAGTTTGCCGTCTTTGTCCAGGCGGTCTACGTCTTTATCGTTGATTTTTGATACGTAGCCAATGACATGGGTCAGCGCAGAGCCGTAGGGGTAGTAGCGGCGTTTATAACCTTTAACTTCGACGCCAGGAAAGCGATATTGATTAACGGCAAAGCGTGCGACCTGAACTTCACTCAGGTTAGTTTTTACCGGAATGGATGTGAAACGGTGTGAACGGGCGCGCTCTTTTTTAAAGGCGGCAATGTCATCGTCCGTCAGGTCTACGACGTTACGCAGCGCGTCGAGGGTATCCTGAACGTTGTCGACCTTTTCTGGCATCATTTCTATCTGATAAATGGTGCGGTTAAGGGCGAGCGGAATTCCGTTACGGTCATAAATGATGCCGCGACTGGGGGCGATAGGCACCAGTTTGATGCGGTTTTCGTTCGAGCGAGTCTGATAATCAGTAAAGCGAACGATTTGCAGATTATAAAGGTTGGCGATCAGCACGCCGGTGAGCAGCAAAATCCCCAAAAAAGCGACCAGCGCCCGGCGCACAAACAGCGCAGACTCAGCCGAATAGTCGCGAAAAGAATTCTGTAGTTTCATCCGCTGCTTAATCTACTCAAGAATCAATGATCACTCACGGTGATAAGGATGGTTGGTGGTAATGCTCCACGCCCTGTACAGACTCTCCGCAACCAGAACCCGAACAAGAGGGTGAGGAAGGGTTAACGCTGAGAGTGACCAGCTTTGTTCCGCTGCTGCTTTACAGGCAGGAGAAAGACCTTCCGGCCCACCAATCAACAAACTGACGTCACGACCGTCCAGTTTCCAGCGTTCCAGTTCGGTCGCCAGCTGCGGCGTGTCCCAGGGTTTGCCAGGGATATCAAGGGTGACGATGCGGTTTTTGCCTGCGGCAGCCAGCATCTGTTCACCCTCTTTGTCGAGAATGCGTTTAATATCCGCGTTCTTGCCGCGTTTTCCTGCCGGGATTTCGATCAGCTCAAAGGGCATATCTTTCGGAAACCGACGGAGATACTCCGTAAAACCGGTTTGCACCCAGTCAGGCATTTTCGTACCCACAGCGACAAGTTGCAGCTTCACGCATTAACTCCAGAGTTTTTCCAGTTCATACAGGCGACGGCTTTCTTCCTGCATCACGTGGACAATCACATCGCCGAGGTCAACGACGATCCAGTCTGCGACGTTCTCGCCTTCTACGCCGAGCGGCAGCAGACCAGCAGTGCGGGACTCCTGAACAACGTGGTCTGCGATAGACATTACATGACGGCTGGACGTGCCAGTACAGATAATCATGCAATCAGTGATGCTGGATTTGCCCTGAACGTCTAAGGCGATGATGTCTTGACCTTTCAGGTCATCAATTTTGTCGATTACAAAATCCTGAAGTGCTTTACCCTGCAAGTGTTCCCCCTGGGTGAAAATAGTTAAAAACGTCTGTTAGTATACCTGAACCAGAGGCGATATCGGGACAAATGTCTCCGAAAGCGCTTGTGAAGTGCGCTATCATCCCACCCCACGCCGCAGAATGCATCGCCATTTTTGTAAAACAATTTCTGCAAAGCTCTGAAGGGCGGGAAAAGTCAGGTTGCGGAGAATAACAGCCTGTCATGGGGTGTCAATGGGAGAGAAGCCCTTCGGCAGAAAAAACAGTGCTTTCACTCTCCGTCGTACCATACAGCCCGGCTGTTAAGTACTTTCAGAACCGCAAAATCGTCGCAAAAATCAATCGCGCTCCAGCAACCTTGTTCGACGCGAAAATGCCACATTGCTGCTGCCGGCATGGACAACAAACGGGCGATCAACACGCTCAGTACACCCTGATGACTCACCACCAGCAGGTTTTGGCACATTTTGTAATCATCGAGTTGAGCAATGAAGCGTTCCACGCGCAGGGAAAATGCCTGAAAACCTTCGCCATTAGTGGGCGTCGCGTTCTGCCAGTCGTTACACCACACGGCGTAGTTTTCGGCGTCTTCGCGCGCCAGATCTCGATGGTGGCGCATTTCCCAGTCGCCAAAAAACATCTCATTGAGCTCAGGCATGTTACGCACAGGAATCTCGCGATCGGCTAAGATCAACTGCGTTGTATGGCGGGCGCGCTCCAGCTCGCTGCACAGAACGTTGTCGACAGGCACATTGCGTAACAGCGTACTCAGCGTTTGCGCCTGAGCTATTCCCCGTTCTGTTAGTGGTGTGGGAGCGTGGCCGCTATATAAACCCGCGACGTTGGCTTCGGTTTCGCCATGACGTACCAACCAGAGTCTCATTTTTTCCTCTCGGGGTTATTCGCACAAAACATGATGTTTGCCCTGATTGCGCAGAGATTTTTCACTAAAATACCTTTTTTTACGTGGAGCGGCACGATGTCTTTATTGAAGAGCGCGCATGGTGGTAATACCCGAGAAGCCGCCGAACTGTTGGGCGTCTCGCCTGAGCAATTGCTGGATTTTAGCGCGAATATTAATCCGCTGGGTATGCCAGCAGGTTTAAAACGCGCAATTATCGACAATATGGACTGCGCGGAGCGTTACCCGGATGTCGATTACGCGCAACTGCATGCAGCGCTGGCGGAGCATCATCAGATTCCGGCCTCGTGGATCCTGGCCGGAAACGGTGAGACCGAGTCTATTTTTACCCTGGTAGATGGCCTGAAGCCACGCCACGCGATGATCGTGACGCCTGGGTTTGCTGAATATCGTCGGGCGCTGCAATGGAGAGACTGTACGATCCATGAGTTTGCGCTGCGCGAAGGCGATGGCTGGCAGCTTACCGATGCGATCCTCGATGCGTTAACCTCAGAGCTGGACTGCCTGTTTCTCTGCACGCCCAACAACCCCACCGGGTTACTACCGGATAACCGCCTGCTACGTGAGATTGCCTCACGTTGTGAGCGGCTTGGGATCAATCTGATCCTTGATGAAGCGTTTATCGATTTTATTGCCGGGGAGCCGGGGTTTATTCCGCTACTTCGGGATAACCCGCATATTTGGGTGCTGCGCTCGCTCACCAAGTTCTATGCGATACCGGGGCTGCGTCTGGGGTATCTGGTCAACAGTAACGAGCAGGCCGTTGTACATATGCGCAGCCGACAAATGCCGTGGTCAATTAATGCGTTTGCTGCTCTGGCCGGCGAGATTATTTTACGCGACAGCGCTTATCAGCAGGCGACGTGGAAATGGCTGGAACAAGAGGGTGCGCGGTTTGAGCAACAGCTACAAAACCTGCCTGGCCTGACGGTGTATCCCGGCCAGGCAAATTATCGTTTATTACGCTGCGATCGCGCGGATATTGATTTGCAACGGATGTTGCTGGAACAGCATGTCTTGATTCGCAGTTGTGCCAATTACCCTGGGTTGGACGCGCGTTATTACCGAGTTGCTGTTCGCAGTCAGGAAGAAAATGACCGCCTGCTGGCGGCATTAAACAACACGCTTAGCGATACAACCCCTGCTGATTGATATAGTCAAGCACTGCGCCTGGCATCAGGTCGTCGCACGGCTCGCCTTTTTCCAGGCGCTCGCGAATGAGCGTGGCGGAGATGTTGAACCACGGCGTTTCGGCCAGGTAGATTTTTCCGCAAGGCAGGTTGTGCAGGTCATCCGGCGAATGAGTCAGGTGATCCTCCAGCCATTGCTGGTGCTTTTCCTGCGTCATTTCGAGAGGATAACCTGGACGTCGGCACACGATGAGATGGGTATTATCCAGAATCGTGTGGTAGTCGTGCCAGGAAGGGAAGGTCAGCAGCGAATCCTGACCAATGATAAACGCTAACGGCACGTTCGGGCCTTGTTCCTCGCGCCACTCTTTTAGCGTTTGCGCGGTGTAGGAGGCCGTGTCGCGTTTCAGTTCGCGTTCATCCAGGGAAAACAGCGGTTTATCAGCAATGGCCAGTTCAACCATGCGCTTACGTTGCTCACCGGACGCTTCAGGCTGCGCGCGATGCGGCGGCACGTTATTGGGCATGATGATGACCCGGGAAAGACCAATCAGATTCGCCAGAATTTCAACCGGTTTAAGATGACCATAATGCACCGGATCAAAGGTGCCGCCGAACATAGCCTGCAATGATTTCATATCAACCATCAATAAAAACATCGGCCAGTGATTTATGGCAGAGCAAAAGGGACAGTCCCTCAAGTTCCGCCCACACTGACTGACCATAGTCTTGTTTAAGCGTAATTTCCGTACGCGTTAACAGCGTTACCGCCTGACGCAACTGTGCCGGGTTCAGCCGGTTTAGCGCATCACCCATCATGCCCCGGCGATTTTGCCACACCCGGTGTTTATCAAACAACGTGCGCAAGGGGGTATTCGCCGACTGCCGTTTTAGGTTGACCAGCAACAGCAATTCACGCTGTATCGTACGCAGCAAAATAACCGGCTCACTGCCTTCCAGACGTAGCTGTTGCAGAATGTGCAGCGCGCGTTTGCTTTTGCCCATCAGCAACGCATCCACCCAGTGGAACGGGGTAAAGTGCGCTGCATCGTTAACGGCTTTCTCTACGCGAGGCAGCGTTAGTTTGCCATCAGGCCAAAGCAATGCTAACCGTTCCAGCGCTTGCGCCAGTGCTAACAGGTTACCTTCATAGCAATAGCACAACAGCTGATTGGCTGCGTCATCCAGTTGCAGGTTATTGAGTTTAGCCCTCGCGGCGACCCAACGCGGGAGCTGTGCTTGCTCCGGCGTCTGGCAGCTGACCTGCACCGCATTATTGGCAAGTCCGGTATACCATGCGGCGTTTTCCTGCGCTTTAGTCAGCTTGTTACCACGAACAATCAGCAGCAGGTCGTTATGTAGCAGTGTGACGAGTGAAGCAAGCTGTTCGTTAATGGCGGCATTGGGGCCATTTTCAGGCAGTTGCAGGAGCAGGGTTTGACGGTTGGCAAACAGGCTCATCGCCTGGCAGAGTGAAAAAATCTCTCCCCAGTCGGTGCTGTTGTCCAGAGTGAAGGCGTGGTGTTCTTCGAACCCTTGTGGGGCAGCAGCCTGACGGATGGCATCCTGGCTTTCCTGCAATAAGAGGGGATCGTTACCTAAGAGCAAATACGCCGCGCGCAGCCCTTCATTGAGCTGTGCGCGGAGTTGTTCAGGGTACAACTTGAGCATCAGTTACCCAGCGTGGTGGAGACACGCGCCGGAGATGACGCAGGCTCTGCGGCTTTTGTCGCAGCTGGCTTAGCATCATCATCAGCATTGGATGACAGAGTATCAGCCAGATGTACGCTTGGCAGCTTACGAATTAACTGTTCAGCAGCTTTGTCATACATCTCTTTGATGATCATGTCCTGCTCGTTATCCTTCGCCAGTGCAGCCTGTGGGTTGTCAAAGAACGAACGATAAACTTTGGCGCTGATTGGGTATATATCATGACCTGGAATCAGCACAGTAGCGCTAACGGACATCACCATCTGGTATTCAGCCGTTTGACCGTTCTGGAATACCGACGCCGTATCCTGCGAAATGCTGACCGCGCCAAGACGTAAGGATGTTACGTCTTTACGCATTGTACCGTCTTCAAGCAGCGTCACACCGTTCAGACGCAGCTGGTTACGGACCGCACGGCTTAACGGGCCGTTCGGATCGCCAGAGTTCAGGATCATGGTTTTCATTGAGGGTGGAACCTGCGTAGTACTACGCAGATGCCAGCCACACCCGGCGGTGACAAGCACCGCCAGAGATAACAACAATGTTGTCAGAAGTCGCACGCTTCCTCCCGCGCTTAGCCAACGACCAGATTGAGGAGTTTACCCGGTACATAAATCACTTTACGTACGGTAACGCCATCAAGATATTTTGCCACCAGATGCTCCTGGCCAGCACGTTCACGAACCTGCTCTTCAGTGGCATTTACCGGAACGGTAATTTTGCCACGGACTTTACCGTTCACCTGAACAACAACCAACGTCGAGTCTTCAACCATTGCTGCTTCGTCAGCTACCGGCCACGGCGCATTGTCGATATCGCCTTCGCCTTTCAGCGCCTGCCACATCGTGAAGCAAACGTGTGGGGTGAACGGGTTGAGCATGCGTACAACGGCCAGCAGCGCTTCCTGCATCAGGGCGCGGTCCTGCTCGTCTTCCTGCGGTGCTTTCGCCAGCTTGTTCATCAGCTCCATAATCGCCGCAATTGCGGTGTTAAAGGTCTGACGACGACCAATATCATCGGTCACTTTAGCAATGGTTTTATGCACGTCGCGACGCAACGCTTTTTGGTCTTCGCTCAACACATCAACGTTCAGTTCAGCTACATCACCTTTGGAGGTATGTTCGTAAACCAGCTTCCAGACACGTTTCAGGAAGCGGTTCGCCCCTTCAACGCCGGATTCTTGCCATTCCAGCGTCATATCAGCCGGAGAAGCGAACATCATGAACAGACGTACGGTGTCGGCGCCGTAACGTTCAACCATAACCTGCGGGTCGATACCGTTATTTTTCGACTTGGACATTTTGCTCATGCCGGTATACACCAGTTCATGGCCTTCTGCGTCCTGAGCTTTGACGATACGACCTTTCTCGTCGCGCTCAACGATGGCATCAACCGGAGAAACCCAGTTACGCTCACCGTTTGCACCAACGTAATAGAACGCATCGGCCAGCACCATACCCTGGCACAGCAGCTGTTTAGCCGGTTCGTCAGAGTTGACCATACCCGCATCGCGCATCAGCTTGTGGAAGAAGCGGAAGTAGAGCAGGTGCATGATGGCGTGTTCAATACCACCAATGTAGATATCAACCGGCAGCCAGTAGTTTGCAGCTTCTGGATCCAGCATCCCTTCGTTGTACTGCGGGCAGGTGTAGCGCGCGTAGTACCAGGAGGATTCCATAAAAGTATCGAAAGTGTCGGTTTCGCGCAGTGCAGGCATGCCGTTAACGGTGGTTTTTGCCCACTCCGGATCGGCTTTGATTGGGCTGGTAATACCATCCATAACCACGTCTTCCGGCAGAATAACCGGCAACTGGTCTTCTGGCGTCGGCAGTACGGTACCGTCTTCCAATGTCACCATCGGAATCGGCGCGCCCCAGTAACGCTGACGGGAAACACCCCAGTCACGCAGACGGTAGTTTACTTTACGCTCACCCACGCCAAGAGCCACCAGCTTGTCAGCAATGGCATTGAAGGCTGCTTCGAAGTCGAGGCCGTCAAACTCACCGGAGTTAAACAGTACCCCTTTTTCGGTCAGAGCTTGTTCGGACAGATCCGGCTCTGCGCCTTCAGCGGTCAGAATTACTGGCTTGATGGTCAGGCCATATTTAGTCGCAAACTCGTAATCGCGTTGATCGTGGCCCGGAACGGCCATGACTGCGCCCGTACCGTATTCCATCAGGACGAAGTTTGCTGCCCAAACCGGGATCTCTTCGCCAGTCAGCGGGTGAACGGCTTTAAAGCCCGTGTCGACGCCTTTCTTCTCCATGGTTGCCATTTCGGCTTCAGCAACCTTGGTGTTGCGGCATTCGTCAATGAAGGCGGCCAGTTCCGGGTTATTTGCAGCGGCTTTCTGCGCCAGCGGGTGACCTGCGGCAACGGCCAGATAGGTCGCACCCATAAAGGTGTCCGGACGGGTTGTGTAAACGGTCAGCGTGTTGTCGTAATCGTTCACATCGAAGGTGATTTCTACGCCTTCAGAACGGCCAATCCAGTTGCGCTGCATCGTTTTCACGGTGTCAGGCCAGTGATCCAGGTTATCCAGGTCACGCAGCAGTTCGTCAGCGTAAGCGGTGATTTTGATGAACCACTGCGGGATCTCTTTACGCTCGACTTTGGTATCACAACGCCAGCAGCATCCGTCGATAACCTGTTCGTTCGCCAGTACGGTCTGGTCATTCGGGCACCAGTTGACAGCAGACGTTTTCTTGTACACCAGGCCTTTTTTGTACAGCTCGGTGAAGAATTTCTGTTCCCAACGGTAATATTCCGGGGTGCAGGTCGCCAGCTCACGGCTCCAGTCGTAACCGAAACCCAGCATTTTGAGCTGGTTTTTCATGTATGCGATGTTGTCGTACGTCCACGGTGCCGGCGCGGTGTTGTTTTTAACCGCAGCACCTTCTGCTGGCAGACCGAACGCATCCCAGCCAATTGGCTGCAGTACGTTTTTGCCCAGCATGCGCTGGTAGCGGGCGATCACGTCACCGATGGTGTAGTTACGTACGTGGCCCATGTGTAGTCGACCAGAAGGATAGGGAAGCATAGACAGGCAGTAATACTTCTCTTTGCTCTCGTCTTCGGTAACTTCAAATGTGCGCTTCTCATCCCAGTGAAGCTGTACTTTGGATTCTATCTCTTCCGGGCGGTATTGCTCTTGCATGGCAGCCAGTGGTCCTGTTTTCAATACAGCTACAAACGTAGCTCTAGATGTGGTGTTTCAGATCCGCATAGCATAGCCCAAACGCCCGCGCCAAAACAGCCTTTCGCGCATTCAGCGTTGAATTCCCGCAAGGATAATTCTTGCACGAATTTACACACTCTGTGGACAGTCTTGCAAAGCGTAGCGTAAATAACGTCTATTATTATAGACAGTTAACGACCCAGGAGGCGAAGCGATGAACAAGGTTGCTCAATATTACCGTGAACTGGTAGCTTCACTGAGCGAACGTCTGCGTAATGGCGAACGCGATATCGATGCGTTGGTGGAGCAGGCGCGTCAACGAGTTATGCAGACCGGGGAGTTAACGCGAACCGAGGTGGAAGAGCTCACTCGGGCCGTCAGACGTGACCTGGAAGAGTTTGCTCTGAGCTATGAAGAAAGTCTCGATGAGGAGACAGACAGCGTCTTTATGCGGGTTATCAAGGAGAGTATCTGGCAGGAACTGGCCGATATTACCGATAAAACGCAGCTCGAATGGCGCGAAGTGTTCCAGGACCTCAGTCATCACGGTGTTTATCACAGCGGCGAGGTGGTCGGATTAGGTAATCTGGTCTGCGAGAAGTGCCACTTCCATTTAGCGGTTTACACCCCGGATGTGCTGCCGCTGTGTCCGAAATGCGGACACGATCAGTTTCAGCGCCGACCGTTTGAACCGTAATTGCTTATTGCCGGATGGCGACGCAAAGCGTCTTCTCCGGCCTGCAAATTGCACGATTTTGTAGGCCGGATAAGCGTTAGCGGCATCCGGCGTGTATTAGGCGTAAAACTTCAGCCGTTCTGCCAGCAAATCGACAAACCCCTGGCGATCAACATCCACCATCACGGTGGCGTTTGGCTTATTGCCGCTCAGGAAGTAGTAGTCCACCACGGTCATTCCCTGGGTATATTTACCCTGAGTTTCCACGCCAACCCAGCGTTCAACGGTGGTAAACAGTTCAGGTTTCAGCAGCCAGGCAATGGTACATGGGTCATGCAGCGGTGCGCCGATGAATCCCCATTTTTCGTCTTTGTGATATTCAAAGAAGAAATCGAGTAGTTCAGCAACGATCGTTGAAACAGGATTGCCAATAGCGCGGAACCGTTCGGTATCTTCACGATGTATTTGCGCTTTATGCGTCACGTCCAGACCAGCCATCACCACCGGAATACCCGACTGGAATACGATCTCCGCAGCTTCGGGATCCACAAAGATGTTGAACTCGGCGGCGGGTGTCCAGTTTCCGAGGCCCATTGCACCACCCATAATCACGATACGGTCGATTTTGGCGTGCAGCTCAGGATGGCTATTCAGTAGCAATGCCACGTTAGTTTGCGGGCCGGTGGAGACAATCGTCATCGGTTCCGGGCTTTCACGCAGGGTTTTCGCCATCAGTTCCACAGCGGTACAGTCTTGTGGCGCAAAAGTGGGTTCCGGCAGCGCCGGACCATCCAGCCCACTCTCGCCATGGACGTTATCGGCGATAATCAGATCGCGCATCAGTGGTTTCACAGCGCCACCGGCGACGGGAATATCTGTACGCTTGAGCAACGTTAGCATGCGCAATACGTTACGCAGCGTTTTGTCGGGAGTCTGATTCCCGGCTGACGAGGTTATCGCTTTCACATCCAGTTCAGGTGAGGCGAGGGCGAGTACAATTGCGATAGCGTCGTCATGACCTGGATCGCAATCAAACAGGATCGGAAGTGCCATTGTTGCTCCTTGTAAGTGGGACTTTGTGACAAGGTTAACGCTGGGCTGTATGTGTTTCGAGAGGCGAAGGGATAAAGCGTGAGGTGGCGCGCACATGGAGATGCGCGCCAGCAAGATTAGTGCAGGATTTTCGCGAGGAAGTCTTTGGCGCGGTCCGATTTCGGATTAGCGAAGAACTCTTCTTTCGGTGAGTCTTCAACAATTTTCCCTTCATCCATGAAGATCACCCGGTTCGCCACTTTACGCGCAAAGCCCATTTCATGGGTCACCACCATCATGGTCATCCCTTCATTGGCCAGTTCAACCATAACGTCCAGTACTTCGTTGATCATTTCAGGATCAAGCGCCGATGTCGGTTCGTCAAACAGCATGGCAATAGGATCCATACATAGTGCCCGGGCGATAGCGACACGCTGTTGCTGGCCCCCGGAGAGTTGGGCCGGGAACTTCTCGGCATGTGCCGACAGGCCAACGCGTTCCAGTAACTTTTGCGCTTTGTCGCGGGCCGGCTTTTTATCGCGCTTAAGCACTTTTACCTGCGCCAGAGTCAGGTTCTCAATGATCGACAGATGTGGGAACAGTTCAAAGTGCTGGAACACCATACCAACACGAGAGCGCAGTTTGGCCAGATCGGTTTTTTTATCATTCACCACGGTACCATCAACGGTGATGACGCCCTGTTGTACCGGCTCCAACCCGTTCACCGTTTTGATAAGCGTTGATTTACCTGAACCTGACGGGCCGCAGACCACCACCACTTCACCTTTTTTCACTTCCGTGGAGCAGTCGGTCAGCACCTGAAAGTGACCATACCATTTAGAAACATTTTTCAGGGTAATCATTAAACTGTCCTTTTCTTCAAATAGCTGACCAACAACGATGCGCTCAGACTGAATACAAAATAAACGGCGCCAGCAAACAGGATCATTTCAACCTGTGTGCCGTCACGCTCGCCAATGGTGGAGGCGGTACGGAAGAAGTCTGCCAGACTCAATACATAGACCAGCGAGGTATCCTGGAACAGTACGATGCCCTGGGTCAGCAGCAGTGGTACCATCGCGCGGAAGGCCTGTGGCAGAATGATCAGCTTCATCGACTGCCAGTGTGTCATCCCCAGCGCCAGCGCGGCGCTGGATTGCCCACGAGAAATACTCTGGATACCGGCACGGATAATCTCGGAATAGTACGCAGCTTCAAACATCGAAAACGCGACCATCGCTGAGATCAGGCGAATATCGGTTTTAGGCGACAGACCCAGTACGTTTTGCAAAAAGCCGGGCACAATCAGGTAGAACCACAGCAGCACCATGACCAGCGGAATAGAACGAAATACGTTGACGTAGCCTTTCGCAAACCAGGCAATCGGCGCGAAGCTGGACAGACGCATTACTGCAAGGATGGTTCCCCAGACAATACCAATGACGACCGCCGTAACGGTGATTTTCAGGGTGATGATCAGCCCGTCCAGCAGATACGGCAGGGAAGGGACGATAGAACTCCAGTCAAATTCGTACATTATTTGCCTCCCAAATTGCCAGGCAGGCGGATTTTGCGTTCGACGAGATTCATCACCAGCATGATGACGGCGTTAATCAGGACGTAGGCCAGCGTGATGGCGGTAAACGACTCCCATGCGTGGGCGGAGTAATCCAATAGTTTTCCCGCCTGCGCCGCCATATCGACCAGGCCGATGGTAGAGGCGATCGCGGAGTTCTTCACCAGGTTCATCATCTCTGAGGTCATTGGCGGAACAATCACGCGGTATGCGTTTGGCAGCAGCACATAGCGGTAGGTCTGCGGCAAAGTCAGCCCCATCGCCAGCGCGGCGTTTTTCTGCCCGCGAGGCAGGGACTGAATCGCTGCGCGAACCTGCTCACAGACGCGCGCGGCGGTAAACAGCCCCAGACAAAGCATGGATGAGAGGAAGAACTGAATGTTGGGATCCAGTTCCGACTTGAACCACATGCCAATGTTTTCCGGCAGCAGTTCAGGAATGACCAGATACCAGGTAAAGAACTGAACGATGAGCGGGACGTTACGAAACAGCTCAACGTATAGCGTGCCGATCCCGGAAAGGAAACGATTTGGGACGGTACGTAAGATGCCGAATAAAGAGCCTATGAGGAAAGCGATAATCCAGGCGGTGATAGATAACGCGACCGTGACCTGGAAACCACTCCAGAGCCAGCCGAGATAGGTGGTGTTGCCGAACGGGGCCTGTTGTAAAAAAATACCCCAGTTCCAGTCTATAGACATAAATCTACTCCAGAAAAAAAAGGGTAGCAGCGCTACCCTCGAAGATTGTTATTCGGCGTTTTGCGGTTTTCAGGCCTGATGGGGAACGACCATCAGGCTTATAGTCTGTCCGTGCCGAGTAGCAATCGAGAGGGAGGGGAAGCCTCCCATTTATTTTAGTTAGTTAAGCGCTTTATCATTCGGTTCTTTGAACAGGGCTTTCATCTCATCTGACAGTTCGAAATTCATGTTCAGGTTCTTCGGTGGAATTGGATTTTTAAACCACTTATCAAACCATTTCTCAGCTTCGCCTGAGGTCTGCGCCTTGGCGATAGTGTCATCCATCAGCTTTTTGAACTCAGGGTCATCTTTGCGCAGCATACAGCCGTAAGCTTCCTGAGACTGTGGCTTGCCAACGATCTCCCAGTTGTCTGGTTTCTTCGCTTTCGCGCGTTCGCCAGCCAGCAGGGCGTCATCCATCATAAAGGCAACGGCGCGACCGCTTTCCAGAGTACGGAAAGAGTCACCGTGGTCTTTCGCGCTGATAATGCGCATGTCCATTTTTTGTTCTTCGTTCAGCTTGTGCAGCAGCACTTCTGAGGTGGTACCTGAAGTCACGACCACGGCTTTGCCTTTCAGGTCAGCGAAATCTTTGACGTCGCCGCCTTTTTTCGCCAGCAGACGTGTGCCGACAACGAAAATGGTGTCAGAGAAGGCTGCTTGTTTCTGGCGCTCGACGTTGTTGGTGGTGGATCCACATTCAAAGTCGAAGGTACCGTTTTGCAGCAGCGGGATACGGTTTTGTGAAGTAATCGGGATCAGTTTTACCTGCAGATCGGGCTTGTTCAGCTTTTTCTTCACCGCTTCAACGATCGCGTTGGAGTAATCCTGTGAATAACCGACCACTTTTTGCTGATTATCGTAGTAAGAAAACGGTACCGATGATTCACGGTGACCGACCACGATCACGCCATTTTTGGCGATCTTATCCAGCGTGCTGCCTGCCGCGGGTGCTGCGTCTTCTGCGTGCGCCAGACCGGCGGACATTCCCATGACCAGCATGGCAGTGGCGAGCTTACGTAATTGCATATCCAACTCCTTTATCGTCTGCGCCAGGGACGCATTGATACCCATTGTGATGTTGTTATTGTTTGCTACTAAAACGTGCAGTCTTGTATGTGTTTGTTAACATTTAGTTTGGATGAATGTAAAGAATTTGCTGTGTTATTGTTTATTTTTGCGAAGTGCGCCGCACCATTTGGGGGCAAAAATATCTTGTTGCACTTTTCAGGTGCTACCGGCGCTCAACTTTGGTGCGACCAGGTTGCACATTCAGCCAAAACAGCGTTTGCCTTGTAGAACAAAGCAATAGACGTGCCAGAATGGTCTTTTGGAGGGGAGTTGGCCTGATAAGCGTAGTGCCATCAGGCAAGATGCAGCACAACTGCCGGATGGCGGCGTACCGCCTTATCCGGCCTGAATTTGATGGGGCACTGTTTTATTTGCGACGTTGGCGCAGGCTCATTACCACCGCACCAAAGCCAAACAGTGCGGTCAGCAGCCAGAGCGGCCAGTTACCGGTACGGGCATAAGGGGTCAGGCCCGTGGTTGGCGTCACGCTGGTGGTCAGAACCTGACGGGTAAACTGCGGGATCATCGCCTGAATCTCACCCTGAGGACCAATCACCGCCGTAATACCATTGTTGGTGCTACGCAACAGGGGGCGCGCCAGCTCAAGGGAACGCATCCGCGCCATCTGGAAGTGCTGCCACGGGCCAATGGACTTACCAAACCAGGCATCGTTGGAGATAGTCAGCAGGTAGTCCGTATCCGGACGGAAGTTATCCCGAACCTGTTCGCCAAGAATGATTTCGTAGCAAATGGCAGCCGTCAGCTTAAAGCCGTGCGCATGCAGCTGCGGCTGCACATAAGGCCCACGGCTGAACGAAGACATTGGCAGGTCAAAGAACGGCGCTAACGGTCGCAGGATTGATTCCAGAGGGACAAACTCGCCAAACGGTACCAGATGGTTTTTGTTGTAGCGGTTGCTGGAGTCGTAGCTGTATGGACTGTCTTTACCCAGTGTGATGATGGTGTTGTAGGTGTCGTAACGATTCTGTTTGTTCAGACGCGCGTCCACGATACCGGTAATCAGTGTGCTGTTTTTCGATTTCAGCAGGTCATCCATCATGCTCAGAAAACGCTGTTGGTTAATTTCCAGATCCGGAATAGCAGATTCTGGCCAGATGATTAGCTGTGATTTGCCCATCTCGGGTTGGGTGGCGTCGAGATAAATCTTCAGGGTGTTGAGTAACTGACCTTCATCCCATTTAAGCGACTGCGGAATGTCGCCCTGCACCATCGAGACCTGGGTGGTTTTTTCCGGCTCAAGCGTGTACCACTGGATATAGCGCAGTGGAAAAGGCAGAGCAAAGAGCACGAGTGCGGCAACCAGCGGCTTCCAGTTACGTGTCACCAGCGCCAGCGCCAACAGGCCGCTAACCATTATCAGCAGGAAGTTAATCGCCTCAACGCCCATTACCGGCGCCAGCCCCTTTAACGGACCGTCGATCTGGCTATAACCGAACTGCAGCCACGGGAAGCCGGTCAGTACCCAACCGCGCAGGAATTCCGTGATTTGCCAGACTACCGGCGCGGCAATTGCCACCCGCAGCCAGGTGGTTTTCGGCCACAAGCGCGCCAACACGCCGGCAAACAGACCGGTGTAGAGGGAAAGGTATGCGGCAAGCAGAACCACGAGGAAAATGTTAACCGGTCCGGGCATACCGCCAAACTGCGCGATACTGACGTAAACCCAGTTGATGCCTGAGCCAAACAGTCCCAGTCCCCAGAAATAGCCGATAGCGGCAGACTGGAGCGGACGGCGGTTGAAGGTGAGAGCCTGCAGGCCCATCAGCGAAACAATCGCAGCGGGCCAGATGTCATACGGTGAGAAAGCCAGTGTCCCGCAGGCACCGAATAATAACGCCAGCAGCAGGCGAATGCGCTGGCGTTCAATTAATGGGGCAAATGCCATGTAGTCTTAGATCCAGTTTCGGGTTTATTCGTCCAGTTTTGGCTGGGGTGAGTCGTCCGGAATTCTGACATGAACCTGAATAATACGGCGGCTGTCGGCCATTGCCACTTTAAACTGGTAACCATCAATGTCGATAGTTTCCCCACGCGCGGGCAGATGACCAAAGGCCTGCATGACCAGCCCGCCAATGGTATCGACTTCTTCGTCGCTAAAGTGGGTCCCGAAAGCTTCGTTGAAGTCTTCAATCGATGCCAGCGCGCGAATAGTCCAGGTGTGGCGACTGAGCTGACGGAAATCAATATCGTCTTCTTCGTCGTACTCATCTTCAATTTCACCGACAATCAGTTCAAGGATGTCCTCAATGGTCACCAGACCTGAGACACCGCCAAACTCGTCGATGACGATAGCCATATGATAACGCTGGGAGCGGAACTCTTTCAGCATGCGGTCAACCCGCTTGCTTTCAGGTACGACAACCGCCTGGCGTAACACTTTCTCCATGCTGAAGGCTTCGGCATCGCTGCGCATAAACGGCAGCAAATCTTTGGCCATCAGAATCCCTTCAATGTGATCTTTGTCTTCGCTAATCACCGGGAAACGCGAGTGAGCAGACTCGATAATGACATCGAGACATTCATCCAGGGTCTGGTTGCGTTTCAGGGTAATCATCTGAGAGCGAGGGATCATGATGTCGCGCACGCGTTGGTCCGCAATATCCATTACCCCTTCGAGCATATCGCGCGTATCTTCATCGATAAGGTCGTTTTGCCCGGAATCACGGATCAGCTCCAACAGTTCGTCGCGGTTTTTCGGTTCACCGTGGAAAAGTTGGCTCAGTAACAGGGAAAAAAATCCCTTTTTGCTGTTTAAGGTGTCACTACTGTGTGAATTGTCGTCGCTCATGGCGTCGTATGGGTTCTCATGTTAGTTAATACAAAGCGCGTCATGCGTATACTCAGCTGTTGACGGCATGTTTTGCCTGATGGCGCTATGCTTATCAGGCCTACGAAAGGCATGAATGTAGGCCGGATAAGGCGTAAGCGCCGCCATCCGGCAAGCTACTATTCTGCAATCTTCTCGGCAATGTACGGATCCTCATAGCCCAGAGCAAGCATAATCTCTGTTTCGAGGGATTCCATTTCCTCCGCTTCATCGTCTTCGATATGGTCGTAGCCGAGTAAATGCAAGCTTCCGTGCACCACCATGTGCGCCCAGTGGGCCTCAAGCGGCTTACCTTGTTCCTGCGCTTCTTTCTCGACGACCTGACGGCAGATGATCAAATCACCCAGCAGCGGCATCTCAATGCCCGGCGGGGCTTCAAACGGGAAAGAGAGCACGTTGGTGGATTTATCTTTCCCGCGATAGGTCAGGTTGAGCTCATGGCTTTCCGCGTCATCGACCAGACGAATGGTTACTTCAGACTCTTCCTGAAACTGCGGGATCACCGCATCCAGCCACCCCTGAAACTGACTTTCTGTGGGTAAACCGGATTCGTCTTCACATGCCAGCTGTAAATCGAGAATAACCTGACTCATTTTTGTTCCTGCTCCTGAGCTTCGCGCTTGCGTTCTGCAGCCTGCTCGGCTTTACGTTTCTGTTCTGCTTCTTCCCAGGCTTCATACGCCGTGACGATACGAGCCACCACCGGATGGCGAACCACGTCTTCGCTATGGAAGAAATTAAAACTAATCTCGTCGACCTCAGCCAGCACTTCAATGGCATGACGCAGACCGGACTTGGTGCTACGCGGCAGGTCAATCTGGGTGATATCGCCGGTGATAACCGCTTTGGAGTTAAAGCCGATACGGGTCAGGAACATTTTCATCTGTTCGATGGTGGTGTTCTGGCTCTCATCAAGAATGATGAACGCATCGTTGAGTGTACGTCCGCGCATATAGGCCAGCGGTGCAACTTCAATGACGTTACGTTCAATCAGCTTTTCAACCTTCTCAAAACCGAGCATTTCGAACAGCGCGTCATACAGCGGTCGTAAATAGGGATCGACTTTCTGGCTGAGATCCCCCGGCAGGAATCCCAGTTTTTCGCCCGCTTCCACTGCCGGACGGGTCAGCAGAATACGACGGATCTCCTGACGCTCAAGCGCATCAACCGCAGCGGCAACAGCGAGATACGTTTTACCCGTACCCGCAGGGCCAACGCCGAAGGTGATGTCGTGATCGAGGATATTCGCAATGTACTGTGCCTGGTTCGGCGTACGCGGCTTAATTACCCCGCGCTTGGTTTTGATGTTCACCGCTTTGCCAAATTCAGGCACGCTGTCTGCGCTTTGCTCAAGCACACGCGCTTCTTTGATCGCCAGATGAATTTGTTCAGGCTCGATGTCCTGTGTCTGACCGCGCATTGGGGCGGTATCGACGTACAGACTACGTAAAATATCTGCCGCAGCGGTGACGCAAATTGGGCGGCCGGTCAGTTTAAAGTGGTTATCACGGCGGTTAATTTCGATGCCGAGGCGACGTTCCAGCTGTTTGATGTTGTCATCAAATGGGCCGCAAAGGCTCAACAGGCGGGCGTTGTCTGCGGGTTCAAGGGTGATTTCGCGAGTGTCTATGTTCAAACTGTTCCTCTTATGCATGTCTCGCCGGACGCTGAACATTTACCGGCATCTAAGGAAATTATTCACGCCATGGGGGAAAGGCGCAAGCATTGCAATAAATATGGGGATGCCAGGGCTGATTACAAGGCCCGCCGGGACAGCGAGCCCAGAAGTGTAGGCCCGATAAGTGTAGCGGTATCGGGCCTTTTTTACGTCTTTCAGCAGGATTAAGGCTGATAAATACCAACACCCAGATCGTTTTCTTTGCGGGTACGCGCAATGACCGATTCAGGGGATTCTGCGATGCGCAGGCCCATTTCGTCTTCGGTACGCACCACTTTTCCGCGCAGGGAGTTCGTCCAGACATCGGTAATTTCAACATCCACAAACTTACCGACCATATCCGGGGTACCTTCAAAGTTCACCACGCGGTTATTTTCGGTACGCCCTGACAGTTCCATAATGCTCTTACGCGATGTGCCTTCAACCAGGATGCGCTGGGTCGTACCAACCATACGACGGCTCCAGGCCATAGCTTGCTGGTTGATACGCTCCTGTAGAATGTACAGACGCTGTTTCTTCTCTTCTTCTGGTACGTCATCAACCATATCGGCGGCAGGGGTGCCAGGACGCGCAGAGAAGATAAAGCTGTAGCTCATGTCAAAATTGACGTCAGCGATCAGCTTCATGGTCTGCTCGAAATCCTGCGTGGTTTCACCTGGGAAGCCAACGATGAAGTCGGAGCTAATCTGGATATCCGGACGCGCATCGCGCAGTTTGCGGATGATCGCTTTGTATTCCAGCGCCGTGTGGGTACGTCCCATCAGGTTCAGTACGCGGTCTGAGCCGCTCTGTACCGGCAGGTGCAGGAAGCTCACCAACTCTGGCGTATCGCGATAAACTTCAACGATATCATCGGTGAATTCGATCGGATGGCTGGTGGTGAAGCGGATACGATCAATGCCGTCGATTGCTGCTACCAGACGCAGCAGATCGGCAAAGGATCCGATCGTGCCGTCGTAGTTTTCACCACGCCAGGCGTTCACGTTTTGCCCCAGCAGGTTCACTTCACGCACGCCTTGGGCTGCCAGCTGGGCGATTTCAAACAGAATATCATCCGCCGGACGGCTGACTTCCTCACCGCGGGTGTAGGGAACCACGCAGTAAGTACAATATTTATTACAACCTTCCATGATGGACACAAACGCGCTTGGACCTTCAGCACGCGGTTCCGGCAGGCGGTCGAACTTTTCGATCTCCGGGAAACTGATATCAACCACCGGGCTACGGGTCGTGCTTCCACGCACTTTGTTGATCATTTCCGGCAGGCGATGCAGCGTTTGCGGCCCAAAAATAATATCGACGTAATGCGCACGCTGGCGAATATGATCGCCTTCCTGAGACGCAACACAGCCACCGACCCCAATGATGAGCTTGGGATTTTTCTCTTTTAACAGTTTCCAGCGGCCCAGTTGATGGAACACTTTTTCCTGAGCCTTCTCACGGATTGAGCAGGTATTCAGCAGCAGCACATCCGCTTCTTCCGCCACGTCAGTCAGTTGATACCCATGAGTGGCATCCAGCAGATCGGCCATCTTCGATGAATCGTATTCGTTCATCTGACAGCCCCAGGTTTTAATATGGAGTTTTTTGGTCATCGACTTGCTCTTGCGAAATTGTGGCTGAAATGCAGGGCGCATAGTGTACTGCTTTGGCGCGGTTGTGACCAGTATGACGGATGTCAGCCTCAAGGGGTAAAAAATCCTGTAAACTTACACAATACATGTAACTGGAAAATTGACCATGACAAATCAACCAACGGAAATTGCCATTGTCGGCGGGGGGATGGTCGGCGGCGCGCTGGCGCTGGGACTGGCGCAGCATGGATTTTCGGTAACGGTGATTGAACATGCCGCTCCTGCGCCGTTTGTTGCTGGCGGACAGCCTGATGTCAGAATTTCGGCCATTAGCTCCGCCTCCGTGTCGTTGCTGAAAGGGCTGGGCGTCTGGGATACGGTTCAGGGAATGCGTAGCCATCCTTACCGTCGTCTGGAAACGTGGGAATGGGAAAATGCCCATGTGATGTTTGATGCCGCCGAGCTTAAGCTGCCTTTGTTGGGCTATATGGTGGAGAACACGGTCCTGCAACAGGCGCTCTGGCAGGCGCTGGAAGTTCACCCTAAAGTTACGCTGCGCGTGCCGGCGTCGCTTCTCTCTTTGCATCAACATCACGATCGGCATGAACTTGAACTGGCAGACGGTGAAAAAATCAGCGCGAAGCTGGTTATCGGCGCGGATGGTGCAAATTCTCAGGTGCGGAAAATGGCCGGGATTGGCATTCATGCCTGGCAGTATGCGCAGTCCTGTATGTTGATTACCGTGCAATGCGAGCATTCGCCGGGAGACAGCACCTGGCAGCAATTTACCCCTGACGGTCCGCGCGCGTTTTTACCGTTGTTCGATAACTGGGCCTCGCTGGTGTGGTACGACTCACCAGCTCGCATCCGCCAATTGCAAGCGCTAAATATGCCGCAACTGCAGGCGGAGATCGCTAAACATTTCCCTTCACGACTCGGTAACGTTACGCCTGTGGCGGCGGGGGCATTCCCACTTACGCGTCGTCATGCGCTGCAATATGTGCAACCGGGGCTGGCGCTGGTAGGTGATGCCGCGCATACCATTCACCCACTGGCGGGGCAGGGCGTTAATCTGGGTTTTCGTGATGTCGATGCGTTGATTGATGTGCTGGTGAATGCGCGCAGCTACGGTGAATCCTGGGCCAGTCAGTCGGTGCTCAAGCGTTATCAGAATCGCCGTATGACTGACAATTTCATCATGCAAAGCGGTATGGATCTGTTCTATGCCGGATTCAGCAATAACCTGCAGCCGCTGCGTATTATGCGTAATCTCGGGCTCATGGCCGCAGAGCGCGCTGGCGTACTGAAACGTCAGGCACTGAAGTATGCGTTAGGGTTGTAGCTCGAGTGGTGCCTGATGGCGCTACACTTATCAGGCCTACAAGTCATGTAGGCCGGGTAAGTCTTGCCATCACCTGGCGTTAGAAAAGCAAAAAGCTCGCCGAAGCGAGCTTTTTTAATATGGCTGGGGTACGAGGATTCGAACCTCGGAATGCTGGTATCAGAAACCAGAGCCTTACCGCTTGGCGATACCCCAACGGGTGCACCCACAAAGTGGACGACTTTTTGAAATTGGCTGGGGTACGAGGATTCGAACCTCGGAATGCTGGTATCAGAAACCAGAGCCTTACCGCTTGGCGATACCCCAACAATTTTTTGGATTTACCGAACGAGTCGATACGTCCTTAATATGGTGGCTACGACGGGATTCGAACCTGTGACCCCATCATTATGAGTGATGTGCTCTAACCAGCTGAGCTACGTAGCCAGATACTATCATATTCTTCGATGGCTGGGGTACCTGGATTCGAACCAGGGAATGCCGGTATCAAAAACCGGTGCCTTACCGCTTGGCGATACCCCAATGACCGTTGCGGTGAACCGCTATATCGAAGAAAAAATGGCTGGGGTACCTGGATTCGAACCAGGGAATGCCGGTATCAAAAACCGGTGCCTTACCGCTTGGCGATACCCCATCCGTGCAACGCTTACGGGTGAATGGTGCGGGAGGCGAGACTTGAACTCGCACACCTTGCGGCGCCAGAACCTAAATCTGGTGCGTCTACCAATTTCGCCACTCCCGCAAAAAAAGATGGTGGCTACGACGGGATTCGAACCTGTGACCCCATCATTATGAGTGATGTGCTCTAACCAGCTGAGCTACGTAGCCATCTTTTTTTTCGCGTAACCTTATCGGCGTTGCGGGGCGCATTATGCGTATTGAGCCTTGAAGCGTCAACCCCTTTTTCATTGAAAATAGCTGGAATGTGACTGTTTGGTTAGGTTGCGAACAGCATGACGCAATATTCGGCAATTATTAGTTATTAATTGTTTTTTTGCACAGAAAACAGACATAAAAAAAGAGCCCCGCAGGGCCCTTTTCTAAGGATTAACTTATTTATAAGCGGACTGGTGTACGCCAACCGCACGACCAGACGGATCGTTCATGGTTTTAAACGCTTCATCCCATTCGATCGCTTTAGCGGAAGAACAGGCTACAGACGGTCCGCCAGGTACGCATTCCGCAGCGCTCGCAACCGGGAACAACTCTTCGAAAATCTCACGGTACAAATACGCTTCTTTAGATGATGGCGTGTTGTATGGGAAACGGAAGCTGGCGGTTTCCAGTTGTTGGTCAGAAACTTGTTCAGCAGCGACTTCTTTCAGTGTATCAATCCAGCTGTAACCGACACCGTCAGAGAACTGCTCTTTCTGACGCCATGCGACGCTTGCCGGCAGGTAGGACTCAAAACATTCGCGCAGAACGTGTTTTTCCATTTTGCCGTTGCCGCACATTTTGTCCTGCGGGTTGATGCGCATCGCCACATCAAGGAATTTCTTATCCAGAAACGGCACGCGTGCCTCCACGCCCCAGGCTGACATCGCTTTGTTGGCACGGGCGCAGTCGAACATATGCAGTGCCTGCAGCTTGCGCACGGTTTCTTCGTGCAGTTCTTTTGCATTTGGCGCTTTGTGGAAATAGAGATAACCGCCAAATACTTCGTCCGAACCTTCACCCGACAGCACCATTTTAATGCCCATCGCTTTAATTTTACGCGACATTAAGTACATTGGCGTCGAGGCGCGAATCGTCGTGACATCGTAAGTTTCGATGTGATAAATCACGTCGCGGATAGCATCCAGACCTTCCTGCACGGTGAAGTGGATCTCGTGGTGCACGGTACCCAAATGGTTTGCCACCTCTTGCGCAGCTTTCAGATCCGGAGCGCCTTCCAGGCCGACGGCGAAGGAGTGCAGCTGTGGCCACCAGGCTTCGCTACGTTCCTGATCTTCAACACGGCGTGCCGCGTATTTTTTAGTGATCGCGGAAATGACGGATGAATCCAGACCGCCGGACAGCAGTACTCCATAAGGAACATCAGACATCAGGTGGCTTTTAACCGCATCTTCCAGCGCCTGGCGCAGCTCGTTTTTATCGGTAACGTTGTCTTTGACTGCATCGTATTCAAACCAGTCGCGCTGGTAGTACTGACGAATTTCGCCGTCTTTACTCCATAAATAACTACCGGCCGGGAATTCTTTGATTGTGCGGCAGACAGGAACCAGCGCTTTCATTTCAGACGCAACATAGAAGTTACCGTGTTCGTCGTAACCCATATACAGCGGGATGATCCCAATATGATCGCGACCGATCAGATACGCGTCCTGCTCGCTGTCATACAGGGCAAAGGCAAACATGCCTTGCAGATCATCCAGAAACTCTGGGCCTTTTTCCTGATACAGCGCGAGGATAACTTCGCAGTCGGAACCGGTCTGGAACTGATAGCGATCGCCGTACTCAGCGCGCAGCGCCTGGTGGTTATAAATTTCACCGTTAACCGCCAGGATATGCGTTTTCTTCACGTTGTACAGCGGCTGAGCACCGGCGTTGACGTCGACGATGGACAGACGTTCGTGTGCCAGAATGGCGTTATCACTGGCGTAAATACCCGACCAGTCCGGGCCGCGATGGCGCATCAGACGAGACAATTCCAGGGCTTTTTTACGCAGCTCAACTGCGTCAGTTTTAATATCGAATACGCCAAAAATAGAACACATAACCTTCTCCGTTAACCTGTTGCGTGATGCTTTTTATGTTTGCTTGATAAAGAAAATGCCGCAAAGCGGAAGAGGGCGCAAGCGAATTGCGGGTCAGAAAATAAAAACTGCAATGGTCATTGTGGATTGGTGAAAAAAGATTACAGAATAGACGTGTTTATTGATGAATCGACAGTTTTATGGCGGTTTTATTGAATGGAGGGACTTCGTGGGGCGGATAAGACGATGACGCCGCCATCCGGCAATAACGCTGCATAATTGCCGAATAAGATGAACTCATGTCTTATCCGGCCTGCGAATCAAATCACATCAATTTCAGCAACAGACGGGTAAATCCAGCTTGGTCTGAACGGCATGTTGTCAATATCATCGAGCTTGGATACGCCAGACAGTACCAGGATAGTTTCCAGACCCGCCTGAAAACCTGCCAAAATATCGGTGCGCAGGTTGTCGCCAACAATGACGGTTTCTTCTGAGTGCGCCTGCATTTTGTTGAGCGCCGCGCGAATAATCCACGGGCTGGGTTTGCCGACATAAAATGGTTTACGACCTGAGATCTTCTCAATACCGGCACAGAGTGCTCCACAGGCGGGATAAAAGCCGCGACCGTGGGTATCCGGGTTAGTGGCGATAAAACGAGCGCCGTTGGCGACAAAATACGCCGCTTTATGCATCATGTCCCAGTTATAGGAACGCGTCTCGCCAACAATCACAAAATCGGGGTTCACGTCGGTAATGGTAAATCCAGCTTTATACAGTTCGTGAATTAACGCGCCTTCACCAACCACATAGGCCTTTTTTCCTTCCTGGCGACGAAGAAAATCAGCGGTAGCCATCGCGGAAGTATAAAAGACGCTATCAGGGACATTCACACCTGCGGTGGCGAAGCGGTTTGCCAGATCTTGCCCGGTCTGCGAAGGGTAGTTAGTCAGCAGGACTAACGGCAGACCTTTTTCCAGGATCCCAGTCAGAAATTCTGCCGCACCCGGTACAGCAACATTGTCGTGCATCAGCACGCCGTCGATATCACAAATTACATTCTTAATGGCCATGGACAATCCGACATTAAAAAAAGAAGGCATTACTATACACAAAATACACTACATCATTCGAGTCGCATCAAGGCGGCAAGTCTGCGAACCTCCGGAGCTTACTGAAGTAAGTGACCGGGGTGAGCAGATGCAGCTAACGCAGAGGCAGCTTGAAGGATGACGTGTATTAGCTTTCCAGCAAACGTTGCAGCAAAGTCCCGTTAAGCATTGCGCGTTTCACCAGCGCAAAGGCGCCAATGGCGGAGCGGTGATCCAGCGTGGACCGAACCACCGGTAAATTATGGCGAAACGCCTTCAACGCCTGCGTGTTGATACAGCTTTCTATTGCAGGCAGCAGTACTTTATCAGCCTCGGTAATTTCGCCCGCAATGACGATTTTCTGCGGATTAAAGAGGTTGATGGCGATAGCGATGGTTTTACCCAGATGGCGGCCAACATGCTCGATGACTTCTGCTGCCAGATTATCGCCTTTATTCGCTGCCTTACAGATGGCTTTGATACTGCAATCATCCAGCGTGAGCCGGCTTGGATAGCCTTGCTTTAGCAAGTTTTGTACGCGGTGTTCGATAGAGGCGTTGGCCGCAATGGTTTCCAGACAGCCGAAATTACCGCAGTGACAGCGCTCACCCAGCGGCTCAACCTGAATATGACCAATCTCACCGACGTTGCCATTGCGACCGATGAAAATGCGGCCATTGGAAATAATTCCCGCGCCGGTTCCGCGGTGCACTCGCACCAAAATGGAGTCTTCGCAATCCTGGCTTGCCCCGAAATAGTGCTCAGCCAGCGCCAGGCTGCGAATATCGTGACCAACAAAGCAGGTAACTTTGAAGCGTTTTTCGAGCGCTTCGACCAGCCCCCAGTTTTCGACCTGAATGTGTGGCATATAGCGGATGACGCCGCTTTCAGGATCGACAAGGCCTGGCAGGATGACAGAAATTGCGATCAGCTCGCGGATTTTCCGCTGACAGCTCTCAATAAAGATGGCAATGGTGTTGAGCAGCGCATATTCCAGCGTTTCCTGGGTGCGCTCCGGGAGAGGGTAATGCTCTTCGGCGACCACTTTACTGCTCATATCATAGAGAGTGAGCGTCGTATCGTGGCGACCCAGGCGTACGCCAATGGCGTGGAAATTGCGGGTTTCTGTGACGATAGAGATAGCGCGGCGGCCCCCGGTGGAGGCCTGCTGATCGACTTCTTTGATCAGCCCGCGTTCGATCAACTGACGCGTAATTTTGGTTACGCTGGCGGGGGCAAGCTGGCTTTGCTCGGCAATTTGAATTCGCGAGATTGGCCCATGCTGGTCAATCAGGCGATAAACCGCCGCGCTGTTAAGCTGTTTTACGAGATCAACATTACCTATTTGAGCTTGTCCGCCTGGTGTCATTCTTTCTCTTACTCAGTAACGACCTCGTTGCCATTAACGATGGTCTTGATAATTTTAAAGTCGTGCGTGAACGCAGTCAGGTTGGCTACTTTGCCTGGCGCGATGCTGCCGAGTTGTTTGTCGACGCCAATGGCGCGAGCAGGGTAGAGCGTTGCCATGCGCAGGACTTCGTCGAGAGCGATATTCGCATGTTCGACCAGATTGCGTACACCTTCAATCATGGTTAATGATGAACCGCTCAACGTACCGTTCTCATCAACACACAGTCCATTGCGGTAGTATATTGTTTTACCAGCGAAAATGAACTGTTCAATGTTTGCACCTGCTGGCGCGGTCGCGTCAGTGACCAGGCACAGCTTGTCGCCTTTCAGGCGCTTAGCATTACGAATGTTAACGTAATCAACGTGCAGGCCATCGGCGATGATACCGCAGTAGATATCGGCTTCATCAAGAATTGCGCCCGCCAGACCTGGTTCACGACCGGTAATGTACGGCATCGCGTTGAACAAATGGGTCGCAAAGCTGATGCCTGCGCGGAAACCGATTTTGGCTTCTTTGACCGTTGCATTGGAGTGACCCGCAGAAACCACGATACCGGCATTAACCAGTTTGGTGATGACCTCTACCGGGACCATTTCTGGTGCCAGTGTGACTTTGGTGATCACATCCGCATTATCGCACAGGAAATCAACCAACGCAGCGTCCGGCTGACGGACAAATCCAGGATTATGGGTACCTTTTTTCACAAGGTTCAGCCACGGGCCTTCAAGATGAAGTCCTAATGCCTGATTCGGGTGTTTCGCCAGGTATTCACGCATCACGCGAACACCCTGTTTCATCAGGTCATCGCTGGTGGTGATAAGCGTTGGTAAATAGTTGGTGCAGCCAGATTTTTCATTGGCTTTCTGCATGATTTCCAGCGTTTCAACGGTCACGGCTTCTGCCGTATCGTTAAACTGTACACCGCCGCAGCCGTTTAGCTGTACATCAATAAAACCGGGGGAAACAATGGCCCCATTCAGTGAGCGCTGTTCAATTCCTGACGGTAACTCAGCCAGTGGGCAAACGCTGTCAATCAGGCCATTGGCGACAACAATCGCATGGTCATCAAGAATTTCGTGACCGGTAAAGATCCGGCCCTGGGTTAAAGCATACATTCCGACCCCCGATTTCAAAAAATGCCGCCCTGCAACTCATCGACAGGGCGGAGACATCAATTACAGACCTTTAATATTTTCCGCTTCTAACTCGTTGAAGTATTTCAGCGTCTTCACTTTCAGTTCCATGGTGGAAGGCTCATCGCAGACCACAACGGCTTTTGGATGCAACTGCAGGCAGCTGATGGTCCACATGTGGTTAACGTTGCCTTCAACGGCGGCTTGCAGCGCCTGTGCTTTCTGGTGGCCCAGAACCAGGATCATCACCTCTTCGGCATCCAGCAGGGTACCCACGCCAACGGTCAGCGCATATTTAGGCACCTGGCTTACGTCGCCGTCAAAGAAGCGTGAGTTAGCAACACGTGTGTCGTGAGTCAACGTTTTGATACGGGTACGGGAAGCCAAAGAGGAAGCCGGTTCGTTGAACGCGATGTGACCATCGTTGCCTACACCGCCCATAAACAGGTGGATTTTACCGTAAGAACGGATTTTTTCTTCATACTGACGGCATTCTGCATCAATATCCGGCGCATTACCATTGAGGAGGTTGATGTTTTCTGCTGGAATATCAACGTGATCAAAGAAATTGCGGTGCATAAAGCTGTGGTAGCTTTCCGGATGCTCTTTCGGCAGGCCAACATATTCGTCCATATTGAAAGTAACAACATGCTTGAAGCTCACCTGGCCCGCTTTGTGCATTTCAACCAATGCTTTATAAGCTGTCAGCGGAGTACCGCCAGTCGGCAGGCCCAGAACGAACGGACGATCTGCCGTTGGTTTGAACGCGTTAATACGGTTAACGATATGGCGAGCAGCCCATTTGCCGACTTGTTCAGCGGTATTCAGGGGGATCAGTCTCATTCTTCACCTCAAAAGTAAATGTAAGCAATTGGCGGATTGAGTCTCTGTGCAGTATTAAGCGTAACCTGGTTTTGCATCGGTAAGGATCAATCCGTTTCGATTTTTTGAATGATAAAATAAGTTTTCGTAGTTAGCCAGTGTAAGGGAGGGTTGATAACGATATTTGGTGACTGAAATCACAAAAAACACGCGTTTAATTTGCGATACGAATTAATTTTTCACACACTCTGAATGTAGATGAATGGTTAATATCGTTGTTCCAGAATCTTGCTGTCAGGAATGGTCACACAATAAAAATATGGCTTCAAAGAAGCCTAATCGGGGTCTCGTAGGGGGAATAAAATGAATATTTTAGGTTTTTTCCAGCGGCTGGGTAGGGCGTTACAGCTCCCCATCGCTGTGCTGCCAGTCGCGGCACTGCTGCTGCGATTCGGCCAACCAGATTTACTTAACGTACCCTTCATCGCGCAAGCGGGTGGGGCTATCTTTGATAACCTCGCGTTAATATTTGCGATCGGTGTTGCTTCCAGCTGGTCAAAAGACAGCGCAGGTGCAGCAGCGCTGGCAGGTGCGGTCGGTTATTTCATATTGACCAAAGCAATGGTTACCATTAACCCTGCAATCAATATGGGCGTGCTGGCTGGTATCATCACCGGTCTGGTCGGCGGTGCCGTGTATAACCGCTGGTCTGGTATCAAACTGCCTGACTTCCTGAGCTTCTTTGGCGGCAAACGCTTCGTGCCGATCGCCACTGGCTTCTTCTGTCTGGTGTTGGCTGCTATCTTCGGTTACGTATGGCCACCGGTACAGAATGCCATCCATGCGGGTGGTGAGTGGATCGTGGGCGCTGGCGCGCTGGGTTCCGGTATCTTTGGTTTCATCAACCGTCTGCTGATCCCAACCGGTCTGCATCAGGTGCTGAATACTATCGCCTGGTTCCAGATTGGCGAATTTACTAACGCTGCAGGTACCGTATTCCACGGTGACATCAACCGCTTCTACGCGGGTGACGGCACTGCGGGTATGTTCATGTCTGGCTTCTTCCCGATCATGATGTTTGGTCTGCCGGGTGCGGCGCTGGCGATGTACTTCGCGGCTCCGAAAGCACGTCGTCCGATGGTTGGCGGTATGCTGCTGTCCGTTGCGATCACCGCGTTCCTGACCGGTGTTACCGAGCCGCTGGAATTCCTGTTCATGTTCCTGGCTCCGCTGCTGTACCTCCTGCACGCACTGTTAACGGGTATCAGCCTGTTCGTTGCAACACTGCTGGGGATCCACGCAGGCTTCTCCTTCTCCGCAGGTGCTATCGACTACGTGTTGATGTACAACCTGCCGGCAGCAAGCCAGAACGTCTGGATGCTGGTGGTGATGGGTCTGGTGTTCTTCGTTATCTACTTTGTGTTGTTCAGCGCGGTTATTCGTATGTTTAACCTGAAAACGCCGGGCCGCGAAGATAAAGAAGACGATATCGTTACTGAAGAAGCCAACAGCAACACTGAAGAAGGTTTGGCTCAACTGGCAACCAGCTACATTGCAGCGGTTGGCGGCACTGATAACCTGAAAGCGATTGATGCCTGTATCACTCGTCTGCGTCTGACCGTTGCCGACTCCGGTCGCGTAAACGATGCGATGTGTAAACGTTTAGGAGCATCGGGTGTCGTTAAGCTGAATAAGCAAACAATTCAGGTCATCGTGGGTGCGAAAGCTGAATCCATCGGCGACGAAATGAAGAAAGTTGTCGCGCGTGGCCCGGTGGCAGCAGCGTCTGGTGAAAGTGCGCCAGCAGCAGCGGCTCCGGCAGCAAAACCGCAGGCTGTAGCGAATGCAGTCACCGTTGAAGCGCTGGTTTCTCCGATTACCGGTGACGTAGTTGCGCTGGAGCAGGTTCCTGATGAAGCCTTCGCCAGCAAAGCTGTAGGCGACGGCGTGGCTGTGAAACCAACGGATAAAATCGTGGTTGCTCCGGCTGCGGGCACCATCGTGAAAATCTTCAACACTAACCATGCGTTCTGCCTGGAAACTGTTAAAGGCGCGGAAATCGTGGTCCATATGGGCATCGACACCGTCGCGCTGGAAGGTAAAGGCTTTAAGCGTCTGGTTGAAGAAGGTGCGGAAGTTACTGCAGGTCAACCGATTCTGGAAATGGATCTGGAGTTCCTGAACGCTAATGCACGTTCTATGATAAGCCCGGTTGTGTGCAGCAACAGCGATGATTTCGGCGCTCTGGTCATTAAAGCCGAAGGTCATGTGGTTGCCGGTCAAACACTACTGTATGAGATTAAAGGTAAGTAACTGCTCCTGAGTAAAGTGAGTTAAGTGCCTTAAGCGGCGGGGGATAGTCCTCCGCCGCTTTTTTTTGCAGCAATCGGCCCCAATATTTTCGTTTGATACGTATTTTACGTAACTAAGGGTTGTCAGTCTGCCTGGCTTATAAGATCATACTCCGTTATACGTTGTTTACGCTTTGAGGAATCCACGATGAGTGAGGCTGAAGCCCGCCCGAGTAACTTTATTCGTCAGATCATCGATGAAGATCTGGCCAGTGGTAAGCACACCACTATCCATACCCGTTTTCCGCCGGAGCCAAATGGCTATCTGCACATTGGCCACGCGAAATCCATTTGTCTGAACTTTGGCATTGCGCAAGATTACCAGGGCCAGTGCAACCTGCGTTTTGATGATACGAACCCGGTTAAAGAAGATATCGAGTACGTTGAGTCGATTAAAAACGACGTTGAATGGTTAGGTTTCCACTGGACTGGCGACATTCGCTACTCTTCGGATTACTTCGATCAGCTTCACGCCTATGCGGTAGAGCTTATTAATAAAGGGCTGGCGTACGTTGACGAACTGTCAGCGGACGAAATCCGCGAATACCGTGGCACGCTGACTCAGCCAGGCAAAAACAGCCCGTACCGCGATCGTAGCGTTGAAGAGAACCTGGCGCTGTTCGAAAAAATGCGTACCGGTGGCTTTGAAGAAGGTAAGGCCTGCCTGCGTGCGAAAATCGATATGGCTTCGCCGTTTATCGTGATGCGCGATCCGGTGCTGTACCGCATTAAGTTCGCCGAACACCACCAGACCGGCAACAAGTGGTGCATCTACCCGATGTACGACTTTACCCACTGCATCAGCGATGCGCTGGAAGGCATTACGCATTCACTGTGTACGCTGGAGTTCCAGGATAACCGTCGTCTGTACGACTGGGTGCTAGACAACATCACCATTCCGGTTCATCCGCGCCAGTACGAATTCTCGCGCCTGAATCTGGAATACACCGTGATGTCTAAGCGCAAGCTGAACCTGCTGGTGACCGACAAGCACGTTGAAGGCTGGGACGATCCGCGTATGCCGACGATCTCTGGCCTGCGTCGTCGTGGTTACACCGCTGCCGCGATCCGTGAGTTCTGCAAACGCATTGGCGTGACCAAACAGGACAACACCATTGAGATCGCTTCTCTGGAATCCTGCATCCGCGAAGATCTGAACGAAAATGCTCCGCGCGCGATGGCGGTTATCGATCCGGTGAAACTGGTTATCGAAAACTACCCGCAGGGCGAAAGCGAGCTTGTCACTATGCCTAACCATCCGAATAAACCGGAAATGGGCAGCCGTGAAGTACCGTTTAGCGGTGAAATTTGGATCGATCGCGCAGACTTCCGCGAAGAAGCGAACAAGCAGTACAAGCGTCTGGTGATGGGTAAAGAAGTACGTCTGCGTAATGCTTACGTGATCAAGGCCGAACGTGTTGAGAAAGATGCAGAAGGGAAGATAACCACCATTTTCTGCACCTACGATGCTGACACCCTGAGCAAAGATCCGGCCGATGGTCGTAAAGTTAAAGGCGTTATTCACTGGGTGAGCGCGTCCCATGCGCTACCGATTGAAATCCGTCTGTACGACCGTCTGTTTAGCGTGCCAAACCCAGGTGCGGCGGAAGACTTCCTGTCCGTTATTAACCCGGAATCGCTGGTCATTAAGCAGGGTTACGGTGAGCCGTCGCTGCAGGCTGCGGTTGCAGGTAAAGCGTTCCAGTTTGAGCGTGAAGGTTACTTCTGCCTGGACAGTCGTTATGCAACGGCTGACAAGCTGGTGTTTAACCGTACCGTTGGTCTGCGTGATACGTGGGCTAAAGCGGGCGAATAAGTCGCAACACATCCTCTCTAAACGCCGCTTTATGCGGCGTTTTTTTTCGCAAAAAAACCGTTTGACAGGCTCCGTTTGCGCAGCGAATTAATTACATGTCTGTAATAATAAATCGGCTGAATGTTTTTACGTTTAAATAACTTACCTCAATGTGAAATGGGCTGAAACCGATTTCATCTCTATGGAAAACAAGCGATTTTTTCATTTTTTCAACGCTTTTTTATCTCCCAATGAAAATGTAACAGAAAGCAATGAAATATGTGCGGTTGCTCATACTATTACATACTCGTTACAGAAAGAGATTGATAATTCGCGTCGCGAAAAATAGTCTATTCATTGTAGTCACTGAGGTTTTCTTGGCGCTACTTTTTTAATTTTTGTTTTTTCGCTGTCCGCTTATATCGGCAGCATTTTTATGTCAAAGAGGATTAACATATGCGTACGTTTAGTGGCAAACGTAGTACGCTGGCGCTGGCTATCGCCGGTATCACAGCAATGTCGGGTTTTGTTGTCGCTCCGCAGGTACACGCCGAAGGATTTATTGATGACTCAACCTTAACCGGCGGCATCTATTACTGGCAGCGTGAGCGTGACCGTAAAGATGTGACCGATCATGACAAATACAAAACCAACCTTTCTCACTCCACCTGGAACGCTAACCTCGACTTCCAGTCTGGTTATGCGGCCGATATGTTTGGTATTGATATCGCAGCATTTACCGCTATTGAAATGAACGAAAGTAGCGAAAGCGGCCATCCAAACGAAATCGCATTCTCTTCCAAAAATAAAGGCTATGACGAGGATTACTCCGGCGATAAGAGCGGGATTAGCCTTTATAAAGCAGCAGCTAAATTTAAATACGGCCCAACCTGGGCGCGTGCCGGTTACATTCAACCAACCGGGCAGACTTTGCTGGCACCGCACTGGAGCTTTATGCCAGGTACCTATCAGGGGGCTGAAGCCGGTGCCAACTTCGACTATGGTGATGCTGGCGCACTAAGCTTCTCCTATATGTGGGCTAACGAATATAAAGCGCCGTGGCACACCGAAGTCGATAAATTCTATCAGGCTGATAAAAAGACCAGCGTTGATTACCTGCATTCAATCGGCGCGAAATATGACTTCAAAAATAACCTGTTACTGGAAGCGGCATTTGGTCAGTCTGAAGGCTACGTCGATCAGTACTTCGCCAAAGCCAGCTACAAATTCGATTTAGGCGGTAACCCGTTTACTACCAGCTATCAATTCTACGGCGCACGTGACAAAGTTGACGATCGCACCGTGAACGATATTTATGACGGCACGGCCTGGCTGCAGGCGCTGACCTTCGGTTATAAAGTAGCGGAAGTGGTTGACCTGCGTCTGGAAGGCACATGGGTTAAAGCAGATGGGCAGCAAGGCTACTTCCTGCAGCGTATGACCCCGACCTACGCCTCATCAAACGGTCGCCTGGACGTGTGGTGGGATAACCGTTCTGACTTCAACGCCAACGGCGAAAAGGCAGTTTTCTTCGGCGCAATGTATGACCTGAAGAACTGGAACCTGCCGGGCTGGGCAGTGGGCGCGTCCTACGTTTACGCATGGGATGCCAAACCCGCTACCTGGCAGCTCAACCCGGATGCGTACTACGACAAAAACCGCACTATCGAAGAATCTTCTTACAGCCTGGATGCGGTCTACACCCTGCAGGATGGTCGTGCGAAGGGCACTATGTTTAAACTGCACTTCACCCAGTACGACAACCATTCAGATATTCCGAGCTGGGGTGGTGGTTACGGCAACATCTTCCAGGATGAGCGTGACGTGAAATTCATCGTTATTGCTCCGTTCACTATCTTCTAATGCCAATAGCGGCAGGCCGGGCGCCTGCCGCCTCGTTGAGGAACGTGCTATGAAAAAACTGATACTCATCGCCGTTATGGCATCAGGGCTGGTGGCTTGTACGCAATCCCCTGCACCGAAAGAAGACAGCCGTCTGAAAGAAGCCTACAGTGCGTGTATTAATACCGCTCAAGGATCGCCGGAAAAAATAGAAGCCTGCCAAAGCGTGTTGAATGTACTGAAGAAAGAAAAACAGCACCAGCAGTTTGCCAATGAAGAAAGCGTACGCGTGCTGGATTATCAGCAGTGTATCCAGGCTACGCGCACGGGTAACGATCAGGCCGTTAATGCTGATTGCGATAAAGTCTGGCAGGAAATTCGCAGCAAGAATGCCGCACAGTAATTCAAAAAATGAAAAAGACAACGGGCGGAGAATTTTCCGCCCGTTTGCATTTCAGAGCTTATTTTCCACTGGTTGATAACCCCGACTTAGCCGGACAAACAGCATTGCCGTGGCGGCGAGTCCGCAAAGTGCCGCGCACATCAGCCACCATCCCGGTGAGCTTTTATCCCCGGTTAGCTGAACCAGTGCCGTGGATATGACCGGCGTTAGGCCGCCAAAAATCGCCGTGGCAAGACTGAATGCCAGTGAAAAGCCCACCGTACGCACATAGACCGGCATCACCTCGGTGAGTGCGGCTACCATTGCCCCGTTATACATACCAAAAAAGAATGAGAACCAAAGCAGGACCAAGGTCATGCGTGTAAAATCTGGTGCGGCGGTGAGCCAGTGCATTACCGGCCAGGTGGTGATCAGAGCGAGTACGGTAATCCCCATTAACACCGGACGACGACCAATTCGGTCAGAAATGGCCCCGCCAATGGGCAGCCAGATAAAGTTAGAAATACCGACCAGCATGGTGACCACCAGGCTGTCGCGAGCGCTCAGGTGGAGTACAGCCCTGCCGTAGGTCGGGGTATAGACGGTGATGAAGTAAAATGTCGTTGTGGTCATCGCCACCAGCAGCGTACCTGCAGCGATAAGACGCCAGTTTTTGACGATAGTGGTGAAAATTTCCCGAGTGTCGGGGCGGTGCGTGCGTTGTAAAAATGCGTCTGTTTCCTGCAGCGAGCGGCGGAGCACGAAGATCAAAGGAATAATCATGCAACCAATAAAGAAGGGAATGCGCCAGCCCCATTCCGAGATCTGATCGTGTCCCAAAGTGGCGTTCAGACCGTAACCAATCAGCGCCGCTACCACAATGGCGACCTGTTGACTGGCCGACTGCCAACTGGTGTAGAAGCCTTTATTGCCAGGCGTGGCGATTTCCGAAAGATAAACCGAGACACCGCCTAACTCTACGCCTGCAGAAAATCCCTGTAATAATCGTCCAAGCAATACCAGCACGGGAGCCAGCAGGCCAATACTGTGATAGCCAGGTACCAGGGCTATCAGCAGGGTACCGCAGCCCATAATCGCCAGCGTCACCATCAGGCCTTTACGACGACCAATTCTGTCGATGTAAGCACCCAGCACAATGGCGCCAACGGGTCGCATTAAGAAACCCGAGCCAAAAACGGCGAAAGTTAACATTAGCCCGGCAAATTCACTCTCCGCGGGAAAGAAGGTCTTTGCAATATAGGTGGCGTAAAACCCGAACAGAAAAAAGTCGAACTGTTCGAGAAAATTACCGCTGGTTACCCGCAGTATTGCGCCGAAAGTTCCGGCGCGCGATGGTTGTTGTGTCATTGGGTCTGCTCCACTGTCTTATCATAATATTTATAGAGGTAAGAGTGTGCGGGTTAGTTGTCTGTGACCCCCGCCTGTTTGCCGCGCCGTTTCTCAATCGCCCACTTGAGTAAGGCTGCGCAGCGGTAAAATCCATGGGCAAATTTTCCGTAAGGAATGGTCAGAAAGAGCGCCATGACCACGCCGAGGTGAATGGCGAGCAAAATAGCCATCCAGGACGAGTCTCTTCCTGCCAGCAGGGCTAAACCGGTCAGACTGGTCAGCAGCAGCAGCAAAATAAAACCGCGATCCATCGGTTTTTGCCGTGCGTCGCCATGTAGCGGTGAGCGCTTGAGATTGAGCCATAGCAAGCCAGCCGGGCCGACAACCAGGCCAATGCCACCCAACGTGCCCAGCATGACCGGAACGCTGAAGAACGGATAGGGTGCTTCTATACCTGCGAAATAGTGATAGCCCGTCGCCACCACGGTGGCGGCAAAGCAGAGCAGAAAACCGTAGAAAGTGAAGTGATGAAAACGGCGCCGCATCAGAGTGAAGGCATCATCTGCTTCATTACAACCTTTACCGTGCCCACCATCGAGATACTTTAGTGTCAGCGCATCGTGTGAAGCTTCTGCAATTTCGACGGAACGTGGCATACCGGGAGAAATCTCGCGCCAGAAGCGGATAACGCCCGTCATCAGCAGACCTATCGCCAGAATAAATACCGAACCAAACATCCAGGCCAGCAGGTTATGCGGGAAAATTTGGTAGAAATCTCCGGCCAGCGGTGGATGGAGTAACGAGCCTTTTAACCCCATGGCGAGCAGTAAAAACAGGATCAGACCGAAAACCAGCGCCAGCGTCACGGTGACGCCTGCGCGACGATAAAGCGCTCCAAAGGCCGCGGGTTGCGCGTAGTGCTGATAGGTTTCAAGCCGGACTTCTGCCATCGCCTTCGGCACGTTGATGGCAAACTCATGAGGCGGGGCATACTGACAGGCGTGCAGGCAGGCACCGCAGTTATGGCACAAGTTTGCCAGATAATTGATATCCGCTTTACCGAATTCCAGGCGCTGCGTCATTGCCGGGAACACGGCGCAAAATCCTTCACAATAGCGACAGGCGTTGCAGACCTGCATCACGCGTTCAACTTCCGCTTCCGGTTCGGTGATAATTTGCGCGTCGATAATCAGTTTCTCAAGCTGCCTCATGACGAGTCTCCTTACGTGCGGCCAGCGCGGCTTCTTTTCCGGCAATACGGCCAAAAGTGGTACCGATTGACATGCCCACGCCTGCGGTGTAGCCCTTGCCCAGCACGTTGCCCGCCATCATCTCTCCGGCGACGAACAGGTTGCGGCTTGGCTGCCCGGCAAAGTGTACGGCAGCGCGTTCATTTACTTTTAACCCGAGATAGGTGAAGGTGATCCCTGGCCGCAGGGCATAGCCGTAGTAAGGCGGCTGGTCCAGTGGTCGCGCCCAGTGTGTCTTCGCGGGGGTTAACGCTTTTGTCGTGCAGTTATCCAGAATGGTATGGTTGAACTGGCCGGGCTGGCAGGCGTTGTTGTACTCCGTCACGGTGTGGGTAAAGTGTTCGCCATTCAGCCCCAACTGATGAGCCAGTTCCGCCAGCGTATTGGCCTGTGCGCCAGGAAAGACCGGAGGCATGAAGTGGCCGATGGCTTTACTGTCGATAATGGAGTAGCCAATCTGCCCGGGCTGTTGGGCGACCAGTCGTCCCCAAATGGCGTAGCGTTTGGGCCAGAAATCTTCGCCTTCATCATAAAAACGCTCAGCGTCACGGTTGACGACTATGCCGAGCGAAACACAGTCCACGCGGGTACAAATCCCGCCGTCATATAATGGCGCTCTGGCGTCAATGGCTACGCAGTGTGACTGGGAGGGTTCGCCGATGATGTCGGCTCCGGCATCGATCATAAATTTGAGCAGTACGCCCTGGTTAAAGCGCGTGCCGCGAATCAGAAAGTTATCTGCAGGCCATTCGCCGCGCTCGTTCTCTCCCCACGCTTCTCGCAGCCATTCGCGGTTTGACTCAAACCCGCCAGCGGCAAGCACGCAGGATTTCGCTGTAATACGCTCTTCACCTGCCAGCGCCGCCACGAACTCGCCATTACGCAGTTCAAGCGTCTGAACGGGGGTGTTATAGCGGATCTGCACTCCCAGTTTTTCTGCGCTGCGATAATAGGCATTCACCAGGGCCTTGCCACCGCCCATAAAAAAGGCGTTGGTTCGCGCCACGTGTAAAGCGCCAGAGAGAGGAGGTTGAAAATTGACGCCGTGTCGGCGCATCCAGTCGCGACACTGTGAAGAGGTGCGGATCACCAGACGAGCCAGGGCTTCGTTGGTATTTCCTTCCGTGACGCGCTGCAGATCTTGCCAGAACTCCTCTTCCGGATAGCTTTCCACCAGCACATCCTGCGGTGCATCATGCATACAGCGCAGGTTACGCGTGTGTTGGGAATTTCCCCCACGCCATTCCCGGGGAGCCGCTTCGAGTAGTAAAACGGAAGCGCCTTGCTCCCGGGCGGTAAGGGCAGCGCATAAGGCAGCATTGCCACCGCCAATCACCAGAACATCAACCATCGTATACTCCATTACCATTTAACTAATTGTTAAATTTGTAATTGAAATGTATGCGAACGGCTTGTGCTGGCGCTATGACGTAGTGCTAAAGAGGGCTTTAGTTATTGTAAAGGATGGCACCTGGCCAGCTTCCTGCTTCCACCAGTTGATGCATCACTTTCGTCAGCACCACGCGGGCTGCGAGGCCCGCCGGGGTGAGCTCATCGTCAGAGAGGCTCACCAGAAAGTTGGGGCGGCTAAGTATCGGATTATGGACGCCGATCACTCTTAGCGTCTCTTTATCGAGATGGGAAATCGCCGCTCCGGGTTGAAGAGTGGCGCCAATGCCACTGCGCACGGCGCGCATCAGCAGCGCCAGACCATCAATTTCTGTAGCGATCTCAATGTTCAGCGAGTGTTCCTGACAAATTGCTTCCAGCCTGCCGCGCAGACCGTGGCCTGGGCTGGGCATTATCAATGGAATACTCGCCAACTGGGCTGGGGCAATATTGTCATCGGTAATATCAGCCAGTAGGGCATGGGTCCCAATCAAAAACAGCCGTTCTTCGAGAATCGGTCTGGCACTCCAGCGCAGGATCTTTTCTTTTTGAAACACCACAGCCAGATCAATCTGGCGGGTATTAATCATCCGTTCCAGATTACCAGAGAGACTTTCCACCACATGCAGGCGAACATCGCTATAGCTTTCCCGCATGGCGTGAATAAAAGGCATACCGAGAACTGAAGCGGTACTGGGAGCCATGCCGACGCTGACGTGCCCGGAAAGCCGGGATTCACGCGCGGCGAGGATTGCATCGTCTGCGTGACGGAGCGCCAGCTGCGCCTGGGAGTAAAAAGCCAGTCCGGCGCTGGTGGGGGTCACGCCTCGCGAAGTGCGCTGCAGCAGGCGAATAGCGAGTTCGTTTTCCAGACGCGACATTTGCTGGCTGAGTGCCGAAACCCCGATATTGAGATCGAGCGCCGCGCTACCCATGCTGCCGGTTTCTACAATGCGCACAAAATAGCGTAGCTGGCGAAGTTCCATTTCGACTCTCCGGAAGGGGGCAATTGATTTTTACATTAAAGCAACACAGGAGCGGAGGGAAGGGGAAAAGGGCAGGTAATGCCCATAAAAAAAGCCAACCGGATGGTTGGCTTTTCAGAAAGCATTACATTATTTGCCGTCGTGGGCGTGCTCATCTTCGCGGCAATCGCCTTCGGCACAGTGACCGTAAAGATAGAGGCTATGGTTAGTTAAGCGAATGCCATGTTTAGCCGCAATCTCACGTTGGCGGGCTTCGATGGAATCATCGCTGAACTCGACCACTTTGCCGCAGTCAAGGCAGATGAGGTGATCGTGATGATGCTGTTGAGTCAATTCGAAGACGGATTTACCACCTTCAAAATTATGGCGGGTCACGATACCGGCATCATCAAACTGGTTCAGCACGCGATACACGGTCGCCAGACCAATTTCTTCACCCATATCGATCAGGCGTTTGTATAAGTCTTCCGCACTGACGTGATGGTTATCCGGTTCCTGAAGAACTTCCAGAATTTTTAAACGAGGAAGCGTTACTTTCAGGCCAGCCTTCTTTAATGCGGTATTGTTGTCAGTCATGCGGAATCTGTCCTGTAGCTAAACGATTCACTTCATTAACAGAAGTGACAGAAATTGCACTTGAGATAATGCGATTCATTATAGAACTGCCATGGCTAAATGAAAACTGCAAGTCTCTGGCATATATTGTTAATCAAAACGTGGTATCGCCGACAAACACACTGTGCAACACCCGATTGGCATCCAGCCATTGTACAGGGTCAGACGAAAAAGTTACAAATTTGTAGCAATTATTTTGATTGGTTTTATCTATTGATGCGGCGCAGATGGAAATCTGCGCCACACGAAATCAGGCATTAATGATTTCGTCGAGGTGCAGCTCTTCAGAGATCTGCTTAACCCATTTTTCTACGCGTTCTGCGGTCAGTTCAGGTTGGCGATCTTCATCGATAGCCAGACCGACAAAATGGTCGTCGTCAGCCAGACCTTTGGATGCTTCAAAGTGATAACCCGCCGTTGGCCAGTGACCAACGATGGTTGCGCCGCGCGGTTCGATGATGTCGCGAATGGTCCCTAACGCATCGCAGAAATATTCTGCGTAATCTTCCTGGTCGCCACAGCCGAACAATGCAACCAGTTTGCCGTTAAAATCAATGTCTTCGAGGGTAGGGAAGAAGTCGTCCCAGTCGCACTGCGCTTCACCGTAGTACCAGGTTGGGATGCCGAGCAGCAGAATGTCATACCCTTCGAGGTCTTCTTTGCTGCTTTTTGCAATGTCATGAACATCGGCAACGTCTTTACCAAGCTGTTTTTGAATCATTTTTGCGATGTTTTCGGTATTACCGGTGTCGCTGCCGAAAAAGATGCCAGTGATTGCCATGAGTAAAATAACCTCTTGAAACTTATTGAAATGGTGGTGGCGCATTGCCCACGGATAAGGGCAATCATAGCAGAACAGTCTGGCATGCGGAAACAGCAAACACGCAGGACTGCACTCTGTGCTACACGATTTATGATTTAGAGCAGAAATTCAGACTATGCCTGACCGCGCAATGCGCTGAGTTGGTTCATCAGCATCTCTTCGATGAGTTCACTGCGACTCATGTTGCGTGCCTCAGCCAGCTCGTTCAGAGCGTCAACGGCATCAGCGTTCAGTTTCAGTTCGACACGCTTAAGCCCGCGAACTTTGTCACGCTTAAGCTGATTACGTTTATTAATACGTAACTGTTCATCACGCGAGAGCGGATTAGTTTTGGGTCGTCCCGGGCGACGCTCCTGCGCGAACAGATCTAATGTCGTACGGTCCGTTTGTTCTTTGGCCATGATCTTGGTGACTTCGGGGAAACAATCAGCCAGGCGTCTGCCCGGATGGATAGCGCGCCATAATACATCAGCAGGGGAGACACGCCAACGCCCGCGCGCGTAATCGCGCGCAGACGCTGAGTTTTTAATCAGTTAGCCTGCTCGCTCAGATAACGACGGATGGCGCGCAGCACCGCCTCCGGTTTTTCGGCATGCACCCAATGCCCGGCGCCTGCTATAACGTGCGCACGAGCTTGTGGGAATTGCGCCAGTAGTTGTTCGCGATACGCTTCGGTAACATACGGTGAGTTGCCGCCTGGGATAAACAGCGCCGGGTGCTCCCACGCAGGAATGGTTTCCCAACCGACGATATGCGGATATTGATCCCACAATACGGGAACGTTAAAGCGCCACTCGCCGTCAACAAAGGATTTCAGCAGAAACTGGATAACACCTTCCTCTTGCAGGTGCTGGCGCATGACGCTTGCCGCCTGCTGGCGTGAGGACGCTTGTGCATCGGTTACGGCATTGATTGCCGCAAAAATCTCATCGTGGCGGCGAACATGGTAGTCAACGGGAGCAATGTCGATGGCGACCAGCCGTTCGACGCGTTCCGGAGCCAGAGCAGTCAGCGCCATGACGGCTTTTCCGCCCATCGAGTGGCCAATAAAGATCGCTTTTTCGATCTGCCGATCGTCAAGCGTATCCAGCAGATCTTGCGCCATGGCCTGATAATTAATCTCAGGTGAACGAGGGGAGAGGCCATGGTTTCGCATATCGACCTGGATGATGTCGTGGTCGGTTACTAGATCGCGTGCCAGGATCCCCAGGTTATCCAGGCTGCCAAACAAGCCGTGAACCAGGACGATGGGAGAATTATTGTGCAGGTTTTGCGCAGATTGCGCTCGGATATTCAATTTCATGGCAAAGTTCTTTTTTTCACACTCACGGGTTAGGGTATCATGTTGACCATTCTGCCACATGGCTGCAACAACTACGGTTACTCTGAGTTTTGCTGGCCACCAGGCTTGACGCTATCCGCTGTTGGGATTTGCCTTTACACTACGTGTGTTTACCCCGACAACTTGTATTCAGCTAAACACTGCACTGGATTAAGATGAAAACGATTGAAGTTGATGATGAACTCTATAGCTATATTGCCAGCCACACCAAGCATATTGGCGAGAGCGCATCCGACATTTTACGGCGTATGTTGAAATTTTCCGCCGCATCACAGCCTGTCACTCCGATAGTCAAAGAAGTCCGCGCTGTGCAACCTGTCGTGGAAGCCAAGCCGGTTAACCCCGTAAAAGATAAAGTGCGCGCGATGCGTGAGCTGCTGCTGTCCGACGAATACGCGGAACAGAAGAAAGCAGTAAATCGCTTTATGCTGGTGCTGTCTACACTCTATTCACTGGATCAAAACGCGTTCGCCGAAGCAACGGAATCGTTGCATGGTCGTACGCGTGTTTATTTTGCAGCTGATGAACAGACGCTGCTGAAAAATGGTAATCAAACCAAACCGAAGCACGTGCCAGGCACGCCGTACTGGGTGATCACCAATACCAATACCGGCCGTAAATGCAGCATGGTTGAACACATCATGCAGTCAATGCAATTCCCTGCGGAATTGATTGAAAAGGTTTGCGGAACAATTTAATCCTTGCATTAGAAGGACCAGGCAATGGCAATCCACAATCGTGCAGGTCAACCTGCGCAACAGAGTGATTTGATTAACGTCGCCCAACTGACGGCACAGTACTATGTACTGAAACCAACAGCAGGGAACGCTGAGCACGCTGTTAAGTTCGGTACGTCCGGACATCGCGGCAGTGCAGGTCGTCATAGTTTTAACGAGCCGCATATTCTGGCTATCGCCCAGGCGATTGCTGAAGAACGTGCGAAAAACGGGATTACTGGTCCGTGCTATGTGGGCAAGGATACCCACGCGCTGTCTGAACCGGCTTTTATCTCTGTACTGGAAGTGCTGGCGGCGAACGGCGTTGACGTCATCGTGCAGGAAAATAACGGCTTTACGCCAACCCCTGCTGTATCGAACGCTATCCTGGTCCACAACAAAAAAGGCGGCCCGCTGGCTGACGGCATTGTGATCACGCCGTCCCACAACCCGCCGGAAGATGGCGGCATTAAATACAACCCGCCAAACGGTGGTCCGGCAGACACCAATGTCACCAAAGTGGTGGAAGACAGAGCCAACGCGCTGCTGGCGGCCGGTCTGCAAGGCGTGAAGCGTATGTCGCTGGACGCTGCGCTGGCATCTGGTCATGTGAAAGAGCAGGATCTGGTTCTGCCGTTTGTTGAAGGACTGGCTGACATCGTAGACATAGCGGCGATCCAGAAAGCGGGTCTGACGCTGGGTGTCGATCCGCTGGGCGGTTCCGGTATCGAATACTGGAAGCGTATTGCAAAGCACTACAACCTGAACCTGACTATCGTTAACGATCACGTTGATCAGACTTTCCGCTTTATGCATCTCGACAAAGATGGCGCAATCCGCATGGACTGCTCCTCCGAGTGTGCGATGGCGGGGCTGTTGGCGCTGCGCGACAAGTTCGATCTGGCCTTTGCCAATGACCCAGACTACGACCGTCACGGTATCGTCACCCCGGCAGGGCTGATGAATCCGAACCACTATCTGGCGGTGGCGATCAACTACCTGTTCCAGCATCGTCCGCAGTGGGGCAAAGATGTTGCCGTCGGTAAGACGCTGGTGTCATCGGCGATGATTGACCGTGTAGTGAATGATTTAGGGCGTACACTGGTTGAAGTGCCGGTTGGCTTTAAATGGTTTGTTGACGGTCTGTTTGACGGCAGTTTTGGCTTTGGTGGGGAAGAGAGCGCGGGGGCATCTTTCCTGCGTTTCGACGGTACACCGTGGTCAACCGACAAAGACGGCATCATCATGTGCCTGCTGGCGGCAGAAATTACCGCAGTGACCGGTAAGAACCCGCAGGAGCACTACAACGAACTGGCTGCTCGCTTTGGCGCACCGAGCTACAACCGCCTGCAGGCAAGCGCGACCTCCGCGCAGAAAGCGGCGCTGTCTAAGCTGTCTCCGGAAATGGTGAGCGCCAGTACGCTTGCGGGCGACCCGATCACCGCGCGTCTGACGGCTGCACCGGGCAACGGCGCTTCTATCGGCGGTCTGAAAGTGATGACTGACAACGGCTGGTTTGCCGCGCGTCCTTCTGGTACGGAAGACGCTTACAAGATCTACTGCGAAAGCTTCCTCGGTGAAGAACATCGCAAGCAGATCGAAAAAGAAGCGGTTGAGATCGTCAGCGAAGTGCTGAAGAACGCGTAAACCGTAGGCCGGATAAGACGCTAGCGTCACTATTCGGCATGAATAATGAAAAAGCCGGACAACAAATACGCTGGTCCGGCTTTTTATATTCAACTTAACGTCATGGCATGAACCGATAACCAATCCCGGTTTCGGTCAGAAAATGACGCGGACGTGCCGGGTCCAGTTCCAGTTTCTGGCGCAGGTGTCCCATGTAAATTCGCAGATAGTGGCTGTGTTCGACGGCGTTTGGTCCCCAAACCTGATTGAGCAACTGGCGCTGCGTCAGTACCTTTCCGGCATTATTCAGCAGTACCGCTAACAGGCGAAACTCAATCGGCGTCAAATGAATCTCTTCATCACCACGATGTACTAGCCGGGCGGCGATATCTACTTTTACGTTGGAAAAATGCACCACCGGCTCGGGAGACGTGCCGCTGGCGTGGCGACGCAATGCCACGCGCAATCGCGCCTGTAGCTCGCCAATACCAAAGGGTTTACTGAGATAGTCATCGGCACCGGCATCCAGGGCGGCAATTTTATCACTTTCTTCGCTGCGGGCTGAAAGCACAATTACCGGTATCGCGCTCCATTGTCGCAGGTCACGAATAAAATCAATGCCGTCACCGTCCGGCAGACCGAGATCGAGAATGATGAGATCGGGTTTTCGCGTGGCGGCTTCCAGCAGACCACGTTGCAGCGTTTCCGCTTCATATACACGCAGACCATCGGCTTCCAGCGCGGTGCGCAGAAAGCGACGGATAGCCTGTTCATCTTCAACAATCAGTACGTTCGTCACATATCCTCATGAAAATCTTCAAGTTCAGGGGGGATTTCCTGGGGCAGTGTAACACGGAAACATGCTCCTCCCTGTGCGCGATTGTGGACGGAAATTGTACCGCCGTGCACGTCCACAATGGCCTGGCAGATTGCCAGCCCCAGCCCAACGCCCGGTACAGATGACTCTTTGTTTCCCCGGGAGAACTTGTCAAAAACTCGTTGCTCCATTCCCGATGGAATGCCAGGGCCATTATCCCAGACGTCCAGTTGCAGATGTTCGCCATCGACGCTGGCATCAATACCGATTTGCGCCGCTGGACCTGCGTATTTAACAGCGTTTTCCAGCAGGTTAATCAGCACCCGTTCAAATAGCGGGCCATCGACGTGGATCAGCGTCAACGGCGCGGGTAGCGACAAATTAATAGGAGCAGAGAGTCCTGGCTCCAGCATCTGCAGGGCACTACCGACCACCTCTTCCAGCGTTAACCACTCTTTCTTAAGATTAAAGCCGCCAGACTGAATTCGCGCCATATCCAGTAGGTTATTAACCAGTCGGGTCGTATTCAGGACGTGCTGGCGAATTTCGCTGGCCTGGCGCGCGTGCGGCGATCCTTCGCTTGCCAGATCCAGCGTTAAGATCTCTGCCTGACCAAACAACACCGTCAGCGGCGTGCGCAAATCGTGGGAAAGGGCGGCGAGCAGGGCATTGCGAATGCTTTCACGCTCGCTGGCAAACCGGGCCTGCTCTTCGCTGGCGGTGAGCGTCAGGCGTTCCAGCGCACTGGCGACCAGTAAAGTGAAAGTTTCCAGCAGGCGCTGCTGTTCGGGGATCATCAACTGGCGTAAATTTCCTGGTTCCACAACCAGCAACCCATGCGTTTTGTCGGCGCTTTTTAACGGTAAAATTTGATACGGCACACCGGGTAAGGTGTCAGTGCCTGCGCCGGCCGGTTGCCCTTTATCAAAGCTCCACTGGGCAATGGCGTCATCCCACGGCGTCATGCCCTGTTGATGAGTGAGAGGGGCCAGCTTACCGTTCTCACCGGGCAGTAAAACCTGGCTGCGGGCCTGGAACGTTGAGGCAATAAACTGTTCGCTGGTGGCGGCGATATCCTGCTGGCTCCGTCCGACGGCCAGCGCTTTCGACATCTCATATAAATGACGCGTACGCTGTTCACGATAACGCGCTACCCGTGCTTGATAACGCACTCCAGCGGTGAGATTACCGATAACCAGCCCTACCGTTAGCATCACGGCAAAGGTAAGCAGGTACTGGACGTCGGAAACGGCCAGCGTACCGCGTGGGGCAATAAAGAAGAGATCGAAGCTGGCAACGTTAATAAAGGTTGCCAGCACTGACGGCCAGCGTCCGTAAAAGAGGGCGATAACCACAACACCCAATAAATAGATCATCACCAGGTTGGCGGCGTCAAAGGCCATCAACCACTGCATGGCAATCAACGTAATGATGGCGCACAGCGCGACGGCAACCACGCAACCCTGAATTTGAACCCGCCACTTATCCTTAAAGGTGCGGCTATCTGCAGTTTGCAGCACAGGGCGCGAAGGTGGTTCGTCGAGCGCAACAATCATCAGGTCGAGATCCGGTGCGCGATGGGCCAGTTTGTCAGCAAAGGAATCACTGCGCCACCAGCGTCGCGTAGTCGGACGTCCGAGGACAATTTTTCCCAGATTATGCTCACGGGCGTAGCGGATTACTGCTTTGTCTTCAGCGGGATCGGAAAGGGTGGCGGTTTCTGCACCCAGCTCCTGGGCTAATCGCAGGGCGCTTAAAATTGCGCGGCGTTGTTTTTCGGGCAGTCGGTGCAGCGCTGGCGTTTCGACATACACAGCATGCCATACGCTGCCGAGGCGCGCTGCCAGACGCGCGGCGGCACGCACGAGCTTTTCGCTGCCGGTGTTGTGTCCAATACACAGCAATATGGCGTCGCGGGTATGCCAGACTTTCTCCTCTCCCGGACGTCCACGCCAGGCACGCATCTGATCGTCAACCCGATCGGCCGTGCGGCGCAGGGCCAGCTCACGTAGCGCGATCAAGTTACCTTTGCGAAAGAAATGCTCGATGGCTCTTTCCGCCTGACCGGCGATATAGACCTTGCCTTCGTTCAGGCGCTGGCGCAAATCGTCGGGGGGAAGATCGACCAGCACCACATCGTCAGCGGCATCGAAAAAAGGATCGGGGACGGTTTCGCGAACCTGAATGCCGGTGACGCCGCTGACCACATCATTGAGGCTTTCCAGATGCTGCACGTTGACGGTAGTAAAAACGTCAATACCGGCTTCCAGCAGCTCTTCAATATCTTGCCAGCGTTTAGGGTGGCGTGAGCCTGGCGCATTACTGTGCGCCAGTTCATCCATCAAAATGAGTGCCGGGCGGCGGGCCAGCGCCGCGTCGAGATCGAACTCGCTGATATGACGACCATGGCGCGCCTGTCGCTTTAGCGGCAGAATGCTGAGACCGTCCAGCAGCGCGGCGGTCTCTTTGCGTCCGTGGGTTTCCACCACGCCAATCAGCACATCTAATCCCTGCGCCCTTAGCCGCTGGGCCTCTGCCAGCATGGCCCAGGTTTTACCGACGCCTGCACACGCGCCGAAGAAAATTTTCAGTTTTCCCCGGTGCGGAGCGGTGGTCTGCTCCAGCAGGCGATCGGGGTCGGGGCGTAAGGGTTCGTTATGCATGTCCTTTTTCTCAGTGCTTATCCAGCGCTAAATTAAGTTCTACCAGGTTCACCACCGGTTGGCCGATAAAACTGACCAACGGCTTTTGCGTGTATTGTGCAACCAGGCGTGTGACCTCTTCAACGCTGAGGTTGCGAGCCTGCGCCACGCGGGGGATTTGCCAGGCCACCGCAGCTGGCGTCAGGTTGTTATCCAGCCCGCTGGAAGAAGCCGTTACCAGCTCTACCGGAACGGCAGGATTTGCCTGCGGGTTAGCGGCACGCAGCGCGGCAATCCGGCTTTGCAGCTGTTTATCCAGTTCCGGGTTGCTGGCTGCCAGATTGCTGCCGCCTGAAGCCATTGGATTATAGGGCATTTCCGCTGTGGCTGAGGGGCGTCCCTGAAAATAACCGGCAGCGGTAAACTGTTGCCCAATGAGCTCGGAGCCGCGAACAATCTGACCTTCGCGGAGAAGCGAACCGTTAGCCTGGTGGGGAAACCACCATTGCCCCAACGCAGTGGTCAGCAGCGGGTATGCCCCGCCGGTGATAAGCATCAGGAAAATCAATGTTGATAATGCAGGACGTAATCCACTCATCAGAAACCTCACACCAGACCCAGCAGGGTCAGCAGTAAATCAATTGCTTTGATACCGATAAACGGCACAACCAGACCACCCAAGCCATAGATCCACAAATTGCGGCGCAGCATCGCGGAAGCGGATAACGGTTTGTAACTCACGCCTTTCAGCGCCAGTGGGATCAGAAAGACGATAACCAGTGCGTTAAAGATAACCGCGCTGAGGATCGCCGAGTCCGGCGAATGCAGCCCCATCACGTTCAGCGCATTGAGCTGCGGGTAGGTGGCGGCGAACGCGGCCGGGATAATGGCAAAATACTTCGCTACGTCGTTGGCGATACTGAAGGTGGTCAGCGAACCGCGCGTCATCAGCATCTGTTTACCAATGTGCACCACTTCAATCAGTTTGGTGGGGTTGGAGTCGAGGTCCACCATGTTGCCCGCTTCTTTCGCTGCCTGGGTTCCGGAGTTCATGGCAACGGCCACATCGGCCTGCGCAAGGGCTGGTGCGTCGTTAGTTCCGTCGCCGGTCATCGCCACCAGACGACCTTCCGCCTGATACTGACGAATCAACGCCAGCTTGGCTTCCGGTGTGGCTTCGGCTAAGAAGTCATCCACTCCGGCTTCCGCGGCGATTGCGGCGGCGGTCAAACGGTTGTCGCCAGTGATCATCACCGTTTTGATCCCCATTTTACGCAGTTGGGCAAAACGCTCTTTAATCCCGCCTTTTACGATATCTTTCAGGGCAATCACGCCAAGTACGTGGGAGCCTTCAGCAACCACCAGCGGCGTAGCGCCAAGGCGTGCGACGTTTTCGACCTTCTGCTCAACGTCGGCGGGGAAGTGGCCGCCGTTGGCTTCGACGTGACGACGAATAGCATCGACCGACCCTTTGCGGATCATACGGTTGTCGATGTTGATCCCGCTCATCCGACTTTGGGCGGTAAACGGTACAAAGGTGGCGTGCAGCGATTGCACGTCGCGTATACGCAGATTAAAGCGCTGTTTAGCCAGAATCACGATGCTGCGGCCTTCCGGCGTTTCATCGGCCAGGGATGAAAGCTGCGCGGCATCGGCCAGCGTTTTTTCGTCCACGCCGTGGGCGGGCAGAAAATCTGAAGCCTGGCGGTTACCCAGCGTAATGGTGCCGGTTTTATCCAGCAGCAGTACATCCACGTCACCCGCCGCTTCTACTGCACGTCCGCTGGTGGCAATGACGTTCGCACCCAACATGCGGCTCATCCCGGCGACGCCAATCGCGGAGAGCAGCCCGCCTATCGTCGTAGGGATTAAACACACCAGCAGCGCAACCAATACCGTGACGCTGACCGCGCTACCGCCCCAGGAGGAAAACGGCCACAGCGTGGCCGTAGCCAGTAGAAAGACGATGGTCAGGGCTATCAACAGGATCGTCAGGGCAATTTCATTGGGCGTTTTACGCCGCTGTGCACCTTCAACCATGGCGATCATCCGGTCGAGGAACGTTTCACCAGGGTTTACGCTGCATTCGATAACCAACCAGTCGGAGAGGATGCGAGTCCCGCCAGTGACGGAGGCGAAATCACCACCGGATTCACGAATCACCGGCGCGGATTCACCGGTAATGGCGCTTTCATCTACCGACGCGCCGCCTTCGATCACCTCGCCGTCACACGGGATAATATCGCCAGCTTCCACCAGCACGATATCGCCTTTACGTAAATCATCGGCAGGGACGTGATCCATTGCCGCGCCGTATTTCGGCTCGCGAAGCTTGCGGGCAAAGGCGGTTTTTTTGACGCCTTTCAGGCTGTTGGCCTGAGCTTTACTGCGTCCTTCCGCCAGCGCTTCAGCAAAGTTGGCGAACAGAACGGTAATCCACAGCCACAGACTTATCGCACCGGTAAACCAAGGATTACCCGGCATATGGCCTGTTGCCATCGCCACGGTTAACAGGGTCGTTAACAGACTGCCCAACCAGACGATAAACATCACCGGATTACGCCATTGGGTATGTGGGCTTAATTTTTTCACGGCGTCCATCAGCGCCTGTGCGACCAGAGAGGGTTCGAACAGCGCCAGTTGCTTGCGACTCATAGTAATGTGCTCCGCATCACTCAGTGTAATGACAGGTATTCTGCGACCGGGCCAAGCGCCAGGGCAGGAACAAAGGTGAGAGCGCCAACCAGTAACACCGTACCGATCAACAACCCGACAAACAGCGCGCCGTGGGTAGGTAGCGTGCCGGAGCTGGCTGGCTGGATCTTTTTACTGACCAGCGATCCGGCAATCGCCATCACGGGAATGATCACGCCGAAGCGACCGAAGAACATGCATAAGGCCAGCAGGCAGTTCCAGAACGGGCTGTTGGCGCTTAACCCGGCGAAGGCGCTACCGTTGTTGTTCGAGGCGGACGACACGGCATACAGCACTTCGCTAAACCCGTGTGGACCCGGGTTAAGCATGGCGCTGCGGCCAGCTTCGGTCATCATGGCGATCGCTGTGCCGATCAGGACCAGCGCAGGGGTGACCAGAATCGCCAACGCGGTCATTTTCATTTCGCGCACGTCGATTTTCTTACCCAGATACTCTGGTGTGCGGCCAATCATTAACCCGGCGATAAATACCGCCAGCAGCACGAACAGCAGCATGCCGTACAGACCTGAACCCACGCCGCCGAAGACCACTTCACCAATCTGCATTAACCACATCGGCACCATGCCGCCCAGTGCGGTGAAGGAGTCATGCATAGCATCGACAGCGCCGCAAGATGCCGCTGTCGTCACGACGGAAAACAGACTCGTGGCCAGCACGCCAAAGCGGCTCTCTTTGCCTTCCATGTTGATATTGCTGTCTGCACCGAATGCCATCAGGTGTGGGTTGCCCTGAACTTCAGCCCACATCACGACGGCCACGCAGACCACAAAAATCAGTGACATGGCCCACAGCAGAGTCCGCCCCTGGCGACGATCGCCCACTACATCACCAAAGGCAAAACATAGTGCGGTGGGAATTAAGAAAATAGCCAGCATCTGGACCAGGTTGGTTAGCGCGGTTGGGTTTTCAAACGGATGCGATGAGTTGGCGTTAAAAAAACCACCGCCGTTTGTACCGAGCATCTTAATCGCTTCCTGTGAGGCGACCGGCCCCATTGGCAGCAGCTGTTTCACCCCTTCAAGGGTAGTGATGGGTTGATACGGCAATAGGTTTTGCAACGTACCTTGCTGAATGAAGAACAGGGCGATGATCAACGCGATGGGGACCAGGATCCACAGCGTAATGCGAACCAGATCGACCCAGGCGTTGCCCAAGGTGTTCATACTCTGGCGCGTGAAGGCGCGGGTCAGGGCAAAAATCACCGCAATCCCGGTTGCCGCTGACAGGAAGTTTTGTACGGTCAGCCCGACCATCTGGCTGAAGTAGCTTAAGGTGGTTTCACCAGCGTAGGATTGCCAGTTGGTATTAGTGACAAAACTTACCGCGGTGTTAAGCGCCAGATCCCACGAAAGCCCTGGCAGTTGCTGAGGATTTAACGGCAGCAGGTTTTGCGCCATCAGCATCGAAAACAGGACCAGCAGGCCCAGTACATTGAGTGCGAGGATCGCCAACAGATACTGCCGCCAGTTCATCTCCTGCTGTGAGATGCCCAGACCACGCCAGAGCAAACTCTCCACGCCAGTCAGGCCCGGCAGGGACGTATTATTGATCAGCCGAGCCAGCCCAAAGCCCAGCGGTCTGGCGATGACAAACAGCACCAGCAAGAAACTGGCAATGAGTAAAAATCCTTGGGCCGCCATCAGAACGCCTCCGCATTAATCAGGGCATACACCAAATAACCTAATAATAAAAAGACCAGCACAATGCCGGTTATCACGCCTGCACTCACGGTGCACCTCCAGTGGCATAAATGTGATAACCAGAGCGTAGATTTTTGCTTGCAAAGATTTCGCAAAAATCAGTGGGTGGGGTGTAAAAAAAGTATAAAAATGGCAAAGACCATTATTTAACTAATGATTAGTATTAATTTAACTTTTATGTAACTTAATTACAGTTTTTAGCTAAACGGAGCATCAATAGATAAAAATAAGTGGTCGGATGAGTAGCAAAATTACACACAAGGCGGTATTATTTTCATCAGTTAACCAAGTTTATTTTTCCGGTGCGATTCACCGAACAGATATATGGGAGAGGATTATGGACTTTTATAAAGAATATCCAGCACACATTGTTTTCTTGCGCCGTACCTTTGCCGTTGTGGCGGGCGTGCTGGCGCTGCCGGTCATGTTGTTCTGGAAAGACCGCGCCCGTTTTTACAGCTACCTGCACCGCGTCTGGTCTAAAACCAGTGATAAACCGGTGTGGATGGAGCAGGCTGAAAAAGCCACCTGCGATTTCTACTGATAGCTAATAAATCCCCAAAAGCCGCTGATATCAGCGGCTTTTTTGTTCATGATAGCTACACTTATCTCAGGAATGAGAAAGGAGCGATCATGAGCGAGAAAATCCCTGTTGGTATCAGTGCCTGTCTGTTGGGGGAGGCGGTTCGCTATGATGGTGGGCACAAGCGGCTGGCCTTTGCTGTGGAAGAACTGTCGCCGTGGGTCGCTTTCGAACCCGTATGCCCTGAAATGGGTATCGGGTTACCGGTCCCGAGACCTGCGCTGCATCTGGTCAAAGAGGGCGAGGCTGTCTCCCTGCGTTTTAGTGATAAGCGCGAGGGTGATTTGACAGACGTAATGACGGCTTTTAGTCAGCGACAAAGCGATCGTCTGGAGCATTTGTGTGGCTATATTGTCTGTGCAAAATCGCCTAGTTGCGGTATGGAACGGGTGCGGGTCTACGACGCGGAAGGCAAAAACAACCGTAAAGCGGGACGAGGGATCTTTACGTCTGTGCTGATGTCGACGTTACCCTGGCTTCCCGTGGAAGAGGACGGGCGTTTGCACGACCCGCAGATTCGGGAAAATTTTGTTGAGCGCATTTATGCCTTGCACGAGCTCAACGGTATCCGTCAGCAAGGGTTAACGCGCGGAGCACTAATCGATTATCACAGCCGTTACAAGCTATTACTGTTGGCCCATTCCCAGCCGGACTATCGCGAACTCGGGCGTTTTGTCGCGGCGATCGGCGAATGGCAAGATTTGCAGGCTTATTTTGTTGAGTATCGCTTAAGGCTGATGAGTTTGCTGGCGCATCTTCCCTCCCGGCGCAACCATACCAACGTGCTGATGCATGTCCAGGGCTATTTCCGTACGCAATTAAATTCTCGTCAGCGGCAGGAGCTGGCCTCTCTCATTGACGGGTATCGACGTTCGACTCAACCGCTGCTTGCGCCAATAACATTACTCAAACACTATATGGCGGAATATCCGGATGCTTATCTCTCCGGGCAGCGCTATTTCAATCCCTGGCCAGAGGCTCTGCGTTTGCGCTACGGGCGTTAAGTTTTTTCTTCAGGAGTGTTATGACCACCCATTTGGTCTGGTTTCGGCGTGATTTACGCCTGCACGACAACCTCGCGCTGGCGGCGGCTTGTCGGGATCGTTCTGCGCAGGTGCTGGCGTTATATATCGCTACCCCCGAGCAGTGGAAGGCCCACGATATGGCCCCGCGCCAGGCGGCATTTACCTGCGCGCAGTTGAATGCGTTACAAACAGCGCTGGCAGAAAAAGGCATCCCTTTACTGTTTTACGAAGTGGCTGATTTTGCGGCCAGCGTGGACACCATCAAAAGTGTCTGCCTGCAGCATGACGTCGGTCGATTATTTTATAACTATCAATATGAAATAAACGAACGCCAGCGTGATGCTGCCGTCGAAAAGTCCTTACCTCAGGTGGTGTGCGAAGGGTTTGACGACAGCGTGATCCTGCCCCCGGGGGCGGTGATGACCGGCAATCATGAGATGTATAAAGTGTTCACGCCGTTTAAAAATGCCTGGCTGAAGCGGATTAAAGACGGTATTCCAGAATGCGTTAGCGCGCCGAAAATGAGGGACAGCGGCGCTCTTGACGCACCGTTAACATCAATCACGCTGAGCTACCCGCAGCAAGATTTTGATGCGCAGTGGTTTTCGGCAGATGAAAAGTTGGCCATCGCGCAATTACGTCAGTTTTGCCAGCAGGCGGCGGGAGAATACGAGCAGCAGCGTGATTTTCCAGCGATTGACGGGACCAGTCGATTATCCGCAAGTCTGGCGACAGGCGGGTTATCGCCGCGCCAATGCCTGAATCGACTGCTCGCGGAGCAGCCGCAAGCGCTTGAGGGCGGCAGGGGTAGCGTCTGGCTGAACGAGCTTATCTGGCGTGAATTTTATCGTCATCTGATGACTTACCATCCGGCGCTGTGTCGGTATCAACCCTTTATCCACTGGACCGATCGCGTGCAATGGCAGAATAATCCGACGCATTTGCAGGCCTGGAAAACGGGTAGTACGGGCTACCCTATTGTGGATGCGGCGATGCGTCAGCTCAACGCCACGGGCTGGATGCATAATCGATTACGCATGATTACCGCCAGTTTTTTGGTGAAGGACCTGCTGATTGACTGGCGTAAAGGCGAACAATATTTCATGTCGCAACTGATTGATGGTGACCTCGCGGCCAATAACGGCGGCTGGCAGTGGGCAGCCTCAACCGGAACCGACGCCGCACCGTATTTCCGTATCTTTAACCCCACGACGCAGGGCGAAAAATTCGACCGTGACGGTGAGTTTATCCGCCAGTGGGTGCCGGAACTGCGCGACGTGCCGGGTAAAGCCATTCATGACCCGTGGTCGTGGGCAGAAAAAGCGCAGGTAACACTAAGTTATCCTCGCCCGATTGTGGATCATAAACAGGCAAGGCTGGCGACGCTGGCGGCATATGAGGCGGCGCGTAAGGGATAGCGCTGCTGGAATTAATGCAAAAACATATCCGTCAGCGGGATTTGATGGGGCTGGTAGAGCAACTGACCACGCTACTACTTACCGGATGCGCTAATGACACGCAACTGCAGGCGATGCTTAATTACATCCTACGATCCGGCGATTAATCTCGCTTTAATGAGTTTATGCAAAAAATGGCACAACGGATCCCCCAACACAGGAGAAGTTGCATTACGTATAGCGCAAACTATGCTGGAGCAGGGAATAGATCGCGCAATGGTACTACTAGTGACGGGGCTTACTGAAGAGGAACTCGCTGCAAGTTATGCGTAATTACCCGAAAAAACAGGCCCGAATAGTATTACATCATCGGGCCCTTACACTCAGGATTCTACCGCCAGCGGACGGTTTCTGAACTTAAGCGACTGGTACAGCCAAATCAGCAGCACCAACACCACGCAGGCCAGCGCGCCCCAGGTAATTTCGCTAAAGACATCAATATACGCATTGATGGAGTAGTTGATAGCGCCAGCAGCATCAAACGAGCCTTGCGACGTCTGATCGGCGATAACGCCTGCCAGATAGTTGGCGATGGCGCCGGACAGCAGCATATAAATGCCTGTTAATACGCCAGTCACCCCAGGGATCTCAATACGCGTAATTTGCGACATCGCCACCGGGTCGATAAACAGTTCGGCAAAGCCCATGACCGCCAGCCCCAATACCATCAGCGGCATGGAAGAGTGGCCGTAAGCTGCGGACCAGCGGGCGCTTAAGGTCAGAATGCAGAACCCTGCGCTCATTAAACCGAGGCCAAGGGCGAATTTACCCCAAATACGTACGGTACGATTGCCGCCAACGCTTTCTTTGATTACCCAGGCCAGCACGATACCGCACAGCATAACGGCAAAGGCGTTAACCGACTGGAACATCGCGGTCGGGACGGAATACCCCAAAATATCGCGATTTACGAAGCGGTCAATATACAGGCTAATCGAGCTGCCGCCCTGTTGAGCAAAGGCCCAGAACAGCAAGCTGAAGAAGGTCAGCGTGACGATAAGCCCCAATTCTTTGCGCTGCTTTTGGGTTTGCGCCTGACGGTAAATCTTCGCCAGAACCGCCAGACCAATAACCGTGGCAACAATCAGTGCGTAAACGGACCACTCTTTCCAGAACAGGACGGTAATCAGTAACGGTGCTGCAACCAGCAGAACTAACAGCCAGGCCCAGTTTGGCAGCATATACTTTTTCGCACACAGCACAGCCTTGTTGACGCCAGTGGTATGAGCGAAATGGCGATTACCGCATAAGAAAATCACCAACCCTGCCAGCATGCCAATCGCAGCCAGCGCAAAGCCCATCGCCCAGCTGTACTCTTCCTGCACGTATCCGCAGGCAATCGGTGCGATGATCGAACCGATGTTACCGGCTGCGTAGAGCAGAGAGAATCCACCGTCGCGACGCGGATCTTCAGGTTGATATAACTCGCCCAGCAGGCAACTAATGTTGGATTTAAACAGACCGTAGCCGCAGACAATGATCGCCAGCGACAAATAAAGGAACGCCGGAGCCATTTCGCTTGCGCCCAATACCAGATGTCCCACCGCCATTAAAAATGCGCCGATCATCACCGCCATTCGATTACCGAGCACTTTATCTGCCAGGTATCCCCCGAGAATGGGGGTGACGTAGACCAGTGAACAGTAGGCGCTGAACAGTTCATATGCGTGATTATCGTCGTACTTGAGCTGGTTAGTGAGATACAGGATCAGCAGCGCACGCATGCCGTAAAAACTGAAATATTCCCAGATTTGTAGCGCGACGACGTAATAAATCGCCCGTGGTTGAGATGCTTGTTTATTCATTATTTTCTCGAAGTAAATGCCTCGCGATAGGCTGAGCGTACTGCGCGAGCGTGTTTCCTTAAAGTTGTAACTTTGATACAGATCTGATTATTTTTGCAATATGCTGTCTGATTGCATAAATATTCATGAATTGGATCGCGTAGTGGTAAGCAAATCATGTTCAAAGCGGGTGTGATTGTTTCTTGATGTGTCAGTGAAATGGCTATCGACGAACGCAGGCGAGGACGCTATTTTAACCTAAGCTGTGTTGCTGATTAGGCAGGCAGAATTAATGACTACGAGGACGATGATGAAAAACACCGAACTGGAACAACTGATCAACGACAAACTGAACAGCGCCGCCATTAGCGACTATGCGCCGAATGGTTTGCAGGTTGAGGGCAAAGAGACGGTGCATAAAATCGTGACCGGCGTGACCGCAAGTCAGGCGCTGCTGGATGAGGCGGTGCGCCTGCAGGCCGATGCGGTTATCGTTCATCACGGTTATTTCTGGAAAGGCGAATCTCCGGTAATTCGCGGCATGAAGCGCCATCGTCTGAAAACGCTGTTGGAAAACGATATCAACCTGTATGGCTGGCACCTGCCGCTGGATGCTCACCCGGAACTGGGGAATAACGCGCAGTTGGCCGCGCTGTTGGGGATTACCGTGATGGGTGAGATCGAACCGCTGGTGCCATGGGGAGAACTCTCCATGCCGGTTCCGGGACTGGAGTTGGCATCGTGGATTGAAGCGCGTTTAGGCCGTAAACCGTTATGGTGTGGTGATACCGGTCCGGAAAAAGTTCAGCGCGTCGCCTGGTGTACCGGGGGCGGTCAAAGTTTTATTGATAGTGCAGCCCGATTTGGCGTCGACGCTTTTATCACTGGTGAAGTTTCAGAGCAAACCATTCACTCAGCCCGCGAGCAGGGGCTGCATTTTTATGCTGCCGGTCACCATGCGACCGAACGCGGCGGCATTCGCGCATTAAGCGATTGGCTTAATGAAAATACCGATCTGGACGTGACTTTTATCGATATTCCTAATCCAGCGTAATAAAGAGGGACGAAAGTGCAGCGAGCGCGTTGTTATCTGTTAGGTGAAACGGCAGTGGTTCTTGAACTGGAACCACCCATTACGCTGGCGACTCAGAAACGCATCTGGCGTCTGGCCCAGCGTCTGGTTGATGCCCCGAATGTACTGGAAGCTATTCCAGGCATGAACAATATCACGGTGACCTTGCGCGACCCGCAAACGCTGGCGCTGGATGCGATTGAGCGCCTACAACGCTGGTGGGAAGAGAGCGAAGCACTGGAGCCGGATTCGCGCTTTATTGAAATTCCTGTTACCTATGGCGGTGAGGCCGGTCCCGATCTGGCAGAGGTCGCCCGGCACAGCGGATTAAGTGACAAGCAGGTTGTGGAACTTCATGCGTCGGTTGATTACGTGGTGTGGTTTATCGGTTTTCAGCCGGGATTCCCCTATCTCGGGAGCTTACCTGAACAACTGCATACCCCAAGACGTGCGGAACCGCGTTTGCTTGTTCCGGCAGGTTCTGTCGGTATCGGTGGATCTCAAACGGGGATCTACCCGCTTTCCACGCCTGGCGGGTGGCAATTGATTGGGCGTACTTCCGTTTCGTTATTTGATCCAAAACGGGAGGAGCCGATTCTGTTGCGGGCTGGCGATACCGTGCGTTTTGTCCCGCAGAAGGAGGGGATATGTTAAACATCATCCGCGCTGGCATGTACACCTCAGTACAGGACGGGGGACGTCATAGTTTTCGTCAATCCGGAATCAGTCACTGTGGGGCGCTGGATAAACCGGCGCTGAACGTGGCTAACCTGCTGGTGGGTAATGATGCGAATGCCGCAGCGCTGGAAATCACGCTGGGGCAACTGGTGGTGGAGTTTGAAGCCGATGGCTGGTTTGCCCTGACCGGTGCCGGATGCGAAGCGCATCTGGATCGTACGCCCGTGTGGAGCGGATGGCGGTTACCGGTAAAAGCCGGGCAGCGCCTGACGCTAAAACGTCCGCTTCATGGCATGCGCAGTTATCTGGCGGTAGCGGGCGGTATTGATGTTCCTGAAGTGATGGGCTCGCGTAGTACCGATCTGAAAGTGGGCATTGGTGGGTTTGAAGGGCGTCTACTGCGTGATGGCGATCGACTGGCGATTGGCGTATCTACCCGGAAATTCAGCGAGCCGCAAGGTGTTAAGCAACTGATGTGGGGTAATCTCATTCGTGCGCTGCCCGGACCTGAATATCAGGAGTTTGATGAGGTATCGCAGGCTTCGTTCTGGCGCTCACCGTGGCAACTTAGCCCGCAAAGTAACCGTATGGGGTATCGTCTTCAGGGGCAGCCGCTGACGCGCACGACCGATCGCGAGCTGCTGTCGCATGGCTTGCTCCCCGGTGTGGTGCAGGTTCCACATAATGGCCAACCCATTGTGCTGATGAACGATGCGCAGACGACGGGCGGCTATCCGCGCATCGCCTGTATCATCGAGGCAGATATGTATCATCTGGCGCAGATCCCGCTCGGTCAACCGATTCATTTTGTGCAGTGTTCGCTGGAGGAAGCGCTGAAGGCGCGGTACGACCAGCAGCGTTACCTGGAACAGTTAGCATGGCGGCTTAACAATGAAAATTGATCTCAATGCAGACCTCGGTGAGGGATGTGTGAACGATGCAGCGTTGCTGCAATTGGTGTCATCGGCCAACATCGCCTGTGGGTTTCACGCAGGCGATGCGCAAACCATGCTCTCAAGCGTGCGCGAAGCGCTAAAAAATGGCGTAGCGATAGGTGCGCATCCCAGCTTTCCGGATCGGGAAAATTTTGGCCGTAGCGCCATGACCCTGCCTGCGCAAACGGTGTATGCGCAGACGCTGTATCAAATTGGCGCGCTGGCTGCCATCACGCGGGCGGAGGGCGGTGTGATGCATCATGTCAAACCGCATGGCATGCTCTATAACCAGGCAGCGAAAGATCCTCAACTGGCTGATGCGATTGCGAAAGCGGTTCATGCCTGCGATCCGTCGCTGATTTTAGTGGGACTGGCGGGAAGCGAACTGATTCGTGCTGGAGAACACTATGGCCTGGTAACGCGTCAGGAGGTGTTTGCCGATCGGGGTTATCAGGCCGATGGCAGCCTGGTGCCGCGTAGTCAGCCGGGCGCACTGATTGAGGATGAAGAGCAGGCGTTGGCGCAAACGTTAGAAATGGTGCAATCCGGCAGAGTAAAAAGCCAAAGTGGGACATGGGCGAGCGTGACTGCCCAGACGGTATGCATTCATGGGGATGGCGAGCACGCACTCGCTTTTGCCCGTCGCTTGCGTAGCGCCTTTGAAGCATGCAATATTCAAATTAGCGCATAAATTTATTCATACAAAACAATAATATATCACACAACAACATAAGGGATTTAATTATGGGAGAGGCTATTTCTCTCTGGCCATTGACGGGGATCGCCGTCATCGTGGTCGGATTTCTTTTACGTTTTAACCCGGTATTGGTGGTCATTATTGCCGGGATCGTCACGGGAGTGGCGGCGCATATGCCGATCGCCACTATTCTCGAGAAACTGGGTGAAGGTTTTCTTAACACCCGCAACCTACCATTTATCCTGCTGATCCCGCTGGCGGTTATTGGCCTGCTGGAACGTCACGGACTCAAAGAGCGTGCGCAGGCGTGGATTGCAAAAATCCGCAGCGCTACCAGCGGCCGCCTGCTGATTGTCTATCTGTTCATTCGCGAAGCGACCGCTGCATTAGGACTCACCAGTCTGGGGGGGCATCCGCAAATGGTGCGTCCGCTGCTGGCGCCGATGGCGGAAGGGGCCGCTGAGAAAAATCACGGCGAGATACCTGGGGCGGTACGCTATCGACTGCGCGCAATGTCAGCGGCGACCGATAACGTCGGGCTGTTTTTCGGTGAAGATATCTTTGTTGCTTTCGGCGCCATCATCTTCATGCATAACTTTATGCTGGAGTCTGGTGGGATCCAGACCGAACCGCTGCATATCGCCCTATGGGGGATCCCAACGGCAATTTGTGCTTTCCTGATCCACGGCACACGTTTGTGGCGTCTGGATAGCTATTTGCAACGTGAGGTGGCGAAAGCGAATGCCGCAGCGAAAGGGGAAGCGCAATGAATTTTCAACAAAGCTATCTCTACTGGCTGGCGGGCGCGGTATTACTGATTGTGGCCGTCATGTCCTGGCAGGATAAAGCGAACCCGCGTCGTTTCACCACTGGCCTGTTTTGGGGCATATACGGCGTACTGTTTCTGCTTGGCGACTGGACATTCTCGCTGTTTGGCGACAAGCGCGCGGTGCATATTGCCGTCGGTATTGCGGTGGTCATCCTGGCGCTGATCGCCGGTTTTGGCGGCGTGAAGCTGGGAAGTTACCATCAACGGACCCAGCAACAGCGCGAAGAAAGTGCCAGTCGCCTGGGCAACCGCCTTTTTTTTCCGGCGCTGGCGATCCCGGTGGTAACGGTTATTGGCGTGCTGATGTTCAACCATATTCCGGGCTTACAGGATGCGCTGTTTGGGCCGGGTAATCACGCCACGCTGGTGACGCTTTTTTCCATGACCGCAGGTTCGTTGATTGGCCTGTCGATGGCAATAAAAATGACCCATGAGCGGGTGCATCAACCGATCCAGGAGGCGCGCCGTCTGCTGGACTCCATCGGCTGGGCGTTCATCCTGCCACAGATTCTGGCTACGCTCGGGCTGTTGTTTACGGCAGCGGGCGTAGGCAGCGGCATTTCATATCTGACGCAGGAATATCTGGCGGTAGACAGTCGCTTTATCGCAGTGGCGGTGTACACCATCGGCATGGCATTGCTGACGATGGTCATGGGCAATGCGTTTGCTGCTTTCCCGATCGTGACCGCTGGGATTGGTATTCCAATTCTTGTACTGCAACACGGTGGTAATCCGGCGGTAATGGCGGCGATTGGTATGTTCTCCGGTTATTGCGGGACACTGATGACGCCGATGGCGGCGAACTTTAACATTGTCCCTGCTGCGCTGCTGGAACTACCGGACAAAAATGCGGTGATTAAAGCGCAGGTGCCAACCGGCATACTGCTGCTATTGGTCAACGTGTTCCTGATGTATTTCCTGATGTTCTTGTAAGGTGACAGGATGAAAACAGTACTCATCACGGGATTTGAACCCTTTGGCGGCGAATCAGTTAACCCTTCCTGGGAAGTGGTCTCGGGACTCGATAATGCTATCATCGGTGGATGCCGCGTCGTTGCCCGCCAACTGCCGTGCGTCTTTGGCGAGTCTCTTACCGTACTCAATGGCGCGATTGACGCGCTGTCGCCATCGCTGGTTCTGGCGGTGGGGCAGGCGGGTGGTCGCACGGATATCACCGTGGAACGCGTGGCGATTAACGTTGACGATGCGCGTATTGCGGATAATCAGGGGCAACAGCCGGTAGATGTGCCGGTTGTAGCCGATGGTCCAGCGGCATGGTTTAGCACGCTGCCGATCAAAGCGATGGTTATGGCTATGCGCAACGCGGGAATTCCGGCTTCGGTTTCCCAGACCGCTGGCACTTTCGTGTGTAACCACGTGATGTATGGCCTGCTGCATAAACTACGCGATGCACCGGCGGTGAAGGGCGGCTTTATTCACATCCCTTATTTGCCGCAACAGGCCGCACAGCATCCCGGGGCGCCAAGTATGGCGGCTGAAACAGTACGCCGGGCGCTGGAAGTCGCAATTGCCACCGCCTTGCAGGTGGAAAGCGATATCGCAGTGACGGGCGGCGCAACACATTAACAAAGGACAGTATTATGCCTGAAGGCCCGGAGATCCGCCGCGCGGCGGATAACCTGGAGGCGGCAGTCAAAGGCAAACCCCTGACGGAAGTCTGGTTTGCCTTTGAGCAGTTAAAACCGTATGAATCTCAACTAATTGGGCAGAGTGTTACCCAGCTTGAAACGCGAGGGAAAGCATTACTGACCCATTTTTCCAATGGCCTGACGCTGTACAGTCACAATCAGCTCTATGGCGTGTGGCGAGTGGTGGATACGGGCAACATCCCGCAGACCTCGCGGGTACTGCGCGTCAGTCTGCAAACACATGACAAGACAATTCTGCTCTATAGCGCGTCTGATATCGAAATGCTGACGCCAGAACAGCTCGCCATCCACCCGTTCCTGCAACGGGTAGGGCCGGATGTACTGGATTTACGTTTAACGCCCGATGACGTTAAAGCGCGTCTGTTATCTCCGCGTTTTTGCAATCGCCAGTTTTCTGGTCTGCTACTGGACCAGGCGTTTCTGGCGGGATTAGGTAACTACTTGCGGGTAGAAATCCTTTGGCAGGTTGGGTTGACCGGGCAGCATAAAGCGTCGCAGCTTAGTGATGAGCAACTGGATCAACTGGCACATGCGCTGCTTGATATTCCACGTCTGTCTTATAACACCCGTGGGCTGGTGGATGAGAACAAACATCACGGTGCGTTGTTTCGCTTCAAGGTCTTTCATCGGGACGGCGAAGCCTGTGAGCGTTGTGGTGGGACTATCGAGAAAACGATGCTCTCCTCGCGACCTTTTTACTGGTGTCCGGGATGTCAGCACTAAGCGGGCCGTTTTGGAGCGTGCACCGAAATAAACCGCGCGACTGCGGGGCCAGTTAACAAAATGCTGAACAGTCGCAGGGTTTGCATCGCCATGATGAGCGCCATATCAGCGTGGCTTCCTGCGGCGATCACCGCAACAGAATCCACTCCTCCAGGACTGGTTGCCAGATAGGCAGTGAGAAAATCTATCTGCATGTAATGCGCCAGTCCCCAGGCCATAGCGGCGCAGATCGCCATCAGTGAAAAAATGGACAACAGGATCTGCGGCAAAGGGCGCAGCGCCATTAAAAATATCTGCTTGTCAAAGCCCAGGCCGATTTGCCAGCCGATGGCCATATAGGCTATCGCCAGTAGCCATTCCGGCAGTTCAATCACCATCACTCCGCTTGCATTCAGCAAGGCACCCACCAGCATCGGCAATAGCATGACGCCAGAGGGAATTCGCAGTAAGCGTCCAGCCGTGCCGGCAACGGCGGCCAGCATCAGAGTGCTGAAAAGATTGCCGCTTAGAGGCGGAAACCAGATGATTTGTTCACTGACCGCCTGCGCCTGGTCGCCCATCACCAGACGGGTGACCATCGCCGCCGCGCCGACCACCAACAGTACGCGCAGATACTGCATAAACGCCACCAGTCGGATGTCGGCACCATAATCCTGCGCCATCGCCACCATTGCCGCTGCGCCGCCTGGTGACGAGCCCCATGCGCCGGTGTTACCCGGTAGATTACTGTAGCGAACCAGCAGCCAGCCGATTATCGCGCTGCTGATAAGGGTTGCCAGCAGGATAACAATCACCATCGGCCAGTGGGCTGCAAGGGTTGTGAAGATTGAACCGGTCAGATTTTGGGCAATCATGCAGCCGAGAATCGCCTGCGCGCCAAGAAATGTGCAGCGGGGAGGATGCAGAGAGATGCCGCGCAGACTGAAGATGATGCCGACGATCATCGAACCGAGCAGCAAGGGGCCTGGAAGATGAATAAGCAGAAAGAGCAGGGAAAGCAGGAGCGATAGCACAAACAACAGGCTCCACTGCAAAACAGGCATCCCATGCTCCTGAGTTATATGTTGCGTTTAACGTGTTGATACAGCATAGAGAAAAAGTCCGCTGAAAAAAATATCAAGTATCAATAAAAACGGACTAACCGGTGATCGGGTATTGATGCCTGTTATCTGAATAAATCATCGACAGCATCATTCCATGCATGCCCAAAGACAGACCATTCCTGACTGATTGTAGGTGGAAAACCGCTCCGGCAGTATCCATTTTTAGATTCAAAATCAAAGACACCGTGTGGGTAACCATTTATTAGCAACACACATTTCTTACTGTCTTCTGACCAACCGATCTTCACATCTGATGGGATATGCCCATCTGACACATCTTCTGCATTGTAAATATGCAGTGCATCTTTGATAGGATTTCCGTCAGCAGATTCATCAAGTGCATAGAAGTACCCGGTTTGACCATCATCTTCAAATACAGCCGTGTAAGAACCTTCTGGGGCCAAACTTTCTATTACCTGCTTTTCACCGACAATGAGTTGAGCTTGAACCGTAACCGTGATCGTCATTTTAAATTCCCACATGTATAAATATTCGTTGTTATATAATTTACACTGATAATTCGAGTGTTTGATTTGAAAATTTTTAGGTTGATTGTTTAAATGATGAGCGTCCATGGGACTTACGCCATCTTTTGATTTCATCAATGACGCCTTGTGGGCTGTCTTCCCTGTCATCCGGGGGATAAAAAATCAATCCATTACTTTCCGGATGGTCCACGATTTTATCGAAATGATCGACTAATGAGTCGATGTAAGATTCACGATCCATTTCTCCCTGGTAGCGCGGGTTTGCAGAGAATTCATTTAGGAAGTCTAAGAATTCGGATTCAGTGTAGTCTTCGAGTTTTTGCTTAAGATGATTCATATATTCACCTTTATAATAAGATGCTTTGCAGAGTGTTATTATTTGTTTTCTGAATGCTTATTCAACTTTTAAGACAAAAAGGTAACTGTTCTAAAACTATGTTTAACTTTTCAATTAACTCATTTTTATCCCATCCAGAGGATATTTTTATCATAGGGTGATCCCAGTCACTATTTTGTATCACTTGAATGATAAATTCACCACCTTCTTCAAATGAAGGATACCAACCAATGTCTACAACAACTCCATCATTTAAGGCTAGCTGAAATAAATCTTCATCTAATCGTGTTACCTCTTCCAACTCAGTTTTGTTGAAATCTAAAGCTGATATTTCGTCGTAAATATTCTCTACATTTTCGATATGATAGTTATTTCCTAAAATGCAGTAATTTGTTTTCATTTTGTTAATTTCCTGGCCTCATTTGAACCTATTGGATGAGAGTGAATAGTACCTTGTGATTCTTTGGTAACCACCCATTTCGTTTCCTTTCCTTTGTAAGCGCCTTGGACATTATTGAATTCTTTAACTTTCCAGTTTTGTCCATTAGTTGTTGGAGTACCATTCTCCCATACATCCTGGTCTACAGATTCGATATGGACTTCTGGTTTGAATTTTGCTGGACCAGACTTCGTATTTTTTATCACTTCCTCCCAGGGTCTATTTTTGGAAGGATAGTGCTTATGTCTATGAGTATAAGATGTTTTTCTCTCGCTGAGGTAAACATATATCGGCTGAATGCCTGAATCGGCCGGAAAGACCAGAATATAATCGTTAAAATCGGCGACATCGGGCACAAGGAACGGCGGCGTGGTGTATTCGTTTTTGCCATCCGGGATTGGTGTCACCAGAATGGTTGGCTGATCCAGCGGTGGAACATTGCTACCCGTATGTGTGGGTAAATCGCCGGTCGCAGGATTTTCCGGCGTCCATGTGATTAACGGCCCGTCTGCGTCGTGGGCAGGCGTAAATTCATAGCGATGATGTTCATCGTTCCACAGCATATTCGCGACGCGCACGTTTTCATAAGGAGTACCTTCGCCGGTATGCACGCCGTAGACTTGCGATTTACCGTGAATGTCGGTTCCCCAGAAAAAACGAACCCGGGTGGTGGCAGTGCCACCTACCAGCGCCTTTTTCCGCAGTTCTTCCTCATACCAGAACTCATCACGTCCGGGAACGCGTGCGCTGCCCGTACCCGCGGACGGAATATACAGCGCGGAAGCTAGCGCTCCGATATAAGGAACGCCGCGTGCGGCGCTGAGCATGCCACTGAGTGACCACTCGCCCCACACCTGCGTCAGCCCACCTAAGATCGGCAGCGCGGCCGAGGCTTCTGCGGGCTGTGCATATCCGCAACAATCATCGACGGAAGATTGTGCGAAAACCGCCATCTGTCCGAAGTTTTCAGCCGATTCTTCACGGCTCCCCGCGTCTGTACAGCCTTTTTCTTTCAGACAGGATTTAGCATAGACCGGCGTAACTGCTGGAATGTGTGGTGCAGGGGGAGAAGGGCGTTTCACTATGGGTTTTATCGTACTGACCGGCTGAGGGCGGGGTGGTATAAACAAACGGTTGTACTCAGCAGGCAATGCCAGGTAGTCAAACTCAGTGTTGGCAATCAGGTGTTTGCAAAGAATATAGTCATACGATACTGCAATTTCTTCGGTATCCAGCTCGTTTAGGGCCACATAGGTTTGTATGCTTTTTACCGATGCATTTCTTAATTGAATATAATAGAAGCGTTCCCATCTACCAAATCTGTTTATTCTCCATAAATCAATTTCAATAAACAGACGTTCATTATTATTGATGGCGTTAATCAATAATGGTGTGCTTTTATCAATTAGTTTTGTGAAGTTCAGTAGCTGGGTATTAATACCAGAATCAGTATTAGCTAATCCATTCGAAAGTGAAAAAACGAAAATCTCATCAGGATGGTTTTCCTGCCAGCGATTCCCTACTGACGCGGAAGTGCCGCAGCCGGAAGAAATATTTCCTTGTTGTTCACCTGTTATCTTCAGGTAAATAAGATCGCCCATGCCATTTAATCCAGAGATGTATTTTATAAGGCCGAATTAAATAGCTAATAAATTTAAAAATCAAATTATGCATTGGCGATTGATGCTATATAAAAGGGGGTGCATGTCTGAAATGTATTATGGGACGAATTGGCTGATGAGAATAATATTAATGAGATGAATGCGGTAATTTGAGCAGGGTCTGAGAAAAGCCACCGGAATTACCCGGTGGCCTGAACAATTAACGCTTAATATCAGATTTAAAATCGCGCTTGTCGTAGCCGGTGTACAGCTGACGCGGACGGGCGATTTTCATGCCGTCGGTGTGCATTTCGTTCCAGTGTGCAATCCAGCCAACGGTACGCGCCATGGCGAAGATAACGGTGAACATGGAGGACGGAATCCCCATCGCTTTCAGGATTATGCCGGAGTAGAAGTCTACGTTCGGGTAGAGTTTCTTCTCGATGAAGTATGGGTCGTTGAGCGCAATGTGCTCAAGTTCCATCGCCACTTCCAGCAGATCATCTTTGGTGCCCAGTTCTTTCAGCACTTCGTGGCAGGTTTCACGCATGACGGTAGCGCGCGGGTCATAGTTTTTATAAACACGGTGACCAAAGCCCATCAGGCGGAAGGAATCATTCTTGTCTTTCGCGCGGCGAACAAATTCCGGAATGTGTTTAACAGAGCTGATTTCTTCCAGCATTTTCAGTGCAGCTTCGTTTGCGCCGCCGTGTGCCGGTCCCCACAGGGAAGCGATACCAGCCGCGATGCAGGCAAACGGGTTAGCGCCAGAAGAGCCCGCGGTACGTACGGTAGAGGTTGAGGCGTTCTGTTCGTGGTCAGCGTGCAGGATTAAGATACGGTCCATGGCGCGTTCCAGAATCGGATTCACTTCGTATTTTTCGCACGGCGTAGAGAACATCATGTTCAGGAAGTTACCGGCGTAGGAGAGATCGTTACGCGGGTACACGAACGGCTGCCCGATGGAATACTTGTAGCACATCGCTGCCATGGTTGGCATTTTGGACAGTAGGCGGAAGGCGGCGATTTCACGGTGACGCGCGTTGTTTACATCCAGCGAGTCATGATAAAACGCTGCCAGCGCTCCGGTGACACCGCACATAACGGCCATCGGGTGAGAGTCGCGGCGGAAACCGTGGAACAGACGCGTGATCTGCTCGTGGATCATGGTATGGCGAGTGACTGTGGTTTTGAACTCGTCGTACTCTTCCTGCGTCGGTTTTTCGCCGTACAGCAGGATATAACACACTTCCAGATAGTTGGACTCGGTCGCCAACTGGTCAATCGGGAAGCCGCGATGCAGCAAAACACCTTCGTCACCGTCGATGAAAGTAATTTTGGATTCGCAGGATGCGGTAGAGGTAAAACCTGGGTCAAAAGTAAACATCCCTTTTGAGCCAAGGCTACGAATATCAATAACGTCCTGACCGAGCGTACCTTTCAGCACATCCAGTTCAATAGCAGCATCACCATTTAGAGTGAGTTTTGCTTTAGTATCAGCCATTTACGGTCTCCTTAGCGCCTTATTGCTTAAGACTGCCGGAACTCAAATTTGCCTTCGTGCATCAATAAACCGTTACCAGTTTGTTATTTGGCTCGCCGCTCTGCGAAAGAGGGGATGACCTGGGTACAGAGCTATGGGCGCTTGCAGGTAAAACGGTCTTTTTATGGCGAATAAACTGCAAATCAAGAACTTAGCAATCCGAATTATTTAACCTGTCTATCACTAATAACTGTCCTGAAGGTATTGGTCAATACTTCCACACTGTTACATAACTAAATCTCCGGTGAAAGAGTGACCCCATAACTTTTACGCATTATATGCTTTTTCTGGTGTCGTTTGTAACAACTTTGTTTAATGATTGTCAAATCAGATGATTAAAAATTAAAATAATGTTGTTATCGTGACCTATGTCACTGTTCGGGATAAAACCCGACAAACTATATGTAGGTTAATTGTAATGATTTTGTGAACGTCCTATACTGCCGCCAGGTCTCCGGAATACCCTGCAATCCCGAGCCAACCAGCGTTGTAACGTGTCGTTTTAGCATCTGGAAGCAGTGTTTTATATGACGCGTAGTTATAGTAAGGACGCTGTCTGACCCGCACGCAGACCGGAGGAAGGAAATCCCGTCGTCTTTCAGGCTACAGGTGTCTTCATCTTCTGTACCCGAAGTCTAAAGGGAATAATAAGAACAGCATGTGGGCGTTATTCATGATAAGAAATGTGAAAAAACAAAGACCTGTCAATCTGGATCTGCAAACGATCCGGTTCCCAATCACGGCGATAGCGTCCATTCTCCATCGCGTATCCGGAGTGATCACCTTCGTGGCGGTCGGGATTCTGTTGTGGTTATTGGGTACCAGCCTTTCCTCCCCTGAAGGTTTCCTCACCGCGTCATCCATTATGAATAACTTCTTTGTGGAGTTAATTCTGTGGGGGATCCTGATTGCGCTGGCATATCACGCCGTAATGGGCATTCGCCATCTGTTGATGGATTTTGGCTATATCGAAGAAACCCTCGAAGCAGGGACACGCTCCGCCAAAATTTGTTTCGTTATTATTGTCGTGCTTTCACTTCTCGCAGGAGTCCTCGTATGGTAAGCAACGCCTCCGCATTAGGACGCAACGGCGTACATGACTTCATTCTGGTCCGTGCTACCGCTATCGTTCTGACGTTATACATCATCTTTATGGTCGGTTTCTTCGCCACCAGCGGCGAGCTGACGTATGAAGTCTGGACCGGTTTCTTCTCATCGGCATTCACCAAAGTCTTCACCCTGCTGGCACTTTTCTCCATCTTGATTCATGCCTGGATCGGCATGTGGCAGGTGTTGACCGACTACGTTAAACCTCTGGCTGTGCGCCTGATTCTGCAACTGGCTATCGTTGTTGCGCTGGTGGTTTACGTCATTTATGGATTTGTTGTGGTGTGGGGTGTGTAATGAAACTGCCAGTCAGAGAATTTGATGCTGTTGTGATTGGTGCCGGCGGCGCAGGTATGCGCGCGGCGCTGCAAATTTCCCAGAGCGGGCAGACTTGTGCGCTGCTCTCTAAAGTGTTCCCAACCCGTTCCCATACCGTATCCGCGCAGGGTGGCATCACCGTTGCGCTCGGTAATACCCATGAAGATAACTGGGAATGGCACATGTACGACACCGTTAAAGGGTCGGACTACATTGGTGACCAGGACGCTATTGAATATATGTGTAAAACCGGTCCGGAAGCGATTCTGGAACTGGACCACATGGGGCTGCCGTTCTCTCGCCTCGACAATGGCACAATTTATCAACGTCCGTTTGGCGGCCAGTCGAAGAACTTCGGCGGTGAGCAAGCGGCACGTACTGCGGCAGCGGCAGACCGTACCGGTCATGCGCTGTTGCACACGCTGTATCAGCAGAACCTGAAAAACCATACCACCATCTTCTCAGAATGGTATGCGCTGGATCTGGTAAAAAATGCCGATGGCGCGATTGTCGGTTGTACCGCGCTGTGTATTGAAACCGGTGAGGTAGTTTACTTCAAAGCCCGCGCCACCGTGCTGGCGACCGGCGGTGCTGGCCGTATTTATCAGTCCACCACCAATGCCCACATCAATACTGGTGACGGTGTTGGTATGGCTATCCGCGCTGGCGTGCCGGTGCAGGATATGGAAATGTGGCAGTTCCACCCAACCGGTATCGCCGGTGCGGGCGTTCTGGTCACAGAAGGCTGCCGTGGTGAAGGTGGTTATCTGTTGAACAAACACGGCGAGCGCTTCATGGAGCGTTATGCCCCGAATGCGAAAGACCTGGCGGGTCGTGACGTGGTGGCGCGTTCCATCATGATCGAAATCCGTGAAGGTCGCGGCTGCGACGGCCCGTGGGGTCCGCACGCTAAGCTGAAACTCGACCACTTGGGTAAAGAAGTGCTGGAATCCCGTCTGCCGGGCATTCTCGAACTGTCCCGTACCTTTGCTCACGTTGACCCGGTTAAAGAGCCGATTCCGGTTATCCCAACCTGCCACTATATGATGGGCGGTATTCCGACCAAAGTTACTGGCCAGGCGCTGACTGTGAATGAGCAGGGCGAAGATGTGGTGATCCCGGGACTGTTTGCGGTAGGCGAAATCGCCTGCGTATCGGTTCACGGCGCCAACCGTCTCGGCGGCAACTCGCTGCTGGACCTGGTGGTGTTTGGTCGTGCGGTGGGTCTGCATCTGCAGGAATCTATCGCTGAGCAGGGTGACCTGCTGGATGCGACCGAAGATGAAATCGATGCTTCTCTGGCACGACTGAACCGCTGGAACGGTAACCGTAACGGTGAAGACCCGGTGGCGATTCGCAAAGCGCTGCAAGAATGTATGCAGCATAACTTCTCGGTTTTCCGCGAAGGCGATGCGATGGCGAAAGGTCTGGAAGAGCTGAAAGCGATTCGCGAACGCCTGAAAAATGCCCGTCTGGACGATACCTCCAGCGAGTTCAACACCCAGCGCGTTGAGTGTCTGGAGTTGGATAACCTGATGGAGACCGCGTACGCCACTGCAGTCTCTGCAAACTTCCGTACCGAAAGCCGTGGCGCGCATAGCCGCTTCGACTTCCCGGAACGAGATGATGAAAACTGGCTGTGCCATTCCCTGTACCTGCCAGAATCGGAATCCATGACGCGACGTCAAGTCAATATGGAACCGAAGCTGCGCCCGGCATTCCCGCCGAAGATTCGTACTTATTAATGCGGAGACAGGACAATGAAACTCGAGTTTTCAGTTTATCGCTATAACCCGGATGTTGACGACGCTCCGCGTATGCAGGATTACACCCTGGAGGCGGAAGAAGGACGCGACATGATGCTGCTGGATGCATTGATGCAGCTGAAAGAAAAAGATCCGTCTCTGTCGTTCCGCCGCTCCTGCCGTGAAGGGGTCTGCGGCTCCGACGGTCTGAATATGAACGGCAAAAATGGACTGGCCTGTATCACACCTATTTCTGCGCTGAATCAGCCGGGCAAGAAAATTGTCATTCGCCCGCTGCCGGGTTTACCGGTTGTGCGCGATTTGGTGGTAGACATGGGGCAATTCTACGCACAGTATGAGAAGATTAAGCCTTACTTGTTGAATAATGGGAAAAATCCGCCGGCTCGTGAGCATTTACAAATGCCTGAGCAGCGTGAGAAGCTCGATGGGCTGTATGAATGTATTTTGTGTGCATGCTGCTCAACGTCCTGCCCATCATTCTGGTGGAATCCGGACAAGTTTATTGGCCCGGCAGGCCTGCTGGCCGCGTATCGCTTCTTAATTGATAGCCGCGATACCGAGACCGACAGCCGCCTAGAAGGTTTAAGTGACGCTTTCAGCGTATTCCGCTGTCATAGCATCATGAACTGCGTCAGCGTATGTCCTAAAGGACTGAACCCGACGCGCGCCATCGGCCATATTAAGTCGATGCTGCTCAAACGTAGTGCGTAAGATTTTGTAGTGGTTGCCGGGGAAGTGATTCCCCGGTAGTACAGGAAACCTCTAAAAACTGCCATATGAGTAGTAATAATCGAGATGTTCAGAGCGAGACAAGGCCGCAACGCAGTCGTAGCCTGAACAGCGAAGATTATTAGACAGTTTTTAAAGGTTCCTTAGCGGACGCAGATGACACGACAGTCCGCAACAAGTGAACCCCGGCACGCACATCGGTGTGCGTGGTAGTATCCACGGCGAAATACTCGTCATAGTTCACGTTGCATGTGCGTTGGCTGCACTTGCTCACCCTGGTCACTTACTGGATGTAAGCTCCCTGGGATTCGCAAGCTTGCCACCTTCCTGAAACGCGATCTATTTAGAGTATTAAATAAGCAGAAAAGATGCTTAAGGGATCACGATGCAGAACAGCGCTTTGAAAGCCTGGTTGGACTCTTCTTACCTCTCTGGTTCTAACCAGAGCTGGATAGAACAGCTCTATGAAGACTTCTTAACCGACCCTGACTCGGTAGATGCTAACTGGCGTTCGACGTTCCAGCAGTTACCTGGTACCGGAGTCAAACCGGATCAACTCCACTCAAAAACACGTGATTATTTCCGTCGGCAGGCGTTGATTACTCCACGTTACTCTTCTTCTATCTCCGACCCTGATGCCAATGTGAAGCAGGTTAAAGTCCTGCAGCTCATTAACGCCTACCGTTTCCGCGGTCATCAGCATGCGAATCTTGATCCGCTGGGACTGTGGCAGCAAGAAAATGTGGCCGATCTGGACCCGTCTTTCCACGATCTGACCGATGCGGATTTCCAGGAAAGCTTTAACGTAGGTTCTTTTGCCGGCGGCAAAGACACCATGAAGCTGAGCGACCTGGTTGTTGCGCTGAAACAAACCTACTGCGGCCCGATTGGCGCCGAGTATATGCACATCACCAGCACCGAAGAAAAACGCTGGCTTCAACAGCGCATCGAGTCTGGCCGCGCCGCGTTTAGTAGCGAAGAGAAAAAACGCTTCCTGAGCGAACTGACCGCAGCTGAAGGTCTGGAACGTTATCTGGGCGCGAAGTTCCCGGGCGCGAAACGCTTCTCGCTGGAAGGCGGTGATGCGTTAATCCCAATGCTCAAAGAGATGATCCGCCACGCAGGTAACAGCGGTACCCGTGAAGTGGTACTGGGCATGGCGCACCGTGGTCGTCTGAACGTTCTGGTTAACGTACTGGGCAAACGCCCGCAGGAACTGTTCGACGAATTTGCGGGCAAACATAAAGAACACCTCGGTACTGGCGACGTGAAGTACCACATGGGCTTCTCGTCTGATATCGAAACCGAAGGCGGTCTGGTACACCTGGCGCTGGCGTTTAACCCGTCACACCTGGAAATCGTTAGCCCGGTGGTTATCGGCTCCGTACGTGCACGTCTGGATCGTCTGGACGAGCCGAGCAGCAACAAAGTACTGCCAATCACCATCCACGGCGATGCGGCGGTAACCGGGCAGGGCGTGGTTCAGGAAACCCTGAACATGTCGAAAGCGCGTGGTTACGAAGTGGGCGGTACCGTTCGCATCGTCATCAATAACCAGGTGGGCTTTACTACCTCTAACCCGTTGGATGCGCGTTCTACTCCGTACTGCACCGACATCGGTAAGATGGTTCAGGCGCCAATCTTCCACGTTAACGCGGATGACCCGGAAGCGGTCGCTTTCGTGACGCGCCTGGCGCTGGACTTCCGTAATACCTTCAAACGCGATGTGTTCATCGATCTGGTGTGCTACCGCCGTCACGGCCACAACGAAGCCGACGAGCCGAGCGCAACCCAGCCGCTGATGTATCAGAAAATCAAAAAGCATCCGACCCCGCGTAAAATTTACGCTGACAAGCTGGAAGCGGACAAAGTCGCCACGCTGGAAGATGCGACCGAAATGGTCAATCTGTACCGTGATGCGCTGGATGCTGGTGAATGCGTGGTGAAAGAGTGGCGTCCAATGAACATGCACTCCTTCACCTGGTCGCCGTACCTCAACCACGAGTGGGACGAAAGCTACCCGAACAAGGTTGAGATGAAGCGTCTGCAGGAGCTGGCAAAACGCATCAGCACCGTGCCTGAAGCCGTTGAAATGCAGTCGCGTGTTGCCAAAATTTACGGCGACCGTCAGGCCATGGCCGCAGGCGAGAAGCTGTTCGACTGGGGTGGGGCAGAGAATCTGGCTTACGCCACGCTGGTGGACGAAGGCATTCCGGTTCGTCTGTCGGGTGAAGACTCCGGTCGCGGAACCTTCTTCCACCGTCACGCGGTCATTCATAATCAGGCGAACGGTTCAACCTACACGCCGCTGCAGCATGTGCATAACGGCCAGGGCACGTTCCGCGTATGGGACTCCGTGCTGTCTGAAGAAGCGGTACTAGCGTTCGAGTATGGTTATGCCACGGCAGAACCGCGCACGCTGACCATCTGGGAAGCGCAGTTCGGCGACTTCGCCAACGGTGCGCAGGTGGTTATCGACCAGTTCATCTCTTCTGGCGAGCAGAAATGGGGCCGTATGTGCGGTCTGGTGATGCTGCTGCCGCACGGCTACGAAGGTCAGGGTCCGGAGCACTCCTCCGCGCGTCTGGAACGTTATCTGCAACTTTGCGCTGAGCAAAACATGCAGGTTTGCGTCCCGTCTACCCCGGCACAGGTCTACCACATGCTGCGTCGTCAGGCGCTGCGCGGTATGCGCCGTCCGCTGGTGGTGATGTCACCGAAGTCGCTGCTGCGTCATCCGTTGGCGGTGTCTACGCTGGACGAACTGGCAAATGGCACCTTCCTGCCAGCCATTGGCGAAGTCGATGAACTTGATCCGAAAGGCGTGAAGCGTGTCGTGATGTGTTCTGGTAAGGTTTATTACGACCTGCTGGAGCAACGCCGCAAGAACGACCAAAAAGATGTTGCCATTGTGCGCATCGAACAGCTCTATCCGTTCCCGCATAAAGCGGTGCAGGAAGCGCTGAAACCGTTTGCTCATGTACATGATTTTGTCTGGTGCCAGGAAGAGCCGCTCAACCAGGGCGCATGGTACTGCAGCCAGCATCATTTCCGTGAAGTAATTCCATTTGGGTCAGCTCTGCGTTATGCAGGTCGCCCGGCCTCTGCCTCTCCGGCAGTAGGGTATATGTCCGTTCACCAGAAGCAGCAACAAGATCTGGTAAATGACGCGCTGAACGTCGATTAAATAAAGGATAAATAATGAGTAGCGTAGATATTCTTGTTCCCGACCTGCCTGAATCCGTAGCGGATGCAACGGTTGCAACCTGGCACAAAAAACCGGGCGATGCAGTACGTCGTGATGAAGTACTGGTAGAAATCGAAACTGACAAAGTGGTACTGGAAGTACCGGCATCAGCGGACGGTATTCTTGATGCGGTTCTGGAAGATGAAGGGACAACCGTCACTTCTCGCCAGATCCTTGGTCGCCTGCGTGAAGGCAACAGCACCGGTAAAGAAACCAGCGCTAAGTCTGAAGAGAAAGATTCTACTCCGGCACAGCGCCAGCAGGCGTCTCTTGCTGAGCAGAACAACGATGCCCTGAGCCCGGCGATCCGTCGCCTGCTGGGTGAGCATAACCTCGAAGCCAGCGCTATCAACGGCACCGGTGTCGGCGGTCGTATCACGCGTGAAGATGTTGAAAAACATCTGGCGAAAGCCCCGGCTGCGAAAGCCGAAGCAAAAGCGCCGGCAGCAGCACCTGCACCACAGGCTCAACTGGGCGCGCGTGGCGAAAAACGTGTTCCGATGACCCGTCTGCGCAAACGCGTAGCCGAGCGTCTGCTGGAAGCGAAAAATTCCACCGCCATGCTGACCACCTTCAACGAAGTCAACATGAAGCCAATCATGGACCTGCGTAAGCAATACGGTGATGCGTTCGAGAAACGCCACGGTATCCGTCTGGGCTTTATGTCTTTCTACGTGAAAGCGGTAGTTGAAGCGCTGAAACGCTATCCGGAAGTGAACGCGTCCATCGACGGCGATGACGTGGTTTATCACAACTACTTTGATGTCAGCATGGCGGTCTCCACGCCGCGTGGCCTGGTCACGCCGGTCCTGCGTGATGTGGATCTGCTGGGTATGGCAGACATCGAGAAGAACATTAAAGAACTGGCAGTTAAAGGTCGCGACGGCAAGTTGACGGTTGAAGATCTGACGGGCGGTAACTTCACCATCACTAACGGTGGTGTGTTCGGTTCCCTGATGTCCACGCCGATCATCAACCCACCGCAGAGCGCCATCCTGGGTATGCATGCCATCAAAGATCGTCCGATGGCGGTAGACGGCAAGGTTGAAATCCTGCCGATGATGTATCTGGCGCTGTCTTATGACCACCGTCTGATCGATGGTCGTGAGTCAGTAGGCTTCCTGGTAACCATTAAAGAGTTGCTGGAAGATCCAACACGTCTGCTGCTGGACGTGTAGTTAATAAGAGTATCACCTGCCCCGTAGGTCTGGATGCCTATCAGACCTACGGGTAAAAGATAACGATTACCTGAAGGATGGACAGAACACATGAACTTACATGAATATCAGGCAAAACAACTTTTTGCCCGCTATGGCTTACCGGCACCGGTGGGTTATGCCTGTACTACTCCGCGTGAAGCAGAAGAAGCCGCTTCAAAAATCGGCGCTGGCCCGTGGGTAGTGAAATGTCAGGTTCACGCTGGTGGCCGCGGTAAAGCGGGCGGTGTGAAGGTTGTGAACAGCAAAGAAGACATTCGCGCTTTTGCTGAACACTGGCTGGGTAAACGTCTGGTGACTTACCAGACAGACGCTCATGGCCAACCGGTAAATCAGATTCTGGTTGAAGCCGCGACCGACATTGGTAAAGAACTTTACCTCGGCGCAGTTGTTGACCGTAGCTCCCGTCGCGTGGTCTTCATGGCCTCTACCGAAGGCGGCGTGGAAATCGAAAAAGTAGCGGAAGAAACCCCGCACCTGATCCACAAAGTGGCGCTCGATCCGCTGGCAGGCCCGATGCCTTACCAGGGACGCGAGCTGGCGTTCAAACTGGGTCTGGAAGGTAAACAGGTTCAGCAGTTCACCAAGATCTTCATGGGTCTGGCGACTATCTTCCTGGAGCGCGACCTGGCGCTGATCGAAATCAACCCGCTGGTTGTCACCAAACAGGGTGACCTGATCTGCCTCGACGGCAAACTGGGCGCTGACGGCAACGCGCTGTTCCGCCAGGCTGACCTGCGCGAAATGCGCGACCAGTCTCAGGAAGATCCGCGTGAAGCGCAGGCTGCGCAGTGGGAACTGAACTACGTTGCGCTCGACGGCAACATCGGTTGTATGGTTAACGGTGCGGGCCTGGCAATGGGCACCATGGACATCGTTAAGCTGCACGGCGGCGAACCGGCTAACTTCCTCGACGTTGGTGGCGGTGCGACCAAAGAGCGTGTAACCGAAGCGTTCAAAATTATCCTCTCTGATGACAATGTTAAAGCCGTACTGGTTAACATCTTCGGCGGTATCGTACGTTGCGACCTGATCGCCGACGGTATCATCGGCGCGGTAGCAGAAGTAGGTGTAAACGTTCCGGTCGTGGTACGTCTGGAAGGTAATAACGCTGAACTCGGCGCGAAAAAACTGGCTGATAGTGGCCTGAATATTATTGCAGCGAAAAGTCTGACGGATGCAGCTCAGCAGGTTGTTGCCGCAGTGGAGGGGAAATAATGTCAGTTTTAATTAATAAAGATACCAAGGTTATCTGCCAGGGCTTCACCGGTAGCCAGGGGACATTCCACTCCGAACAAGCGATTGCTTACGGTACTCAGATGGTTGGCGGCGTAACGCCAGGTAAAGGCGGCACCACGCACTTGGGCCTGCCGGTGTTCAACACCGTGCGTGAAGCTGTAGAAGCGACTGGCGCTACCGCCACCGTTATCTACGTTCCGGCACCGTTCTGCAAAGACTCCATACTGGAAGCAATTGATGCTGGTATCAAACTGATTATCACCATCACCGAAGGCATCCCGACGCTGGATATGCTGACCGTGAAGGTGAAGCTGGATGAAGCTGGCGTGCGCATGATCGGCCCGAACTGCCCAGGTGTGATCACCCCGGGCGAGTGCAAAATCGGCATCATGCCGGGCCACATTCACAAGCCGGGTAAAGTGGGTATCGTTTCCCGTTCAGGTACCCTGACCTATGAAGCGGTTAAGCAGACTACCGACTACGGTTTCGGCCAGTCCACCTGTGTGGGCATCGGTGGTGACCCGATCCCAGGCTCTAACTTCATCGACATCCTGAAGCTGTTCCAGGAAGATCCGCAGACCGAAGCGATCGTCATGATCGGTGAAATCGGCGGTAGTGCAGAAGAAGAAGCCGCTGCATACATTAAAGATCATGTAACCAAGCCGGTTGTGGGTTACATCGCGGGTGTGACTGCACCGAAAGGTAAGCGTATGGGTCACGCGGGTGCGATCATCGCAGGTGGGAAAGGTACGGCGGATGAGAAATTCGCTGCGCTGGAAGCCGCAGGCGTGAAAACTGTTCGTAGCCTGGCCGATATCGGCGAAGCGCTGAAAACCGTTATTAAGTAATAAATAAAAAACAGCCCTGACTCTCTGCGTAGTCAAGGGCTGGTCCCGTTTCGACATGGTTGGCCATCTGATGATGGCCTTTTTTTATTTTTAGTTATCTGAATCTTGCAAATTACTCATAATCATCTGCATAAATGAGATTATTTTTTGCGGTGAACATCATTCTTTCTCTTGATTAAATTCTGCATATTACCGGCTTTAATTTCATTAATGCCGGAGGATACCGTGTCGTTGAAAATTCAGGATGATTACCTACAACGTTTTTTCTCAATAGCAAAGGTATTTTCCAGTGCGACTGGATTAGCCACCGTCGTGGTTGATGTTACCGGAAAAATTCTCTCGGATTGTCATAATTTTAATTCGTTCTGCACATTAATGCGGGCGGATGAACGCTATTGTGTGAGTTGTCAAAAGTGTGACAAGTATTGTGCTTTTGAAGGATTAAAACACCTTAAACCCAGAATACTCAGCTGTCATGCGGGGCTAAGTCTGTTTTCTATGCCATTAATTCGCGAGGGGAATCTGTACGGTTTTATGCTCTGTGGGCAGGTGCGGGCAAAATATCAGGAATATAAAACTATCATTATTGATAATGAATACTCATGGATGGATGAACCAAAAATAAAAACTGAATGGAGTAAGGTGGCGGTAGTCGATAATAATACGCTGGTGGCATCAGCAAATTTATTGAATTTTATTATTGATAATTTTGAGACAGAACAACAATCTGATGAGATTGTTATCCCAGCGACCAGTTACATGCGTCATTATTTTACAGAGCCTTCCCGACACGAGAAAAAGCTACTGGCAGCGTTGCGTTATATCGATGAAAATTTGTATGGTGAATTATCCCTTGAATCCGTAGCAGCTCACGTCTGCTTAAGCGCAAACTATTTCAGCCGTTTTTTTAAGAAACGGCAGGGCGTTAACTTTAAAACCTGGGTGAATCAGAAAAAAATGCAAAAAGCGGGGGAGTTATTGCACGATCCCGTTCATTCCATAGACAGCATTGCCCGGAAACTCCAATACGCACAAACCAGCTACTTTTGCCGCGTTTTCCGGGCGGCGCATCAAACGTCGCCCCAGTCTTTTCGTCATGCCAGACTGTCACAGTAAAGGTTTTCTGGCAGCTTGAAGGCTTCAGGGATAAAAGAGAGCCGATCGCTCAGGGTAACCACATCACCAATCACTATCAGTGCAGGGGGAAGGATGTTAGCTTCCTGCGCCTTGCTCAGTAGTGAACCGAGCGTACAGGTCAGTCGGCGCTGATTATCGCGGGTGGCAGACATAATTAGCGCTGCAGGCGTATCTGCTGATTTTCCACCCATCAATAATTCCTCACAGATAAACGCCAGATTGGCGATGCCCATGACGATAACCAGCGTACCATTCAGTTTTGCCAGTTGACGCCAGTCCTGCTGTTGGTTGCCCTCCCGTGTATGGCCGGTCACGACGTGAAATCCCGAGGCGAAATCGCGGTGTGTTACCGGAATCCCGGCATAGGTCAGGCCACCAATGGTTGAGCTGATACCCGGCACCACTTCAAACGGGATGCCCGTCTCGACGAGATCCTCAACTTCTTCAGCCCCGCGTCCAAAAACATACGGATCGCCACCTTTCAGGCGTACAATATTATTGTGAGTTTGGGCATACTGGACAAGCAGCGCATTGATTTCATCCTGGGGTACACAATGGAAGCCTGGGTTTTTGCCGACATTGATAAGCAGGCAATCTGGTAATGCCCATTCCAAAATTTTAGGATTGACCAGCCGATCGTAAATAATGACGTCAGCCTGTTTAATGCACATCATTGCTTTGAGGGTGAGCAATGAAATATCACCGGGACCTGCCCCAACGAGCCAGACCTTTCCGAAAGTTTTCACATTGTGTCCTTTATCACGTCTAACAAAAAAAGGCAGAAACTACATCAAGGAATGATAAAAAGCAGTCGTTTGCCCGTAAGTTATAACGTGAAATTATCCAAAATTATCGCATTGATAATATTGATTAATCTCGCAAAGTTTTTTCTGCAATAAACAAGATGACTTGAAAAATTATTAAGAACTTATTGGCACTATTTGCTTAAGTTTAACCTTATTTAAATTGTGTTTATTGTTTCCCTTAAGTATTATTGGTTAATATTTACCCGTCATCAGTGTGAGTAAATCATGGATTGGATCAATGACATCAATGGATAAAATAAAATATAACTCTCGATGCTTATCTGGGTGTCTTGAATTATTTTTTATAAATTAAACTATTTTTGTACGCTGCAAATGGAAGAGGTTATGAGAGGAAAAATACCCAAGACGGAGTTGCTGGTAACTTTTGAAGTGGTTGCGCGTCACGAAAGTTATACCCGGGCAGCTGAAGAGCTGGCTTTAACACAAAGTGCTGTTTTCCGCCAGGTAAATGCACTGGAGGATTTTCTCAATACCGCGCTATTTAATCACGCCAAAAAACGCATTTTTTTAAATGCGGCTGGCAAACACTATTTAAGCATCGTTAAAGAAACGTTAAATAAGCTTGAACGAGATACGACGACGATAATGACCTGGCAGCCGACGGTACAGGTTATTGAGCTGGCGGTGAATCCGACGTTCAGCACGCACTGGCTGATCCCAAACCTGCGGGAATTTAACAAACTTAATCCTGATATTATCGTGAACATTCATTCCCTGGCGAATATTGGTGATTTTCTCAATCGAGAGTATGACGCGGCAATCATGCGCGAAGACTTTTATTCGCCATGGTCAGGGGTTGAGTACCTGTTTGAAGAGGAGATTCTGCCGGTATGCAGTCGCTGTTTGCTGGCCGAACCGGAACGAAAACTGGCGGTAAACGAATTACTAAACGAATTCCCGCTATTGCACCAAAGCACGCGTATCAAAGGTTGGCAGGAATGGTTTGCGCTGTCAGATGTCAGCAGTCCGCTGGTGAATAAAGGTCCGAGATTTGATTTGTTATCGATGCTGATCGCGGCGGTCCGCTCTAATCTGGGCGTTGCGCTGCTCCCGCGTTTTGCCATTCAGCACGATCTGGACAGTGGCGATATGGTCATTCCTTGCGATGTTCCGATGCGTACCGGAAATCGATTTATTATGACATGGCGTGAAGAAAAATCGGAATCCGAGCATTTACAGATTTTCCGCAACTGGTTGCTCAGTAAGTCCGTAGTATCGGCTGCCTGAGGGTGGCTTATGCCTTATCAGGCCTACAACGATGGGTAGGCCGGATAAGACGCGTTAGCATCGTTATCCGGCAAAAGAACGGCTACCAGTCGATCCCAATCTGTGCCTGAATACCGCGGTCAAACGCGTGTTTGACCGGGCGTATTTCACTGACCGTATCGGCCAGTTCCAGTAACAGCGTATGGCATCCGCGTCCTGTGACGATAACGCTCTGACCGGCAGGACGATTTTCGATGGCGTTGATAACCTCTTGCGTATCCAGATAGTGGTAAGCCAGCATGTAGGTGAGTTCATCCAGCACCACTAGATCGTAATGCGCATCAGCCAGCATGCGCTTACTTTCCTGCCAGACAACCGTTGCCGCTTCGATATCTGCTTGCCGATTTTGGGTTTCCCAGGTAAATCCGGTACCCATAATATGGAATTCGACGCCGAGCGGTTGCAGTGTGTTGTACTCACCATTATCCCACTGACCTTTAATAAACTGCGCGATGCCAACGGTTTTTCCGTGACCCACTGCGCGCGTTGCCGTGCCAAAGGCTGCGGTGGATTTTCCTTTTCCGTTGCCGGTGAAGACAATCAGGATCCCTTTCTTCTCCGTTGCAGCCGCTACGCGGGTATCAACCTGCTCTTTTAGCTTCTGCTGACGCTGACGGTGTCTGTCGTTATTGGCGCGCGCTTCCATGGAAACTCCTTAATGCCCTGCCGGACAAGTTGCGCAGCGATGCTGCTGCTCGAACTGGCTGAAGAAGTTATTACCTTTGTCATCCACTAATACGAAGGCGGGCATATTTTTAACTTCCATCATCCACACCGCTTCCATTCCCAGTTCTGGATATTCAAGACACTGCAGACTCTTCACGTACTGTTGCGCCAGTAGGGCGGCGGCACCGCCAATGCTGCCGAGGCTAAATCCACCGTGTTTGTGACAGGCATCAGTGACCTGCTGGCTGCGGTTACCTTTGGTGAGCATAATGAGGCTGCCGCCTTGTGCCTGGAAAGCATCGACATACCCATCCATGCGCCCGCCGGTGGTGGGTCCCATTGAGCCACAGGCCTGATTTTCCGGGGTTTTGGCTGGACCAGCATAGTAAACGATATGCTTTTTCATGTATTCCGGCATCGGTTCACCGTTATCCAGTCGCGCTTTGATGTTCGCGTGAGCGATATCGCGAGCCACAACGATCGGGCCGCTTAACGACAGACGTGTACCAATGGGCAAGGCGGAGAGATCATGCAGGATCTCGCGCAGCGGACGGTTCAGATCCAGTTGTACGGTCTGGGCGCCGTTTTCTACCCGGTGAGAATCGGGGATAAATTTGCCCGGATTATGCTCGAGTTTTTCCAGCCAGATACCGTGTTTATTAATTTTGGCTTTAATATTGCGGTCGGCAGAGCAGGAGAGGGCCATCGCGATTGGGCAGGAGCCGCCGTGGCGCGGTAAGCGAATTACGCGAATATCGTGGGCAAAGTATTTACCGCCAAACTGCGCCCCGATGCCAAACTCACGGCTGGCATTGAGCAACTCGGCTTCCAGCGCCGTATCACGGAACGCCTGGCCCAGCTCGTTCCCGCTGGTGGGCAGATTATCGTAATATTTGGTTGAAGCCAGTTTGGCGACTTTCAGCGTCTGGTCGGCGGATAAGCCCCCAACCACAAAAGCGATGTGATACGGCGGGCAAGCGGCTGTACCCAGTGATTTCATTTTTTCGATCAGGAACGCGGTGAGCTTTTCCGGCTGCAGAATGGATTTGGTTTCCTGGAATAACGCCGCCTTATTGGCAGAACCGCCGCCTTTGTTGACGAACAGGAATTTATATTCATTGCCCGGCGTGGCGCTGATGTCGATTTGTGCCGGCAGGTTTGTCTGAGTATTGACCTCGGTATACATGTCCAGCGGGGCATTTTGCGAGTAACGCAGATTGTTTTCGGTGAAGGTGGTATACACGCCTTTGCTTAAGGCTTCGGCGTCATCGCCGCCGGTCCAGACATGTTGCCCTTTGCTGGCCACAATGGTTGCCGTCCCGGTGTCCTGGCAGTTAGGCAGTACACCTTTAGCTGAAACCTCTGCATTGCGCAGCAGCTGCAATGCGACGTACTTATCGTTACCGCTGGCCTGTGGGTCGTGCAAAATGCTGGCAATCTGTTTTAAATGTCCGGCGCGCAGGAAAAATGAAGCCTCATAAAACGCCTGCTGTGCTAACAAGGTTAACGCTTCCGGTGCAACCTTGATAACTTCCTCTCCGTCTAACTCCGTTACCGTAACGTGCTGGTTACTGAGTAATTCATATTCGGTACTATCTTTACTCTGAACAAAGAGTTCCTGCCAGACAAATGGTTTAGACATGTTTACTTCTCACCTCTTCGTATTGTTTGCCGGATAAGCAATGTGCCATCCGGCGTAAAGTTATTTGGCTAAAAAGACGTTGGCTTTTGTCGCTTCGGCGACATATTCGATAGTTTTCTGGGCACGAACGCTGTTTCCGGCTTCATCAAGCGGCGGAGAATAGACCGCAATCGCATATTCGCCTGGGACGACGGCAACCATGCCGCCGCCGACGCCGCTTTTCGCCGGAATGCCAACGGTGTACAGCCATTTACCGCTGCCGTCGTAGAGTCCGGCAATTGCCATTTCTGCCAGTACCTGTGGAACATATTTCTCATTCAGCAACTGTTTGCCGTTGAACGGAGATTTGCCTTTGTTCGCCAGTACGGCACCCATTTTGGCCAGTTGCTCAACGGTGATATCCACCGAGCACTGGCGGGTATAAATTTCAACGGCTTCGTCAGTGTTGCCATAGAAGCTGTTATAGGATTCCATCAGTTTGGCCAGCGCCTGATTGTGCTGGTTGGTTTCCATTTCAGATTTGAAAACCGGTTCGTTTACGGTGAGAGTGGCGTCGGCCCAGACGTTCAGGTTGTCGAGGATTTTGTTCCAACGATCGGTTTTGTCTTTGGCTTCAATCAGGCTAACGGTGCTCATGGCCCCGGCGTTTACCAGTGGGTTTTCAGGCGCGCCTTTGGTCAGTTCAACGGCCAAACCTGAGTTGAACGGCATGCCGGTGGCATTGGCGCCAAGTTTATCCAGCACTACCTGTGGACCGTGCTGCTCCATGGCGAGCGCCATGGTGAACACTTTACTCAGGGATTCCATTGGGAAAGGTTTGTTAACATCGCCAACCTGGTAGATCTTGCCGTCCACCGTCGCAATGGTGATGGCAAAATTTTTCGGGCTATAGGTCGCCAGAGCAGGGATGTAGTCGGCGACTTTTCCATCGTTATTACTTTTGTACTTCTGATGAGCCTGTTCTATCAGCTTGGCGTAGTCGGGCGTGGTTTGCGCGAATGTGGTTGCGCTAAACAAGACACTGAAAGAAAAGAGACTCACGCCGAGAATTGTTTTATTCATTATGCATTCCTGTTGGTGTGCTCATCTTGATGCCGGATGGCGGCGTACCGCCTAATCCGGCCTACGGATAGTTAAACGTTATGTAGGCCGGATAAGCGCAAGCGCCATCCGGCAATAACGTAGTATCAGGACAAAGCGACTTCCGTTTCGGTAACCGGGCGTTCCTGTTCCGGTGACTTCACTGGCGCAGTTCCACGGCAACCCTGGCCGAAGTGTTCGCCTTCCCAACGGCCCACAATGGCAGCGCCCATGGCGTTACTCATGACGTTGGTAGCGGAACGACCCATATCGAGGAACGGATCGACGCCCATCAGCAGGATCAAACCCGCTTCCGGAATGTTGAACTGGTTCAGGGTAGCGGCGATAACGACCATCGAGGCACGCGGTACACCCGCCATCCCTTTAGAAGTCAGCATCAGAATTAACAGCATGGTAATTTGCTCGCCCATGCTCAGTTCGATGTTGCACGCCTGAGCAATAAAGACGGTGGCAAAGGAGCAGTAGGCCATGGAGCCGACCAGGTTAAAGGAGTAACCGATAGGCAGAACGAAGCTGGCGATTTTTGAGGAAACGCCGAATTTTTCCAGCTTGTCCAGCGTACCCGGGAAGGCGGCTTCAGAGCTTGAAGTGGTAAAGGCCAGCAGAGCGGGTTCGAGGATTGATTTAGTTAACCGTGCGATGCAAGGCCCGACGATCATAGTAGACAGGCCAATCAGGATCGCCCACAGCATACCCAGCGTCAGGTAGAACTCACCCATGAAGATCCCGGCGCTAACCATCACACCCAGACCACGTTCGGCAATCAGACCTGAAATAGCGGCAAAAACGGTCAGTGGCGCAAACAGCATGACGTAACCCGTCAGCTTCAGCATCACGTGCACCAGTGAATCCAGCACTTTCACAATAGGGTCGGCTTTTTCACCAATCGCAGCGAGGCTGCAACCAAGGAAGATGGAGAACACGACGATCTGCAGAATTTCGTTACGCGCCATCGCATCGACAATACTGGTCGGTACCGCGTGTGAGATGAACACTTTCAGCGTGAATGGCTCTGACTTAACGGCGGCAACAGCGCCGACATCATGTGGCACAAAGTTGATACCTGCGCCTGGCTGGAAGATATTTACGATAACCAGACCCAGCGCGATTGACAGCAATGACGCGCAAATAAACAGGAAGAAGGTTTTCGAAAATATACGTCCCAGCGTTTTGGCATCGCCCATTTTGGCAATACCCACAACCAGAGTTGAAATAACCAATGGTGCGATAATCATTTTCACCATACGTAAGAATATAGTGGTAAAAATGGAAATGTCTGCTGCATAAGATTTTGCTGTTTCAGCCGCGGCCATATTATTTATGGCCACCCCGGCAATCATGCCGAGTATCAGGCCTAATATGATCATCTTCGTTAAACTTATTTTCTTCATGTGTACTCCATCGGATAAAGGTTGGTAATTGGAATTGTGTAGGGTGGCGTGCGTCTGAGCCTGGACAGCAGCTTAGACGCACGCCTGTTGTGACCAACCGCATGAATAATTCGAAGCACTGTGATACAGCTGAATTCTGTGCCCCAATGGTTGTTATTGTGTTTTTTGTTACAAGTCGAACTCAATACTTAATAATGGTGCGTGTTGCTGTGCACCATAAACATCATTGTCACCGACGTTACCGGAAATAATATCGCGCGGCATGACGATTTTTACGGCATTCGCCGGATCGAACCATACAATATTGTGAATAAAGTCAGGTTTAACGTTATATAAACCGGCAATAAGCTGCGGTGTTAATTGCTCTGAGCGTTTTACGCGCTGATAATCTTCCCGGGTTTTAAATAAAATATCTAAAACCAGTTCGTACGGTCCGGCGTTTTTCGAGCGAATAACTTGTGCCAGTGAACAAATTGAGTGTTTCATGCCTGAACTCCTTCTGGCGTCACCTGTTCAATGTGGAAATCAAAACGCAGCGCATCACTCGCTTCAATCAGGTGATAGATCGAGAACTCATACACCGGCCCACTCTGAATATCAGATGGCGAGAACGGGAAGGCGAGGTTGCCCGCAGTCGCAATGCGATTTTCATAGCCGTAGTGCAGCAGGGTAGAGCGCACCAGCGAGCAAACGCTGTTGGCTATGTCCTGCGTCGGCGCAACGACATCCAGTAAAATTCCCAGTTCATGGCCCGCAGTTTTCATCGGCTCATGGTTGCCCATCACACCGTTCTTACCGTACAAGTGGAACGTCATGCGGATACTGTCGTCATTCAGGGAGAGGTTACGTGCAACGCTTGCCTGTACCTCTTCAAGAATCGTGTCAATCCCGGCAATCATAATCGGGTCGCGTGTTCCGGCGATGGTCAGGCAACGGAAGCCAACCTGGCGTGCACCTTCCAGTTTCAACGCATACGGTGTTTCTTCATGGCGTGAACCGCTGACATACACTTCACCCTCGTTAACCTGGGTAAAGGTGCACGCTTTTAGGTTCAGCACACCGCCTGGCCCTGGCAGGAAGTAAGGATCTGACTTCTCGTACAGGGTGTGCGCCGCAGCAGAAGTTTCAGTGAACTTACGCTTGGGATTGAACGCCTTCAGCGTAAAGCCGTTGTCGTCGATAATCCCCATCGCACAATCGGAGCCGGAGCCAGGGGTGGCGGCAATGGCAGCACACTCAAGGATCTTACCGCAATGAAGCGCCAGACCTTCATCAAAGCCCTGCATAATCGGCAGCGCGGCGAAGCAGGCCGGATCGTAGGCTCGTCCGCCCAGGACCACCTGTGCACCGGCTTTCAGCGCACGCTGGAAAGGCTCGACGCCCATCTGCGCGACAATGTAGGTGCTCTCTTCAATGGCCTCGTGAGTCAGTTCAGGCACAAAATCGAGCGCGGTGATTTTGCCGTTATCCAGTGCCTGATGAACGATTTCTTTGTCGACATCAGACGGAATTAGCGCCATTGAGAAAGACAGTTTTTCTTCCTGCGCGATCTCATGGATTATTTGGCGACACCACTCCAGATGCGGAGCTGCGCCAGAACCACCGGCTGTGCCGATCACTACCGGGATGTTGTTCTTAACGCCTGCCACAATCATATAGCGCAGATCGCGTTTCACACCGGCCCTGTCAGTAAAGGGTTTACCTGCCCCCAGGTAGTGGGGGCCAGGATCGGAGGAACCTGCGTCAACAGCAATAAGATCCGGTGACTCTTCCATGGCTTTACGAAAACTTTCTTCCGGGAAGCCATAACCCAGGATAGCCGTAGGCGATAAGATCTTAAATGTGCGTGCCATCTCTTAATCCTTAGTTTGCAACAGCGCGATGGTGCGGTTCATTTCGTTAAACACGATGTTGAGACCTTCATCGAAACCCATACCCGGTTTGATCAGCATGCGCATTGGACGCGCGGCCAGCGCGACGTGTACGCAGGTACGAGCACTGATTTCCGTTTCGTTACAGGTACCGCCCTGATAGGCTTCCATTCCGTGTTTGTTGCAATACAGCACTGCATCAACGATGTTGTGAATACCGCCCAGATCCGGGGTTTTAATCTGCACCATGTGGCAGCTGCCCGCGTCGGTGAAGTCCACGATGTCCTGATAGGTGTTACACCATTCATCCGCAACGATTTTCACGCCGGAACCCAGACGAGTCAGCTCCTGAGTGATCTCGGTTAACATGCGGATCTGATCCGGCTTGTTACCGGCATCAACCGGGCCTTCAATGTACAGCGGTAGACCTTGAGCTTCGGCTTCCAGGCTGGCGATGTATTCGGCGCAACGCACTGGATCCATATCGAAGATCAGACCAATGGTGCCGTAGACATCAATATGCAGCGTCGGGTGATAGCTTTCGTTGGTGCGCAGGCTCAGGATACGGTTAGACAACCAGCGGACGTACTCACGCAGTTTTTCACCTTTAAAGCCCAGCTTCTCTTCAACGTTATTGATCAGGGCATGCGGCAGGACATCCACACCTTTGAGGATCATCTTGTCGACGGCGATATAACGGTCGTCGCCGCTCTGACCAAATAACGGAATGGCTTCCGGAACGCATGGCAGTTGCCATTCATCACAAACCACTTCGGCTTTCAGACGACCGGTAGCCAGTGCCGCCGCGTCGAGCAGTGCCTGAGACAGACCATAACGTACGGCGGTATGCAGCAGATGGCCGTCAATACGCAATTCATCAAAGAAACGGGCGTTGGTCAGGAACGAATCAACGTCACGACCTTCCAGCAACGGCTTGATGTGGTCGTTGAGGAACGGAATGAAGTTTTCAGCCAGGAACAGCGGGTCACGACCGCCTGCACCTGAATATTGCACCGCTGCGCAATCGCCCACAGCTACCGCGCCGTTTTCCAGAATCAGTTGTACGGAAACACATTCACCCGCCTGACGAACAGAGGTAAATCCAGGCGTGACCGGATCGCCGGTGTAGATAAACCCGTCATGACCGGCGCCATTTTTGATGGCCTGCTGATCGTCAAAATAAAATGAGGAGTAGCCAGCGGTGAAAAGGGCCTTTTTGATTTTCATTATGGTCTTCCTATTAATTTACTGTGGGATACGGCGTTGATGTCATCAATGACCATCTGGAAAGAAGGCTTGCGGCCTTCAAAATGTGCGCGCTCTGCGACATAGTCGTGGTGCAGGGCGAGAATATCTTTCGGCAGCGGCACGGCACCGGCTTCAAGAATACGGATTGCGCCTGTGTTATCGCGAACAGGCAGGATCTTACCGGCGTTACAGGCGGCAGGAGCGAAAGGTACATCCAGCACGCCAGCTTCAAAGGCCAGCACCGTACCGCGCGCAATGTCGCCATTGCCCAGTTCGAAGACTTTCTTCAACACCGCGCGGACTTCGCTCTTAATCAGGTCAACTTCCTGCTCCACGGCAGCGCACTGCGGGAATTTCTGGTCGCTGACCATGTTGAGCATCTGGCGTGACGCTTTCAGACCCTGGGCGTTAGCTGCCGCGGTTGGGATACCGAACGCTTCGTGCGGGCTTTTGGTGATCACTTTTGTAGCACCCGACATACCAGCAACCGCTGCACCCCAGGCGATAACGGAGAAGGCTTTCGCTTCATCTTCCGGGAATCCGCCCATCCACTGGTGGAAAACGGTGCTCAGTTCGTAATCATCGAAGCCATGGTTATGGAAGTATTCGTGGGACAGTTCACGCAGCGCCTGAATAGCGGCGATATCCTGCGTCAGGCTACCGACCTGGCCGTAGCCGACGGTAATGGATTTCACGCCTTGTTCCAGCGCCAGCAGACCTTCAATAATCGCCACCGAGTGGGACATAAACGGCGGGATCAGGGTACCGGTCAGCGGGCCAAACGGCTCACGGTTGATGCGAATGCCGTTCTCTTCGTACAGACCCATCAGACGGTCGCAGTACTGCCAGTCGCGAATGGATTTTTCCAGGGTGACGCGTTTGGCGTAAGGGATGTTGTAGGAGATACCGCCGCCTTCGTAGCTGGTGAAGCCACTGGCCATGGCGATTTCTGCCAGCAGGCGCGCATCCGGCGTACCGTGGCGAACCTGGATCGGTTTTTCCAGCGATTCAGTCATCCGGCGGCAGGCAGCAACCCCGTGATTGACGACTGGTAAACCATTCAGCTTGGAAGTACCTGCTTCGATGGATTTCTGGATCCCGACAGCGGCTTCTTCATAGCGGTTCAGACGGGTATAGGCATCGATAGTACTCGGCAGGAGGTCGCACTCTTCCTGCAATGTTTTGAGCAGCGCAATATGCTCATCCATTAATGCTACGCCTGCACGCGGCTGGCTCAGGGTTTTACCTTCCTGATCGGCTTTCAGCAGGGCAAGGGAGAAGCGTTTTTTATCTGGAATTGATTGCTGGTACTTCACGCCATCTTCGAAGTTCTCAACGTCTTTGCCGGTTTCCCAGGTTTGTAATACCTGATGCCTTTCGGTCATGAATTCGTCATGGGTCAATTTTTTATTTCGAAGTTCCATTCGTAGCTGCCTTAAGTTTTATAGGGTTAAACACTGAATGCTGGTGCGAGCAGCGGCTTGCGGGTACAGCCTGGCGACGTTTGCCAGAAGCGGGAGCAGGCCATTTGAATCGCGGTAATACTCAAACTGATTCGGTAACAGAATTCTTTTCCCCTGGTCGTCCAGCTCCCGGTATTTGAGCCAGTTATGGATATCGAACTGGCTGGCGCGAGAGAGCCATCCCCCTGAACCGACGACTTTGCGTACGGTGGTGAGATCGCGACCCATCTGTAAATCCACGTTACCCACGCAGGTGCAAACCTGCTTTTTAGTGCCCGCGTGGCGCTCAGCGGCATAGCCCACGCATAAACCTGCCAGCAGGGTGTCGAAATATTTCTCTTCCTCACTGAGTGGCAGGTAATCCGGTTGCCCTACCAGATGGCGCAGGTAGCGATAAAACGCTTCCTCGCGCTGTGGTTGTTGGGCGAAGATGACTTTCACCATATCCTGCGTGCTTTCTCCCACCACGACGGCGGAAACGCGCATGCCCAGGTCGCCTTCTACTGTACGTTTGACGAACGGTTCAGGAACACCATGCAGGACGGTATCGGGGGAGAGGGTATTCGCGCTGGCCGAATAGACATCCGTGGTGGCTCCGCCCATATCAATCAGCATGAATTCCTTCCATGCGCTGTCGTAATCGCTAATGGCTTTGACTAACTCATAGACCGTCCATGGCGTCGGCATTGGCTCTTCGCCTGTTTCGCCAACAATGACGTCCAGACCTTTGCCTTTGACAATACGTGACAAGAACACATCACAAATCGCCTGGCGTGCGGCAAACGGATTCGGGTGATCGAGGTCAGGCAGAATGTTGTCTACCGTGGTCAAATCCTTATGTCCCAGAATCGTTTGTATTTCGTCCTGAATGTCCCGGTTTCCGGCGTAGATAATGGCGCAATCAAGCTTTGAGCCTGCCAGCGCATGCGCATTCGCCAGGCCGTAACTTTCTTCGCCACCGTCTGTACCGCCGGTAAACAGCAGAATATCTGGAGGGGATGACTCCAGCTCCTGGATGTCATGACGGTTCAGCTTGTACGAATAATATTGCGCGATTTTCGCTCCTGCCGAATGGGCGGTAACTTTTGCCGATTCCAACGTAATGGAAGGCACCAGCCCCATTGCTGCAACGGCAAGCCCACCTTTCGCTGAGGAGGAGTATTTCAACTGCACTTCACCACTTTTCAGTAACGGGCGAGCATCGGCAACATTCAGCACCTGATTCAGGCTGGCAAAAAAACCGTCTGCCAGATGATGTGTGGTGGTTGGGGTCAGGACATGGTTTACCAGGGTTAATTCCTCGCCTTCATGGGCGAAGAGGGCTGCCTTGGTCCATGTCGAGCCGATATCGACAGAAACTGTTTGCATCAGATGGCCTCTTCCAGGCAACGCTGTTCGAGGCCATTGTGTTGGTGAATATCATTAGTGATAAGCGCGCAAACATCTTCCAGATCGTGACTGGGGGCGAAGACCCGGTTAAAGCCCATCTCTTTAAACTTTACTTCCACATCGGCGAAGTCATGTTTACCGACGACCAGGTTGCCGCCGACGTACAGCAGAATGTCGCCAAGGCCGCGTTCGATGCAGCGCTCACGTAATCCGAGGCAATCAATGTCGCCATGACCGTAGATAGAGGACACCACGATGGCATCGGCGCCTGTTTCAATCGCAGCATCAATATATTCATCCTGGCTCACCATCACCCCGAGGTTGATTACGTGAAAATCATGAGCGGTAAAAACGCGATCCAGAACTTTATTACCTACTGCATGGCAGTCAGCACCGATGACGCCAATAACAAGTGTAGATTTCTTCATGGGTAATCCTCTGTAGGGCTGATGGTCAATAAGTGAAATTATTTTCTAATATTTAGAACATGGATTGTGACAACCTCTTAATAGGGTTGGAGTTTCTGTGGAAGCGAAAAAGGAAGCAATTGATCTATTTTCAAAATATCCTGAGAAAAATGATTGTTATATTTGGTTGTTATAAAATCCCTTTATAATCAGTAGGATGTATCATATTCTCTTGGCCGGTTTTAATTTATTAGAAAAATGGGTAATAAATTACTTGCCATGTTTGTGATCGAAATCTTATTTTGTTATGCGCGCCATTTATGTCGTGTTTTTAATAATTTCAAAAATCACAATTACTAATTAACTTGTGAACGACGTAACGGTTTTTTATTTTTTAATCTTATATGTCACAATTCATTTTTGTTAATTTTAGGATAAAAATGATAATGAAATGTTTGTGGCATATTTAATCTTTGCCACATAAGTGCAGAGTGGGCGTTAAAGATAACTTTCAGTGATGATTTAAGCGAAACGCCAGCGTTTTCTCGCAGAACACCAAACGCAATGCATCGGTCAATGTGGAACGTTTTCTCTTCCAGCTGAGATAGTTACATCTCGGTGTTAATTATAAGTAAAATTTAAATGAATAATTTGTATGAAATAACAAGTCCATGACTTGCTAAACAAAAAACTGTGAGCTACCTAGCATTAGTGATTCTTTATCCGCTATCAATTTTGTCAGCCGGGCTGGTTAAAAGATCGTGTACATTTAAATAAATATCCTATCATTTGTAGTAACGGCAATTACTCATTGAAAAACATGTTGTTAACATCGCATTCACTAGTCATGCGAGTGTTAAACACTATTAACATTAAATTTGAAAATTGATTTAAATCAATGTTTAAAACTTGGAAAACAGCATCAAAAGAGGTTAAATTGCTGCAGATCAAATTGGTCTGAAAGTGGTAAATTAGCTATAAATTGATCACTATCGAAAAATGCAAATTTGTCTCGATAAAAACCTGTTTATTGTAAGGATTTTACGGCGTAATATAATTGCGGGATCAATTTGAGTGTTTTATTAACATGTTTGTAACCTTTCTCCATTGTCCTTTCTTCACAAGAGAAGAAAGAGTAGCGGCGTAAGGAAGCAGATAAATTTGTATTGGGGCATGCGTGTGACCCTTTCTAACGGGGTTCACTCTCGGAGTCTTCATGCGATGAGCAAGGAGTCATGATGTTAGATATAGTCGAACTGTCGCGCTTACAGTTTGCCTTGACCGCGATGTACCACTTCCTGTTTGTGCCACTGACGCTCGGTATGGCGTTCTTGCTGGCCATTATGGAAACGGTCTACGTCCTTTCCGGCAAACAGATTTATAAAGATATGACCAAGTTCTGGGGCAAGTTGTTTGGTATCAACTTCGCTCTGGGTGTGGCTACCGGTCTGACCATGGAGTTCCAGTTCGGGACTAACTGGTCTTACTACTCCCACTATGTAGGGGATATTTTCGGTGCGCCACTGGCGATCGAAGGTTTGATGGCCTTCTTCCTCGAATCCACCTTTGTAGGTCTGTTCTTCTTCGGCTGGGACCGTTTGGGTAAAGTCCAGCATATGTGTGTCACCTGGCTGGTGGCCCTGGGTTCTAACCTGTCTGCGTTGTGGATTCTGGTTGCGAACGGCTGGATGCAGAACCCAATCGCAGCGGATTTCAACTTCGAAACCATGCGTATGGAGATGCTGAGCTTCTCTGAACTGGTGCTCAACCCGGTAGCACAGGTGAAATTTGTTCACACTGTGGCATCTGGTTATGTATGCGGCGCGATGTTCGTTCTGGGTATCAGCTCCTACTATATGTTGCGCGGTCGTGACTTCGCGTTTGCTAAACGTTCTTTTGCCATCGCTGCCAGCTTTGGTATGGCTGCCATTCTGTCTGTTATCGTTCTGGGTGATGAATCCGGTTACGAAATGGGCGACGTGCAGAAAACCAAACTCGCAGCGATTGAAGCAGAATGGGAAACTCAGCCTGCACCGGCTTCCTTTACGCTGTTCGGTATTCCGGACCAGGATGCGCAGGAAAACCATTTTGCGATTCAAATTCCTTATGCGCTGGGCATCATCGCCACCCGCTCTGTTGATACACCGGTCATTGGTCTGAAAGACCTGATGGTGCAGCACGAAGAGCGTATCCGTAACGGGATGAAAGCGTATCAGTTGCTGGAAGAACTGCGTGCTGGTACTACCGACCAGGCCGTTCGCGACCAGTTCAACAGCATGAAGAAAGACCTGGGTTATGGTCTGCTGCTGAAACGCTATACGGATAACGTCACCGACGCGACCGAAGCGCAAATTCAGCAGGCAACGAAAGATTCTATCCCTCGCGTTGCGCCGCTGTACTTCGCTTTCCGTATCATGGTGGCATGCGGCATTCTGATGCTGGCAATTATCGCGGTGTCCTTCTGGACTGTGCTTCGTAACCGTATCGGTGAGAAAAAATGGCTACTGCGCACAGCGCTGTACGCGATTCCTCTGCCGTGGATTGCTATTGAATCCGGTTGGTTTGTCGCAGAGTACGGTCGTCAACCGTGGGCGATTGGTGAAGTGTTACCAACAGCCGTAGCGAACTCTTCGCTGACTGCTGGCGACCTCATCTTCTCGATGCTGTTGATTTGCGGCCTGTATACCCTGTTCCTGGTGGCTGAACTTTATCTGATGTTCAAGTTCGCACGCCTTGGGCCGAGTAGCCTGAAAACCGGTCGTTATCACTACGAGCAGTCCACTGTGACTTCTCAGCCGGCACGCTAAGACAGGAGTCGTCAAATGATCGATTATGAAGTATTGCGTTTTATCTGGTGGCTGCTGGTTGGCATTCTGCTGATTGGTTTCGCGGTCACTGATGGCTTCGACATGGGGGTGGGCATGCTCACCCGTTTCCTCGGTCGTAATGATACCGAGCGTCGAATTATGATTAACTCCATCGCCCCGCACTGGGACGGTAACCAGGTTTGGCTCATCACCGCGGGTGGCGCACTGTTCGCTGCCTGGCCGATGGTGTATGCCGCTGCGTTCTCCGGTTTCTATGTGGCGATGATCCTGGTACTGGCGTCTTTGTTCTTCCGTCCGGTCGGTTTTGATTACCGCTCCAAGATTGAAGACATGCGCTGGCGCAACATGTGGGACTGGGGCATCTTCATTGGTAGCTTCGTGCCACCGCTGGTGATTGGCGTGGCGTTCGGCAACCTGCTGCAAGGGGTTCCGTTCCACGTAGATGACTACATGCGTTTGTACTACACCGGTAACTTCTTCCAGTTGCTGAATCCGTTTGGTCTGCTGGCAGGTGTCGTGAGCGTTGGGATGATCATCACCCAGGGTGCGACCTATCTGCAGATGCGTACGGTAGGTGAACTGCATCTGCGTGCTCGTGCAACTTCACAGGTTGCGGCGCTGGTGACTCTGGTCTGCTTCGCGCTGGCCGGTGTATGGGTGATTTACGGTATTGACGGTTATGTTGTGACCTCAGCCCTGGATCATCATGCCGCCTCCAACCCGCTGACCAAAGAAGTGGCTCGTGTGGCTGGCGCATGGATGGTGAACTTTAACAATGCACCTATCCTGTGGCTGGTTCCTGCACTGGGCGTGGTTCTGCCGCTGTTGACCATTCTGACTTCTCGTATGGAGAAAGGGGCCTGGGCATTCGTCTTCTCTTCACTGACGTTAGCCTGCATCATCTTGACTGCCGGTATCGCAATGTTCCCGTTTGTGATGCCATCCAGCACCATGATGAACGCAAGTTTGACCATGTGGGATGCAACGTCCAGCCAGCTGACGCTGAATCTGATGACGTATGTAGCTTGTGTGTTCGTACCGATCATTCTGCTGTACACCTGCTGGTGTTACTGGAAGATGTTTGGTCGCATCACTAAAGAAGATATTGAAAGTAACACCCACTCTCTGTACTAAGTAAGGAGCTTAAAATGTGGTATTTCGCATGGATTTTGGGAACGCTTCTTGCCTGTGCATTTGGGATAATCACAGCGCTGGCGCTTGAGCACGTTGAATCAGGCAAAGCCGGACAAGAAGATAGCTAATGACCAACATTATCGCGATGTTATACAACGCGATGGACAAGCGCCCCTTGCGGGCGCTTTCATTTGTGCTGGCAATCGTATTGGCCGGCTGCATATTCTGGGATCCGTCACGTTTCGCGGCCAAAACCAGTGAGCTTGAAATCTGGCATGGTTTTCTGCTGATGTGGGCGGTCTGCGCAGGCATCATTCACGGCGTTGGCTTTCGTCCTCGTGCCGTACACTGGCAGGGTATCTTCTGCCCGCTGATCGCGGATATCGTCCTCGTTGTTGGTCTGTTTTTCTTCTTCTTTTGAATAAGAAACATCCTTAAATATTTATGGGCTTGCATAAGCCCATAATTTTTTACTCTCCGTTTACTTTCCCCCATTCCAAAGCACCATTCCCGCGCGTATAGTAGCGAAGTTTGAAAGCACTAACCTTTTGTTGCATTACCGGGATGTAAAGTGAATACAACGCTGTTTCGATGGCCGGTTCGTGTCTACTATGAAGATACCGATGCCGGTGGGGTGGTTTACCACGCCAGCTATGTCGCTTTTTATGAAAGAGCGCGCACAGAGATGCTGCGTCATCATCACTTCAGTCAGCAGGTCCTGTTGGCTGAACGTGTAGCCTTTGTGGTGCGCAAAATGACCCTCGAGTATTTTGCGCCTGCCCGGCTCGACGATATGCTCGAAGTTCAAACCGAAATTACGTCAATGCGTGGCACCTCTTTGGTTTTCACGCAACGCATTGTCAACGCAGAGAACACCGTGCTGAATGAAGCCGAAGTTCTGATTGTTTGCGTTGATCCACTCAAAATGAAGCCTCGTGCGCTTCCCAAGTCTATTGTCGCGGAGTTTAAGCAGTGACTGACATGAATATCCTTGATTTGTTCCTGAAGGCAAGCCTTCTGGTTAAACTTATCATGTTGATTTTGATTGGTTTCTCAATCGCATCCTGGGCCATTATTATCCAGCGGACCCGTATTCTTAATGCTGCTTCACGTGAAGCCGAAGCATTTGAAGACAAGTTCTGGTCCGGCATTGAATTGTCGCGCCTGTACCAGGAAAGCCAGGGGCGTCGTGATAATTTGGCTGGCTCAGAACAAATTTTTTACAGCGGGTTCAAAGAGTTTGCTCGTTTGCATCGGGCAAATAGCCACGCGCCGGAAGCGGTCGTTGAGGGGGCTTCCCGTGCGATGCGTATCTCGATGAACCGTGAGCTGGAAACGCTGGAAACGCATATTCCATTCCTCGGAACCGTTGGCTCCATCAGCCCGTATATCGGTCTGTTCGGTACCGTTTGGGGGATCATGCACGCATTTATCGCGCTGGGCGCGGTAAAACAGGCGACGCTGCAAATGGTTGCACCGGGTATCGCGGAAGCGTTGATTGCAACGGCTATCGGTCTGTTTGCGGCAATCCCGGCGGTTATGGCCTACAACCGTCTGAACCAGCGCGTGAACAAACTGGAACTGAATTACGACAACTTTATGGAAGAGTTCACCGCGATTCTGCACCGCCAGGCGTTTACCGTTAGCGAGAGCAACAAGGGGTAAGCCATGGCCAGAACGCGTGGACGAGGTCGTCGCGAACTCAAGTCCGAAATCAATATTGTACCGCTGCTCGACGTACTGCTGGTGCTGTTGCTGATCTTTATGGCTACCGCACCGATCATTACGCAGAGTGTGGAAGTCGACCTGCCGGATGCGACCGAATCGCAAGCCGTCAGCAGTAACGACGAACCCCCGGTCATTATTGAAGTTTCCGGTATTGGGCAATACAGCGTGGTGGTTGAGAAAGATCGTATGGATCAACTGCCGCCGGAGCAGGTTATCGCGGAAGCGAAAAGTCGCCTGCAGACCAATCCGAAAACGGTCTTTTTAATCGGTGGTGCGAAAGACGTGCCTTATGATGAAATAATTAAAGCGCTGAACTTGTTACACAGTGCAGGCGTAAAATCGGTTGGCTTGATGACGCAGCCAATCTGATGACGGCGTTTTGCTGGCTTGAAAGATAGCACGTAACAGGCGAACAGTTTTTTGGGAACCGAGAGTGTCAAAGGCAACCGAACAAAACGACAAGCTCAAAAGGGCGATAATTATTTCAGCGGTGCTGCATGTCATTTTATTTGCAGCGCTGATCTGGAGTTCGTTCGATGAGCACATTGATGCTTCAGCCGGCGGCGGTGGCGGTTCGTCCATCGACGCCGTTATGGTCGATCCTGGCGCCGTTGTGCAACAGTACGACAGGCAGCAGCAACAGCAGGCAAGCGCGAAACGTGCTGAAGAGCAGCGTGAAAAGCAGGCGCAGCAGCAAGCTGAAGAACTTCGCGAGAAACAGGCAGCTGAGCAAGAGCGACTGAAGCAGCTGGAAAAAGAACGCTTAGCCGCGCAGGAAAAAGTGCGCGAACAGGCGCAACAGCAGAAGCAAGCTGAAGCCGCCGCCGCGAAAGCGCAAGAGCAACAGAAACAGGCTGAAGAAGCTGCGGCGAAGGCTGCTGCAGACGCGAAGGCTAAAGCTGATGCACAGGCGAAACAAGCGGCAGATGCCGCGAAGAAAGCCGCTGCGGACGCACAGAAAAAAGCTGAGGCGGAAGCTGCTAAAGCCGCTGCTGATGCGAAGAAAGTTGCCGAAGCACAAGCTGCTAAAGCTGCCGCGGACGCTGCGAAGAAAGCACAGGCTGAAGCCGCTAAGCAAGCAGCAGCCGAGAAAGCTGCCGCTGAGAAAGCAGAAAAAGCCGCCGCCGCGAAAGCGGCCGCTGCTGAAAAAGCGGCGGCTGATAAGAAAGCCGCAGCGGAAAAAGCAGCAGCAGACAAAAAAGCTGCAGCCGAGAAAGCCGCTGCCGATAAGAAAGCTGCGGCAGATAAAGCAGCAGCTGCTAAAAAGGCTGCGGCCGAAAAAGCCGCTGCAGCCTCTGGCGTTGACGACTTGTTGGGTGACCTGAGCTCCGGTAAGAATGCACCGAAATCGGGCGGTGGAGCGAAAGGAAACGGCCAACCGGCGAAAGATAGTGGTACAAGTGGTGCCAATGGCGGTGCATCTGGTGCTGATATCAGTGCTTACGCATCTCAAATTCGTAATGCGATCCAGAGCCGTCTGTATGGTGCAGATTTGTATGCAGGTAAATCTTGCGTATTACATATCAAGTTAGCACCCGATGGTCTGTTACTGGATGTGACCGAAGAGGGTGGGGATCCAGCATTGTGTCAGGCTGCGCTGACGGCTGCGAAAACCGCCAGAATTCCTAAACCGCCTAGCCAGGCAGTTTATGAAAAAGTAAAAGATGCCAAACTGGACTTCAAACTGTAATAACGACCCCTGAGAAATCAGGGGAAACGGTCTAAGGTTGATACTGAGTTGTGGTAGTTTTGTGTATTTGAGTTTGTTAACATTCTGCTAAATTATCGTGGGCTTTCCGTCCAGATAAGGGAGATATGATGAAGCAGGCATTACGAGTAGCATTTGGTTTTCTGATGCTGTGGGCAGCGGTGCTGCACGCAGAAGTACGTATCGAGATCACCCAGGGGGTGGACTCGGCGCGCCCGATTGGTGTTGTCCCCTTCCAGTGGGCAGGACCGGGTGCTGCACCTGAAGATATCGGTGGTATCGTAGGTGCTGACCTGCGTAACAGCGGTAAATTTAACCCGTTAGACCGTTCTCGTCTGCCTCAGCAGCCTGGTACCGCGCAGGAAGTTCAACCTGCCGCTTGGTCTGCGCTGGGCATTGATGCCGTAGTCGTCGGCCAGGTTACGCCGAACCCGGATGGTTCTTACAGCGTTGCCTATCAGCTGGTTGACACCGGTGGCGCACCGGGTACCGTACTGGCACAGAACACTTATAAAGTGAACAAGCAGTGGCTGCGTTACGCGGGGCATACTGCAAGTGACGAAGTGTTTGAAAAACTGACCGGCATTAAAGGTGCATTCCGTACCCGTATCGCTTATGTTGTTCAGACCAACGGTGGTCAGTTCCCGTACGAATTACGTGTGTCCGACTACGATGGTTACAACCAGTTCGTGGTACACCGTTCTCCGCAGCCGCTGATGTCTCCGGCGTGGTCTCCGGACGGTTCAAAACTGGCGTACGTAACCTTCGAGAGTGGTCGTTCTGCACTGGTTATTCAGACGTTGTCTAATGGCGCGGTTCGTCAGGTAGCGTCGTTCCCACGTCACAACGGTGCGCCTGCGTTTTCTCCGGATGGCAGCAAACTGGCGTTTGCCCTGTCTAAAACCGGTAGCCTGAACCTGTATGTCATGGACATTGGTTCCGGTCAGATCCGTCAGGTGACGGATGGTCGTAGCAACAACACGGAACCGACCTGGTTCCCGGACAGCCAAAACCTGGCCTTTACATCTGACCAGGCCGGTCGTCCACAGGTATATAAAGTTAACGTCAACGGCGGTGCTCCGCAGCGCATTACCTGGGAAGGTTCGCAAAACCAGGATGCGGATGTGAGCAGCGACGGTAAATTTATGGTAATGGTAAGTTCGGCCAACGGTCAGCAGCACATTGCCAAACAAGATCTGGTAGCGGGTGGCGTACAAGTTCTGTCGTCAACGTTCCTGGACGAAACGCCAAGTCTGGCACCTAACGGCACTATGGTAATCTACAGCTCTTCTCAGGGGATGGGATCCGTGCTGAATTTGGTTTCTACAGATGGGCGTTTCAAAGCGCGTCTTCCGGCAACTGATGGACAGGTTAAATTCCCTGCCTGGTCGCCGTATCTGTGATAATAAATAATTGATTAATAAAGGAATCATTGAAATGCAACTGAACAAAGTGCTGAAAGGGCTGATGATTGCTCTGCCTGTTATGGCTATTGCAGCGTGTTCTTCTAACAAGAACGCCAGCAATGACGGCAGCGAAGGCATGCTGGGTGCCGGCACTGGTATGGATGCAAACGGCAGCGGCAACATGTCTTCTGAAGAGCAAGCGCGTCTTCAGATGCAACAGCTGCAGCAGAACAACATCGTTTACTTCGATCTGGACAAGTACGATATCCGTTCTGATTTCGCTGCAATGCTGGATGCTCACGCTAACTTCCTGCGTAGCAACCCGTCTTACAAAGTCACCGTAGAAGGTCATGCGGACGAACGTGGTACTCCTGAGTACAACATCTCCCTGGGTGAGCGTCGTGCGAACGCCGTTAAGATGTACCTGCAGGGTAAAGGCGTTTCTGCTGACCAGATCTCCATCGTTTCTTACGGTAAAGAAAAACCTGCAGTACTGGGTCATGACGAAGCGGCTTACGCCAAAAACCGTCGCGCCGTACTGGTTTACTAAGAGAATTGCATGAGCAGTAACTTCAGACATCATCTGTTGAGTCTGTCGTTACTGGTTGGCATAGCGGCCCCTTGGGCCGCTTTTGCTCAGGCGCCAATCAGTAGTGTCGGCTCAGGCTCGGTCGAAGACCGTGTCACTCAACTCGAGCGTATTTCTAACGCTCACAGTCAGCTTTTAACCCAACTCCAGCAACAACTCTCCGATAATCAGTCCGATATTGATTCCCTGCGTGGTCAAATTCAGGAAAATCAGTATCAGTTGAACCAGGTTGTTGAACGCCAGAAGCAAATATTGTTGCAGATTAATAATCTTGGCAGCGGTAGTGCGCCTGCGGCGCAGTCTGCAGGTAGCGATCAGAGTGGGGCAGCAGCAACCCCTACGCCTGATGTGGGCGCAGCGGCAGCGTCAGGAGCCCCGGCGCAGACTGGCGATGCGAACACTGATTACAATGCGGCCATTGCTCTGGTGCAGGATAAATCCCGCCAGGATGATGCGATTGAAGCATTTCAGAACTTCATCAAAAAGTACCCAGACTCGACTTACCTGCCAAATGCGAATTACTGGCTGGGTCAGTTGAATTACAACAAGGGGAAAAAAGATGATGCAGCGTTCTATTTTGCTTCAGTAGTTAAAAACTTCCCGAAATCACCAAAGGCTGCAGACGCGATGTATAAAGTCGGCGTCATCATGCAGGACAAAGGTGACACAGCAAAAGCTAAAGCCGTTTATCAGCAGGTTATCACTAAATACCCTGGCACTGATGGCGCGAAACAAGCGCAAAAACGCCTTGGCGCGATGTAATGAACACCATGCGACCAGAAATCGTGTTAATTCTGGTCGCGTCGTGTGATTCCTAAGCAGTTGAGTTATTTACATCGAAATTTTTGTTGCGCTAAAATCTGAAATCAGTAATATATGCCGCCGTTGCCAAGGGATATCAAACAGCCCGAAAGCGGCAAAAAAAGTGGGTCGTTAGCTCAGTTGGTAGAGCAGTTGACTTTTAATCAATTGGTCGCAGGTTCGAATCCTGCACGACCCACCAATCGCTAAGGTGGAATGCGATTGTAAAACGTGAAGGATAACGTTGCGTAAGCAACGGCCCGTAGGGCGAGACGAAGTCGAGTCATCCTGCACGACCCACCACTAACTCAGTTAGTAAGTAGTATCCAGCGTAGTATCGGGTGATTAGCTCAGCTGGGAGAGCACCTCCCTTACAAGGAGGGGGTCGGCGGTTCGATCCCGTCATCACCTACCACTCGGGGCGTTAGCTCAGTTGGTAGAGCAGTTGACTTTTAATCAATTGGTCGCAGGTTCGAATCCTGCACGCCCCACCAATTTATTGGTGGTACCGAGTAAAAATTTTCAGGTTATACCCGAGCGGGTCGTTAGCTCAGTTGGTAGAGCAGTTGACTTTTAATCAATTGGTCGCAGGTTCGAATCCTGCACGACCCACCAATCGCTAAGGTGGAACGCGATTGTAAAACGTGAAGGATAACGTTGCGTAAGCAACGGCCCGTAGGGCGAGGCAAAGCCGAGTCATCCTGCACGACCCACCATCCTGAAAGTATAAAGAAGTAAACCCCATAAGGGGGCGTTAGCTCAGTTGGTAGAGCAGTTGACTTTTAATCAATTGGTCGCAGGTTCGAATCCTGCACGCCCCACCAGTGTAAAAAAGCGCCCTAAAGGCGCTTTTTTGCTATGTGCAGGATTTCATGATTCGAACCTGCAGCAGGTTCGGGTCGAACGAAGTGAGACAACGGAGCCGTTTACGGCGATGGCCCGAAGGGCGAGCGTAGCGAGTCATCCTGCACGCCCCACCAGTGTAAAAAGGCGCCCTAAAGGCGCCTTTTTGCTATGCGCAGAATCAACGATTCGAACCTGCTTGCCTGATGCGCTTCGCTTATCAGTCCTACAGACGACACTATTCACGTAGGCCGGATAAGACGTCAGTCGCCATCCGGCATTCATCACACGCAATTATTGTGACTTTCTTACGCCAATCCGCTATCTTGTTTAGCATATAAAACAAATCTAACCGAATACGGCGTGCGTCACGCTTTTAATCGGTTATTTCGTTAAGCTAGTAAAACGAGAAAGCAAGATGAGCGTGATGTTTGATCCAGAAGCAGCAATTTATCCGTTTCCGCCGAAGCCAGCCCCGCTGAGTGTGGATGAAAAGCAATTTTATCGTGAAAAAATCAAGCGCCTGTTGAAAGAGCGTGATGCCGTTATGGTCGCGCACTATTACACCGATCCTGAAATTCAGCAATTGGCCGAAGAGACCGGTGGCTGTATTTCTGATTCTCTGGAGATGGCGCGGTTCGGCTCAAAACATTCTGCCTCTACGCTGTTGGTTGCAGGAGTGAGGTTTATGGGGGAAACCGCCAAAATCCTCAGCCCGGAAAAGACCATCCTGATGCCGACCTTACAGGCGGAATGTTCATTAGATCTGGGTTGTCCGATTGATGCTTTCAGCGCGTTTTGCGATGCGCATCCTGATCGTACCGTGGTGGTTTACGCCAATACCTCCGCTGCCGTTAAAGCGCGGGCGGACTGGGTCGTCACGTCCAGTATCGCGGTAGAACTTATTGAGCACCTTGATAGTTTAGGTGAAAAAATCATCTGGGCTCCGGACAGACATCTGGGCAACTACGTGCAAAAACAGACCGGTGCAGACGTTCTTTGTTGGCAGGGGGCCTGTATCGTCCACGACGAATTTAAAACTCAGGCTTTAACACGCATGAAGGGGCTTTACCCTGATGCTGCGGTGTTGGTGCACCCGGAGTCCCCTCAGTCTATCGTTGATATGGCTGATGCGGTTGGCTCAACCAGCCAGTTAATCAACGCAGCTAAATCGTTACCGCATCAACAACTGATTGTGGCGACTGACCGGGGCATTTTTTACAAAATGCAGCAGGCCGTTCCGGATAAAGAATTGCTTGAAGCGCCGACGGCTGGCGAGGGGGCAACCTGCCGCAGCTGTGCGCATTGTCCGTGGATGGCGATGAACGGCCTCAAGGCTATTGCTGAGGGCCTGGAACAAGGCGGAGCGGCTCATGAGATACATGTTGATGCTGCGCTGCGAGAAGGGGCGTTGTTGCCGTTAAACCGCATGTTGGAATTTGCGGCTACACTTCGAGCTTAATTAATTTTTTTGCTCTGGGGGAAAAGATGGACTTTTTTAGCACGCAGAACATTCTGGTACATATTCCGATCGGCGCTGGCGGTTACGATCTGTCTTGGATCGAAGCTGTGGGGACGATCGCCGGGTTGCTGTGTATTGGTCTGGCGAGTCTTGAGAAAATAAGCAATTACTTCTTCGGCCTGATAAACGTCACGCTGTTTGCGATTATCTTCTTTCAGATCCAGCTCTATGCAAGCCTGTTGCTGCAAGTTTTCTTCTTTGCCGCCAACATCTACGGCTGGTATGCCTGGTCCAGGCAAACTAACCAGCATGAAGCGGAACTGAAAATTCGCTGGCTGCCGTTACCAAAAGCGATCGGCTGGCTGGCGGCTTGCGTGGTAGCGATCGGTCTGATGTCGGTCTATATCGATCCGGTCTTTGCATTCCTGACCCGCATTGCGGTGAACATTATGCAGGCATTAGGATTACAGGTTGTTGTGCCTGAGTTGCAACCCGATGCATTCCCGTTCTGGGACTCCTGCATGATGGTGTTGTCGATTGCGGCGATGATCCTGATGACGCGCAAATACGTCGAAAACTGGCTGCTGTGGGTGATCATTAACGTAATAAGCGTAGTGATTTTCGCCCTACAAGGCGTATATGCCATGTCGCTGGAGTATATGATCCTGACGGTTATCGCCCTGAATGGTAGCAGGATGTGGATTAACAGCGCGCGTGAGCGGGGTTCCCGCGCGCTGTCCCATTAATGGTGATGATGTGAATGGCCGGACACGCCTTGGTACAGGTGGCAGTCCGGCCCATTGCACGGCTGATACTCCATCTGGATCGTCGCGTGTTCAATCTGGTAGTGGTGGATAAGGAAATGCTGAATACGTTCCAGCAGGGCATCATAATCGTGCGGCGGGATCACCTGCACATGCAGCGTCATTACCGGTTTTTCACCCACCATCCAGACATGGACATGGTGTACATTGCGGACTTCGGGGATATCCCGGCTGAGATGGCGCTGCAGTGCGGCAATATCCAGCGTCAGCGGGGCACCTTCCAGTAATTCATTAACGCTATCCTTTAACAGTCGCCAGGCGCTGCGCAGTACCAGCACGGAAACCAGAATCGAGAGAATCGGGTCCGCAGGCGTCCAGCCCGTCCAGATAATAATAAGCGCAGCGATGATCGCCCCGACCGAGCCGAGTAAATCGCCCATCACATGTAGTGCCGCAGCGCGGACGTTCAGGTTTTTCTCCTCACTGCCGCGATGTAGAACCCAAAAAGCCAGCACGTTGGCGAGTAAACCCGCGACAGCTATAACCATCATCATGCCGCCTGCTACGGGGCGGGGCGTATGGAAGCGCTCAATGGCTTCCCAGACGATTAAAATAGTGATCACGACCAATGCGATGGCATTAACAAACGCGGCCAGTGTCGTGAGCCTCAGCCAGCCGAAGGTGTGTCGTATTGTGGGCGGTCGATGGGAAAACCGGACGGCCAGCAGCGCGAAAAGGAGCGCTGCGGCATCAGTGAGCATATGCCCGGCATCAGCCAACAAGGCCAGTGAACCTGAAAGTATTCCACCTACCACTTCAACCAACATAAATCCGGCTGTAATGCAGAATGCAAACATCAAGCGGCGGGCATTATTGTCCTTGGGTTGCTCAGAGGAATTATGAGTATGCGAGTGCGCCATTATGCCATCCCTTTGTTATTCTCATCTTTACTGTATGCCATCATACCGTTTTTGGGATGATAAAATTAAAAAGGAGAGCTATTGCTCTCCCGTTATTAGCTTTATTTTCAGCGTTACTGCGTAGTGCCATCAGTTTTTGTCTCGGCATCATTATTAATGCCGTTTCCGGTCTGAACCTTCTTATTCACATCAGGGCAGCGACCGTCCTTACACATGGTGTTTTTGTGCATCTCGTCTTTGGTCATCCCTTCATGGTTCATTGATGAACCGTTCGGGTGCAGCATTGTGCCACCCGAATTCACGTTACTGTTGTCGACATTATTTGGTGCCACGTTTTCGCGTGCGTCTGGGGCGACCTGACCGGCATCCGCCGAGGAATTTGCCTGGCCGTTATTGGACTGCGTATTGGTTTCAGCAGCCAGCGCCGCGCCGCTGGCGAGGCTGAGTGTAGCGGTAAGAAAGAGTGAAGCCAGCTTTGTCATATGCATAATATGCTCCTGTTATGGTCGATATGTCGGATAACGTCTTCCAACAGTGCATGTGCCAGTTACATCATTAATATGTGGTTAATAGTTTTGCCTGAGAAATCAAACCCAGCATAGAATCTTGAAATTTATGAAAATTAAAGCTGTTACAGTTATAAATTGTAGGTTGGATCTCGTTTTTCGCTACTTTATTGCGTTTTTTTGGCCAATTCCAGGATTAATCCGTCCAAAGTGTAAAACCCCGTTTACACTTTATGACTGAAGATATAGATTGGAGGGATTGCATTCATTTATATAAGTATGGCAACGCTGGAATAATCATGAATTATCAGAACGACGATTTACGCATTAAAGAGATCAACGAGTTATTACCGCCAGTCGCATTGCTGGAAAAATTCCCCGCTACTGAAAATGCCGCAAACACGGTGGCTCATGCCCGTAAAGCGATTCATAAAATTCTGAAAGGAAGCGATGATCGCCTGTTAGTGGTAATTGGGCCGTGCTCTATTCATGATCCGGCAGCCGCTAAAGAGTACGCCGCCCGCCTGCTGGCGCTGCGCGAAGAGTTAAAAGGCGAGCTTGAAATTGTCATGCGCGTCTATTTTGAAAAACCGCGAACCACCGTCGGCTGGAAAGGGCTTATCAACGATCCGCATATGGACAACAGCTTCCAAATCAACGATGGGCTGCGCATTGCACGTAAATTGCTGCTGGATATCAATGATAGCGGATTGCCGGCTGCGGGTGAGTTCCTCGATATGATCACGCCGCAATACCTTGCCGATCTGATGAGCTGGGGCGCGATTGGGGCTCGTACCACTGAATCTCAGGTACACCGCGAGCTGGCATCAGGTCTGTCTTGCCCGGTTGGTTTTAAAAACGGTACCGATGGCACGATCAAAGTTGCGATTGATGCAATCAACGCAGCAGGGGCGCCACACTGCTTCCTGTCTGTAACCAAATGGGGTCATTCGGCGATCGTAAATACCAGCGGTAACGGCGATTGCCATATTATTTTGCGCGGGGGCAAAGAACCTAACTACAGCGCTCAGCACGTTGCCGATGTGAAAGAAGGTCTGATCAAAGCAGGGCTCTCTGCACAAGTGATGATCGACTTTAGCCATGCCAACTCCTGCAAGCAGTTCAAAAAGCAGATGGATGTTGCGAAAGACGTTTGCGGGCAAGTCGCTGGTGGAGAAAAAGCGATTATTGGCGTGATGATCGAAAGCCATCTGGTCGAGGGTAATCAGAACCCGGATAGCGGCGAGCCGCTGACCTACGGTAAGAGCATCACCGACGCCTGCATTGGCTGGGAAGACACCGATGCGGTGCTGCGCCAGTTGGCGGATGCGGTAAAAGCGCGTCGCGGTTAAAACGTTAGCTTTCCAGAAAAATAAAAAAGCGCGGATAATCCGCGCTTTTTTATGTGTCGCGAAGAAATTACTTTGCTTTACCCTGGTTCGCAACGGCCGCAGCTTTTGCGGCGATCTCGTCAGCGTTACCCAGATAGTAGTGTTTGATCGGTTTGAAGTTTTCGTCGAACTCATATACCAGCGGTACGCCGGTCGGAATGTTCAGTTCAAGGATCTCATCTTCGCCCATGTTATCCAGGTATTTAACCAGCGCACGCAGAGAGTTACCGTGAGCGGCGATAATCACACGCTCACCGCTTTTCATGCGCGGCAGAATGGTTTCGTTCCAGTAGGGGATAACGCGATCGATGGTCAGCGCCAGGCTTTCGGTAACCGGTAACTCTTTGTCGGTCAGCTTCGCATAACGCGGATCGTGACCCGGATAACGCTCGTCATCTTTGGTCAGTTCCGGTGGCGTTACCGCAAAGCCGCGACGCCATTGTTTAACCTGCTCGTCACCGTATTTTTCAGCGGTTTCAGCTTTGTTCAGACCCTGCAGCGCGCCGTAATGACGTTCGTTCAGTTTCCAGGATTTCTCAACTGGCAGCCAGGCCTGATCCAGTTCGTCCAGTACGTTCCACAGGGTGTGAATGGCACGTTTCAGCACAGAGGTATAAGCAAAATCGAAGCTGTAGCCTTCCTCTTTCAGCAGTTTACCTGCCGCTTTTGCTTCGCCCACACCTTTCTCGGACAGATCAACGTCATACCAACCGGTAAAACGGTTCTCGTTGTTCCACTGACTTTCACCGTGACGTACCAGAACCAGCTTAGTTACAGCCATACACTCACTCCTATAAATCATATTTAATGATAATAATTCTCATTATATTGCCGTAATGCGTCAGCGGCAATCCTTACGCATAACCATAGCGAAAATAGCGCCACAGTGTAAGGTTCTTGTGAACTCAAGGTTGCGATTTTGTCTTTGAACGGTGGGGATTTGAGCGGTTCTACTGTGATAAACAAGCAACAGGCCCGATACGTTACGTCATCGGGCCTGGGAGGGGGAACGATTAGGCTGGAATAAACCGGTATTCCGTCACGCTGGCATACTCTTCGCCAGGACGCAGGAAGCAGTCTGGCTGCGGCCATTCCGGATGGTTCGGGCTGTCCGGCAGGAACTCGCTTTCCAGTGCCAGACCTTGCCAGTCGGCGTAGGCATCAGGACCACGGGATGGCGTACCGCCGAGGAAATTCCCGGAATAAAACTGTAATGCCGGGGCGGAGGTGTAGACCTCCATCTGCAGTTTTTCATCCTGGGACCACAGTCGAGCGACCGGCGTATGCGTATTGCCCTGTGCCTGGAGCAGGAAGGCGTGATCGTAACCTTTTACCTTGCGCTGATCGTCATCGGCAAGAAATTCACTGCTGATGATCTTAGGCGTACGGAAATCGAAAGTGCTACCAGCGACGGATTTCAGTCCGTCGTGCGGGATGCCCATTTCATCAACCGGCAAGTACTCGTCGGCGAGGATTTGCAGCTTGTGTTGGCGCACATCCGTTTTGTCACCGTCGAGGTTGAAATAAACGTGATTCGTCAGATTCACCGGGCAGGGCTTATCGACCGTGGCGCGGTAGGTTATCGAAATACGATTATCGTCAGTCAGGCGATACTGCACGGTAGCGCAAAGATGGCCAGGAAAGCCCTGATCGCCATCGTCGGACGTTAAGGCGAACAGCACCTGGCGGTCATTTTGATTGACTATCTGCCAGCGACGTTTGTCGAAACCGTCCGGCCCGCCGTGCAGCTGGTTGTCGCCCTGACTTGGTATTAATTCAACGGTTTCGCCAGCAAAGGTATAACGGCTGTTGGCGATACGATTAGCGTAGCGACCAATCGAAGCCCCCAGAAATGCAGCCTGTTCCGGGTATTGTTCCGGGCTGGCGCAACCGAGTAATGCTTCGCGCACGCTACCATCGCTGAGCGGAATACGCGCAGAGAGTAGGGTCGCGCCCCAATCCATCAGCGTGACCACCATCCCTGCGTCATTGCGCAGGGTGAGCAGGCGAAACGGCTGACCGTCCGGAGCCTGCACGGGGATTTCGTTTAACATTGTCCGGCTCCTTGAGAAGGTTTGCAGACGTAGAATGTTTCTTTAATTCCAGTTTTTGCTTCGTACTGCTCAGCGACAGCTTGCTGTACGGCTGGCACCAAATCTTGCGGGATCAGCGCCACTATACAGCCGCCGAAGCCGCCGCCGGTCATGCGTACACCGCCTTTATCGCCAATGGTCGCTTTGACAATCTCAACCAGCGTATCAATTTGCGGCACGGTAATTTCAAAGTCATCGCGCATTGAGGCGTGAGATTCCGCCATCAGTTGGCCCATACGCAGCAGGTCGCCTTTTTCCAGCGCCTGTGCTGCTTCAACGGTACGCGCATTTTCCGTGATCACGTGGCGAACGCGTTTGGCGACGATCGGATCCAATTCGTGGGCGACGGCGTTAAACGCTTCAAGGTTAACATCACGCAGCGCTGGCTGCTGGAAGAAACGCGCGCCGGTTTCACACTGTTCGCGACGGGTGTTGTATTCGCTACCGACCAGCGTACGTTTAAAGTTACTGTTGATGATCACCACCGCTACGCCCTCAGGCATAGAAACTGCTTTGGTGCCAAGCGTTCGGCAGTCGATCAGTAGCGCATGATCTTTCTTACCAAGTGCCGAGATCAACTGATCCATAATGCCGCAGTTACAGCCGACAAACTGGTTTTCAGCTTCCTGACCGTTCAGGGCAATCTGCGCGCCGTCGAGCGGCAGATGATAGAGCTGCTGGAATACCGTACCCACAGCGACTTCCAGCGAGGCAGAAGAACTTAACCCCGCGCCCTGTGGGACGTTACCGCTGATCACCAGATCAGCACCGCCAAAGGCGTTATTGCGCTTTTGCAGATGTTTCACTACGCCACGCACGTAGTTTGACCACTGCTGGCTGTCGTGGGCGATAATCGGCGCATCAAGCGAGAACTCATCAATCTGATTGTCGTAATCAGCGGCGATCACGCGGACTTTTCGATCGTCGCGTGCCGCACAACTGATAACGGTTTGATAGTCGATGGCGCAAGGCAGAACGAAGCCGTCGTTATAATCGGTATGTTCGCCGATCAGGTTTACACGACCCGGTGCCTGAATAGTATGGGTGGCAGGGTAGCCAAATGTTTCTGCAAACAGAGATTGTGTTTTTTCTTTCAGACTCATTATTTAAACTCCGGATTCGCGAAAATGGATGTCGCTGACCGCACGCAGTCGTTCAGCCGCTTGTTCTGCCGTCAGGTCGCGCTGGGTTTCTGCCAGCATTTCATATCCGACCATAAATTTACGCACAGTCGCGGAACGCAGCAGCGGCGGATAAAAGTGTGCATGCAACTGCCAGTGTTGGTTTTCTTCACCGTTAAACGGTGCGCCGTGCCAGCCCATGGAGTAGGGGAATGAACACTGGAACAGATTGTCGTAACGACTGGTCAGTTTTTTCAACGCCAGCGCCAGGTCAGCACGCTGTTCGTCGCTCAAATCGGTAATACGCAGCACATGCGCTTTCGGCAGCAGCAGCGTTTCGAACGGCCACGCGGCCCAGTAAGGCACAACCGCCAGCCAGTGCTCGGTTTCTACGACCGTACGACTGCCGTCCGCCAGTTCGCGCTGGACGTAATCAACGAGCATCGGTGCGCCTTGTTCGGCGAAGTATGCTTTCTGCAGGCGATCTTCACGTTCGGCTTCGTTAGGCAAAAAGCTGTTGGCCCAAATTTGTCCGTGTGGGTGCGGGTTCGAGCACCCCATCGCTGCGCCTTTATTCTCAAATACCTGCACCCAGGGATAGGTTTTCCCTAAGTCTTCGGTCTGCTCCTGCCACGTTTTTACGATTTCTGTCAGTGCAGGGACGCTGAGTTCCGGCAACGTTTTGCTGTGATCGGGTGAGAAGCAAATCACGCGGCTGGTACCGCGCGCGCTCTGGCAGCGCATCAACGGATCGTGACTGTCCGGCGCGTCGGGGGTATCGGACATCAGCGCCGCAAAGTCATTGGTAAAGACATAGGTCCCGGTGTAATCCGGGTTTTTGTCGCCGGTAACGCGCGTATTGCCAGCGCACAGGAAGCAGTCCGGGTCATGTGCAGGTAGTACCTGCTTAGACGGAGTTTCCTGCGCCCCTTGCCACGGGCGTTTGGCGCGATGCGGTGATACGAGGATCCACTGCCCGGTGAGCGGGTTAAAACGGCGGTGTGGATGATCGACAGGATTGAATTGCGTCATGATTGGTCCTTAATCCGAATATCCCTGTGGGTGGCGTGACTGCCAGTGCCAGGTATCTTGTGCCATTTCATCCAATGTGCGGGTCACGCGCCAGTTGAGCTCGCGATCGGCTTTGCTGGCATCAGCCCAGTAGGCTGGAAGATCGCCTTCACGGCGCGGGGCGAAGTGGTAATTCACCGGTTTACCACAGGCTTTGCTGAAGGCGTGGACCACGTCCAGCACGCTGCTGCCGATGCCTGCACCGAGGTTATAAATATGCACACCCTGAATGCCTGCCAGTTTTTCCATGGCGGCAACGTGGCCGTCGGCGAGATCCATCACATGGATGTAGTCGCGTACGCCGGTGCCATCTTCAGTAGGGTAGTCATTGCCAAATATGGCAAGAGACTCGCGGCGGCCAACGGCAACCTGCGCGATGTAAGGCATCAGGTTGTTTGGAATACCTTGCGGATCTTCCCCCATATCTCCTGACGGATGAGCGCCAACAGGGTTAAAGTAGCGCAGCAGGGCAATGCTCCAGTCGGGCTGAGCTTTTTGCAGATCGGTCAGGATCTGTTCCACCATCAGCTTGCTTTTGCCGTACGGACTTTGTGGCGTGCCGGTGGGGAAGCTTTCAACGTAAGGAATTTGCGGCTGATCGCCATAGACGGTCGCGGAGGAGCTGAAAATGAAGTTTTTCACGTTGGCTGCGCGCATTGCATTCACCAGACGCAGAGTGCCGTTGACGTTGTTGTCATAGTACTCCAGCGGCTTGGCAACGGATTCTCCAACGGCTTTTAAACCGGCAAAATGGATGACCGTATCAATGGCATGATCGTGCAGAATTTCGGTTATCAGCGCTTCGTTACGGATGTCTCCTTCCACGAAGGTCGGATGCTTGCCGCCTAAACGCTCAATGACGGGCAGTACGCTGCGCTTGCTGTTGCAGAGATTATCCAGGATCACCACCTCGTGACCGTTTTTCAGCAACTGCACGCAAGTGTGGCTTCCAATGTAACCGCTACCACCTGTAACCAATACTCTCATAATTCGCTCCGTTAAGCCTATGGTATGCAATAACCATAGCATAACAAAGATGCGAAAAGTGTGACACGGAATAAATTAGTGGAATCGTTTACACTCCAAGATTTTCACTCGACGCTGCTAGTTAATTTATTATAAATCATTATGTTAGGTTGTTATTACAGCGATTGTCTGAAAAAAAAGCAGAAAAAAGGGCGTGATAAACGCCCTGGCATGAAAATTAACGCAGAGAAGTTTGTCGATAGCCGTAGATATCTCCCTCGGGTACAAACTCTAGCCGATGGGTAATGCAGGCCGGGGCATCTTCGGCGTGATGAGAGACGAACAAAAGCTGAGTTTCGCCTTCACCGATCAGGACATCCACAAACCGACGGATCAGTTGGCGGTTGAGCGGATCTAATCCTTGCAAGGGTTCATCGAGGATCAGCAATGTAGGATGTTTCACCAGAGCACGAACAATCAATGCCAGCCGCTGTTGTCCCCAGGAAAGACTATGAAATGGCGCATCCGCGGTACGTTTATCGATGCCAAGAATATCCAGCCACTGTTGTACCAGCTTGTGCTGCCTGTCGGAGACGGCCTGATAAATGCCGATTGAATCGAAATAACCGGAGAGAATAACGTTGCGAACTGTTGTACTTACCCGGTAATCCAAATGCAGGCTGCTGCTGACATAGCCAATGTGTTTTTTGATATCCCAGATAGTTTCACCGCTGCCCCGGCGTCGGCCAAACAGGGTCAGGTTGTTGCTATATCCCTGGGGATGATCGCCGGTGATTAAACTGAGCAGGGTTGATTTCCCCGCACCGTTGGGGCCGACGATTTGCCAGTGTTCCCCCGGATTTACCCGCCAGCTCAGATGATGCAGGATAGGGCGATCGTTATACGAGACGGTGCCATCGTTAAGCACAATGCGCGGCTCGTTATCTGACAATGTGTGGCGTACTGAAGGCTCATCCGGCTCGGGTAACTGGATGCCTTCCAGCCGCTCGCTATGGGCAAGCTGAGCGATTAATGCCTGTTGCAGAAGGTCGATTTTTGCGCCGGTTTCCGTCAGTGTGCAATCGGCAAGCACGCCGGCAAACTGCACGAATTCGGGAATTTCATCAAAGCGATTAAGCACCAGTACCAGCGTTAAGCCGGCCTGGTGTAGCTCATCGAGCAGTTCTGCTAACTGGCGGCGGGACGCGACGTCCAGCCCGTCAAAGGGTTCATCAAGGATCAGCAAATCTGGCGTGGACATTAATGCCTGGCAGAGCAGAGTTTTGCGTGTTTCACCGGTGGAAAGGTATTTGAAACGCCTGTTGAGTAAGGCTGAAATGCCAAACTGCTGCGCCAGCGCAGCGCAGCGGGCGGGATCGTTGACCTCATCCTGAATGATTTCTGCGGTGGTGCGCCCTGTGTCGTCTTCACCGGGACTAAGAAGATCGGTGTTGTTCCGCTGCCACTCGTCGCTGACCAGCTTTTGGAGCTGCTCAAAGGAGAGTCGGGTAATACGTGTGAACTGGCAGCGGCGTTCGCCTTTCAGGAGCGGCAACTCGCCCGCCAGCGCGCGGGCCAGCGCAGATTTCCCGCTACCATTAGAGCCAACAAACGCCCAGCTATCACCCGCGTTTAACGTCAACGCATCTAACTGGAGCGTTTTTGTGTCGCTAAGACGAAACATGCCTTGCGAAATTTGCAATGATGACATTTTGTATCCCATTATTTGCAGCGATGAATAACAGGGATACGTGTTCTTCGGGTTGATGTCAATCAACTCAGCACAGCGTGGCGATAATCACTCTATCAGCATTAAAATATGCTGTGACGTTAGCGCCTTCAGTTAATGTGTGGGTCTGATCTATCGGCAACGTCGCGCAGAGCGTCTGGCCATCTGGCAACGTCATCAGCACTTCACACTGTTCCGCACCGCGTTCAATATGGCTAATCGTGCCCTGCAACTGGTTATCGGCAGCCTGAGCGATAGCGTCGTCCTGAGTGATTCCCACCCACGGCGCTTTCAGCAGAATCAGTACTTCTTTGCCTTCCTCAAGACCCAGACGCTCGCCGCTTTGCGCAGTGATTGCCACTTTCAGGCGCGTTTCGCCATCGGCCAGCAGGACGTCAACATGCTGCTGGACCTGATCGTGGTCGCGAGCGGTAATGGTGCCAAACCACTGGTTACGGGCGCTGGTTTGCAGTGAAAAACGCGAGATAGCTGCCAGCAGGCTGTTGAGCGGTAGCGCATCGTCATCGCTCAAAACATCAAAAGCTTTTTGTTGGATTTGCGCCAGTAAATCATATAACTGGATTAAACGTTGGCCATAGCGCGTTAACACCGCGCCACCGCCGCCTTTACCGCCTGTGGCACGTTCAACCAGCGTCTGCTCGCTGAGCTGGTTCATTTCGTTAATCGCATCCCAGGCGCTTTTGTAGCTGATACCTGCATCCTTCGCGCCCTGACTGATGGAACCGGAAAGAGCAATATGCTTAAGCAGAGAAATGCGACGGGGATCAGCAAACAGTTTTTGCTGAAGTTTCAGCGTAAGAAGGATTTCGGCCTGCATCACAAGCTCCTGGCAAAAAAGGGTATTGTGACGGAAAACCGTGCCTGAGCAAAGCCGACCGCACAAAAGGGGAGTGCTTTTCTGCGTTATGTGGTTAGAATACAACTAAGGACTAAATCTGGAGTTGACCATGTTAGAGTTATTGAAAAGTCTGGTATTCGCCGTAATCATGGTACCTGTGGTAATGGCCATCATTCTGGGTCTGATTTACGGACTGGGTGAAGTGTTCAACATTTTCTCCGGTATCGGTCAGAAAGACCAGTCCAGACAGAATCATTGATTCCCCAAACGCCCGCTCAGTCGGGCGTTTATATTTTTTGCCTTCCTACTCGTTTTCTCTCGCTACAGTTTCTCAAGATCCTACTTTCCCTGCCGATATTTTCTTTGTGTAACCTCTAATTGGTATCAATAACCACTGGGAAAATCCTGGTTTACTCGTTATATTTGCGCCTACATAACGAAACGCAAAGGAGTTACAGATGGCACGTACATGGTTACGCTTGTTTGCAGGGGCAACTCTTTCTCTTACTGTTGCCGGACATGCGCTGGCGGATGAAGGAAAGATTACCGTTTTCGCAGCGGCTTCGCTGACCAACGCGATGCAGGACATTGCAACGCAATATAAAAAAGAGAAGAACGTTGATGTTGTCTCCTCTTTTGCTTCTTCTTCCACACTGGCGCGTCAGATTGAAGCAGGCGCACCGGCCGATCTGTTTATTTCTGCCGATCAGAAATGGATGGACTACGCGGTAGACAAGAAGTCGATTGATACCGCAACGCGTGAAACGCTGTTGGGTAACAGCCTGGTGGTGGTTGCACCGAAAGCCAGCGCACAGAAAGACTTCACCATCGACAGCAAAACCAACTGGACCAGTCTGTTGAACGGTGGACGCCTGGCTGTTGGCGATCCGGAACATGTTCCGGCAGGCATTTATGCCAAAGAAGCGCTGCAAAAACTGGGTGCATGGGATACCCTGGCCCCGAAACTGGCTCCTGCTGAAGACGTGCGCGGTGCGCTGGCGCTGGTAGAGCGTAACGAAGCGCCGCTGGGGATCGTCTATGGTTCTGACGCCGTCGCCAGCAAGGGCGTAAAAGTTGTGGCGACCTTCCCGGAAGATTCGCACAAAAAAGTGGAATACCCTATCGCGATTGTTGATGGGCACAAAAACGCAACGGTTAGCGCGTTCTATGATTACCTGAAAGGACCGCAGGCTGCTGAAATCTTTAAACGTTATGGATTTACGACCAAGTAATGATACTGACCGATCCTGAATGGCAGGCCGTTATACTGAGCCTGAAAGTTTCTTCCCTGGCCGTGTTGTTTAGTCTGCCATTTGGGATCTTCTTTGCCTGGCTACTGGTGCGATGCAAGTTCCCAGGCAAAGCGCTGCTCGACAGCGTACTGCATTTGCCGCTGGTTCTGCCGCCTGTGGTGGTGGGGTATCTGCTGTTGGTCTCTATGGGACGGCGCGGATTCATTGGCGAATGGCTGTACGACTGGTTTGGCATCACTTTTGCCTTTAGCTGGCGTGGGGCGGTGCTGGCCGCTGCGGTGATGTCCTTCCCGCTCATGGTGCGGGCTATTCGTTTGGCGCTGGAAGGTGTCGACGTCAAGCTGGAGCAGGCGGCCCGCACACTTGGAGCCGGACGCTGGCGCGTCTTTATGACCATTACGTTACCGCTGATGCTGCCCGGCATTATTGTTGGTACGGTGCTGGCGTTTGCGCGTTCCCTTGGGGAATTTGGTGCAACCATTACCTTTGTTTCCAATATTCCTGGTGAAACCCGCACCATTCCTTCGGCGATGTATACCCTGATCCAAACTCCTGGCGGCGAAAGCGCGGCGGCGAGGTTATGTATCATTTCAATTGTGTTGGCGCTGATTTCGCTGCTGATTTCTGAATGGCTGGCGCGTATTAGCCGTGAGCGGACGGGGCGATAATCATGCTTGAACTTAATTTCTCTCAGACGCTGGGGACGCATTGTCTGACGCTCAACGAAACGCTGCCAGCGAGCGGCATCACCGCTATTTTTGGCGTTTCCGGTGCGGGAAAAACCTCACTGATTAACGCCATCAGTGGTCTGACGCAGCCGCAGTCCGGGCGCATCGTGCTCAACGGTCGGGTCTTAAACGACGTCGAGAACGGTATCTGTTTAACGCCGGAAAAACGCCGGGTGGGCTATGTTTTCCAGGATGCGCGCCTGTTCCCGCACTATAAAGTGCGCGGCAACCTGCGTTACGGAATGGCGAAAAGCATGGCCGGACAGTTTGATAAGCTGGTGGCGTTGTTGGGCATTGAACCGCTGCTTGACCGTCTGCCAGGCGGTCTTTCTGGCGGTGAAAAGCAGCGTGTCGCCATCGGTCGGGCGCTGCTGACCGCGCCTGAGTTATTGCTGCTTGATGAGCCGTTAGCCTCTCTGGATATACCGCGTAAACGCGAACTGCTGCCTTATCTGCAACGCCTGGCGCGGGAAATTAATATTCCGATGCTGTACGTCAGCCACTCGCTTGATGAGATTTTGCACCTGGCAGATAAAGTGATGGTGCTGGAAAACGGGCAGGTCAAAGCGTTTGGTTCGTTGGAAGATGTCTGGGGCAGCAGCGTGATGCACCCCTGGCTGCCTAAGGAACAGCAAAGCAGTATTCTGAAAGTCAGCGTGCTGGAACATCATCCACACTACGCGATGACCGCGCTGGCGCTTGGCGATCAGCATCTATGGGTCAACAAGCTGGAGCAACCGCTGCAAACCGCGCTGCGTATTCGTATTCAGGCCTCTGATGTTTCACTGGTTCTGCAGCCGCCGCAACAGACCAGTATTCGTAATGTTCTCCGGGCAAAAGTCGCGCAATGCTATGACGATAACGGTCAGGTGGAAGTTCAGCTTGAGGTGGGCGGTAAGACGCTGTGGGCGAAGATCAGCCCATGGGCCAGGGATGAACTGGGTATCAAACCTGGCCTGTGGCTGTACGCGCAAATTAAGAGCGTATCGATTACCGCCTGATTACAGCAGGTGAGAGTAGATAAATTTCGCGATGCTGTCGGTGGTGTTATCACCAATCACGATGTTGGCGCGTGCTTTGACCGCGTCATCCGCGTTGCCCATCGCCACGCCAGTGCCTGCGGCTTCCAGCATGCTGATATCGTTAAAGTTATCGCCAAAGGCAATCACGTTTTCCATTGACCCGCCCTGTGCTTCTATCCACTGGGTCAAGCGTCGTCCTTTACTGTTGCCTTTACGGGCAATGTCGACCTGATCGTGCCAGGACCATTCACACTCCAGCCCCAGTTGTTGCTCGACATACCGGCCAAACTGCTGCAGTTTCGGAATATCTTCGTCGGTCAGAGCAAATTTCCAGACGGCGTTAACGTCATGCGCCGCCTGCGCCAGCGAAGGAACCTGGGTGAAGGTCGGGCGCTGTTCCGGCGGCAGCGTTTGTGCCCAGTTAGCAGTACGCACTACATGCCCGGTAGGGCGCTCATACAGCATGGCCTCATCCACATACATCAGCCCGTGGATCTGATGTTCATCCAGCATTTCGATCAGCTGTAATGCCTGGTCTACCGGAAGGGGATCGGATTCCAGCACCTTTTTTGCTTGATAATCATACAAATAGGTACCGTTACAGCAAATTGCAGGTGTATCCAGCGCCAGTGCCTGATAAAAAGGATGAATAGCAACGTGATGGCGACCTGTGACAATGATAAGTTGGTAGCCTGCTTCTCTGGCGCGCGCGAGCGCTTCGAGAGAGGATGGCAGCAAGGTTTTTTTCGGGGTCAAGAGGGTACCGTCTAAATCCAGGGCAATCACGCGTGCGGTCATAGGTTTATCCAGATTAAGGTTGAGAATTATGTCTGTTGGAATGGTACACCGAGACGGGAGCCGGACAAAATTCTGAGCCTTAATTAAGCATTCACCGTTAAAAGCGTCTACCTTAGGCGTGTGTCAGGCAATTGCAGCCACCTGCCAAAAAGCAAAGGAGTATTCATGAAGCAAACCGTTTATACCGCCAGCCCTGAAAGTCAGCAAATCCACGTCTGGAGCCTGAATCACGATGGTTCTCTGACGCTGACACAGGTGGTTGATGTGCCGGGTCAGGTACAGCCGATGGTCGTCAGCCCGGATAAGCGTTACCTCTATGTTGGCGTGCGCCCGGAGTTTCGCGTGTTGGCTTATCGTATTGCGCCTGATGACGGTGCGCTGACCTTCGCGGCAGAGTCTGCGCTGCCGGGTAGCCCGACGCATATTTCTACCGATCATCAGGGACGTTTCGTGTTTGTGGGTTCTTATAACGCTGGCAGCGTGAGCGTCACGCGTCTGGAAGATGGTCTGCCGGTGGAACTGGTTGACGTGGTTGAGGGTCTGGATGGTTGCCACTCAGCCAACATCTCTCCGGATAACCGTACTTTGTGGGTTCCGGCGTTGAAACAGGATCGTATCTGCCTGTTTGACGTAAGCGATGATGGCCATCTGGTCGCGCAGGAACCGGCTGAAGTGACTACCGTGGAAGGCGCGGGCCCGCGTCATATGGCGTTCCATCCGAATAAGCAATATGCCTACTGTGTGAACGAGCTGAACAGCTCTGTTGATGTCTGGGAGCTGAAAGATCCGTACGGCAAAATTGAGTGTGTGCAGACGCTGGATATGATGCCTGCAGATTTCGCTGATACCCGTTGGGCAGCAGATATTCATATCACACCTGATGGGCGTCATCTGTATGCCTGTGATCGCACCGCCAGCCTGATTACGGTCTTTAGCGTGTCTGAAGACGGTAGCGTGCTGACTAAAGAGGGTTTCCAGCCTACCGAAACTCAGCCGCGTGGTTTTAATATCGATCACAGCGGAAAATACCTGATTGCCGCCGGGCAAAAATCGCACCATATCGCGGTGTATAAGATTGCAGGCGAACAAGGACTGTTGACAGAGAATGGTCGTTACGCGGTAGGACAAGGCCCGATGTGGGTGGTGGTTAACGCGTACTAAAACGTCAGGTGTTACAAACGATCCGCAATCTTTTGAAGATTGCGGATTTTTTTATGTTCATTCAACAAGCGGTAAATTTTCATGACGTTCAGCAACGGATGTCCAAAGACAGTCTTTGTCATCTGCCCATAAATTAAGCAGAAGAGAGAAGAAACGTTCAGCGGGAGGTGAGAGAATAGCGTCTTTACGCCGAATAACTCCCAGCGTGCGTCTAATAACAGGCTCAACCAGTGGGATACCTGTCAGGGTGGGATGCGGCGTTTGCGGCATTGCTAACCCTGGTAACGCGGAAACGCCCAGTCCAGCTTCAACCAGACCCAGCGAAGTGGACAGATGACGAACCTCGTAAAACCAGTTCAACTTCCACGGTTTATCGGCCAAATGTTGTTCAATCAATAATCGGTTACCGCTTGAGGAGCGAACGCCTATCAATTTGTAATTCAGCAATTCCTGCCACTCCACCAACTGTTTATTGGCGAGTGGATGATCGCGCCGACAGGCCAGAACAAACGGTTCATTAACCAGTGGAGTGAACTCGATAGAGGAATTTGTGATGTTGTTCATATTTATTCCAAAATCAGCCTCATTGCAAAGTACGGATTCCATACAATTATTCGTACCTTGTTCAATAATTCGCACTTTGATATTGGGATACCGCTCATTAAATTTTCCTATTGCCAACGGCAAGAAATAGAAAACTGCGGTAGGAATACAGGATAATGTCACTATGCCATGATGATGAACATTCACATCGCTAATATTAAAAATAGTTTCATCTAATGCCCTGATTAATTCTCTGGCTTCAGGTAAAAGCATTTTTCCCGCTTTTGTTAATGTGACTTTGCGAGTTGTTCTTTCAAAGAGTTGAGTGTGTAAATACTCTTCCATCTTTTTAATTCTGCGTGTTAATGCAGGTTGCGTAATATTAAGTAACTTGGCGGCATTGTTAAAAGAATCGGACTCTGCCAGTGTGACAAACGCCTTCATGCTTGATAATTCGTGTTTCATTCTGACTCCGGACTAAATCGGGGAAGCCCCTGTCTAAGATGAAAGTGTTCAGTGTATCTGCAATTCATAACTTTTAATTAATAAAAATAAATCACTAATCACGAAAATGAAGTCATTAGTCACCCTAATCATGACATGCAACCATGTACATAGTGAAAATAATATCGAGAGCATAATCATGAAAAAAATACCTTGCGTTATGATGCGCGGAGGAACTTCAAGGGGCGCATTTTTATTAGCACAAGATCTACCACAAGAAGAAAAACTGCGTGATGAAGTATTGATTAAAATTATGGGTTCTGGCAATGCGCTGGAAATAGACGGCATTGGTGGTGGCAATCCGTTAACCAGCAAAGTAGCGATCATTAGTCGTTCAAACGACCCGAAAGCTGATATCGATTATTTATTTGCTCAGGTATTGGTGCATGAGCAACGGGTCGATACCACGCCGAACTGCGGCAATATGCTTTCCGCCGTTGGCGCGTTTGCTATCGAAAAGGGATTAATTAATGCCGCAACGCCGACCACCCGCGTTTGTATTCGCAATGTAAACACCAACACGTTTATCGAAGCTGATATACAGACACCAAACGGCGTTGTTGAGTATGAAGGAACAGCAAGAATTGACGGTGTCCCGGGAACATCGGCCCCGATTGCATTGACATTCCTGAATGCTGCAGGTTCTAAAACCGGGCATATTTTTCCAACGGGCCAACACATCGATTATATCAACTCCGTTCCCGTGACCTGTATGGATATGGCGACACCTGTCGTAATTATTCCTGCCGAATACCTGGGGAAAACGGGTTATGAATCCGCGCAAGATTTAGATGCAGACCGCGAATTATTGGCGCGCATCGAGTCTATTCGTTTACAGGCCGGTGAAGCTATGGGCCTGGGAAATGTCAGTAATAAGGTTATCCCTAAACCTATTCTCATCTCGGCACCTCAGCACGATGGCGCAATTAATGTTCGCTATTTTATGCCGCATTCTTGCCATAAAGCACTGGCAATTACCGGGGCGATAGCGATCGCCAGCAGTTGCGCCATTAACGGTACCGTTACGCGTCAGGTAACGGCAGGCGCGCATTACGGGAATATCACTATCGAACATCCAGGCGGCGCTCTTGATATTTATTTAACCAATGAAGGGGATGAGCCTGAAACTATCAGAGCTTCGGTTATTCGCACCGCCAGAAAAATATTCGCCGGTGATGTTTATCTTCCCTGACAGCATTGGCCACATGTTGCTGTGATTATGGAAAATCGAAAAACATTCTGTATTGCTTGTACAGATTATTCAGGACCCCAAAATGAACGTTAAATCATTATGGAAGCTAATATTAATATTGGCCATCCCTTGCATTATAGGACTTATGCCAGCACCGGCAGGATTAAGTGAACTGGCCTGGGTGCTATTTGGTATTTATCTCGCAGCCATTGTCGGGCTGGTGATCAAACCGTTTCCTGAACCGGTGGCATTATTGATTGCTGTTGCCGCTTCAATGGTGGTTGTCGGAAATTTAGGCAGCGGCGTACTTAAAACCAGCAGCGTGCTGAGTGGCTATGCTTCCGGTACGACATGGCTGGTGTTCTCCGCGTTTACTTTAAGCGCTGCTTTTGTGACGACGGGACTGGGCAAGCGAATTGCCTATATTCTGATTGGTAAAATAGGTAACACCACGCTTGGCCTGGGCTACGTGACCGTATTTCTTGACCTGGTATTAGCCCCGGCAACACCGTCAAATACTGCGCGTGCGGGAGGCATTGTCTTGCCCATCATCAATAGCGTGGCGGTGGCGTTAGGCTCTGAGCCGGACAAGAGCCCCCGCCGCGTCGGCCACTACCTGATGATGACGGTGTATATGGTCACTAAAACGACCAGCTATATGTTTTTTACTGCGATGGCAGGAAACATTCTGGCATTGAAGATGATCAACGATATCTGTCAGTTACAACTAAGCTGGGGAGGATGGGCTCTTGCAGCTGCTTTGCCTGGACTGGTTATGCTGTTGGTAACGCCTTTAGTCATCTATTTTATGTATCCACCTGAAATTAAAAAGGTTGATAACAAAACTATCGCCAAAGCCGGGCTTCAGGATTTAGGGCCAATGAAAGGGCGCGAAAAAATGCTGCTGGGCATTTTCGTCCTCGCGCTATTAGGATGGATCTTTAGTAAAACTCTCGGCGTTGATGAATCAACGGTTGCCATTGTAGTAATGGGTACGATGCTTTTGTTTGGCGTAGTCACCTGGGATGATGTGGTTAAAAATAAGGGCGGCTGGAATACCTTAATCTGGTACGGCGGTATTATCGGTTTGAGTTCGCTGTTATCGAAAGTGAAATTCTTCGATTGGTTAGCCGAACTCTTCAAGAATAACCTCGACTTTGGTAACCACGGCAACGTTGCGTTCTTTGTTATTCTCTTTTTGAGCATTATTGTTCGTTATTTCTTTGCCTCTGGCAGCGCCTATATTGTGGCAATGATGCCGGTATTTGCCATGCTGGCGAACGTTTCTGGTGCACCACTGATGTTAACTGCATTGGCATTACTCTTTTCTAACTCTTACGGCGGTATGGTTACCCATTATGGCGGCGCCGCGGGACCGGTTATTTTTGGCGTTGGATATAACGACATCAAATCGTGGTGGCTGGTCGGCGCAATGCTGACGTTCTTGACGTTCCTCGTCCATATTACGCTGGGTCTTTGGTGGTGGAATATGTTGATTGGCTGGAACATGCTCTAACTATACCCGTCATACTTCAAGTTGCATGTGCGTTGGCTGCGCTCGCTCACCCCAGTCACTTACTGGAGTAAGCTCTTGGGGATTCGCTCCCTTGCCGCCTTCCTGCAACTCGAATTATTTAGGGTATAAATTACATCGTTCATTGGTTGTCTGTGCTCTGGTTGGAGCACAGCAATGTGGAGTATCTAATGATTAAATTATATGAGAAAGGGATTTACCTCTCCGGTAATAATGAAATTATCGCTGAGGATGAGGTGTCTGAACCAATCTGTAAAGAAGATGCGAAAAAAGGAACTATCGCGTGGTCGATTCTCTCAGCGCATAATACGTCCGGTGACATGAATAAGCTAAAAATTAAGTTTGATTCATTAGCATCACACGATATTACCTTTGTCGGTATTATTCAGACCGCTAAAGCATCAGGAATGGAGCGCTTTCCTTTACCGTACGTTCTGACGAACTGCCATAACTCATTATGCGCGGTAGGGGGAACCATTAACGGTGACGATCATATGTTTGGTCTGTCTGCGGCACAGCGTTACGGCGGAATCTTTGTGCCGCCACATATTGCTGTCATCCATCAGTACATGCGTGAAATGATGGCCGGGGGCGGCAAAATGATCCTCGGCTCAGACAGCCACACGCGTTACGGCGCATTAGGCACGATGGCGGTAGGAGAAGGGGGCGGTGAGCTGGTCAAGCAGCTGTTAAACGATACCTGGGATATTGATTATCCTGGCGTTGTTGCCGTTTATCTGACCGGCAAGCCTGTTGCGGGCATCGGCCCGCAGGATGTGGCTTTGGCTATCATTGGCGCAGTGTTTAAAAATGGCTACGTCAAAAATAAGGTCATGGAGTTTGTCGGCCCTGGCATTCGCCATCTCTCAACGGATTTTCGCAACAGCGTTGATGTAATGACCACCGAAACCACCTGCCTGAGCTCTGTCTGGCAAACGGATGATGAAACTCGCAGTTGGCTGGCATTACATGGTCGCGAACAGGATTATCGCCCGCTCAACCCGCAGCCGATGGCCTGGTACGATGGGTGTATTCATGTTGATTTGAGTGCGGTTAAGCCGATGATTGCGCTGCCATTCCATCCAAGTAATGTCTATGAGATTGCTACACTCAATGAAAATCTGACGGATATTCTCCGGGAGATTGAAGTTGAATCTTCGCGAATCGCGCAAGGTAAAGCCAGCCTCTCGTTGTTGGATAAAGTGGAGAACGGACGCTTAAAAGTACAGCAGGGGATCATTGCTGGATGCTCGGGCGGCAACTTTGAAAACGTGATTGCTGCGGCGCAGGCATTACGTGGTCAATCCTGCGGTAATGATGCTTTCTCGCTGGCTGTCTACCCCTCGTCACAGCCGGTGTTTATGGATTTAGCGCAGAAAGGTGTCGTTGCGGATTTACTGGGAGCGGGGGCCGTCATCAGAACCGCATTCTGTGGTCCATGCTTTGGTGCGGGCGATACGCCAATCAACAATGCTCTTAGCATCCGCCATACCACGCGCAACTTCCCTAACCGTGAAGGCTCGAAACCGGGCAATGGTCAAATGTCAGCCGTTGCGCTGATGGATGCGCGATCAATTGCGGCTACGGCAGCAAATGGAGGATTCCTCACTGCCGCGACGGATCTGGACTGCTGGGAAGCTGTACCTGATTATGCGTTTAATCCTGCGCCATATAAGAGCCGCGTATACCAGGGGTTTGTTAAAGGGGCCACGCAACAGCCGCTCATTTACGGCCCGAATATTAAAGACTGGCCGGAACTGGGCGCGTTAACAGAAAATATTCTGCTGAAAGTGGCCTCAAAAATACTTGATGATGTGACAACGACGGATGAGCTTATCCCGTCCGGAGAAACCTCTTCGTATCGTTCCAATCCTTTGGGGCTGGCGGAATTTACCCTTTCCCGACGCGATCCCGGCTATGTTGGCAGAAGCAAGGCGGTCGCTGAACGGGAAAAACAACGTCAGGCGGGTGACGTTAGCGAACTGGCGTCCGTTTTCGCACGCATCCAGCAGATTACCGGTCAGGAAAACACGCGACCACTGGAGACTGAGATTGGCAGCATGATTTATGCCGTCAAGCCTGGTGATGGTTCTGCGCGCGAGCAGGCGGCAAGCTGTCAGCGAGTGATCGGTGGGCTGGCAAATATCGCCCAGGAATATGCCACCAAGCGTTACCGTTCCAATGTGATCAACTGGGGTATGTTACCGCTACAAATGGCTGAGAAACCCTCTTTTGAAGTCGGGGACTATATCTATATTCCCGGTATTCGCCGTGCGCTGGATGAGTGCAGTCGCGAGATAAAAGCGTACGTTCTTCATGCTGATGGCGCGATGAGTGAAATCAGCTTGTATATGGAAAGCCTGACCGCCGAGGAGCGTGAGATTATTAAAGCGGGGAGTTTGATTAACTTTAATAAATCGCGTTTGGTGTAACGCCATAAAAAAGGTCGCCAGCGTAAATATGGCGACCTTTTTTACTCTGGGATTACTGCTTCGGCTCGGCAACCACTTTGCTACCAATACCGCGGTTGTTGTATTCCCACATGCGGTTGAAGTTGGTGTCGTTCAGGTTGCGCTGGATTTCACCTTTGTCATCTTCCGCACCGGTATTACCGGCAAACGGGCGTTTTGCGATAACGCTGTCAGCCCATGGTTTTGCCATGTTAAAGCCTTCGTTAATCACGCTGTCACGGATAACGACCTGACCGTTAGTGTTGGAATCGACATCCAGCGATCGGCCTAACTGCGCCACGCCATCGCCGCTTGCCGTGAAGCGGCTATTAATCGCCAGGAAACCGTAGTAGATGTTTGACAGAGTAGCCGGTGCGAACACGTAACCTTCCTGCTGCGTACGGGAATTCACAACACGGAAATCGGTGTTCTCGAACACCACTGCGCCACGACCAGAAACGATATCCACATCACCTTCAATGTAGCTGTTGGTTACCAGCGTGCGAGGCTGACGATCGTTTTCCAGACGGTTTTGTACGCCGCTGTTGGTTACAAAGAACGTATTCTGACGACCCAGAATATTGACCTTGTTGATCTGCACTTTATCACCATCGGTACGCAGTGCAACGGCCGGGTGGTTGCCTGCATCAACGCTATCACCCAGGTTGTTTTCGATGGTCAGGTTCTGCAATTGCAGACCGTTGTTTTGCGACCAGACGACGGCAGAACACATCACACCAATATTTGTGCCACGTTTGTTCTGGCAATTATCAAACATATACCACGCAGGTTTACCCGGCATATATTTACCGCCTGGGTTCACCGTACGACGCCAGTCTGCGGTGCTCATGTCACCGTCAATGGCCTGGCCAATTTTTACATCCAGCGGTTTTTCGCCCATACCGTACAGCGTCAGGCTACCCGTTGCTGCCGGGATGTATACCGTGCCCTGATACTCGCCCGGCATAATCGCGATGTACTGACGTTTGTTCGTACGTTTGATGATTGCCGCATCCACCGCAGCCTGAATGCTGGTATGGGTTACGCCCTGAGTGCCTGCCGGGCCAACGACGAAGTCAGGTTGTGCAGGCAGAGAAATTGAAGAAGGGCTCCATGGCGCGGTGTTTGGCGTCAGCGCGGAAAAATAGTGCGCAGCAACGAAGTTTTTCGCTTCATTGGCCGACAAGATCGGGCGCGAAGAGGTACCTGGCGCGGTCTGAGCGGAAGGAATTTGATCGGGCGGCGTAGAGCTACAGGCGGTCAGCGTCACGCCAAAAGCCATTGCCAGCGCCAGACGGGAAACTGATGATATATTCACAGGTTGCTCCGGGCTTTGAAAGTTATCCATTAAAGCCTGCTTTTTTATACTAAGTTGAGCGAAACGGGAAGGCGAAAAGGTAAAAAGTTGTTTTTTATCGCAGCAATGTCTGGCGCGGAGAGTCTTTATATCACAAATAGATAACAATTATGGCTCTTCAGGTTGACAACATCCCTATAATCAAAAATAAATGTCTATACAACCTATGACAAGTGGTGAGTCGAATGCAGCAATTCTTCCCTGATGATGTTATCTGGCGCAATGTTCGTCTGGCGACTATGGATCCTGAACGTGGTACCCCATATGGGCTGGTGGATGGTCACGCGCTGATCGTCCGCCAGGGCAAGATTCGCGATATCGTCCCGGAATCATCGTTATATCTCACACATGACAATACTTTTGATATGCAGGGCCGGCTGATTACGCCTGGCCTGATTGATTGCCATACGCATCTCGTCTTTGGCGGAAACCGCGCAGGTGAATGGGAGCAGCGGTTAAATGGTGTCTCCTACCAGCAGATAAGCGCTCAGGGTGGGGGGATCAATGCCACCGTATCGGCGACCCGCAGCGCCACGGATGAACAACTCTTACACGTAGCTCATCAGCGGATGGAACAGCTGATCAAAGAAGGTGTTACGCTGTTGGAAATAAAATCCGGCTACGGCCTGGATTTGCCGACAGAAGAGAAAATATTGCGCGTGGTGGCAGCGCTGGCGGCAGAGAATATCGTTGAAATCAGCCCGACGCTGTTGGCTGCGCATGCGACGCCAACGGAATTCAGGGATGATCCTGACGGCTATATTACGCTGGTGTGCGAGACCATTTTGCCGCAGCTGTGGGAACAAGGGCTGTTTGAGACCGTTGATCTGTTCTGTGAAAGCGTTGGTTTTTCGTTGGCGCAGAGTGAGCGGGTGTTTCAGGCTGCGCAGGCGCTGGGCATCCCGATTAAAGGCCATGTCGAACAACTGTCATTGCTTGGCGGCGCACAGTTGGTAAGCCGCTACCACGGGCTATCCGCCGATCATATTGAATACCTCGATGAAGCAGGCGTGGCGGCAATGAGCCAAAGCGGTACGGTCGGCGTGCTGCTGCCCGGCGCATTCTATTTCCTCAAAGAGCAGCAGCGCCCACCGGTAGCGTTGCTGCGTCAATATCAGGTACCGATGGCGGTAGCGACAGATTTTAACCCCGGTACCAGCCCGTTTATCAGCCTGCACTGGGCGATGAATATGGCCTGCGTCCAGTTTGGCTTAACGCCGGAAGAAGCATGGGCGGGCGTAACCCGTCATGCGGCCCGGGCGCTGGGGCGTCACGCCACCCACGGTCAATTGAAGGCCGGGTTTGTGGCCGATTTTGTGGTGTGGGATGCCACACTTCCTGTTGAGATCCTGTATGAACCAGGACGCAACCCGCTCTACCAACGCGTATTCAAAGGACAAATAGCATGACTCACTGGCAACCTGCTTCACCTGCGCTATGGCAGGGACGTGATGACCGGGCCGAATCGCCGAATGCGCTGCGCCTGTTTCAGACTATCACCCAGAGCCCGACGTTTAGCCCAGAAATGTATCGCGAGCAGATAGCGTTGCTCGGGTTTGCCTGCGACGAAGGTGTTAAACGTAATCAGGGGCGCACGGGAGCTGCCGGAGCGCCCGATGTGCTGCGCAAGGCGCTGGCGAATTTAGCCAGCCACGATGGGCATCATCGACTGGTGGATCTGGGCAATATTGTGGCGCAGGCCCCCGATCTTGAAGGCGCGCAGCAGGCGCTACGCAATGCAGTACAGCGTTGTCAGCAGGAAAATATGCGCACCTTTGTTCTGGGGGGCGGACACGAAACCGCATATGCCCATGGCGCAGGTGTGCTGGACGCGTTCCCGCAGGCGAGAGTGGGGATAGTCAACTTCGATGCGCATCTCGATTTGCGCCATGCCGGGCAGGCTACATCCGGTACGCCGTTTCGCCAGCTGGCGCAGCTTTGCGATGAACAACAGCGTGAATTTCACTATGCCTGTATCGGCGTCAGCCGGGCGGCAAACACCCAAGCGCTTTGGGATGAGGCCCAGCGGCTCGGTGTGACCATAGTGGAGGATCTGCATTGTGATACGGCGCAGGCGCAGTTAGCGCAGTTCATTGCCAATCTGGATGTCATCTATCTGACAATCGACCTCGACGTGCTGCCGGTGTGGGAAATGCCCGGTGTGTCGGCCCCCGCCGCGCTTGGCGTACCGTTGGCGACGCTGCTGAGACTGATTGAGCCTCTGTGTCGTAGCGGTAAACTACAGGCGGTGGATATGGTTGAATTTAATCCACGCTTTGACGATGATGGCAGGGCGGCGCGGGTTGCGGCGCGATTAGGCTGGCAAATCGCCCACTGGTGGCACTGACATACCTGATGGCGTTGCGCTTATCAGGTTCGGGTAATGCCTGTAAACTGTACCCACTCACATTTTCAGCTTAAGGAAGGCTCACGCATGCTCCCATCCCGTTCTGCTCCGGCTCCTTTTTACGAAAAGGTCAAACAGGAGATCAGCGAAAAAATTGCCAGCGGTATCTGGCAGCCTCACGATCGCATTCCGTCTGAGGCAGAGCTGGTGGCGCAGTATGGTTTCAGCCGCATGACCATCAACCGGGCGCTGCGTGAGTTAACGGATGAAGGTTTACTGGTGCGTTTGCAGGGCGTGGGGACGTTTGTCGCCGAGCCAAAAGGTCAGTCCGCGCTGTTTGAAATTCGTAGCATCGCGGATGAAATTAACGCCCGTCAGCATCAGCACCGGTGCGAAGTGCTGACGCTGGAAAGAACCCGGGCAAACGCGCAGCAGGCTTTGGTATTAAACGTCAAAGAAGGCACCTCTATTTTTCACTCTGTCATGGTGCACTACGAGAACGATCTGCCGGTACAGATTGAAGATCGCTGCGTGAATGCCGAAATTGTGCCCGAGTATCTGGGGCAGGATTACAGCCAGACCACGCCGCACGCATACCTTTCACTGATAGCCCCCTTGACCGAAGGTGAGCATATCGTTGAAGCGGTACGCGCCAGCGCCGAAGAGTGCGCGCTGCTGAACATCAAAGAACACGATCCCTGCCTGCTGATCCGCCGCAAGACCTGGTCCGCGTCATCCATTGTCTCTCATGCCCGTTTGCTGTTCCCTGGTTCCCGCTATCGACTGCAAGGGCGGTTTATGTCCTGATACAGGAGATGAAAACCGTGATTGCTGACGCAATATAATAAAAATGTATCTTAATTGTTAAAATCATCCTTGCGGTGACTTGTATAGACAAGTATATGTTACTTATCTATCCGACGTTCGCGAGGAGTTTTCTGTCATGTCCCATAGCAAATATCGTCAGCAGGATATTCGTGCCCCACGCGGCACCACGTTAACGGCCAAAAGCTGGCTGACTGAAGCGCCGCTGCGCATGTTAATGAATAATCTGGATCCCGATGTGGCGGAAAATCCGCATGAGCTGGTGGTTTACGGCGGGATTGGCCGCGCCGCACGGGACTGGGAATGCTATGACGCCATCGTCAACGCGCTGACCAAACTGGAGACCGATGAGACGCTGCTGGTCCAGTCCGGAAAACCGGTAGGCGTATTCAAAACTCACGACAACGCACCGCGCGTGCTGATTGCCAACTCCAACCTGGTGCCACATTGGGCTACCTGGGAACATTTCAACGAACTGGACGCCAAAGGGTTGGCGATGTACGGCCAGATGACCGCCGGGAGCTGGATCTACATCGGCAGCCAGGGCATCGTGCAGGGGACTTATGAAACCTTCGTTGAGGCCGGGCGTCAGCATTATCAGGGTAACCTGAGCGGGCGCTGGGTATTGACCGCCGGACTGGGCGGTATGGGCGGGGCGCAGCCGTTAGCCGCTACGCTTGCGGGGGCGTGTTCGCTGAACATTGAATGCCAGCAAAGCCGAATCGATTTCCGTCTGCGTACCCGTTACGTGGACGAGCAGGCGACATCGCTTGACGATGCGCTGGCGCGTATCGACAAATACACTCGCGAGGGTAAAGCGGTCTCCATTGCGCTGTGTGCGAACGCCGCCGACGTTGTGCCGGAACTGGTGAAGCGCGGTGTGCGCCCGGATATGGTCACCGACCAGACCAGCGCCCACGATCCGCTGCATGGTTATCTGCCGTCTGGCTGGAGCTGGGAAGAGTATCAGGCAAAAGCGGTGTCCGATCCGCAGGGCACGGTGCAGGCGGCGAAACGTTCAATGGCAACGCACGTTGAGGCGATGCTGGCGTTTAGCAAAATGGGCGTGCCAACGTTTGATTACGGCAACAACATTCGCCAGATGGCCAAAGAGATGGGCGTGGAAAATGCCTTTGATTTCCCCGGCTTCGTACCTGCTTATATTCGACCGTTGTTCTGTCGCGGCATTGGCCCGTTCCGTTGGGTGGCGCTGTCCGGCGATCCGCAGGATATTTATAAAACAGATGCCAAAGTGAAAGAGATCGTGGCAGATGATAAGCACCTTCATCACTGGCTGGATATGGCGCGTGAGCGGATTAATTTCCAGGGTTTACCGGCGCGTATCTGCTGGGTCGGCCTGGAGTGGCGTCAGAAACTAGGGCTGGCGTTTAATGAAATGGTGCGCAGCGGTGAAGTATCCGCGCCGATTGTTATTGGCCGTGACCATCTGGACTCAGGTTCTGTTGCCAGCCCGAACCGCGAAACTGAAGCTATGCGCGACGGTTCAGACGCCGTATCCGACTGGCCGCTGCTGAACGCGCTGCTTAACACCGCCAGCGGCGCGACCTGGGTGTCGCTGCATCACGGTGGCGGGGTCGGTATGGGCTTCTCTCAGCATGCCGGGATGGTGATTGTTTGCGATGGCACCGATGAAGCCGCGGCGCGTATCGCCCGGGTCTTACATAACGATCCGGCGACCGGGGTGATGCGTCACGCCGACGCCGGATATGACATTGCGGTGGAATGCGCCGTCGAAGAAGGGCTGAATTTGCCGATGGTTGCCGCGACGCAGGAGAAACGCTGATATGAACACCATGACACTCACGCCGGGCCATCTGAGTTTTATCCAGCTACGTGAAATCTGGCAGCAGCCGGTCAAACTGAGTCTGGATGCCGGGGCGATCGATGCTATTAACGCCAGCGTCGCCTGCGTCAATAATATTGTCGATGAAGGCCGTACGGCGTATGGCATTAATACCGGCTTTGGCCTGCTGGCCCAGACCCGTATCGCCACGGAAGATTTGCAGAATTTGCAGCGTTCGCTGGTGCTTTCCCATGCGGCAGGTGTCGGCGAGGCGCTGGACGACGCGATGGTGCGTCTGATTATGGTGCTGAAAATCAACAGCCTGGCGCGCGGTTTTTCCGGTATTCGCCTGAGCGTGATTGAAGCGCTGATTGCGCTGGTGAATGCCGAGGTGTATCCGCTGATCCCGGCGAAAGGCTCCGTGGGGGCATCGGGTGACCTGGCGCCACTGGCGCATATGTCTTTGACGCTGTTGGGAGAAGGGAAGGCGCGCTGGCAGGGTGAATGGCTCCCGGCGACCGAAGCGCTGAAAAAGGCCGGGCTGGAGCCGATAACGCTGGAGGCAAAAGAAGGGCTGGCGTTGCTCAACGGCACCCAGGCTTCGACGGCCTTTGCGCTGCGTGGGCTAATTGAAGCTCAGGAACTGTTTGCGTCTGCAACGGTGTGCGGGGCGCTGACCACCGAAGCCGTGCTGGGTTCCCGTCGTCCGTTTGATGCCCGTATTCACGCCGCGCGAGGGCAGCGTGGGCAGATTGATGCCGCAACGCTGTATCGCCACGTATTGACCGACACCAGCGCGCTTTCGCAGTCGCATCATAACTGTGAGAAAGTGCAGGATCCGTATTCTCTGCGCTGTCAGCCACAGGTGATGGGGGCATGTCTGACGCAAATGCGCCAGGTGATGGATGTTCTGCTGGTGGAGGCCAATGCGGTTTCCGACAACCCGCTGGTATTTGCCGAAGAGGGGGATGTCATTTCTGGCGGCAACTTCCATGCTGAACCGGTGGCGATGGCAGCAGATAATCTGGCGCTGGCGATTGCGGAAATCGGCTCGTTATCGGAGCGACGCATTGCGTTAATGATGGATAAACACATGTCGCAACTGCCGCCGTTTTTGGTGAAAAACGGTGGGGTGAACTCCGGCTTTATGATTGCTCAAGTCACGGCTGCCGCGCTGGCGAGTGAGAACAAAGCGCTGGCGCATCCGCATAGCGTAGACAGTTTACCGACGTCCGCCAACCAGGAAGATCACGTATCTATGGCTCCGGCGGCGGGGCGCAGACTGTGGGAGATGGCAGCAAATACGCGCGGCGTGATTGCCGTAGAGTGGCTGGCGGCGTGTCAGGGGATTGACCTGCGCGAAGGGTTAACCTCAAGCCCGCTGCTGGAGCAGGCGCGCCAGGCTTTACGCGAGCAGGTTGCTCATTACACGCAGGATCGCTTTTTCGCCCCGGATATCGAGTGCGCGACCGAACTGTTAGCGCAAGGAACATTGCTGAAATTGCTGCCTGAATTTCTCTAGAGAATTGCCTGATGGCGACGCTGACGCGTCTTATCAGACTTACGGTCGGCTTTGTAGGCCGGATGAGGCTAAGTCGACATCCGGCATAACAGAACTTAGCTAAATATTGCGGTAACAGAAGCGCTGGCGAGCGAGTGGAAATGGACGTTAAATCCAACCATCGCGCCGCTGGCGTCCTCATCGACATCAATACGCTCCACATCCAGTGCGTGAACCGTAAAGATATAGCGGTGGTTTTCCCCCTTCGGCGGCGCAGCGCCACCATAACCGGCTTTACCAAAATCCGTGCGTGTTTGCAGCACGCCTTCCGGCAACGCAACCAGCCCCGAGCCGTAACCTTGTGGTAAAACTCGGGTATCTGCAGGCAGGTTAACCACCACCCAGTGCCACCAGCCGGAGCCGGTTGGCGCATCAGGATCGTAACAGGTCACGACAAAGCTTTTAGTCCCGGCGGGCACGTCATCCCATGCCAGGTGCGGGGAAATATTATCCCCGTCATATCCCATGCCGTTAAAGACGTGGCGATGAGGAAGCTTTTCGCCATCGCGCAGATCGTTACTGATTAGTTTCATGCTGACTCCTCTCGTTAGCCAAAAAGTGTAGCCAGAAACCGTAGAGCTTACCGCTGATTAATCGCTAAAAATGTTGCATTGCGTACAGCCTCGTTGACGGCCTGCGTCAGGCTGCGCAGTTGTTCGGGCTTGATGATGTACGGCGGCATCAGATAAATGAGCTTACCAAACGGTCTTACCCACACGCCCTGTTCGACAAAGAACTTCTGTAACGCGGCCATATTCACCGGATGCGTGGTTTCTATCACGCCGATGGCACCAAGCACGCGCACGTCGGCGACCCAACGGGAATCTGCCGCCGGGGCGAGTTCTTCACGCAACTGCGCTTCAATGGCCGCGACCTGCGAGCGCCATTCGCCGGTTTCGAGCAGCGACAGGCTGGCAGAGGCGACGGCGCAGGCCAGTGGATTACCCATGAAAGTCGGGCCGTGCATAAAACATCCGGCTTCACCGTTGCTGATGGTTTCCGCAACCAGGCGCGTGGTCAGGGTGGCGGAAAGGGTCATCGTTCCGCCGGTTAACGCTTTGCCAAGGCACAAAATGTCCGGAGTGATATCAGCGTGCTCACAGGCAAACAGCTTGCCCGTGCGACCAAATCCGGTGGCGATTTCATCGGCAATCAGCAAAATGCCTTCCCGGTCACACATCTTACGGATGCGCTTTAACCACTCAGGATGGTACATGCGCATGCCGCCAGCGCCCTGCACAATCGGTTCAAGGATCACTGCCGCAATTTCGTGGCGATGTGCGGCCATCAGACGGGCAAAAGGCACCATATCCAGTTCGTCCCATTCGCCGCCCATCCGACTTTGCGGAGCGGGTGCAAACAGGTTATCAGGCAGATAACCCTTCCACAGACTGTGCATCGAGTTGTCAGGATCGCAGACCGACATCGCGCCGAAAGTATCGCCGTGATAACCGTTACGAAATGTCAGGAAACGCTGACGGGATTCACCTTTGGCCTGCCAGTATTGCAGCGCCATTTTCATCGCGACTTCCACGGCGACCGAACCAGAATCCGCGAGAAAAACGCACTCCAGCGCCTCGGGCGTCATCGCCACCAACTGGCGACACAGCGCAATAGCCGGGGCATGGGTAATGCCGCCAAACATCACGTGCGACATGGCATCAATCTGCGTTTTCATCGCGGCATTCAGCTGCGGGTGATTGTAACCGTGGATTGCCGCCCACCAGGATGACATGCCGTCAATCAGCTTCTCACCGCTGGCTAATATCAGTTCACAACCTTCGGCACGCGTCACCGGATAAACCGGCAGCGGGGAGGTCATGGAGGTGTAAGGGTGCCAGATATGGCGTTGGTCAAACGCAAGATCGTCCGTTGTCATAATCGACTTGTAAACCAAATTAAAAAGATTTAGGTTTACGAGTCTACACCAAACTAACAACGAAACGTATACCAATATGGCTCATTCTTCTCGCTGGACAATGTCGCAAGTCACCGAATTATTTGAAAAACCGCTGCTGGATCTGTTGTTTGAAGCGCAGCAGGTTCATCGTCAGCATTTCGATCCGCGGCAGGTACAAGTTAGTACGCTGTTGTCGATTAAGACCGGTGCTTGCCCGGAAGACTGCAAATACTGCCCGCAAAGTTCCCGCTATAAAACCGGACTGGAAACGGAACGTTTGATGGAAGTTGAACAGGTTCTGGACTCTGCCCGTAAGGCGAAACAAGCCGGTTCAACGCGGTTTTGCATGGGCGCGGCGTGGAAGAACCCTCACGAACGCGATATGCCGTACCTGGAACAAATGGTTCAGGGCGTGAAAGAACTGGGGCTGGAAGCCTGTATGACGCTGGGCACGCTGGACGAATCTCAGGCCCAGCGCCTGGCCAATGCGGGTCTGGACTACTACAACCACAACCTCGACACCTCGCCGGAATTTTACGGCAATATCATTACCACCCGTTCGTATCAGGAGCGCCTGGATACGCTGGATAAAGTGCGTGAGGCGGGCATTAAAGTTTGCTCCGGCGGGATTGTGGGGCTGGGTGAAACGGTGACCGACCGCGCGGGTCTGCTGCTGCAATTAGCGAATCTGCCGACGCCGCCGGAAAGCGTGCCGATCAACATGCTGGTGAAAGTGAAGGGCACGCCGCTTGCCGATAACGACGACGTAGATGCTTTTGATTTTATTCGTACTATCGCCGTCGCGCGCATCATGATGCCGACCTCATACGTACGTCTTTCTGCCGGGCGCGAGCAGATGAACGAACAAACCCAGGCAATGTGCTTTATGGCCGGGGCCAACTCGATTTTCTACGGCTGCAAACTGCTGACCACGCCGAACCCGAACGAAGATAAAGATTTATTGTTGTTCCGTAAGCTGGGTCTTAACCCGCAGCAAACGGCGGTACTGGCGGGTGATAACGAACAGCAACAACGTCTGGAGCAGGCGCTGCGTACCCCGGATACCGACGATTACTACAACGCGGCAACCGTATGACCTGGCAGCAAAAAATCGACGATGCGCTAACGGCGCGTCGTCGTGCTGATGCGTGGCGTCGGCGCTATGCAGTGACACAGGGTGCTGGTCGCTTGTTACAGGCTGGCGGTCGTCAGTATCTGAATTTCTCCAGCAACGACTATCTCGGCTTAAGCCACCATCCGCAAATTATCTGCGCGTGGCAGCAGGGCGCTGAGCGTTTTGGCGTCGGCAGTGGCGGCTCGGGCCATGTCAGCGGTTATTCCGTTGCGCATCAGGCGCTGGAAGAAGAGCTGGCGCAGTGGCTCGGCTATTCCCGGGCGCTGTTGTTCATCTCCGGTTTTGCCGCTAATCAGGCAGTGATAGCCGCATTGATGGAAAAAGACGATCGCATTGTCGCCGACAGGCTTAGCCATGCCTCGCTGTTGGAGGCTGCCAGCCTTAGCCCTGCTGTTTTACGTCGCTTTACCCATAACGATCCGCAACATCTGGAGCGTCTGCTGACTTCCCCCTGTCCGGGGCAGCAACTGGTGGTCACTGAAGGCGTATTCAGCATGGATGGCGATAGTGCGCCACTGGCAGAAATCCACGCGGTGGCGAAACGGCAGGGCGCGTGGCTGCTGGTGGATGATGCGCATGGGATTGGCGTAAGCGGTGAGAAAGGGCGCGGCTCGTGCTCTCGACAACAGGTGAAACCTGAGCTGCTCGTGGTGACGTTTGGCAAAGGGTTTGGTGTCAGCGGTGCGGCGATCCTGTGTTCTGATAGCGTGGCCGACTATCTGTTGCAGTTTGCCCGCCATCTGATCTACAGCACCAGTATGCCTCCGGCGCAGGCGCAGGCCTTACGCGCCGCGCTGGCGGTGATCCGCAGCCGTGAAGGCGATGAACGCAGGGAAAAGTTAGCGATGCTGATCCAGCGTTTTCGCGCTGGAGTGAATACTACGGATTTGACGCTGGCGCATTCAGATAGCGCTATTCAACCGCTGATCGTTGGCGACAATCATAAAGCCCTGCAACTGGCACAGACGTTACGGCAACAGGGATGCTGGGTGACGGCAATTCGCCCACCAACGGTGCCCACCGGTACGGCCAGATTACGGCTGACTTTGACCCAGGCGCATGAGGTGCAGGATATCGATCGTCTACTGGAGGTGTTGCATGGTGCAGGTCAATAAACAGGCGATTGCCGCCGCGTTTGGCCGCGCTGCCACCTACTATGAGCAACACGCAGAGCTGCAACGTCAGAGTGCCGATGCGTTACTGGCACAACTCGATGGCCGGGCGTTCTCAAGGGTTTTGGACGCGGGCTGTGGGCCTGGGCGTATGAGTCGCTACTGGCGGGAGCAGGGGAGCGAGGTCTGCGCGCTGGATCTGTCGGCGCAAATGCTGGCTGAAGCGCAGCGTCACGATGTTGCCCATCACTATCTGCTGGCGGATATCGAAGCCATTCCGCAGGCCGCTGCCACTTTCGACCTGGCCTGGAGCAATCTGGCCGTGCAGTGGTGCAGCGACCTACGCGGTGCGTTAAGCGAGCTATACCGGGTGGTGCGTCCTGGCGGAACTGTGGCGTTTAGTACCCTGGCGCAAGGTTCGATGCCGGAACTTCGTCAGGCGTGGCGAACAGTTGATGACCGGGAGCATGCCAACCGTTTTTTGCCCGTGGAGCAACTGGAAAACGCGCTGTGCGGCTGGGACGTTGAATACCAGTCTCATGCCGTCACGCTGTGGTTTTACGATGCGCTGAGCGCCATGCGCTCGTTGAAGGGTATTGGCGCGACGCATTTGCATGATGGACGCGAGCAGCGTGTGCTGACCCGCTCGCAACTGCGTCAGCTACAGCTCGCCTGGCCCTGTCAGCAGGGGAAATATCCGCTGACCTATCATCTTTTTTTGGGAGTGATTCAACGTGACTAACACGTATTTTGTCACCGGGACGGACACCGAAGTAGGTAAAACTATCGCCAGCTGTGCGTTGCTTCAGGCGGCGGGACAGTTGGGATTGCGAACCGTCGGCTATAAGCCGGTGGCGTCAGGCAGTGAAATGACGGATGAAGGTCTGCGAAACAGCGATGCGCTGGCTCTACAGCGCAACAGCGTTGTAGCCGTGGATTATGCAGCCATCAATCCGTATACCTTCGCGGAACCTACCTCACCGCATATCATCAGTGCTGACGAAGGGCGCCCCATTGAGGCCTCCGTGATGTCTGCGGGCTTACGCTTGCTTGAAGAACAGGCTGACTGGGTATTGGTGGAAGGTGCAGGCGGATGGTTTACGCCGCTTTCGCCAACGCTGAGTTTTTCTGACTGGGTAAAAGAGGAACAACTGCCGGTGATTCTGGTGGTTGGCGTTAAGCTCGGTTGTATCAATCATGCCATTTTGACCGCCCAGGCGGTGCAGCAGGCTGGGCTGACGCTCGCCGGATGGGTTGCCAATGATGTGACGCCCCCCGGCAAGCGTCATGCTGAATATATGGCGACGCTAAAGCGTGCGCTTGCGGCTCCGCTGCTGGGGGAAATTCCCTGGCTGGCAGAAGAGCCGGAGCAAGCATCGACAGGTCGTTATATCGATCTTAGCGTTTTGTCTCTGGCATCCACCAGTCGTTGATTAGCGGGTCGCTGAATTGTGTTATTTGCCCTTGAGCCACGTTGCGGCCACGATGTAACAAGCAATAGCAGTCGGCGACCCGACGAATGAACGGCAGGCTCTGCTCCGCGAGCATAATGGTGATGCCAAGCTCCTGGCTTAGCCTCACAATCAGATTCCCCAGTTTGTGGATATACGCCTGGCCTGTTCCTCGTGTGGGCTCATCGAGGATCAGCAGACGCGGGCGAGTGACCAACGCGCTGGCGAGTGCAAGCTGGTGCTGATTTTCCTCCGACAATGCCACCCCTTTGGCCTGACGCAGTACAAACAGCTGTGGAAACAGGCGGTAAATATCGCTGCTGTTCATTGCTTCGCTTTCCTCAACCGCCTGGCGCGCAATGTGCAGATTTTCCTCTACCGTCAACTGCGAAAAAATTCGCCGCTCCTGTGATACACAGTTAATACCTAGTGCAATGCGCTTTGCCGCCGGAATCTGAAGCAGATCGCAAGGTGGTGCGCCAGCCTGATGCCAGAACATGGTTCCGCTCTCAATCGGTAAATTGCCGATGATGCAATTGGCAAGCGTAGTCTTTCCCATCCCTGGAAGACCCAGCACGGCGGTACATTTACCGGGCAACAGGTCGAGATCGACATCCCAAAGCGAGTGTTGATTACCGTAATAGTGATTCACTGCACGAAGACTCAACATAGATTTCTCCCTCATGATGATATCCGCCTCGCGGACTGGTGGTCGGGAGAAAACTGCAAATCTCTTGCCAGAAGCGGAATTGGGGAAAAATACAGCAGGATGGCGTGCAGCGCTGGCGGTAAATTCTTACTGACCGCATTCCTGACATTGTTTTGTGCACATTGGCAGTGCCTGGTGGTGTCGTGATGGTGCAGGCAGGAAAATGATGAAAATGCGAGCAAGATCTCGGCCATCCGAGGTCGCTTCGTTAGCTGATAAATATCAAAAAATAGCGATAATTTTTTTTTATCCCACCAGAAAAGACCATCAGGACGTTTTTGCCAGGCTACAGTCCATACGGGCTGGAGGCAGTTATCCACTATTCCTGTGGATAACCTTGTGTATTAGGGTTAGAAAACACAATGTAAGCGAGAGAAGACGCGGCCTGCGACTAAATTGATGCGAAAGACGGCTCGAGATAATAATCATTAGATTACAGGATGTTAGATAAATGCAATGGCTGTCGCAGAAGTGTCATGCGTTGCCACAAAACTTTCATCGAGTAGCTTGACAAATGTTAAAAAAGTCATTGGTTTGGGGATAACACATTTTTGCTGGTGTTTTATCTTGCCTGCGGACAAATTTTAGCCTGTAGCCACGGCCATTTTGCTGGGGTAACAGAAATATTCTGGCGCGTTACTGTTTTTTCATCCAGTATATTTTACTGGCAAAATATACTGCTGCGAGTAAAATTACACACCTGCCCGCCCATTGCTTCAGGTAGCTGCTCATGAGTAAACCGTTCAAACTAAATTCCGCTTTTAAACCCTCTGGCGATCAGCCTGAGGCGATTCGTCGCCTGGAAGAAGGTCTGGAGGATGGTCTGGCGCATCAGACGCTACTGGGGGTGACAGGGTCGGGGAAAACATTCACCATCGCTAACGTGATTGCGGACTTGCAGCGTCCTACCATGGTGCTGGCCCCCAATAAGACACTTGCTGCTCAGCTGTACGGTGAGATGAAAGAGTTCTTCCCGGATAACGCGGTGGAGTATTTTGTCTCTTACTACGACTATTATCAGCCGGAAGCCTACGTACCCAGTTCTGACACCTTCATCGAGAAAGATGCTTCGGTCAACGAACATATTGAGCAGATGCGCCTGTCGGCAACCAAAGCGCTGCTGGAACGTCGCGATGTCGTTGTCGTGGCGTCGGTTTCCGCGATTTATGGTCTGGGTGACCCGGATCTGTACCTGAAAATGATGCTGCACCTGACGGTGGGGATGATTATCGACCAGCGTGCGATCCTGCGTCGTCTGGCGGAGCTGCAATATACCCGCAACGATCAGGCATTCCAGCGCGGGACCTTCCGCGTGCGCGGTGAAGTGATCGACATTTTCCCGGCAGAATCCGATGACATCGCGCTGCGCGTGGAACTGTTTGATGAAGAGGTCGAACGTTTATCGCTGTTTGACCCGCTGACCGGACAGGTCGAATCCACAATTTCGCGCTACACCATCTATCCTAAAACGCACTACGTGACGCCGCGAGAACGTATCGTGCAGGCGATGGAAGAAATCAAAGTTGAGCTGGCAGAGCGGCGTAAAGTCCTGTTGGCAAATAACAAACTGCTGGAAGAACAGCGCTTAAGTCAGCGTACCCAGTTCGATTTGGAAATGATGAATGAGCTGGGTTACTGCTCGGGGATTGAAAACTACTCCCGCTATCTGTCCGGGCGCGGCCCTGGCGAGCCGCCGCCGACGCTGTTTGATTACCTGCCTGCCGATGGCCTGCTGGTGGTGGATGAATCCCACGTGACTATCCCGCAAATTGGCGGCATGTATCGCGGTGATCGGGCGCGTAAAGAAACCCTGGTCGAATACGGATTCCGTCTGCCGTCGGCGCTGGATAACCGTCCGCTCAAATTTGAAGAGTTCGAGGCGCTGGCTCCGCAAACTATCTACGTTTCGGCGACGCCGGGCAACTATGAGCTGGAGAAATCCGGTGATGAAGTGGTCGATCAGGTGGTACGACCGACCGGCCTGCTGGATCCGGTCATTGAGGTGCGTCCGGTGGCGACGCAGGTTGACGATCTGCTGTCGGAGATCCGCACCCGTGCGGCGATTAACGAACGTGTGCTGGTCACCACGCTGACCAAACGGATGGCAGAAGACCTCACAGAATACCTCGAAGAACATGGCGAGCGGGTGCGTTATCTGCACTCTGACATCGATACTGTGGAACGCATGGAAATCATTCGTGACCTGCGTCTGGGCGAGTTTGACGTGCTGGTGGGTATCAACCTGTTACGTGAAGGTCTGGACATGCCTGAGGTCTCCCTGGTGGCGATTCTGGACGCAGACAAAGAAGGGTTCCTGCGTTCTGAACGTTCGCTTATCCAGACCATCGGTCGTGCGGCGCGAAACATCAACGGTAAGGCTATTCTCTACGGCGATAAAATTACCGCCTCAATGGCTAAAGCGATTGGTGAAACCGAACGTCGTCGTGAGAAGCAGCAACTCTACAACGAAGAGCACGGTATTACGCCGCAGGGCCTGAATAAGAAAGTAGTCGATATTCTGGCGCTGGGTCAGAATATTGCGAAGACCAAGGCGAAAGGCAAAGGGAAGTCACGCGCAGGCGCGAAGTCTGAAGTTGTGGAACTGGATATGACGCCAAAAGCGCTGCAGCAGAAGATTCACGAGCTGGAAGGGCAGATGATGCAGCATGCGCAGAATCTTGAATTTGAAGAGGCAGCGACGATCCGCGACCAGTTGCATCAACTGCGCGAGTTGTTTATCGCAGCATCGTAAGAGTGTGCCGGATGCGGGGTAAACCCCTTATCCGGCCTACGGCAAAGATCGCGTTCGTAGGTCGGATGCCGGAGCAGAGCGTTTTGTAGGCCTGATAAGCGCCGCGCATCAGGCAAATCCGTTTAGCCTAGCGCCTGCACCGCTTTCTCCAGCGCACTATGCAATAGCTGGCGGTCATGGCGGTATGGAATATCGCTGGCTTCCAGCACTTCCTGAATGACAACGCGGTCGGTAACGGCGGATGCATCCACTTTCGGCCCCACAACCACCGCATCAATCACTTTCTTCCCGACGTACTGTTCAATAATGGCCAGCTTATCGCTAAGCGTCAGGCTGGCTGCTGGCAGGCTTAATTCGCGCCCAAGATTGCCTATATAGACCATCGGAGCCGGTGTGCGACGTAATGCCTGTGACATTTCATTGAGTAACAGAATCGGCATCAGGCTGGTGTAAAAACTGCCAGGTCCTATCAGAATCAAATCCGCTTCGGCGATAGCCTCAACCGCCTCCCGCGTGGTGGGGACTTTTGGCGACAGCATCAGTTCCTGAGGCGGGACGGTGAGCTGATCGATATTGACTTCGCCATAAACTTCATGTCCCTGATCGTCTATAGCCATCAAATCCACCGGCAGCTCCGACATCGGAATTAAATGCGCATCGACCTTCAACAGGCTTCGAATTAAATTGATGGCTTCCAGAGGCCGCACGCTGAGGTGATCGAGCGCTTTTAACATCAGATTTCCGAGGTTATGCCCGGAAAGTTCGCCATTACCCCCAAAACGATACTCAAACATGGCGGATGCAACGCTGGGTTGGGTAATTAACTGGTTCAGACAGTTACGCATGTCTCCCCAGGCTATCCCTCCTTCAGAGCGACGAATACGACCTGTCGACCCGCCGTTATCCGTGGTGGTGACGATACCCGTCAGGCGGGAACCTAATGGGGAAAGAGAGGAGAGAACGCGTCCTAATCCATGCCCTCCGCCGAGAGCGACAACGCGGTCCAGATCTGCCAGCGAGCGAGTGCGCATATATTTTCCTGATATCAATTGATCGGCGTTACAGTAACGTAAATAGCGTGTTTTCAGCAATTATCCAGTCGGCATCTGCCGTAATTTTTTTCTGCGGTCTACTCCTTTCTGGCGAGATCCACCTGATGGCAAGATGATGTATATCAATGCAAAACTGTGATTTTTGCTTATTCTGTAGCGAAATTGCACGATCATGTCGTTATGTATGTATTTATATAGCGAAAGTGTACATGGCAAAAGCGTCATTTACACGCTAGTATCGGCATAACCACTAAGTACTCTTAATAATTTGAGTTGCCGGAAGCCAACGCATCTGCAACACGAAGTATGACGAGTATAAACACTCTAGCCTCTGCACCTGGGTCAAATGATACGGTGCTTTGGCCGTGACAAGACTTGAAAAAGTTTGTCACCAGGGCGCAGGAAGAAATGACTACGTCTCCCGTATTTGGAAAGGTGTACATGGGCTCTCAACTTACCGATGCTTTCGCACGTAAGTTTTACTACTTACGTTTGTCGATTACCGATGTGTGTAACTTTCGTTGCACCTACTGCCTGCCGGATGGCTATAAGCCCGGTGGGGTCACCAATAACGGCTTTCTGACCGTTGATGAAATTCGCCGTGTCACGCGCGCGTTCGCCAGTCTGGGAACGGAAAAAGTGCGTCTGACAGGGGGCGAACCTTCACTGCGTCGCGACTTTACGGACATTATCGCCGCCGTGCGCGAAAACGACGCCATCCGTCAGATTGCGGTAACCACCAATGGTTATCGTCTGGCGCGAGATGCTGCTGCCTGGCGCGATGCCGGACTGACCGCGCTCAACGTCAGCGTCGACAGCCTGGATGCCCGTCAGTTTCATGCCATTACCGGGCAGGACAAGTTTCAACAGGTGATGGCAGGCATTGACGCCGCCTTTGATGCGGGTTTTGAAAAAGTGAAAGTCAACACCGTGCTGATGCGCGACGTAAACCATCATCAACTGGACACCTTCCTTGCGTGGATCCAACCTCGGCCAATCCAACTGCGTTTTATTGAACTGATGGAAACGGGCGAGGGCAGCTCTCTCTTCCGTAAACACCATATCTCCGGACAGGTACTTCGCGATGAGCTGCTGCGTCGCGGCTGGATCCACCAGATCCGACAGCGCAGCGACGGCCCGGCTCAGGTTTTCTGTCATCCTGATTATGTTGGTGAAATTGGTCTGATCATGCCTTATGAGAAAGACTTCTGCGCCACCTGTAATCGTCTGCGCGTTTCCTCTGTTGGCAAGCTTCATCTGTGTTTATTTGGTGAAGGCGGCGTAAGCCTGCGTGATTTGCTGGAAGATGACGCTCAGCAGCCGGCGCTGGAAGAACGTATTTCAGCCGCGCTGCTGGAGAAAAAGCAGACCCATTTCCTGCATCAGAACAATACCGGTATTACGCAAAACTTATCTTACATTGGCGGCTGATCGCTAAAAGGAGTTTTTCATGAGTCAGGTAAGCGCTGAATTTATCCCGACACGCATTGCTATTCTTACTGTTTCCAACCGTCGCGGCGAAGAAGATGACACCTCCGGCCATTATCTGCGTGACTCGGCGCAAGAAGCGGGTCATCAGATTGTCGATAAGGCGATTGTCAAAGAAAACCGTTACGCCATCCGCGCCCAGGTTTCTGCCTGGATTGCCAGTGATGATGTACAGGTAGTGCTCATTACCGGCGGTACCGGGTTAACCGAAGGGGACCAGGCGCCGGAAGCGCTGCAACCGCTGTTTGACAGAGAAGTTGAAGGGTTTGGCGAAGTCTTCCGTATGCTGTCGTTTGAAGAGATTGGCACCGCGACGCTGCAATCCCGCGCGATTGCCGGAGTGGCCAATAAAACGCTGATTTTCGCCATGCCGGGTTCGACCAAAGCGTGTCGTACCGCCTGGGAAAATATCATTGCGCCGCAGCTTGATGCCCGTACGCGTCCGTGTAATTTCCACCCACATTTGAAGAAATAAGTATGTCGCAACTGACTCATATTAACGCCGCTGGCGAAGCGCATATGGTGGATGTCTCCGCCAAAGCGGAAACTGTACGCGAGGCGCGTGCTGAAGCATTCGTGACTATGCGTAGCGAAACTCTGGCGATGATTATCGATGGCAGCCACCATAAAGGTGATGTATTCGCCACGGCGCGTATTGCGGGTATTCAGGCCGCCAAACGTACCTGGGATCTTATCCCGCTGTGCCATCCGCTGATGCTGAGTAAGGTGGAAGTCAATCTTCACGCTGAACCGGAGCACAACCGCGTACGGATTGAAACGCTGTGTCGCCTGACCGGTAAAACCGGCGTTGAAATGGAAGCGTTAACGGCGGCCTCCGTGGCGGCGTTGACCATCTACGATATGTGCAAAGCGGTGCAAAAGGATATGGTGATTGGTCCGGTGCGTCTGCTGGCAAAAAGCGGCGGCAAGTCCGGAGATTTTAAGGTAGATGCGCATGATTAAGGTTCTCTTCTTTGCTCAGGTACGCGAACTGGTAAACACCGATGCGTTAGAGGTTGCCGCCGAGTTTGCAACGGTAGAAGCGCTGCGCAAGCATCTTGCGGCAAAAAGCGATCGCTGGGCGTTGGCGCTGGAAGACGGCAAGCTGCTGGCGGCGGTAAATCAGACGTTGGTCAGTTTTGATCATCCTCTTAACGCGGGTGATGAAGTCGCTTTCTTCCCGCCCGTAACCGGAGGCTAAAATGACTGAAACGCGAATTGTTGTTGGCCCTGCGCCGTTTCGCGTCGGGGATGAGTATCCCTGGCTGGCAGAGCGCGATGAAGATGGCGCGGTAGTCACTTTCACCGGTAAAGTGCGCAATCACAATCTCGGTGACAGCGTTAAGGCGTTAACGCTGGAACACTATCCGGGAATGACCGAAAAAGCGCTGGCGGAGATTGTCGACGAAGCGCGTTTGCGCTGGCCGCTGGGTCGGGTGACGGTGATTCATCGCATTGGCGAACTGTGGCCGGGTGACGAAATCGTGTTTGTTGGCGTGACCAGTGCGCATCGCAGCAGCGCGTTTGATGCCGGGCAATTCATTATGGATTACCTGAAAACCCGCGCGCCGTTCTGGAAACGCGAGGCCACGCCGGAAGGTGAGCGCTGGGTTGATGCCCGCGACAGCGATAAGCTAGCAGCAAAACGCTGGTAGAGTACAATTGTTGTAGGCTCATACTGATTCAGGAGATTGTCATGGACCGATTCCCACGATCCGATTCTATTGTACAGGCCCGTTCCGGCCTGCAAACGTATATGGCGCAGGTGTACGGCTGGATGACCTGCGGACTGTTGCTGACGGCGTTTATCGCCTGGTATGCGGCAAATACGCCCGCGGTGATGATGTTTGTCTTCTCCAGCAAAATCACCTTCTTTGGCCTGATCATCGCTCAACTGGCGCTGGTGTTCGTCCTGTCCGGCATGGTGCAAAGGCTGAGCGCGGGTATGGCGACCACGCTGTTTATGCTCTACTCGGCATTAACCGGGCTGACGCTATCAAGCATTTTTATCGTCTATACCTACTCGTCTATCGCCAGCACCTTTGTGGTTACCGGAGGGATGTTCGGGATCATGAGTTTGTATGGCTACACCACCAAACGTGATCTGAGCGGCTTCGGCAATATGCTGTTTATGGCGCTGATCGGTATTGTACTGGCCTCACTGGTTAACTTTTGGCTGAAGAGCGAAGCGCTGATGTGGGCGGTGACCTATATCGGGGTGATTGTGTTTGTTGGTCTGACCGCCTATGACACGCAGAAGTTGAAAAATATCGGTGAGCAGATTGACCTGCGCGACAGCTCCAATCTGCGTAAATACGCGATTCTTGGGGCCTTAACGCTGTATCTGGACTTCATCAACCTGTTCCTGATGCTGCTGCGTATTTTCGGTAATCGTCGTTAATTCTCTGTTGCCGGATGGCGCTTCGCTTATCCGGCCTACCGCTTGGTATCGAAAGTAGGCCGGATAAGGCGTTACGCCGCAGCCGGCACTATATACACCATCATTTCGCCATCGCCTTCTCGTTTTTTACCCGCAACTTTTTTGCCCGACTCTCCAGCAGCAAATAACACACCAGTGCCAGCAGCAGCGGAATAAAATAGTACAACACGCGATACGCGAGTAGGGCAGCAATGATCGTTCCCTGAGACGTGTCCTCTCCTGCCAGCAGCGCCATAAACACCGCTTCCAGCACGCCGATCCCCGCCGGAATATGCACGATTACGCCGGCAATACTGCTCACCAGCAGCACGCCCAGCACGAAGAAATAATCGATATTCTGACCGAGCAACAGCCAGATAATCGCCCCCATTACCATCCAGTTCGCACTGGATATCGTCATTTGCGCGAGGGCAAATTTCCAGGAGGGCAGCACCAGTTTTTGGCCCTTGATGGTGATCTGACGATGTTTAGCGAAGGCGCAAAACCACAGATAAACAACAATAATCAGCAGCAGCGCAATGCCTAAGATGCGCAATGTGCCTTCATCGATATACCAGTGTGCGGGCAGTTCGACGACGCCGAAGGTAAATATAAAACCGCCCAGCAGAATATAGCCCAGCCAGTTAGTGGTAATACTCAGCGAAAAAATCCGCGTTATTGTGCCCCCCGGCAATCCGAGGCGCGAGTAAAGGCGATAACGCATCCCAATACCACCCACCCAGGTGCTCAACGTCAGGTTGAAGGCGTAACAGATAAATGACACCAGCATGACCTGGCGTTTTGCCAGTTTGTGGCCGCAGTAGTAGCGCCCGAGCAGATCATAACAGCCGTAAAGTAAATAACTGACGATCACCAACCCCACGGCGCTGAGCAGGGCGATCCGATTGTAATCGCGAATTACCGTCCACACTTCCTGCCAGTTGACCTTGCTGGCATAAACAACCAGCAGCACGATCACCGCAATAAAAAACAGCCATGTGAGGATCTTTTTCGCTAACCGCCAGCGTCGGTGGCTTTTTGCCATCAGGTTTTCCCTCCTGCATCCTCAGTTTGTATACGGTCTTGAGTTTCCAGAGCAGGCTGCGCGGGCGGCTCTACCTCGGCCAGATGCGGGGTATGCGCCGGCAGCCAGCCGACCAGCGCCGGGAAGTGGCGTAAAAAGTGGAAGGCCAGTACGCTCTTGGTCAGGTTCCACCAGGTGCGTTTTGGCAGCATGGATTCATCAACCCGCTTGCAGTCCTGCGCAATAATAGGATTCAGGTTGTCACGCAGGGTCTGATTAAACGTGCGGTCATGAATAATCAGATTTGCCTCCAGATTCAGTGACAGGCTCAGTGGATCAAGATTGCTGGAACCCACCGTCGCCCAGTGATCGTCCATCAGCGCCACTTTGCCATGCAGAGGTTTACGGCGGTATTCATAGACATGGACGCCGCCTTTTACCAGATAGTTGTACAGCAGGCGGGCGCCCACTTTCACAATCGGCATATCCGGTTCACCTTGCACGATGAGTTTTACCCGCACGCCCCGTCGGGCCGCTTTACGCATGGCATGCAGAAAGCGATAGCCGGGAAAGAAGTAGGCATTGGCGATGATCACTTCCCGCCGTGCCTGGGTCAGCATTTTCAGATAGTGGCGTTCAATATCATCACGATGTTCTTCGTTATCGCGCCAGACAAACAGCGCCTGCGCTTCGCCGGGTCGATGATTGTCGATTGCCCGGTGATGACGTCGCCACCAGCGTCGTACAGCGCTCTGTCCGGGCAAGTTTTCCAGCACGAATTTCAGAATGTCAGCAACGACTGGACCTTCAACGCGCACGGCGTAATCCTGCTTGGCCTCCGGACCGTAATCAGACATGTGTTCAGCGGAGTAATTGATGCCGCCAACAAAGGCAACACGATCATCAATGACCACAATTTTGCGATGCATACGGCGAAAGAGATTAGTGCGCATCCCGAACAGACGCGGACGCGGATCGTAGTAGCGGAAAACAACGCCGGCTACGGTGAGCTCTTCGACAAAACTGTCGCTAAGATCCGGCGAGCCGTAGCCATCCAGCAGCACCTCTGCTTTGATTCCTCGCCGGGCGGCTTCGAGCAACGCGGCATGCAGCTGTTTTCCTACCGCATCTTCAAACCAGATAAAGGTCTCGAGGATTATTTTTTGCTGTGCCTGTTCAATGGCGTCAAAGACGGCGGGGTAGAATTGATCGCCGTTTTCCAGCAGTTGAATTTGATTGCCTTCACGCCAGCCATATTTCATAAATGAATCTCCGCACTCAGAGGGGCATGATCGGACAAATGTCGCCAGTGACGCAGCGCCAGCGTCGTTGGGGTACTGGCATTCGCGTTTTTCACATAGATCCTGTCCAGACGCAGCAGGGGAAACTGCACCGGAAATGTTCGCGCCGGGCGGCCGTGGGCGCGGGTAAAAATCTCGTCAAGGCCAGCTTTGGCTTTCAACGGGCGATTGGCCGTTTGCCGCCAGTCGTTAAAATCCCCGGCAATCACCACCGGCTCCGCGTCGGGCAGGGCGTTAACCCAGTCTGCCAGCATCGCGAGCTGAGCCTGGCGGTGAGCTTCACGCAGGCCGAGGTGCACACACATCACATGGATGGGGTGGGAGAGCATTGGCGGTACGATTCGGCAGTAAAGGACTCCGCGCTTTTCACTCGCGCCGACCGAAACATCACGATTTTCATAATGCTCAATGGGATACCGCGACAGCACAGCATTACCGTGATGTCCCTGCGGGTACACGGCGTTACGCCCGTAGGCGAAGTCGCTCCACATCGTGTCCGCCAGAAATTCGTAGTGGCTGGTATCCGGCCAGTTCTCAATGTGCAGCGAATGAGCTTCGTGCGCACCCATCACTTCCTGTAGGCATACAATGTCTGCACCGACCGTTCTGACGGCCTCCCTTAGCTCAGGTAAAATAAAACGCCGGTTGAAGGCGGTGAACCCTTTGTGAGTATTAATGGTGAGCACATTGAATGAAAATTGAACTCCCGATCCGCTCATGAGCCTCCCGTTGGCGTCACTTCCTAAATAAAATAGTGTAGTCATCGTCACAAAAAGATGCAGTGTTGCGGAATTTTCCGTAAAGTCCGGTACTCTGAACAATTAGTTGAAAATCCTTCAGGAGAAAAGCCATGAGGTGGCAACAACGTGTTCGTGTCGCAACGGGTCTAAGTTGCTGGCAGATTGTGTTGCATTTACTGGTAGTGGCGTTGCTGGTAATGGGCTGGATGAGCGGCACGCTGGTGCGCGTCGGCCTGGGATTATGCGTCGTTTACGGCGTAACGGTTTTATTAATGCTGGCCTTGCAACGTCACCATGAACAACGCTGGCGTGATGTCGCTGATGTGCTGGAAGAGCTGACTACCACGTGGTATTTCGGTGCCGCAATGATCGTGCTGTGGTTGCTGTCGCGCGTGCTGCAAAACAACGTCTTGCTGGCACTGGCGGGTCTGGTGATCCTGGCCGGACCCGCCGTGGTCTCGTTGCTGGCGAAAGACAAAAAGCTACATCACCTTACGTCGAAACATCGCATACGCCGCTGAGCCGGTTGTGGCCGCTATCACCAACAGCGGCCACAAACTTCCCCAGACAATCTGCAGACTCGCATCTTTCAGGTAAATCTGTTTCGTGATGTCCGTAAAATGGCGGATCGGGTTTATCCACGTCAGATTCTGCAACCAGACCGGCATGTTTTCGACCGGTGAGACGTAGCCCGAGAGTAAAATCGCCGGCATCATAAACACAAATACGCCGATAAACGCCTGCTGCTGGGTGGCGCACAGCGATGAAATCAGCAGACCAAAGCCGACCAGCGACAGCCCGTAAATTACCATTGTGAAATAAAACAACCCCAGTGAACCGGCAAATGGAATGTCATAAGCCCAGATACCAATTGCCAGCACAATGGTGGCCTGAAAAGTAGCCACAATCAGCGCGGGCACAGCTTTACCGATGAAAATCTGCCAGGTGGTAAGTGGGGAGACCAGCAGCTGATCCAGCGTACCTTGCTCGCGCTCGCGAGCAACCGAAAGCGAGGTGACGATCATTACGCCGATAGTGGTGATCATGGCGATCAGCGACGGCACCACGAACCATTTATAATCCAGATTCGGGTTGTACCAGTTACGCACGACCAGCTCGCTGTTGTTTGGTTTCGGCTTGCCGTCCATCAGCTCCTGCTGATACGTCTTAACGATTTGCTGCAGGTAATTGGCGGCAATTTGCGCGCTGTTGGAGTTACGCCCGTCGAGGATAATCTGCATGGGGGCCTGCTGGAAGGTGTCCAGGTTGCGCGAAAAATTGGCCGGGAAGCGCACCAGCAGCAGGGCTTTTTGCGTATCGATGGTAGGCTTAATCTCCTGTGGGCTTTTCAGCAGCAGAACATGCGTAAAAGCGCTGGCGCGGGCGAAGCGCTGGGTAAGCTCAACCGAATGTTTACCGTTGTCTTCGTTATAGATAGCGATCGTGGCGTTGGTGACTTCCAGCGTTGCCGCGAACGGGAACAGGATCACCTGAATCAGCACCGGTAAAATCAGAATGGCTCGCGTCTGCGGTTCGCGTAATAGCGATTGCAGCTCTTTGCGAATTAATGTCCATAAGCGATGAAACATGCCCGTCCTCTCAGTCCAGTTTGTAGGCCTGATAAGCCAAGCGCATCAGGCATAATGCCGGATGGCGGCGCGAACGCCTTATCCGGCCTACGGCTACAATTATCCATACACATATTTAATCCAGCAGACGTTTGGTTTTAAGCCACGTCAGGCCAATAAACATCACCGCCGAAGCGATTAAAAACAGCACGTTAATAATCAGCACCACCGGAATATTTCCCGCCAGAAACAGGCTTTGCAGGGTACTGACGAAATAACGAGCCGGAATAATGTAGGTTACCGCCCGGATAATCGCGGGCATGCTGTCTATCTGGAAGATAAAACCTGACAGCATAATCGAGGGCAGGAAAGCGGCGTTCAGCGCGACCTGCGCGGCGTTAAACTGGTTGCGGGTGATGGTGGAAATAAGCAACCCCATGCCAAGCGTACTGAGCAGAAACAGGCTGGTAATGAAAAACAGGATCAGCAACGAGCCGCGATAGGGCACGCCAAGAATAAATACCGACACCAGCATACACAGCAGCATCGCCAGCATGCCGAGGAAATAATAGGGGATCAGTTTACACAACAGTAATTCGACGCGGGTAACTTCGGTAGAAAGCAGTGCCTCCATGGTTCCGCGTTCCCATTCGCGCGCCACCACTAATGAGGTGAGGATCGCGCCAATCACCGTCATGATGATGGTTACCGCCCCGGGAATAATAAAGTGCTGGCTGATGGCCGCCGGGTTAAACCAGTAGCGTGTTTGCACGTCGATCATAGGCTCGAACGATTCCCCACGATCTTCCGCCCGCTGTTGCTGCCAAATCTGCCAGATGCCTTCGACATAACCCTGCACAAAGTTGGCGGTATTGGGTTCGCTGCCATCGGTGATCACCTGGATCGGTGCCACGTCATTAGGTCGCGCCATCTGCTGGGCAAAATCCACAGGGATCACCACCAGCCCACGAATGCGCCCGGCCTGCATTTTCTCAATCAATTCCTGCCGGTTATCGCTGATGGTGGCGTCAATATACGGCGAACCGGTCATAGTATGGGTAAAATCCAGCGCCTCTTCGCTTTGCTGTTCGAGCAAAATCCCGACCCGCAGCTTGCTGGAGTCGAGGTTTATCCCGTAGCCGAAGATAAACAGCAGCAGCAGCGGGATCACCACCGCAATCAGCCAACTGCTGGGGTCGCGAACGATCTGGCGCGTCTCTTTCACGCACAGCGCACGTACGCGACGCCAGGAGAGAGCGGAGTTACTCATGCGTATGCTCCTTATCCCAGTCATTGATTAGCGTAATGAACGCCTGCTCCATGGTCGGGTCCGGAGTGTCGCTGTCGGCAGCCTGAGCTTTCAGGTCGTCCGGTGTTCCGCTGGCAATCAGTTTGCCGCGATACACCAACCCGATGCGATCGCAGTATTCCGCCTCGTCCATAAAGTGGGTGGTCACCATCACCGTGACGCCTTTTTCCACCATGCTGTTGATATGCAACCAGAACTCACGACGGGTGAGGGGATCGACCCCGGAAGTGGGTTCATCAAGGAACAGAATGTCGGGTTCATGCATCAGCGAGCAGGCCAGCGCCAGACGCTGCTTAAACCCCAGCGGCAGTTCGTCGGTGGCGTGGGAAGCGATACTCTTCAGGCCAAATGCCTCGCTCATTCGATCGATTTTCTCCTTCTGCGCCCGACCACGCAGGCCGTAGACGCCGGAGAAAAAGCGCAGATTTTGTTCAACCGTCAGGTTACCGTACAGGGAGAATTTCTGCGCCATATAACCCAGATGCTGACGCGCTTTGCCGGAGCTGACTTTCAGGTCCATATCCAGCACCAGCGCTTTGCCGGAAGTGGGGACCAGCAGGCCGCACATCATTTTAAAGGTGGTGGATTTGCCGGCACCGTTGGGTCCTAACAGACCAAAAATCTCGCCACGCTGTACGGAAAAGTCTACGTGGTCGGTCGCGGCAAAATCGCCAAACTTCTTGGTCAGAGCTTTGGCTTCGATCACCGTTTCGCCAGGCGTGCCTTCTACGGTATGCAGGATAGCGCCCAGCGGGGATTCCGATGTTCCGGCTCCGCCGAGTAAATCGATAAAGGCATCTTCGAAGCGGGGTGCAGTTTCATTGATGGTTATCTGCGGCATGCCGTCAGCGTTTTGGATCTGCTGAGCTGTCGCCTCTTTTTTCAGGATTAAACGGACGGATTTCCCCTGAATCATTCCGTCGCTGACCAGCGGTAGTTTTAACGCGCGTTGCAGCAGTCGGCGGTTATTTTCCTGCGGACTGCTCATCAGGAAGCTGCGACCAGCCATGGTTTGCGTAAGCTGAGTAGGATCGCCCTGGTATAACAATTCGCCTTCGTTCATCAGCAGCACATCACGGCATTGCTCTGCTTCATCCAGATACGACGTACTCCAGAGGATCAGCATGCCGTCTCCGGCCAGTTCGTGGACCATTTGCCACAGTTCGCGACGGGAAATTGGGTCGACACCCACACCTGGCTCATCCAGCAGCAACACTTTGGGTTCGCCGACCAGCGTACAGGCTAGCCCGAGCTTCTGCTTCATGCCGCCGGAAAGTTTGCCGGCCAGTCGTCCGGTAAATGGCCCCAGCGAGGTAAACTCCAGTAGTCGGGCAAAGGTTTTTTCTCGCGCCTCACCGGTGACGCTGCGCAAATCGGCATAGAGATTGAGGTTCTCCATGACGGTCAAATCTTCATACAGACCAAATTTCTGCGGCATATAGCCTAGCACTGCGTGCAGCGCGCTGTCGTCTTTGATGGGGTCAAAACCAATCACCGCAGCACTTCCGGCATCAGGTTTTAATAATCCCGCCAGCATGCGCATCAGCGTGGTTTTGCCCGCGCCGTCCGGCCCGACAAGCCCGGTCACGTAGCCCGCATGCACGATACAGTCGAGCGGGGCGACGGCCGGTTTTTCCATTCCAGCAAAGTTTTTCGTCAGCCCTTTAAGCGTAATGACGGCGTCATTCATGCCGTGCCTCATCGCCAAATTTTATCGTTACCGGCATTCCCTGACGTAGCGCATCGTCCGCGTCGGTTACGACAATTCGCAGGCGATACACCAGATCGGTGCGCAGATCAGGAGTCTCGACCGTTTTCGGCGTAAATTCGGCGGTTGGTGACACAAAGCCGATTTTGCCGTGATACGGTTTGTCCGGGCGACCGTCGGTATAGAGCAGGATCTCACGTCCTGGCTGCGCCTGGCTCAGATTGCGTTCGTCAACGTAGGCGCGGACCCATACCGGACGCGTGAGCGACAGCGTCAGTACCGTGCTCCCTTCGTTCAGCATGCTGCCGGGTTCAACCGCGCGGGTGAGAAGCGTGCCGTCAGATGGCGAGGTCAGCGTGGTATCATGCAAATTAAGCTCTGCCTGTGCCAGCTCTGCCTGAGCTTGTTCGAGCGTGGCTTTTGCCTGTTCGATGTCCTGCACACGATTACCGCTGCGATATTGCGTGAGTTTATCCTGTGCGGATTTCAATGAAGCTAACGCCTGATCGCGAGATGAACGCGCATTTTCCAGATCGTTGGCAGAAATGGTACGGCTTTTCCACAATCCTACCTGCCGATTGTAAAAATTCTGCGCGTAATCATAGGCGGCCTGCGCCTGTTTGACTGCCGCCGCGGTTTGCGCGATCTCTTCTTCGCGATACCCTGCCAGCATCAGATCGTATTGCGCCTGCGCGGCGGCAACGTTGGCTTTTGCCTGCATCAATGCGTTTTCATACGGTGCGCGGTCCAGTTTACCCAGTACCTGACCGGCGGTAATCGCATCGCCTTCATCAACCGCCAGCGAGGCCAGTCTGCCGCCGACGCGAAAACTCAGGTTGACGCTACGGATATCGACATTGCCGTATAGCGTCAGGCTGTTATCTTGCCGACTCTGATACCACCACGTTCCACCGGCAATCACGGCAACGAGGGCCGCGATAACCAGCCCGAGAACGACAGGTTTTTTCATGACTCCAGACTCCTTTGCGTTAAACCTTGCAGAATAAGATCGATGTGACAGGTGATCGTTTGGTCAATCAGCGCGGTTTTATCCTCATCAAATTGTGACCAGCCCGTACGCAACAGAATGGTTTCTTTCCCCAGACGAAAAGCCAGCACCTCGCCGAGTATGGCGTGGGTATGCAGAATCATTTGGGTATCGTTGACATCGCCGCCGGTATAGGCGGCAATCAGGCGCGTCAGGTGTGTATGCAGCGGATTGATAACCTGGTCGTGCACCAGTTGATAAGCCGCAGTGGGGGAAAGCTGTTCACGCGAGATAAATTTGCTCAGGTTAACGGTGTCGTCCTGGGTTAACAGCATGATCATATTTTTGCAGGCGCGCAGGATCAGTTCACGCATCGCGCCACGATCCGGTTCTGGCTGAGCGAATAAACGCTCGGCCTCTTCAGCGTGCGGACGAAACTGTGAGCCGATAAAATCTGCAATCCACTGGGCGCAGGCGAGATATAAATCCTCTTTTGAGCCAAAATAGTAGGTGATAGCCGCAATGTTTTGCCCGGCCTGTGCAGCGATATCGCGCGTCGTGGCGTGCAGACCATACTCGCCGAATTGCGCCAATGCGGCGGCAATGAGCTGGTTCTTCGCCTGTTCACCTTTGGTTGTCATGGTGGGTGTATTCATGGCACGACTCTGATCTTAATCAATCGATTGATTAAGATTATGACTGATGTGCAGCCTTGTCCAGTCCGGACGGTTATTTTCCAGTGAAGGGATAATTTATGCGGCACATCACAAAAACTGCTACACTCCGCCCCTTCATGACATTGTGGTTTTTGTCATCTCTATTGTATGTATCTCCCTGAAAACGACACCGGTAACGGTCAGGGCGGTTCGGAGTTGTTATGTCTTTTGATTCCCTTGGTTTAAACCCTGAAATTTTACGTGCCGTTGCCGAGCAGGGTTACCGTGAACCTACCCCTATTCAGCAGCAGGCTATTCCTGCCGTGCTGGAAGGCCGCGATCTGATGGCCAGCGCCCAGACCGGTACGGGGAAAACGGCAGGTTTTACCCTGCCGCTGTTGCAGCACCTGATTACCAATCAGCCGCATGGTAAAAGCCGTCGTCCGGTTCGTGCACTGATCCTCACGCCAACCCGTGAACTGGCGGCCCAGATTGGCGAAAACGTCCGTGATTACAGTAAGTATCTGAATATTCGCTCGCTGGTGGTCTTCGGCGGCGTCAGCATTAACCCGCAGATGATGAAACTGCGTGGCGGTGTGGATGTACTGATTGCCACCCCGGGTCGTTTGCTCGATCTGGAGCATCAGAATGCGGTAAAACTGGATCAGGTGGAGATCCTGGTACTGGATGAAGCTGACCGCATGCTGGATATGGGCTTTATTCACGATATTCGTCGCGTTCTGGCAAAACTGCCGGCAAAACGTCAGAACCTGCTGTTCTCGGCAACGTTCTCTGATGACATTAAATCGCTGGCCGAAAAACTGCTGCATAACCCGCTGGAAATCGAAGTGGCGCGTCGTAATACCGCGTCCGAGCAGGTAACTCAGCACGTTCATTTCGTCGATAAAAAACGTAAACGTGAACTGTTGTCACAGATGATTGGTCAGGGCAACTGGCAGCAGGTGCTGGTGTTTACCCGTACCAAACATGGCGCGAACCACCTGGCAGAACAGCTGAATAAAGACGGCATCCGCAGTGCGGCAATCCACGGTAATAAATCTCAGGGGGCGCGTACACGTGCGCTGGCTGATTTTAAATCCGGTGATATACGCGTGCTGGTAGCGACCGATATTGCCGCGCGTGGTCTGGACATTGAAGAGTTACCGCACGTGGTGAACTACGAGCTGCCAAACGTCCCAGAAGATTATGTGCACCGTATTGGTCGTACCGGGCGTGCCGCTGCTACCGGCGAAGCGTTGTCTCTGGTGTGCGTCGATGAACACAAGTTGTTGCGTGACATCGAGAAGCTGCTGAAAAAAGAGATCCCGCGTATTGCAACGCCAGGCTATGAGCCAGATCCCTCCATTAAAGCTGAGCCGATCCAGAATGGTCGCCAGCAGCGTGGCGGCGGTGGTGGTCGCGGGCAGGGCGGAGCAGGGCGTGGCCAGCAGCCGCGTCGTCAGGATGGCGGTGCGCCAAAAGCGAAGCCGCGTAATGGCGAAGGCAAACCGGCAGGCGATAAGCCTCATCCGCCGCGCCGTCCGCGCAAACCGTCCTCAGCGCAGTAATTGCGAGCCCGGCCGAAAGGTCGGGCTTTTCTTTTTGCGACACGGGATATAAAGTGCCACAATAGTGGCTGTTTATACAGTATTTCAGGTTTTCTCATGGCACTTACGGCTGCGTTAAAAGCGCAAATCGCCGCCTGGTATAAGGCGCTTCAGGAACAGATCCCCGACTTTATCCCCCGTGCGCCGCAGCGGCAGATGATTGCTGACGTCGCGAAAACGCTGGCAGGTGAAGAAGGGCGGCATCTGGCGATTGAAGCGCCGACAGGAGTGGGGAAAACCCTGTCGTATCTGATTCCCGGTATTGCCATCGCGCGTGAAGAGCAAAAAACGCTGGTGGTCAGCACCGCCAACGTCGCTTTGCAGGACCAGATCTACAGCAAAGATTTACCGCTGCTGCGCAAAATTATCCCCGACCTGCGTTTTACCGCCGCGTTTGGTCGCGGACGCTATGTCTGCCCGCGTAACTTAGCGGCGCTGGCCAGTACTGAACCCAATCAGCAGGATCTGCTGGCTTTTCTCGACGATGACCTGACGCCCAACAACCAGGAAGAACAAAAGCGCTGCGCCAGGTTAAAAGGCGATCTCGACAGCTACAAGTGGGACGGGCTGCGCGATCACACCGATATCGCCATTGACGACGGACTCTGGCAGCGTCTGAGCACCGATAAAGCTAGCTGTCTGAATCGCAACTGTCACTACTATCGTGAATGCCCTTTTTTTGTCGCCCGCCGGGAGATTCAGGAAGCTGAAGTGGTGGTGGCTAATCATGCGCTGGTGATGGCGGCGATGGAAAGCGAAGCCGTTTTGCCGGAGCCGAAAAACCTGTTGCTGGTACTTGATGAAGGCCACCATTTGCCGGATGTCGCGCGCGATGCGCTGGAGATGAGCGCGGAAATCAGCGCCCCCTGGTATCGGCTCCAGTTGGATCTGTTTTGCAAATTAGTGGCGACCTGTCTGGAACAGTTTCGCCCGAAAACTACGCCACCGCTGGCGAATGCCGAGCGTCTGAACGGTCACTGTGAAGAGCTGTATGAACTGATTTCATCACTCAATAACATTCTTAATCTGTATATGCCTGCTACTCAGGAGGCGGAACACCGCTTTGCGATGGGCGAACTGCCTGCAGAAGTGATGGAGATTTGTCAGCGTCTGGCAAAGCTTACGGAAATGCTGCGCGGGCTGGCGGAACTGTTCCTCAACGATCTCAGCGAAAAAACCGGCACTCACGATATTGTGCGTCTGCATCGGGTTATTTTGCAGATGAACCGGGCGCTGGGCATGTTTGAGGCGCAAAGCAAACTGTGGCGGCTGGCATCGCTCGCGCAGTCGTCAGGCGCGCCGGTGAGTAAATGGGCGACGCGCGAGGTGCGTGACGGGCAAATCCACATCTGGTTCCACTGCGTGGGGATCCGTGTGAGCGATCAGCTCGAACGACTGCTGTGGCGTAGCGTCCCGCATATTATTGTCACTTCCGCAACGCTGCGCTCGCTCAACAGCTTCTCGCGTTTGCAGGAGATGAGTGGTCTGAAGGAAAAAGCAGGGGATCGGTTTGTCGCGCTGGATTCACCGTTTAATCACGTTGAACAGGGCAAAATCGTCATTCCGCAGATGCGCTACGAACCGTTAATTGATAACGAAGAGCAACATATCGCGGAAATGGCAGCCTATTTCCGCGAACAGCTGGAAAGTAAAAAGCATCAAGGGATGCTGGTACTCTTTGCCAGCGGTCGGGCGATGCAGCGTTTTCTTGAGCATGTTACCGATCTGCGCCTGCTGTTGTTGGTGCAGGGCGATCAGCCGCGCTATCGACTGGTAGAGTTGCACCGCAAACGGGTGACCAACGGCGAGCGCAGCGTGCTGGTTGGGCTGCAATCTTTCGCTGAAGGTCTGGACTTGAAAGGCGACCTGCTGACCCAGGTGCATATTCACAAAATTGCTTTTCCACCGATCGACAGCCCGGTGGTGATCACCGAGGGCGAGTGGTTGAAAAGCCTGAACCGCTACCCCTTCGAGGTGCAGAGCCTGCCCGCGGCGTCGTTCAATTTGATCCAGCAGGTTGGGCGACTCATCCGTAGCCATGGCTGCTGGGGAGAAGTGGTTATTTATGACAAACGTTTATTGACCAAAAACTATGGTAAGCGTTTACTGAACGCGTTACCCATATTTCCGATAGAGCAACCTGCTGTGCCAGACGTTATAGTAAAACCAAAAGAAAAAGCGAAACCCACGCGCCGCCGTCGGCGTTAACGATGCGAGCAACAGGCAAGGAGTTATCGATGGATTACCGCAAAATCATTAAAGAGATTGGGCGAGGAAAAAATCACGCGCGTGACCTGGACAAGGATACTGCTCGCGGACTGTATACCCATATGATGAACGGCGACGTACCTGACCTTGAGATGGGCGGGGTGCTGATTGCGCTACGTATTAAAGGCGAAGGCGAAGCGGAGATGCTGGGCTTTTACGAAGCGATGCAAAACCACACCATTCGCCTGACTCCGCCGGTTGCCAAACCCATGCCGATTGTCATTCCCAGCTACAATGGTGCACGCAAGCAGGCGAATTTGACGCCGCTGCTGGCGATTTTACTGCATAAGCTCGGTTTCCCGGTAGTAGTGCACGGCGTCAGCGAGGATCCAACCCGCGTGCTGACAGAAACCATTTTTGAACTGATGGGGATTACGCCAACGCTGCATGCCGGGCAGGCGCAGGCAAAGCTGGATGGTCATCAGCCGGTGTTTATCCCGGTGAGTGCGCTGTGCCCTCCGCTGGAGAAACAGCTGGCGATGCGCTGGCGCATGGGCGTGCGTAACAGTGCGCACACGCTGGCTAAATTAGCCACGCCGTTTGCTGAAGATGCGGCGCTGCGTCTTTCCAGCGTTTCCCACCCGGAATACGTCTCGCGTGTGGCGAAGTTCTTCGGCGATATCGGTGGGCGCGGCCTGTTGATGCATGGTACCGAGGGCGAAGTGTATGCCAACCCGCAGCGCTGCCCGCAGATAAGCCTGATAGATTCATCCGGTGTGCGAGTGTTACAGGACCGACAAAGCGAGATGCCTGACGAGCCGGTACCGCTGCCGGTGGCAAAAGATCCGGAAACCACCGCGCGCTGGATTGAGCGTTGTCTGGCTGGCAGTGAGCCGGTCCCGGCATCGTTGAAAATTCAGATGGCCTGCTGCCTGGTGGCAACCGGTGAATCCGCCTCGCTGGCCGAAGGACTTGCCCGCGTCGAGCAAAGTTTCTGATTTATTTGTTATCCCGACGGGCCTTTTACCTGGTCTGTCGGTTTTCTCTTTTCGGCAACGTGAAATTTCTGCACGTTTATTGACCTCCTGAGCGCCGTGGCGCAGCATAGTTTGTTGAAAAATAAGAAACACAACAAACACGCGACACAACAGGAGATAACAATGAACAGTGGACATCGCTTCCATGTGCCAACGCTGCACGCCTTTATCCAGGCTGTTTTTCACCAGATGGGAAGCAATGATCAGGAGGCGCGGCTGGTGGCCGATCATCTGATAGCCTCTAACCTCGCCGGTCACGACTCCCACGGCATCGGTATGATCCCAAGCTATATTCGTTCATTCTCGCTGGGGCATCTGCAAATCAACCGTCATGCCAAAGTGGTAAAAGATGCGGGGGCGGTGATTACGCTTGATGGCGATTGTGCCTTTGGTCAGGTGGCGGCTCACGAAGCCATCACGCTGGGGATTGAAAAAGCTCGTCAGCACGGTATCGCCGCCGTGGCATTACATAATTCGCATCATATCGGACGTATTGGCTACTGGGCGGAGCAATGCGCGGCTGCAGGTTTTGTCTCAGTGCATTTTGTGAGTGTGGTCGGGATCCCGATGGTTGCACCGTTTCATGGCCGCGATAGTCGTTTTGGCACTAACCCCTTCTGCGTTGTTTTTCCGCGTAAAAATACCTTCCCGCTATTGCTCGACTATGCAACCAGTGCCATCGCTTTTGGCAAAACCCGTGTGGCATGGCATAAGGGCGAGCCGGTAGCTCCTGGATGTCTGATTGATGTGGAGGGGATGCCTACAACCGATCCTGCGGTAATGCAGGTTTCTCCGCTGGGATCGTTGCTAACCTTTGCCGAGCACAAGGGGTATGCGCTGGCGGCGATGTGCGAAATTATGGGTGGTGCGCTTTCAGGGGGTAAAACCACACATGAAGAGAGCCAGCAGACCAGCCCGGACGCCATCATCAACTGTATGACCACTATTATTATGAATCCGGAACTGTTCGGCGCGCCGGACTGCGACAACCAGGTCGCAGCATTTGCTGAGTGGGTGAAAGCGTCCCCGCATGCTGAAGATGCCCCGATCCTGTTGCCAGGTGAGTGGGAAGTGAATACTCGCGAGGAACGGCTGGAACACGGTATTCCGCTGGATGCAGGAAGCTGGCAGGCGATTTGCGAGGCGGCGCTGCAAATAGGCATGCCGGACGCCGTGTTGCAGGAATTCCGTCAACGACTTGAACACTAAGCAAAAAAAAGCCCGTCCAGTGGCGGACGGGCAAACAAAGGGTAACAAACAGGGTCAATGAGGGTTGGAGCATTGGGTCGTACAGGTAATCTTTCGGTTATTTATAGATAACCGCGGTGCCGCTCATTTTGTCTTTACCGACAGCGGAAGTGATGCTGTAACCAGTTGCGCCAGCAGCAGCCGCTTTCTCAGCCAGTTTGGCTTCCAGGCCATCCAGTGTGGTGGCGCCATCAGCAGAAACTACACCAATTTTATTCATGCTTTGTGCCTGAGTGGAGGAAACCGGCTCGGCAGCGAAAACGCCAAATGACAGGGTAGACAGGGCGATGGCAGCAACAGCAAATTTGATATTTTTCATGATTAATCTCTCGCAGGGTTGTTCTGTTAGTAGTCAGTGTTCTTTAAGAAGACGTTGTTTCGTCGATGTGATAAGTATCACGTTTTTTTTGGTGAGAGAAAATCGAATAGAATTGACGACATCAATCAAAAAAATTGAATGACAAATAACTTATTGAATATTAATAAATTCAGACGAGGGATTTACAGTTCTTGTCATTGCGCTTTACAGAGAAACCAACAACGGCACATTTTGCCACACAGAGTGCGAAAAAGCGTGCTCGTAAAGGAAATCGTATGCGCTGAAACTTTTGGTAAAGATGAGTCAACGTAGCTGGCTATCTTTCGAACCTCTGCGATTATATCCTGAAAATGCCGCGCTATGTGAATCTTTATCCTGTTGGCAAGTGATGCACAAGCGTACCCCAGGTACGGCCTCACGTCTGGCCTGAGGGATAGGATTGCCACATTCTTCGCATTCATACAGACTTTCCCCCGTCGGTAACTCACCGCGGGCACGGGCAACAGCATCTTCAATAGTATTGTTGATCTGTTCGTTTACAGCGTCGTCATTTGCCCATCCGGATGCCATGTGTACCTCCTGCAGATGTATACAGACTAAGTATAGCGAAGATGATGGCTGAGAAACGACCATGCGCCAGCAGTATCAGATTTCAGACCATTCGCGCAGCAGGTTATGGTAGAGATTGAGTAATGACAGGATCTCGTTGCTCTCTCCATGACGAGCCTTCAGGGATTGAATGTTTTTATCCAGTTCAAAAAGCATGGCGCGATTTTTGTCGTCACGGATCATCGATTGTACCCACATAAAGGACGCCACACGAACGCCATGGGTTACTGGCGTGACGCAGTGCAGGCTGCTGGAAGGGTAAAGCACCAGATCGCCTGCCGGAAGCTTCACCGCATGCTGGCCGTAGGTGTCATTAACCAGCAGCTCTCCGCCTTCATAATCATCCGGATTACTCAGGAATAAGGTTGCGGAAAGGTCTGTGCGCATCCAGCCGTTCTCCGGATGGCTACGCACCGCACCGTCAACGTGAAAACCGTAGGTCTCGTTGTCCTGGTAGCGATTAAACAGCGGTGTGGAGAGCGTTTTCGGTAGTGCCGCGGCGAAGAAAAGCGCGCTGTTATTTACCGCAGTCTGTACCGCCTGTTGTAAAACGTCGTAGCGTTCACTTTGCGTATTCACCTGCTGGTTGTTTTTAACCTGCGCCCCCTGAGCGCCGGTGGTTGCGCGGCCATCAACCCAGTCGGCAGCGTCCAGTTGTTCGCGAAACCAGGCGACATCCTGCGCCGACAGAATGCCGGGAATGTGGTACATCATCAGTGTTTCTCCTGAAAGTGGGGCTTTCGCCCCACGCGATGGATCAGAAATGCATATTGGCGGTGAGCAGGAAGGTTCTTGGCTCGCCTGGATGATAACGGTATCCACTCTTGTTTATGGAGGATACATAATCGGTGTCGAACAGGTTATAGACGTTTAGCTGGAAATCGAGATTGCGATTCACGCGATAGCCCAGTTTGGCGTCTGCGACCCAGTAACCTTCAGTGTAGGATGGCGTACCCACGGCGCCGTCCGAACCGCGATGCATACTGCCCACGTAGCGTGCGCCCGCGCCAACGGAAACATCGTCGGTTGCCTGATACTGGCTCCACAGCGTGAACGCATGTTCCGGTGTATACGGCAGGGATGAGGAGCCATCCTGAGCAACATTTTTACCGCTGTGGATGGTTGCGCGTTGCTGGGTGTAACCCCCAATAATCTGCCATGCGGGGGTGATGTTGCCTGCTACCGAGAGCTCGTAGCCTTCAACGCGTTTCTCCCCGTACTGGGACCAGGTTCCGTCGTCGTTCTGCTCAACCTCATTCTCAATATCCGTGCGGAAAATTGCGGCGGTTAACAGCAGGCGCTTATCCAGCACCTCCCATTTGGTGCCAATCTCGCTGGTTTTCGCTTTCTGCGGTTTGAAGTCGGTACGGTTTGCGCTGTTACCGCTTCCGCCCTGAGCAAGGGCAAAGTTGCTGCCGCCCGGCGGTTGCTGAGAAACGGCATAGTTAATGTAGACATTGCCGTTATCGGTCAGGTGATACAGCGCGCCCGCTTTCCAGTTCACCAGATTGCCTGATTTGGCAGTATCCACAGTGGTGACCGGGGAACCTTTGGCGACGCCTGTCGGACATGCCACTGCACCACGGCCAGAAGCGCCGCAAGCGGTGGCGCTGTCATATTCAGTGCGGTAATTGTCGAGGCGAATACCACCGTTCAGCTCAAACTCACGGGTAATTTGTAGCGTATCAAAAGCGTATACGCCAAAGGTATCGGTTTGCCCGTTAGCGTTGGCGCCGTTACGCGATAATCCGCCGATATTCACGTCGCTGTTGGGATGATAAATATTAACCGGCGGCGGGGTAATCGGGGCTACGCCATAGTTGGTTTGTGTTTCGCGCGTCAACTCCACGCCGGTGCTGATGTCGTGACCGATGGATCCCGTGTAAAACTTTGAGGTCAGGTTGGTCTGGTTGGTCAGGATTTTGTTACTGACATCTTTGGTATTTGCCAGGCGTGACCATGTCCAGGTGTCGACGCTGCTGGTGGGTTGCGTAATATTAGACGCACCGCCCATCACCGCCGTCATCAGATAATCCTGTTTAATGCGCGACCAGCGGGTGGTGTTGCGAATCGTGGTGCTGTCGCTCAGGTCATGTTCAAAACGCATCGTCGCGGTATCGGTCGTCGAATCGTCGTAATCCGAGTTGGTGCCGTAGAAGTTATGCGTATCAACTTTTCCTGAATGATTCAGTGCAGACGTCCCTGCGGAAGGCGCGGAGTAACCTGGCAGGCCGATGGTGGGAATGCCTCCATCCGGTGTGTTGTGTTGAGTAACGTGCAGATAGTTCAGATACAGTCGGTTCTCGGTGCCTAAGCCAAAAGCAAGTGAGGGGGCCACGCCGTAACGTTCATTCTTAACATTATCGCGACCGGCATCATGTGTTTTTTCACCCATCAGGTTTAAACGTGCGGCGGTGGTCTCGCCGATAACCTGGTTGATGTCCAGCGTACCACGGCGGAACCAGGCGCTACCGACGCTGGCCGACGCATCGATTCCTGAGTCGGTACGCGGCTGTTTGCTGATCATATTGATAGAGCCAGTCGGTGCGCTACGTCCATAGTCGGTACCGGAAGGACCTTTAATCACTTCGACCTGTTCGGTATTGAAGGTATCGCGCGTGACGCTGCCGATATCACGAACACCGTCGATATAAATACTGTTCGAAGTATCCGCGCCACGCATATAAACCGCATCACCGGTAGTGGAGTTGCCGTTTTCACCAGCGAAAAACGCGCCAACGCCCGGTACGTTTTTCAGCGCATCGGTCAAATTTGTTGCGCCTTGATCCTTAATCACCTGCTCAGAAATCACCGTCATGGTGCGGGTGGTATCCGCCACCGGGCGGGAGAATTTAGGGTCGGCAGACTGTGTTGGGGCGTACAGCGAAGGTTTGGCCGCTTCAACGACCAACGTATCTTCTTGTTTTTTATCCTGATCGCCTGCTGCGACAGCCTGGGCTACCGGAGACAGGCCAATGCACAGACCGGCAAAAAAAGTCAGTGAATGAAAACTACTGGACGGCAAGTTGCGATTTTTATCCATTTTAATTAATGACTTATTATTTTTTGAGTAGACGGTTTCACTCACGCGAAGGGACATCTCTGTGGATGTTGTACCCTGCAGGTCTCGCGAAAATGAATGTGTAATTGATAATGATTTTAATAATCATTTCTAATCAGTTCGACGTTTTAACATTCATTAATTCAAAAATAAATACATTTATTTACATTGGATTCAAAATGCTAACACATTGATTACAAATTGAGCTGCAATGAAGTGAACAGCGCGCACATAACTGCATTCGGGATGAATGCAGTTAGGCTAAGGAAGGGGAGTTATTTATAGATAGTTGCGGTGCCGTACATCTGATTTTTACCGCCAGCAGAATTAACGACAAAGCCTTTTGCTCCTTGCTCTTTCGCTTTCTCTGCCAGCTTGTCTTCAAGGTCGCTCAGGTTAGAGGCGCCGGTAGCGGATACTGTGCCGGAAGCTTGTAGCTGACCGGTAGCTGGGCTGGTGTATGGCTGTGCAGCAAAGGAGGCAAATGTCATGCCGGTAAGTACGGTAGCGGCAAGTAATGTGAGGCATTTTTTCATGGTGATATCCTCTGAAAAACAACAGGTGTGCCTGATAAGTTTAGGTCGTCAGCGGATGACATTTACCGCAAAAAACTGGTGATGAACTGTCTGTTTTTCGAACAATCAGCAAAGCGTCAAACAGGCGTAAAAAATCAAATTTCCTTGTTGTGTGTGTTTACCGCGTGGCGTTATGCGGGTATCTTACGCCGCTGTTAAAAGGAGAATGCTATGTCCGCCCAGAAACCGGGATTACACCCACGCAACCGCCACAATGGCCGTTATGATCTTGCGACTTTATGCCAGGTTACCCCAGAGCTGACGCAATTTCTCACCCTCACGCCCGGCGGCGAGCAGAGTGTTGATTTCGCCAATCCGCAGGCAGTAAAGGCGCTCAATAAAGCACTGCTGGCGCATTTTTATGCGGTGAAAAACTGGGATATTCCGGACGGTTTTTTGTGCCCGCCGGTGCCTGGTCGTGCTGACTACATTCACCACCTGGCCGACCTGTTGGGGGAAACCAGCGGAACCATTCCGGCAAATGCGAGCATCCTGGACATAGGCGTAGGGGCAAACTGTATTTATCCGCTGATCGGCGTGCATGAATACGGCTGGCGATTCACGGGCAGTGAGAGCAGTAGCGAAGCGTTTAACAGCGCTCAGGCGATCATAAACGGCAATCCGGGGTTAACCCGTGCTATTCGTCTGCGTCGTCAGAAAGATGCTTCGGCAATCTTCAACGGTATCATTCACAAAAATGAGCAGTATGAAGCCACATTGTGTAACCCGCCATTCCATGATTCTGCGGCCTCAGCCCGCGCAGGAAGCGAGCGTAAACGTCGTAATCTGGGGCAAGATAAAGATGATGCGCTGAACTTTGGCGGACAACAGCAGGAGCTGTGGTGTGAAGGCGGCGAAGTAGCGTTCATCAAAAAAATGATCGTCGAAAGCCGGGCTTTTGGCCGTCAGGTTATGTGGTTTACCACGCTGGTTTCTCGCGGCGAGAACTTGCCTCCGCTGTACCACGCATTAACGGATGCGGGCGCGGTGAAAGTGGTCAAGAAAGAGATGGCCCAGGGGCAAAAGCAGAGTCGCTTTATTGCCTGGACCTTTATGGATAACGATCAGCGTCGTCGTTTTATGGCGCGTAAACGCTAAAGCGTTGGCTCGGTTGGCGGCAGCGGTTCGCTTGCCGCAGACGTTGGGCCATACCCTGGTGCAGGCAACACTTGATAGGTCTGTACCGGGGCGCGTATGTTGGCCAGATCGAAGTATTTCTTCACCTGGCTGTCGAGCGCAAAACGTACCGTCCACTGCTTCAGCGGCAAGGTGGTAAACGAGACCCGTAGTGTGAATGCCGTATTGGTTAATCCTACAATCCCGGCAAACGACGGCTCGCCAATAATCAGCCCGCGAATATCATCTTTTTCCATCACCGCAGCAACCGCATCTTTCAACGCCTGATTCGCTTTATCCGCATCCTCATGGCGGTCTACGTCGTAATTGGCGACGACCGATCCAATTCCCCGCACAAAGTTGGCGAAGGTCGTTATCGATGACCAGGGAATGATATGGTACGCCCCGGTGTCCTGACGCACGCCCACAGAACGGATGGACATCCGTTCAACCGTACCGGTGAGTGGGCCAATGGTCACTAGGTCGCCGGTGTTCATGCCATTTTCAAACTGAATAAAAATCCCGGTAATAATATCTTTTACCAGCGTTTGCGAGCCGAAAGAGATAGCCAGCCCCAGCGCCCCGGCCCCGGCCAGTAAGGGGGCGATATTGACGCCGATTTCCGACAACACAATCATGATGGTGATCGTGCTGATAATCACCGCCAGTGCGTTGCGAAACAGTGTCAGTAGGGTGCGGGTACGCGCGCTGGGTAGCGGACGACCGTGGATATCGGAAGCCAGACGATTTTCAATCAGACTGGCAAGGATTGTCCAGCCGATGGCGGAGAAGAATAAAATCAGCGCGATACGGATCAGGATATCCACTGTTTTTTCTCCTGCGCCGTAATGCAGCCAGTTCCAGAAGTCGAACAGTCCCCAGGCATTCAGTAGCAGCATCACCGCAACGCACACCGTCAGGATCCTGGCTACGCTTAACGCTGTCGACAGCCAGCCATTCAGACGCTTTTGTAGTTCCGGATAGCTGCGCTGGGTGTGTGGCGAAAGGGTAATAGTTTTGGCTATCCAGCGGGAAAACATGCCGGAAACAAAGGCGGCAATTCCAATGATTACCAGGCTGCGCAGCGTAGCGCCCATCATGAATTTCAGGCTGTTGCCCGGATCAAACAGCGAAAAGAAAAACAGCACAATGAAATAGGCGCTGGCCAGCCAATGCCATACCAACGCAAAAGCACGAATAAACAGACTGAAAAAAGCGAGGGATCTTTCCGCCAGATTCAGCAAATGCTGCGTTATCTCTTTCTTGTTTCTGAAAATCAGGTACAGCGCCCATAGCGTGATACATAACATGATGATGACGTTGGCCATCGCGCCGACCTGCACATTGACCTGATTCGAGATAATGGGTACGGCAACGATAAGCCCGTAGCCAATCAGGCTGCTCAATGAACTCAAACGGCGATTCCAGTAGCGTGCGCCAGCATCCTGAATGTTAAACGGGCGCAGCTCGGCCACCGTTGGGCAAAATATCAGGCGCAAAATGGCCTTGAAGAATTCAATCAGGGCGAAGGCATTGAGAAACAGGCTTTGCTGAAAGGCGATCGTGCGACTGCCAGCGTTCATTTTGTCGCTCAGTATCTGCCCGACAAATAATGTCAGCGCCAGCAGAAGCAAATCAATAATGAATGCGCCAACGATCATCGCCGGAAGCTGAAGCCAGTTGCTGCGTTCGCGGTTTTTGCGTCGCGCCCATTGTCCCATTTTGCGATACAACGGTAGCGCGCACAGGCGAACCAGCCAGAAAAAACCGAACACTGACACCGCCAGCATTAAAAAATGCGTCAGAGCATTGGTGAACGTTTGCGGATTAAAGGTCTTATGCGGGGCATCGGTAATATTGCGATAAAGCTGGGCAAAGCGGCTGGAGAGCGCCTCACCGTAGTGGCGGGTGACGTCCGTGACGTTTTCCAGTACCGTTTTTTCTTCCGTTAACGTGGGCGGGACAATGGTTGGCACCGGCTCGGCAGGAGGGGCAGTGGCCACTTTGCGTAACTGACCGATCAGCTCCTGACGCGAGGCGTCATTTTCCAACACATCGGCCAGTGCGCCGTAAGCCGCTTTTTTCTGTTCAATATCCGGCTCTTTCGCCGCTGTGGTTTGCGCGTTGGTTGATGTTGGCGTGGTGACGCCAGGTATCGTCACCGCCTGAGTCGGGAAACTCAACAGACAAACAAAAATGAACAGGATCCCGCGCATGACTCCTCCCATGAGAAAATAAATTCAAAAGGATAAGTATAGATGTCAGGGCGGGAGAGAATTGAAATGAGAGGATTCTGGTGAAAAACCTCCCTTCGGGCGAAGGGAGGCAGAGCTATCAGGAAACGTGCTGCAAGAATTCCTGTAAGCGTTGGCTGGGCGGATTTTCAATCAGGGCCTGCGGATTACCGTCTTCGGCAATACGACCCTTATCAATGAAAATCAGGCGTGAAGCCACTTTTTCGGCAAAACCGATTTCGTGGGTCACAATCACCATGGTCATCCCTTCTTCCGCCAGATCCTGCATAACTTTCAGAACCTCATGACGCAGTTCCGGGTCCAGCGCAGAGGTTGGCTCATCAAACAGCATCATTTTCGGCTTCACCGCCAGCGCACGGGCAATAGCCACACGCTGTTGTTGACCGCCGGACAGCTCAGAAGGGTAGTGATGCGCGCGCTCGGCCAGACCCACTTTCGCCAGCAGTTCTTTCGCCAGTTTCTCGGCCTGTTCTTTATTCGCCCCGCGTACGCGCTGCGGCCCGAACATGACGTTTTCCAGCGCCGTCAGATGCGGGAACAGATAGAACTGCTGAAATACCATCCCGGCTTCCTGGCGAATTAACCGCTCGTCTACCTTCGGATCGTTCACTTTCAGACCGTCGACGATCAGATCGCCAGAGGTTATCTCTTCCAGTTTGTTAATGCAGCGTAGCAGGGTAGATTTACCGGATCCTGACGGCCCGATAATCACCACTACTTCACCCTGTTGAATGTTCAGGTCAATATTGTGCAGCACCTGGGTTGGACCAAAGTGCTTAGAAACGTTTTTAAATTCAATCACAGGATTTTCATCCTTCTTTCCAGACGACGCAGAATGAAGCTCAGCACCAGCGTAATGATCAGATAGAACACCGCAACGGCGCTCCAGATTTCCAGTGCGCGGAAGTTACCGGCAATGATTTCCTGGCCCTGACGGGTCAGTTCAGCGACGCCAATGACAATAAACAGCGAGGTATCTTTAATGCTGATGATCCACTGGTTGCCCAGCGGCGGCAGCATACGACGCAGCGCGAGAGGCAAAATAACGTGGCGAATAGTCTCTGTGCGTGAAAGTCCAAGTGCCAGTCCGGCTTCGCTGAATCCTTTATGGATTGAGAGCACCGCACCGCGAGTGATTTCCGCAATATAGGCACCGGAGTTGATCATGATGGTGACAACGGCGGCGCTAAAGGGGTCAATGCGTAAATCGTTAAATGCCATTGGTAGAGCGAAGTAAATAAACATTACTTGCACAACGATTGGCGTACCGCGAATGACTTCGATAAACACCAGCGCTACGTGGTTGGCGATCCAACCGCCGAAAGTGCGCGCAAACCCTGCTGCAAGTCCGATTATCAGACCGCCAGCCAGACCGAGGACCGAGATCCACAGGGTCATTTTGGCGCCTTCAATCAAAAGCGGGATGGCGGGCCAGATGGCACTCCAGTCAAACTGCATATGTCGTTCCTGTTACCGTGGTGTAAATATTCAAATGCCCGTTTTGCCGGATGTGCTGGGCTTATCCGGCTTACAGGTCTCAAAAATCCAGGCGTAGGCCCGGTAAGCATCACGCCACCGGGCAACGCTACCGGTTATTATTTAGGTTCAGTACCGAACCATTTTTTGTAGATTTCGTTGTAAGTACCGTTCTCTTTCAGCGTTTTCAGCGCGCCGTTCACTTTCTCACGCAGGTCGTCGCTGCCTTTCGGGAAGGCGATGCCGTACTGCTGGGCTTCCAGTGATTCGCCTACAGCTTTGAACTGACCATTGCCAGCTGTTTTGATGAAGTAAAGAATGTTTGGTGTGTCGTGCAGCACGGCGTCTGCGCGGTTGGTGCCCAGTTCCATATAGGCGTTATCGATGTTCGGGAACTGACGCAGGTCTTTGGTTTTGATATTCGCTTTCGCGTAATCAACGGAACCGGTGCCGCTCTTAACTGCAACGACTTTACCATCCAGATCTTTTACGCTTTTGACGTCGTTGTTATTTGCTTTCACCATCACTAATAGACCGCTTTTGTAGTAGCCATCGGAGAAGTCGATCGCTTTTTTACGCTCATCTGTGATGGTGATACCCGCCAGCGCCAGGTCGACGTTTTTGGTTTGCAGAGCCGGGATGATGCCGCTGAAATCCATTGGTTTCAGTTCATAATCCAGTTTCAATTCTTTGGCGACGGCAGCCCACAGATCCACATCAAAACCAACGTATTTGTCACCCTGTTTGAATTCAAACGGTACAAACGCGGTGTCGGTTGCGACAACCAGTTTCTTGTCTGCGGCATGGGAAGACACCGCAAAAGCCAGGGTAAGTGCAGCCAGTGAAACTTTTAATACAGACTTCATAGGATTTCCTTTTATATCCACGGGGCGATCCCCTGCGAGAACATATGGCTTAATGAAAGAATCGTGCCAATTTTGCAACTCATTGTTTTAACAAGAGGGTATCTCGTTTCTCTGCACAATAAGTAGGGCAAAGCGAGTAATTTGCACTGTTTTGGGGCACTCATTTGGTGCGAACCAGCCATGGTGCAAACGGTATGACTATTTAGCGTAAAAATTGTTGATAAAACAATCTTTCGTTAACGATTGTGTGAGGTGATTATTACAAATAATTTACTTTGGAGTGACGAACGATCAATGTTATGCACCATAGATGTGCAAAACCCCCGCCGGAGCGAGGGTTATATAGGTAATTCTTATGTCTGCTGTTACTCAATGTTGGCTTCGATAAACCACAGGAATTTATCGAGGTCGCGAGAAGCTGCGGTAAAGATATCTGCGGTATCTTCGTCTTTTGCTTCGCTAATAGCCTTACGTACGCTGTTTGCAACTACGGCATAACGTTCAGCCAGTTCTTTTAAGTGGTCCTGTACGCTATGGATATCCAGCGGGTAACTTTTCAGAGGCGTTTTGCTATTAATAACCTGAGTTGTGCCCAGTGCCACTCCGCCCAACTGTACGGCGCGTTCAGCCATCGTGTCGAGGTGATCGGTCAGGGCTGTACGGAAGCCATCCAGCATTTCATGTACCGCAATGAAGTTTGCGCCGCGCATGTTCCAGTGAGCCTGTTTGGTGATCAATGACAGGTCAATGAACTGGATTACTTGCTGATTCAGCAGTTCTACGGTCGCTTTCTTTTCGCTATCAGACACATCGTTGCGGGTATAAAGGAGAGCGGATGCTTTTGTTTTTACCAGTTTCGCGGTACTCATATTTTCATATCCTCTTGATATTTATGTCCCAACTCTTCAACGGAATTAAGTATAGCGCTAAATTTGGATTTTTTTTTCCGGTGTTGCCTATTACTTTAATAGCGAAGAAAGGATAAATATAAAATACCTAATAAAATCAATGCATTGATTGTTGTGTTTCTTGCGCGGTGTTATTTTTATGTTAATTTTGAGATTAATGAAATATGCGGATGAGAAAATTATATTTTTTAGAATTATTATCACGCAGATTTACAATTGGATATTCTGCATGATTATGCAAACCATGCAGAATATTACGTGGTTAATTCACGTCGACTTGTTTTATTTGTGGCTCTTTACGAATAGTGAGCGTGGAGCCCATTGATGCGACGATAATGGCACCCAGAGCGAGTGTCTGGATAAGCGTCAGCGTTTCACCGAGGAAGATCATTCCGGAAACTGCTGCCAGGGCAGGTTCCATACTCATCAATGTACCGAAAGTACGCGTCGGCAGGCGCGTCAACGCAATCATCTCCAGTGAATAGGGAAGTGCAGTAGAGAGGACTGCAATGGCCAGGCCTAACGGCAGAATGGACCAATGCCACAGGGCATCACCAGCCTGGATCGCGCCGATTGGCACAAATACCAGTGCTGCAATTAATGACCCTACTGCGACGGTTGCCGGACCGTGTTCCGCCCCGGCTCGCTGCCCGGTAAGAATATAGATGGCCCAGCAGGCACCAGCCCCCAGCGCTAGCGCAGCACCGGTTAAATCGACGTGAGAAACGTCCTGACCTAATGGCAGCAGGAACCACAGTCCGAGTACAGCCAGTGCAACCCAAATGAAATCCACCGGGCGCCGGGATGAAAACAGCGCTACCGCCAGCGGGCCGGTAAATTCCAGCGCCACGGCAATTCCCAGTGGTACGGTCTGGATTGACAGATAGAAGAGATAGTTCATCCCGCCCAGAGACAGGCCATAAAACAGAAGGGGCAGGCGCTGTTCTTTGGCGAATCGCAAACGCCAGGGTTTAAAGAAGGCGATAAGGATGAGGGTGCCCAACGCAAGGCGCAACGCGGTAACGCCCGGCGCGCCGACGAGCGGGAACAGCGATTTCGCCAGAGATGCTCCGCTTTGAATGGAGGACATAGCAATTAGCAAAACCAAAATAGGCAACCAGACTGGCGCTTTACGTGACGACCCCGGCATCCTTTCTCCTGTCAAATTATGTCAATAGAAGTAAAACAGCGAGTGTAATGGAAATACACACATGTGGTTGAGTATTCGTTGAAAAAAAAATTGCTCAGTTCCGTACAATGGCATGAAAATGATGGATTAATAATCTGTGTGATTAGGAATAATCTGGATGAATGTGCCATATTGTGCGCGCAATAATGGCATTTTACGTTAGAAAAGTGATGTTAATTGAAAGAGATAGCGGATTTCTGAAATGTTCTGTTACATGAAAGACCCCGTTAGACATCGCTAATCGCAAAGAGTTTCCCATCAATTTTTGGTATATTTAAAACTTAAGATTTACTTGAAGCACATTTGAGGTGGTTATGAAAAAAATTGCATGTCTTTCAGCACTGGCCGCTGTTCTGGCTTTCTCCGCAGGTACTGCTGTAGCTGCTACTTCTACCGTTACCGGTGGTTACGCTCAGAGCGATGCTCAGGGCGCAGCGAACAAAATGAACGGTTTCAACCTGAAGTATCGCTACGAGCAGGACAACAACCCGCTGGGTGTTATCGGTTCCTTCACTTACACTGAAAAAGATCGTACCGATGCTTCTGGCGACTACAACAAAACCCAGTACTACGGCATCACTGCTGGTCCGGCTTACCGTCTGAACGACTGGGCAAGCATCTACGGTGTAGTGGGTGTTGGTTACGGTAAATTCCAGAACGCAGCATCCCCGGCTGACAACCACACCACCAGCGACTACGGTTTCTCTTACGGTGCTGGTCTGCAGTTCAACCCGATCGAAAACGTTGCTCTGGACTTCTCCTACGAGCAGAGCCGTATTCGTAGCGTTGACGTTGGCACCTGGATCGCTGGCGTGGGTTACCGCTTCTAATCACTTCGGTGATATGAAAAATCCGCCTCTCGGGGCGGATTTTTTTTGCCTGCAATATGAGCTGTTAACGAGATTTGGTTTCGAAGATGTCGGTACCAAGGTGGTTGTAGTCCACCTTCTGCAGCTTAAAGTTGGTGATGTACACCGGCCCGGCTTTTTTCTCTGAGATAAAGCGGTAGCTGTTGGTGATTTCTTTTGCGCTGATCCCTGTCCACTGCGAGAAAAAGCTGAGGAAATCATTGGCGGATCGACGGGCCTTAATCACCCGATGCGCTTTATCATCACTCGAAAGCACCATGAAAGGTACCTGGAAATTTTGCTGGAACTGATCGTCATGCGCCAGGTACTGCACCTCTTTTCCCCGTTCTTTAAACGCGAGGCCATGATCGGAGAAATAGACCATCGAGAAGCTGGTACCGCTATTACGTAGCTGATCGTATAGCTGGCGCAGTAGGTCATCCGTTTGCGTCATGGTGTACAGGTAGCAAGACGTCTCTTTTGACTGGACGAAAGCCTCGTACTTACCCTGCGTACGGTCGCAGGCCTGCGGATGTGAGCCCATTAAATGCAGTACAATAAGCTGCGGCTGAGTGCGCTCGGTTGCCAGCACCTGAGCGGTCATCTTCAACAGCGCTTCGTCACGGGTATTTTTATCCGCTTCGAAGTCACCGTTCTTGAGGAACTGAACTTCATCAGCGCGTTTTGCAATGCTGGCGATGGCCGTGTCGTATTCACCAATTTGTCCCTGATTGGAAAACCACCATGTCTGGAAACCCGCGCGGTTGGCCAGGGTGACAAAGTTATCCTGGAACTGGGGCTTATTGTCGATCACCCGATTCAGCGTCAGGCCGAGTGATTTTTGCGTTGAACCGCTGGCAGCAATGTAATCCGCAAAGATGTAGCCGTTAACGGAGCTGGCAAACGGGGTGTTATCCCAGTGGCCGCCAAACGCGCCTAACGCATCGCGGCGGGCGCTTTCGCCGATCACCACGACGTAGGTGTGATACTTCGGCTTCACGGCGGTTACGGTCCAACTGTCTTTCACGCTCGACAGCTTCGCCATACGCTCTTGTTCGTCGAGCACTTCGTTGTTATTGACGATCACGTCCTTGGCAAAGCGGAATACCGGATAGCCAGTGTCTTTCAGCTTGAACACGCCGCCCCAGGCCAGGTTTTGTACCGGGGTAACAAAGAATGCGACAACGCTGAACAGCAAACAAACGCTGTCGAACTTGTTCCAGCCACGCTTTTGTTCATCTTTTTTACGACGTACGGCGATAACGCCGAGGGCGAAAATAAACACCCCAACCAGATAACTGTACCAGGGGAAGATGGTCAGGATTTCGGTGGACTCTTCCATATTGGTTGAGTGCAGCGCCAGCAAGGTATTGAAGTTCGGTGAGCCGTAAGCCTGGCCGAACGGAAAATACATTGCCGCAATCAGCGAGCAAATGCCAATCAGCACTTTCTGCGCGCGTGGCGCGCTGCGCCACATCAGCATTAATATACAGGTGAAAGCAACGCTATAGAGCAGGCTAAGCGGATAGCCCAGCGCAAGGTTGATCAGCAGAGACTGTAAGAAATAGAGGCCAGTCCACGGACTAATCGCCCGGCTACGAGCAATGATTGAATCTTTGAGGGTTAAATTCATATGCCACTGTTACAAAAACGCCATGTGCTTACCCTGGCGCTAAGGGTCATTGCCTGCCTGAGAGAGCGAGAAGAGGGATAGGGTCCGCATCCGCGAGCCGCAATATACGCAGGGCTGCGAAAAGATAGAGTGTGCGCAAGAGAAGGTCAACTACTACAAAGAAATTGTTTTGCGAGGGACGTGGCAAAACTGACAAAAAGAAGGGTTATTGAGATGAAAACCACCACCGTACCCGGATGACGGCAGGAAAATGAAGCGGCGTACCGCGACGCCGCATTATTTTTCTGAAGGTTTATCCTTCTCTGGTTTGCTGTTAATCATGTCACACAGCATAGAGATCAGCATCAACCGTACTTTAAAGGGAGAGTGGCTAAACACGCGTATACACCTCTTAAATTCATTCATGTAAACCTCCTGACTTCACGATCCCATCAATCCTTGAGGGATGTCTTTATTATATACAGATATAGCACAGGCTATATTATATAGCTATTGCTAAAACGTTAATTTTTTGTGCCCGCGCAACTCTGGTTTACAATGAGTGCTCTCTAATCAGATGCCGTTAACGCGTCACAGTAACGAGGAAGCAGAATGAGTCGTCGCGCAGGTACGCCAACAACAAAAAAAGTGACGCAATTGGTGAATGTCGAAGAACACGTTGAAGGATTTCGTCAGGTCCGGGAGGCGCATCGCCGTGAGCTGATTGATGACTACGTAGAGCTGATTTCCGATCTCATTATTGAGGTAGGTGAAGCGCGCCAGGTGGATATGGCCGCACGGCTTGGGGTTTCCCAGCCGACGGTTGCTAAAATGCTTAAGCGTCTTGCTTCAGTCGGATTGATTGAAATGATCCCCTGGCGAGGCGTGTTTTTAACCGCAGAAGGTGAACGACTGGCTCAGGAAAGTCGGGAGCGTCATCAGATTGTGGAGAATTTCCTGTTGATGTTAGGTATCAGTCCGGAAATTGCCCGTCGCGACGCGGAGGGGATGGAGCATCACGTCAGTAAGGAAACGCTGGAGGCTTTTAGCCGGTTTACGCAACAGCAAGGAACAGGCTCTGAATGAGTTTTCCTTTATTACGCGCCTTACAGCGCGATCGTTTTTTCCAGCTGTTAATCATCGTTGGGGTTGTACTGAGCCTGTTCACGCCATTTACACCTCGGTCGTGGCCGGGAGCGATTGACTGGCACACAATTATCACGCTCAGTGGCCTGATGTTACTGACCAAAGGCGTGGAGCTAAGTGGTTACTTCGATGTGTTAGGGCGCAAGATGACCCGCCGTTTCAAAACAGAGCGCCAGCTGGCGATATTTATGGTGCTGGCGGCGGCGTTGTTGTCGACGTTTCTGACCAACGATGTTGCGCTGTTTATTGTTGTTCCGCTGACCATCACTCTGAAAAAATTGTGCGCTATTCCGGTGAATCGCCTGATTATCTTTGAGGCGCTGGCGGTTAACGCCGGATCGTTGCTAACGCCAATAGGCAATCCACAAAACATTCTGATGTGGGGACGCTCAGGCTTATCGTTTACCGCGTTTACCTGGCAAATGGCGCCGCTTGCGGGGGCCATGATGCTGACGCTGGTGGTGCTGTGCTGGTTTAGTTTCCCGAATAAAGCATTGCATTATCACACCGGTACGCGCGCACCTGACTGGCAACCGCGTCTGGTGTGGGGCTGTCTGGTGTTGTATATCATCTTCCTTGCAGCACTGGAGTTAAAACAAGAGCTGTGGGGTCTGGCGATTGTGGCGGCAGGGTTCATGGTGCTGGCTCGCCGCGTGATCCTCAGCGTAGACTGGACGCTGCTGTTGGTGTTTATGGCGATGTTCATTGATGTGCACTTGCTGACGCAGCTTCCGGCCCTGCAGGGGATAACCCACCAGATTGGCGCGCTTTCAGCGCCGGGACTTTGGCTGACCGCCATTGGCCTGTCTCAGTTTATCAGTAATGTGCCCAGTACGATTTTGCTGCTGAACTACGTCCCGCCAACGCTGCTTCTGGCCTGGGCGGTCAATGTGGGCGGCTTTGGGCTGTTGCCAGGATCGCTGGCGAATCTCATTGCGTTACGGATGGCAAACGACCGCCGGATCTGGTGGCGTTTTCATTGGTATTCGGTACCGATGCTGATATGGGCGGCGCTGGTGGGTTATGGTTTGTTGCTGATGATGTAATTGATGTGGTGTGCCGGATGGCGGCTGGCGCCTAATCCGGCCTACAGTGTTGGTAGGCCCGATAAGCGTAGCGCCATCGGGCATGTATAGCTGATTAGTTCAGGCGAACCGGCATACCAGAACGGTTCTGTACTGCCTGCTCAACGACGGCCTGATCGACGTCAGGCTGACCGGTGATGCTGGTAATGCTCTTGGTCAGGGTAATCGGTACAATTTCCCCGCCTTCGAACTGTGCTTCAGTCGTAGACAGCGGGTTATGTACTTCGATGTAACGGCTACCGTCTGGTTCGGTAGTGGCTTTTACCGGCTCATCAATAAACTGTACACGGGTGCCGACCGGCACATTTTCAAACAAGAATTTGATGTCGTCGTTACGCAGACGTACGCAACCGTGGCTGACACGTAAGCCGACGCCGAAGTTAGCATTGGTACCGTGGATAGCATACAGTCGACCGATATACAGCGCGTACAGTCCCATCGGGTTATCCGGACCAGCCGGAACAACGGCTGGCAGCGGCTCGCCTGCAGCGCGGTATTCCGCATGCATTTTCGCCGTTGGCGTCCAGGTTGGGCCTGCTTTTTTACGTTCTACTTTGGTGGTCCAGTTGATTGGTGTGTCTTTGCCCAACTGGCCGATACCGATCGGCAGAACAATGACGGTGTTGGTGCCTTTCGGGTAGTAGTACAGACGCATTTCAGCGCTGTTGATAACAATACCTTCATGCACGGTATCCGGCAGGATTAACTGCTGAGGAATGTTCAGCACGGTGCCGCCTTTCGGCAGGAAGGTATCCACGCCCGGGTTGGCTTCCAGCATGTTAGACAGACCCATCTGATACTCTGCCGCAAAATACTCCAGCGGTTGGGTGTTGCCTTCAGGAATAGTAATGACCTGGTTTTGGCCAATCAAACGGCTACCATCGGTCGGCAGCGGGTACGTGACGGCTGAAGCGGTATTACAAAAACCAACTATTGCAAGTGCCGCCGCGAAAAGCGTTGTTAATTTCATATTCATATTCATGTATGCGAGATTCAGTGCCAGGCAGGCTAGTGGGTTGAGATTTATGTAGTGTTGGGCACGCATTATATGTGCAATCTGAGCAACAAGGAATTCGGATGTGTACTAAATCACATTTTTTTCCTTTTGTTTTCACTTTATCCCTTCCGCATGAAGACGCGATCTTCTTGCAGACTTATGGCATAATAAGCGGTTTGTCACATATTTCTTTCTCTTTCAGGATACGCCAGTGTTAGTTTCCAGCAACGTCACCATGCAGTTCGGCAGTAAGCCGCTGTTTGAAAATATTTCCGTCAAATTTGGCGGCGGCAACCGTTACGGCCTGATTGGCGCGAACGGTAGCGGTAAATCCACTTTTATGAAAATTCTCGGCGGCGACCTCGAACCGACGCTGGGTAACGTTTCCCTCGATCCTAACGAGCGTATCGGTAAGCTGCGCCAGGATCAATTCGCCTTTGAAGAATTCACCGTGCTTGACACCGTGATCATGGGTCACGCTGAACTGTGGGAAGTGAAGCAGGAGCGCGATCGCATTTACGCCCTGGCTGAGATGAGCGAAGAAGACGGCTATAAAGTTGCTGATCTCGAAGTTCAGTATGGCGAAATGGACGGCTACTCTGCGGAAGCGCGTGCGGGTGAACTGCTGCTGGGCGTAGGTATTCCGGTAGAACAGCATTACGGCCCGATGAGCGAAGTCGCGCCCGGCTGGAAGCTGCGTGTGCTTCTGGCGCAGGCGCTGTTCTCTAACCCGGACATTCTGCTGCTCGACGAACCAACGAACAACCTGGATATCGACACCATTCGCTGGCTGGAGCAGACGCTGAACGAGCGTGACAGCACCATGATCATCATTTCGCACGACCGTCACTTCCTGAACATGGTCTGTACACACATGGCGGATCTGGACTATGGCGAACTGCGTGTTTATCCGGGTAACTACGACGAATACATGACGGCGGCAACCCAGGCGCGTGAACGTCTGCTGGCCGATAACGCCAAGAAGAAAGCACAGATTGCCGATCTGCAATCCTTCGTCAGCCGCTTTAGCGCCAACGCGTCTAAATCTCGACAGGCGACCTCTCGTGCGCGTCAGATTGATAAGATCAAGCTCGACGAAGTGAAAGCGTCCAGCCGTCAGAACCCGTTCATCCGCTTCGAACAGGATAAGAAACTGTTCCGTAACGCGCTGGAAGTGGAAGCGCTGGCGAAAGGTTTTGATGAAGGTCCGCTGTTTAAAAACTTCAACCTGCTGCTGGAAGTAGGGGAGAAGGTTGCCATCATTGGTGCCAACGGCGTGGGTAAATCCACCATGCTGAAAACGTTGGTTGGCGATTTGCAGCCGGACAACGGTACCGTTAAGTGGTCTGAAAACGCCCAGGTGGGTTACTACGCGCAGGATCATGAATACGAGTTTGAAAACGATCTGACCGTCTTCGAATGGATGAGCCAGTGGAAACAAGAAGGCGATGATGAGCAGGTTGTGCGCAGCTTCCTTGGCCGTCTGCTTTTCAGCCAGGACGATATCAAGAAACCTGCAAAAGTGCTCTCCGGTGGTGAAAAAGGACGCATGCTGTTCGGTAAGCTGATGATGCAGAAACCGAATATCCTGGTCATGGATGAACCGACCAACCACCTGGATATGGAATCTATCGAGTCGCTGAACATGGCGCTGGAAATGTATCAGGGCACGTTGATCTTTGTTTCTCACGACCGTGAGTTCGTCAGTTCCCTGGCGACCCGCGTGATTGAGATTACGCCGGAACGCGTGATCGACTTCACCGGCAACTACGAAGATTACCTGCGTAGTAAAGGTATTGACGGTTAATTCACCCGTCGTCTTTCGTGTTACAGGTGTGTTGGCTGCACCTGTTCACCCCGGTCACTTACTTATGTAAGCTCCCGGGGATTTACAGGCTGGTCGCCTTCCTGTAACGCGAAATACCTAGGGAAAATTGTGTAAGCTACATATTAAATAATCCCCAGCGCGCGTTTACCGTGGATATTCAAATCCTCCAGCGTGAAGCGTCCTTCCCAGTTAGTTTCATAATCCTCTCGCGGGAAATCACCCGGCGATGCGCCTTTTTCCAGCGCAGCTTTCACTTTGTGGGCGTAGGCCAGATTTTTTTCGCACATCGGGGCGGCAGGGATATACATAACGTTACCCCAGCCCTGCTGATTTTCTACAGGCGCGACGGAGTGAATCACATCGCAATGCCACCACACGGAGTCTCCGGCGTCCAGTTGTGGAATGCTGGTTAACGCTTCAATCAGCAACGGATGCCATTGCGCAGAAATCGGCAGGACTCTGCCGGGCGCTACGCCGCAAAGCTCATCTTCCGGCACATCGTCAAGCAATGGGCGTAACAGCACATACGCCATCGCTTCAGGAATCGGAACCACGTGCAACAATCCCTGACCTGGCAGCATATCGGACAACGCAGTCCAGCCCTGGAAGGTACGGAACACTGAACATTTGGTGGTGTTATCCACCGTGTACTCTTCTACTTCGGTGCGATGCGCAGCCTGCCATGGATCGTAATCTGCCAGCTTGCCATTGAAAACATGAGCAAATACCTGCTGATACGCAGGCAGCAGCCAGCGTTCCAGCGCGCCGGAATCCGTATGCGCGCCCAGCCCTTTGGAGGTGGTTCCCGGCGGACGGCGGCGTATACGGTCAGGGTAGATAACGCTGACATCCGGGTTAAACCATTGTTTACCTTCGCTTGAAAATGTCCAAAGACGATTGAGGAACGACTGCGCATTGGCCATTTCTTCACTTTGGCGGGCCTGCATCTGCGCCTGGGACCAGTAAATGGGGTAGATTTCAGGTCGCGATGCGCTCAGGGTGCCGAAGAAGTTATCGCCTGGCCCTTTGTAGACGTCATCAAAATGGTTGCGATCCAGGTAATCAAGCATCGACTGATCCCATGCCAACGCCTGTTCGCGGGGGAAATGCCCTTTAATGACTGCGCATCCGCGACGCTTAATTTCTTCACGCTGCTCTGCACTCACGCGACCCGCTTTGATATCCGCATAGGACAACACAGGCCATACCGGGGAACCTTGCGCTTTGAGAGCGTTGATTTCCGCCACGCGGGTGGCAATGGCATCGCTCAGCTGATTGAAGATCAACTGAACATCCCCAAGCTGTGCCCGCAGTTGCTGTTTCATCTGACGGATTGCCGCTTTGTGATCGGCGGGCAACGTGTCGCTGGTAAAAGTAAAAGCCATAACCACCTCGCATTAATCTTCATTCGAAACTAAATTTGATTGCAAGTGACAATATAAGTTAAAAATTGGTTAATGCAAGTTTAAAAACCTGCTGGTGTGAGCAAAATAGAAAAAGAGTGAAAACCGGGATGAGGGATACCCCGGTTGGCAGGATCAGACGTTAAAAGGTGAAGTGTTATCCAGCACTGCCTGAATTACGTTCAGCGCGCCTTGATGGTTATTGTCATCGGTCTGATAGCGGGCAATCGCTTTGATGCTCTCTGCCGCATTGGCCATGGCGAAAGAGTAGTGCGCCATCTTCAGCATTTCCGCGTCATTGCCACTGTCGCCAATGGCGACCACGTTTTGCGGTGACAGGTTCCAGCGTTTTAGCAGACGGCTGATTCCGTTGGCTTTATGTAAGCCTGGAATGATCAGGTCGATAAACCCAAAGCCGCTGGTGACGGGCTTCATAATGCCGTCTAGAGCAGAATGAAGGTGATCGATAACCAGCGGGATCTGTTGGTCCGGTAAATTCAGCGAGAACTTGAACAGCACATCGTCGATATCCTGATAATCCTTTACGGGTTTCAGGCGGTGGTAGTGTTTTGACATCAAACCGACAAAGGACTCTGGGGCATTTTCGCTCACGTAGGCGCTTTGCAGTCCACAGGCCACAAAGTTGAGCTGCTTATCTTTGAGCAGTTCGCCAATGACAATGCGTGATTCGTGGCGCGTAAGTTCGCCGTGAAACAGCTGTTTGCCATGTTCAAACACCAGCGCCCCGTTCTCGGCGACAAAAGAGATCTCATCTTTGAGCTGCGGGAAAAAGGAGATCAACTGGTAATACTGGTTGCCGCTTGCCACGACAAATTCAATATCTCGTTTCTTCAGTTCCTGATACTGCGCCATAAAGCGTGCACGATCGTATTGCTTGGCGTCGTCGAGAAAAGTTCCGTCCATATCGGTGACGATAACTTTGATGGTCATATATGCTCCTGGCTCATAACTGCGACCAGAAACATTTTAATAACAATGTGAACTAAAGCACAAATTTAATTTCGAATGAAAGTAAAACGCCAGGTGGCAACTTCGCCTTACCCGGCTAAAGGGGAGTATGTAAGCCCGGTAAGCGCAGCGCCACCGGGCGGGAGGGCTACAGCATATGTTCAGTGCGCGCGATGATATCGTCCTGTGCATCCGGTGAGAGAGCGGTGAAGAAGGCGGAATAACCCGCTACACGCACCACCAGATCACGGTACTGATCCGGGTGTTTTTTGGCTTCCAGCAGCGTTTCACGAGAAACGATGTTGTACTGAATATGCCAACCTTTGTGCTCTTCAAAGAAGGTACGCAACAGAATCATCAGCTTTTGTTTGTCAGACTCATTTTCCAGCGTGGCCGGGTTCAGCTTCTGATTTAACAGCACGCCACCGAGAATCGAACCGGTCGGCAGTTTACCCACCGAGCCAATTACCGCAGTTGGGCCGAGATGGTCCGTACCGGAAGCCGGGCTTGCGCCTTCTGCCAGTGGAGTGTGTGCTTTACGGCCATCCGGCGTTGCCATCGTTGCTGCGCCAAACGGCACGTTTGCAGAAATAGACGAGGTCCCGGCGTAGTAATTGCCGCCAACCGGGCCACGTCCGTAACGCGGATTATGATACTGTTTCAGTTCATCGATATAAGTCTGATAAGCGCGGGCCAGCAGCGTATCAACGCTATCGTCATCGTTGCCGTATTTTGGTGCGCCGTTGATTAGCCGTTGGCGTAACTGCTCATGGGTCAGACCGTCAAAATCATCGGCCAGCGCGGCGGCCAGTTGTTGTTGACCGATAGCGCCCTGTTCAAAGACCAGTTTCTTCACTGCTGCCAGGCTGTTGCCGAGGTTGGCGATACCCACCTGCAAACCTGATACCCAGTCATACTTCGCGCCGCCTTGCTTAATGCTTTTCGCGCGTTCGATACAGTCGTCTACCAGCGCGGAGCACAGAATATCGTGTACGTTCTCTTCCAGCATGGTGTCAACGACATACTCGATTTCAATGGATTTACGCGTGTAGTAGCGAATCTGTGTATCCCAGGCATCCATCACTTCATCGAAATTGTTGAAGTTGCCAGCTGAGAGCGCTTTTTCCTGCGGCAGGAAGACTTTGCCGCTGGTGGCATCGCGTCCGCCTTCCAGCGCCGCCAGCATCACGCGGGCAAAGTTAATAAAGCTCATGCCGGTGCAGCGGTAGCCCCATTTGCCGCCAACGGCGGTTTCGATGCAACCAATCGCTGCATAGTCATAGGCGTCTTGCGGTTCAATGCCCAGCTTAATGAATTCCGGAATGACGATTTCATCGTTGTTAAAGGCTGGCATCCCGAAGCCGCAGCGGATCACCTGCACGCAGGCATCAAGGAAGTCATTACTCATCCCCGCGTGATAACGCACGCTCAGGTTCGGCTGAGTAGAACGCAGGCGACCACATGATTCCAGAATGGCGTAGGAGAGCGGGTTGACGGCATCCATCGCCTGACCGCTGACCAGGTTCTGGCCACCTATGGTTACGTTCTGATAGAGCGGGCTGCCCGCTGAGGCTTTCGAATGGGAGCCGGAACGGATTTTGTTCACTTCCAGCAGTTTCAGCCAGCAGCTGTGCAACAGCTCAATGGCGTGCTCACGATCGAGGCTCTGATTCAGTTCTACGTCGCGACGGTAGAACGGGTAGAGGTACTGATCCATACGGCCAAACGACACTGAGTGACCGTTAGATTCAATTTGCAGAATCAACTGGATGAAATAGCACAACTGCAACGCCTGCCAGAATGTTTTTGGTGGCTCATGGGCAATCACATCACAGTTTTCCGCCATGGTCAGCAGTTCATCACGACGGCTGGTGCGCGTTTCTGTGGACGCCATTTTACGCGCCAGCGCGGCAAAGCGCTCAATGTGCAGGCTGACGGCCTCCAGCACGATATCAATCGCTTTCAGGAACTGATCGCCGTGGAGATCGTCCAGACACGTCAGATTGATGCGGGAGCGACGTTCATCGACCTTGTGGCGCAGGCCGTCGAGACCTTTTTCCAGTAGTAGCGGGAAGTTCACCGCCAGGTGTGCGTCGCCGGAGGTCATATTACCTTCGGCTTTGATAATGCCGGTTTCCAGCAGCCCTTTCTGCTCGTCAGTGAACATCCCGTAGCAGCGATCCTGCACGGTCTGACCACGCCACCACGGACACACCTCGTGTAAGACGCGTTTATTCTCTTCGCTTACCGCAAAGCCTGCGCCCGGTCTGTCGGCGAGGTCGTCGATCTCTTTTTCAATCCAGGAGACGGTGTATTCCGGGAAGATCGGCGCGGCGCGCACTTCGCTTGCCTGGTTACCGATAATCAGTTCGTCATGCTTGATCCAGATGGTGCGTTCCGCCAGATGATGGGCCAGCGCCAGCGCGCGGCGTACCGGGATCGGCTTATCCAGGTGTTGCTGATACATCTCGGTATAGTGCTGGGCGCGCTCGGTACAAACCGGCGGTTTCACGATGTGGATCAGGGCTGTTTTATGCGCTTTGATACGATCGCTGAGTGTGTCCAGTTTCAGAGTGGTCATGGCGATTATCCTCGTAGGGTCGCGGTTAAACCTTTAAGGCTGGCATACTGCTGGGCAAATTCGAGCAGTGCAGGCGCATCAAGCGGTTTATCCGGTGCGTTGTAGGGTTGACTGAGTAAGTGGTATTTGTTGATACCAAGGGTGTGGTAGGGCAAAAAATGAATCTCCCCGACGTGAAGCTCGTCGGCAGCAAAATCGGTAATAGCCTGGATGGCGGCTTCGTCAGCGTTGAATCCCTGAATCAGCGGTACGCGGATAATCATTTTTTTACCAGCTGCGGCCAGTTTTTTTAGATTTTCCAGCACACGAGAGGCGCTGCCATCGGTCCACTGTTTAAACGGCGCATCCGCCACGTGTTTTAGATCGGCCAGAAACAGATCGACGTCAGATAATGATGGTTCAATATATTTCCACGGGACATGCAGGCAGGTTTCCACTGCGGTATGAATGCCGGCGTCGTGGCTGGCTTTGAGCAAAGAAGCCGCCAGCTCTGGCTGCATAAACGGTTCACCACCGGACAGGGTGAGGCCCCCTCCGCTGCGATCGTAAAACGGTTTATCACGCAATACGGTCGCCATGATTTCGTCCACGCTTTTTATCTCTCCACAGACGGTTAGCGCCTGCGTTGGACAGCAGTGGGTCAGCGCCGTCAGATCGTCATCGGTCAGTTTTTCGCGATGAATCAGCAACCCGCTTAGTGCCCGCTCAATTACTGCGGGTGCTGCCTGAACACAAAGATCGCAACCATCAAGGCACAGGCGTGCGTCATAGAGCAGATCCTGCGTACGGGCGCGACTTTCCGGATTCTGGCACCACCGACAGCCCAGGGAGCATCCCTTAAGGAACACCACAGTACGGATCCCGGGACCATCATGCGTGGAATAGCGCTGGATATTGAAAATCATAAGCGACCTCTTTTCTTTCGTATAAAGATTAAATTACTTTCGAATGAAAGTTATATTGACGTGCGTCAACTAACCGTGAGGTTTCGCCGTGTTACCTTTTATTCATGCTAATTAATCGTTTGAGGAAAGGTTATGGAACTCTATTTAGATACGTCTGATGTTGATGTGGTAAAAGCTCTGGCGCGCATTTTCCCGCTGGCAGGGGTGACCACTAACCCGAGCATTGTGGCGGCGGGGAACCAGACGCTGGAAGTACTACTGCCGCAACTGCAGGAAGCGATGGGAGGACAAGGCCGTCTGTTTGCTCAGGTGATGGCGACCACTGCCGAAGGGATGGTTAGCGATGCGCGTAAGCTGCGGGCAATCATTGCTGATATCGTGGTCAAAGTGCCGGTAACAGCAGAAGGTCTGGCGGCTATAAAATTGCTGAAAGAAGAAGGGATCCCGACGTTGGGTACTGCGGTATACGGTGCAGCTCAAGGGTTATTGGCTGCACTGGCAGGTGCGGAATATGTTGCGCCATACGTTAACCGCGTGGATGCGCAAGGAGGGGATGGCATTCAGACGGTGACCGACCTGCAGACGTTACTGAAAATGCATGCCCCGCACGCCAAAGTACTGGCAGCCAGTTTTAAAACGCCGCGTCAGGCGCTGGATTGCCTGCTGGCAGGCTGCGAGTCCATCACGCTACCGCTGGACGTTGCTCAGCAGATGATTAGCTCTCCGGCAGTTGATGCTGCCGTCGCGAAGTTTGAGCACGACTGGCAGAGCGCATTCGGTCGCACATCTATTTAAACGAGAGTGCCGGGATGTAGCCCCGGCATTATTGCGTACATGATTCCGTCAAAATGAATGTGTTGCAGTTGTACGCTTTTATCTGCGAATCCCCCTCGTAAAACCGACAAAGTCGGCATGCGACCCGTCATCATGGCAGGTACAGTCGTGTCATCATGTTAATCAGGTGACGGACCGCCATGAAAAAATCACCCACATCCACGCCGCACGATGCGCTATTTAAAACGTTTTTAAAATACCCGGAAACGGCGCGCGATTTCATTGAAATCCATCTTCCCTCCACGCTACGAACGCTGTGCGATTTTTCGACATTAAAGCTGCAACCGACCAGTTTTATCGAGGATAACTTACGTGCATATTATTCCGATGTACTTTGGTCGATGAAAACCAGTGAAGGGCACGGCTATATTTATGTCGTAATCGAACATCAAAGCCGCCCGGATGTTCATATGGCATTTCGCCTGATGCGTTATGCGATAGCGGCAATGCAAAATCACCTCGACGCCGGGCATAATACGTTACCTTTAGTTGTGCCGATGCTGTTTTATCACGGAATCGATACACCTTATCCCTTCTCTCTATGCTGGCTGGATGAGTTTGATAATCCAACACTTGCACGTCAGCTCTACCTGTCAGCTTTTCCGCTGGTAGATATTACCGTTGTTCCAGATGAAGAAATTATGCAGCACCGACGCATTGCTCTTCTGGAACTGATTCAAAAGCATATTCGTCAGCGCGATTTGATGGGGTTGGTGGACAAGCTGGCCGCGCTGTTGGTTACCGGAAGCGCTAATGACAGCCAGCTAAAAGCGCTGTTTAATTACCTGCTAATCCAGCACGGTCACAAACCGCGCTTTGGACGATTTATGCGCAAGCTGGCGCAGCGGGTACCCGAACACAAGGAGAGTACAATGAATATTGTGGAAAAAATACGTAGGGCAGGACAGCGAAAGGGGATGCGGGAAGGAATGCAAAAAGGCTTGGTTGAAGGCCGCCGCGAGGAAGCGTTACGCATTGCTCACTCAATGCTGGACGATGGTCTCCCACGGGCGGTCATCGTGAGGATTACTGGGCTTTCTGAAGATGACGTTAAATCACTGACGTATTGAACGTATATTAATTCAGCCCCGGATAACAAACGCCGCCGGGGCTTTCGTTTATTGCCCGCAGACCTCGCACCCCGGATTACGCATCAGCTTCATTTCGCGAAACTGGCAGGTCATGGCATCGTACATGACGATTTTTCCGGATGCCGGTTTACCGTAGTTTGCCAGCAGCTTAATGGCTTCCATCGCCTGTAACGAGCCGATCACGCCGATCAGCGGGGCCATCACTCCGGCTTCTACGCAGGTCAGGGCGTTTTCACCGAACAAACGGCTCAGGCAACGGTAGCAGGGCTCGCCTTCCTGATACGTAAAGACGGTAATTTGCCCTTCCATGCGAATTGCTGCACCGGAAACCAGCGGAACTCTGGCGGCAAAGCATCCGGCATTCAGCTGATTGCGGATGCTGACGTTATCCGTACAGTCCAGCACCAAATCGTGTTCGGCAATAAGCGCGTGAATCTCGCTATCGTCCAGCAGCGCATTCACCGGCGTAATGGCGATATAAGGGTTAATCCGCGTTAGCGCGTCACGAGCGGATATCACTTTTGGTTGCCCTACGGTTGCATCGCTGTGCAGCGTCTGGCGTTGGAGGTTCGACACGGAGACCGTGTCAAAGTCGAGCAGGGTTAAATGCCCGACGCCAGCACCAGCAAGGTACTGGGTTGCAGCACATCCCAGTCCCCCCAGACCAACGACCAGTACCCGCGCATCTTTGAGCGCTTCCTGACCTTCGAAATCGAAGCCGCGCAGAATGATTTGCCGGTTATAGCGCATCATCTCCTGGTCGCTGAGTTCTGCCATTACAGACCTCCAAACAGTGCGTTAAATGGCTCAACTTCAACCCATTCTCCGACCTCAACGTTACCGCGATCGCGCTCCAGCACAATAAAGCAATTGCCCTGGCTAAAGGAGCTAAAAATATGCGAGCCCTGGTGCCCGGTGGTAGTGACTTCCAGTTCGCCTTCCGCGGTACGCTGCAATACACCACGCTGAAAATCCAGACGCCCTGGCGTTTTCTTCAGGCGTGAAGCGGTGCGCACGCGCTGGCGCGGAGGCAACCCACAGGCGGTGTTGCCGCTGAGTTTCGCCAGCAGCGGTTGTACCAGTTGATAAAAGGTGAGGGCAGCAGACACCGGGTTACCCGGCAGGCCGCAAAACCAGCTGTTGCTCAGTTTGCCAAAGGCGAACGGTTTACCGGGTTTGATAGCCAGCTTCCAGAAGGCAATTTCTCCCAGCTCTTCCAGAATGGTTTTGGTGTAATCCGCTTCGCCTACCGAAACGCCACCAGAGCTGATGACGACGTCGGCCTGGCTGTCGGCTTCGATAAATGCGGCCCGCAGCGCGTTGGGATTGTCGCGAATAATCCCTAAGTTGATCACCTCGCAGCCCAACTGCTGCAGCATCAGGTGAACGGTCAGACGGTTTGTGTCATAAATCTGCCCGTCGCCCAGCGGCTGACCCGGCAATTGCAGCTCATCACCGGTGGAGAACAATGCCACGCGGACTTTACGCACAACGGGGACCTCGGCAATACCGAGCGAAGCCAGCACGGGAAGCTCGGCGGTTGTCAGACGAGTTCCTGTGGGGAATACCACCGCGCCGTTTGCAATATCTTCACCGCGCAGACGAATATTTTGTCCGCTGCGGACGTCGGCGGTAAAACGCACACCGTCGTCAGTTTGTTCCGTTTGCTCCTGCATTACCACGGCTTCACAACCGGCAGGCACCGGGGCTCCGGTCATAATACGGATGCAGGTTCCCGCAGGCCACTCGCCGTGAAATGGCTGTCCAGCAAAGGCTTTGCCAGCCACCGCAAGAGGCTGGTCTGATTGTAAATCGGCTAATCGCACCGCATAGCCATCCATTGCCGAGTTATCGAATCCCGGCACATCAATCGGGGAGACGACGTCGGTGGCCAGAATGCGGCCAAAGCATTGAACCAGCGGCAGCGTTTCGACGGCGGTGAGTGGGGTAATACGCGAAAGCATCTGAGAAAGAGCCGTTTCAAGCGGCATCAGTCCGGCGGTAAATTCCATGAGAAGACTCCTGCGGGGCAAAATCGAATCCGCTCATTATGTCAGAAAATGGACGCGGACAGTATGCTACCTCAGGCTTAGGATCAGATCTGATACAGGTTTTCTGCCAGAGATTAGCGCTACAGGAAAAATGCAGTATAGACTCATGATTTCTGCTTTTTCTCCAGGAGGCTAAATGTCTGCGACTATCCCGGATTCAATTCGACGGCAGGTGAATGCCGCCAGTGCACTGATTGCGCGGATTATCGAGGGCGACCTGGTTGCTGTTCATTTGTATGGCTCTGCTGTTGAAGGTGGCTTAAAGCCCCAAAGCGATATCGATTTACTGGTTACCATTAGGCAGCCACTTAATACCCGGCAAAGAAAAGATCTGATGCAGGGTTTTCTGGAAATATCAGCCCCGCCTGGTAGCGTTGATAGATATCGGGCGCTGGAAGTGACCATCGTGATCTATTCACAACTTGTACCCTGGCAATTCCCACCGTCAAGAGAAATGCAATTTGGCGAATGGTTGCGTGACGATATTCGCGCGGGAATTGTTGAACCGACACAGGTGGATCCTGATCTTTCCATCCTGCTGACCCAGGCCAGGCGCGCCAGCGTAGCGTTGTTCGGTGAAGCCGCTGAGACGTTATTCAACGTCATTCCTTTTAGCGATGTTGTGCAAACATTTCGGCATATTCTTGATATGTGGCAGAAAACGGGCGATTTAGAGGGTGACGAGCGAAATATCATCCTTACTCTGGCGCGTATTTGGTACAGCCTGGTTACGGGCAATATTGTCGCTAAAGATGAAGCCGCCTCCTGGCTTATACCGCAATTACCCGTTGAGTATGCTGACACGCTGCAAGCCGCGCGTGCGGAATACCTGGGGTTAACCAAAAAGAACTGGGCTGCGTCTATGCCGTCTGTTGAACGCTTTGTGTTTTATGCAAAAAAACAGATTGCCGATCGGCTTGAATAATATATTCAACGATGTTGGAAGATCCCCTTTCTGATTAACTCATCTAAATAACCTGATGGGATGGGGGGGTGAGGTACGGGCCTTAACCTTTACATGACGTCTGCATCTTTCTATATTCAAAAATCGAATCAATAAGTCACAGAAATTCTGATATTTATAACCCCGGTACCTGCCACCTAATGGACGAAAAAAATGGGTAAAGCAGTCATTGCAATTCACGGCGGCGCAGGGGCTATTACCCGTTCGCAGCTGAGCCAGGAGCAAGAGTTGCGTTATATACAGGCGCTGTCGGATATCGTTGAAACCGGCCAGCGGATGCTTGAAGACGGTCGTAGCGCACTGGATGTCGTTACCGAGGCCGTGCGCCTGCTGGAAGAGTGTCCATTGTTTAATGCCGGAATTGGCGCGGTGTATACCCGTGATGAAACCCATGAGCTGGACGCCTGTGTGATGGACGGTAATACGCTGAACGCAGGCGCCGTCGCCGGGGTAAGCCATCTGCGAAACCCGATTCTCGCGGCACGCCTGGTAATGGAACACAGCCCACACGTCATGATGATAGGTGAAGGGGCTGAAAACTTTGCCATTGCGCAGGGTATGGAGCGCGTATCAGCGGATATTTTCTCGACGCCAGAACGCTACGCTCAACTTCTGGCGGCGCGAACAGCGGGTGAAACGGTGCTGGACCATAGCGCGAGCCCGCTGGATGAAAACAACAAAATGGGTACCGTGGGTGCGGTCGCGTTAGATATGTTTGGCAATCTGGCGGCAGCAACATCGACCGGCGGGATGACCAATAAATTACCGGGGCGGGTGGGTGACAGTCCGTTGGTTGGCGCAGGCTGTTATGCCAATAATGCAAGTGTGGCAGTCTCCTGCACCGGAACCGGAGAAGTCTTTATTCGTGCTTTGGCGGCCTATGACATTGCGGCGTTGATGGACTACGGCGGTCTGAGTTTATCCGAAGCGTGTGAACGCGTAGTGATGGAAAAATTACCGGCGCTTGGCGGCAGCGGCGGTTTAATTGCTATCGATCATGAAGGCAATGTCGCTTTGCCGTTTAACAGCGAAGGCATGTACCGCGCCTGGGGATACGCAGGTGATACGCCAACCACCGGTATTTATCGGGAAAAAGGAGATAGCGTTGCCACACAGTGATGAGCTTGATGCCAGCGATGTGCTGGCAGTCAGCAATCTGAATATTGCCTTTGAACAGGAGCAGCAGCGTGTCAGCGCAGTGCGCAATCTGTCATTTCGCCTGAAGCGTGGCGAAACGCTGGCGATAGTCGGCGAGTCTGGTTCTGGTAAGTCGGTGACCGCCTTGTCGCTGATGCGTCTGATTGAACAGTCCGGCGGCGAGGTGAGCTGCGATGAAATGCTCCTCCGACGCCGTAATCGACAGGTTATTGAGCTGGGTGAACAGAGCGCATCACAAATGCGTCACGTGCGCGGTGCGGATATCGCGATGATCTTCCAGGAGCCTATGACATCGCTTAATCCGGTGTTTACCGTGGGCGAGCAAATTGCCGAGTCTATCCGCTTGCACCAGGGTGCCAGTCACGAAGAGGCGATGGTAGAAGCGAAGCGAATGCTCGATCAGGTGCGTATCCCCGAGGCGAAGGCGATTTTATCGCGTTATCCACACCAGCTTTCCGGCGGTATGCGCCAGCGGGTGATGATCGCCATGGCACTGTCGTGTCGCCCTGCGGTTTTAATTGCTGATGAGCCGACAACCGCGCTGGATGTCACCATTCAGGCGCAGATCCTGCAACTGATAAAAGTGTTGCAGCAGGATATGTCGATGGGAGTGATCTTTATTACCCACGATATGGGCGTTGTGGCGGATATTGCCGACCGCGTGCTGGTGATGTATCAGGGCGAGGCGGTAGAAACCGGCAGCGTTGAGCAGATTTTTCACGCTCCCCAGCATCCTTATACTAAAGCGCTGCTGGCAGCCGTGCCGCAGCTTGGGGCAATGAACGGGCATGAACTTCCGCGCCGTTTCCCGCTTATTTCATTACACGATCCCAGCCATGTAGAGCCACAGACCGAACAGGATACCGTGGTTGAAGGCGAGCCAATTTTGCAGGTACGTAACCTGGTGACGCGTTTTCCTCTGCGTAGCGGCATTCTAAATCGCGTAACTCGCGAGGTGCATGCAGTGGAAAACGTCAGCTTTGACCTGTGGCCGGGAGAAACGCTCTCGCTGGTGGGTGAGTCGGGCTGTGGGAAATCCACCACCGGGCGGGCGCTGTTGCGCCTGGTTGAGTCTCAGCGTGGGGAAATCATTTTCAACGGACAGCGTATTGATACCCTTGCTGCCAGCAAGTTGCAGCCGCTGCGTCGGGATATTCAGTTTATCTTCCAGGATCCGTATGCCTCGCTCGATCCACGTCAGACGGTGGGATATTCCATTCTGGAGCCGCTACGGGTGCATGGGTTATTGCAGGGGGATGCGGGGTCAAAACGAGTTGCATGGCTGCTGGAACGCGTAGGATTGCTGCCTGAGCATGCCTGGCGCTATCCGCACGAGTTTTCCGGCGGTCAGCGTCAGCGTATCTGTATTGCACGGGCATTGGCACTCAATCCCAAAGTGATTATTGCCGATGAATCTGTCTCGGCGTTGGATGTTTCAATTCGTGGGCAAATTATCAACCTGTTGCTCGACCTGCAGCGGGAAATGGGAATTGCATACCTGTTTATTTCCCACGATATGGCGGTGGTGGAACGGATCAGTCACCGTGTGGCGGTGATGTATCTCGGGCAAATCGTTGAGATTGGCCCCCGACGCGCGGTGTTTGAAAATCCGCAACATCCGTATACGCGCAAACTGATGGCGGCAGTACCAGTTGCCGATCCATCGCATCACCGACCACAGCGTGTGCTGTTGTCGGATGATATCCCCAGCAATATCCGCAAGCGCGGCGAAGAGATTTCCCCCGTGTCGTTACAGTTAGTTGGCCCGGAACATTATGTTGCGCGTGGGCAACCAGAAAATGCGCTTTCACGTTTATAACAGGCAGACAGGGTTTAAGGAGAATAACATGACAAAAATTGTTGCTCGGAAATGGCTGGTTGCTGTGGGAGTGGCCTCTGCGCTGGCCGCATCGCCTGGCTGGGCCGCCAAAGACGTGGTGGTAGCGGTAGGATCCAATTTCACCACGCTTGACCCCTATGACGCGAATGACACATTGTCGCAGGCGGTAGCGAAGTCGTTTTATCAGGGACTGTTTGGTCTTGATAAAGAGATGAAGCTGAAAAATGTGCTGGCAGAGAGCTATACGGTTTCTGATGATGGCCTGACTTACACTCTTAAGCTGCGTCAGGGCGTGAAATTTCAGGATGGCACCGACTTCAACGCCGATGCGGTTAAAGCCAACCTCGACCGCGCCAGCAATCCGGAAAACCGTCTGAAACGCTACAACCTGTATAAGAATATCGATAAAACCGAAGTCGTCGATCCGTCGACGGTGAATATTACGCTCAAACAGCCATTCTCTGCTTTTATCAATATTCTGGCACATCCGGCAACGGCAATGATTTCTCCCGCCGCGCTGGAGAAATACGGTAAGGAGATCGGTTTCCACCCTGTGGGGACCGGGCCGTACCAGCTTGATACCTGGAATCAGACAGATTTTGTGAAGGTTAAGAAGTTCGCGGGTTACTGGCAGGAAGGGCTGCCAAAGCTGGATACGATTACCTGGCGTCCGGTGACCGACAACAACACGCGTGCGGCCATGCTGCAGACCGGGGAAGCGCAGTTTGCCTTCCCGATCCCTTACGAGCAGGCGGCGTTACTGGCGAAGAACAAAAACCTGGAACTGGTGGCCAGTCCGTCTATTATGCAACGTTATATCAGCATGAACGTCACGCAAAAACCATTCGACAACCCGAAGGTGCGTGAAGCGCTGAATTATGCCATCAACCGCCAGGCGCTGGTGAAAGTGGCGTTTGCGGGTTATGCCACGCCAGCAACGGGCGTTCTTCCTCCGTCGATAGCCTATGCGCAAAGCTATACGCCATGGCCATACGACCCGGCGAAAGCGCGCGAACTGCTGAAAGAAGCAGGTTATCCGAACGGTTTTACCACCACGCTATGGTCTTCGCATAATCACAGTACCGCGCAGAAAGTGCTGCAATTTACCCAGCAGCAGCTGGCGCAGGTGGGAGTTAAGGCTCAGGTAACAGCGATGGATGCCGGCCAGCGCGCGGCGGAAGTTGAGGGTAAAGCGCAGAAAGAGAGCGGGGTGCGGATGTTCTACACCGGCTGGTCTGCCTCTACGGGGGAAGCTGACTGGGCGCTGTCACCGCTATTTGCATCACAAAACTGGCCGCCAACACTGTTTAATACGGCGTTCTATAGCAATAAGCAGGTGGACAGTGATTTAGCGGCAGCGTTGCAAACCAACGATCCGGCGCAGAAAGCGAAGCTGTACAAGGATGCGCAGGATATTATCTGGAAAGAGTCGCCGTGGATCCCACTGGTAGTGGAAAAACTGATTTCGGCGCACAGCACCAGATTGACCGGGTTCTGGATTATGCCGGATACCGGATTTAGCTTTGATGATGCGGATTTAAAATAAGCTATTCATTCGGCCCCGCTAACCAGGGGCCGGCGAAGGGAGTGTGATGCTTAACTATGTTTTCAAGCGCCTGCTGGGGTTGATTCCAACTCTGTTGATTGTTGCGGTGCTGGTGTTTTTATTTGTTCACCTGTTACCCGGCGATCCGGCCCGGCTGATTGCCGGACCGGAAGCTGATGCCGAGGTGATTGAACTGGTACGCAAGCAGTTGGGGCTGGACCAACCGCTGCATATTCAGTTCTGGCATTACATGACCAACGTGTTGCAAGGCGATTTTGGCACGTCGATGGTTTCTCGTCGCCCGGTTTCCGAAGAGATAGCCAGCCGTTTTATGCCGTCGTTATGGCTGACAATTGCGAGTATGGCATGGGCTGTGTTATTTGGTATGACGGCGGGGATCATTGCAGCCGTATGGCGCAATCGCTGGCCGGACAGGTTGAGTATGACGCTGGCGGTCACCGGGATCTCGTTCCCGGCGTTTGCGCTTGGCATGCTGCTCATGCAGATATTCTCCGTTGAGCTCGGTTGGTTACCCACCGTTGGCGCTGACACCTGGCTGCACTATATCCTCCCGTCTATTACGCTGGGCGCGGCGGTGGCTGCGGTGCTGGCCCGGTTTACCCGCGCCTCGTTCGTCGATGTGCTCAGCGAAGACTATATGCGCACCGCGCGGGCTAAAGGGGTGAGTGAGACCTGGGTGGTGTTAAAACATGGTCTGCGTAACGCAATGATCCCGGTGGTCACCATGATGGGACTACAGTTTGGCTTTTTGCTTGGTGGATCAATCGTGGTTGAGAAGGTGTTCAACTGGCCTGGGCTTGGGCGACTGCTGGTTGACTCCGTCGAAATGCGCGACTACCCGGTGATTCAGGCCGAGGTACTGTTGTTTTCTCTGGAGTTTATTCTTATCAACTTAGTGGTGGATGTGCTTTACGCCGCCATTAATCCGGCTATCAGGTACAAGTAAGGATGCGACTTTTTAACTGGCGCCGACAGGCGATTTTGAATGCAATGCCCCTTGTTAAGCCAGAGCAGATACGCACACCGTGGCATGAGTTCTGGCGTCGTTTTCGTCGACAGCACATGGCGATGTTCGCTGGGCTGTTTGTATTGCTCCTGATCATGGTGGCGATTTTTGCTCGCTGGTTGACGCCATTTGATGCCGAAAATTACTTCGATTATGACCGTTTGAATGATGGGCCGTCGATGCTGCACTGGTTTGGTGTCGATTCTCTGGGACGAGATATCTTTAGCCGCGTGCTGGTTGGCGCCCAAATCTCGCTGGCGGCAGGAGTCTTTGCCGTGTTTATTGGCGCGGCGATTGGCACAGTGCTGGGTCTGCTGGCGGGATACTACGAAGGTTGGTGGGATCGGCTGATTATGCGTATCTGCGATGTGCTGTTCGCCTTTCCCGGCATTCTGCTGGCGATAGCCGTGGTCGCCGTGCTGGGCAGCGGCATTGCGAACGTGATTATCGCCGTGGCCATTTTCTCCATTCCTGCTTTCGCGCGCCTGGTGCGCGGAAATACACTGGTGCTGAAGCAACAGACGTTTATTGAGTCTGCGCGCAGTATTGGTGCCAGCGATACGACCATCATTTTTAACCATATCCTGCCGGGTACGGTTTCATCGATCGTGGTCTTTTTTACCATGCGAATTGGCACGTCGATCATCTCTGCCGCGAGCCTGTCATTTCTGGGATTAGGCGCACAGCCGCCGACGCCGGAGTGGGGGGCAATGCTTAATGAAGCGCGTGCTGACATGGTGATCGCGCCGCACGTGGCGATTTTCCCGGCGGTAGCGATATTCCTGACGGTGCTGGCGTTTAACTTACTGGGAGATGGTCTGCGCGACGCGCTGGACCCGAAGATAAAAGGATAAATTACAGGCCGGATAAGACGTAACGCTTATCCGGCCTACGGTTGAGTTACGCTTATTAAACGCGTGAACCCCACAGATCGTATTCATCTGCGTTTTCGACCTTCACGCGGATGATATCACCAGGTTTCACCTTGGTTTCACCATTCAGGTATACCGCGCCGTCGATTTCCGGAGCATCAGCCATGCTACGACCAATTGCGCCTTCTTCGTCAACTTCATCAACGATAACCAGAATCTCGCGGCCCACTTTCTCTTGCAAACGTTCAGCAGAGATCTGCTGTTGCAATTGCATAAAGCGGTTCCAGCGTTCTTCTTTCACCTCTTCCGGGATTTGATCCGGCAGGTCATTAGCGCCAGCGCCTTCTACCGGGCTGTATTTAAAGCAGCCCACGCGATCCAGACGAGCTTCTTTCAGGAAGTCGAGCAACATCTGGAAGTCTTCTTCCGTTTCACCCGGGAAACCAACAATGAAGGTGGAGCGCAGCGTCAGTTCAGGGCAGATTTCACGCCACTGCTTGATGCGCGCCAGCTGTCTGTCTACGGAGCCTGGGCGTTTCATCAATTTAAGAATACGCGGGCTGGCATGCTGTAACGGGATGTCCAGATACGGCAGGATTTTCCCTTCTGCCATCAGCGGGATCACGTCATCAACGTGCGGGTAGGGGTAGACGTAATGCAGGCGCGTCCAGATCCCCAGTTTTGATAACTGTTCGCACAGATCAACCATGCTGGTTTTGACCGGCTCGCCGTTATGGAAACCGGTACGATGCTTCACATCCACACCGTACGCAGAGGTATCCTGAGAGATTACCAGAATCTCTTTCACGCCCGCATCGACCAGACGTTTGGCTTCGCTGAGGACGTCGCCAATCGGACGGCTCACCAGATCGCCGCGCATGGATGGAATAATGCAGAACGTACAGCGGTGGTTACAGCCTTCAGAAATCTTCAGATAGGCGTAGTGGCGCGGAGTCAGCTTGACACCCTGCTCAGGAACCAGGCTCAGGAACGGATTATGCTTTGGTTTGGGTACGTAATGATGAACGTGCTCCAGAACCTGCTCGTAGCTATGCGGCCCGGTGATTTCCAGCACCTTCGGGTGGACTTCACGGATTTGATCGACTTTCGCGCCCAGACAACCGGTGACGATCACCTTGCCGTTTTCGTTCAGCGCTTCGCCGATTGCTTCCAGGGATTCCTGAACCGCACTGTCGATAAAGCCGCAGGTATTAACGATAACCATATCCGCGTCGTCGTAGCTTGGCACGACATCATAGCCTTCGGTACGAAGTTCGGTCAGGATGCGCTCAGAATCGACGAGGTTTTTCGGGCAGCCGAGGGAGACAAAGCCGATTTTCGGCTGGTGGGTTACATTGCTCATAGCGTAAAAAGTGTTCAGTTATTGGAATATTCAGGGCAGGGATTCTACAGAGTTCTGAACAAAAATTGTATCGCAATCTCATACCATCAGCGGCCTGCCGGGCGCGGAATTAAAGATTATTTGTAAATTATGTTAATTTTAAGTGATGGATTGATCCTGGACACGACTTTGTTCAAAAAACAACCATACTATTAAGTTGCACCATAGTTGGAAAGAGGAGGAACAAAGTATGGTTGTTGACAGACTGAGAACCGATCTTCTCAACAAATTGATAAACGCCCGTATCGAACTTGCCGCTTATCTGCTGTTGAGAAAGGCGAAAGGCTACATGTCAGTCAGCGAGAGCGATCGTCTGCGTGATAATTTTTTTGCACTGAATCGCGAATTGCACGAACAATCACAGCTTCACGGTATGCATCTTGATCAGGAAGAGTGGAATGCCCTTCATCGTGCTGAAGGGGCGTTAGCCGCCGCCGCTGTTTGTCTTATGAGTGGACACCATGATTGTCCAACGTTTATCGCCGTTAACGCAGAGAAACTGGAAAACTGCCTGACAACGCTGACGCTGAGTATCCAGAGTTTGCAATCTTACCCAACGCTGGAACACGTCTGAATCAGGGGGAGGGCGCTCCCCCTTTTCGTTAAGATTATGTAAATATGACGGGGTGATTCCCCTTGCTGGCTACGCTTTATGCAGAGCCATTAAGGAGGTGTTATGCGTCTACTCTTTCTCTGTGCTATCCCACTTGCGCTATTTTCCTCTTATGCCATCGCGGTAAAAGTGGAAGTGCTGCAAACCAAACTCGATCATCCATGGTCACTGGCTTTTTTACCCGATAACCGAGGTATGCTCATTACGCTCAAAGGTGGGCAGCTTCGACTCTGGCAGCCTGATAAAGGGCTTTCCGACCCGCTAACCGGCGTACCAAAAGTCTGGGCGAATGGTCAGGGCGGATTGCTTGATGTGGTGTTAGCTCCGGACTTTGAACGATCCCGTCGGGTGTGGCTAAGCTTCGCTGAAGCCGACCGCGAAGGCAAAGCGGGCACCGCGGTAGGCTACGGGCGATTGAGTGACGATCTCAAACATTTGCAAGGGTTTCAGACCGTTTTTCGCCAACAGCCAAAGCTTTCCACCGGAAACCATTTTGGTGGACGTCTGGTATTTGATGGCAACGGCTATCTGTTTATTGGCCTGGGGGAGAATAATCAACGCGCTACCGCCCAGGATCTGGATAAGCTGCAGGGCAAGGTCGTACGGCTTACCGATGAGGGCAAAATTCCACCGGATAATCCGTTTGTGAACATGGCGGGAGCGCGGGCAGAGATTTGGTCGTATGGCACCCGCAACCCGCAGGGTATGGCGATGAATCCGTGGAGTGATGTGTTGTGGCTCAATGAGCATGGCCCACGCGGAGGCGATGAAATTAATATCCCCGAGAAAGGGAAAAACTACGGTTGGCCTATCGCGACTTGGGGTGTTAACTACAGTGGTTTGAAAATTCCCGAAGCAAAAGGTCAAATTGTTGCTGGCACGGAACAACCCATCTTTTACTGGGAAAAGTCGCCAGCGGTCAGCGGAATGGCTTTTTATAATAGCGATACCTTTCCACAGTGGCGGCAGAAGTTGTTCATCGGCGCGTTGAAAGATAAAGAAGTGATCGTACTGAGCGTTAAAGGGAATACGGTCACTGAGGATGGTCGTCTGTTGCAGGAAAGGGGGCAACGGATCCGTGATGTGCGCGTCGGACCAGATGGTTATATGTACGTGTTAACCGACGAGTCCGACGGGGAATTACTAAAAGTGAGTCCCTGATTTGTTTAGCTGACCGGGATCATCACGATTTTTTGAAACGCCGGGCGCTCGGTCAGTTGCTGATACCAGCGTTCCAGATGCGGGCGCGGGGTCCAGCTCAGGCCAACGTTGAACAGGTTATAGATAAACGGTGCCACAGCGATATCCGCCGTGCCAAATTCAGCCCCGGAGAACCATGACTGGTCTGCCAGCGCGTTATCCAGAATGGCAAACAGGTTATCGCAAACTTGCTTACTGGCCTCAATGGCCGCTAGATCGCGCTGATCGGCAGGTGTTCTGACCAGGCCAAATAAGATAACCCGATGCGCGGGGCTTAGCGTCTGATTTGCCCAGTCCATCCATTTTTCGCCGACGGCGCGCGCGGCCGGAGCGTCAATCCACAAACGTTTTTGTCCGTACTGAGCGGCCAGATAGCGGACAATGGTATTGGATTCCCACAGAACAACGTCCGTTTCATCATCGCGTAGCAACGGGACCAGTCCGTTCGGGTTTAGTGCCAGATAGTCGGCATCGCGGTTACCGCCATGCTGTCCGCCCGCCAGAATTTGGTTATACGGCAGTTCCAGTTCCTCGAGCGTCCACAATACTTTTTTTACGTTGGTCGAGTTATTGCGACCCCACAGTGTAATCATAGTAACCCCGCAAATTAATTGAGCAGCTTTATGGCTGCAGATGCCATCTGACTAGCTCACATGGTGGGGTAAACCTAATATTTACGCAACAAAGTCTAAAAAAATCGTGCCAGGAGCAGCGCAGCGCGGCGTTATTGCATAAACTTTAAAAACTTTACCAACTTACGGTTTCTTTAAGCTCGTTAGTGCGTTATTACTCACCGCACTTATTTTACACGTCATCCATCAGACTTTTTCTGCATGGATTGGTCGAGGTCGCTTGGCCGGTTTTGTGTAAACACGGTGTGGTATGACGTGGTTTTTTGGAATGGATACTCGGGTGGCATTTATGACGCAATACTTCTCTTCACTTCGCAGCTTTGCTGCAGGTTCTGCACTCTTAATCCTTTTGGCGCCGACCGTACAGGCGGCGGAGCAACCGACGGCCCCGCCGAGCGTGGACGCGCGCGCGTGGATTCTGATGGATTACGCCAGTGGCAAGGTGCTGGCGGAAGGTAATGCTGATGAGAAACTGGATCCTGCCAGTCTGACCAAAATCATGACCAGCTATGTGGTTGGGCAGGCGCTGAAGGCCGGAAAAATTAACCTCAACGACATGGTCACCGTGGGCAAAGACGCCTGGGCGACCGGTAATCCAGCCCTGCGCGGTTCGTCGGTCATGTTCCTCAAGCCCGGCGATCAGGTTGCGGTGTCAGATCTGAATAAAGGCGTTATCATTCAGTCAGGTAACGATGCCTGTATTGCACTCGCTGATTACGTTGCCGGCAGCCAGGAATCCTTTATTGGTCTGATGAACGGCTATGCGAAAAAACTGGGGCTGACCAACACTACTTTCCAGACGGTGCACGGCCTGGATGCGGCAGGACAGTTCAGTACCGCACGTGATATGGCGCTGCTCGGGAAGGCGTTAATTCACGATGTGCCAGAAGAGTATGCTATTCACAAAGAGAAAGAATTTACCTTCAATAAAATTCGTCAACCGAACCGCAACCGTCTTTTGTGGAGCACCAACCTGAACGTGGACGGTATGAAAACCGGGACCACTGCCGGGGCGGGATACAACCTGGTGGCTTCCGCAACCCAGGGCGATATGCGCCTGATCTCCGTGGTGCTGGGGGCGAAAACCGATCGCATTCGTTTTAATGAGTCAGAAAAGCTGCTGACCTGGGGCTTCCGCTTCTTTGAAACTGTTACGCCGATCAAGCCGGATGCGACTTTCGTTACTCAGCGCGTATGGTTTGGCGATAAGAGTGAAGTGAATTTGGGGGCCGGAGAAGGCGGTTCTGTGACCATCCCGCGTGGCCAGCTCAAAAACCTGAAGGCCAGCTTTACCCTGACTGAACCACAGCTAACTGCACCGCTGAAGAAAGGTCAGGTTGTGGGCACTATCGACTTTCAGTTGAACGGAAAATCCATTGAGCAACGTCCGTTGATGGTGATGGAAGATGTGCAAGAGGGTGGTTTCTTTAGCCGCATGTGGGACTTTGTGATGATGAAATTCCACCAGTGGTTTGGTGGTTGGTTCTCTTAATCTTACCTATTGCCGGATGGCGCAATCGCCGTCCGGCAGTATCTCTTAATACTTCAGCGTGATACGTTGCGCTTTAGCGTACTCAACAAACTCATCGTCAGGGCGGTTATCACTGATGATGGTATCAAAGCGTTTTAATTCCCCCATCCTCGCAGGCCGCACCTTGCCAAACTTGCTGTGATCGACCACCAAAACGTGATGCTGCGCCATCGACATTGCCCAGTGCTTCACCGGCAGTTCTTCCAGATTAAAACAGGTCGCGCCTTTCTCGATATGAACGCCTGCCGCGGAATAAAAGGCGATATCCGGACACAGATTGTTCAGCGTTTCCTGGAAGTCGAGCGGTTTAAAAATCGCGTTACTGGCATGGAATTCGCCACCACACAGAATGACGCGGCACTGCGGTTTTTCCTGCAGCACCAGAAACGTATTCAACGAGTAGCAGATTGCGGTGAAGGGCAGTTCATTGTCGATCGCTTCAATGATCCACGGTGTGGTAGTACCGCAATCGAAAAAGATGGTCTGATGCGCCTGCACGAGACTCGCCGCCAGCTGGGCGGCGCGACGTTTTTCATCAACCAGACGGGATTTTTGATCGCTGATTAAATAATGGTTAGCGCTGCGGGGTTCCAGAACAATATAGCCCCCGAGCAGTACGACGGGAGCATCATGATTATTCAGGTCGCGACGAATGGTCATCTCAGACACGCCCAGCAACGTTGCGGCTTCTTTGAGGTGTAATTTATCGCTGCGTTTCAGCGCCTGCAGTAATTGACCAATACGCTCGTCGCGTCGAGTTTCCATAGTTCCCCTGGAGAATAGAATAAGTGCTCAGTTTCGCGCTTAATACTACTCTTTTTACCGTGGGTTAGTCACGTACCCAACCTTTACGGATGGGGAGGGCGAAGCAGGCGCGATAGCAAGTTTGCAAGCCGAGGTACAGGGTCTCGCCAAAGCGCTGCCAGATCATCTGGGCGCTCAGACAGCCGATCAACCCAGCCAGTAATCCGCCCAGCATATCCAGCGGCCAGTGTACGCCAAGGTAAACCCGCGACCAGGCAATCGCCACGGCAACGACCATCAGCAGAGCGCCCGTCCACAGGCGATGCCAGAACAGGAAGGCCAGTGCAAAGGTAAAGATAACCGTACCGTGGTCACTCGGGAAAGAATCATCTGCCGCATGATGCAGGAAGTTGTAACCGATGTGGTTTACAAACGGGCGATCGTGAGGGAACAGATGTCCCATCAGCCAGGAAATCGTCAGACCAACTATCAACGCAATGGCCATTTTGATGACCAACTGGCGCTGGAGCGTAACCTGACCACGCGGTCCCCAAAGCCAGAGCACAACGGCTAACAGCGGCACAATGCTGATCAGATCTTTGGCAATGAAAATGGCGAGCGAAATTGCCCATTGCGCAGAGTCGGGTGTTGCATTGATCAGGTAAAAAAGTGAGTTGTTCAGATTTTCCAGCATAACGTCCAGACTCAGTGTAATCGTTAAAAAGGCCCATGGGAGCGAGAGCATAAAATTGCTTTCACGGGATAAAAAGCGGTCTTGTCTTATTTGTCTGCTAAATGACTATTTTTAAGACAATTAATGAGACTTATTGAGCATGATAGCGGTCTCAACTTAAATTAACCTTAAAGCAAAATCTTCTTGAGCAAATGAATGTAAAAATGTGCGCATTTTGCTTTCAAATCACATAATTCACTATCACCAGTACGGCGCATTTATTACACTTTGCGCGATTTTTCTATAGCTAAGAGACTGCATGCAGAACCGTTTATCTTCAGGCGCCCGTTTGGGGCGTCAGGCATTACTTTTCCCTCTCTGTCTGGTGCTTTACGAATTCTCTACTTATATCGGCAACGATATGATCCAGCCTGGAATGTTGGCGGTGGTGGAGCAATACAATGCCGGATTAGATTGGGTACCCACATCCATGACTGCCTATCTGGCTGGCGGCATGTTTTTACAGTGGTTGTTAGGACCGCTATCGGATCGTGTTGGGCGTCGTCCGGTAATGTTAACCGGCGTGCTCTGGTTCATCGTGACCTGCCTTGCGACCCTGCTTGCACAGAATATTGAGCAATTTACTTTCCTGCGTTTTTTGCAGGGGATAAGCCTGTGCTTTATTAGTGCGGTGGGTTACGCCGCCATTCAGGAATCCTTTGAAGAAGCGGTCTGCATAAAAATTACCGCGCTGATGGCAAACGTGGCGCTGATTGCGCCGCTGCTGGGTCCGTTGGTAGGCGCAGCCTGGGTACATGTTCTGCCGTGGGAAGGGATGTTTATCCTGTTTGCTGCTCTGGCGGCCATCTCCTTTTTTGGTCTGCAACGCGCGATGCCGGAAACGGCAACCCGGCTGGGTGAAAAGCTGTCCATTAAAGAGCTGGGCAAGGATTATAAGTTGGTGCTAAGGAACGTGCGTTTCGTTGCAGGCGCACTGGCGTTGGGTTTTGTCAGCCTGCCGTTACTGGCGTGGATTGCGCAATCTCCGATTATTATCATCAGCGGAGAACATCTCAGTAGTTACGAATATGGCCTGTTGCAGGTGCCGATTTTTGGTGCGCTGATTGCCGGTAACCTGGTGCTGGCGCGTCTGACTTCGCGAAAAACCGTGCGTTCGCTGATTATCATGGGCGGCTGGCCAATTGCCGTTGGCCTGATTATTGCCGCTGCGGCCACGGTGGTGTCATCTCATGCATATCTATGGATGACGGCGGGTTTGAGTATCTATGCGTTTGGCATTGGCGTGGCGAATGCGGGGCTGGTGCGCCTGACGCTGTTTGCCAGTGAAATGAGTAAAGGTACGGTTTCTGCCGCAATGGGTATGTTGCAGATGCTGATTTTTACCGTTGGTATCGAGCTGAGTAAACACGCTTATCTGCTGGGAGGCAACGGCTTGTTCAGCTTGTTCAATCTGGCCAGCGGGGTGCTGTGGCTGATTCTTATGGTGATCTTCCTGAAAGATAAACGGGTAGGGGATTCCCGGGAAGGCTAAAGCCCGGTAGCCCGGGCCTGGCAGAAACTTAGTGGTGATCGTCAATCTGATGTTCGATGATCATGCCTTCACCGACGCTGGCAACATGTCGCGCATAAGGATGTGCGCGATAAACAGGAGCCGGGGCAGGAGCCGGGGCAACATACACCGTTTGTGGCGCGGTAGTCACGTTGACCGCCTGAGGCACGCTGACGGAAGAGGGCACGATCACCACTTTATAACCGCTTGGTACATCAACGGTAACGCTTTGTGCAAATACTGACCCTGCAAAACCCAGCAACAATGTCGCCATCAGTACACTTTTCTTCATAATCCGCTCACCTGAAATATTCACTGGAAGTAATAATCCAGTGGGTTAATTTGAGGCGGATTATGAATAGATCATGCCATCATTTTGTTGCCGTCTGTGCTGAGGCGTTAATGCGTAAACGGTGCTTCATTCTTTAACACGCGGTCGATAATATCCAGGACGCCCTCTTCGTTGTTCGATCCCGCGCGATATTTCGCCGCCTTGATAACCGGCTCATGGGCGTTGGCCATTGCAAAACTAAATCCCGCCTGGCGCAGCATTTCAATATCATTTCCACCATCGCCAAACACAACAACCTCATCGTCGTTAATATTCCAGCGTTGTTGCAGCAGTCGCAGACCATTTGCCTTATGCACGCCAGGAATAATTAAATCGATGCTCCCGTAGCCGGTATGCACCGGCACCATAATGTCGCCAATCGCCTCGTGGAGATCGGCCTGCACCTGTGGGATTCTGTCGTCGGAAATATTCAGCCCGAACTTGAAGAAAACGTCGTTAAGATTGTCAAAATTATCTACAAATTCGAGACGATGATAATACATGGCGGAAACAGCTTTATGTTCATCGCTGTACTGCTTCAGCGTGTAGGCGCTGCTTTTACCACAGGCAATGATATCAATGTCTGTACGGGTCAGCAGATGTTCAACGATGGCCTGGAAATCATCCTTTGCCAGTTCGCCGTTAAAAACATCTTCACCTTCACTGACTACCCAACCGCCGTTTTCGGCAACAAATGAGATCTCACTGGCCAGTTCGGGGAAAAAGGAAATCAACTGATAATATTGATTGCCGCTGGCGACCACAAAGCGGATCCCTTGTTCTTTCATCTGGCGGTATTGCGCCATAAAGCGCTCACGGTTATAGGTTTTTTGGTCACTTAAAAATGTGCCATCCATGTCGACCGCAATTAATTTGATGCTCATTAGCTGTTCTCCATCACCGTGGTATTTTTGAGATCCGGTTTCGCCACCGCTTTCGCGACGATGGCGGCAACAAGCACCAGCGCCAGCACCACCAGCATAGCGCTGCGCAGGCCGTAGTGTTCACCCAGGTAGCCCAGCAGCGGCGGTCCAACCAGGAACGCCAGATAGCCGGTTGTTGCGACAACGCTGACGCGGGTTGGTGCATCGGGACCGGTGTCGCTGGCGGCTGAAATGGTCAGCGGGAAGCCGAGTGATGCACCGAGTCCCCACAAAATAACGGAAACACCCGCCACCCAAGAGCTGTCGACAAAAATAATCAGGCTAATCCCGAGAGCGCCCATCAGCGCACTGGCGCGCACCACCGTGACGCGGCTGTAGCGGTCGATGAACCAGCCGCCAGTAAAGCGGCCAACGGTCATACCCAGCGTAAATCCGGCATAAATCAGAGAGCCTGATGTTGGGCTAAACCCATGACCGTCCACCATCAGCAGCGGAAGCCAGTCGTTGGCGGAACCTTCAGCAAATGCCATTGCGAGCACCACGACGCCAATCAGCAATAACTGAATATCGCGATAAAAAGGCAGTCCTTTTTCACCGGAGGGAGAACCATCAGCGGCATTTTTACCCGTGCCGTCAGGAATTGCTTTGATGGCGATAAAGATAGGAGTGATAGCTACCAGCGCCGCCAGCAGAATATGCGCGTTTGCCGGGACGCTGAAGGCGGTAAGCATCATCCCGACTCCTGCGCCCGCCAGCGTACCCAGGCTGTAAAAACCATGCATCATCGGCAGCACGGTTTTATTCATTTCGCGTTCAACCGCCGCACCTTCGACGTTGATGGCCACTTCTGCTGCGCCAAAACTGGCGCCAAACACGGCCAGACCAAATGCGAAAAGCCAGGCGGAATGCAGCCAGAGCGCCACGCTGAGGATAGCCATCCCAATGACCGCACATGACATGGTAGTGCGGATCACTTTGCGCGTGCCAAATCGTTTCACCAGCCAGGCCGAACAAAGAATGCCACTCATCGAACCAATAGAGAGTCCAAACAGCACCGCGCCCATTTCGGCGGTAGAGATTGAGAGGATATCTCTGATGGCAGGGGTACGCGTTGCCCAGGAGGCCATTAATAATCCTGGTAAAAAGAAGAACGTGAACAGCGCCCAGGTGCGACGTCTTAAGGCTTTGCGTGATGAGATGCCAGTCATGAATTCGAGCCAAAGAAAAGAGGAAAGAAGACAACATTAGCAAGGTTGTGTACATTTGTACACAAATGCAAGAAGAGGAAATGCAGTGCGACGTGCAAACGATCCGCAGCGGCGGGAAAAAATAGTTCAGGCCACCCTTAAGGCGATAGTAATCCATGGTATTCATGGGGTTACACATCGTAAAATCGCTATGATTGCCGAGGTGCCACTGGGCTCAATGACCTATTATTTTGCAGGAATAGATGATCTGCTGTTGGAGGCATTCAGCTGTTTTACGCATACTATGTCTCAGCAGTACCAGGATTTTTTTGCCGACGTTGCTGATGCGCAGGCGGCCTGCCATGCGATTACCGATATGATTTACGGCTCCCAGGTCACAACGCCTGATAATATGGAGCTTATGTATCAGCTGTATGCTTTCGCCAGCCGTAAACCAGCGTTGAAAACGGTGATGCAGAACTGGATGCTACGTAGCCAACAAACGTTAGAGCAGTGGTTTGATCCGGTTACGGCGCGGGCGCTGGATGCGTTTATTGAAGGAATGACGCTGCATTTTGTCACGGATAAAAAACCGCTGCAGCGAGAAGATATTCTGATGATGGTGGAGCGTATTGCCGAATTGCCGCAGAGATAAAATCCTCAAAATGGTTTGTCGAGGCGGGTAACGGCCTGACGTAAAAAATCAATGACTTTTACCGCCTCTGGCGTCAACGGTCGGGCGGCTATTTTTACCGTCCCGACATCCATATAAGTAATAAAATCATCAATCGTTCTGTGCATGACGCGCAGACCATCCAGTGACCACGGGCGATACACCAGGTCGGATAAAATGGTTATCCCTCTACCTTTTGCAACCAGACTTCTTATTGCTTCAAAAGAGTTGCTGCGAAAACTGATATTGGGCGTATAGCCACGCTGCTGCCAGTAATCGATGATTACGTCAGGGTACTTATCGGTTTCCAGTAGTAAAAATGGTAGTTTCTCGACGTCTATTAAACGGATCGATGCCTGGCTCTGTAGCGGATGCCCAATAGACGTCCACAGGCGGCGCTGTGAACGAATAAATGTTTCGATCTCCAGGTCGTTATCATGGTTGATATTTGAGGTCAGAAGCAGGCAAAAATCGACCTTTTGTTCCCGTAGCGCCTGTACCAGTTCCGGTGCAGTAGCTTCATAAAACACGATCTCCAGCAAAGGGAAACGTCGTTCAATATCGTTGAGTATATCCGGAATAAGATAGGCAGAGAGCGTTTCAGCAATGCCTATGCGCACCGTGCCGGTGAGAATTTCGCTCCTGTCATGCAGGGCGTCAATAGCCGAGTGGCTACTGTTGATGATGTTGCAGGCATGTGCCAGAAAGCGCTCGCCCTCAGCGGTGAGCTTCACACCTTTGGGATAACGTACAAATAGCTGCACGTCTAATGCTTCTTCCAGGTTCCGCATGGCAATGGTCATTGATGACTGAGAAATATGACAGCGTGCAGCAGCTTTGGAAATTTGTAATGTTTCTGCAAGCGCGATGTAAAACTCAAGTTGCCTTAGCGTAAATTTCATAGTTTTAATCTATGCAGATGGATAAAAACGTTATATTAGCATTCATTCTCACGCCGCCGTAGCCTTGTGGTCATACCGTACAACTGACAATAAGGCGCAAATATGCCCTATCTTTTACTCAGTCTGGCTGCCTGTTTTTGGGGTGGAAATTATGTGATTGGTCATCTCTTGGTCGCTGAAGTTAATCCCATCGTTTTATCAGCGGCACGCTGGGTATTTACCGCATTATTATTGATGACGCTCTATTTTCGTCAGGTCACAGAGCAATGGCCGGTGATGAAAAAATCCTTTGGTACTATCGTCTTCCTTGCGCTTTGTGGTCAGGTTCTTTTCCCCTTAACGTTGTATATCGGCTTGCAATATACAACCTCGCTTAATGCCGCGATTTATATGTCCACCACCCCGGCGCTCGTACTGTTAATCAATAAGTTCTTTTTTAAAGAGCGGATTTCTGCGCGAAATATAGCTGGTGTGATCCTGAGTACTGTTGGTGTTATATGGCTGGTGTCGCAGGGTGATATGATAAATGCGCGGGTATTTGCGCATCTGAATCAGGGCGATTTCTGGACCATGGGGTCAGCGTTAAGTTGGGCCGTCTATTGTGCTTTTTTACGCATTAAACCGCGTGAGGTAAAGGGAAACGCCTTTGTCGCAGTGAGCGCGCTGTTAGGTGCGATTGTACTTATTCCGGTACTGGCTTTGGAGTTGATACGCAATGGTATGCCGGGATGGAATAGCTATGCCAATACAGGCGTTGTGACTGGGCTGGCATACCTTGTTATTTTTCCTTCGTGGCTGTCATATCTATTATGGAACAAAGGGATTAGCGCCATTGGCGCAACGCGTGGAGAGATCTATTCACACTTGATCCCATTGAGTGGCGGATTATTTAGTGTGATGTTTTTGCACGTCACTCTGCATTCATATCATCTGGTGAGCGCGTTGGTTATTATGTGCGGTATAGCATTGTGTTCCCGTCCGAGTGCAAAAAATGGCTCGCAGCAGCGCGTGGCGTGAAAAGCGGGTAAATTAGCTTATGGTGGCGCCCCCGGTAATATTTACCACTGTGGCGGTCATGGCGCTGGCATGGTCTGAAGCGAGAAAGGTTGTAACCTCAGCGATTTGTGCAAGCGTAGGCAGGCGCGCGAGCATGGTACTTTGCGCCGCCCCCCCTAACCATTGATCGACGGTTAAACCCATTGACTGTGCTTTAGCGGTGAAAATTTCTCCGGTATAGGAGCCAGCCGCTACAGCATCCACAATCGCATGCGACCGCACGCCGACGACACGAATGTTTATTGGTCCCGTCTCGCTGGCGAGCGCCTTAATAAAAGCCTCTGTTCCTGCACAGCCGACGATATGGCCGAGATGCCCGGGCATCGCCATCGGGGCTGCGGGCGCAACGATGGTGAGAATAACGCCCGCTCGATTGCCGCCCATGTGCGGCGTTACGGCTTTTGCGATATTGAACTGCGCCGCAAAAAAAGGGGTGATACCGCTCATAAACTCAGAGAGGGATAATGCATCGATGCGCTTGCCCTGTTCGTGCATAAATCCCGTTGCGTTAACCACCACATCTATTCCACCGGTTTGCTGTACAAGGCGGGTAACTTCCTTCGATGCGTTGTGCTCGTCGAGTACATCGGTGATAAAGGTTTCGACTGTACCACCCGCCGTTCGGATGCCACTGGCGGTCCAATCCAGCTTTTCCTGACGGCGCGCGCCCAGATACACATGGGCCCCTTCGCGCGCCATAGTATGCGCAACTGCACTACCAATAGCGCCGCTGCCACCGAAGATCATTGCGACTTTGCCTGAGAGTAACATAGCAACCCCATCACCATTTAGCACCGAGTAAAGTATGTGCCATAACGGGCATGCTGCAAATTTGAGAAAGCGTTTCCGGGGAACCTCACTCAGCGATGAAAAATCAGGTTATGTCGGGGACATTGCTGCTATAGATCTTATAGCAGCAATGTCTATCAGCTCATTTTAACGCCGATCAGTTACTGTAAGTGTTTGATATTTCTTTAACATGTATATCATTATCAAAATTATCAAAAGCAAGTACATCATCCAGATGCTGGTATTTAGCTCAATTAAAAAACTACCGACACCTCCGATGACTGACGGAATAACCAGCGAGGCGGCTCCCATCAACGCAGAGGTCGCTCCCAGGTTGGTGCGCTGACTGGACATGGTCAGGTAGGTATAGAGTGATTCGAACATCCCTCCAGCAAACATCAGGATAATAAAGAAGAATATAAAAATATTGACGTGATAACTAAGTATTATTAATGGAATACACAGTACAATAAATGAGGCGATGATTTTCAGCCACGAATTCAAAATTTGCGGCGCAGACCTTTTCTTAAGAAGTTTACCTGATAATGCAGCCCCCAGCAGTAGGAAGCCTCCAATAATTGATGAAAGCACACCAAATTGCGTTGATGAGTATCCAAACGTAACCATAAAAATAAATGGGGAGGCTGTGACATAGCAATAAATCAGCGAAAATGACAGACCAAGAGACAGACAAGGTAGATAAAATCGAGGTTGTTTGCTGATCTCTTTATACGTATTAAATGATGATTTTAATGAATAGGCAACCCTTCTCTCATGGCTGAGTGTTTCAGGGAAGTTAAAATAAACGTATATTAACGTTATAATAGCATAGCCACATATCATTAAAAAAATTGCGCGCCATCCCCATAAGTCATTAATTACCCCTCCCAGCAGGGGCGAAGCAATGGGAACGACACCTTCGATAGTGATGATGATGGCATACAGCGTCGCGGCCACTGAACCACGAGTTACATCTCGAACTGCGCTGATTGCTGTAACCAGCGTTATTGATATAGAAAGACCTTGTATGACACGGATCGCCAGAAACATAACCAGACCGGTTGAGAGCGTGAGACAATATGTTGTCACGCCATAAATAACCGCACCTGTAAGCATAATTTTTCGCCGGCCAATAGCATCAGATAATGGACCAAAAATTAGCTGTCCAAAACCAATGCATAGGGTATAAACCATAATCGACAACTGCGTGGTTGAGACATTTTTTTTAAATTCTTTTGCGATGTCGGGAATTGAAGGTAAATAAGTGTCCACTCCCAGAATTCCCATTATCGTCAACATGGCCAGGCCGACAGTAAAGTAAATTATGTTCTTTCTATGAATAACAGTTTGCAGCTTCATTACTTATCACCATGAGTAAATTAAAAGCATGAAAAAGTTCACTATTTAAATAGAGATGTTGTGGATAATTATCGTGTAGGCAATAAAACAGAGTTGAAATGAACTGTCAAACTTTCGACTCAAAAAATTGAGATATGAGTCACAGGTATATAGCCATAATTTTCGATGGTAGGGTTCCAGTTAAATTTAATTGTGTTTGATTGCCAGGCAGCACGAGGAACCATAAGTACACTGACTTCGAATACGGGCATACTGCTGGTGTTGGTGTTGGTGTTGGTGTTGGTGTTGGTGTACGTGATTGATTTTTTCAGTAGTAAATTTCAGGCAACAAAAAACCCATCAACCTTGAACCAAAACGGCGGGGTTGATGGGCTCCACAAATTGGGGACATCAAAGAAAAGCAGTGGCAATAGTTATGACTGACGCCTTGAAGAAAAGTTCTGCTTACCTGCAAAAAATTTTCGTTTAAGGGTAAATTTCAGCGCTAACCAAGGCCAGGCCAGACAATGACGATGAGTGTCCCCGCTAATGTCAGCAGAACGTTGGCTATCGCGTAGGTCCCGGCATAGCCTAACGCAGGGATGTTGCTGCGTGCGGTGTCGCTGATGATTTCCATTGCCGGAGCACAGGTACGTGCGCCCATCATGGCGCCAAACAGCAGGGCGCGGTTCATGCGCAATACGTAAGCACCAAACAAGAAACAGATAACAACCGGAACCAGGCTGACTACCAGACCGGCAATCAACATTTGACCACCGACGGCCCCCAGCCCATTACCAATCCCACTGCCTGCGCTTAAACCGACGCCAGCCATGAATACCATCAGGCCAAATTCTTTCACCATGTTCAGCGCACCCTGTGGGATGTAGCCAAACGTTGGATGGTTGGCTCGCAGGAAGCCCAGCATGATACCGGCGAACAGCAGTCCAGCCGCATTCCCGATGCCGAAGCTGAAATTACTGAACTGGAAGGTGATCATCCCGATCATCAGACCGATGATAAAGAAGGCGCAGAAGGCCAGCAGATCGGTCACCTGACTGTGAATCGAAATGAAGCCGATACGATCGGCAATGGTTTTCACGCGGCGAGCATCACCGCTGACCTGCAATACGTCACCTTTGTTGAGCACGACGTTGTCATCAATAGGCATTTCAATCTGGCTGCGGATCACGCGGTTCAGGAAACAACCGTGGTCGGTCAGTTTCAACTGAGCCAGGCGACGACCAACGGCATTGTGGTTTTTCACTACAATTTCTTCAGTGACGATGCGCATATCGAGCAGATCGCGATCGAACACCTCTTTACCGTTACGGAAGCTGGGATCGAGGCGGGCATGGGCGTCCGGATAACCCACCAGGGCTATCTCATCGCCCATTTGCAGCACCGCGTCACCATCCGGGTTGGCAAGAATGCCGTTGCGACGGATACGTTCAATGTAACAACCGGTCTGACGATAAATACCCAGTTCGCGCAGATTTTTACCATCGGCCCATGCCACCAGCTCCGGGCCAACGCGATAGGCGCGAATCACCGGGAGGTAAACTTTACGATTGGCGTCAGTATCCAGGCCCCGTTCACGCGCGATTTGTTGGGCGCTGGTTTGCAGGTCCTGATGCTGAAGTTTCGGCAAATAGCGCGCACCAACAATCAGACTGACCAGACCAATCAAATAGGTGAGGGCGTAACCCAAGCTCAGGTTATCGAGAGCGCTTGAAAGTTGTGTCCCTGACATTCCTGAATGGCGCAAGGTGTCACCTGCGCCGACCAGCACCGGCGTTGAGGTCATCGAGCCAGCCAGCATACCAGCCGTCAGGCCGATGTCCCAGCCAAATAGCTTACCCAGCCCCAGGGCGATCAGCATTGCGCTACCGACCATCACCAGGGCAAGCATTAGATAATTTTTCCCATCGCGAAAAAAAATCGAAAAAAAGTTGGGGCCGGCTTCGACGCCGACGCAAAAAATAAACAGCATAAAGCCGAGATTTAATGCATCGGTGTTAATACTAAAGTGCTGCTGACCTAATAATAGGGAGACCACTAAAACGCCAATGGAATTACCGAGTTGGACTGAACCCAGACGCAATTTGCCCAGACACAGGCCCAGAGCCAGGACCACAAATAATAACAGGATGTAATTCCCATTTAACAAATCTGCGACGTTTATATTCACGGAGACTAACTTCTTGTTTACTAGTAAGCTATTGAAAGAAATGGCAATTTACGCTAATGTTTTTGCCAGAAATTAAGGGGCGATAGCATCGTACACAGCCCCGAATAATGCAGCATAACAATATATGCGGCTAGTTTAATCTCATTACGTATCAACGGCTATAAGAATCGTGTGGGTGTGTTTTTGGCATGGAATGCCGAGTTACTTTATCTGACTGGACGCCTGCGGGCGAAAAGAGTGTTCGATAGAGAATGTGTCAGGAGGAACGATTGAAACATAAGCAAAGTTGGGCGAGTGCGGTCTGCTGCTTTGTGCTCTTTATTGTGGTGTGTCTTTCATTAACGCTGAACGTGAAAGGGGCATTCAGAGCAGCAGGGCATCCTGAGGTCGGATTGTTGTTTTTTATCTTACCTGGTGCTGCAGCAAGCTTTTTTTCCCATCGTCGGGAAGTACTCAAACCCCTTCTTGGTGCAATGTTGGCGGCGCCGTGCTGCCTGTTACTGATGCGTTTCGTTTTTATGCCGACGCGTTCATTGTGGCAAGAGCTGGCGTGGTTGTTTAGTGCGGTGTTTTGGTGCGCGCTTGGCGCATTATGTTTTTTATTTATCAGTAGCTTATTCAATCAGCATCAACGGCGGAAAAAGAACTGATGACGCCCTCAAGCTGAGGGCGTAGAAACAGCTATCAGGCGAACAGATTCATATTCTCTTTTGCCCATGCTTCAAAATCCGTGCAGCCGCCGATGTGTTTTTGATCGACGAAAATCTGCGGAACGGTTTCAACTGGCTTACCTACTGTTTTTTCCAGATCTGCTTTGGTAATTCCTTCAGCATGGATATCAATGTAGCGGAAGTTAAAATCGTCATGCTCACTGCTTAATTTTTCTGCTAATTCTTTTGCGCGCACGCAATACGGGCACCCTGGGCGACCAAAAATAACGGCAAACATCTCTTTCTCCTCGAACTTATCAGGCCGGATGGCAATACTTGTTATGATGCCGCGATTTGTGACGGATGGAAAGCAGGTTCAGCCTGTTGCTTTGATATCCTCAAGCTATATCTGTTAAACACGGCAAGCCGGAACGTTTTATAATGAAAGCCATTTCGCCGGGAGGCCGCGTATGCGCACAATTGGTGTATTACCCAAAAGCGTATTGATGCTGGAAATAATTGGGATGGTTTTGTTATCGCTGGCGCTGCTATCGCTTAACGATTACCTCACCTTGCCCGCACCGCTTAACAGCCCGTTAGCTTGCGTGGTGATGATATTTCTGGGCGTACTGCTGATGCTCCCTGCTGCGGTGGCGTTGATGTGGCGTATTGCTCAACTGCTGGCACCGCAACTGATGTCACGCGCACCCGGTGATTCAACTGATTTAGACAGAGACAAAAGAGATGACACCAACCATTGATTTACTCCGCAGCCACCGTTCCATTCGCCATTTTACCGATGATGCTATTTCGGATGCACAGCGTGAGGCGATTATTGCCGCCGCTCAGGGAACGTCAAGCTCCAGTTTTCTACAGTGCACGACGATCGTTCGTATAACGGATAAATCTCTGCGTGAATCGCTGGCTACCTTATCTGGCGGCCAAAAGCATGTGGCGCAGGCCGCTGAGTTCTGGGTGTTTTGCGCTGATTTTAATCGTCATTTGCAGATTTGCCCTGATGCGCAACTTGGGCTGGCGGAACAGCTGCTGCTGGGCGTGGTTGATACTGCAATGATGGCGCAAAATGCGTTGACGGCGGCAGAGTCGCTGGGACTTGGCGGCGTATTCATTGGCGGTTTGCGTAACAATATTGAGCCGGTCACCGAACTGCTGAAGCTGCCGCAGCACGTTCTGCCGCTGTTTGGTTTGTGCCTTGGCTGGCCTGCGGATAACCCGGATATCAAGCCGCGCCTGCCAGCGTCGCTTGTTGTGCACGAAAACCAGTATCAGCCGCTCGATACAGACGTTTTGTCGCAGTATGACGAACAGCTTGCGCAGTACTATCTGACCCGCGGCAGCAATACGCGTCGTGACACCTGGAGCGATCACATTCGCCGTACCATCATTAAAGAAAGTCGCCCCTTTATCCTGGAATATTTGCATAAACAGGGATGGGCCACGCGCTAAAGATTTTAACCCAGTGTATGATACGCCAGCTTTTACCAGGTCATTCAGAGAGGTGCAGGGTGAAAATTGCCATTTTGTCCCGGGACGGAACGCTCTATTCTTGTAAACGCCTGCGTGAAGCGGCGATGCAGCGCGGTCACCTGGTTGAAGTTATCGATCCCCTTTCTTGCTATATGAACATCAGTCCGGCGGCATCTTCTATTCATTACAAGGGCCGTCAGCTTCCCCATTTCGACGCGGTGATCCCGCGGATTGGTTCTGCGATTACCTTTTATGGGACGGCGGCGCTGCGCCAGTTTGAGATGCTGGGTAGCTATCCGTTGAATGAATCGGTAGCGATTACACGAGCGCGCGATAAGCTGCGTTCGCTGCAGCTGCTGGCGCGTCAGGGAATTGATTTACCCATCACCGGGATAGCTCACTCTCCCGACGATACCAGCGACATGATTGACATGGTTGGCGGTGCGCCGTTGGTGGTGAAACTGGTTGAAGGCACCCAGGGTATTGGCGTGGTGTTGGCGGAAACGCGGCAGGCTGCAGAAAGCGTGGTAGATGCCTTTCGTGGGTTGAATGCCCATATCCTGGTTCAGGAATATATCAAAGAAGCGAAGGGGCGCGATATCCGCTGTTTCGTGGTGGGCGACGAAGTAGTGGCCGCCATTGAACGACGGGCTAAAGAGGGCGATTTTCGTTCTAATCTCCATCGCGGTGGTGTTGCGACTATTGCGAGTATCACGCCGCGCGAAAGAGAAATTGCGCTCAAAGCCGCCCGGACTATGGGCCTGGACGTTGCAGGCGTTGATATTCTGCGCGCTGATCGAGGGCCACTGGTCATGGAGGTCAACGCGTCTCCGGGGCTGGAAGGAGTGGAGAAAACCACCGGGATAGACATAGCTGGCAAGATGATCCAGTGGATCGAACGTCACGCTACGCCTGAATTTTGCCTTAAAATCGGCGGCTAAGCGCAATATCGATTGCGATCGTGGTATGACACGCTCTTTTTGCGTAAGCTGTGCCGGTATTTTTTTCATCAATAGAGGTCGCACATTATTATGACATCACTGGTCGTTCCCACTCTGGATACGTTGCGTCAATGGCTCGACGACCTGGGCATGAGTTTTTTTGAATGCGATACCTGTCAGGCGCTGCATTTACCGCACATGCAGAATTTTGACGGCATCTTTGATGCAAAAGTTGATTTGGTCGATAACGTCATTCTGTTTTCCGCGATGGCAGAAGTCAGACCTTCTGCACTGCTGCCGCTGGCCGCCGATCTGTCCGCGATCAATGCCAGCTCACTGACGGTGAAAGCTTTTCTGGATATGCAGGATGATAATCTGCCAAAACTGGTGGTTTGCCAGTCTTTATCCGTTATGCCGGGCGTGACGTTTGAGCAGTTTGAATGTTTTGTTCGCCAGAGCGAAGAGCAGATATCGATGGTGATCCTTGAAGCCGGTGCGCATCAGCTGTTATTTAATGCTGAAGAAGATGCGCAGAATAGCACCGCTGAAATTCATTTCCTCCATTAATTCTTCCTGAATCTGGACATATATTGCGCAGCCGCTGCCAGAGCGGTTGCGTATTGCCCGTTTTTATTCTGTATTTAACCTTTCATTAAAGAATTATTCACCTCTATTCAGCGCCTTCCGCTTTACGTCATAGACAATTCCTGCATAAAAAATTGATAAAAGACGTTTTTTAATCTGGGCTATATCCACAATTCCTGGCTAAAGTTATTCTTGCGAAGCTTACCAACGTCATCATTTAAACAGCCCCTTGTGACCTGTTCTACGGCCACAATGTATGTTGAATGCCTGGACGGATGCCAGCGAGCAATAGCGGCGTGAGGAGAGGTCTCTCTTTACATCGGTGCCGCATGAAAGAATATGCACGTTTCTTGCATATCATTAGAGTGTGACATTTTTGTTCGTTTGTTAACGAACTTTCAGAAGGAAAGAGATTATGACCGCCTTAAATAAAAAATGGTTATCAGGCCTGGTTGCGGGTGCTCTGATGGCCGTCTCTGCCGGCACGCTCGCTGCTGAACAAAAAACGCTGCATATATATAACTGGTCTGATTATATTGCCCCGGACACGGTGGCTAATTTTGAAAAAGAGACCGGAATTAAAGTCATCTATGACGTATTTGATTCCAATGAAGTGCTGGAAGGTAAGCTCATGGCTGGCAGTACCGGCTTTGACCTTGTCGTTCCATCCGCCAGCTTCCTTGAGCGTCAACTGACCGCGGGCGTATTCCAACCGCTGGATAAGAGCAAATTGCCGGGCTGGAAAAACCTTGATCCTGAACTGCTGAAGTTGGTGGGCAAACACGATCCGGACAACAAGTTTGCGATGCCGTATATGTGGGCTACGACCGGTATTGGTTACAACGTGGATAAAGTTAAAGCTGTGCTGGGGCCGGATGCGCCGGTTGACAGCTGGGATTTGATCCTCAAGCCAGAAAATCTGGAAAAACTCAAAAGCTGCGGCGTCTCTTTCCTTGATGCCCCCGAAGAGGTGTTCGCCACGGTGCTGAACTATTTGGGTAAAGATCCAAACAGTACCAAAGCGGATGATTACACCGGACCGGCAACGGATCTGTTGTTGAAACTGCGACCGAATATTCGCTATTTCCACTCTTCGCAGTACATCAACGACCTGGCAAACGGTGATACCTGCGTTGCAATCGGCTGGGCTGGGGACGTATGGCAGGCAGCAAACCGTGCGAAAGAAGCGAAAAATGGCGTCAATATCTCCTTCTCAATTCCTAAAGAAGGTGCAATGGCGTTCTTTGACGTATTCGCGATGCCTGCCGATGCGAAAAACAAAGACGAAGCCTATCAGTTCCTCAACTACCTGCTGCGCCCTGATGTGATTGCGCATATCTCCGACCACGTTTTTTATGCCAATGCCAACAAAGAAGCGACGGCTCTGGTCAGCCCTGAAGTTCGTGACAACCCGGGTATTTACCCGCCTGCGGATGTGCGAGCTAAGTTGTTCACACTGAAAGTACAGGATCCGAAGATCGATCGTGTACGTACCCGCGCATGGACGAAGGTAAAAAGCGGGAAATAAACCGATGTTTGGGACATGATCCGGCAGGATTTGTGCCTGCCGGGCAGCGTTGAGCCTGGACACATATAACCCGGCAATACGCACCGTTATGGTGCGTTATTTGCACCGTTTCTTTGTTTTATGCCGGAGAGCACCTGAGTGAATGATGCAACCCCACGCCCACAAGCGAAAATCCGCAAGGCGCTGACCCCGCTGCTTGAAATTCGCAATCTGACCAAGTCATTTGACGGTCAGCACGCCGTTGATGACGTCAATCTTACTATCTACAAAGGTGAAATATTTGCTCTGCTCGGCGCTTCCGGCTGTGGCAAATCGACACTGCTGCGGATGCTGGCGGGATTTGAACTGCCGACTACCGGGCAAATCATGCTTGATGGCGTCGATTTAGCGCATGTCCCGCCTTATCTGCGTCCAATTAATATGATGTTTCAGTCCTACGCCTTGTTTCCGCATATGACTGTCGAGCAGAACATTGCCTTTGGTCTCAAGCAGGACAAACTGCCGAAGGCTGAAATCGCCAGTCGGGTGAATGAGATGCTGGGACTCGTGCATATGCAGGAGTTCGCTAAACGCAAACCACATCAGCTTTCTGGCGGCCAGCGTCAGCGCGTGGCATTGGCGCGCAGCCTGGCAAAACGTCCAAAACTGCTGCTGCTGGATGAACCAATGGGGGCGCTGGATAAAAAACTCCGAGACCGCATGCAACTGGAGGTAGTGGATATCCTGGAACGCGTCGGTGTGACCTGCGTGATGGTGACGCACGATCAGGAAGAAGCCATGACGATGGCGGGTCGTATTGCGATCATGAATCGTGGAAAATTTGTCCAGATTGGTGAGCCAGAAGAGATCTACGAGCATCCGACCACGCGTTATAGCGCAGAGTTTATCGGTTCGGTAAACGTTTTTGAGGGACTGCTGAAAGAACGTCGGGAAGATGGTCTGGTGATTGAGTCTCCAGGACTGGTGCATCCGCTGAAAGTGGACGCCGATGCTTCTGTTGTCGATAACGTCCCGGTGTATGTTGCGCTGCGTCCGGAAAAAATCATGCTCTGCGAAGCGCCTCCGCCAGAGGGTTATAACTTCGCGGTAGGCGAAGTGGTGCACATTGCCTATCTGGGCGATTTGTCGGTGTACCACGTACGTTTGAAAAGCGGTCAGATGTTGAGCGCCCAGCTACAAAATGAGCATCGTTATCGTAAAGGGTTACCAACCTGGGGTGACGAAGTCCGTTTATGTTGGGATGCGGACAGCTGTGTGGTGTTGACGGTTTAAGGAGCGAAGATGAGTACACTTGAACCTGCGGCACGCGTGGATAACGCGGGGCGATTCAGGCTGTTTATGTCGCGGCTGCAAATGAAGCACGGGCGCAAGCTGGTGATCGCGCTGCCGTATGTGTGGCTGTTGCTCCTGTTTCTGCTGCCTTTTCTGATCGTCTTCAAAATCAGTTTGGCTGAAATGGCGCGCGCTATTCCACCCTATACTGACCTCGTTTCATGGGCTGACGATCAGTTATCCATCACGCTCAACTTAGGCAACTTCCTGCAACTGACGGACGATCCGCTCTATTTCGATGCCTACCTGCAATCGTTACAGGTGGCGGGAATTTCGACAATCTGTTGTCTGCTGCTGGGATACCCGCTGGCATGGGCAGTCGCGCACAGTAAACCCTCAACGCGTAATATTCTGCTGTTGCTGGTGATCCTACCGTCCTGGACCTCGTTTTTAATTCGCGTGTATGCCTGGATGGGGATCCTGAAAAACAACGGCGTCCTGAACAACTTTCTGATGTGGCTGGGTGTCATCGACCAACCGTTGACTATTTTGCACACCAATCTGGCGGTCTATATCGGCATTGTTTACGCCTATTTGCCCTTTATGGTGCTGCCGATTTATACCGCGCTGACCCGTATTGATTACTCGCTGGTGGAAGCGGCGCTGGATTTAGGTGCCCGACCGCTGAAGACTTTCTTTAGCGTGATTGTGCCGTTGACCAAGGGCGGGATTATTGCCGGGTCAATGCTGGTGTTTATTCCGGCTGTTGGCGAGTTTGTGATCCCTGAGCTGCTGGGCGGCCCGGACAGCATCATGATTGGCCGTGTGCTTTGGCAGGAGTTTTTCAATAACCGCGACTGGCCGGTGGCTTCTGCTGTCGCCATTATTATGCTGCTGTTACTGATTGTGCCGATCATGTGGTTCCACAAATATCAGCAAAAAAGCGTGGGGGAACACGGATGAATAACTTACCAGTCGTTCGCTCGCCGTGGCGTATTTTTATCCTGGTAGTTGGCTTTACCTTCCTGTACGCGCCGATGCTGATGTTGGTTATCTATTCGTTTAACAGCTCGAAGCTGGTGACGGTTTGGGCAGGGTGGTCAACGCGTTGGTATGGCGAGCTTTTTCACGATACCGCGATGATAAGCGCCGTAGGCATGAGCCTAACGATTGCCGCAGGCGCTGCGACGATGGCGGCAATCCTTGGTACCATCGCCGCCGTGGTAATGGTGCGCTTTGGTCGTTTTCGTGGTTCGAATGGTTTCGCCTTTATGATCACCGCGCCGCTGGTTATGCCAGATGTCATTACCGGTTTGTCGCTGCTGCTGCTGTTTGTAGCGTTGGCTCACGCCATCGGCTGGCCGGCTGATCGCGGAATGCTGACCATCTGGCTGGCGCACGTCACCTTCTGTACAGCGTACGTAGCGGTGGTGATTTCTTCACGTTTGCGCGAACTGGATCATTCCATTGAGGAAGCTGCGATGGATCTTGGCGCCACGCCGCTGAAGGTCTTTTTCGTCATCACGCTGCCGATGATTATGCCGGCGGTGATTTCCGGTTGGCTATTAGCCTTCACGCTGTCACTCGATGATCTGGTTATTGCCAGCTTTGTCTCTGGTCCTGGCGCCACAACGTTACCGATGCTGGTGTTCTCCAGCGTACGTATGGGGGTGAACCCGGAGATCAACGCGCTGGCAACGCTGATTCTTGGTGTGGTAGGAATTATCGGATTTATCGCGTGGTATCTGATGGCGCGAACAGAAAAACAACGGATCCGCGATATCCAACGTGCAAGACGCGGCTGAAAAAACTAAAATCTGCCAACCTGTCTATACGGCGCAGCTGTGGTGGTTGCGCCGTTTTCATGGAAGACGACGCGTTGGGATTTTTTAAGAAATCATCCACATCACATGCTCGCTTAAACGTCCCTGCTTTGGTGCAGGTGGCGGCGCTGGCTATTATTATGATCCGCTGTCTCGATCTGTTGATGATTTTTAATACGCTTGGGTTTCGTGGAACCAGTGAGTTTATTCATCGCAGTGTGCAGACCTGGAATTTGACGCTGGTGTTTCTGGGCAGTCTGGTGCTGCTATTTATCGAAATTTACTGTGCATTTTCGCTGGTAAAAGGACGGAACTGGGCACGCTGGATCTATCTGTTGACCCAGATTATCGCCAGCGTCTATCTGTGGGCTGCTTCGCTGGGCTACGGATATCCCGAACTGTTCAGTATTGCGGGGGAGTCCAGACGCGAAATCCTGCATACGCTGGTGATGCAAAAACTGCCGGATATGCTGGTATTGCTGCTACTGTTTGTTCCTGCGTCCAGCAGGCGGTTCTTCCGTTTGCAATAACGTGTATAATCTTGGCCCCCGGTTAATTTGTAGGTCTTTGTATGCAGTGCGCACTTTATGACGCCGAACGCTGTCGCTCCTGTCAGTGGATAACACAGCCTGTCGCCGATCAACTCTTCGCTAAAACAGCCGATCTGCAGAATCTGCTGGCCGATTATCCGGTCGGAGAATGGTGCGCGCCGGTCAGTGGTCCGGAAAGCGCGTTTCGCAATAAAGCCAAAATGGTGGTCAGCGGCAGCGTGGAAAAACCGTTGCTGGGGATGTTGCATCGTGACGGTACGCCGGAGGATTTGTGCGACTGTCCGCTCTACCCTGAGTCTTTTGCGCCCGTATTTTCCGTTCTTAAGCCGTTTATCGCCCGAGCAGGATTAACACCCTATAACGTTGCGCGTAAACGCGGGGAACTGAAATATTTGCTGTTAACGGAAAGCCGGTTCGATGGCGGCATGATGCTGCGTTTTGTCCTGCGTTCTGAAGCAAAACTGGCACAGCTGCGCGCGGCGCTGCCCTGGCTGCAGGCACAACTCCCACAGTTAAAAGTGATCACTGCCAATATTCAGCCGGTGCATATGGCGATTATGGAAGGGGAGACAGAAATCTTCCTGACGGAACAACAGGCGCTGGCGGAACGCTTTAACGATGTACCGTTGTGGATCCGCCCACAGAGCTTCTTCCAGACTAACCCGGTGGTGGCGGGGCAGTTGTATGCCACGGCGCGCGACTGGGTGCGTCAGCTTCCGGTTAATCACATGTGGGATCTGTTTTGCGGCGTTGGGGGTTTTGGTCTGCACTGCGCTACACCGCAAATGAAACTGACGGGGATTGAAATCGCGCCAGAGGCGATTACCTGCGCGAAGCAGTCGGCGCAGGAACTTGGGTTGCAGAATCTGCATTTTCAGGCGTTGGATTCAACTCAGTTTGCTACCGCTCAGGGCGAAGTTCCGGATCTGGTGCTGGTGAATCCGCCGCGTCGCGGGATTGGGAAACCGCTGTGCGATTTTCTTTCCCGCATGGCACCGCGTTTTATTGTTTATTCCAGCTGTAATGCGCAAACCATGGCGAAGGATATTCGTGAGTTGCCTGGGTATCGAATTGAACGCGTTCAGCTTTTCGATATGTTCCCGCACACCTCGCATTATGAAGTGTTAACGCTACTCAGCCGACAATAATTGCTATGCCTGATGGCGCGCAGCTTTCAGGCCTACAGGTTGTTCGTCATTCGTAGGCCGGATAAGGTGCTTGCACCGCATCCGGCAAATCAATATGCGAAAAAAAAGCCCGTACTTGCGTACGAGCTCTTCTTTAAATATGGCGGTGAGGCGGGGATTGACTCGCTTCGCTCGCCCTGCGGGCAGTCTGTTCGCTGCGCTCTCAG
>NZ_JAOWDX010000043.1:0-207068 GCF_030334485.1 Citrobacter sp. Cf072 | reverse complement strand
GGGATGCTGGAAGTATTTATCAAAACGATTTTCCAGCTTAAAAACTCTATCGTCGCAATTATGGCGATCGTCGCGCTGGCCACGGTGATGGATCTCAGCGGGATTATCTCCACGCTGGCGCAGTCGATTGTCGATCTGACCGGCAGCTCGTACGTCTTCCTCGCCCCGGTGATTGGCGCGCTGGGCACGTTTGTTACCGGCAGCGATACCAACTCGAACATTTTGTTCGGAAAACTGCAAACCATTGCCGCCAGCAAACTGCATATCGATCCCAACTGGCTGGCAGCGGCCAATACCTCTGGCGCAACGGGCGGGAAAATGATTTCGCCGCAAAGCATCGCCATCGCGGTATCCGCCACAAAAATGGACGGTCAGGCCAACCAGATCATGTCTGGCACCATGAAATACTGCTGCGCCTATATCGTGATCCTCGGCTTAAAGGTTGGCCTCTTTTATTACTGGTTTATGGCGTAAGCCATTGTCAACCCCGTCAAATTTGCGGCAACCGTATTTGACGACGCGGTGACCAAAAAGGTTTACACCTCCCCGGGAACGGAACGAGGCGACAGACTTTACGATTTGTCGGCGCTGACTAAAATAGCGCCGATGTTTCAAATCGAGGATTGTTGTTATGTTGTTCTGGAAAAAGATGGTGAAGAAGTTCGACGCCTTTTCCGCGTTGATTCCACCACGCTACTTCCGCGTGTAATACTGGGCACTTATGCCTGATGGCGCTTCGCTTATCAGGCCTACGTTTCGCATTCATTTGTAGGCCTGCGTTTCACGCTCATTTGTAGGCCGGATAAGGCGCTAGCCGCATCCGGCAGCAGCGTAAAATGTTCACCCCTTTCTCTTACGCAGTCCGCACGCTCTTAACATCACAACCCAAATACGAAGCCATGCAAAACGGTAGACCAGCGGATGCTGAAACCTCAGCAATGTCAGAAACACAGAGCCCCCTTGCGGCTTCAGATCACCGTGGCCTGATAGCGAACCTGTGGGTCCATAATCTGGTGGCGCGCGTCTATCAGCCGCAGTTCATACGAATCATGCTCTTTCGTCAGCCGCATTACCGCGTCAACAACACTGGTGGTCCGCTCCAGTGCCAGCTTGTCCTCATAACCATTGAGCAGTGAGGCCAGCATCACGCTGCAAATCAGATCCCCAACTCCCACCGGCATTTTGGCAAAGGTATACAGCGGCCGGGCAATGTGTAACGTCTGTTCCGGCGTCACCAGCAGCATTTCAAACGCCTGTTTGTTCCGCGAACAGTCGCCGAGATGCTTCACCAGCACCTTCTTTACGCCCCACGACACCAGCTGCCGCGCCGCTTCCACCACCTCGTCAAAACTACGCAGTTGTCTGCCCGTCAGCACGCCCAGCTCATAGAGATTCGGTCCCATCATGTCGGCCAGTTGAATGGCGTCATCGACAAAAAATGACTCCACGCCCTGCGCGACAATGCAGCCTTTTTGCGGGTCGCCCATTACCGGATCGCAAAAATAGAGCGCCTGCGGATTACGCTGACGAATGGTGGTGACCGCGTGCTTCACCTCTTCACAATGGCGTTTATCTCCAAGATACCCGGACAATACGGCATCGCATTGCGCCAGCTTTTGCAGGTCATCCAACCCGCTGATGATCGCGCTCAGCTCGCCGTGCGGCATCGCCATACCCTGCCACATCCCATATTGGGTGTGGTTGGAAAACTGTACGGTGTAAAACGGCCAGACATCGATCCCCGAGAGCTGCATCGGCAACACAGCGGCTTTATTTCCGGCATAGCCATAAACAACCGACGACTGAACAGACAACACGTTTTTCATTTTGACTCCGTCTAACGAAACGTTGGCAGCAGACCAAATACGTCCAGAACAACCGTCAGATAGACAACCGCTCCGCAGACAATCACCAGGTTAAGCACGGTGTTATTACAGGGCGCGGTATAGCTGGCGGTTGGGAAACGTTTCCGCGCGGCTTTCACCAGGAACGGCGGCAGGATCACGCTCCAGATGGTAAAGGCCAGACCGGCGTAACCAATCGCGTGCACAAAACCGTTCGGGAAGAAAAAGCACACGGCGGCTGGCGGGAAGTAGGTCACCAGCGCGGTTTTCAGGCGGCCCATACCGTCGTCCGGGAAGTGAAACAGATCGGCGATGTAATCGAACAGGCCAAGCGTCGCCGCCAGCAGGGAACTGGCTACCGCGAAGTTGCCGAAAAAGGTGAGGATCAGATCCATATACCGGCTGGTGAACAGCCCGCTGATGGCCTCGACAAACACATCGATATTGCCGCCTTTGGCGATGATCGGCGGGAATGAGGAACGGCTGATGTTACCCATCGTCACGCCCAGCCAGAAAATATACAGCAGCAGAGCAAACAGCGTACCGATGATAATCGAACGCGTAATATTCGAGACTCCGCTTGTGCCATACAGTTTGACCAGGCTCGGCACGTTACCGTGAAAACCAAACGAGATGATGCAGAACGGCAGCGTCATCAGGATGTACGGCAGATACTGCGAATTGGGCAACGCCACCGCCACGCTGTCGATGAGTTTTGCCACTTCGATATGGCCAATCAGCCCGGAGAACGTGGCAAAGAACGCCACAAACTTACCGATAATCAGCACGGTAGTGATGCGTCCAACCAGCAGGGAGCTATACCAGGCAATCGCGCCGACCAGCATACTGACGATCACCACCGAGATATTCGCCGGAAAGCGCACGCCGCTGTATTTGAACACAGTTTGCGCCATCACCGCCGACGAACCGGAGATATAGGCATAGGTCAGAATATACAGCACAAAGCCGAAAGCGATACCAACCACGATATTCCACTTCCGGCCTAATAAATCCTGAGTAAAGGTATTAAAACTGGCACCGGCGCCATAATGCAGGTTAACTTCAACCAGCATCAGACCGGTTAATAACATCATGATGGCGATAAACAGAAGAATAACAGACGCACCGGGGAACCATACGCCGGCCATCGCAATCGGCAGGGAGAACATCCCGCCACCCACTACGGTCGCGATAACCAACATGGTTCCGCTAATCAGTCCGGGGGTACTACTCTGTCGCTCAATGGCATTAATATCCATGATAAATGTTCCTGTAGACTATTCGTTATAATTACAGCTGTCATTTGTACATCATGCGGATAATAAAAATGTCGGAGTCAGGGTTTACTTTTTTTAGTTATGTCACGGTAACGGGCACCGCAAAGGCTTCCTGTTCATGGAAAAGGAATACAAAAAAGCCCCATCACGTGATGGGGCCATAACTATTTTTTAGATGTAATCAAAGCGTGCAGTAAAGAAACGCAACTGCTTCGGCTCGTAAATAAACTTCAGCCCGCGAATATCTTCTTTGTGCTGGTAAAGTTTAATAATACCGTCAGCCACAACATCCATATGTGCGTAGGTATAAACACGACGTGGAATAGTCAGACGCACGGTTTCCAGTTTCGGTCTGTGGTGTTCACCGGTCACGTTATTACGGCCCGCAGAGATAATTCCGCGCTCCATACTGCGCACGCCGGTTTCCACATAGATGCTGGCAGCCAGACTTTGTGCCGGGAACTCATCTTGCGTCAGATGCTCGCAGAAGCGACGCGCATCGAGGAATACCGCGTGACCACCTACCGGTTCAACAATCGGTACGCCAGCGGCTTTCAGCTTATCGCCCAGGTAGCGAACCTGCTTCACGCGGTGCTCAATATATTCGTACTGCATGGCTTCACGCAGGCCAATCGCCATGGCTTCCATATCACGTCCGGCCAGGCCGCCGTAAGATGGCATCCCTTCGTAGACCACGACTAACTCTTTGGCAGAAGAGAACATTTCGTCATCGTTCATGCACAGGAAGCCGCCGATGTTCACCAGACAGTCTTTTTTACCACTCATGGTACAACCGTCGGCGTAGCTGAACATCTCATGCACGATCTCGGCGATGCTCTTGTTCTCAAAGCCCTGCTCTTGCTCTTTGATAAAGTAGGCGTTTTCTACGCAGCGGGTAGCGTCGTAGAACACTTTAATGCCATGCGCTTCTGTCAGTTCACGCACCGCACGCATGTTAGCCATAGAGACCGGCTGCCCACCCGCGAGGTTAACCGTCACCGCCAGGCAGATATACGCAATATTCTCTGCGCCTTTTTCATCAATCAGCTTTTGTAATTTTTTAAGATCGATATCACCTTTAAACGCAATATTCAGACCGGCATCGTGCGCTTCGTCACGAACGATATCGACAAACACCGCACCATTTTTTTCCTGGTGATAACGGGTGGTAGTGAAATACATATTCCCGGCAACATATTGCCCAGGTTTAATAGCCAGCTGCGATAACAGGTTTTCTGCGCCACGCCCCTGGTGAGTCGGAACAATATGTTTAAAGCCAAACAGTTCCTGCACGGTTCTTTCCAGATGATAGAAGTTTTCGCTGCCCGCGTACGCTTCATCACCCATCATCATTCCGGCCCACTGCTTGTCGCTCATTGCGTTAGTGCCACTGTCTGTCAGCAGGTCAATATAAATATCTTTCGAATTTAACAGGAAAGTATTGTAACCCGCTTCCTGCATTTTTTTGAGGCGCTCATCACGCGGGATCATAGATACAGTTTCAACGCTTTTAATACGGAAGGGTTCTGCCGGATAATTCATTTTGTTTCTCCAGTAACAGTGGTCATGTACGTATTAATGTGAAGTAAATCATACCTGGTTCATCAACAAATCCTGATGAAATATAACTATTCGCCTCCTGAGTCAGGGGGAGAAATAATGTGGAGGCACTATGCAAGATTTGATTGATTATGGAAATAGCCCGGTCAACATTAATCACTGGCAATAATTTAAAAAGCTGTAAATGTGGGTGATGCAAATCACACGTCATTTTTTTACCCGTTAATATTCAACAAGTTTTTTTTTGCTTTTCGATTTGCCATTCGTCGTAGTGTGTCTGCGGAGAGTGGAAATACTGAAAACATAACTTTCCAGGCTGGGCGCATAATGTATTGGTGAATGAGTACACCTCATTTTGTGAGAGTCGGATCACTTCACGGAGTGATATTTGTGATTCACATCACTAAAAGTGTAAAGCAAAGTGTACAAAATGCTGCGATTTCATAGTTTGCTATTTAATTCAGTGATTTAGATCTCATTTTTTGTCTGATGCAGATGGGCGTTATTTTCTGGAAATGGCAGGTATTTGAGAGATTGGATGAGAATGAATTTATACGGTGAATAATACCGGATGTATTGAGATAGAGAGGATTTCTATTTATTCCGAAAGCATGTTAATCGCGCTTATTTCATCTTATTTACATCTGGACTTCCCCCATTCTACTGGCGTAATTTACAGGTGTTTTTATTAGCGCGATGCGAAGGTGCGCCAACACCTCCGCATCGCTAATCGCAGTAACTATTAAAGGGAATAGTCACCATGACTGATACGCATTGTATTGCAGTTTCATTTGATCCAGAAGTCCACGCCGCAGATAACCGCCGCCTGAAGGTGGGTTATGCGAGCCGTTATCCTGATTACAGCCGTATTCCGGTGAAGTACGTCCGGTTTCCGTCCATTGTGATGAAGGGCCAGTGGCTGAAAGCCGCCGGATTCGACACCGGCACCAGCGTTGATGTGCGCGTAATGCAAGGCTGCATCGTATTAACTGCCCGCGCCGCCGAACCCGAAGAGTCAGAACTAATGAAATCCCTGCGCGCCGTGGAAAAGCTCTCCGCGCGTAAGCAAAAGCAGGTGCTGGAGTTTATCGGGGTAATTGCGGGGAAAACGTTGAAGGGGTGAGTGTGTGATTGTCATTGAGGCGCCTGCGGGCGCCTTTTTGAGCTTTTACAGGTAAGCGATAAAGGGACATCGATAGTGTATCGGCCTCACACCTGTTGATCAGGTGATAATTTGCGAGCATCATCGCAATTATTTACCCGATAATGAAATCAATGACTTCCAGTAAAACCCTGCAACAGGCAATTGCCGACATCACCATCTGGCGTAAAGGCGAGCAACGTGCGCCGCATAAGCCTCTGCTGCTGCTTCATGTGCTGGCGGGTTATCAGCAGGGTCACAGTCGCCTGTTTGACTACGGTTCGGAAGTTCGCGACCCGTTGCATAGCCTGCTGGAGCGATTTGGGCCACAGCGCGCGCAGTACCGCCCCGATATGCCCTTCTGGCGCTTACAGGGAGATGGGTTCTGGGAGCTACAAAACGCCGAGCATTGTTCAACTTCCGGCAGCAGCAAACAGCCCCCAGCCGGAGAACTGGTGACGCATAACGTTGCCGGAGGCTTTGATGAACAACATTTTGCCCTGCTGAAAAAGAGTAACAACCTCATCAACGCCCTGGCCCAGCACATCCTCGAGGCGCACTTCACCGAAAGCATCCAGGAAGAGATCGCGGATGAACTGGGATTTGATATCCTGCAAATCCGTAAACAGCGGGACCCGTTGTTCCGCCAGCAGGTTCTGCGCGCTTATAACTATGAATGCGCTATTTGTGGCTTCAATATGCGCCACGACAGCACCTCTGTCGCCCTGGAAGCCGCCCATATCAAATGGAAACAGCACGGCGGCCCGTGCGAGATTTCAAACGGCCTGGCGTTGTGTGCAATCCACCACAAAGCCTTTGATAAAGGTTCGATTGGGCTGGATGAGAGTATGCGGATTCAGGTATCTCCCGCAGTGAATGGCAGCAGCATAGTGGGCAGACTGTTCTGGGATTTCGACGGGAAGGAGATTGCTCTACCGATGATGCGCGAAAATTATCCACAAGAAGGGTTTGTGGAGTGGCACAGGAAAGAGGTGTTTAGAGGGTGAGTGCGAAGGCCGGACTCACCTTTATAAATTAACAAACTGAATTATAAGCAATTTATTATTAATGGATTGGTTATGTATACTCAGTTATATACTCAACAGCTTTCTTTCCAAAATCACCGAGTAACAGAGTATATAAACCAACTCAGATATGATGCAGCAATTATACCCGATAGCATCGTTTCAGCCAGGAGTGTTTTTTACTATCGAGAGGTAGCATCCTAGATAATGTTTCGATCAGTTAAAACTTCAGCTTCAGTTTGCATGGTATTTTTTCCTATAAAAGCAAATGCCCCCAATACCTGCAGGCACATTATCTAAAGAATAAACAAGGAAGAAAGGTCGGCTGTGTACACCGGGAAGACAATTCACAATCCGGAGTTACTACTGTTTCGTCGCAACAAGCCAGTTGCCTGTCGTGCCCGGAGAATATCTACAGCCCGAAGATATGGGGACTGCTCTTGCCAGCTAAGTCCTTTGCGATCGATACGAACCAATTCATATTTCACCACCAAAAAGTTAACGGCATTAGCCAGAGTAATACCGGCATCGATATGTTCCTGTATAACCGTTTCATCACTGAACTGCGTATCGTTTAGTGTAAGACCATAGTGCTGTTCCAACAGGCGTGTCAGTAACATTTGCCAGACTGCCACAGGCGACAGACATAGCGTCGCCGCCTGCGGAGTTATTGCAGGCAGAGTTTTCATGCTTGCTCTCGTGAAATTAGTTAGCGTTGTGTGGGATAAATGGCGATGTATACGTAGCCGCAACTACCAAGGGTATCGGCTTCGCAGGTGAAACAATTGTGGTACAGAGTGACACAGTGGGCATGGCGAGGGTTCATTTCACCAGTAGTCAGCATCGACTCCATCTGGCTGATAAAATGTGGGAGTACTTCATCCAACTTCAAAGATTCTGCATTATTGAATTCACCGGTAATGCTGGCCCGGTCAGCCAGATAGTACAACCGGTTTCCCTCCTGTACTAGACGAGCACCAAAGCAAGGTGTCACATTACGATTCAGTCCCCATTTTAGAAATGAATCGTTCTCTGAGTCAGTAGATTTCATTGAAGTGCCCTCATATCCAGCCTCGCTCTGCAAATGACACAATGTCATCTGAGCCGATGACCAGATGATCGAGCGTGTTCACATCAACCAGTGCCAGCGTTTCTTTAAGCCTATCGGTAATGTTGCGATCGCATTGGCTGGGCTCCGGGTCGCCGGATGGATGGTTATGTGCCAGCACGACAGCGGCAGCATTGAAACGAAGCGCTGACTTCACCACTTCACGGGGATGGACCTGGACATGGTTAACCGAACCGGCAAATAGCGTTTCGCTCTCCAGTAAACGGTGCTGGTTATCGAGATAGAGCACCATAAATACTTCCCGTTCTTGTCCTGCCAGCTGTAACCGAAGCCAGTCACGGGCAGCAGTACTTGAGGTAAAGGATATACCGGGCTGGCGCAGATATTTATCCAGCAAGTTGATAGCGCGGCGAATGGTTCGTTGGGCATAGGGCGTCAATCCGGATGTCGCGGGAAGCAGACAACTAGGTTGAGCCATAACCGGCAGCGGAAAGAGTTCAGGCTGTGATGACATCGGGGATAATGCGGTATTCATGTAAAGCATTCCTCAGTCGATAAGATGCATAATGGCGCTGCATTCCGGATGATTCAGCGCGTAGTCGCGTAAAAGATAATAATGCTCTGTCATCGCGTCACACTCGGTGCGACAGGCATGGTGGCTGTATGCCATCAGGCAGACCGCAATACCGGCAGCCTCTCCGCTTATTTCCGCACCATTGCCGTTCATGCCGTTGAACAGATGCCATTTATCGTCACCGTCAGCATCAGGGGCCATAAACGCACCGCCATTACTGAGCATGTAAAAGGACCAGATTCCACCGCAGTACTCGTCACAGAAGCGATCCATCCAGGCGAAAATGCGAGGTTCAAGAGTTATCCATTGCGGGATGGAGCCAAAGTGCTGCGGCCAGAAGCCGATGCGTAACTCGTCTGGGACCACTGAGGCAGTAATTGCGGTATGCTCCGCGAACTGATGATTTTGTGTATTCATTAAACTATCTCCTTATGCAGGAACTGTTGTTTAACGCCCGAAAAACTCGAGCATGCTTTCTGCCATCACCCACAGGGCGCGGTTGAGTTTCACATCGCCGTCAATGCCGGTAACAGCACGGGTGCGGCTGCTTTTCCCATGTGCGGTTCGCCCTGACAGACCGCCTTTTATCAGGTTCTCCTGCACGCGCTGGTAGACGGTCCACAGGTCATCGCTGTAGTCCTCCCGGCGACGTGGGGTCAGCAACTGCGATACCGTTACCGGCTGGTGGTTCTCACCAAATCGATACTTCAGCGCGGCATTCGCCAGGGCGTTACGGGCTGGTTCTGGCAACGCCAGTGACTGCATCGCATCGCGCTTCTCCTCCACCCGGTCAAAGCCCCCCAGCACTTCGTAAGCCCCTTCAATCACCTTCTCGACGACATTACCTTTATGCGGCACCCGCACTTCTCCGAATGACTGACCGCAGACCAGGCCGTTGGTACAGACGCCACGAAACAGCCCCGGCAGCATCTGGTAGCTCGAGGATCCGTCATGGCTGTTGAGCAGGATGATTTCCGGTACCTGATGCCCGGTAAGTTGCCCGGCTCGACGCAGACGAAGCATGTGTTTGGTGTGTTCCCGCTTGCTCTGATCACGGACCTTTGTCTGGCAAGCAAAGAACGGCTCAAAGCCTTCACGCTGCAGGCTTTCGAGAATGGTGATGGTCGGGATGTAGGTATAACGGTCTGAACGAGATTCATGCTTGTCACTCCCGAACACGCTGGGTACATGACTCATCAGCTCTTCATGGGTCAGAGGCCGGTCACGTCGTATCTGGTTTATACGACCAAAGCGGCTGGCTAATCGCATAGCTAACTCCTTATCTGATAATGAATTAAAAACGAAAAGGCCATGTTCCCGAAGGAGCATGGCCTGTTGCTATCTGGTGTTGGTATGTTGTGGGGTGGAGAGGTCTGAAATGTAAGTAACTAATCGCTGTAGTGTGTGGTTCGGCACTCACTGAGGTCAGACAGCTCTTTTTGCGTATTCTTCAGCCCCGGACTGAAGGTGCCGACTTTTTTATCGTTGACGTAAACATCAAAATTCTCAGCCTGACTCAGGGCGTCAATAAATGACACCCAGGCGTTATCGCCATTCCTCCAGCCGAGGGATGAAGGTAATGGGAACTGACTGTTATCCATGACGACCGTTATTTCCGTCCCGTCGTCATGAGAACTTACTGATGTCCCATCAGGCAGGTTGAGATTAACGCCGTGTTGCAGAATATTCTGCGCATCCGGATTGCCAGTACAATTCAGATTAAACACCACCTTCTCCGGGCTGGTAATGATATATTCGGTCACGCCCATCCCAAAACCACTCGTCCACATATTGGGAATAGCCTGTGCTGTTGATACAGAAGCCAGCATAGCTAATGTAAATATCACGTAAGGCAGTCGCATAATGTTGTCCTCAAATCATGTAATAAAGCTTTTGTTGTTTAAAACAATAAAGTAACGAAAAAACAGTTGGATTATTTTATTTGTTTGTAGCGAAACGCTTCTTTCCCGGCATAAATCCCGACGAGATCGTCATAACGAGGGTCCGTTTTATTCGGGCGGAACGTTACTTTCATATCGGGACTGCACATATCCTTCATGGTGAGATTGAATTCTTTACCTGGCGTAATGGTATACCCTGTTGCCACATCGTCTTTACTGGGAGTGATCCACCCCCAAAGGCCGCCCGGACAATCTCTGGAAGGTTTCGAGCGAACAACAATAAACCATCCCATTGAATCCACTTCCGTCGCCGTACACAGTTTTCTGACCTGGCGGTGCGCATCACACCAGAATATATTCCCACTCTTGTTATTCACTGCTGCAGGCAGGAACTCGATATAAGGACGTGCTGCGTAAGTATTACCTGCAAAAAGTAAGGGAAACAATATGACTGGCAGTAAAGACAATAATTTCAATTTTTTCATTAGATTAACCTTACATTTAATTATGGAGACCATCTCTAATCAGTTTGTCCGGATTGCCCCCGACTTTCTGAGGGAGAAAATGAATTCAGCGACTGCTGAATAAAACGGAAATGAGGTAAGGCAGAGATAAAATGCTTATCCTCCGACAACTGATGGAGAAGCTCACTGCGAATAAATGTTTCCCGGGATGGCCTTACCAGATGAATGTCATCCAGCCGGAAGACACGTAATTGCCTGTTATGTTCAGCGACCAGATACCAGTAACCGTCCAGAGCGATTAGCCGGTAAGGTGCAACGGCCTCATGACGCTCCCCTTCAGTCAGAATGGTGATGCGCTGACATCCCGAAATAGCTCTGACCAGCCTGTAGAAGGAGAGCTTTCCTGCCGGAGGATGAGGTCTGTCCTGATGCCATACCAGACAGGGTCGATCATCACAATCCAGCAGGCTGCTGACCAGTCGCCGGTCAAAGCCCGGGAAAACCCCGGCCAGCCCCGTGCGGTGAGCAAAGGTCAGAATATCTATTTCCTGCCGCGTACTGTGAATATCCGAGCGCAGACTGCACTGCCCCTGATAATAATCCAGGTCGAGATACATCAGACGTTCCCGAAAGTCACGACGTAACGTGCGCTCTGACACCCCGAATTCAGTTGCCAGTTTGCGAATAAACAGAGTTTCACCGGACACCAGGCGGCTGATAATCAACGACAACCTGACGGCAAGCCGGTCATGTCGCCGCTCCTGAAGCGTCATGAAAGATTTCTCCTGAGAAGTTAACTCTCTGAATTAATAATGATTACTTTAAAGGAAGGAGTGGACAGGGTATGGACAACATCGGAACTATTTTTTATGAGCAGTCCAGCCTTGTGGGCGCTCGTCTGACAGATAATGATGCTTCGCCTGATTTAATTGATGATAAAACGCAGTGGAAAGGACGTGTCCACAATCAACACATCATTAACAACCAGTTCATCATTCGCAGAGAAAATTGCGATATCAGAAGAATATCCAGTCCCAGACGGCTCGTGCGACCGACACCACCGCATCACGCACGGTACGAATCACCTTTTTCAGTGGCGCAGGCAGCAATGACGATGACTCAGCCGTATCGAAAACACGGCCCACAGCGTCACCGAAACTGTCACGGGCCTGCGACTTTACCGGCTCTGTGCAGAGTCTCCCGTGCAGTTGTGTCACCACCGGGCTGGTGGCGCGGTCAGGCAGACAGCGCATCATGGCTGCCACCATATCCTCAATGCCCCATCCAGTGCTGGCGGACACCGCACAGACCGGATGATGTGGTTTAAACATCGCCATAATCGCAGCCTGCTTCGCTTTAAGATTTCCCTGTTGGTGTGTTGAAGGTTTGCTGGTGAGGGTATCCCATTCATAGCAGGGTTCGATTTTGTCGGCCTGGTTAATCACAAACAGTATCTTTTGCCTGTAAGGTTGCATCACACCGAGCCAGAACTGCTCGTCCACGGTCAGTGCCCGATCATCGGCCTTAATGACCCACAGCACCAGGTCCAGCTCCGGCAGCATTCGACGGTACAGGGCTCGGTACTCATGATCCCGTCGCCCGTTTTCACCTACACCCGGTAAATCGACAATCACCAGACTGTGACGACCGCTGCGCAACCGGAAGCGCAGTACGTCGCGAGTGCAGGCGTTCACGTCACTCACCGGTGACACCTCGCCCCGGAAAAGTTCATTGCAAAGAGAGGATTTACCAGCACCACTTTTGCCCATGATGCCTATCACCGGCTCGTAATGGGTCAGGTTCTGGATACGTTCAAGAATAAGCTCGCGAAGCGTAGAGGGAAGCGATGCCAGCGGTTTTTCCAAGGCCTGAAGGCCATCAGTTTTATTCATACAGTAGTCTCAGCGTGAAGAATTAAAAACCCCGCGTTCCAGTCAGGAAGGCGGGGATTCACTGAGATAATATCTGTCTGAAATTATTTGGAATATTAGGTTAACACGTAAAGGAAATTGTGCAATCCAGAACTGAACGATGTCCGCTTAGTGCCAGGAGCGGACATTGTTATTAATAGCAGCAGACGCCAGCCGGACTCTCTCGTCTTACAGCACTTCAACCACTTCAAATTCTTCTGCGATCAACTCCATATCTTTAGAAAAATGACCTTCGCGGGTAAAAAATCGCTGATGCTCATTTCGCCAGTATTGAAGGCTTAAATCGCCTTCACCTTCTTTGCGGGCAAACTCCTCAGTCACATCACAAAAACGCACCAGTCGCATTGAAACCAGCCGGGTCACGCAGACCGGGGCATTCAGGCCATCAAGGATAATGTTATAGCTTCCAATCCTCGGGGCAGACTTTTCTTGCTGGTAAGAGGCAAAGGATCCGCAGGAGGCCGTTTTAATCCCTTTTTTAATCAGGTCCGCAAGCTCGCTGGCCAGTTCCGGGCTGTCTCCCATTTGCCAGGCATCTGCGCCTGGATACTTTACTTTTAATACCTCAACAGTAGCCATTAAGAGCCCTTTTTAATCGTCGATGAAAAATGTCATACAGAGTTTTAACATGAACTTTCCGGACATTAACATTGATGCTTTCCCTCTGCTACTTTGTCCGCTCTTCGCTCAAAGTAGACTGTCAGATTTGATAGTGTGCTGCCAGATAAATCTGTCAGGTCAAGTCTGAGCTAATACACTATATCTCGGCCAGGGCTTTGAGTTCGGCAAGCTCACTCTCTATACTTTTTACCCGGTTGGCCAGCTCCTTCATGGCCTCAACATACAGGGCGCTCATCGCACTGTAGTCCACGGTTTTGAGATCGTTAATCTCCTCTCCATTCTGCGTTGTGCCGGTCCCGCCAGAACTTACAGCAACGGGTAACACTTTTTCCAAATCCTGAGCGATGATGCCTGCGCTGTGCACCGATTCCGATTCAGTCAGTTGGATGCCGAACGTATAACCCGTCAGGGAACAAATCTTCTCCAGAGCGTTACTGACGGGCTCTTTATCGAACTTCACTCGCTCATCCGAAGTCTGGTTCACAGAAATACAGGTAAATGGGAGGTCATTAATGCCCGTAAGTCATGAAATGAATAATACCGTTGTTGCCTGCGTGGACGGTTCGTCATCAACACAGGCCGTCTGTAAATATGCGGCCTGGGCGGCCTCCGCGTTGAAGATATCTGTGGCCCTTCTTCATGTACTGGAAAAAAGTGACCAACCTGTGGTTTCGGACCTGACAGGAACCATCGGCTTAGACAGTCGGGAACATTTTACAGAAGAGCTGGTTCGCATTGAGGGCGAACGTAACCGATTGTTGATGGTACAGGGTAAAGCCATCCTGAAAAATTGTGCTGAGCTGCTGACAGAGAAGGGGCTACCGGAGCCAAAGCAACTGCAAAAACATGGCGCGCTGGACGGGATTTTGGCTGAATTGGGTGATACGCGTCTTATGGTGCTGGGGCGCCGCGGGGCATCTAATCCGGTCGGAAGCCATATTGAGAATGTCATTCGTCTGCAAAAAAATCCTGTGTTAATCGTACCCGAAACCTTTTCTTTCCCTTCACGCGTAATGTTCGCCTATGACGGAAGTGAGGCGAGTCTGGAAAATTTGCGCCGACTTTCTGTAAGTCCATTGTTCTTAAATCTTACGTGCCACCTGGTGATGGTGAATGGAAATTCAGAATCGCTGGATGCAGCTCAGTCTCTGTTGCAAAGAGCTGGCATAACCAGTCAGGCAAGTCTGCTGAAAGCCGATACCGTGGCTAATGCACTGTGCCGCTACGCCAGGGAACACGGGATTGATCTTATGGTCATGGGAGCGTACGGACATTCACGCCTGCGCAGATTCTTTATCGGCAGCAACACATCAGAGATGCTATCTAATAGCAGTCAGCCCCTGCTGATGCTCAGATAAAAACAGGCGGGCCCTGATTTGAGGGTCCGCTTTTCGCTCAAAGCGGACCTGACAACAAGCTGGTCGGTCCGCTCCGTACCAATAGCAGACGTTGTTAAGCTCATGCAGTATGGATTCACGAAGAACATACGTTATTTTTTGTCCTGATTGACTCGGAATGAAAGCTCCTGATGGTTCTCATTTCGCTCGCTGTAACGATCAGCAAGATAACCGGTTTGTCCCTTAAGCTGCACTGTGATTTTAAACAGCTCCTCGGCTACATCGACGGAAATAAATGTTTCTCGGCTATTCTCTAAGGCAACTTGCGGCCTATACAAAAAAGAGCCGGGTTATACCCGGCTCTTTTTAGCTGATTTCAAAATCTTTTAATTCCCCACCTTCAGCAATCAGATTTGAGATCCGCTTCGGCATTCGCCCCTGACCTGACCATGTTTTTGACTCTCCAGTTTCGTCAGTATATCGATACTTCGCGGGGCGGGGGGAGCGCGTCCTTTTAGCCTTACCCAGAGAGCCAATAGCAGCTAAAAGTTCGGAGGGGTCGATACCCTCATCAAGCATCATCTGACGAAGTGTTTCCAGTTTATCGCGGCGCTGACTTTCATTTGCAAGACGTAATGTCTCTTCTTCTCGTCGTTCTATAAGAATAATTTTAAACTTTTCCAGAACATCTTCCAGTACATCTAATGACATTTCACGAGTCTGAGAACGTAAGGTACGGATATTGTTTAACTGTGTTAGAGCATCTGACATAAAGAGACCTTTTAAAGTTTTTTCGTTGTTCAGCAAATACCAATGTCGACGGTTGCTCATCAACACGATTTTTCTTACTGAGCATTTTAATCCGTTTGGGACATATTGTTATTAACGAGGTTTAGACTACTTATATAAATCTCTTATCGCAAGAAAAATTAAGAAGAATGTGCAAGAACTAAATTACAACTCATACGAAATGTCCATGCATTTTTGAAGGTACTTAAAACTATGATGCCAGGAGTCATCCGGAGAGCCTTTTTATATCCTCATAACTTATTGCTTCAGTCACACCTGATGAGATTTAAAATGAGGAGAGACAGCGCCGCCGCTTAGCAAGGTTTTTTCACAAATGGCAAGATGGCACGCAGGGGAGAGACACCTGCATTTTGTCAGAAGGTAGCGAATTACTCTCTCTTTATAGAGGTGTTTCTAAAAAAGTGTAATGTAAAAAAAAGCCTGCTGTTAGCAGGCCATAAATGTTTTCAACTCATTTTTTGTTCGATTCTGATAAATAGGGTAAGTATGCAATTAAACGTGGAGCAGAGAGCATGACAAAAATGCTATAAATATTTCCTGGCCGCATCAAGTATCTCCTGTGACGTTAACTCCCTGTCAGTAGCCACGTAAACAATACCATGATCGCCAGTTAAGGAAGGAAAACCTGCAGACATAATCCGAAGATGTGTTTCTTCACCGTTTGGATATTCCTGCCTGATAGAGGATATACCTTCCAGAACGGTCATGACTTTACAGGATTCAGCATTAAAGAAAACAAGGACTTTAATCATATTCTATTACCATGTTCTCTCGTGGATATTAACTGGCAGATGCCATTAAGGTAAAAGCCATTACGCACTTCTTATTTAACATGTGGTTAGTTTGTGCTTTTAGACTTTTTATGCAGTAGTACTGCACTTCATCACATCGGTTAGCATACTCATAATTTTGAAAAATATGCTGATCAGATATTATGAATAAACGACTTTCATCTGATTTAAGTTATGGATCTGTCTACTCAGGAATAATCCTTCATCGTTATCGCAGACCCACAATGATTTATTTATCGCAAAGTGTTACGTTTGCAGCAGCAGGACCCTTGTCTCCGCGGTGAATGGCGAATTCAACTTTCTGACCTTCAAATAAAGTTTTAAAGTTGTCGCCATCAAGTGCAGATAAATGGACAAAGATATCTTTGCTGCCATCAAGAGGAGAGATGAAGCCAAAACCTTTGTCTTCGTTAAACCATTTAACCAGGCCCATAATTCTAGAGGTCATACTGACTCCGTTATACATGATTGTATTGATAGTAAACGTATAAGATTAAACATATGGACTCAAAAGAGGGGATATCAACGATAGCGCCTGGTAATGAGAACTGCCCGGAAAATTTCTAACTTTCATTAGTACATCGAACTGATGGGATTCATTAAGGCACAGGGAATCGATATAAGCAAATTATCTTTTAGCCGTCCAGAGGTCCTGTAGGGAAAATAAAAGTGGCTGAATGCCATTTTCAATGTATAGTCTTTACGTGTTTTCAATAAGGAATTGACTTGTCCCATAAAATGACAGGAATTGTCAAAAGCTTTGATATTCTTAGTGGTAAAGGCCTCATCATCCCATCTGATGGACGAAAAGACGTTCTGCTTCACATTTCAGCCGTTAACTCTCGCGAATCAGAATTACTCATCCCTGGAAGCCGCATAGAGTTTTGCCGGATAAACGGTCTCAGGGGGCCTGTGGCTGCGAACATTTATCTTTCCTGATTTTCAGTGTGTCAAAATAGATAGATTAAAACTTAACCACATGTGGTACGGTGAAGCTCATTCATTGAAAGGTTAATGGTTATGTCTGTTATCAATTACGCAATGAAATTCTTCAGCAGTGCGTCTACTGCCACTGCTGCCTGTCCTGTTTGTGGCTTAAAATCAGCACAACCGTTGTCAAAAATCCGGCTCAACCAGACCATGCTTTGCCCCGGATGTAAGGCTCTGTTTATCTCCCGACGCTAGCTCGACCAAAACCGCAGAACAGAGCTCATGTCCTATACTTATGTTAGATTCCGGCAGCTGTTAAATCCCTGATGCCTGACGCACATCCTGAGAGAACGTTTCTGAACTGATTTCGCAACTGCTCCTGCGCGCTAATGTCGCATCAGAGCAATGCTATGAAAATGAACCCCAGAGCGTGGTTTAACCGCTCCCGTATTCCGATGAATGCTGCCGAAAACCTAACGTTTTCGGCGAACGATCCTGCAAGCGAAAGCACTCCGCGGTCAGAACTCTTTTCGACTGCCCAGATGGAACGCTATGGTCAGAAGCTGGCACGGACCCATAAAGTATCACCGGATAAACATCCCTATTATCTTCTGAAACGGCTTGGCGACAATGAGGCCGTTATCACCCAAAACTGCTATGAGCTTAATGCAGGTAAAAAGACCAGTATCATGCCCGCCGGGGAGTGGTTGCTGGACAATTATTATCTGATTGAGGAACAAATCCGTACCGTCCGCCAGCACTTGCCGAAAAGTTTTGGTAAAGGTCTCCCGTCGCTGATGTCGCCGCTGAATTGCCCAAGAATTTATCATATCGCATCAGAGGCCATTGCTCACGGTGATGGCCGCTGGGATGCCACCAGTCTGACCAGCTATCTCGCTGCCTATCAACAGGTGACTCCGCTGACACTAGGTGAAATCTGGGCATTACCGGGAATGCTGCGCCTGGCGCTGATTGAAAATCTTCGTCGTATCAGTATGGAAGTGATAAAAGCGCAACAGGACAGAAACCTGGCAGATACGTGGATAACCAGGATTTTCGAATGTGCAGAGAGTGCGCCTGGTGATTTAATTATGGTGGTTGCCGATTTGGCGCGCTCCCGTCCTCCGTTATCCAGCGCGTTTGTCGCAGAACTGGTGCGGCGTCTGCAGGGGCACGGCAACGCGCTGTCGTTACCTCTTACCTGGGTTGATCAGTGCCTTCGGGAACAGGGAGTCACCACTGACATTCTCATAAATAACTTCAATCAACAGCTTGCCGCCAGCCAGCTGTCTGTCAGTAACAGCATCGCAGGTCTGCGATTACTGGGTGAAACGGACTGGGCTGATTTCGCCGAAACGATAAGCGTCGTCGAACAGGCATTAAGAAATGATCCTGCCGGTATCTATCCCCGGATGCACTTCAATACCCGGGATCATTACCGGCACGTAGTTGAGGTCCTGGCCAGAGACAGTGGGCTCAGCGAGCCTGAGGTTGCTGACAGGGTGCTGGCGCTTTCAGAGGAAAAAGCCCCCAATACACTGGAACATCATATTGGTTATTATCTCGCCGGCGAAGGTCGACAGGCACTGGATATACATCTTCTGGCAGACACCTCAAGACTCATACGCTTGCGGCACAGTTTCAACAGAATAACCCTGCTGTCATGGCTTGGCAGCCTGGCGTTGTTGACAACCGCAGCGACCGCGGCAATATTGCACGAAACTGCCATGCAGGGCGCAGGTTGGTTGTTAATCGCGGTGATATTACCTCTGGTTATCGCTTTAACTCAGTTAATGAGTGATTTACTCAGTGACGCAACCACCCGTTTTCGCGTTCCTCGCCCCTTGCCGGGGATGGATTTTTCAGCCGGTATTCCCGCTGACAGTGCCACTATGTTAGTCATTCCCTGCATGTTGACCAGCCACGAAAGTTTCAGCCAGCTCCTCACCAGTCTTGAAGTTTGCTGGTTGGGGAATGAAAACGAAAATCTCAGGTTCGCGCTGCTCACTGATTTTGCAGATTCTGAAAATGAACCCTCGCCGGAAAGTCACGCGCTGCTCAGACAGGCTATCGCTGATACGCAGGCGCTGAATCGGCGCTACCCCTCCGGCCGACCACGTTTTTATCTGTTACATCGTCAGCCTGAATGGAACCCCTCGGAAGGAGTGTGGATGGGCTACGAACGCAAGCGGGGAAAACTGGCGTTGCTGAACAGCTGGTTGCGCCATCCGGGAACGCAATTCGTCAGCGTTGCAGACATGCCGGCCCACCTTTTACCGGATCACATTAAATACGTCATTACCCTGGACAGTGATACGGTGTTGCCGCGCGATACGGCTCACAAACTGGTCGCGGCGATGGCCCATCCGTTGAATACGCCAGAGTATGATCCGGTACGCCAGAGGGTGGTCAAAGGATTTGGTATTTTACAACCCGGTCTTGCGGAGGAGATACCACGTAACGGTCAGGGGCGTTACGCCGCCCTGCGCAGCAGCATACCGGGTAATAACCCCTATACTATGATGTCTTCGGATATCTATCAGGATCTCTTTGGGGAAGGCTCGTTTGTGGGCAAAGGGATTTACGATGTTGATATTTTTATGCAGGCCACTACCAACATCTGCCCGGAAAATCTGGTACTCAGCCACGATCTGCTTGAAGGATGCTATGCACGTTCGGGTCTGCTGAGCGAGGTGTTACTGTACGAACAGTACCCTAATAATTATCTGTCGGATGTTGCACGACGTTCACGCTGGATCCGGGGTGACTGGCAACTGCTTAACTGGCTAAAACCACGCGTCAGAAAAGCCGATGGAACCCGGGTCAGGAATCCGCTGACCGCGCTTTCTTACTGGAAATTACTCGATAATCTACGTCGCAGTCTGGTCGCCCCCTCCTTACTGATATTGCTGTTCTTCACTCTGCTTTGGGTACCCAATCCGGTTTACTGGCTGGGCATACTGTTGCTGATATGGTTGTTGCCAGCCATCCTCTGCATTAGCCACGACCTTCTGCATAAACCTCTGCGTCGCCGCGTGAAGTCGCATCTGTTACTGGTGGGGGCGGGCGCGCTAAAGCGTCTGTCAGGTATCAGCCTTAATTTTGCGATACTGCCGCACGAAGCCGGATATTCGCTGAAAGCGATCGCCGTGACGCTATGGCGACTGGGGATAAGCAGGCGTCACCTCAGCCAGTGGGTCAGCCACAGCCAGGACAGCAGTCAGGCCAGACCCACTGTTGCACGTTTTTATCAGGCGATGTGGCTGAGCGCTGCCGGTGGCGTGGCGCTGACAATACTGACCGGACAATTTGCCCCACAGCTGCTGGGGATTGCGCTACCGATCGGTTTGGTATGGTGTGTGGCACCGCTGCTGATGAGCTGGCTGAGTCGCCAGCCTGTGCGAAAGGTTTTTTCGCCTAATCAGGAACAAAAACAGCTGTTACGCCAGACAAGCCGTGAAATCTGGGCTTTTTTTGAAACATTTGCCACAGCAAAAGAGAACTGGCTTCCGCCTGATAATTATCAGGAAATACCACAACCGACGGTGGCACACCGAACTTCTCCTACCAATATTGGTCTTTCACTTATGGCTAACCTGACGGCATGGGACTTTGGCTACCTGCCTGGCGGAGAGGTGCTCCGGCGCGTGTCGCTCACGCTCGACACGATGGATAAAATGGAGCACTACCGGGGCCATCTCTACAACTGGTATGACACCCGTACGCTGGTCCCCCTCAGTCCACGCTATATCTCCAGCGTCGACAGCGGCAATATGGCCGGGCATTTATTGACCCTGCGTGCAGGCCTGTCCGCCATGCGTCATCAGCCTGTTTTAAGCAACCAACAGATACTGGCAGGACTGAACGATACGCTGGATATTCTGGAAAAACAGTGGGGTAAGAACCCACCTGACAGCCTGAGACTGCTGCGCAAGCATTGCCTGAACGCGGTGTCGCTCTCTCCGCAGGCGCTTTTCAGCGAACTGAAAAGCATGCGCACCCAGTGCAACCATCTGACCAGCGCATGTCATCAGGGATCTCCTCTTCAGATGCGCTGGGCTGGACATCTGGAGCATCAACTGGTTCAGCTTTGCCATGAGTGGTCTCTGTTGCTTGGCTGGTTGCCTGCATCCTGGAATGAACAGACGCTGCCGACGCTGAGCGAGCTTGCCCGTCCGACATTAACCGGTACAGGAACGCCTCCGGCGTCAGTGGCGGAGCAGGCCCGAATGCGACTCAATATTATCACCGAGCTGGAACAGCGGCTGGATGAGCATGCCCGGATGGATTTCGCCTTTCTGTACAGTGAAGCAACCAGTCTGCTCAGCGTCGGTTATAACTGTGACACCAATATGCCTGACAAGAGCCACTACGATCTCCTGCCGTCTGAAATCCGCCTGACCAGTTTTCTTGCCATTGCGACTAATCAGCTGCCTCTTAAAAGCTGGTACGCGCTGGGTCGATTGTTTACCACGATTGATAATGAAACTGCCCTGATGTCATGGAGCGGATCCATGTTTGAATATCTGATGCCGAATCTGGTGATGCCCACCTGGCCCGGCAGCCTGCTCGATGAAATGAGTCAGTCGGCGGTTATGCGCCAGATTCACTGGGGGAAAGAACGCGGGGTACCATGGGGTGTTTCAGAGTCTGGCTATCATGCTTTTGATGTTCAGCATAATTATCAGTATCAGGCATTTGGCGTACCGGGGCTCGGTCTGCGCAGGGGACTTGCCGATGACATGGTTGTCGCTCCTTACGCCACGCTGCTGGCGCTGATGGTTTCCCCGCAGAAAGCTTGTGAGAACCTGTTCAGGCTGCAAAAAAATGGTGCATGCGGAGAATACGGTTTTTATGAAGCGCTGGACTATACCCCCTCACGTCTTGCAACCGGTCAGCTCTATGCGGTGGTACAGTCCTGGATGGCGCATCACCAGGGTATGGCATTTCAGGCGCTGGCTCATGTGCTGCTTGATGCCCCCATGACTGAACGCTTTATGTCCAGTACGGTATTCCGGTCAGCGAGTCTGCTGTTACAGGAGCGCGTGCCGGATGCGGTCGATCTGTACAGTCCGCGCCGTCATTTTGAATCTCATGAGGGCATGGTCAAACCCGTTCGCTATGAACCCCGTATTTTCTATAGCGTGGATACCCCCGCCCCGGATATTCAACTCCTGTCCAACGGCCATTATCATCTGATGTTGACCGCGGGCGGCGGCGGTTACAGTCGCTGGAATGATATTGCACTAACGCGCTGGCGCAGTGATACCACCCGTGATAACTGGGGAGCTTTCTGCTACATCCGCGATACCCAGACGGGAGATGTGTGGAGCAATACCTGGCAACCAACAGGCTACACCAGCGGACAAGACGAGGAAGTGTTGTTCACCGATGCGGGGGCAGAATTCAGACGCAGCTTAGGGGGACTCAGCGTCAAAACTCAGGTGGTGATCTCTCCGGAGGATGATGTTGAATTGCGACGGCTCACACTGATTCATCGTGGTCGCAAGCCTCGCTCTCTGGAGCTGACAACCTATGCTGAAGTGGTACTGGCACCTGATGCCAGCGATCTGGCACACCCGGCATTCAGCAATTTGTTTATTCAGACTGAGCTGGCTCCTGAGCGTGACGCTATTCTTTGCCACCGGCGCCCGCGCTCACCGGATGAACCGGGCCCTTGCCTGTTTCACATGATGGTGGTGCACGGCGATAACCGACATAACGTGTCGTTTGAAACGGACAGGGCAAGGTTTATTGGACGTGGCAGAAACCCTGCGAATGCACAGGCAATAGAGACGGGAGGGATGCTGGGCAACACGTCGGGCTCGGTGCTGGATCCGATACTGGCAATTCGCAACGCCATTATTCTGCAGCCGGGGCAGCCGGTTACGATTGATATCATTTATGGCATCAGCGAGACCCGTCAGCAGAGCCTGGCGTTGCTGGAGAAATATCGCGATTACCCTATCGCCGATCGCGTCTTTGAACTGGCCTGGTCTCACAGTCTGGTGGTATTGCGCCAGATGAACGCCAGTGAAGATGATGCCACGTTGTTCAATAGTCTCGCCAGCGCTGTGCTTTACCCTGTCCAGGAGCTGCGCGCCGAAGGCCAGGCGATCGGCCGCAACCGGCGTGGCCAGTCCGGACTGTGGGGCTGGGCAATTTCAGGGGATCTGCCGATAGTGCTGCTGAGTATAACCAGCGAGGAAAGTATCACCTCAGTGACCACACTGATTCAGGCACACCGTTACTGGAGACAGAAAGGGCTGGATGTTGATTTAGTTATCCTGAATAACAGCCCCGGCGGCTACCAGCAGGGATTACAAAATCAGATTATGGAGTTAATTTATGCCGGGTCTGAAGCCAGTCTGCTGGATAAAAAGGGCGGGCTTTTTGTCCGCAACGGTGAGCATCTCTCCGCTGAGGATAAGTTGCTTTTGATGAGCGTGGCCTGTCTTTATCTTGATGACCGCGCAGGGGGGATTAATGAGCAGCTTAACCAGCGTATTCATACCCTGAAATCGCCGGCAAGGGCATTCATTCCGCGTGCTGTGCGCGAGCGTAATCAACATACGGACTGGAGCCCTGATACCAGTCAGTTATGCCATTTCAATGGGTACGGTGGATTTTCTCAGGATGGGCGGGAGTATCAGATCGTCCTTCGGGAAAATGCGCTTACACCGGCTCCCTGGTCGAACATACTGGCAAATTCTCGTTTTGGCAGTGTGATCTCAGAGGCAGGGCAGGCCTATACCTGGTATGAGAATGCCCATGAATACCGGTTGACGCCGTGGGAGAACGATCCGGTGAGCGATCGCAGCGGCGAGGCATTTTACCTGCGCGATGAAGAGAGCGGGGAGTGCTGGTCGCCGACGGCTTTACCTGTTCGCGGACACGGTGATTACCTGACCCGCCATGGTTTTGGCTACAGCGTTTTTGCCCATCGTGAGAGTGGTATAGACAGCGAGTTGACGGTCCTGGTTGCTGAAGAAGATCCGGTTAAACTGGTGCTCCTGACGCTCAGCAACTCTTCGGGACGGACACGTCAACTTTCCGTCACAGGCTATGTAGAATGGACGCTCGGAGAAACACGAACGCGCTCAGCCCCTCACATTGTGACACATGTGGCCAGAACGCCCGGCGGCTGCGGGGTGCTTGCGAATAACTTTTATGGTGATAATGGTGGCGGCCGAACTGCATTTTTTGCCGTCAGCGGTAATGACTGTTCTCTGACAGGGGACCGCCGGGAGTTTATTGGCCGTAATGGTTCCCTTCACGCCCCTTCGGCTATGAAACTGCAAAAGCTTTCTGGTAAGACGGGGGCCGGTCTGGATCCCTGCGGAGCGGTGCAATCGGCGGTTACATTAATTGACGGGGACCAGAGGACGTTTATTTTTATCCTCGGCGCAGAGGAGAATGATGTTTGTGCTCAGGAGACGCTGGCCCGCTACATGAACGAGGATACGGTCCGCCAGGAGCTGAACCGGATTCATAATCATTGGCACAATGTTCTCGATAAAATCGTAGTTAACACCCCCGACACGTCCGTAAATTTACTGGTTAATGGCTGGCTGTTGTATCAGACGGTCGCCTGCCGTCTTATGGCCCGGAGTGGCTACTATCAGTCTGGCGGTGCATTTGGTTTTCGCGATCAGCTGCAGGATACGCTGGCTCTGAGCCACGCTGCTCCGGACCGGATGCGTGAACAGATAATACTCTGTGCATCACGGCAGTTTATCGAGGGGGATGTGCAGCACTGGTGGCACCCGCCACACGGCAACGGTGTGCGTACCCGCTGTTCCGATGACTATCTTTGGCTGCCGCTTGCTGTTTGCCACTATGTTGAAACGACGGGGGATAGGGATGCACTGGAAATACGCATTCCTTATCTGGAGGGACGCTCGCTTCAGCCTGGTGAAGAGTCTGTCTATGACACGCCGGTCATCAGCGGCACCGAAGAGACACTCTGGTTACACTGCGTCAAAGCTATTCACTATGGACTTCGCTTCGGGGAGCATGGCCTGCCGCTGATGGGGGCTGGTGACTGGAATGACGGGATGAACCGGGTGGGTATCGAAGGCAAAGGTGAAAGCGTCTGGCTGGGCTTCTTCCTGTACGACATTTTGCAGCGGTTTGCAGCGCTGGCGGAGCGCAGGCTGGATGAAAGCGTCGCCGCGATGTGCCGTTCACAGGCTCTGCGCCTGCAAAGTAATCTCGAAGCCCACGCCTGGGATGGGGAATGGTACCGGCGCGGGTATTTTGACGATGGTACTCCCCTGGGATCGAAAACCTCACAGGACTGCCGGATTGATGCGATTGCGCAGAGCTGGTCTGTATTGTCCGGCGCCGCGAGCCCGGGACGGTGCGCAAAGGCCATGCAGGCGCTGGATAAGCACCTTGTGGATAACGAAGGAGGGCTGATCAAACTGTTAACGCCTCCTTTCGACGGACACGGTCCAAATCCGGGCTACATACAGGGGTACCTGCCCGGCGTGCGGGAAAACGGAGGGCAGTATACGCATGGCGCCATCTGGGCAGTGATGGCCTTTGCCCGAATGGGGAATGCCGGACGAGCCTGGCAACTCTGGTCAATGCTCAACCCTATAAATCATACCCTGAATGCGGACTCTGTCGGGATTTATAAAGCTGAGCCTTATGTCATGAGTGCTGATGTCTACAGCGTCGCTCCCCATACCGGACGTGCAGGGTGGAGCTGGTATACCGGTTCCGCAGCCTGGGCCTGGCGTTTACTTACCGAGGAATTACTGGGGATAAAACGTTCCGGCACTGACTTTAGTGTTCATGCCAGGTTACCGGATGAGTGGTCGTCTTTTTCTATGGCATATCAATATGGTGAAAGCCATTATCAGATTAGTGTTTCACGCGGCGATGCAGAATATTGCGTGACGCTGGATGGTGTTCTCCTCCCTGATGACAGAATACCGCTGAAGGATGATGGACAAAACCATACGGTTGAGATCATTCAGAACTGACACTGATCCCGGAGGTGCATTAACGTCTGCCGTTAATGCGCTGATTATCCCTGAGAACATCAATCGCAGTCTGCATGGCGATTTTGTCATCCCGCCTTTTTTGTTTGTCCTGCATGACCTGAAGGTATTCCAGCAAGGTGCGGGTATTAATCGGTCGGCCCTGTTTACCCACAGCCAGCACGGCTTCGCCAAGAATAATTTTCACAGGCGGTAGTTGTGCCGGATACCAGTCAAGGGTGTCTTCTGATTTCATCTTAAATTTCTCACGGAAGGGTAGTGTATCATAAATCAGACGTTCAATTTTCAATATCTGATATCCTGATTCAGACACAACTTAACATAACTTATGCCAGTTATTTTTCTATTAAAGCGTATAATAATCACTCTATTCCTCAGAGAATTATTTATGTCTTATACAAATGGGCTCAGGTATTTTAAAGAAAGACCGGTTCATGTTGCCTGCCCGGTATGCGCACACAGAGCCGATCAGAAAGCAGGTAAACTAAGAAAAGATGCGGTTCTTGAGTGCCCTGCCTGCGGACTGTTGTTCAGGCCTTCAGAATGCTGGTGTATCGGCGGCTGATCAGCTTCTGCCACTTAACGACAGTGATGTCGGGAAATGACAACATTTCTCCTGTACTGCAGTTGTCGAGGGTATGATAATGAAATCTAAAAAATCTGTTTTTATTGAAGGGCATATCCTGTCGAACAGCTGTCACGGACAGGCTGGCCAACCTTTCTGTATTCACCGGGTCAGGTTTAGTAATGGTAAATATGCGATTATCCGGGTGGCTTCAGGGATATGTTTCAAACCAGGCGAAAGTATTCAACGAAACGATTGCGAGTGGTTTTATAAACTTACCAAAATTCGGCTTCTTTCTTTTGAGTACCTTGATGATGATGAATCAAGAAGACAATTTCTTGAGTATCAATGATAAAACCATGGATTTATAACAGAATAAATTTGCTGGCTTACAATTCATCCTGGCTCTTTAAATCCTTTACCAGGCATTTCAAAATTATTTTCTCTGAATTTAGATGGGTTTAAATTGTCTAAAACAAAATGTATCGCTAAAGACGAATTGCCTCATTGTTTTCCTTTTGCGTTATAACCTTCATTAGCATTAAGGAAATTTATGGCACAGACGTTTACTCATAATTTACTTCATCCTCGCCACTGGCTTACCTGGTCTGGTTTGGGTCTGCTGTGGCTTCTCGTTCAGCTTCCTTACCCGGTTTTACATATTCTGGGTTCTGGCCTTGGAAAAATATCCAGACCCTTTCTGAAACGTCGAGAAGGAATTGCGATTAGAAATATCGAACTGTGCTTCCCCGAGATGACACCGTTTGCCCGGAGCCAGATGGTTAATAAAAACTTTGTTTCTCTTGGGCTGGGACTGATGGAAACAGGAATGGCCTGGTTCTGGAGCGATGCGAGAGTCAAAAAATGGTTTGATGTTGAAGGGCTTGAAAACCTGACCGGCGCGACAAGAGGAGTAATGGTTGTCGGGATTCATTTTATGTCCCTTGAGTTGTGTGGAAGGGTAATGGGGTTATGTCATCCTATGATGGCAACGTATCGCCCACACAATGATCCATTAATGGAATGGGTACAGACAAAAGGGCGTATGCGTTCAAATAAAGCTATGATTAATCGCCGTAATTTATCTGGTTTTGTTCATGCGCTAAAAGCTGGTGAAGCCGTTTGGTTTGCACCAGACCAGGATTATGGGTCTAAAGGAAGCGTTTTTGCACCTTTTTTCTCGGTAAAAAAAGCAGCAACGACGAACGGAACGTATGCTCTGTCAAAGCTCGCTGGTGCACACTTAATCACACTTAGCATGATTCGACGTAGCGATAAAAAAGGTTATCACATGTATATCAGCAATCCGTTGTCAGGCTATCCAGGGGAAGACAAGGTCGCCGCAGCGGCTTATATGAATAAGATCATCGAGCATGAAATTCTCCGTGCTCCTGAGCAATACCTGTGGATGCATCGCAGGTTCAAAACGCGTCCTGAAGGCGAAGTCTCTTTATACAAATGAACCACTCTACTTGTCATGAGCCAGAATCTGTCTTTCTTGACACTGCGTATTTGTAAAAAATGCGATAAGGAATTTTCGATCGGATTCATGTTAACGATGGCTTGACTGACAGCCAAGGTTAATCAATCGAACCGGTTCGGATTTGAAGGTCCGTTTTTCGCTCACAGCGGACCTTCAGATCAGTCAGTTTGTACGCTTCGAGCCAGAAGTAAAAGTTCTAACTTCCATGCCTCGGCTACGGTGCTCTGTACGTAACGGGCAAGAGAGAGACAGCTATAGAACCTTGGTCGATTAAGATTCATAACAATACTGAGAAATCAGACGAAGAAACCGCTGGGATCACAACGCTATTTAGCAGATCGCCGATAAGATTTCGCCGCTTGCCAGGCATGTTTCATCTTCTCAATAAACTCCAGCTTCTCTTCAGGTTGGACGTTCCACACATCTATAGCCGCAATAATCATGTCATAACGCATAGAGGTATTATAAGGGCGAAGATAGCCTGCTATTCGTCCTTTTCCTTTGAGATAGTCCCAGAGATAGACTAACTGAATTTCGTCATCACGTGACATCCAGTCAAAATCTGTCAGAAAAAAATCATATTGCTCAAGCCAGCGCTCATGCAGTTTTTTGAAATAAGAGATCTTATCTCCAAGTGAGCATGGCGCTTCATCAATGTACCTCATCACACCATTGATGAGTTCACGCTCAGTTACCGGAGTGGGGTTATACAGAGAGGTACTAGCTCCCGCGTTCAGATAAAATCGGGAGAAAACGCGTTTCGGTTTCTTTGAAGCAGTGGCCTGTGGATTTGTTATCAGGTCCCAATCTATATCGTCCAGGTCAGTATTCAAATTAGAGAAATCAAGATTTGTGAAGATATTATCGTCCATTAAAAGAGAATTAAAACTACCAGAACAACCGACGTCATTCCCCAACCCACCAAGCGTCAGCCCTGCAGATAATACCGGGTATTCAAAAATATAATGGTGAGCAAACCACAATGCTCTTGGTGTACCTTTGAAACAATCAAAATAATCTTTATCAATCAGTAGCAGCTCAGCCCATTCTTTAAGAGTTTTCCGACCAACTTTGATCCTGTCCTGATCGCCCAGGAAATGCCGTTCAAGGATCTCAGAGATTAAACGTCGAAACTGATCCGGCGAATCATAAGTACTCCACTGTAAGGAGTAATCAGTGTTGGAAAGCGCACCAAGCATTTTTAGATACATTATCTCGTAGCGGATCATATCGTAATGCAACATCGTCTCTTCCCTCTAATTCTGGCTCCTGGACACAGATTAGCATGAGCATCTTTTAGGTAGAGGGAGGCGGGTCACAGGCTGAGGAATGGCTGATTTTTTACTGATATCCCCCTGATTCTATTGTGATAATACTCTGACACCTTACTGCATTATTCCTGTGATTTTTACCCTAGGATCGTCCTCTGTTCACCTCATTAGCATCGTTCAACAGCAAATATGAACATTTGGGTTTTTAGTATAATTAAGGGGGACTCCCTGTCTCTATACCACCCTGTTCATAGCTCCTTCCCCCAACAAGCAACCCTGCCTGTATTCCCCTGGATACACACTTTCCTTTATCTGCTGCATCCCCGCTTCTCTTAAAAATTACATCTCATCCCAATCCTTTGAACACTACCAGACAAAGGATAAATCAATGCACACACCTTACCCTTTTAATTCCAGATACACGATGAACTGGTTTCTGCTGTCTCTACTCAATGACCACCTGAATCAACTACTGAACCGATATTCCCGAATACAGGCACTCAGACTCGACCTGTTCTATCAGAAAGGTACGGAGCGCTATAAACGTCATTCATGGAACGAAACCGAACGAGAAGTACGTATGCTGGTTGAACGCACCCTGCAGAACACAAATCTGGCAGGATATTTCTGGGTACTTGAGAACTCTGTAGACCACGGGTGCCATGCTCATATCGTGTTCTATCTCGACAGGCACCTTAACCAGGCTACCTACCCAATAGCTGAGAGAGTAGGAACAATATGGCGGGAAATAACGCAACGAGAAGGCTATTACAACCGCTGCGTGTACAAACCCACTTATGAAGTAAGTATTGATAGGCCGGTGAACTACGGTGATACCGAAGCCATCGATAACCTGCGCTACATCATCAGCTACCTCGCCAAAGAAGAGCAAAAGCACGGTCACTATCACTACGGAGCCAGTGAGGTACCGCCGCCCAGCGGACTGGGGCGTCCTCGCACGTTGTAACCTACATTCTGCACTTTTTTACGTATCAATCCATTGATGTGGAAGGGCTGGTGGTAACGAGCAATCACCCACCAACTCGGGCTAATCCCACAATGGAAGACAGCATCATGACAGAACATATTTCTTTGCTCGATGATCAACTTGTGGATATGCGGTTCATCACGAAGCTAACGGGGCTGACAGATAAATGGTTTTACAAGCTGATAAAAGATGGCCTGTTTCCGAGACCAATTAAGCTGGGCCGCAGTTCCCGCTGGAAGCAAAGCGAGGTCGAATTATGGTTACAGCAGCGCATTAAGGATTCGCGCGGCCAATGATACAACCAATTCAATTAAGCTACGCCTTGCCAATACCCCAATCCTTAAAGCACCATTCAGACTCGGCACAATTCAAGCGATATCGTTTATCACCCCATTCACTAAAGTTCTCAATTCTGAAGCTGAAAAACTGAAGCTCCCCTATCCCCGGCCTATTTGGCATTATGTTGAACCGCTGCCACACGGGCGTTTATTACCTCAGGGGAGCTTCATGTTTTTAACGATGCGTCAGAACAATCCTGCGCCTGGCATATAAAGTTTCCGCAGACAACTGGAATCCATATTCCGATGACTTCAGCTTTCTCGATTTAAGCATCTTCATCGTAACGCCGCTAATCTGCCCTGCTTCCACCCTTCTCTGAATCTCACCAGCGCTCAGCATGAGCTGTTGCTTCAAAATCGACAGCAGACTTACCTGAAATGTACGGGAGATCCTGACACTAACGTGAACCCGCTGGTGGGCGGTGATGCTTAACTGCCAGCGCTCCTGAACGGTAAAATCAGGCCGACCCGATAGCTCGGCGTTGTTCCGCTTCAGCGTCGCGATATCACAGGCAAAATGTTGAACCGTAGCGGCATCGTTTGTCATTAGCCGATGATAAAGCTGGCGGTCAATTTTGCTGACGTGCAGACGCGAAAACAGGGAGATATTCCAGGTGTAATCACAGTGTGTGCATTTATAGATACTCCACACGTCCAGCACCTTCTTTTGCGAATTAACCCGAAATGCACCTGACGGCGTGAAGTCCCGTTTAATGTTGCATGAAGGGCATCGTTTCGCGATGCGCTGATACCCCACAGGCGTGACGGTCCATGTAACTTTCATAACGTACCTTTTTTAACCCATACAAAACCGGATCCGTACTAAACGGACCATGAATGTTTGTGTATGAAAAATATTTAAGAGATATTTTTCAGCAGGTTAAAAAAAGATTTCCAACGTTACAATCCTGTAAATGGTCAACGAGTTAAGTCGAGCCTATCAAAATGGAACTTATCTGGTAAATGAGCTCAATCAATGTTCATAGTGGTTCCGTTCCATCAGGAGCTGTTGATCTGACCCGTTAAAGACAGTGCAGTAAGTTTGTATGTTTAGCAGACAATCAACTGACTGAAGGAGCACATGATGACACAGAACAAGTGGTTTAATCAGGCCTGCGGAATGGCGATGTATTCACCCGATGCACACAGTGCCAGTGATAAATATTGTGCGTACCGCAGCGACGGCAACGGCAATCTTAAACACTGGTCATAGGCGATGCAGGGTTTCCTTGATTGCTGGCAAAAAGTCGGGCACAAAAGCAGGCAAAACGTTACCTGACGGCAATGCCCGCCTGGGAATTTCCAATCTGAATGGTTATCAGCTGGTGGCCCTTAACCGGGCCAGCATGCATCTCGATTAAACTTTCTCTACAGGGAACTGTATTTCAGTCATCCACTCTGCGGAGTCTTGTTTGTTCCAGATGCCGTCGATGTAGCTTTCCCTTGGTGAATTTGTTAACAAGTAACCATTATCTTCAACCCATTGCATAAGGTAAATGTAAGCATTTCTTAATGAATCATATGGTCCCTTATGTATTACAGTTACAGCTGTTATGGCAGGGATTACCTGAAAAAAAATACTCCCTTCATTCTTACCAAAATCATCAACAGCTTCACAGAACTCCACATCCATGTTTTTCTCTTTGTACTCTTTATCATGATAAAGAGTGAAGCAATAAGCTGGGGTTGCTAAAGTTAAATCTGGATTTGCCTTCACAACCTCTTGTCCTATATGCGGAATTAATTTGAGATATGAGGAAAAATCAGGAACAATGAAACGCTTGGAGTAAACAATACATTCCGGGATCTCTTTCAAAACAGCTTGATATAACATAATTCCTTCCTTTTTTTTATGTTGCAGATAGTGGTTAATTCGGGAGAGAATATCGTCCATGTCTCGAATTTGTTTCTGTATTTCAAGGCGTCGCCGTTCAATTATGTGGCAGGAATTTTCATCCTGAGTAAGAGTAACTATTTCTGTTATGGTAAATCCAAGCTGACGTAAACTCGCAATCTGATGGAATTTCATTAATTGGTCAGAAGTATAAAATCGATAACCATTCTCAGGATTAATATAGGCAGGAACAAGTAAACCAATTTTATTATAGTAATGAAGCGTTTTTATCGTCACACGGCAGATCTTTGAAAACAGCCCTATTTGATACATGTAACTATCTCCCTGAATGAGTATGTGAACCTTACAGTCTTACCTTACAGGAGAGTCAACAACAAACTGACGCGTCTTACGTTGAGCCATCATTATAGTACTGGTTAATCACGCTTATTAAACCTGAGAATCAACTGACCGGGGTGTGATTGCATTGTGGCTCATCAGAAGGAGTCATCTCTCCAGTTCTCATAAGCGCCTATCAATTAGCGTTTCTGGATAGTTCCGGATTGATTATTATTTGAGCGCACATTATTCGATTAGTATTGTTTAAATAAATGCTAAACAACCACTCATTTGATATGGATATACTGTTTTTATCCGTTAACCTGTTCTGGCTAACAAACGAACAGTTCTACAGGGTGAAGCTGTCAACTCAGAAGGAAAACGGTTAGCCACTTGTGGCTTGTTTTTACCGCCTCGACCGTTACGTTAGCTCCACGGCAATTAACCTTGCTCATAAGTGCCTTGTTTGTGGAATAATTTTTTTCATTGTTTAGTAGCCTGTGCAGGCGGCTCTTTTTCAGGAGGCAGCATGTCACACAATAAAATGAAGCGTCATGCCATACTCCACACGCTCTCTATACCTGAACGTAAACTACGCCCTGTAAAATGGCTTGCTCTTATCTCATCCCTGCTCGTTATATTACAACTGGCAATTGAGAGCCTGGTCATCAGCGAATAACGGAATAGCAATTCCTGTACAAAGACCAAATCTGGAATGATTTTCTGATATCTGTCGGGTTCAGAGCACAAAACTTAACGTATTTTTTTTTCCAACAACACAATCATTACGTAGAGTTGTGCCTCTGTTGAGTTTCACAGGTAAAGACCTGACTGACAGAATCTGAATAAGGAAATGAACCATGGATAACTATACGCTGCATCGTGGCAGACTTATCGACCATATCCAGCTCGTGGTAAACAACTTTGCCGCAAGCAAAGCGTTTTACACTGCTGTTCTGGCGGAACTTAAGATCCCCATGGTTATTACCGATGACGATTATATCTGGGCCGACGAACTGGTCATTTCGTCGGTAAAAAGTTCGGAGTCTGGCGGGGTGCCTACAGGACGGCACCATCTGGCCTTTCAGGCCGCAGACCGTGAATCGGTGAACGCGTTTTACCACGCAGCACTAAATCATGGCGGACGTGATAACGGCGCACCTGCAGAACGAACCTATCATCCGGGATACTATGCCGCTTTTGTTCTGGATCCGGACGGTAACAACATCGAAGCTGTTTACCATGGTGAGGGCGATCGCAGTGCCCGCTCTGTAGAAATCAGCTTCACTGTCTGAGAAAACAGGGAGCATATTTTCCCCTGTAGCTCCCGGTAACCGCAATGGAGAGCTTTATCTATGACCGTTATTCCGGTATCAGCCCTTGAATGCAGCATTACTGAGCTGTGCCGTATTCTTGCAGACAGCTTTAATGAAACATTGACACCGTTTGCGTTGCCACCGGAAATGTTTGCCTCACGTTTCATTTCCGAAGGACTCAGCCTTGAAGACTCGTTTGTCTGGCTGGTCAATGATAACCCGGCGGCAATAGCCATCGTAACCCGCAGAATGGACAAAGCGCGTCTGGCAGCATTTGGTGTGTTGCCTGAGTACCGGAGCCAAGGACTGGCAAAACAGATGCTTACTCCTCTGTTTACCTCCTTAAAAGAGAAAAAGTTATCCAGCGTGAGACTGGAAGTGATGCACGAAAATACCCGGGCAATCGCTCTCTATCACGCGCTCGGTTTTCAGGTTCGTCGACATCTGTGCAAATACCGGGGAGATCCACAGTCTCGTCCGGAAATACCTTCAGGGGATATGGAATCCAAGACTGCTGATGACTTCCTGCGTACCGTCTGGTCTGCACCAGATGATGATCTTCCCTGGCTGGCCAGCCCCCTGCCGCTCTTGTCTATTCCCTGCGACATCCTCAGGGATAACGAACATGCATGGTGTGCTGTCGCGGAGTTCATGGGACAACCTCAGCTCCGCTGTTTGTTTGTGGAACCGGTGTATCGTTACCAGGGACGGGCTAAAAGAATGCTTCAGAAAATCAATGCCAGATGGCCTGGCATAGGTACATCAGCCGCGATCCCAGAAACGCTGGCACCATTATTTACTGCGGCGGGTTATCAGGCTGAAACGTTATGCCAGTTTGAAATGGAACTGACATTTTAAACTATCGTTATGCTGCATTCCGCATGACAGGAGAACAATGATGATTTGCAAGTTTGAATGGATCAATGAGCCCGCCGTATGGTGCTACGAAAATAACGCCCTATCGGTAATCACAGATGAGCATACTGATTTCTGGTGCCGTACCTGGTACGGGTTTGAGCGTTTTACCGGCCACATCTACGCTACTGATGTAACAGGTGATTTTACTTTTCAGGTCAGGATCCGCGCAAACTTCACCACACTCTATGACCAGGCCGGAATTATGATTCTCTCTGACGAACAGCACTGGCTCAAAGCTGGCATCGAATTCAACGATGGCGCACCTGCAATCGGGAGTGTACTCACGCAGGGATGTTCCGACTGGGCTACAGGACTCTTTCCTGGGGATCCGAAGGAATTCTGGCTGCGTCTGACCCGTAAAAAAGATGCGTTACGACTGCAGTACTCCTCAGATGGACAGCACTGGCCATTACTTCGCTTATGCCATTTCCCTACGGGCCCTGTCAAAACGGGAATCATGTGTTGTACACCTCAGCGCAAGGGGTTGGAAGTAGAATTTCTTGATCTCAGACTAACTCCTGCGATGGATAAGGAACTGCACGATCTAAGTTGATAATAACCATTCAATAATAAAAAATCGGAGAACCCGTTTATGAAGCCATTTTCGGGACGCATTGGCAGGTATGGCAGCGTGCTATTATTTCCACTGGCGATGATCATCTACGATTTTTCAGCCTACCTGACAACGGACCTTATTCAGCCGGGCGTCATTAACATTATAAATGAGTTACAGGCGGATGTTACGCTGGCTCCAGCATCAGTCAGTTTGTATATGGCAGGCGGACTGGCGCTACAGTGGCTCCTGGGGCCACTCTCCGACAGGATTGGCCGCCGCCCGGTCCTGCTCACGGGTGCAATGATCTTTGCCCTGGCATGCCTGAGCATGCTGTTTGTCACCTCGATCGAACAATACTTCGTCGCCCGCTTTATTCAGGGCACCAGCATCTGTTTTATCTCCACCGTTGGTTATGTATCAATACAGGAGGCCTTTGATGAAAAAGATTCCATCAGGATCATGGCTGCGCTGACCTCCATTGTTCTGCTCGCCCCAATAATCGGGCCGGTGGCCGGCGCTGCGCTGATGGCGTTCATTCACTGGAAACTGCTCTTTGCCATCATCGGTGTGTTTGGTCTGGTAGCATGGTTCTTACTACTGTTCAAAATGCCGGAAACAGTTATATCTCAGGGAAGAGAATTCAAACCGGGTGAAGTGCTGTCAGATTTCATCGCGGCCTTTCGCCATCCAGTGGTGCTGACCGGCTCACTGGCAGTCGCTTTTGGTAACCTGCCCATCATCACCTGGGTGGCGCTCTCCCCCGTGATCCTGATTGAGCACGGGGGTATGTCTCCCGGTACCTATGCCTGGACACAGGTGCCCGTGTTTAGTGGGATCATTATCGCCAGTGTGATTGTAGCGAATGTTATCAAAGACCCGACGTCACCGCGTTTTATCTGGGGTACTGTCCCGATACAGTTTGCTGGCTTGCTGGCTTTGCTGGTCGGCAACCTGCTATGGCCACACGTCTGGCTATGGTCAGTAGTGGGAACGAGCTTTTATGCCCTGGGTATTGGACTGCTCTATCCGGTGCTGTTTCGCTTCACGCTCTTTTCTCATAACCTGCCAAAAGGCACCGTTTCTGCCACGCTGAATATTCTGGCGCTCGGCATAATTGCTCTTAGCATTGAAATAACCCGCTGGGTTTACTTCCATGCCGGCGGCAGGATTGCTTTCCACGGCGCGGCGCTGCTGGCCGGTATAGCCGTCATCATATCAGTTGCCCGCCTGCTTATGCTGCGTGGGCAGCATCAGAGCCAGTCAGTATCACCGTCAGGCTGTCAGGAACAATAATACAAAAGTGAGTAAGGAGGGTTTATGTTTTCTTACGTGATGCTGGGTACTAACGATCTACAGCGCGCCATAAGGTTCTACGATCCGCTGATGGAATTGCTTGGACATCCAAAGGCAGGCCGTAATGAAGAAGGCGCATCCTGGGGGACGTTCAGCAATAACCATACCATCGGATTGTGCGTCGGCAGGCCCTTTAACCAGCAACCAGCGAGCGTTGGTAATGGCACGATGGTCGCACTGAATACCCACTCGTTTGAACACATCCAGCAGTTGTACGAACTTGCTATCAGTCTGGGCGCCAGGGATGAAGGTACACCGGGGCACAGGCCACAATACGGACAGGGATTCCATAGTGCCTATGTACGCGATCCGGACGGGAATAAGCTGGCGTTTGTGTACTATGCCGATGAGGGTTGAACATCAAACTGACAGTTTTCGTGTTGTGTATGAAAGCGGCGACGCACCGGACATAGTCAGAGAGTAGCCGTCGGGCGTAGCGTCAGGCGGTAACTCTTGTAGTCGCAGAGACTGGGGCAGGAGAATCACTAAACAGGAAGCCTTATGCAAATAATATCGTCAAGATGCATCATTCGACCATTTCAGTCACACGAAATTGATAGTTTTATGCTGTATCGTAATGATGCTGAGTGGATGAAATATCAGGGATTTAAGGGGCTAACAAAAGAGGACTATGAATCAGCATTGCTGGGCGTTCTTACGCTTACTCAGGGAATTCAATTGGCCATCGTCAACAAGCTGACGCAGGTTTTGATTGGTGATATCTATTTACGTCAGCAATGCGATGTATTTTGGCTCGGTTATACCATCACCCCCGCTCATGCTCGCCAGGGATATGCATTTGAAGCCATTACCGCCACCATCGGCTGGATAAAAGAGAACGGTTTTTCACTCATCAAAGCCGGTGTGGATCCGGAAAATACCTCTTCAATAAAATTACTTATCAGGACTGGCTTTCATTTTTCAGGCATCGAAGAGGGTGAGCATATTTATGTTCTGGATTTAACAAAAGGAGAATAACCTCCGGAGGGGAAAAGCCAATGAGGCCATATAAGGGGTACTAAAACCTGCATTCGTCAGTGCACCTGCCTTTTTTCAGTAAATGAGCTGGCGTTCGATTTCCGAAGTACATCACACTTTTTCTACTGAAACATATCCCTGCTAAAACTACGTGTTATTATTCGCTCCGTAAATACCTTTCAACTCTACCCGAGGCTTTGATGCTGGAGAATGTAATCATCCGATAATCAGCTTACCGACCTTTTCAGGCCGGACTGATTATCAATGCGCCGAAATCGAATGCGGACACCGCCGTGTGTTTGCACGTTTTGCACATGATGATTAAACAGGTTCTTCAGTATGAATTTATCCCGTCAGGAACAACGTACCTTACACGTTCTCGCTAAAGGTGGACATATTGCGCACGTCCGCGATTCTTCAGGCCGCGTCACTTCCGTTGAATGCTACAGCCGCGAAGGGCTGTTGCTGACCGACTGCACGCTCACCGTCTTCAAAAAACTCAAAACCAAAATACTTATCAAGTCCGTCAATGGTCAGCCCTACCGCATCAACACCACCGGGCTGAATAACGTTCGCTCACAGCTCGATAACCGCTAAGGAGAGCATAATGGATATCAGCACCCTTATTTCCTCATCCCGACACATTCAACTGTCGGCGGAGGAGAGCAAAATTCCCTGGGACGAACCGGCCTTTAGCCAGCGCATGCTCGCGAACCATTTGTCGCAGGATCACGACTGGGCCAGCCGCAGGCAGGAGGTCATTGAGCGGCAGGTGAATTGGATCGCCAGCCTATTACCCCCAGGCGCACGTATTCTCGATCTCGGCTGCGGTCCCGGCTTTTACACCCACCGCTTAGCAGAGCGTGGATTTCACTGCACCGGCGTGGATTTCTCACCGACATCAGTGAGCTGGGCCCGCCAGCAGGCGCAGCACGCCGGATTGAATATCGACTATGTTCAGCAGGATGTCCGCGCATATTGGCCCGATAAATCTTTCGATTTCATCATGATGATATTCGGGGAGTTGAATGTTTTCAGCGCGGCGGATGCGCGCTCACTCGTCAGTCGCTGCGCGCTGTGGCTGGAGTCGGGCGGCAGGCTGCTCACTGAAGTCCATACTTTCGACGAAGTTAAGCGTCAGGGAATGGCTGAAGCAAGCTGGCAACGCTGTCCGGACGGGCTGTTTCTGGGCGTCCCTCATCTGCTGCTGACTGAACATGACTGGGATGAAGAAGCCCAGACCAGCTCAACAAAGTTCTGGGCCATAGAGGCAAACGGCCAAACCACCTGTTTCGGCAGCCAGATGACGGCATGGCGCGATGACGAGTACGTCAGCCTGCTCGACAATGCCGGATTTAACCTGCTTCCTCCTCCTGAAAGCCACGACTGGTCAGTCAGCGAAACATTTGAAGGAAAGCTGTTTGCTCTGCTAGCCGAAAAAGCAAAAGCCTCAGAGGAACTTCCTCTTAATACTCAACGCAATAAAAGGAATTCCAAATTGGATATCCCACGTATTTTTACCATCAGCGAAAGTGAGCACCGCATTCATAACCCGTTCACCGAAGAGAAGTACGCCACGCTGGGTCGCGTGCTGCGCATGAAGCCGGGCACCCGCATTCTTGATCTCGGTAGCGGCTCGGGCGAGATGCTCTGCACCTGGGCCCGGGATCATGGCATTACGGGGACTGGCATCGACATGAGTTCGCTCTTCACCGCGCAGGCCAGACGCCGCGCGGAAGAACTCGGCGTCAGCGAACGCGTACATTTTATTCATAATGATGCGGCGGGTTACGTCGCCAATGAAAAATGTGACGTGGCAGCCTGCGTCGGCGCGACCTGGATTGCCGGAGGCTTTGCCGGGACAGTCGAACTGCTGGCGCAGAGCCTTAAACCGGGCGGCATCATGCTCATCGGTGAACCTTACTGGTGCCAGCTTCCGGCAACGGACGAGATAGCCCAGGCCTGCGGCGTCAGCTCGACAAGCGATTTCCTGACGCTTCCAGGGCTTGTCAGCGCGTTTGACGACCTCGGCTACGACGTGGTGGAAATGGTACTGGCGGACCAGGAAGGCTGGGATCGGTATGAGGCCGCGAAATGGCTGACCATGCGCCGCTGGCTGGAAGCCAATCCTGACGACGATTTCTTCGCCGAAGTCAGGGCCGAGCTAAACATCTCGCCGAAACGCCACGTAACGTACGCGCGGGAATACTTTGGCTGGGGCGTATTCGCGCTCATCGCCAGGTAACAACAGGTTCCCGGTATTTCTGACTGGAGTTACCGGGGGCTTCGCCTTGGCTTTGACCAGATGCAACACCTGCACAATACATACTCTGTATGTTTATTAATCAGCACGTCACCATAAGGAGCATCATATGTCACAACATGAACAGTTCTGTCAGGCTTGCGGGATGCCGATGTCTGCACCCGATGCACACAGTGCCAGCGATCAATATTGCGCGTACTGCTGTGACAGTAACGGCAATCTTAAACCCTGGGAAGAAGCGGTATCAGGTTTAGCCAGCTTCCTTGATTCCTGGCAAAAAGTCGGCCCGGAAGAAGCACAGAAGCGTGCAAAACGTTACCTGACGGCAATGCCCGCCTGGGCTCATAAAGCAGACGAGTGAAGAACAAAGCCTGAGTATTTTAGGCAGACTATGTTCACTCCCCTGATTCCATAAAGGAGAGACGATGTTTTCTTACATTATGCCCGGCGACCTGCCACACGCCATCACGTTCTACGATCCGCTGATGGATATGCTGGGGTAATAGCGTTACATAGTGAAGAACCAATTGGTATTGACCTACTGGAATAATTGACGAAATAAAGATGAAGGGGCATTTGCCCCTTCATCTTTATTTCAGTCGTTTACCTGCATCATCAACGACTTTCTCGCCGTCTTCCTTGGTGAACGCCCCTTTCTGCACATCTGGAAGGATATCAAGAACCACCTCAGAAGGACGGCAAAGTTTCGTTCCCAGTGGCGTCACCACAATCGGACGGTTAATCAGAATCGGGTGCTGTAACATAAAGTTGATGAGCTGATCGTCAGTAAATTCATCTTCTGCAAGACCCAGTTCCTCATACGGCTCGACATTTTTACGCAGCAGTGCCCGTACCGTGATCCCCATATCGGCAATGAGTTTGACCAGTTCCTCGCATGAAGGTGGAGTCTCAAGGTAAAGAATCACGGTTGGCTCAGTACCGCTGTTGCGGATCATCTCCAGCGTATTACGTGATGTGCCGCAGGCTGGGTTGTGATAAATGGTGATGTTGCTCATATCAGTATCTCATTACAAAGTGAAAGAGAGACGTAGCGCCAGCGCGGCCAGCGTTACAAACAGAACAGGCAGAGTCATGACGATCCCGGTGCGGAAATAGTATCCCCAGGTGATGGTCATGTTCTTCTGTGAAAGAACATGCAGCCAAAGCAGCGTTGCCAGGCTACCAATCGGTGTAATTTTCGGCCCCAGATCGCAGCCAATCACGTTGGCATAAATCATCGCCTCTTTGATAACACCGGTTGCGGTGCTGCCATCAATAGAGAGCGCGCCAACCAGCACGGTAGGCATGTTGTTCATGATGGAAGACAGGAAAGCCGTCAGGAAGCCGGTACCCAACGTCGCGGCCAAAAGCCCTTTATCTGCCAGCACGTTCAGCACACCGGAGAGGTATTCTGTTAGTCCGGCGTTACGCAGACCATAGACCACCAGATACATCCCCAGCGAGAAGATGACGATCTGCCATGGCGCACCGCGCAGCACTTTGCCAGTGTTAATGGCATGGCCTCGTTTCGCTACCGCAAACAGGATGACAGCCCCGACAGCCGCAATCGCGCTAACGGGAATACCGAGCGGCTCGAGGATAAAGAACCCAACCAGCAGAAGAATCAACACTATCCAGCCTGTTCTGAAGGTTGCCAGATCTTTAACCGCTTTTGCCGGTGCTTTCAGCAGAGCCAGGTCATACGTTGGCGGAATGTCTTTGCGAAAGAACAGATGCAGCATCACCAGCGTGGCGATAATCGTGGCAATATCCACCGGCACCATTACCGACGCATATTCTGTGAAGCCCAGCCCAAAGAAGTCCGCCGAGACGATGTTAACCAGGTTCGACACGATAAGCGGCAGACTGGCCGTATCGGCAATAAACCCGGCGGCCATGACAAATGCCAGCGTAGTCCCTTTACTGAAACCTAATGCCAGCAGCATGGCGATGACTATTGGTGTCAGAATCAATGCCGCGCCATCGTTGGCAAACAGTGCAGCTACCGCTGCGCCGAGCAGAACAATATACGTAAACAGTAAACGGCCACGACCATTGCCCCAGCGTGAAACGTGTAGCGCCGCCCATTCGAAAAAGCCGGATTCATCGAGCAACAGACTGATAATTATCACGGCAATAAAGGTCGCCGTCGCATTCCAGACGATATTCCACACTACAGGGATATCACCAAAATGGACTACACCAGATATCAGCGCCAGTACCGCGCCCAGCGTCGCACTCCAGCCGATCCCTAATCCCTTCGGTTGCCAGATAACCAAAACGATGGTCAGGACAAAAATAGCGCCTGCCAGTAACATACATCCTCCAGACAGGACGGCTTTGCCGCCCTGTATATACAAAAAAATTAAACGGCCAGCTCTCTGAGTTTCTCGATACCAGTGGGCTCTGCAGCCATTACCGGTACTAACGCTATGCGGCTTGCATGCTGGTTTTTCACAACCTCGATTTGAGGAAGCTCTTGTCGGGCACGCTGGCAAAGCAGTGGCGATTGAGTCTGTGCAATAGAAAGGCTGTTATTGATAATCCAGCCCCAGGGATGAATTCCCGCACGTTCCAGATCGGACTGTAAATTTGCCGCCTCCAGCACCGGTGTGGTTTCAGGCAGAGTGACCAGCAGGACTTTGGTGCGTTCCGGGTCCTGAAGCTGCATCATCGGCGTGGTAAAATGACCTTTATCCCCCATCTTCCTGGCAATCTCACGGTGATAAGCCCCGGTAGTATCAAGCAGTAATAGCGTATGCCCGGTAGGTGCCGTATCCATGACCACAAACCGTTTGCCTGCTTCACGAATTACGCGTGAGAACGCCTGGAACACCGCAATCTCTTCTGTGCAAGGAGAACGTAAATCCTCTTCGAGCAGCCGTTTCCCAGCCTCATCCAGATCCCTGCCTTTCGTCTCAAGAACATGCTGACGATAGCGTTCAGTTTCATCGTGAGGGTTGATTCGGCTGACCTGCAGATTTTTGAGGCTGCCATTAAGCGTTGTACTGAGATGTGCAGCAGGATCTGAGGTGGTGAGATGCACATCAAAACCCATGTCCGCAAGTCGGACGGCGATAGCAGCAGCCATCCTGGTTTTACCTACGCCACCTTTGCCCATCAGCATAATCAAACCGTGTTCACTGCGGGCGATATCATCAACCATGGCAGACAGCGACATATTCTCTGGCTTGTTCTGTATGCTTTGTTCAGGAAGCGATGCTATCTCAGCGTGTTCGTTGAGCAGGCCTTTCAATGCGGAGACACCAACCATGTTCAGCGGTTGAAGGAATAGTGTATCTGTCGGCAAGCCAGATAACCCAGCAGGAAGATTTGCCAGCGCCTCTTGTTCCCGTTGCCATATTTTAGCGGCCAGGGCGTCATGTTCAGCTTCGGCTTTAGGCAGCACACCATTAATCACCAGATACTGGTTTTTCAGTCCAATTGCGGCGAGTTCTTCATGGGTGCGGGCGACTTCCTGCAGCGTAGATTTTTGCAGTCGTGCAACCAGAACCAGGCGGGTACGTTCAGGATTGGATAACGCCTCTACCGCATGAGCATACTGCTCACGCTGCTTTTCCAGCCCGGCCATTGGGCTAAGACAGGAAGCACCATCTGGATTACTTTCAATGAAGCTACTCCAGGCACCGGGAAGCTTGAGAAGGCGAATCGTGTGGCCCGTCGGCGCTGTATCAAAAATGATGTGATCGAAGCGGGTCAGCAGAGAAGCGTCGGTCAGTAAGCCAGTAAACTCATCGAACGCCGCAATCTCAGTCGTACAGGCTCCTGAAAGCTGCTCGCTGATACTGTTAACGACGTCATCTGGCAAAAGACCTTTAATAGGGTCAACGATTCTGGCGCGGTATTGCTGGGCGGCGTCCTGTGGGTCAATCTCCAGCGCTGAAAGGCCTGGCACCGCAGCCACGGGCTGGATCGTGTTGCCAATAGCCTGGTCGAATACCTGGCCGATATTGGAGGCCGGATCGGTACTGACCAGCAAAATCCGCTTACCCTGTTCTGCAAGGCGTATAGCCGTCGCGCAGGAAATTGAGGTTTTACCTACTCCTCCTTTGCCAGTGAAAAACAGGTAAGGCGGGATATTCTGTAAGAATTTCATATGTCCTCCTGACATAATCAACAACAGGAAGTATTACCACCACAGCAGCTTGTCGGAGCCACTCCTACTTTCTCCAGCGGAATACCAAACCAGCGCGCCAATTCAGCGCGTTTGGGATATCGCCCCGCCATCACCGTTTCGCCATCAAGCAACAGCAGCGGAAGTCCTTCAGCGCCAGACGCTTCAAGAAATGCTTTCGCTTTTGCGTTCTCAACGAAGCTCATCGGCTGCTGCACCAGGTTGTAACGTTCAACCTGTACGCCACGTCCTTTCAGCCACTGCACATCAGCAGAAAAATCAACCAGAACCTGATCGACATCTGAGCCACATACGCCGGTACTGCAGCACATCGCCGGGTCAAACACCGTTAACGTCTTCATTCTGAATACCTCACATTCGTAAAATCATATATGTTCAGGCAAATTTTTTAGATGCAAACAGCCTTGCCGCTACCAGAGCAGTTTGCTGATGCCAGCTTACGGGCGATGACCTGTACGTCGTCCTGTTGGCTTAACCAGGCCTGCTCAATCACCTGGGCGACCCAGGAAGGAATATGCGGGGATAAGCGGTAGTGAACCCACTTGCCCTGTTTACGGTCCAGCAATAGACCACTTTCCCGGAGCATTGCCAGATGACGGGAGATCTTGGGCTGCGACTGCTCCAGCGCCGTACAGAGATCACACACGCACAGCTCCCCCATCTCTCTGAGCAGCAGTACGATCCCTAGACGGGTTTCATCGGAGAGTTTTTTGAAGAGCTGTAATGATGATAATTGTGGCATAGGTCCTCCTGCTATTATCTCGCAGTTTCTCTCTATAACAGTACAATGTCAAAAATACATTTGAATTTTCATATATGAAATAAACAAAAAGCTACTCTCTACATCTTTCATGGAAAGAGAGATAATCCAGAGTAACCTTCTATGCCAGAAAGCCCCGAAGACACTCGCAGGGCACATTTTGTTAGAGTTACAATACACAACAATTGCAAAGTCGCTGTATTAAGCGGGAGGCAGTGCCCAGAGTTCTTCAAGGTTCACATCATCACTGCTGGGTCGATGCTGTTTCAGCAGCGGGTCAATTTTCAATATCATTGGAAGATCAAAAGCGGTTCCAGTGACTACGCAGCAGCCCTTGGCTAGAGTCGGTATGAGAGTCTTAGAACTGGAATCTAACGTGCTGATAGTATTGTCTAGCAGCATAAGGTCGCGATCGTTCACTAATCGATGTATGAAGAAGTTGTGAATCTGGGAAACAATAGTAGGTGAAATATCGGCAGGCCGCTGACTAGATAGTGTAAGGTATACGCCATATTTGCGTCCCTCCTTGATTATTTCTTCAAAGAGTTCAAGCCGGTAGTCTTTCCAGATTTCATGCTCACGGGTGGACTGCTCTGACAAAATATTGTGTGCCTCATCAATGATAAGGTGAAGAGTCCGGCTTGGAGGGCTCTTGAGAGTCTCGGCATCTTTGTGATTTGTATAGAAATTCTTAGCAACAAGCAGTGGTAAGATCTTTTTTATCTCATTCTTGCATTTCTTTAAAGAGATGACATGTAAGAGATGTGGTGGTTGTGGCACATCGACGATTTCAAGAACATTACGCAGAGCCGATATAGATGATTTGGCCCTGGCAAGCACTGGTTGAATGTGTTCGTATTGGGCGTAGCCAAATACAACATCTGAACAAAGTTGGAGGTAGCACCTCAAGATTAGTTCGTCGAATTGATCAATTCCATCTAAATTAACATTATCATCAAGAATAGGCTTGATGTTAGCGTCAAATCCATTGCCATTTGAATTATAGTACGTACCGCTGGCATGCTTAAAATATTTATCTTTATTAAAATAAATGATTCCTTTTAAATGGTCTTGAAGCAATTCGCAGTCAATCATGCGTGCAATTTCACGGCTCAGGTCTAAAGCATCTGATTTCGCTTCGCCTGTACTAAAAACTTTTTCAAAAACCTTTTCCACATATCTTTTGAGTGGGGTAGTTTTAAATTTTTCCTTACCAGACAGAACGCGACGCAGAAATGGCTGTTGTGTGTTCGTAGTTGCCTGAAATAGGAGACTTAGAGTTTCGACATCCCAAAAATGAGCACCTTCAATCTTGAATTTGTGCTTTGATTTTTTAGAGTCCAGCACTGTGATTTGCTTATTCTTGGCTGGTAGTAGCTGATCTTCCGTGTATTCACCATTAAAATCTATGATAACAAACTGACTCTTGTTTTGTAATGCTTGGAGCCGCTCATTAAAAAGTGTAGTATAAAGTTTAGCTAGCGTATTAGATTTACCACTCCCAGTGTTACCAAATATGCCCAAATGGCTGTTGAATAATCGCATCCATGGGAGGTTGATGGGTACATTCTCCTTAAGCATAGAGCCAATAGAAAAACCTGTTTTTCCGTCCGCTCCATAAATTTTCCCTACCATAAATTCGCTGAGTAGAGATGCCTTGTCTCTGATCATCGGCATGTACTTCACACCTTCAAAAAACTTATCATCCACTATATAACCAATGGGGCGAACATCCACTTTTCGTACGTATTGGATCTTCTCGGCATCTGTCTCTAGCCTTTTCTCATCCAAAAATTCACCTTCAACAAGACAGACAATATCTATAAAACCTCGCTGAATAGATACGTGCTCCCGAAGTGAAATACCTCTGTACTTAACTCCTCCGTAGTAAATTGTCTCATGATTGGAGTCTTCAAAAATTCGAAGGGAGATACGTACTCCACTCACTGCAATGACCTCACCTACGATGATACTCATATCAGATCCTCCTCTTCAGCTTTTAATTGAGGTTCATAAGTGTCTGGCTTGAGTGAGAAAACATATTTATTGAAATTGGTGAAGTCCATATTCATATCTTCAGCGGGTCCAATTACTTGGACGTTTTTCCAAGATTTAAACTCTTCCCGCATGCTATTTGCACTATTATTGCTATAACAGCAAATAAAAGTATGAAGTTGTGGGTTGGAGAGGGAGCGTTGGATAAGCCTGAGAATGTGTTCATCAGCAAACGAAAAGCCAAATGTGATAAGGATAGAATTTGGTTTTTCAAGCTCATAGCTTAATAGCCTGAGCATTTGGTAGTAGTGTTCTTCGAAGACAGTTTCGTAAAACTTCCACTTAGTGGGGTTGACAATAGGTAGCTTATTGTACTCCCCCCAGAAAATATCTATCTGATCTTGACTGAATGCCAAGGATGGAATGCCTTCGGTTCTGTTGCCATCGGCACCTAGAAATTCGGAATATCCATTCAAATTTCCGAGTGTCTCTTCTGTCAAGAGGTTAATAAAATCATTGCGGTAATTGACTTCAATCTTATCACCGCTTTTTGACCAGTAAACCGAACCATGAAGGTGGATAATGTTTAGCTGTGGGATGCCATAGTTGCTTCGTTCAAATACTCCAGTTTGACATTGAAACGTACTGAAGTTTTTGGAATGAAGATGCTTCGTATGAAAACCGGAGGTACCATCATTCACCACAAAATCATGTGAGCCCTTCATGAGAAGGCTGTCAGCTGTATGGGACAGACATCCATCATAGTTAGTGGTAAAAATATTGATTTTGCGGTTGAGATCTTTCCTTCTATCCAACAACCCCAAAAGGGTTGTTAAAAAAACCTCATAATTCTTGAGATTTTCTTTTCCTTTATCTGATGTAACGGAACTTGGGTTGAATGTCTGCACTGGAAAAATACATGTGTTGTAGTAGTGCATGAATAAAGCGGTTCGCTTTTCTGGCGAGTTTTCAAACTGTGTGGCGAGCGTCTCGATCGTTTCTCGTCGTCCATCTGCATTCTTGATGGCTAGGGACAGCGTCGGGAATAAGTCTGCTGAAGCGCCTGAGCCAATCAGTATGTTGATGTTCTTATTGTATATATCCAGTGGCTGGATCGCCTCAAACATACTTACCTCCCTTATTTAGTTTTGTCGAAAATAGCATCAGTGTATAGTCAGACCAAGTTTTGACTTAGGCAAAAAATTTGTATCAATAGTCACTACTTCTCTGGTTTCCAACTATTGCAGTTAGCAGCATATATTGAATTACATCCGTCCAGACACCTAGATGGATGTGATTGCTTTTCGAGACTGCCTTTCAACATATCAGCTTTTAATAATTCCTTCCTTGCCTAAATTACTAGTAAAATCACCATACCACTGCATCATCTCCCGCCTCGCCTCCAGATATTAAGCATTGTCATACGTTCCACGAATTGAGTTCTTATCGACGTGAGCCAGTTGTAGCTCGACGCAAACCGATTTAAATCCCTGCTCATGCAAAATGATACTCATCGTGTGACGGAAACCATCCCCCTAACACGCCTTACGTAACATATGTGCTTCACTATCACATTGAAAATGTTAAGTACTGTCATGAGATGAGCGGCGTCGAATCAAAACCTCATTCAATTCCAATGAAAACTGACACCCATGATACAAAAATACTATGAATTCATTGACATAAATTGCTACCCGCTGAGATCATATAGCAAACCGCTCCTGAATGAGGAATGAGCAATGGCAGTGAGTATCGCGGAATATTTAGGCCAAAGAACAGACGTGGAACAACAGATTCTTCCCGTTTCAAAGGGCACGCTGGCGCAATGCCCTTTTATGGACCGTACCTGTGACAAAGTAAGTAAAAATAATCATCCAGTCTGCTCCGTCCGCAAACCAGACAGTACTATTTGGATCGTCTGTGAACATAGACTTTGTTCTACCCGCCAAAAAAAGACGATCATCTCAGGTGAGCGTACACAACTTGTCGACAATGTCTTGGTTGAACATCAAAGAGACATTCTAAGGAAAGTAGCAAAACTGATCTATCAGGATCCTGAACTGCAAGACTCAGAGATTGGCGTAAAAAGAGAAGTCAATATTCCTTTACCTGATTCAGATAATAGCTACCACGCAGACTACGTTATGAGAAACTTTTCCGGTAGAGGAAGAGTTGATGAAGTCCTCCTCGAAATGCAAGGTGGCGGAGAAACAAGCAGCACAGGTGCCATTACTCGCCATATTGCCGCTTGGGCTGATCTCGAAATCCCAACAAATGAAATTCTAAGAAGGCCAGTGGCAGCAAATACTATCGAAACCAACGCATGGAGACGACAACAAGAACAATTTCTTGTGAAAGGGAATGTTGTTGATCAAACTGGTGGGAAAATCGTTTTTGCTGTAGGTAGCTTACTCTATGACTATTTACATAGACGTTTTAGGAATGCCAATCTCAGGGATCTAAAAGCCCATAACTGGACATTATGCATTTTAGCTTTCAAGGAAGATACATCGGATGAACCACGACCTGGCCCGATTCCGTTGATCATTGATGATTCAAAGACATTATTTACTAACTATTCAACATTTGTAAGATTTCTAACAGATCAGGGCGCACCGCGCCCTGAACTATTCGAAGGATCATTTTTACGTTTAGATAATAGTACTGTTACGATAATGCCTCGTTAAGCATCTGCTGATCTACCAGGACAATTCTTTTTCCTATCCATTCAACAATAGGGACCGCGACAGCGTTCCCTACTGCTCTGAATCGATTAGAGTCCAGTTCTCTGGAAATCCCTGCAGACGCTCGTACTCGGAAGGCAGCATCCGGCGCACATACAGCATCTGAACTTCCTCTTGAGTCAAGAGTGTAGGTTTCTCCGTCGTTCCGGTATCCTTTTGCTTGAGGTCCTGCGGTTGCTTTTCGTCCGATACTTGCATGCTGGATAGAATAGATATCTGCTTTTGATAGGCCTGTATCAGAGGCTCCGGAAGCATTTGCCCTCTCTCCTTGGCCCTGTTTATCAACGATTCTAGTTGCTCCGGGTTCAAAAAGGACTCGAGCGGAGCGCATGTCTCCAAGACTTGCGACAATGTACACTCTTCTTCTACGCTGGGGTGTTCCAAAGTATTTTGCATCCAATACTCTCCACGAAACGCCATACCCGAGTTCGACCAACGTATCGATGACAACTTTGAAGTCTTGTCCATTGTGGCTGTTGAGCAGTCCGGGAACATTTTCAATAACAAGCCATTCAGGTTTTCTTTCTTCGATGAGTTTTGCATATGTATAAAATAAGCCGCTTCGGGCTCCCTCTAAACCTTTCCGTTTTCCTTGGTTAGCTGACGACACATCCTGGCAAGGAAAACCACCACACCAAACACTGCTTTCTGGGATCTCATCAGCATTCAGTTGTGTAATATCAGTATGTAATGGTACATTTGGCCAATTCTTTCTAAGTACTTTCTGGCAAAACTTATTGATTTCGCATTGGAAAACAACTTCCATCCCTGCTTTCTCAAGACCAAGATCGAATCCACCAATCCCTGCGAAAAACGAGGATACCTTGTACTGCTTCAGTGGTTTCTTTTTCATATCGACTTTTTCATCACTTTTTGATCCGAAGATCCTAACGGAAACCAGTCCCGATGGCCACCTTTTTTTTCTAACTAAGGCCAGTTCCTTGGTATCCAGGCATTGATTATGAAACAAACTAACTGTAATTATATACAGTGCATTTTAAATTCCAACAAAAGTGTGCTTTTTTGCGAATAGTCTTCCAATTTAACTACGCTTTCGCATAGTCAAACGGGCTAATCCCCTTCTCCCGATTCACATCTAGATAATCCGCCCACCATTGCAACATCAATCGTCTCTCATCCAAATGTTCCGCCTTATGAATATAAGCCGCCCGCACAGAGTTACGCTCCATATGGCTCATCTGCCGTTCAACTGCATCTCTCGACCACAATCCAGATTCAATCAACGAGCTACATGCCATGGTCCTGAAGCCATGACCGCAAACCTCAATCTTAGTGTCATATCCCATCACGCGCAGCGCCTTGTTCACTGTATTCTCACTCATCGGTTTACAAGGATTGTGATCTCCAACGAAAACAAAATCGCGCTCGCCACTAAGCTTGTGAACCTGTTTAAGGATTGCCAGTGCCTGACGAGAAAGTGGCACTAAATGAGGAGTACGCATTTTCGAGCCACGTTCCGAATGCTTCACTCCTTCAATAGCTTCTCGTTCAGCCGGAATTGTCCACATTGCCGTTTCAAAATCTATTTCAGACCAACGCGCAAAACGCAGTTCACTTGAACGAATAAAGATTAACAAGGTGAGTTCAACAGCCAGACGAGTTAAAGGGCGTCCCGTGTAACTATCTATTCTGTGGAGTAGTTCAGGTAAGCGTTTCAGCTCAAGTGCAGGACGATGAACACGGTTACTGGAGGCAACTGCCCCAGCCATCTCCTGAGCAGGATTGTAATCGATCAAACCGCTTTGCACTGCATAACGCATAATCGCATTGGTACGCTGCTGAAGACGCGAAGCCACTTCAAAACGCCCTGTAGCCTCAACTCCTTTAATAGGAACAAGGAGATCGCGCGTGCTAAAACTATCAATACTCCGCTTCCCAATTGCTGGGAACAAATTATCTTCCAGGCTCTTTAACACCCTTCGGCTATGTTCTTCTGACCATTTTTTATTAGCGGCATGCCACTCTCTGGCAACTGACTCAAAGGTAATATCTTCTTTCGCCAGTTCTTCTTTCACGGCCCGCTTGTGTTCACGAGGATCGATTCCAGCAGCAACAAGCCTTCTGGCCTCTTCCCTCTTTTGACGAGCATCAGCGAGGGATATTTCAGGGTAAACCCCAAACGCCATCAGGTGTTGCTTGCCACCAAAGCGAAAGCGAAACCGCCAGTATTTTGAGCCGTTAGGGTGAATAAGCAAAAACATGCCATCCCCATCGACAAGGGTGTACTCCTTTTCCTGCGGTTTTGCAGAACGCACTTTGATATCTGTCAGAGCCATAAAAGTTCTCCTTCCATGAGCTGCCGTGAGTATATAAGCATTATCGAACCAGCATATATACTCGGTTCTATACTCACAAGCATGTTGATGTGGGGTAACTCAGATTGATGTCGGTTGACTGAAAAGCGGGGCAAGGCCTTGCGGATACTGGAATTCAGGCACAAAAAAAGACGTCCGTTGACGTCTATTGATGTTCCGATGGTGCCGAAGGCCGGACTCGAACCGGCACGTATTTCTACGGTTGATTTTGAATCAACTGCGTCTACCGATTTCGCCACTCCGGCACGGAAGGGATGCGGAAAACGTTGTGGATTATACCTGTCGTGCGCCACCATGCAAGCGCCAGCGTGTGTCTGGCTCGCTAAGTGTTGAAAATTTCAGCATTACCTTTCTTACCTGTAACCATCATCACAGTTTGCCCTCTTCTTAACCCCCCCTTCTGCGAAGCGTCCCGTTTCCCCATGCTCTACACTTCCAGTTCAACACCACACTGAGGGAAACACGATGTCGATGATAAAAAGCTACGCCGCAAAAGAAGCAGGCAGCGAACTCGAACTCTATGAATATGATGCGGGAGAGCTCAAGCCGGAAGATGTCGAAGTCCATGTCGATTACTGCGGTATCTGCCATTCCGATTTGTCGATGATCGACAACGAATGGGGGTTCTCTCAGTATCCGCTGGTTGCCGGGCATGAGGTGATTGGTCGTGTGGCAGCGCTCGGCAGCGCGGCGCAGGATAAAGGCCTGAAAGTCGGCCAGCGCGTCGGCGTTGGCTGGACGGCGCGCAGTTGCGGGCACTGCGATGCCTGTATCAGCGGTAATCAGATCAACTGCCTGGAAGGTTCCGTTCCCACTATTCTCAATCGCGGCGGCTTTGCCGAGAAGCTACGGGCCGACTGGCAGTGGGTGATCCCGCTACCGGAGAGCATCGATCTGGCGGCGGCTGGTCCCTTGCTGTGCGGCGGCATTACGGTGTTCAAACCGCTGCTGATGCACCATATCACCGCCACCAGCCGCGTCGGGGTGATCGGCATCGGTGGCCTGGGACATATCGCCATTAAGCTGTTACACGCGATGGGCTGCGAAGTGACCGCATTCAGTTCCAATCCGGCGAAAGAGCAGGAAGTGCTGGCGATGGGGGCGGATAAAGTGGTCAACAACCGCGATCCGGATGCGCTAAAAGCGCTGGCGGGCCAGTTCGATCTCATCATTAACACGGTTAACGTCGATCTCGACTGGCAGCCCTATTTTGAAGCGCTGGCCTACGGCGGTAACTTCCATACCGTCGGTGCAGTGCTGAAGCCGCTGCCGGTTCCGGCGTTTACCTTAATTGCCGGGGATCGCAGCATCTCCGGTTCGGCGACCGGGACGCCATTCGAGCTGCGCAAGCTGATGAAGTTTGCCGGGCGCAGCAAGGTGTCGCCTACCACCGAGCTGTACCCGATGTCGCAAATTAACGAAGCAATCCAGCACGTGCGTGACGGCAAGGCCCGCTACCGCGTGGTGCTGAAAGCCGACTTCTGATCGTCTTTGTCGGGAGGCGTAAGCTTCCCGGCTATTCTCCCCGCTATTCCAGGCAGGTAAAATTCTCCTCACAATCTCCGCAATTTAGCGGTGAAGAGTGCGTCACGGTTGCCTATACTCCAGGCAGGATAAATGGAGGAAATCTCAATGAGCGCACCCCTGCTAATTGCCCGCACGCCGGACACCGAACTGTTTTTACTACCAGGCATGGCCAACCGTCACGGGCTGATTACCGGCGCCACCGGGACTGGTAAAACCGTCACACTACAAAAGCTGGCCGAGTCGTTGTCCGAGATTGGCGTACCGGTATTTATGGCCGATGTGAAAGGTGATTTAACCGGCGTGGCCGAGGAAGGACAAGCCTCTGAAAAGCTGCTCGCTCGCCTGAAAAACATCGGCATTACCGACTGGCAACCGCATGGTAATCCGGTCACGGTGTGGGATATCTTCGGCGAAAAGGGTCACCCGGTGCGAGCCACGGTATCTGACCTCGGGCCGCTGCTGCTGGCTCGTCTGTTGAATCTCAACGACGTTCAGTCCGGCGTGCTGGATATTATCTTCCGCATTGCCGATGACCAGGGCCTGCTGCTGCTCGATTTCAAAGACCTGCGGGCCATAACTCAGTACATCGGCGATAACGCTAAATCCTTCCAGAATCAGTACGGCAATATCAGCAGCGCTTCGGTCGGGGCTATCCAGCGCGGACTGCTGTCGCTGGAGCAGCAGGGAGCGGCACACTTCTTTGGCGAACCGATGCTGGACATCAAAGACTGGATGCGTACCGACGCCAGCGGCAAAGGGATGATTAATATCCTCAGCGCCGAGAAGCTCTACCAGATGCCCAAACTGTACGCCGCCAGCCTGCTGTGGATGCTCTCTGAACTGTACGAACAGTTGCCGGAAGCGGGCGATCTGGAGAAACCAAAACTGGTGTTCTTCTTTGATGAAGCGCATCTGCTGTTCAACGATGCTCCGCAGGTGCTGCTGGATAAAATCGAACAGGTGATCCGTCTGATCCGCTCGAAAGGGGTCGGCGTGTGGTTCGTCTCGCAAAACCCGTCGGATATTCCGGACAACGTGCTTGGTCAGTTGGGGAACCGCGTGCAGCACGCCTTGCGCGCGTTCACGCCGAAAGATCAGAAAGCGGTGAAAACCGCGGCACAAACCATGCGCGCCAACCCGGCATTTGATACCGAAAAAGCCATTCAGGAGCTGGGAACCGGCGAGGCGCTGGTGTCGTTTCTGGACGCCAAAGGCAGCCCGTCGGTGGTTGAACGGGCGATGGTGATTGCGCCGTGCTCACGGATGGGACCGGTGACGGACGACGAGCGCAACGGGCTGATTAATCACTCTTCGCTGTACGGCAAATATGAAGAAGATATCGACCGAGAGTCCGCCTATGAACGTTTACAGCAAGGCGTGCAGGCCAGTACCGAGCAGCAAAATACGCCTCCCGCAAACGGTAAAGCGGTCGAGGTGGACGGCGGTATTCTCGGTGGATTGAAGGATATTTTATTTGGCAGCACAGGGCCGCGCGGCGGCAAGCGCGATGGCGTGGTACAGAGCGTGGCGAAAAGCGCGGCGCGACAGGTCACTAATCAGATAATCCGCGGCATGTTGGGGAGTTTGATGGGCGGGAGAAAACGCTAGCCCGTATTACGTTGCCGGATGGCGGCTTAACGCCTTATCCGGCCTACGGGTCCGGAGTAGGCCTGAAAAGCGCAACGCCATCAGGCCTACGATTACTGTGATTACGATTTACGCAGCATCAGCCACAGGCTTATCAGGAAGAAGCTGGCGCTTGGCAGCAGCGCACCGATAATCGGCGGAATGCCGTACACCAGCGTCAGCGGGCCAAAGATTTGGTCCAGCACATAGAACACAAAACCGAAGCTAATCCCCGTCACCACACGCACACCCATCGGGACGCTACGCAGCGGACCAAAGATAAACGACAACGCCATCAGCATCATGACCGCCACTGATAGCGGCTGGAAGACTTTGCTCCACATATTGAGCTGGTAGCGTCCGGCATCCTGGCCGCTCGACTTCAGGTACTTCACGTAGTTATGCAGACCGCTAATCGACAGCGCGTCAGGATCCAACGCCACGACGCCGAGCTTGTCGGGCGTCAGGTTGGTTTTCCAGGTGCCGCTCACCGTTTGCGAGCCGGTGATTTGTTTCGGATCGGTCAGGTTGGATTCATCCACCTGCGACAAACGCCAGACCTTCTGCTCCGGGTCAAACGTCGCGCTCGCAGCATAGCGTACAGACTGCAGACGGCGCTTGTCGTTAAACGAGTAGATGCTAATCCCGCCCAACTCGGCCTCGCCTTTCACCCGCTCGATGTAGACAAAGCTGTCACCGTCTTTCGCCCACAAACCCTGCTGGGTAGAGAGCAGCGAGCCGCCGTACATCTGCTGCGCACGGTAGTTACGCGCCATCTGTTCACCCTGCGGTGCGACCCATTCGCCAATGGCCATCGTCAGCAGCACCAGCGGAATCGCGGTTTTCATCACCGATAACGCCACCTGCATACGGGTAAAGCCAGAAGCCTGCATCACCACCAGTTCACTGCGCTGGGCCAGCATGCCCAGCCCCAGCAATGCCCCCAGCAGCGCCGCCATCGGGAAGAAGATCTGGATATCTTTCGGCGCACTGAGCAGGGTATACAGCCCGGCGCCCATCGCATCGTAGCTCCCCTGCCCGGCTTTTTTCAGCTGGTCAACGAACTTGATGATCCCGGAGAGCGACACCAGCATGAACAGCGTCATCATGATGGTGGTGAAAATGGTTTTACCGATATAGCGGTCAAGTACACCAAAAGGCTGCATTATACCGCTCCTTTACGCATAAAACGGGCACGCAAGCGGCGCATCGGCACCGTATCCCAGAGGTTAAGCACAATCGCCAGCGCCAGATAAGCCAGGTTAACCACCCACATCCAGAACACCGGATCCAGCTTACCTTTGCCACCGTTCGACTTCAGCGATGTCTGAACCAGGAAGAACAGCAAATAGAGCAGCATTGCTGGCAGCATCGACAGCACGCGACCCTGACGCGGGTTTACCACGCTCAGCGGTACAACCATCAGCGCCATCATAAATACGGTGAATACTAACGTGATACGCCAGGTCAGCTCCGCGCGGGCGCGATCGGTGTCGGTCGCCAGCAGCGTACGCATGGTCATCTGTTCGGTATCGTTTGGATCCAGCGCCACGGCCTGATGGCCGATAATCGCCTGATAATCCTGGAAGTCGGTAATGCGGAAATCGCGCAGCAGCGCGGTACCTTCAAAGCGCGTCCCCTGGTTTAGCGTCACAACCTGAGAGCCATCGCGCAATTGGGTAAGATGTCCGGAATCGGCTACGACGACCGAAGGACGAGCGTTGCCTTTCGGGCGGATTTGCGCGAGAAACACGTCTTTGAAGTTGCTGCCGTCAACGCTTTCGATAAACAGCACCGAACTGCCGTTGGTCGCCTGCTGGAATTGCCCCTGAGCAAGCGCCGCCATACCGGGGTTCGCTTTCGCCTCTGCCAGGACTTCGTCCTGATGTCTGGAGGACCACGGTCCGGCCCACATCACGTTGACCGCCGCAATAATACTGGTAAACAACGCCAGCACCATCGCCGCTTTAACAAGCACAGCCTTGCTCAGCCCACAGGCATGCATGACCGTAATTTCACTTTCGGTATACAGTTTGCCCAGCGTCATCAGCAGCCCGAGGAACAGGCTTAAGGGCAAGATAAGTTGCGCCATTTCTGGCACGCCCAGCCCCAGCAGCGAGAGCACCAGATTTGCCGGGATATCACCGTCAACAGCCGCACCAAGGATCCTGACCAACTTTTGACAAAAGAAGATCAAAAGCAGGATGAATAGGATCGCAAGTTGGCTTTTGAGCGTTTCCCGAACCAGATATCTTATGATTATCACTTTAAATACGCCCGTAAAAACCCGTCTTTTGCCGGAATTTAGCTTGTTTCATGGCTTAAACGTCATTTATTCTCTTGAGTCGTCGAAATCGTCGCTAAGATCATTATACTCAACGGATCCACCTCTCAGAAATTGTTCTGACGTGCCAATGCCGTAATAACGTTAAGATTAACACGAAGTCACCGCAACAGCGGGTATGAGTTACGAAAGCTTGCAATTCTATCCGTAGCCACCGCCGTTGTCTTTAAGATTCAGGAGCGTAGTGCATGGAGTTCAGTGTAAAAAGCGGTAGCCCGGAGAAACAGCGGAGTGCGTGCATCGTCGTGGGTGTCTTTGAACCACGCCGCCTCTCTCCGATTGCAGAGCAGCTCGACAAGATCAGCGACGGGTACATCAGCGCACTGCTGCGTCGTGGCGAACTGGAAGGCAAACCGGGTCAAACCCTGTTGCTGCACCATGTTCCTAACGTTCTGTCTGAGCGAATTCTCCTTATTGGTTGTGGCAAAGAGCGCGAACTTGATGAGCGCCAGTACAAGCAGGTCATTCAGAAAACCATCAATACGCTGAATGATACTGGCTCAATGGAAGCCGTCTGCTTTCTGACTGAGCTGCACGTCAAAGGGCGCAATAACTACTGGAAAGTGCGCCAGGCCGTTGAGACGGCACAGGAAACGCTGTACAGCTTTGACCAGTTGAAGACCAACAAAAGCGAGCCGCGTCGCCCGCTGCGTAAAATGGTCTTCAACGTGCCGACCCGCCGCGAGCTGACCAGCGGTGAGCGTGCGATCCAACACGGTCTGGCAATCGCCGCTGGCATTAAAGCGGCGAAAGATCTCGGCAACATGCCGCCGAACATCTGTAACGCAGCTTATCTGGCCTCTCAGGCGCGTCAGCTGGCAGACAGCTACAGCAAAAATGTTGTGACCCGCGTGATCGGCGAGCAGCAGATGAAAGAGCTGGGTATGCACTCTTATCTCGCCGTCGGTCACGGTTCGCAGAACGAGTCGCTGATGTCAGTCATCGAGTACAAAGGCAATCCGTCCGAAGACGCGCGTCCGATTGTGCTGGTCGGTAAAGGGTTAACCTTCGACTCCGGCGGTATCTCCATCAAACCTGCCGAAGGCATGGATGAGATGAAGTACGACATGTGCGGCGCAGCAGCAGTATACGGCGTAATGCGCATGGTGGCCGAGCTTCAACTGCCCATCAACGTCGTCGGCGTACTGGCGGGCTGCGAAAATATGCCGGGTGGCCGCGCGTATCGCCCAGGCGACGTGCTGACCACCATGTCTGGTCAGACCGTTGAAGTGCTCAATACCGACGCCGAAGGCCGTCTGGTGCTGTGCGACGTGTTAACCTACGTCGAGCGTTTTGAGCCGGAGGCGGTGATTGACGTTGCGACCCTGACCGGCGCGTGCGTGATTGCGCTGGGCCATCACATCACCGGCCTGATGTCGAACCACAACCCGCTGGCGCATGAGCTGATCGGTGCGTCCGAGCAGGCTGGCGACCGCGCGTGGCGTTTGCCGCTGGGTGATGAATACCAGGAGCAGTTAGAGTCTAACTTTGCGGATATGGCGAACATCGGCGGACGTCCTGGCGGCGCCATTACCGCGGGCTGCTTCCTGTCACGCTTTACCCGTAAGTACAACTGGGCGCACCTGGATATCGCCGGTACCGCATGGCGTTCCGGGAAAGCCAAAGGCGCAACCGGTCGTCCGGTCGCGTTACTGTCGCAGTTCCTGCTCAATCGCGCGGGTTTTAACGGCGAAGAGTAAGTTTAAGATTGCCCCGTAGGCCGGATAAGCGCAGTGCCATCCGGCAAAACGCCTGATGGCGGCGCTAATACGCCTTATCAGGCCTACGGTGTGCATCATGGCAACGCATTTAAATCCACCACAAGAAGCCCCATATATGAAGAATGCGACGTTCTATCTTCTGGACAACGACACACAACAAGATGGTTTAAGCGCCGTCGAGCAACTGGTGTGTGAAATTGCCGCAGAACGTTGGCGGGCTGGCAAGCGCGTGCTTATCGCCTGTGAAAACGAAAAGCAGGCTCTTCGACTGGATGAAGCCCTGTGGGCAAGACCGGCAGAAAGCTTTGTTCCGCATAATCTGGCGGGCGAAGGCCCCAGAGGCGGCGCGCCGGTAGAGATTGCCTGGCCGGAGAAACGCAATAGCAGCCCGCGCGACCTGCTCATCAGTTTGCGCGTTGGCTTTGCAGATTTTGCCACCGCTTTCACAGAAGTGATAGACTTCGTTCCTTACGAAGATTCTTTGAAACAATCGGCACGCGATCGCTACAAAGCTTACCGCGTGGCTGGTTTTAACCTGAATACGGCAACCTGGAAATAATGGAAAAGACATACAACCCACAAGATATCGAACAGCCGCTTTACGAGCACTGGGAAAAGCAGGGCTATTTCAAACCTAACGGCGATGAAAGCAAAGAGTCCTTCTGCATCATGATCCCGCCGCCGAACGTCACCGGCAGTTTGCATATGGGTCATGCTTTCCAGCAAACCATCATGGATACCATGATTCGCTACCAGCGCATGCAGGGTAAAAACACCCTGTGGCAGGCTGGTACCGACCACGCGGGTATCGCTACCCAGATGGTGGTTGAGCGTAAGATTGCCGCTGAAGAAGGTAAAACCCGTCATGACTACGGTCGCGAAGCGTTTATCGATAAAATTTGGCAGTGGAAAGCGGAATCCGGCGGCACCATTACCCGCCAGATGCGCCGTCTCGGCAACTCCGTTGACTGGGAGCGCGAGCGTTTCACTATGGACGAAGGTCTTTCCAATGCCGTGAAAGAAGTCTTTGTTCGCCTGTACAAAGAAGACCTGATTTACCGTGGCAAGCGCCTGGTAAACTGGGACCCGAAACTGCGCACCGCTATTTCTGACCTGGAAGTGGAAAACCGCGAGTCTAAAGGCTCCATGTGGCATATCCGCTATCCGCTGGCCGACGGCGCGAAAACCGCAGACGGTAAAGATTACCTGGTCGTGGCGACCACCCGTCCGGAAACCATTCTGGGCGACACCGGCGTGGCCGTGAATCCGGAAGATCCGCGCTATAAAGATCTGATCGGCAAATTCGTTATTCTGCCGCTGGTTGACCGCCGTATTCCGATCGTCGGTGATGAACACGCCGATATGGAAAAAGGTACCGGCTGCGTGAAGATCACCCCGGCACACGACTTTAACGACTACGAAGTCGGGAAACGTCACGGCCTGCCGATGATCAACATTCTGACCTTTGACGGTGACATCCGTGAAACCGCGGAAGTGTACGACACCAAAGGTGAAGAGTCCGACGTTTACTCCAACGCAATCCCGGCTGAGTTCCAGAAGCTGGAACGCTTTGCCGCGCGTAAAGCGATCGTCGCTGCCATTGATGCGATGGGCCTGCTGGAAGAGATCAAACCTCACGATCTGACCGTTCCTTACGGCGACCGTGGCGGCGTGGTTATCGAACCGATGCTGACCGACCAGTGGTACGTCCGTGCCGACGTGCTGGCAAAACCGGCGGTTGAAGCGGTTGAAAACGGCGACATTCAGTTCGTACCGAAGCAGTACGAAAACATGTACTTCTCCTGGATGCGCGATATTCAGGACTGGTGTATTTCCCGTCAGCTGTGGTGGGGTCACCGCATCCCGGCATGGTATGACAACGACGGCAACGTATATGTTGGCCGTACCGAAGACGAAGTGCGTCAGGAAAACAACCTCGGCGCCGACGTTGCGCTGCGTCAGGACGAAGACGTTCTCGACACCTGGTTCTCCTCCGCGCTGTGGACCTTCTCTACGCTCGGCTGGCCGGAAAACACCGACGCGCTGCGTCAGTTCCACCCAACCAGCGTGATGGTCTCCGGCTTCGACATTATCTTCTTCTGGATTGCCCGCATGATCATGATGACCATGCACTTCATCAAAGATGAAAACGGCAAGCCGCAGGTTCCGTTCCATACCGTCTACATGACCGGTCTGATCCGTGACGACGAAGGCCAGAAGATGTCCAAATCCAAGGGCAACGTTATCGACCCGCTGGATATGGTCGACGGTATCTCACTGCCGGAGCTGCTGGAGAAACGCACCGGCAACATGATGCAGCCGCAGTTGGCTGAGAAGATTGCCAAACGTACCGAGAAGCAGTTCCCGAACGGTATTGAGCCGCACGGCACCGACGCCCTGCGCTTTACCCTGGCGGCGCTGGCTTCGACCGGCCGCGATATCAACTGGGACATGAAGCGTCTGGAAGGTTACCGTAACTTCTGTAACAAGCTGTGGAACGCCAGCCGCTTCGTGCTGATGAACACTGAAGGAAATGATTGCGGCTTTAACGGCGGCGAAATGACCCTGTCTCTGGCAGACCGCTGGATCCTCGCTGAATTCAACCAGACCATCAAAGCGTACCGCGAAGCGCTGGATAACTTCCGCTTCGATATCGCCGCGGGCATCCTGTACGAGTTCACCTGGAACCAGTTCTGCGACTGGTATCTGGAGCTGACCAAGCCGGTAATGACCGGAGGAACTGATGCTGAACTGCGCGGTACCCGCAATACGCTGGTGACCGTGCTGGAAGGTCTGCTGCGCCTGGCGCATCCGATCATCCCGTTCATCACCGAGACCATCTGGCAGCGCGTGAAAGTGATTTGTGGCAACACCGCAGATACCATCATGCTGCAGCCGTTCCCGGAATATAACGCGGCTCAGGTAGATGAAGCGGCGCTGGCCGATACCGAATGGCTGAAGCAGGCGATCGTTGCCGTACGTAATATTCGCGCGGAAATGAACATTGCCCCGGGCAAACCGCTGGAGCTGCTGCTGCGTGGTTGCAGCGCGGATGCGATGCGTCGTGTCAACGACAACAAGAGCTTCCTGCTGAACCTGGCGCGTCTGGAAAGCATCACTGTGCTGCCAGCCGATGACAAAGGTCCGGTTTCCGTAACCAAAATCATCGACGGCGCCGAGCTGCTGATCCCGATGGCTGGCCTCATCAACAAAGAAGATGAGCTGGCGCGTCTGGCGAAAGAAGTGGCGAAAATCGAAGGTGAGATTGCCCGTATCGAAGGCAAACTGTCCAACGAAGGTTTCGTTGCCCGCGCCCCTGAAGCGGTCATCGCCAAAGAGCGTGAGAAGCTGGACGGTTACGCAGAAGCCAAAGCGAAGCTGATTGAACAGCAGGCGGTCATCGCCGCGCTGTAATCATCGTGCCTGTACGTTTGCCGGATGGCGCTTGCGCTTATCCGGCCTACGGGCACCGTCAACGTAGGTCGGATAAGCGTAGCGCATCCGACGCCGCAGACAATAAAAGCCTCTGACGCATATGCTCAGAGGCTTTTTATTGAATTATCCTCGCTTGCGCTTCCCCTCACCGCAGTGGTATTAACTGCATATGTCTCACTTTTATGTCATGAGTTCGCTATGAGTGCCATTACCTCCGTCGCGGCAACGCTGCGCCGAATTTCTGCCGATGATAACGCCGCAATTGCCCGCGTTATCCGCCAGGTTTCCGCCGAATACGGCCTGACCGCCGATAAAGGCTACACCGTTGCCGACCCTAATCTGGACGAATTGTTCCAGGTTTACAGCCAGCCGGGCGCGGCCTACTGGGTGGTTGAGCAAAACGGTGAAGTCGTGGGCGGCGGCGGTGTTGCACCGTTAGGATGTAGTGAACCAGACATTTGCGAGCTGCAAAAGATGTACTTCCTGTCGAGCGCGCGCGGTCAGGGGCTGGCGAAAAAACTGGCGCTGATGGCGCTTGAACATGCCCGTGAGCAAGGTTTTAAGCAGTGCTATCTTGAGACCACGGCTTTTCTGACTGAGGCAATTCGCCTGTATGAGCATTTAGGCTTTGAGCATATCAGCGAAGCGCTGGGCTGTACCGGGCACGTAGATTGTGAAGTGCGAATGTTAAAGCCCCTCTGACCTTACGCCGAGAGGCTTTAACCGCGTTACTGCATCTCGGCTGAGAGCATCAGTCGAATAACGCCAGCCGCGCGAGCGGTTGGCAGCTTCAGCACCTGTGACCATAAATCTTGCACCATTTCACAGGCGACTTTCTCTTTGCCCACGCCTTTACTCGGATCGGCCATGATTTGGATATCCGGTCCAAAGCGTTGTACCAGCCCCGGACTGATGGATTGCAGATCCTGAAGCGCCAACTGTTTTTCTTCCGCCGTAACCGTATGTTTGTTCGGGCCATAGGCCGCGTGCATCATACTCATGTCGCTGGCCATACGACGGTTCATGAGCTCGCGCGGAATAATACGCACCGGGTTAATCCCGCCTTTCACTGCCGGGAACAAAAAGCGAAAACATTCGTCATTGCCCACTTTTGCCACCGCGGCAATCTGCTCGAGATTAATCTTCATATACTCGATCACGTTGGCATCAGGCGCCTGCTGCAAACGCGCCATCTGTACCTGTAGGATCTGCGGCTGAATAGCGTCGATAATCTGTTGCTCGCTTTTCCCCGCCTCTTTCAGCTGCGTTGCCTGGGTGAGGATGTTCTGCCACAGCGCTGGCTCCTGCTCCTTAAGCACCTGATAAACGGGCATGGACAGCATCGCGTTTTCAAATTTCTGCGCATCCGTCAGACCATAATCCGGGCTTTCGCGTGGGATCAGGTAGTGCACATCAAACAGATTCCACGCGATAATCGCCACCACAAAGACCACCGCGCCGGAGACCTTGCCCAGCCAGCCTTTTTTGCGAAACATGCCGACGACGATAGCAATCACCGCCCCGATATAACCTGCCAACAAAACGTGTGCCCAGTTCATTAACCATCCTTATGTCAAATCGTCTCTGTTACAGGGATATATTTCCCCTTCGATGTTTTGATTATTACGGCAGCAGCGAGCTATTTCCAGCCACCAGATTTTGCTAACAGAAACAGGAAGGATTAAACCGCGCGGCGATGGGCACGCGCGTCAAAGAAAGGAACTAAGCTGGCACACCGCTGTGAAAGCGGAATTCATCGTCAGGAGAGGTGATCAACGCGGCTTCTACTTCGCCAAAAAACTGCACCCGGCTACTGATATCATCGGTTGAAACCTGCTGCGCCAGCGCCAGGTAATCCTGATAGTGCCGCGCCTCGGATCGCAGCAGCGACAGATAAAACGCCTGCAAATCGTCATCCAGATACGGTGCGAGCGCGGCGAACCGTTCACAGGAACGCGCCTCAATGTAAGCCCCGCAAATCAGTTTATCGATTAACGTCAGCGGCTCGTGGGTGCGTACCTCTTTGAGCATGCCTTTGGCGTAACGGCTGGCGGTAATCTTAATATAGGGAATGTTGCGACTCATCATCGCCTCACGCACCTGCCAGAAATGATGCAGTTCTTCTTTGATCAGCAAAACCATGCTGTCGATAAGCTTGCGTCCCCACGGGTCGTCGGTTTGCGGCATCACGCTTTTGCTTATCTGTTTATTCAGCGCGATAAAATCCGGCTCATCCCCTTCTCTGAAAGCAAACGCTTCATAGGGTTTCAGCCAGTCCAGCAGCGCCTGAGATCCCTGTTTATCTGCGACATACTTACGCACCAGCAGCATCGCCGTTTGCGCCGCTTTCAGCTCACAGACGAGGTGGTCGGTCAATAACAGAGGCAGATTAGCCGGGTCTCGCGCTTTATCAAGCCAGGCCTGGGGCGTTTTACAGTGCAGGAAATTGTGAATCGGGGAGAGTATTTGCAGATAATCCATACATTGTCCTTGGCCTGCGGCAGCCTGGGCTACCGCAGGTCAGTAGATGACTTAGTGACGCACGCCGTCATCATCTTCGTCGACGAGATCTTCATCGTCGCCGTCTTCACCTTCTTCGCCGTTCGGGTCTTCAAAATAGGTGCCCCAACCGTCGTATTCCACATCATATTTTTCAGCCAGGTTCATCAGTTGCTCAACCTGAGCATCGATCAACTCCGCATTCAGTGCACATTCGCTCAAAATGTCACAGCAAATAACCGTGTCGCCTTCTTCCACTTCCAGCTCTTCCGGCTCGGTCACTTCATAACCCAGCTTGAAGGCTTCTACTGCCGCTTTTTCCAGGGTTTCGAAGTCATCCGCGGAAAGGTGATGCTCAATGGTGTACAGCGCGTCTGGATCGCTGCCATCTTCGAGTAACTCTTCAATAATCAAGCGCGTTTCTTCACGCTGTTCTTCCAGTAGTTCCGGGTTTGCCATGGCTCGTTCCTCATAATGTCCTGCCGATACTCTTATTGTCACATACCGCTGTCATTGCCTCCACCTTTCCTGGAAAGATTTGTTAAACAAGGTTGCAAATGAATAAACATCCATATAAATTGAATTTTAATTCAATAAATGGCCTAAGCCATGTGAGGGAACCATGTCTGCGTTTTATCATAAACATTTTTTGAAACTGCTTGATTTCACCTCTGCTGAACTCACGTCACTGCTCCAGCTCGCCGCGCAGCTAAAGGCAGATAAGAAAAACGGCACTGAAGTCGCAAAGCTCACCGGTAAAAACATCGCGCTCATCTTCGAAAAAGACTCAACCCGCACCCGTTGCTCTTTCGAAGTTGCCGCATACGACCAGGGCGCTCGCGTGACGTATCTCGGGCCAAGCGGCAGCCAGATTGGCCATAAAGAGTCGATCAAAGACACCGCCCGCGTGCTCGGCCGCATGTACGACGGTATTCAGTATCGGGGACACGGCCAGGAGATTGTCGAGACGCTGGCGGAATATGCCGGAGTTCCGGTGTGGAACGGATTAACCAACGAGTTTCATCCCACCCAGCTGCTGGCGGATCTGTTAACTATGCAGGAACACCTGCCGGGTAAAGCGTTTAATGAGATGACGCTGGTCTACACCGGTGATGCCCGCAACAATATGGGCAATTCCATGCTGGAAGCCGCTGCGTTAACCGGGCTGGATCTGCGCCTGGTCGCACCGCAGGCCTGCTGGCCAGAGGAAAGTCTGGTTGCAGAGTGCAAAGCGCTGGCGCAGAAAAACGGCGGCAATATTACGCTGACCGAAGATGTCGCCGCGGGCGTGAAAGGTGCGGACTTTATCTATACCGACGTCTGGGTATCAATGGGCGAAGCAAAAGAGAAGTGGGCCGAACGTATTGCGCTGCTGCGTAAGTACCAGGTTAATAGCACGATGATGGCGTTGACCGGCAATCCACAGGTGAAATTCCTGCACTGCCTGCCCGCGTTTCATGACGATCAAACCACGCTTGGCAAACAAATGGCACAGGAATATGGTCTGCACGGCGGTATGGAAGTGACCGATGAGGTCTTTGAATCACCCGCCAGCATCGTATTTGATCAGGCGGAAAACCGGATGCACACCATCAAAGCGGTGATGGTGGCGACGCTGGCGAAGTGAGGGCATGGATGAAAAGAATGCCGGATGGCGATGCTAAGCATCTTATCCGGCCTACAACCGCGCTCTCGTAGGCCGGGCAAGGCGAAGCCGCCCCCGGCAAATACGCTTATGCCACTTGCATTTTCACCACGGCTTTGCGTACCAGCGCAGGAGCACCGACCGCGCACAGCGGTTTATGCACTTCACCCGGATAGAACACCACGAAATCACCTTCGTTCAGCACCACCGTTTTCTCCTGTACCCCTTCCGGCAGGAAGGCGATGTCTTTATCCGCCAGCCAGTCAGTTTCCGGCGCGCCCGCAGGCTGCGTGCTGAAGGTCATTCCTTCCTGGCCTTTGAGCAGGATCTGAATATCCAGATAGCGGGCGTGATACTCGGCGCGGCGCTGTGCAAACGGCTCCGTCATATCTTCGGCAATCAGATAAAACAGGCGATCGCCGTCAATGTCGTGCTTACCTTTTTCCGTCGCATCCGTCACATGCGCTTTAATGTGTTCAATTGCCTGACGCAGCTCTTCCGGCAGCCAGGCATCCAGGTTGTGAATATTGCCAACAATCATCTCAAACCCCTTAATTAAAACATCGTTTCATTTTAGTTGTTATACGAAAAAACGGCCTGCCATACTACTGCTATTTGCCGATATTTTGCGTCAACGCATGTTTATCGCTGATGGTGTTAAATAATTGCTAACTCTCAGCAACAGGTTATGCATAAACTTTGCATAACTTTCGGCTACCCTTTTTCAATCTGATCAGTAACATACTGTTATTAAAAGTTTTATTAGAAAAACCAGCTATCGATCACAGTTCACCTCTCCTTCGCTATCCTTCTTCATCGTCATATTTATTTTGAAATGAACTTTACCGCGCAAATAATAAAATCATATATTCGCATAATAATTCACAACACAGAAAAAAGCACAAATAAATCAATGTATTACTTATATTACAGCACACTAAAAGTGTACATAAAATTAACACCGATAAATAACAAGACATATTCCCGCGTAGTAATTCAATTATTCATGTTTTTATTTTATTAATTCTCCGAGCCATATCATAAATTAAACATCAAAAGTCAAATATCGACCTGACTGTGAAATAAATCACGTTTCCTCATCAAATAAGATCTAAATATAGATTCCGAAATCAGCTGAAAAGTCATGACTGCAATAAATATTATTTGCAGGCACATCCTCTTTATTTTTTAAAATCGTATTAAAGGAATAATGATGGAAAAGCATTATGTCGGGTCTGAAATCGGTCAATTACGTAGCGTAATGCTACATCGCCCTAATCTCAGCTTAAAAAGGCTGACGCCATCAAATTGCCAGGAACTGCTTTTTGATGATGTTCTTTCGGTAGAGCGTGCAGGAGAAGAGCATGACATTTTCGCCAACACGTTACGTCAGCAAGGGATTGAGGTTCTGTTACTCACTGATTTATTGACACAAACCTTAGATGTCCAAGATGCCAAAGACTGGTTGCTGGAGACACAAATCTCTGATTATCGCCTTGGCCCCGCTTTCGCCACGGATATTCGTGCCTGGCTTGCAGATATGCAGCATCGGGAACTCGCCCGGCATTTAAGCGGTGGGCTAACCTACGGAGAAATTCCTGCCTCAATCAAAAATATGGTGGTCGATACTCACGATATTAATGACTTTATTATGAAGCCATTACCAAACCACTTATTTACCCGCGACACCTCATGCTGGATATATAACGGTGTGTCAATTAACCCAATGGCAAAAACCGCGCGGCAAAGAGAAACCAATAACCTGCGGGCGATCTACCGTTGGCACCCTCAATTTGCTGATGGTGAATTTATTAAATATTTCGGCGATGAAAATATTAATTACGACCACGCCACATTAGAAGGTGGAGATGTGCTGGTCATTGGTCGCGGCGCGGTACTCATCGGTATGTCGGAACGCACCACGCCGCAGGGCATTGAATTCCTTGCCCAGTCGCTGTTTAAGCATCGCCAGGCTGAACGCGTCATCGCGGTTGAACTGCCGAAACATCGCTCCTGTATGCACCTCGATACCGTCATGACCCACATTGATATCGATACCTTCTCCGTCTACCCGGAAGTGGTACGCCCGGATGTCCAGTGCTGGACCCTGACGCCAGACGGGCGCGGCGGCTTGAAACGCACCCAGGAAAGTTCTCTGGTACATGCCCTCGAAAAAGCGCTGGGCCTCGACCAAATCACGCTGATAACCACCGGGGGTGACGCCTTCGAAGCTGAACGCGAACAGTGGAATGACGCCAACAACGTCCTGACGCTACGCCCCGGTGTGGTCGTGGGCTACGAGCGCAACATCTGGACCAACGAGAAATACGACAAAGCGGGCATCACCGTTTTACCCATTCCTGGCGACGAACTTGGACGTGGACGCGGCGGCGCACGCTGCATGAGCTGCCCACTGGAACGCGACGGTATTTAAGGAAAAGTCATGGAAAACAAACCTACTCTGGTTGTGGCGTTGGGCGGCAATGCGCTGCTCAAACGCGGCGAGCCGCTGGAAGCTGACATCCAGCGCAAGAACATTGAGCTGGCGGCAAAGACTATCGCTCAGCTCACACAGCAATGGCGCGTGATTCTGGTGCACGGCAATGGCCCGCAGGTTGGACTTTTGGCGTTGCAAAACAGTGCGTATGCCAGCGTCACCCCCTATCCGCTCGACATTCTCGGCGCGGAAAGTCAGGGAATGATTGGCTATATGCTGCAACAGGCGCTGAAAAACCAGCTTCCACAGCGTGAAATTAGTGTGCTGCTGACTCAGGTTGAAGTCGATGCCCACGATCCAGCCTTCAGCAATCCGACCAAATATATCGGACCGATTTACGACGACGCTCAGGCTAAAACGCTACACGCGGAAAAGGGCTGGATTTTCAAAGCCGATGGCAAAGCGTTCCGCCGCGTTGTGCCCTCTCCACAACCCAAACGTATCGTTGAAAGTGATGCCATTCGCACATTGATCGCCCGCGATCATCTGGTGATTTGCAACGGCGGAGGCGGCGTACCGGTGGTGGAAAAAGCCGATGGCTACCACGGCATTGAAGCGGTGATCGACAAGGATCTCTCCGCCGCCCTACTCGCCCGCCAACTCCATGCCGATGCGTTGCTGATCCTCACCGATGCTGATGCCGTGTACCTCGACTGGGGCAAACCTACCCAGCGCCCACTGTCCCAGGTCACCCCGGAACTGCTCGGTGAAATGCAATTCGACGCCGGTTCAATGGGCCCCAAAGTCACCGCCTGTGCGGAATTCGTCTCTCACTGTCGTGGGATTGCTGGCATCGGTTCACTGGCCGACGGCTCAGCCATTCTCGCCGGCGACAAAGGCACGCTAATTCGTCTCGAAACCACCGACGCTAACGCGTAGGACTTTTTTTTGCCGGATGACGGCTTCGCCTTATCCGGCCTACATAAGGACATTTTCATGACTGTTAACCTGAAAAATCGCAATTTTCTCAAACTGCTGGACTACACCCCGACGGAAATCCAGTACCTGATCGATCTGGCTATCGAGTTAAAAACGGCAAAAAAGGCCGGGCGCGAAAGACAGACGCTGGTCGGTAAAAATATCGCGCTGATCTTCGAAAAAACCTCAACCCGTACCCGCTGTGCCTTTGAAGTCGGCGCTTTCGATCAAGGCGCACAGGTGACCTATCTCGGCCCAAGTGGATCGCAGATCGGCCATAAAGAATCAATGAAAGATACTGCCCGCGTGCTAGGCCGCATGTACGACGGCATTGAATATCGCGGATACGGCCAGGACATTGTGGAGGAACTGGGGCAATTTGCCGGAGTTCCTGTTTGGAATGGACTGACAAATGAATTTCACCCCACCCAGATCCTCGCGGATCTGATGACCATGCTGGAACACGCCCCGGGTAAAACCTTGCCGGAACTGAGTTTCGCTTATCTCGGTGACGCCCGCAATAACATGGGTAATTCCCTGATGGTTGGCGCAGCGAAAATGGGGATGGATATCCGTCTGGTCGCACCTAAATCCTTCTGGCCTGACGAGGCGCTGGTTGCCGAATGCCGTGAAATTGCCAGCGTGACTGGCGCACGCATTTCGCTCACAGAGGATGTTGAGGAAGGCGTATACGACGTCGATTTCCTCTACACCGATGTCTGGGTCTCTATGGGCGAACCCAAAGAAGCCTGGGCAGAACGCGTTAGCCTGATGACGCCCTATCAAATTAACCAGCGGGTCATCAACGCAACCGGTAACCCCAATGTGAAATTTATGCACTGTCTGCCCGCCTTCCATAACGAGCACACAAAGGTTGGACGTGAAATCGAAATGGCCTACGGCCTGAAAGGGCTTGAAGTCACGGAAGAGGTTTTTGAGTCAGCTCATTCCATCGTCTTCGACGAAGCAGAGAACCGGATGCATACCATTAAAGCGGTAATGGTAGCGACCCTCGGCGACTAACCCCAGCGGGCGTATGTCGCCTGACGGCATATGCCCAAGCTATCCGGAGAACATCATGGGCAAATTCAAATTTCCCAGCGCATATACCATCCTGTTTATTCTCATTGCACTCGTCGCGGTTATGACCTGGATAGTCCCGGCAGGGAAATACCAGATGGCGATGAATGCTACTCTGGGCAAAGAAGTGCCAGTTGCCGGTACTTATGCCCCCACAGAGGCGCACCCGCAAGGTTTTACCGCTGTACTGCTGGCCCCGATTGACGGTCTTTACAACCACGAAACCTATACCGCAGGCGCAATTGATGTGGCGTTGTTTGTCCTGATTATTGGTGGGTTTCTCGGCGTAGTAAACAAAACAGGCGCCATCGACGCAGGTATCGAGCGCGTGACGGTCAGGTTGAACGGTAAAGAGGAGTGGATGATCCCCATTCTGATGGGACTTTTCGCCGCCGGAGGTACGATTTACGGGATGGCGGAGGAATCACTCCCATTCTACACATTGCTGGTTCCGGTCATGATGGCCGCACGCTTTGATCCGTTGGTTGCCGCCGCCACCGTTCTGCTCGGCGCAGGCATTGGTACACTCGGCTCGACAATCAACCCTTTCGCAACGGTTATCGCGGCTAACGCCGCCGGGATCCCCTTCACCCAGGGAATGCTGATGCGCATTCTGCTGCTGGTCGTCGGCTATGTTATCTGTGTGGTGTGGGTCATGCGTTATGCGCGCAAAGTCCGCAATCACCCGGAGTTGTCGATTGTGGCGGATAAAATGGAGGAAAACCGTGCGCATTTTCTCGGCAATCGCGGCAATACCAATCTTGAATTCACAGCCACGCGTAAGTGGATCCTGCTGATATTCGCCGCCGCCTTTGCGGTAATGATTTATGGCGTCGCGGTACTCGGATGGTGGATGGCAGAAATATCCGCAGTCTTTCTGGGTTCTGCCATTATCGTCGGCGTGATTGCCCGCATGAGTGAAGAAGCCTTCACCAGTACCTTCATTGACGGTGCGCGGGATCTGCTTGGCGTGGCGCTGATTATCGGCATTGCACGCGGTATCGTCGTGGTGATGGACAACGGCATGATCACCCACACTATTTTGCACAGCGCCGAAAATTTAGTCTCCGGTCTGTCCACGACCATTTTCATCAATGTGACCTACTGGCTGGAAGTATTGCTCTCCTTCCTGGTCCCTTCCTCGTCTGGCCTGGCGGTGCTCACGATGCCCATTATGGCCCCGCTGGCCGACTTCGCGCATGTACAGAGGGATCTGGTCGTCACCGCGTATCAATCCGCTTCCGGCATTGTGAATCTGATTACACCCACCTCTGCCGTCGTGATGGGTGGGTTAGCCATCGCCCGTGTTCCTTACGTGCGCTACCTGAAATGGGTCGCCCCGCTCCTGCTCATTTTGACGTTACTGAACATGGCCGTCCTGAGTATCGGCGCGATGTTGTAGCCCTTTTAGCCGTCGGATCCCGACGGCTTTTTTGAGCGCATTCTCGTTTTTCTGCGCAACCGCCCGTTTGAGCCGTTATTGATACTGCAAATGTGGTGAATTTCGCCATCACATTGATACAAATGATAAACTTAGGGTGTATTTATGAAGGAATTCGATGATTACTCGACCAAAGAGCAGAAACAATTGGCGATTTGTCAGCGCCTGATTAGCGAAAAAAGCTACCTTTCTCAGGAAGCGCTTCGCCGCGATCTCCAACACCATGGTTTTACCGGAATTAGCCAGTCAACGGTATCCCGTCTGCTGAAACTGCTCGGGGCTATAAAAATAAGAAATACAAAAGGGCAAAAAATTTATTCTGTAAATCCGCAATCGCGACCCGCTCCTGATGCTGCCCGATCGATTGCTGAAATGGTGGTCAGCGTTGAGCACAATAGCGAATTTATCCTCATCCACACGGCGGCAGGTTATGGCCGTGCCGTTGCCAGAATCCTCGATTACCACGCGTTACCAGAGATTCTGGGTGTCATCGCTGGCAGCAGTATTGTCTGGGTTGCGCCGCGAGTTGTGCAGCGAACAGGGCTGGTGCACAAGCAGATTAACTATCTATTTAAAATGAATTAAAATTCATAAGAACCGTTTGCGGTGAATAAATTGTGCATTTTCCGCTTGATCCCATAACGGAGCTGAGTATAATCGCGGACAATTTGCCGGGAGGATGTATGGTTCAGTATGTACGACATTTTGTCTTACCGCGTCTGAAAAAGGACGCTGGCCTGCCGTTTTTCTTTCCGTTGATCACCCATTCCGAGCCCCTCAATTGAGGGGCTTTTTTTTTGCCCAGGCGTCAGGAGATAAACATGGCTAACCCGCTCTATCAAAAACACATCATTTCCATAAACGACCTCAGCCGCGATGACCTCAATCTGGTCCTCGCGACGGCGGCGAAATTAAAAGCTAACCCACAGCCGGAGCTGTTAAAGCATAAGGTTATCGCCAGCTGCTTCTTTGAAGCGTCAACCCGCACCCGTTTATCCTTTGAAACCTCCATGCACCGTCTGGGCGCCAGCGTGGTGGGTTTTTCTGACAGCAGCAACACGTCGCTGGGCAAAAAAGGCGAAACCCTGGCCGATACCATTTCCGTCATCAGCACCTATGTCGACGCCATCGTCATGCGTCATCCGCAGGAAGGCGCCGCACGTCTGGCTACAGAGTTCTCCGGTAACGTTCCGGTACTGAACGCAGGCGACGGCTCCAACCAACATCCCACCCAAACGCTGCTGGACCTGTTTACCATTCAGGAAACGCAGGGTCGCCTGGACAATCTGCACATCGCCATGGTAGGTGACCTGAAATATGGCCGTACCGTCCACTCCCTGACCCAGGCGCTGGCGAAGTTCGAAGGTAACCGTTTCTACTTCATCGCCCCGGACGCACTGGCCATGCCGCAATACATTCTGGATATGTTGAACGAAAAAGGTATCGCCTGGAGCCTGCACGGCACTATCGAAGAGGTGATGGCGGAGGTCGATATCCTCTACATGACCCGCGTACAAAAAGAGCGTCTGGACCCGTCCGAATACGCCAACGTGAAAGCACAGTTTGTCCTGCGCGCCAGCGATTTGAACGGCGCCAGAGCAAACATGAAGGTGCTACATCCGCTGCCGCGCATCGATGAAATCACCACCGACGTCGATAAGACGCCGCACGCCTGGTATTTCCAGCAGGCTGGCAACGGCATCTTCGCCCGCCAGGCGTTACTGGCATTGGTACTGAATAGCGAACTGGCACTGTAAGGGAGAAAAAGAGATGACACACGATAACAAACTGCAGGTTGAAGCCATCAAACGTGGCACCGTGATTGACCACATTCCCGCACAGGTTGGTTTTAAGCTGCTGACGCTGTTCAAACTGACGGAAACCGACCAACGTATCACCATCGGTCTGAACCTGCCGTCTGGCGAGATGGGCCGTAAGGATCTGATTAAAATCGAAAACACGTTCCTGACCGACGAGCAGGTAAACCAGCTCTCCCTGTACGCCCCGCAGGCAACGGTAAACCGCATTGACGATTACGACGTGGTGGGTAAATCACGTCCGAGCCTGCCTGAGCGTATCGATAACGTGCTGGTTTGCCCGAACAGCAACTGCATCAGTCATGCTGAGCCGGTTTCTTCCAGTTTTGCAGTGAAAAAACGTGCCGATGACATCGCACTCAAATGCAAATACTGTGAAAAAGAGTTTTCGCATTATGTGGTGCTGGCCAACTAATTGGGGTTGGTTATGAGATCCCGGCTCCCGTTACACATAAGCATTCGCAATGCATTGAGGCGGCAAGTCCGATTATCATGGGAGCATAGTAAACTATGTGACCAGGGTAAGAGGACGTAGCCAACGAAGAGGCAGTGTGAAGGATGACGTGTATAATGGGCGGGAACATTCTACTACCGCTGTAAATTCAGGAGAAATCATGAGCAAGACTATCGCGACGGAAAATGCACCAGCAGCAATCGGCCCATACGTTCAGGGCGTTGACCTGGGTAGCATGGTAATCACTTCCGGTCAGATCCCGGTCGATCCGAAAACCGGTGCCGTAGCGGAAGACGTGTCCGCTCAGGCACGTCAGTCGCTGGAAAACGTAAAAGCTATCGTTGAAGCAGCAGGCCTGAAAGTGGGCGACATCGTAAAAACGACCGTTTTCGTTAAAGACCTGAACGATTTCGCCACCGTAAACGCGACCTACGAAGCATTCTTCACCGAGCACAACGCGACCTTCCCGGCACGTTCTTGCGTAGAAGTTGCCCGTCTGCCGAAAGACGTGAAAATCGAGATTGAAGCGATCGCCGTTCGTCGCTAAGTCTCCTTGTGCCGGATGGCGGCTTCGCCTTATCCGGCCTACGCAAGCGTAGTTTGTAGGCCCGGTAAGCGTGAGCGCCACCGGGCATTTATCACATCACGCCAAACAATTTCGGCAGGAACAGTGAAATCGCCGGAATGTATGTCACGAGCATCAGCACCAGGAATAGCACGAGGTAGAACGGCAGCATCGCCTTTACCACCTGTTCTATTTTCTGCTTACTCACCGCACTGGCCACAAACAGCACCGACCCTACCGGTGGCGTAATAAGGCCGATCCCTAAGTTCACCAGCATGATCATGCCAAAATGGACCGGATCAATGCCGAGCGCGTTGGTCACTGGCAGCAGAACCGGCGTCAAAATCAGGATCAACGGCGCCATATCCATCAGCGTACCGATCAGCAGCAGCATGATGTTAATGCACATCAGAATGACGTATTTGTTGTCCGAGATGCTGGTGAAGGCTTCAGTGATACGCATCGGCAACTGCATATAAGTCATGACGGCCCCAAACGCGGCGGCAAAGCCTATCAGGATCATGACGATCGTGACCGTTTTCACCGTGCGGAACATCAGCTTTGGCAGCTCAGACCATTTATAGTCACGATAGATAAACATGGTGACAAAGAAGGCCCAAAGGCAGGCAATCGCCGCAGATTCCGTCGCGGTAAAGATACCTGACAGGATGCCGCCCATGATGATCACAACCGTCATCAGGCCCCACAGCGTATCGACGAAAATCTTCAGCGCCTGGCGAAACGGTACGCGTTCCCCTTTTGGATAACCGCGCTTGTGCGCAAAAGCCACGCACATTACCATCAGACTGAAACTTAACAGCAGGCCCGGCAGGATCCCGGCGATGAACAGTGCGGCAATCGACACCGTTCCGCCTGTAGCCAGCGAGTAAATAACCGAGTTATGGCTGGGCGGCGTAAGAATCGCCTGCACCGAACCACTGGCCGTTACCGCCGCGGCAAAGTCGCGCGGATAACCTTTTTTATCCATTTCCGGGATCATTACCGAACCAATGGATGCGGTATCCGCTACAGACGATCCAGAAATAGCGCCAAAAAAGGTTGATGCCACAATGTTTACCAGCGACAGTCCGCCGCGAATAAAGCCAACAAAAATATAGGCAAAGTTCACCAGTCGCCGCGCAATTCCCCCTTCGGCCATAATAGCCCCGGCCAGAATAAAGAACGGGATCGCCAGCAGGGAGAACTTATTCACCCCGCTGGTCAGTTGGATCATCACCGCTTCCAGCGGAATATCAATGTACCAGGCGCCAATGATGGCGCTAATGCCAACCGCATACGCTACCGGTACCCCAATTGCCAGCATAATGCCGAGCGTAAAGACGAGAATAAATGCATCCATCTGCTTTCCTTTCTGAAATGGGGGCGGTAACTAGCTGGTCGATCCCAACATGACAACGGGACGTTGGTACTGCGGACCACGGAAAATCTTTTCTGCGATAAACAGCAGCGTTATGGCAGAGCCAATCGGCAATGGAAGGTAGTTTTGCCCGGCACTTAAAAGCGGGAATTCGGCCACGGGCTGTTCCCACAGCTCAAGACAGAGATTGGTTCCGTACCAGAGGATAAAAAGGCTTATCGCCACTAACATAACGTCAGCGATTACAGAGCAATAACGGCGGGAAGCATCACCCAGACGGTCAATCACCATACTTACCGCGATATGCGAGCCTGCACGATAGCTCACCGCCGCGCCAATAAAGGTGAATGTCACCATACACAGAATAGCGACGGGTTCAGGCCATGACAGGGCGTTATTCAGAACATAACGCGCGAATATACCAATGGGGATAATGGCGACCATGACTAATAATGCGATACCGGCAATCCACATTGACACCCGATAAAGAAAATCCATTACCGATGAATAGCATTCACCCATAATCATCACCTCGAATTAATCAAAAGATTCAGGCGGAGGGTTGATATCCTCCACCTGATGAATTACTTCACATCCTGAATTCGTTTGATCAAATCCTGGTGGTCTTTACCGTAATTATCCCGCACTGACTGCGTGGCTTTATAGAAATAGTCCGTATCAATATCGTGGAACTGAACGCCGTTGGCTTTCATGGTCTCCAGCGATTTTGCATTATAATCCTGCCAAAGTTTTCGTTGCTCTACCTGTGCTTCTTTGGCGAGTTTAATAATGAGGTTCTGGTCTTCTTTTTTCAACTTATCCCATTTGGCTTTCGAGAACAGAAAAAGCTCAGGAATAATAAAGTGTTTGCTCCAGGTATAGTTTTTCACGACCGGCAAATAGTTATGCGCAACAAACGTTGGCGGGTTATTTTCCGTGCCATCAATAACGCCGGTCTGCATGCCGCTAAATACTTCACTAACGCCCATGACAACGGAATTCGCGCCCATCGCTTTCAGGGTATCCAGCGCTATCGGACTCCCTTGAACACGGATTTTCATACCGTGTAAATCTTCCGGTTTCACCACTGGATTTTTGGTGATCAGGTTGCGCGTTCCGGCATCCATCCAGCCGAGGAACACCAGCCGCGATTTGGCGTTGGCCGTCAGGCGGTCGCCAATCTCCTGACCAATCATGCCGTCGAGAACCTTATGCAGATGGTCTTCATCACGGAAAATATATGGCAGGGTAAACACGTTAATTTCAGGGAGAATAGCGGCGACTGGCGTCATTGAGACACGAATAATATCGATAGCGCCTAATTGTGCCTGCTCAATCATCTGTTTTTCGTCGCCTAACACACCACCGGGAAAGGTTTTAATCTCCAGACGACCTTCGGTAGCGGCGCTAAGTTTTTCCCCCATATGTTTCACGGCAACAACGTTCGGGTAATCAGCCGGATGCACATCTGCGGCGCGAAAGGTTTGTGCCAGCGTTGCATGACTCGCCAGTAATACAGACGCGCCAATACACAGACTTAACAGGTTTTTTGTCAGTTTCATTTGTCCTTCTCCAGAAGTTCATAATATCCATTAACAGGAATAGCTTGCAGAGCAAATGACTGCCGGAATTAAAAACGGGCAGCGAGAAACTTTCTTAACGACGTTACCTGCGCAGACTAACTGGTGTAACAATTTATTTCGATGACTACGTTCACAAAAAATCGCAGACAGTTAAATTTTTTAGCACACTGTTTCATTTTTGCAATGCAGATCGTTTTATTGATAAAAAAACAACGCAAGAAAGGCGATTTGATACTAACAACCCGCGTTAGTATTTCAATAAAAATAAAACACCAATATTTCTGGAGAATATCTTTCGAATGAAAAAGTGAAATGCAGGATGGTATTAACACCATCCTGCAGAAGAGAAGTTGAGGATTACTGCCAGCCGTAGCGGCGGCTATAAAAACCTTTCACAAGCTGGGTTAATGTCATGTAACCCGCCAGAATCGCAATCAGCCACGGGAAGTAGCTCAGCGGCAGCGCCTGCAATTGCAGATAGCTGGCCAGCGGCGAGAACGGTAATGCAATGCCCACCACCATTACCACCAGCGTCATCAGCATCAGCGGCCATGCGGCGCGGCTTTGGATAAACGGCACGCGACGGGTACGGATCATATGCACAATCAGCGTTTGCGACAGCAGGCCCACCACAAACCAGCCAGACTGGAACAATGTCTGATGTTCAGGTGTATTGGCATGGAAGACGAACCACATCAGGCAGAAAGTCAGAATGTCAAAGATCGAGCTGATCGGTCCAAAGAAGATCATAAAGCGGCCCAACTCGGCGGGATTCCAGCGCTGCGGCTTTTTGATCTGCTCTTCATCAACGTTATCAAACGGAATCGCCACCTGGGATACATCATACAGCAGGTTCTGAATCAGTAAGTGCAACGGCAACATCGGCAGGAACGGTAAGAAGGCGCTCGCCACCAGCACGCTAAACACATTACCGAAGTTAGAACTGGCCGTCATTTTGATGTACTTCAGCATGTTAGAGAAGGTACGGCGTCCTTCGATTACCCCTTCTTCCAGCACCATCAGGCTCTTTTCCAGCAGGATGATATCAGCCGCTTCACGGGCAATATCAACCGCGCCGTCAACGGAGATACCAATGTCCGCCGCGCGCAGCGCCGGGGCGTCGTTAATGCCATCCCCCATAAAGCCGACCACATGACCTTCGCGCTTGAGCAGCGTGACAATACGCTCCTTGTGCATTGGTGTCAGGCGGGCAAACAGCGTGGTGCGCTGGGCAAGTTGGGCCAGCTCGTCATCGCTTAACCCCTCAATGCTGCTACCGATAACCACATCGCCCGCATCCAGCCCCACTTCATGACACACTTTCGCCGCCACCAGCTCGCTATCGCCGGTGAGGATTTTCACCGTAATACCGCTGGCTTTCAGCGCTTTAAGCGCCGGTGCGGTGGTCTCTTTCGGCGGATCGAGGAACGCGATATAGCCTTCGAGGATCAGATCGGATTCATCAATACGCTGGTAATCCCCCTCACGCGCTGGCAGGTATTTCGTCGCCACCGCCACCACGCGCAGCCCCTGGCGGTTCAGCGTGTCCGTGACGCGTTTCACCCGACGCAGCATGTTGTCATCTAACGGAACAATCTCACCATTGTGGCGCACCTGGGTACACACGCTGAGGATCTCCTGTAGTGCCCCTTTACAGACCAACTGGTGCACATCGGTTTCTTCTGCCACCACCACCGACATGCGGCGACGTTCGAAATCAAACGGGATCTCATCGATTTTTTGCCAGCGGGTAGAGAGCCGACGGGCGGATTCTTCGTCCACGCCTTCCAGCACTGCCGTATCCAGCAGATTCTTCAGCCCGGTCTGGTAGTGGCTGTTCAGCCACGCAGAATGCAGGACGTGTTCGCTGGGCTTTCCAGATATATCAGTATGATTCTCCAGCACTATTTTATCTTGTGTCAGAGTGCCGGTTTTATCGGTGCACAGAATATCCATCGCGCCAAAGTTCTGGATAGCGTCGAGGTGTTTAACGATGACCTTTTGTTTTGACAGCTTCACCGCCCCACGTGCCAGCGTCGAGGTGACGATCATCGGCAGCATTTCTGGAGTCAGTCCCACCGCCACAGACAGCGCAAACAGCGCCGCTTCCCACCAGTCACCTTTGGTGTAGCCATTAATGATAAGCACAATCGGCGCCATCACCAGCATAAAGCGGATCAGCAGCATGCTGACGCGGCTGATCCCTTTCTGGAAGGCATTCTGCTCGCTTTCCTGCTCGCTGACGCGGCCCGCCAGTTGCCCGAACCAGGTATTGGCCCCGGTCGCAATCACGATGGCCTGCGCCGTGCCGCTCACCACATTGGTGCCCATAAAGCACAGGGTATCGCATTCCAGCGGGTTGCTTTGCTGCGGGTCGCGGCTGGTTGCAACTTTCTCTACCGGCAGCGATTCACCGGTCAGCGAAGCCTGAGCCACGAACAGGTCACGAGCCTGTACCACGCGCAGATCGGCCGGGATCATATCCCCTGCCGCCAGTTTGATAATATCGCCAGGAACCAACTGATCGATCGGCAGTTCAACCCAACCGTTCTCCCCTTTCTCGTTGATAACGCGCAGCACCGTGGCGGTGTTGCTGACCATCGCTTTCAACGCATCCGCCGCTTTGGTGGAACGCGCCTCCTGCACAAAATTCAACAGCGTCGAGATGGCGACCATCAGCGCGATGACGCCGGCAGCGAACAGATCCTCAGTGGCATAAGAAATCGCACCAAGGATGGTCAGCAGAATATTAAACGGGTTGCGGTAGCAGACCCACAGATGCACCCACCAGGGCGACGGCTTCTGCGCCGGCAACTGGTTTTCGCCATGGATTTCGCGAGCGTTCTCGACTTCTGCGGCGTTCAACCCTTCTGGGTGCGCGCCGAACGTTTTCCACAGCGCTGCTTCGTCCATCAGCGCCATTTTCAGGCAATGTTCGCTCAGCGAGGGTGGGATCGGCGTGCTGGCAACGGTCTGCGCATTGGGTAGCGGATCGCGATGCACCAGACGATGTGGTAGATGGCGGTTTAGCCGGGCAAATAGCTGGCGGGTAATATTTTTGAACATAGGCAGTCCCCCTGCGCCAGTCTTAACAGGCGCAGTAAATCCTTCAGGCGTGGCAAATCCTTGCCTGATGGCAATCTCAAAATCGTAACAGGGACGTCAGAACGTCACTGTCTTACGCATCCGGTAAGACAGTGAAAGACAGGCTTACCGGAAAGGGTTGTTTCTCCGTCTCGGGAGAGGGGTGGGATCGGGATCCATATAGCCTCCGGTAAGTGAAAGATTTGCGCTGCGGATTATACGCAGAAAACCATAAGGTTTGTGGCAATTATGGCGGTATGATACAGCACGGAAACTAAACCAAATGTATACCAGACTTTGCCCATTGCACTGCGCTTGAGTAAAGTTATTCTCTATTTGGCATAACTTCACACGCAACATGGGAAAACAGGATGCAAAATCGGCTGACCATTAAAGACATCGCCCGCTTAAGCGGTGTGGGAAAATCAACCGTTTCCCGTGTGCTCAACAATGAAAGCGGCGTGAGTGAACGCACCCGCGAACGCGTTGAAGCGGTGATGAATCAGCACGGTTTTTCCCCTTCCCGCTCCGCACGCGCCATGCGTGGGCAAAGCGACAAGGTAGTGGCGATTATCGTCACGCGTCTGGACTCACTTTCGGAAAATCTCGCCGTGCAGACCATGCTGCCCGCCTTTTATGAGCAGGGTTACGACCCGATCATGATGGAAAGCCAGTTCTCTCCTGAGCTGGTTGAAGAACATCTCGGCATGCTCCGACGCCGCAACATTGACGGCGTGGTGCTGTTTGGTTTTACCGGCATTACTGAATCCATGCTCACCACCTGGCAAGATTCGCTGGTGCTGCTGGCAAGAGATGCCAAAGGCATTGCCTCCGTCTGCTATGACGATGAGGGTGCCATTCGCACCCTGATGCAGCGTTTATACGAACGCGAGCATCGCCATATTAGCTTTCTTGGCGTTCCTCATAGCGACGTGACCACCGGTAAGCGCCGCCATGAAGCTTATCTGGCATTCTGTAAGAAACACAAACTGCATCCGGTTGCCGCGCTGCCGGGTCTGGCCATGAAGCAGGGCTATGAGCAGGCCGCCAGTGTCATCACCCCGGAAACCACCGCATTAGTCTGCGCGACAGACACCCTCGCCCTTGGGGTCAGTAAATATCTACAGGAGCAGCGAATAGAGAACCTGCAATTGGCGAGCGTGGGCAGCACGCCGCTGATGAAATTCCTCCATCCGGAAATTATCACCGTCGACCCAGGATACGCCGAAGCCGGGCGACAAGCGGCCTCGCAGCTGATCGAGCAGATCAACGGCCGCAGCGAACCACGACAAATCATTATTCCTTCCACCCTCTCCTGACCGCTTTCTGAGCGTTAATTTGTGATCTTCGCTGCGTTTCGGGAACGTTCCCATTTTTAAATATTCATCGACGATATACTCTGGCGCCAACAACGCGAGAGTTGCCGGATGGCGACCTAACGCGTCTTATCCGGCCTACGGGGAACACACGTCATCATGAGCAAAATAAAACAAGCAGACATCGACCGGCTGATTGAGCTGGTAGGCGGGCGCGACAATATCGCCACGGTAAGTCACTGCATTACTCGCCTGCGTTTTGTGCTGAATCAGCCTGCGAACGCCAGGCCGAAAGAGATCGAACAGTTGCCGATGGTCAAAGGCTGCTTCACCAACGCCGGGCAATTTCAGGTGGTGATTGGCACCGAGGTAGGTGATTACTACAAAGCGCTGCTGGCGACGACCGGACAAGCCAGCGCCGACAAAGAGCAGGCGAAAAAAGCGGCGCGGCAGAATATGAAATGGCATGAACAGCTGATTTCTCATTTTGCGGAGATCTTCTTCCCGCTGCTGCCCGCGCTGATTAGCGGCGGCTTGATCTTAGGTTTCCGTAACGTGATCGGCGATCTGCCGATGAGCAATGGTCAGACGCTGGCGCAGATGCATCCTTCGCTGAAAACCCTTTACGACTTCCTGTGGCTAATTGGCGAGGCGATCTTCTTCTATTTGCCGGTCGGAATCTGCTGGTCGGCGGTGAAGAAAATGGGCGGTACGCCGATCCTCGGTATTGTGCTGGGCGTAACCCTGGTTTCACCGCAGTTAATGAACGCTTATTTGCTCGGTCAGCAGGTACCGGAAGTGTGGAACTTCGGCCTGTTCAGCATTGAAAAAGTAGGCTACCAGGCGCAGGTCATTCCGGCATTGTTGGCTGGGCTGGCGCTCGGGTTTATTGAAACACGCATGAAGCGCATCGTGCCGGATTATCTGTATCTGGTGATCGTCCCGGTGTGTTCGCTGATCCTTGCGGTATTCCTTGCGCACGCCTTTATCGGTCCGTTTGGCCGCATGATCGGCGACGGTGTCGCGTTTGCGGTCCGCCATCTGCTGACCGGCAGTTTTGCTCCGATTGGCGCGGCTCTGTTCGGCTTCCTGTACGCCCCGCTGGTGATCACCGGTGTGCATCAGACCACGCTGGCTATCGACATGCAGATGATTCAGAGCATGGGCGGCACGCCGGTATGGCCACTGATCGCACTGTCGAATATCGCTCAGGCTTCTGCGGTGGTCGGGATCATTATCTCCAGTCGCAAGCACAACGAACGTGAAATCTCCGTTCCTGCCGCGATCTCTGCTTATCTTGGAGTAACTGAACCAGCAATGTACGGGATCAACCTGAAATACCGCTTCCCGATGCTGTGCGCGATGATCGGCTCCGGTCTCGCCGGACTGCTGTGCGGCCTGAACGGTGTGCTGGCAAACGGGATTGGCGTCGGCGGTTTGCCGGGCATCCTCTCCATCCAGCCGACTTATTGGCAGGTATTTGGCATGGCGATGGTCATTGCAATTGTTATCCCAATGATACTGACCTCATTTGTTTACCAGCGTAAATACCGTCTGGGCACATTACAAATTATCTAACTTTTCTTCGGGGCGCAGTTGCGCCCCAGCGTATTTCCAGGAAACAACCATGAATATTCCCCACTGGTGGCAAAACGGCGTTATCTATCAGGTTTACCCCAAGAGTTTTCAGGACACTACCGGCAGCGGCACCGGCGATTTACGCGGCGTGACGCAGCGCCTCGACTATCTGCAAAAACTGGGCGTTGATGCCATCTGGCTGACGCCGTTCTATATTTCGCCGCAGGTTGATAACGGCTACGACGTCGCGGATTACCTGTCTGTCGATCCGGCCTACGGTACGCTGGAAGATTTTGACGAACTGGTGGCGCAGGCGAAAGCGCGCGGCATCCGTATTATTCTCGATATGGTGTTTAACCACACCTCAACCCAGCACGCCTGGTTTCGTGAAGCGCTGGATAAAGACAGCCCGTATCGTCAGTTTTATCTCTGGCGCGACGGCACGCCAGGCAGCCCGCCGAATAACTGGCGTTCCAAATTTGGCGGTAACGCCTGGGGCTGGCACGCCGAAAGCGAGCAGTACTATCTGCACCTCTTTGCTCCGGAGCAGGCCGATCTGAACTGGGAAAATCCGGCGGTACGCGCCGAGCTAAAAAAAGTCTGTGAGTTCTGGGCCGATCGCGGCGTGGACGGATTGCGCCTCGACGTGGTGAATCTTATCTCTAAAGATCAGGACTTCCCGAACGATCCCGACGGCGATGGGCGGCGTTTTTATACCGATGGTCCGCGCGCGCATGCGTTTTTACGCGAGATGAACCGCGACGTCTTCACGCCACGCGGCCTGATGACGGTGGGCGAGATGTCTTCCACCACACTGGAAAACTGCCAGCAGTACGCCGCACTCGATGGCAGCGAACTGTCGATGACCTTTAACTTTCACCACCTGAAAGTGGATTACCCCAACGGTGAGAAGTGGACGTTAGCCAAACCCGATTATGTCGCGCTGAAAACCCTGTTCCGTCACTGGCAGCAGGGCATGCACAATCAGGCCTGGAACGCGCTGTTCTGGTGTAACCACGATCAGCCGCGCATCGTGTCGCGTTTTGGCGATGAAGGTAAATACCGCATTCCGTCGGCCAAAATGCTGGCGATGGTGCTGCATGGCATGCAGGGCACACCCTATATCTACCAGGGTGAAGAGATCGGCATGACCAATCCGCACTTCAGCCAGATTACCGATTATCGCGATGTGGAAAGCCATAACATGTTTGCCGAACTGAACGGTCAGGGGCGAGATGCCGACGAACTGCTGGCGATCCTCGCCAGTAAATCCCGCGATAACAGCCGCACGCCGATGCAGTGGGATGCCAGCCAACACGCGGGCTTTACCGAGGGCGAGCCATGGATCAATCTGTGTGGCAACGCAGCGGAGATCAACGTGGCGGCAGCGCTGAGCGATGCCGACTCGGTGTTCTACACCTATCAGAAACTGATCGCATTGCGCAAAGTGGAGCCAGTTATTACCTGGGGCGACTATCAGGATCTGTTACCGGACAGCCCACATCTGTGGTGTTACCAACGCGAGTGGCAAGGGCAGCGGCTGCTGGTCATTGCTAATCTGAGCGATACCTTCCAGAACTGGCAACCAGCCCAGGCCGATGGAAACTGGCAGGTGCTGATGCACAACTATGCCGAGGTCGCCAGCCAACCTGGGGACATGACACTGCGTCCTTTTGAGGCCATCTGGTGGGTACAAAAATAGCTTGCAATTGGCGTCAGGCCCGGTTCGTGTAGTATTGCCGGGCTTCACTGCTGACACTGCATTTACCCTACTGTTTTTGTTGAATAATTAATCAGAATTTTCTGCCCATAATTTACAATCGCTGTACTGCCCGTCATCTGTACGCTCCGATTTTTACTTTGCGCTACATCAAATAAACCGTAAACATCCTTGATGCAAATCACTACATATAGAACTTAAAATGCACGCCGACCCAATATGTTGTATTAATCGACTACAATTGCTACAACTACAGTGCACCGCTTTACGGTGAAATTGTGGATAAAGTGGGTCAGGATTGCGGGAAGTCATTGGCAATAGAGATGAATAAAGCCATGGCCGCTTCCCCAACCTCTGTGGATAACCTGTTCTTATAAATATGGAGTGATCATGACACCGCATGTGATGAAACGAGATGGCTGTAAAGTGCCGTTTAAATCAGAGCGCATCAAAGAAGCCATTCTGCGTGCAGCTAAAGCAGCGGGAGTCGATGACGCAGATTACTGTGCCACCGTCGCAGAAGTCGTTAGTAGCCAGATGAATGAGCGCAGCCAGGTCGATATCAACGAGATCCAGACAGCGGTAGAAAACCAGCTGATGTCTGGTCCGTACAAACAACTCGCCCGTGCGTACATCGAATATCGCCACGACCGTGATATACAGCGTGAAAAGCGTGGCCGTCTGAACCAGGAAATTCGTGGTCTGGTTGAGCAAACCAACTCTGCTCTGCTGAACGAAAACGCCAACAAAGACAGCAAAGTGATCCCGACCCAGCGTGACCTGCTGGCCGGTATCGTCGCCAAACACTATGCGCGTCAGCACCTGCTGCCGCGTGATGTCGTCCAGGCGCACGAGCGTGGTGATATTCACTATCACGATCTCGACTACTCTCCGTTCTTCCCAATGTTTAACTGCATGCTGATCGACCTGAAAGGCATGCTGACGCAGGGCTTTAAGATGGGTAACGCGGAGATTGAGCCGCCAAAATCCATCTCCACCGCTACGGCCGTCACCGCGCAAATTATCGCGCAGGTTGCCAGCCATATTTATGGCGGTACCACCATTAACCGTATTGACGAAGTTCTCGCACCATTCGTGACCGAGAGCTTTAACAAGCATCGCAAAACCGCTGAAGAGTGGCAGATCCCGGATGCCGACGGTTATGCGCATTCCCGTACCGAGAAAGAGTGCTACGACGCATTCCAGTCCCTCGAGTATGAAGTGAATACCCTGCATACCGCTAACGGCCAGACGCCGTTCGTCACCTTCGGTTTTGGCCTGGGAACCAGTTGGGAATCGCGTTTGATCCAGCAGTCCATTCTGCGTAACCGCATTGCGGGTCTCGGTAAAAATCGTAAAACCGCCGTGTTCCCGAAACTGGTGTTCGCCATTCGCGACGGCCTGAACCACAAGTTTGGCGATCCGAACTACGACATCAAACAGCTGGCGTTGGAGTGCGCAAGCAAGCGTATGTATCCGGACATCCTGAACTACGATCAGGTAGTGAAAGTGACCGGTTCGTTCAAAACGCCGATGGGCTGTCGCAGCTTCCTCGGCGTGTGGGAAAACGAGAACGGCGAACAGATTCACGACGGGCGTAACAACCTCGGCGTTATCAGCCTCAACCTGCCGCGTATCGCGCTGGAAGCCCACGGCGATGAAGCCACCTTCTGGAAACTGCTCGACGATCGACTGGTGCTGGCACGTAAAGCGCTGATGACCCGCATTGCGCGTCTGGAAGGCGTGAAAGCCCGCGTGGCGCCAATCCTGTATATGGAAGGTGCCTGCGGCGTGCGTCTGAAAGCGGACGATGACGTGTCAGAAATCTTTAAAAATGGCCGCGCGTCTATCTCGCTGGGTTACATCGGCATTCACGAAACCATTAACGCACTGTTTGGTGACAAACATCTGTACGACAGCGAGCAGCTTCGCGCCAAAGCTATCGCCATTGTCGAACGCCTGCGTCAGGCAGTCGATCAGTGGAAAGACGAGACCGGCTACGGCTTCAGCCTGTACAGCACGCCAAGCGAAAACCTGTGCGATCGTTTCTGTCGTCTGGATACCGCCGAGTTTGGTGTGGTGCCAGGCGTGACCGATAAAGGTTACTACACCAACAGCTTCCACCTCGACGTGGAGAAAAAGGTTAACCCGTACGACAAGATCGATTTCGAAGCGCCATACCCGCCGCTGGCGAGTGGAGGCTTCATTTGCTACGGCGAATACCCGAATATTCAGCACAACCTGAAAGCACTGGAAGACGTCTGGGATTACAGCTATCAGCACGTGCCGTATTACGGGACCAACACGCCAATTGATGAATGCTACGAGTGCGGCTTTACCGGTGAGTTCGAGTGCACCAGCAAAGGCTTTACCTGCCCGAAATGTGGTAACCACGACGCCGCGCGCGTGTCGGTCACCCGCCGCGTCTGCGGTTATTTAGGCAGCCCGGACGCCCGTCCGTTTAACGCCGGTAAGCAGGAAGAAGTGAAACGCCGCGTTAAGCATTTGGGTAACGGGCAGATAGGTTAATCCGCTGTTACGTTAATGCCCGGTGGCGCTGCGCTTACCGGGCCTACGGACCGCACNCGGGTAAGCGCAGCGCCACCCGGCATGGTTACAAGCTATGAACTTTCACCAATATTATCCCGTCGACATCGTTAACGGCCCCGGCACCCGCTGCACGCTGTTTGTGTCCGGGTGCGTGCATGAATGTCCCGGTTGCTATAACAAAAGCACCTGGCGGCTCAATTCCGGCAAGCCATTTACCAAAGAGATGGCAGACAAGATCATTGCCGATCTGAACGATACGCGAATCAAGCGTCAGGGGATCTCGCTCTCCGGTGGCGATCCGCTACATCCGCAAAACGTGCCGGAAATCCTGCAACTAGTGCAGCGCGTTCGCGCTGAGTGCCCCGGCAAAGATATCTGGGTGTGGACCGGCTACAAGCTCGATGAACTCAACGCCGCGCAAATGCAGGTGGTCGATCTCATCAACGTACTGGTCGATGGCAAATACGTGCAGGATCTTAAAGACCCGGCGCTGATCTGGCGCGGCAGCAGCAACCAGGTTGTACATCATTTGCGTTGATCGCTAAAGCCGTTTGTTTGCATCGAGATAAACGGCCGAATGCTCTCGCTTGCCGACCGCGACAACAAACACGGTCACAACCTCATCCCGAACCTGGTACACCAGACGATAGCCGGACGATTTAAGCTTAATTTTATAGCAATCTGGAAGACCGTTTAAACGGGCAGAGTCAATTCTGGGGTTCAACAACACGTCGGCCAACTTCTTCTTAAACTGAGCCTTCACCGTATCACCCAGTTTATGCCACTCTTTTAAGGCTCTCGGGTCGAATTCCAGTTCATAAGTCATCCAGACTAACCTTGATTCCTTTTTGCGGGCTGGCCAGCCTCTCCCGGACTGTCTGAATCAGTGTATCTTCGCTGTCGCTAACGGTGACGGTTTTCACTGGCATGCGCCCCGTTTCCGCGACGTACTGAAACAGTAATCGCACAGCTTCCGTTGGAGTAATGTTCAGTTTTTCCAGCACGGCATAAGCCTCATTTTTGAGTTTGTCATCCAGACGGACGTTCAGCGTGGCCATTATGCCTCCAGTAGAATCGAATGTGTAATGCAGTTTAGCATTACATACGCATTACATCGAATTCTGGATAACGCCTCTCAAAAACGACTGACACACTCCATGGCGACGGTTTTGAACTCGGTGAAATTCCGGCATGCGCAGAGCCGCGTCATGGCGCGCTCGCGCAGGAAGGTGACGAAAATATCGTAGATCGCCATCGCTTCTTCGTACTCGCTTTTACTGATGGCGAGCAGGAAGATCACGTGCGCCGTTTCATCGCCCCAGGCAATGCCCTGCGGGGCGAGGATAGTGTAAACCACCGTTTTCTTGGCCAGCAGACCGAGGGCGTGCGGCAGGGCAATGCTGTCACCCAGCATGGTGCTGACGATGGCCTCACGCTCAACCACTGAATCAAGGAACTCTGCGTCGACAAAACCTTCATCCTGCAACTGACGGCATAAGGTTTTGAACAACGTTTGTTGATCCATTGGCTCGTCAATTACACGAAAATGGGCGGCATCGAAGAATTTGTTCAACATCCACGGGCGGGTTCTGTCCACCAGCACCAGTTTGCCAATTTGTTCCAGTTGATAATCGGTCGGGAACGGCGCAATCATCGCTACAGGCTTATCTTTTTCACCGATCCGCGCGGTAGAGATGACAAAATCTTCGCTGATGCTTTCCCGCTGTTCGTAGTCACGCAGCGTGACGGTATCGACGATCTCTATCTGCGGATACTTACGCGCCAGCACCGCTTCAATCATCCGCGCCATCGCATTTCCGGCATCGCATACCAGCAGAACCTTCGGCTGTCTCTGGTAACCGATGTTGTAACTACGCTCCAGCCCGACGCCAATATGCAGCACGAGGAAGCCGATCTCATTTTCACTGATGGTGTACGGCGTATATTTTCCCCATCCCGAGACGGCGGCCAGCGTCATGTCCCACGCCATGGGGTAGTGCTGTTTAATATTTTCCAGCAGCGGATTGGGGATCATTATCTGGTAACGCACGCGGGTGATCATCGTCTTAATATGCGTCAGCAGATCAGCATGTAACTGTTTGTCATTCAACAGGTTGTAGTTGTACTGGGTGTTGATAAAACGCAGAATGTAATTGACCAACGCTTCGTCATCATCCGCATTGATAGCACTGGGCGCGATCTCTTGTACTTGGCGAGCAGCAATATGCACCTGTAGCCAGTTTTCTTCGGAAACGGAAAGCGGTTTGTCTGCCAGGCGGTGCAATACCGCCGCGATTTCCCGCGTGGCCAGGCACACCGATTGATCGGCCTCTTCTGCGGCAAAATCCGGGAGTGGATACCCTTCGCTAATCCGCCGTACCGCCACCGCGCAGTACAAGCGTAAAAACAGCTCGCCCTCATCGGTCAGACGAATATGGAAACGGGCAAAAATGTCCTGCAAAACGGGCTGTAGCTGCTCAGGGATCCCGGCATTCAGCGCTTCTTGCGTCACTAACGGGTGCTGCGGATCCTGCTGCGCCAGCGTCCACAGCAAATCGGTCAAACAGGCGCGGATCGCCATTTCGCTGCCGAACAGCTTCATGCCGTGACGGGGACGCGTTTCCAGCGTCAGATGATAACGTTGCAGATGCTCGCGCACCTCAGCCATATCGTTTTGCAGCGTCGCGCGGCTGATAAACCATTCATCAGCTAAATCTTCCAGCTTTAGCGAGAAAGCCGATGTCAGAAAACGCACCACCAGCCAGTGTATCCGTTCCTGGCTGGTTCGAGGGATGCGTAGCAACGCGTTGGGCTGCTGCGTTTGCAGGGTGTTATAACTTGCCGGGTCGTCAATTTTGAGCTGATAACCGTTACCCCGGCTGAGGACAAACTGTGCGCCGTACTGGGTGAGCAGCGCGTTTAGCGCGGTGATATCCGCCCGTACGGTGCGTGTGGAAACCGACAACCGCTGCGCCAGCTCGTCCTGTGGAAGCGCTTCGTTTTGCAACATGTCAAACAGCTGTGCTAAACGTTGGTTGGGAAATCGCACGTCAGTTTCCTCATCAGTCAGTTAGCCTACGCAGGCCCGGGTCATCGCCATCAGCTGGCGTACGTCATCCGGACGAGTGTTACCACTCACCTTATCAATAATCGAACTATAGATGTGAGGAATGATTTTACTCACTCCGGCATCGAGGGCAATCTGCAGGATTTCAGTGAAATTATCCAGATCGATACCGCCAGTTGGCTCCAGCCAGAAGTCATGACGGGCGCAGGCCTGCGCTACGGCAATGTACTCTTCACGGCATTTCAGGCCGCCCATCGGGAAGTATTTAATCGAGCTACCGCCCATATCTTTGAGCAGCGCAATCGCGGTTTCTACCGGCACAATACCGTCCGGCGTCTGGCTGCTCAGCGGACCGGTGGAGATTTTCACCCTGCCCGGCATGCCGGTTGGCGAGACCAGACCGTTGACTACTGTATCCTGCTGGCCCAGCAGCGCGCGACTGGTGGCCACGCCGGTAAAGACCTGATTAACATGCTGCGGCTGTACCTGACGGGAAATTTCACTGACCATCGCCGACTGGTTTGGGTCGCCTGCCCCCAATCCCACGGAGAGCGCATTGTCGATAAGCGCTGCGTATTCACGCATATCCGCTACTGCGCTTGCGACATCCGGGTAATTTTTTGACAACACACCAACCAGCACGTGTCCTTCCGCAGCCGCGTAAATATCCCGCGCATTTTCTTTGGAGCCTGCCAGCACGTTCAGGCAGACGCGGTCGCGATAAAAGTTAGGGGTCAGTTTCATACTTCTTTCTCCTGCGAAATCACTTCACCAATTCGACGGGCCACAATCTCCAGCTGCGCACGATCGACGCTGCGCACATCGGCTTCGATAATGCCTTCGTTAGCTTTGTAACCTCGGAAGTAAATCGCGTACTCGCCTTGTTTCAGGGCTTCAACCAGTTCGCCCGTGGCGATCCCGGTTACCGCTTCATCAAACTTAATTTCCGTGCGTGCGATGTCGCGCCCTGCGCTATCCCACACCACGCGGGCGCTCACGCCGTTAAGCTGGTTCAACGCATTAATGAACGGCGTCATTTTCTCGACCATCTCCGCGCCACTCTCTTTCTGCGCGTTCAGATACAGTTCGATGGCGCAGGTTAGGCCAAGAATTCCCTCTTTCCCCACCTTCATCGCCCGGCCAATTCCCGCCGTCTGGCGTTTCACCCACTCAACGTACTGGGTTTTACCTATCACCAGACCGCTGGTTGGTCCTTCAATCGCCTTCGCGCCACTATAAATAACCAGATCTGCGCCAACCCGGTAGTAGCATTGCAAATCTTCTTCCGCCGCCGCGTCCACGATCAGCGGCAGGTTATGCGTACGCGCCACCACCGCAGCCTGCTCCACGCTGAGCATACTTTTCTGGACGCAGTGGTGAGATTTGATATACAGAATGGCCGCCGTACGCGGTGTAATGGCCGCAGCCAGCTGCGCCGCGGAACATTCGTTGGCATAACCAGCCTCCACTAACTTACCGCCGCCAAGCGCCACCATGGTACCCACCGGAGCACCAAAGTTGACGTTGTGGCCTCTGGGCAGCACGATTTCGTTGTTCTCGATGGGCGTGACGTGCAGGTTCTCCAGCAGCCAGTCGCTGTCTTTAACCAATACGCCAGCCACCGACAGGGCGATCCCCGCCGAGGCGCAAGAGACAACGGTTGCCCCTTCCACTTCCAGCAATTTCGCGATGTAGTCGCCGGTTTTATTGACCAGATCTTTCATCTCGAAATAGTGGTTCATCCCCGCCATCGCCGCTTCAACCACTTCTGGTCGCGGCGTGGAAACGCCAAGCGCCGTCATGCGGCCGGAGGTATTAATCACCAGTTTTAAATCGTATTTCTCAAAAATCGAAGGCATGTTCCGCGCTCCCTTGTTCGGTCATATAGCCCTTGCCCGCACGTATTGCGGCAAGCGGCACCAGCAGTTGTTCAGCCTGCAGGCTGTCGTTTTCTGCATCTACCAGCACGGTTGGCTGGCGCTTAAGCGTAAAGAGGGTTAAATCAGCATCCAGACCGACCTGCAGTCGCCCCTTCTGTTTCAGGCGCAGGCCGTCGGCAGCATTGGCGGTAACGCACTCAATGACCTGCGGAAGCGACATCCCAATGGCGAGAAATTTCGACATCACATTCGCCAGAGAATGCACCGGGCCGCTGATACGGTTGCGACAGTAAATATCGGAACTGATGGTGTGTGGCAAAATCCCCAATTCAATAGCGCGTTTTGCCACCGCAAAGCTCAGGCTGGCGGTGCCATGCCCAACGTCCAGACGCACGCCGCGTGAAATCGCCCGCGTCACTGACGCCCGCAGCTCGCCTTGCGGCGTCAGAATGCGGTTCGGCTTACCGTTGTAGCAGTGGGTAATGATGTCACCCGCGCTCAGGCGCTCGGCGATCTCATCCAGGTCCGGCGGGTTGTTGCCGATGTGCACCATCAGCGGCAGGTCGCCGTTCTCTTTTTGCATCGCTTTGGCGCGCTCCAGCGGCATGATGCCATTTTCACCGACTACGCTGCTGCTCATACGTGCCTTCAGACCGACGATAAAATCAGGGTGGCGTTTCACCGCCTCTCGCACCGCATCAGCGTCAATATTGGCCATGTTGGCCAGCTCGTTCTGGGCGATAAGCCCAACGCGGGAGATATTCAGCAACGCATACACCTCGGTGGCAGCTTCCCGGGTCAGGGTGTAAAAATCGTCGATGTCATCCGCCCCGGTACTGCCCGCATCCACCACGGTAGTGACGCCGGTCGCAATACCGACGCTATCCGGCTGGTCGTGGTAAATCGGGGATTTCGGGTAGCAATGAACGTGGGAGTCAATCCAGCCTGCGCTGACGTAGCACTCGCCGCCCAGCTCAATGGTTTTCAGCGCCGGGCCATCAACGTCGCCCAACGCCGCGATCTTGCCGTCTTTGAGCGCAATATCGCTCACCGTATCGTCAACGAAGCGCGCACGGCGCAGGAGTAAATCAAACATCGCTCTCTCCTATGCCGGATGGCGGCGTAACCGCCTTATCCGGCCTGCAAATCAACAGTTAGCTAATGGCAATCGGGAAGATGGACCCGAGGATCATTGCCCCAAGAATCGCCCCGCCGGTAATCGGTTTTTGCCACAGATAAAACAGCAGCGCACCCGCCAGAGAACCGATTCCGATAGGAATAGAAGCCGTCATCGCGCTGAGGATAATCAACGGTCCGAGGAAGCGGCCGGAGGCGTTACCGGCCCCCATCATGACGTCCGCACCGTAGGTTGAATCACTCTGGTTGATGGTGAACTTACGCGCCAGAATGATGATGTAGCCAATCGCCAGACCAATCACCAGACCAGTGACCAGCGAGGCGGCAAAGTTGGCGACCGGGAAGATAATGCCCGCGCCCAGCAGCAGCGCCGGAACACCTAACCCAACCCCGGTCTGAATCGCCCCGCCGATATCCAGAATACCCACCAGCGAACCTTCAATGATGCGGGCAAACAGGAAGCTTGCGCCAAACGCCGCCACCGCCCCGTAGGAGCCGGTATCCATTCCCGCCTTCAGCATCGCCACAAAAGCCACTTCGTTAAATGCGCCAATACCGTACAGGTAGTACATGTGCGTTCCGGCAAATACGCCGGATGAGAGCAGGCCCACGAAGATCGGGAACGACCAGTCAGCGAACCAAAAACCTTTATTCTGTTCCATGATGACCTCCGTTATTTGCCGCTGAGCGAGTTGTGGATAAGTTCGAGCCAGTTAGGCACGGTCAGATGGAAGGATTCGATCATCTTCATGTCGAAACCGCGGAAGAAACCGCTCAGGACAAACAGCGCGACGATAGCTACCATCATCACTTTCGTGACGTGGTTCCAGCCGCTTTCTTCAACACCTTTGCCGATCAGAATGCCGAGCACCAGCCCCGGAACGGCGTTGCCCATGATCAGCTGCGCCGCGCCGCCAAAAACGGTGGCCCAGAAGCCGGATTTCTTACCGGCGTCGATCGCCGCCAGCCAGAAGATCACCGGCATCACGGTGTTAACCAGCAGGTTAGCCGCGGGCACCAGCACCTTGACGGCGGTAACCTGCAGCGCTTCCGGTACGGATGACGCAGTGAGGTTCAGGAAGGTCACTACGATCATCCCGATAACGCCGCAGGCAATTGCCATGCGCTTAGGATCGTGCAGCGTTTCACCGACGTTGCGATTTTTAATCATCAGCGCGGCGGCGCCCCAGTTGGGGATGATGCGATGGTCGACGTCCTGAGTGAACGCCCCCGCCGCAACGGAGGAAGCCCAGGCGTTAAAGAAGAAGCCCAGACCGAACGAGAAGTGAGAAGCCGGATCCCCTTCGCAGGAATTCAGTTCTCCAAGAGTACGAAACGCGCCCATTCCTTGAGTGGTAGGCGCATGAAACATGCGTGCAGCCCCAGCGCCGACACCAACGCCAACCAACGCGCCGATGATGAGCGATTTTATTAATATTATCAGGAACATAATTATGCCTTTTAATAGAAAATCAGCGTTGCGTAACGAAATCCACCTTGTCGAGATTGATGGCAGTCACGTTGACGGTCACGTCCAGCTCCACGCTGAAAGTGCGTCTTTCCCGGCGCAAAAAGAGGAATAAAAACGCCTCTTTACGCACCGATTCACGCGCTTGAACAACCTGCACATCCTGTGGCTCAATACGCAGTAAGATATGCGGCGACGCTTTCATCACCGCAGCCTGAACGTGGTTCAGGGCATCGGCAAAGGCGCGAGCTTTGGTCTCGCCCTTACCCGTGACTCTCACCGTGGTGGTGAATTGCTCTTTCATGCTTAAGCGCCGTGTTTCTTTTGCCAGGCCTGCACCAGGCGCTCGCCGAGCTCTTCTTTGTCCATAAAGCCGAATCCCAGTACGTTGCACCCTTCGTTGATGGCGGTTACCCCTTCATCGACCGAACGCATGCCGTATTTCGCCTTGTAGCCGTATTTGGTCTGCGCAGTAATCGCACCCGCACCACCGCTGCCGCAAAACGAGATACCAAAGGTGGCGTTTTCCGCCTTCATCACGTCACCCAGCTTCATATCTGCTGCAACACCCGGCACCACAACGGCACGGCCACCCGCTTTCTCTACGCCTGCCGCCACTTTCTGGCCTTTACCCAGACGATCGCCAATCACTACGGTAATCTGTTCCATCTTTTTCTCCTTAAAGGTTGTCTTTCGCGACTTCAAAGTGCACCGACAGCAGCCAGGCCTCTTCCTCAGGAAGATTGCCAAACTCGGCGACCACGTCGCGGGCAAGCGCCATTGACTCGGCAGATATTTCATCAAACAAGCTGGCATCGACTTCTGGTAAGGGTTCACCCGTTACCGAGCGGTGCGCCATGGCGCGAACATGCGACGTCAGCATCTGTTCCTGTACGGCGTTGGGAATAATGTTGCGTTCACGCAGCAAGGCATACACCTGCGCCAGCATGCGGTCGGCCAGTTCCACCGATTCCCCCATGTCATTCATTACAGCTCCGTTATTCACTCGTCTTACCCCGTTAATGTCTCTGAGGGTAAATTAGCGACGGAGGTTATAAGTTTGTAGCGAGTTGTTTTCCACTTCGAAGTGGAAAGGTGTGCAGCGATAGTGATCTGTGCCGCAAAAAGGGCTGGAACCACGATTTATCACCGGAAGAATGTGATTGAGATCGCAAGAGTGGGCAGCAAAATGGAAGGAAGTGCGAACAATGAATGGACGATAAAAATGAAAAAATGTGATGGGGATAGAGTTTACTTATGGGCGTGTAGTAGCGGGGGATTTTGTCCGGCCTACGGGTATGCAGGCCGGGTAGCGCAGATTAGCGGAACTTCTTGTGATTTTCGTTGCGCGTGGTTTTCAGCTCTTCCGCAACGGCTTTCGCCTCTTTAACTTTACCTTCGTTCGCCAGCTTCAGCGCGCCGTCAATCTGGCCGATCAGCGTGTCAAAGCCGTGGCGGAAATCTTTCATCTCCGGGCTGTCCGGGGATTTGTTTTCCAGCTTCGGCGGCGTACCTTTTTGCGCGTCCAGCGCGGCTGCACGCATTTTGGTTAACGCGTCTTTCAGTTCAGTCGCATTATCCGTTTTTTCGACAATTTTCAGGTTGTCGTTGAGGATCCCCATGTCATCTTCGAGATCGGCTGCAAACGCAGAAGAACCAAGAACCAGCGTTGAAGCCGCGACGATCGCTAACAGGTGTTTACGCATTGCTCACTTCCTTTTTTATTATTAAAAATTAACGCCTTAACGAGTATTACTGCCCGGCGATTTTCATCTCCGGTAACAATACCGAACCACATTGGATATTACTGCGCGTTTCAATATCGTTCCCCACGGTCACAATATTGCGCCACATCTCTTTTAAGTTACCGGCGATGGTAATTTCACTCACCGGATACTGAATTTCACCATTTTCGACCCAGAAGCCCGCCGCGCCGCGCGAGTAATCGCCGGTAATGCCGCTTACGCCCTGTCCCATCAGCTCAGTAACCACAAGACCTGTGCCCATCTCTTTGAGCAACTGCTCGAAGCTTAGACCTTGTCCCGGAATTCGCCAGTTGTGGATCCCGCCTGCATGACCAGTGCTCTTCAGCCCCAGCTTACGTGCGGAATAGTTGGTCAGCAGCCACTGAGTCAGCACGCCGTCTTTAATAATGTCGCGGCGTTCGGTCCGTACCCCTTCGCTGTCGAACGGCGACGACGCCAGTCCCTTCAGCAGGTGCGGATGTTCTTCAATAGTCAGCCATTCCGGCAGAATTTGTTTGCCCAGCGAATCCAGCAGGAAGGTGGATTTGCGGTACACAGAACCGCCGGCGATCGCGCCGACCAGGTGTCCGAACAGTCCGGTCGCCACTTCGTTGGCGAAAATCACCGGCGCTTTCATGGTGGACAGCTTACGCGGAGACAGGCGTGATAAGGTACGGCGAGCACAGTCAGCCCCCACCCACTCCGGCGTTTGCAGATCGCCCATCGCCCGGCCAATGGTGTAGGCGTAATCACGCTCCATATCACCATTTTCTTCCGCGATCACGCAGCTGGAAAGGGAATGACGCGTGGAGCAGTAGCCCTGCAGCATGCCGTGGCTGTTACCAAACACTTTGATGCCATAGTGGCTGTTAAAGCTGCCGCCTTCGGTATTGGTGATACGCTTATCAGCCTGCAGCGCCGCCTGTTCAGCACGAGCGGCCAGTTCGATGGCTTCATCAGGGGAAACTTCCGCCGGGTGGAACAGGTCCAGATCGGGCGCATCAAAGGCCAGCAGTTCTTTATCTGCCACGCCTGCGCACGGATCCGGCGAAGTGTAACGTGCAATGTCCAGCGCAGCCTGCACGGTGCGTGCAATCGCCTGCGGGCTTAAATCGGTGGACGATGCGCTGCCCTTACGGTTCTGGTGGTAAACCGTAATCCCCAGTGCACCATCGCTATTGAATTCGACGTTCTCCACTTCACCATAACGGGTGCTGACGCTAATACCCGTGGTCTTGCTCACAGCGACTTCCGCGCCATCCGACTTACCTGACGCTAATTCCAGTGCCGTCGAGACTGCTTCTTCCAGAATCTTACGCTGCGCTTCAACTTGTGAGATTACTTTCATCGCAAATGCCATAATGTAGAGAGAGTTTCTCTGAAGTCTAACAGAGAACCGTTTTTCAGTGCGCATCTTAACTGGTAACATTAGCCTCTTTTTTTAAGGAGCCTGAAATGACAAAGCAGCCCGAAGACTGGCTCGACGACGTTCCCGGTGATGACATCGAAGACGAAGACGATGAAATTATCTGGGTCAGTAAAAGTGAAATTAAACGCGATGCCGAGGAGTTAAAACGCCTGGGTGCGGAACTGGTTGATCTGGGGAAAAACGCGCTGGATAAGATCCCGCTTGATGCGGATTTACGTGCCGCCATTGAGCTGGCCCAGCGTATTAAGATGGAAGGACGTCGCCGCCAGTTGCAGTTGATTGGCAAAATGTTGCGCCAGCGCGATGTTGATCCTATCCGTCAGGCGCTGGACAAGCTGAAAAATCGTCACAACCAGCAGGTCGTTGTCTTCCATAAGCTGGAGCAACTGCGTGACCGTATGGTTGACGGTAGCGATGAAGCCATCGAAGAAGTGATGAATCTGTGGCCTGACGCCGACCGCCAGCAACTGCGTTCGCTGGTGCGTAACGCCAGGAAAGAAAAAGCGGGCAACAAGCCGCCAAAATCTTCCCGTCAGATCTTCCAGTATCTGCGTGAACTGGCGGAAAACGAAGCCTAACCTCTTCGTCTGCTGAAAGTGCCGGATGGCGGTGCAATCACCTTATCCGGCCTACAATCCGTTAACACGTTGTAGGCCCGGTAAGCGTAGCGCCACCGGGCATTTTTTTACTCTTCCGCTTCTGCCTGAGCTTTCTTCGCCAGGCCATCCAGCAGTTTTTGATGAATACCACCAAATCCGCCGTTGCTCATCACCAGAATGTGATCGCCTGGCTGCGCGGTTTTCACCACCATATCTGCCAGGGCATCCACATCGCCACTCCAGTGTGCCGGCTGAACGCAGGCTTCAGCGACTTCGGCTACCTGCCACGGAATATGCGGAGGTTGCAGCAGGAACACTTCGTCCGCACGGCCTAACGACGGCGCCAGATCGTCTTTGCACAGGCCCATTTTCATGGTGTTCGAGCGAGGCTCCAGCACTGCGATGATGCGCGCCGTACCGCCCACTTTACCGCGCAACGCCGCAAGCGTTGCCAGAATGGCCGTCGGGTGATGGGCAAAATCGTCATACACCGTCACGCCATTGGCTTCACCGCGCAGCTCAAGACGACGACGGGCGTTAATGAATGAACCGAGCGCATTAGCTGCATCTGCAGGCACGACGCCCACATGGCGCGCGGCCGCAATCGCCATCAGACCGTTATGCATATTGTGCTCGCCCACCAGGCCCCACTTCACTTCGCCGACTTTTTCACCGTCCAGCCACACTTCCCACTCAGAAGCATCGGTGGTCAGTTTTTTCGCCTGCCAGTGACCTTGTTCGCCCACCAGCTCTTGTTCGCTCCAGCAGCCCATCGCCATCGTCTGTTTCAGATTGATGTCGTTTTCCGGGTAGATGATGCGTCCCTGGCCCGGCACGATACGTACCAGGTGATGGAACTGTTTCTGGATCGCTTTCAAATCGTCAAAGATGTCCGCGTGATCGAACTCAAGGTTGTTGAGGATCAGCGTACGCGGGCAGTAATGCACGAATTTAGAACGCTTGTCGAAGAACGCGCAGTCGTACTCATCTGCTTCAATCACGAAGAAGTCGCTTTCGCCCAGACGCGCAGAAACCTCGAAGTTACCCGGTACGCCGCCGATCACAAAGCCAGGCTTATAGCCGCAGGCTTCGAGGATCCAGGTCGCCATTCCGGCGGTAGTGGTTTTGCCGTGCGTACCCGCAACCGCCAGTACCCAGCGGTCGCGCAATACAAAGTCATGCAGCCACTGCGGGCCAGACATGAACGGAATGTTCTTCTCGAGAACCGCTTCCACGCACGGATTACCACGGGTCATGGCATTGCCGATGATCACTAAGTCCGGCTGCGGGTCGAGCTGGCTGGCATCGTAACCCTGAATCAGATCAATGCCTTGCTTCTCAAGTAAGGTACTCATCGGCGGATACACATTGGCGTCCGAACCGGTTACTTCATGACCGAGCGAGCGCGCCAGCATCGCCAGACCGCCCATGAAAGTGCCACAAATTCCCAAAATATGAATGCGCATACGTCACTATCCTTTTTTAATCTGGGGGCCATTTTACGCACATGTCCGGCAAGTGAGAAACGCATTTCAGGATATTCCGCAGTTTGCTGGCGCGATTCACCTAAGCGCAACAATGGAAATATTTGTTAATATTGTTGCGGTCGCTTTACTCCACATAAATTGCAGGGAAAGTGTTATGAAAACGTTAGGTGAATTTATTGTCGAAAAGCAGCACGAGTTTTCTCATGCTACCGGTGAACTCACTGCTTTGTTGTCGGCAATAAAGCTGGGCGCCAAGATCATCCACCGCGATATCAACAAGGCCGGTCTGGTCGATATCCTGGGTGCCAGCGGTGCTGAGAACGTGCAGGGAGAGGTTCAGCAAAAACTCGATCTGTTCGCGAACGAAAAACTGAAAGCTGCACTGAAGGCGCGCGACATTGTGGCGGGCATTGCCTCGGAAGAAGAAGATGAAATCGTCGTCTTTGAAGGCTGTGAACACGCTAAATACGTTGTGCTAATGGATCCGCTGGATGGCTCATCCAACATCGATGTTAACGTCTCTGTCGGTACGATTTTCTCTATTTACCGCCGCGTAACCCCAGTCGGTACTCCGGTCACGGAAGAGGATTTCCTGCAACCGGGCAACAAGCAGGTTGCTGCAGGTTACGTGGTTTATGGTTCTTCCACCATGCTGGTGTACACCACCGGCTGTGGCGTGCACGCCTTCACCTACGATCCTTCTCTGGGCGTATTCTGCCTCAGCCAGGAACGTATGCGCTTCCCGGCGAAAGGCAGCACGTACTCCATTAACGAAGGTAACTACATCAAATTCCCGAACGGCGTGAAGAAGTACATTAAATTCTGCCAGGAAGAAGATAAGTCAACCCAGCGCCCGTACACCTCGCGCTACATTGGCTCTCTGGTTGCTGACTTCCATCGCAATCTGCTGAAAGGCGGGATCTACCTGTACCCAAGCACCGCCAGCCACCCGGAAGGGAAACTGCGTCTGCTGTATGAATGCAACCCAATGGCCCTGCTGGCCGAGCAAGCGGGCGGCAAGGCGAGCGACGGTAAAAATCGTATTCTGGATATCATCCCGGAAAGCCTGCACCAGCGCCGCTCCTTCTTCGTGGGTAACGACCATATGGTTGAAGATGTAGAACGCTTTATCCGCGAGTTCCCGGACGCGTAAGCGCAACATCCGGCCTACAGCACGTTGCAGGCCGGATAAGCGAAGTGCCATCCGGCACAATACGGTGATATTGCCGGATGGCGGCGTAAACGCCTTTATCCGGCCTACGCACAGTTACGCTGTCTGTAGCTTAAATACGGCCATTGCTTCGATTAGCGCTGAAGACTGTTCTTCCAGCGAGCGGGTAGCCGCTGACGACTGCTGTACCAGCGCCGCATTTTGCTGCGCCGTTTCATCCATCTGAATCACCGCAATATTCACCTGCTCTATGCCGCGACTCTGTTCCTGGGACGCACTGGCAATTTCACGCATTAGTTTGGTCATGCGCATGACTTCATTGGCAATCTCATCCATGGTTTCGCCCGCCTGCTGCGCCAGCTCACTACCTTCCCCTACGTGGGTGTGTGAATCACTGATTAACGTGCGGATCTCTTTGGCCGCCTCGGCGCTGCGGCTGGCCAGATTACGTACTTCACCTGCAACAACCGCAAAGCCCCGCCCCTGCTCACCGGCGCGCGCCGCTTCAACGGAAGCGTTGAGCGCCAGGATATTGGTCTGGAAAGCAATACCGTCGATTACGCTGAGGATGTCGGCGATTCGGCTGGAGCTGCCAGAAATATCGCGCATTTTCTCGATCACATAGCACACCATTTCGCTACCGCGATCGGCGGTATCCGACACCGATTTTGCCAGTTGGTGAGCCTGTTCCGCGTTCTGCGCATTCTGTTTCACCGTCGCCGTGAGTTCTTCCATGCTGGCGGCGGTCTGCTCCAGTGAAGTGGCTGTCGATTCAGTGCGTTGCGCCAGATGCTGGTTCCCGGCCGTCAGTTCACGACTGCCAATATCAATTTGCGAACTGGCATCGCGTACGCGTTGTACCGAGTCGCCCAGCGCATGGCGCATGTCATCCATTGCCGCGTTCAGTCGGTTGAATTCAGCGCTGGCCGACAGCGTGGTAACCGGTGATAAATCCCCCGTCGCCAGACGTTCCAGTTGCTCAACCATATTATCCAGCGGTTTGAGAAACTTATTTCGCAGCATAAACCAAATAACCGCCAGCAATGCGATAGCAGCCAACATCGCAGCGCTCATAATACCGTGATAAATCAATGATGTAATGACACGCGTCGAGGCATATAGCCCCATACCACCGGTCAGTAACAGAAGGAAAGTCAGCAAAGACAATAACACCAACAAACTTGATCGAATTGAAAGGGATTTTGGCATCGTTATATTTCCGGTTGTAGGGTTAAAACAGACCTGTACAGAACCTATCGACTACAACCGGAAAAAGTTTAGGTATTTAAATGTTTTGTGCAAAATCAGGATGTTACTTTGGTGTTGCCGCCGTACCCACTCGGGTAACCGGCGAGCTTTGACGATTTTCCCAAAGCACCGTCAGACCGCGTTGTAACGCTATAAAAATAAACAATAAAATGCCAATCGCGATCTTCGTCCACCAGGAACTTAATGTGCCATCAAAATTAATGTAGGTCTGGATTAACCCCTGAATGGCGACGCCAAACAACGTACCCAACACCGTTCCCACGCCGCCGCTTAGCAGCGTTCCGCCAATCACCACTGAGGCAATCGCATCCAGCTCAACGCCAACGCCCGCCAGCGCATAACCCGCCTGGGTGTAAATGGAAAACACAATGCCGGCAAGCGTCGCCAGCCCGGTAGACAGCATATAAATGCGGATCGTTGTGCTGCGAGTAGAAATGCCCATCAGGTTAGCAGAGGTGGCGTTGCCGCCAATGGCGTAAACCTGATTACCAAAGCGCGTACGGTGCGCAAGGAAGATGCCAATCACCACCACGCCCAGCATTAACAACCCCATCGCGCTCAGGCGACCGCCGCCAGGAATTTTCCATGCCAGACTTGAGAGCGTGTCATAAATCGGATGGTTAATTGGGATCGACTCTTCAGAGACCAGATAGCTGACGCCGCGCAGGAAAAACATTCCCGCCAGCGTAATAATGAATGCTGGGATCTTCAGCGCATCAATCAGTAACCCCATAAACGCGCCAAACGCACAGCCCATCAGCAAAATCAGGGGGAACGCCAGCAGCGGGGAAATACCCCAATAGCCAATGGCCTTCGCCAAAAATACACCGGTAAACGCGATCACCGAGCCAACGGAAAGGTCGATCCCGCCAGAGAGGATCACGAAGGTCATGCCCACGGCAATAATCCCTAAAAAAGCGTTATCGGTCAGGATATTGCAAATCACCCGGGTGGAAGCAAAAGCTGGAAACTGCGTCAGGCAGTAAAGGTAGCCCAGCACAAACACGCCGAGGGTGATCATCAGCGGTAAATTACGTTTTATCATGACCACGCACTCCTTTTATCAGGCTGATAAAGCGTTGTGATTGCACGACCAGCACACACAACACCACCACGGCTTTGACCACCTGATTCAGTTCCGGCTGGAAGCCCGACAGCAAAATCCCGGTGTTCATGCCCTGAATAATCAACGCGCCTACCACCGACAGCAGCAGGTTAAAGCGCCCGCCCATTAGCGAGCCACCACCGATGACTACCGCCAGGATGGCATCCAGTTCCAGCCATAATCCGGCGTTATTGGCGTCTGCCCCGCGGATATCCGCCGTGACGATAATGCCAGCGATAGCCGCGCACAGGCCGCTCAGCACATAGGTGAGCATCACGATAATGCGGGTGTTCACCCCAGCGTTTTTTGCCGCACGAATGTTGATACCCACCGCTTCGATAAACATACCCAGCGCCGTTTTCCGCGTCAGCAGCCAGAACACCACCAGCGTGAGCAGTGCAATAATTACCGGCGTAGGGAACAGTAAGAGCGAGCCGCTACCAAACCACGACAGCTCGGGCGAGTTGAAAGTGACGATTTGCCCGGAAGTGATAAGCTGCGCCACTCCACGCCCGGCCACCATCAGGATTAGCGTGGCGACAAACGGTTGGATCTTGAGTATGGCCACCAGAATCCCATTCCACAGCCCAGCCAGAATGCCGGAGCCTAAGGCGGCAAGCAGCACCACCGGTAGACTGTGCCCGGCCACCGTCATCGCCGCAGTAGTGGCGCCAGCAATAGCCATGACGGCCCCCACGGAAAGGTCGATGCCGCCGGTGGCAATCACCAGCGTCATACCAATCGCCAACAGCGCCACGGGAGCGGCGCGGTTGAGAATATCAATCGGGCTACCAAACAGCCGACCATCCTGCAAAATCACCTGGTAGAAGTGCGGGGCGACCAGGCTATCCACCAGCAGCACCAGCAGTAGCGCCACCAGTTGTGGCATCCCCTTTGGCCAACGGAACCGCCGTTTAGGCGGATTGGATTGAGGGAGAGATTGAGGCATCACCATAGTCTCCTTAGGCCGCAATGGCGTTCATGATCGCCGGTACGGACAGTTCAGCCAGTGGGATCTCGGCCACTTGTTTGCGATCGCGCATAATAATGACCCGATCGGCATAGCCCACTAACTCTTCCAGTTCGGATGAGATGACCAGCAGCGCCAGACCATCCGCGCACAGCGTTTCGATCAGGCGGATAATCTCCGCATGCGCGCCGACGTCGATCCCACGCGTGGGTTCATCGAGGATCAGGAACTGCGGTTTGGTCAGTAACCAGCGCGAGAGCAATACTTTTTGCTGATTGCCGCCGGAGAGAAACTCGATCGGCTGTTCAGCGTTGGGGGTGCGAATTCCGAGCTGGCGGATAAAACGCTCGGCAATCTCGTTTTGTTCTTTCCGTGGGATAGGCCGCAGCCAGCCGCGCTGCGCCTGCAATGCCAAAATGATGTTTTCCCGCACCGAAGCGGCGGCAATAATGCCATCCGTTTTGCGATCCTCCGGACAGAAACCGATCCCCAGACACGAAGCCTGATGCGGCGATCGCAAGGTCTGCGGTTTGCCTTTGATCAGCGCTCTTCCGCTGTCGGCGGGTTTAATACCGAAGATCACCTCTGCCGTTTCCGTTCGCCCGGATCCCAGCAGCCCTGCGAGGCCGACGATCTCACCGGGACGCACCTGTAGATCAAACGGCGCGATGGTGCCTTTTTTGCCAAAGTCGCTAAAGGCCGCCACCGGCTTATCGCTAAGCAATGTGCGTCCCGCACGCTGTAGCGCATGGGTATCCAGTTCTCTACCCAGCATCATTTTGACCAGTTCAATTTGCGGTAATTCCCGGGTTTCACGGCAGCCAACGAAGCCGCCGTTACGTAGAACGGTGATGCGATCGCTGACCTGATAAACCTGATCAAGGAAATGAGTGACGAAGATCAGGCTGACGCCCCGATCGCGCAGATGACGCATCAGGCCGAACAGCATTTCAACTTCCTGGGTATCGAGGCTGGCGGTCGGCTCATCGAGGATCAGCACTTTCGCGGAGAGATCAATCGCCCGACAGATGGCGACGATTTGTTGCATCGCCACGGAAAAGCGGTTCAGCGGCTCACGCACGTCAAGGGAAAAACCGTATGACGCCATCAGCTCCGTCGCGCGTTTTTCCATCTGCTTGCGCTGAAGCAGGCCAAAACGCCGCGGCTCACGACCAATAAATAAGTTATCGGCAACCGACATATTGGGCAGCAGGTTCACTTCCTGGTACACGGTGCCAATCCCCAGTTGCTGGGCATGGGCGGTGTTTTTGGGGGAGATCGGTTGGCCTTCGAGCCAGATAGTGCCGCGATCTGCATGGTAAACGCCGGTCAGCGCTTTGATGAGCGTCGATTTGCCGGCTCCGTTTTCCCCCAGCAGCGCCATAATTTCACCGCGACGCAAGCTGAAATCCACGTTATCCAACGCTTTGACGCCGGGAAAGAATTTGCTTAATCCTTCGGTGCGGAGGATTTCCTGATGTTGGTCGGTGGTCATGATTCCCCCTGCATCACGCCGGATGGCGCTACGCTTATCCGGCCTACAAAAGAGCGTAATGTAGGCCGGGCAAGCGCAGCCCCCCCGGCATTTTCATGAAGGCTTAGTAGCCCATGTTTTTCTTCTTCTCTAACTCTTCTTTCGCCGTATCCGGCAGATAGAGGATCGACTTGGTAATGGTCAGCTTCTCAGGCATCGTGCCGTCTTTTTTGAATTTCTCCAGCGCGTCGAATGCCGGCCCCGCCATATTCGGCGTCAGTTCGACACTGGCGTTGGCTTCACCGTCAATCATCGCTTTGTAGATATCCGGTACGCCGTCGATAGAACCGGTGAGAATATCTTTGCCGGGTTTCAGACCCGCTTCTTTGATCGCCTGGATAGCACCGATCACCATGTCATCGTTGTGGGCGTAAACCATGCAGATGTTCTTGCCGTTGTTTTCTGCTTTGATAAAGCTCTCCATCACTTCTTTCCCTTTACTGCGGGTGAAGTCACCGGACTGAGAGCGGATAATTTTGATGTTTGGCGCACTGGCGATGGCTTCAGCAAAGCCTTTTTTACGATCGATCGCCACGCTGGCCCCGACGGTCCCTTGCAGCTCAACGACGTTACACGGCTTGCCGTCCACTTGTTTAATCAGCCAGTCGCCAATCAATTTGCCTTCCAGCACGTTGTCGGCGGTGACGGTGGTCATATAGAGAGATTTGTCTTTTACATCGATGGAACGATCAAGCAAAAAGACCGGAATGTCGGCATCTTTCGCTTCTTTTAAAACCGGCTCCCAACCTGTTGCCACGACCGGCGCAATAAAGATGGCGTCGACGCCCTGCGCAACAAATGAGCGAACTGCTTTAATCTGGTTTTCCTGCTTTTGTTGGCCATCAGCGATTTTCAGCGTAATTCCCCGCTTTTCGGCCTCGCTTTTCGCGACGTTGGTTTCTGCTGCGCGCCAGCCCGATTCAGAGCCAACCTGCGAAAATCCTACGGTTAAAGGGGCTGCCATTGCCATAGACGACATGGCTGCCGAAACTGCTGTGACTAAAAGTAAGCGCTTCCACATAAGTGCGTCCTCGTAGGGTGATTATTGTTGGTTAATTAACCGTTGCGAAAAAACTATAGACAATTGAGCATGTAACGGATTGCGTTACATCACACTTCAAAAAAGTAAATAAAACGTTAATCACAACTTTGTAATCGCTTTCATCACGCTATGAAAAATGCGGCTGAAGATATGGATTTTTCTGTCACGAGAGAGAGGCGAAGAGAAGAAAATGCACGCAGAGAAAGCGAAAACAAGCGGAGACATTCCGCGCGAGTTGGCTATAATACCCGCCACTTGTTTGCCATAGCTTATTTAAAGGAAACAGACATGAGCTTACTCAACGTCCCTGCCGGTAAAGACCTGCCGGAAGATATCTACGTTGTTATCGAGATCCCTGCTAACGCAGATCCGATCAAATACGAAGTTGACAAAGAGAGCGGCGCCCTGTTCGTTGACCGCTTCATGTCCACCGCGATGTTCTATCCGTGCAACTACGGTTACATCAACCACACCCTGTCTCTGGACGGTGACCCGGTAGACGTTCTGGTCCCGACTCCGTACCCGCTGGAGCCAGGTTCAGTGATCCGTTGCCGCCCGGTTGGCGTACTGAAAATGACCGACGAATCCGGTGAAGATGCGAAACTGGTTGCGGTACCGCACACCAAGCTGAGCAAAGAATACGATCACATCAAAGATGTGACCGACCTGCCGGAACTGCTGAAAGCGCAGATCACCCACTTCTTCGAGCACTACAAAGACCTCGAAGCTGGCAAATGGGTAAAAGTTGACGGTTGGGACAACGCTGAAGCTGCTAAAGCTGAAATCGTTGCTTCCTTCGAGCGCGCGAAGAAGTAATTCTTACTTTTGATGCTTAGCCCCGCATGTCGGGGCTTTTTTGTGCCCTGATACAAGTGCAACAGGCACATAAAACAACGCCACCCGAAGGTGGCGTGTTCACATCAGTACTGGTCTCTGTCTAACCAGTTACCGCTTTCAATCAGCGTTAAGCCATCAACCGGACGTTGGTACACGTACATCCATGCACTTCCGTACGGCGTTTGAATTAACTGGCGTGCGTATTCACCGCCGCGGGTACGCAGAGCGTCAAGCTCTGCCAGCGTGGCGTTATCAATACGATAAACTTCCCCGTGTACTGTTCCATTCCCCGGAACGGCGCCTGGATAGTGGCCCAGGCTGTACAACTGGTAGTTATCGATACTGAAATTTCCCAGCAACAGGGCATTGGTCATCCAGTGGCTGTTGCCTTGTTTGGTTCGTAAACTGCCGTAGACAAATATTCGCATTGCTAAAACTCGAACTGATAGAGCAAATCAAGTGCCTGATCTACGCCAGACACTGCTTCCAGATATAGCTTAGGCATCAGACGATAACGTAGCGTGAGTGTCGCTAAGGAGTCAAATATACCCACACCATATTTCACCTGCAGACCTGGCAGTACGTATCCGCTGACAACCACCTGAGATGAGTCGCCCACCCCTTGCGTGTCCAGTGCCAGATTGCTTACGCCAAATGTCTCCCCGATTTTACCCACAACCTGACCACTTTGTGCAACCCCCAGACCAATAAGCATTGAGGTCATCGCTGCGCTATCGCTCTGCTCGCTATCCAGCCCTTGTCCGCGTAGCAGGTAGGAAAGCGCCATTTGCTGCGACATTGCCGGGTCAGAGAAGATCTCCGCCTTCGGTTCATCGGCGGTACCAGTGACGCGAACGCCAGCGATCACGTCGTCTTCGGTGGCATCAGGGTTACGAATCGCTTCGATGTTAAGCAACGGCTGATCCGGCGGACCGGAGAACAACAGCTCGCCCTTACGCACAATCAGATCCTGACCATAGGCATGGAAGCGACCGCTCGGAATATTAATTTGTCCGTTCAGCCCCAGCCCCTGCTTATCCTGCACCACTTTCAGATCGCCCGTCAGACGCGCTTTCAGACCAAAGGCGTCAAGACGCACGTTGTTACCGACGTGGATGTTCAGGTTGCTGTTGATCGGAATGCCGGCAGTCTGCGGTTTCTCGGGCTGCAGATTGTTGTTAAGCATGACCATATCGCTGGAAACCCCAACCGCGCTTTCCGGCAGGTCATGTACCACGATACGCGCCCACGGCACATCTACGTTGCCATCCAGGGTAAACAGGCTCGGCGTGGCTTCAAAGACCACGTCCGGCGAGACATCCAGGCGAACCATCGGCGGCACGGTAATACGTACCCTGCTGCCTTTAGCCGCGACGCGCGCCCGCCAGTTGTCTATCTGACTCCAGTCGGCATCGCCGCTCAGGTTAATTTCTCCCTGCTGCGTACGCACCACACCCGCCAGCGTTGAGCGTGTTCCTGTGAAGTTAACGGCTAACTGGCTTGGCTGCATGTCAAACGGCATAAAGTTACCGTCTATATCCAGACCGCTCAGTTGCAGCTGTCCGAGCAACTGCGGGCTTTGCACATCGCCGCCCAGCCGCAGGTTGGCGTTGATCATCCCTGCCGCTTTTTCACCGCGCGAGAAGATGGGGTTCACCATCGCCAGATTGAAGTTGCGAATATTGACGTTACCGCCCAGATTACGGCGCCCTTGCGGGTCTGTTACCTGCACCTGTCCGTCAAACTGTCCGTTGTTGGTCAGACGAATCAGCCAGCCCAGCTCGGCACGGTTATTGTGCAGGTCGGCGGTGAGATTCAACGTTTCAAACGCCACGGGGAGCGGTGCATCATTCACGCTTTGCGTGACCTTCACGTTACGTCCGCTCAGGGTGACCTGCCCCTGTGGCAGACCCTCTTTGGTGGTGTCCCAACTCACATCGGCTTTACCGGTGAACACACCGCTGGCCTGGGTTGTCTCCGGCATAAACGGTTTTAGCATCGCCAGGTCGAAGCGGTTTAGATTCACCACCGCGCGCCCTTCCGCACCCGCATCAATCGTCTGTGGTACGCACAGCTCCGCATTCGGGTTGTTCCAGCAGTGCGGTCCGATACTAATTTTTTGTTCCTGATTACGGTAATCCAGCGCGATAGCCCGGTTGAGCGACCACGGACCAACCGGCGTCTGGAAGCGGGTATTGCTTAACTCTCCTTTCCAGCGCTGTTCTTTGCGATCAAAGCTCCCGGCAAGATCCAGTTGCCCGGAAACCGGTTCCCCCTGAATGCGCAACTGCAGCTCGTGCTGCTTTTCACTGCCTTTGGCGTTGAGCGTCACCAGGCCAATATTCACGTCAGGTTGTACAATCCGCTCTACGCGAACATTAAGATTACCGGCGATTTGCTCGGCCGATTTAACATCCCCTTCAACACGTACCTGAGCAACGGAAAGTTCCTGCCAGCGCAGACCACGGGCGGTAATATCCGCCAGCAGCTGTGGTGCTTCAACCGTACCGCGAACTTTTACCAGCCCTTTCGCCGTACCGCCCAGCCCCGGCAGCGCGTTATCCAGGCTTGGGGCATCAATCGTCGCGTCGAGGTTGAGGTCTTTAACCCCCAGTTCACCTTTTACGTCCGCACTGTTGCGTCCCAGTTCCAGATGCAGGCCCGGGATCGTCCACTGCAGGTAGCTGTTCCCCTTCAGCGAACCGTTCACATTGACCTTATTCTGCTTCACGTTGCCGGTCAGCTTCAGCTCGGGAACCTCCATCTGCCAGCTTCCGCCGTACAAACTGCCGCGAGTTTTCACCAGGCCATTCAGTTTTGACGGCCAGTCCGGGATCGCTTTTGCGGTGTTGATACCATCCAGCGTTAGCTCCCCGCGCCAGCTGATCGCCTGCTGCCAGTCCACCAGCGCTTTCAGCTCGGTTTTCCCTTCCAGTGCCGCAACGCTGAGTTTGTCGAGATTGATCTGCTGTTCGTTGCCTTTGGCGTCCAGCGTGATGGTAGCCGGTGGAATATCCTGACCTTTCACGGCGGTACGCATCGACAGCGTATAGTCGGTCATCTTACCGGTCAGTTTGAGTTTAATGTCATCGGCCTGGAACTGTTTCTCACCGGTAAACGGCCAGTAAACCTGCTTACTCACCACCTCAATGTTGAGCGGTAATCCGGCTTCAGCCAGACGCGTCTGTGCACGCAGGTCCATATCCACCGGACCAGACAGATTGACGCCGACTTCCAGCTGCTCGCGCAGCGCGCCGCCGACCTTCAGCTTCACCTTTTCGCCTTTTAACGGGTCAATGTTTAGCGTACTGTTTAACGTAATATCAACCGGCCACGTGTTGGTCAGTTGCGCTGTGCCGCTGGCTTTTACCGTTCCCTGATTCGAGTCGATGTCCAGCGCGTCGAGCTTCATGTTGCCGTCAATGCTGCTCACTTTTAGCAGCATGCTATGGACCGTTAAATCCGTATCTCCGGTCACGCGCAGTTGCTCGCCGCGAAACTCTTCAATATTGAGATTGAGCGGCAGATGGACATCGGTCATTTCCGGCAGCACCGGCTTTGAGAACAGATCTTTTAGCGTTTCGCCGAGCGGCTTTTCATCCGGCTGTGGGTTTTGAATCTTCGGTTCGACAACCTCTTCCTGCGCCACTTCCGCCACTTTGGGCAGAGCAATCAGCAGCCCCTGTAATGACGTTGGCTTCAACGTCAGCGTTTTTTCCTGCCAGTTCAGGCCAGAGGTAAAATCCAGCACCGAAACCGTGGTGTCATCGATTTTGATATTGATGTTGTTCAGCGCCACGCGCGAAAGCGTGATGGGGTAAGGCGTGGAAAGATTAAGCGGACCGCTCTCTTCTTCCTCAACCGGCGCGGATGGCGGCATCTTTTTGCTGTCGATCGCCACATTGATATTTTTCAGCGACAGATCGTTGACGCACAGACTGCTGTTCCACAGGCAGTTAAGCCCCACGGCCAGGTGTACTTCGCCAGCATTCACCGCCACGCCAGGCTGGTCATAACGAATATTTTTCAGTGATAAATCCCGCCAGCCACCGGTGACCTGACCAATCTCCAGCCCCGGAACCCAACGATTAGCGGCTTTGAAGATCAGATGCAGGCCCGAGGTGGTACCGACGAGGAACGCCACCGTGCCTAACAACAGCAGGATAAAAATCAGCACACCGAGGCTTATCTTCTTCCATAAACTCATAATTCAGGCCCCAGACCGATGTAAAACTGTAAACCATGTTCATCTTTGTCGCCGACCGGGACGGCAAAGTCGAGCTTGATAGGGCCCACTGGTGATTGCCAGCGTACGCCGACCCCGGCACCGGTTTTGAAATCGCTTCGGCGAATATCGCTGACCGCTTCACCGCTATCGACAAACATCGCGCCCCACCATTTACCGGTCACGTTGTACTGGTATTCCAGCGAGCCAGTTGCCAGCTTGGAGGCCCCTTTCAGCTTGCCGTCGCTACCTTCCGGCGAAATAGATTTGTATTTATAGCCGCGAATACTGCGATCGCCCCCGGCGAAGAAACGCAGGTCCGGCGGTACTTTGTCGAAGTCTCCGGTTTCAATCCAGCCGAGATTACCGCGCATCACAAAACGATGGCGATCGTACAGCGTGCGGATCCAGACGTTTTGCGCCTGGAAAACGGAGAAATCAACATCTGACCCCCAGGCGGTGTTGGAGTAATCAATAGAATAACGCTGAGAGTCGCCCCAGACAGGCATCAAGCCGCCGCGTGAACGCGTCCGGCTGATCATCACGCCCGGATAGAGCAGCATAGTGGTGTTGGTGACGTTACCCTGGGTAAAGTGGTCGAGGCTCCAGCGCAGGTTAATCGCGCGCTGCCAGCCGCTGGAGAGGTCCCAGTAGCGGGAAACCGCAAGCGTTGTGGAATCCTGCTCGGTATCGTTTAAATCGGTTCGCTTAAAGCCGCCCTGTACCAGGTAATACTGTTCCAGCGGGTTCTTTAACAGCGGCATTTTATAGCTGAAATCAAGCACCTGCTCTGGCGCCGAGATACTGGCGCTGGTTGTCAGGCTGTGGCCGTAGGAGTTCATCCACGGCTTTTTCCACGAGGTCTTCACCCGTGGTCCAACATCAGTTGAATAACCGACCCCGGTTTCGATGGTGTTTTCGGTGCGCGGTGAGACCACGCCTTTCAGCGGCAGCACTTTGGTTTTGCGGGCTTTATCAAACTCCGGCGCGACGACCACGGAGTTAAACCATCCGGTCGCCGACAGACGACGGTTCAGTTCGCCCAGATCTTTCGACTCGTACTCTTCACCTTCTTTAAAGGGCACCAGATTTTGCAGATACTCATCGCGAATTTGCGAGCCTTCAAAGGTGACATGCCCAAAGCGATAGCGTTCGCCGCTGTTGTAATCGATATCCCAGAACGCCTGGCGACGCTCAAGCGCTATTCCAAGCTGGCTTTTATTAAATTCACTGTCGAAATAACCTTTGCGCAGCGCCACGCTGGTGAGTGACTTTTTGAAGTTGTCATAGTCCCCCTGATTCAGCACGGTGCCGATTGCCGGGCGCGTTTTCAACAGATCCAGATAATCTTTATCCGTACGCGCGCCACCACGCAAAATCACCTCGGTGCCACCAATCAGCACCGGCTCGCCGGGGGTCACTTTGGCGATCAGCACCTGGCGGCCTTTCGCCGGCGGTGGACGTAGTTCAAAATCAATGGTCGGCTCAAAGTAGCCCAGCGCTTTTAGCCCTTCGCGGATGGCATCATCAACGCGCGCACGAAAGCGTCGGTCTGGAGTGACTTCATCACTTTGAATCGTGGACAGCTGCGCACGGACGTTTTTCTCCAGCGGTCCTGATAATCCTTCGACCTGTAAGCGAACATTCGCGGCGGCGGCGGAGCCACTTAAGCACAGTAATCCCACCCAACATAACTGACGGATATGTGGCACATTTTCTCCTGAATATCCTTTTTTCCCACCCCTGGAAAAAAATACTATGCCGTTCCTCGGCTTAACAAAAAATCAACAATAAGAGTTGAAAAACAGACGGCAACCCAAATATTTCTTATGTTTAACTCTAGACGTATTCACGCCGTTTATTGTGGGCAAAGACGCGTCTCGTTACAACCTTAACCCAAATGACTGATTTCGGGAGAACGGCCATGAGTTTATTTGATAGAAAGCATCTTGTTACTCAAGCAGATGCGCTACCTGGACGCAACACCCCGATGCCAGTGGCAACGCTGCATGCGGTTAACCAACATTCGATGACCAACGTGCCTGACGGTATGGAGACCGCTTATTTCGCCATGGGATGTTTCTGGGGCGTTGAGCGTTTATTCTGGTCATTACCCGGTGTATACAGCACGGCAGCCGGATACACCGGCGGCTACACCCCAAACCCAACCTATCGGGAAGTGTGTTCTGGCGACACTGGACATGCCGAAGCGGTACGCATCGTCTATGACCCGCATGTTATCAGCTACGAACAACTGCTGCAGGTGTTCTGGGAAAATCACGATCCGGCGCAGGGCATGCGTCAGGGGAACGACCAGGGTACGCAGTATCGCTCCGCCATTTACCCGTTAACGCCGGAACAAACCGCCGCCGCACAGGCCAGCCTTGAGCGTTTTCAGGCAGCAATGACCGCCGCAGGCGACGAGCGCACTATTACCACAGAAATCACTACGGCAACGCCTTTCTACTATGCCGAGGACGATCACCAGCAATATCTGCATAAAAATCCTTATGGATATTGTGGCATTGGCGGAATTGGCGTTTGCCTGCCGCCAGAGCGTTAATCCGCGATTAACGCGCTACCGTCACCCGCGCGGCATGGCGCGTTGCGTGGGTAACGGTACCTCGATCCGTCACCTTTCCTTTCAGCAACAGGTTAAAAACCGGCGCAGAGGGGCGATTAAGACGGTTCTGCAGCAAATGCACCGCTTCCACGCCCAACGCCCGACAAGGAATCGTTATACTGGTCACCGCAGCAACGATATGCGCGTCCAGTTCCTGAACATCCGTCGTCATCAGCGACAACTCACCGGGTATCTCCACGCCAATCTTTTCCAGCACCCGCCGGATGCCCGTCGACATTGACGCCCCGGCGCAGAAAATAACTTCCGGCCACGCTTCACGCGGTGTCTCATTTAGCCAGTTGCCTATCGCCCGCTCTGATTCGTCCTCAGAAAAGCCCTCCGTTACCAGCAGATCGCGCCCGGTATCAAACGGTATTTGATACTGTCGGTAGACCTCCTTGATGCCCTCCAGACGCCAGTACATCGTTTCCCGACGCAGGCTGGTGACATGGAGAATACGCCGGTGCCCCTGATCAAAAAGATATTGCACAGCACGGTTGCCAATCGCCCGATGATCGGGGGATACCGCATCCAGCAACCCTTCCTTGTCCTGCGAATTAATCAACACGCAGGGTTTATCCAACAGTTGCGCCAGTTTATGCACGGTCGGGTCATCAATGCCGATAAGAATAATCGCATTAATATTCTTATTGTTGGCCTTTTCCTGAAAGACCTTGATGTCCGCACGTTGCTCATCCAGTCCGCAGTAACTCAGATAGACATCATGCGGCGCTATCGCCTCGGCAATGCCGCGTGTCACTTCGAGGTAAAATGCATCGCCACGGGCGGTAAAGGTGCGCAACGGGGCGAAAACAGCAATGCCGTTGATCAACAACCGCCCGCTGGACAACGAGTCCAGAACCCCCAGCCTGCGCGCGCAACTGACAATCGCCTCACGTGCTTTATCGCTGGTGTATGACTTTCCGCTAAGCACCCTCGACACCGTACTCACCGAGTAGCCCGTCAGAGCAGCAATTTCATCCATTTTTAGCTTGCCAGACATTCTGTGACCTCACTCGCAATCAATCTTTGCAATTTTTTGCAAACGCAGTTCATTGACTCTAAAACACTTTTTCAATGACTGGACCAACTTCTTTTTCATCCTGCAACCGTTCTCACAAAATCACATTGTCGATATTCCAGGCGTTTCTTATGTTCCGCATATCCCTTATTTCTGACGAAAAAGGCACGACATGAAAAAAATACGCTTTGGCATTATTGGGGTTGGCAACATTGGTACCGTCCACGCACGCTACCTGCTGGCCGGAACGGTACAAGAAGCAGTGCTCGCCGCAGTGTGCGATAACAATCCGGATAAACATCCGGCGATCCGCCGGCTGGTCGGCGAAGAGGTGAGATTGTTCAGCGATGCGCGAGAGATGCTGGTAAGTGGGCTGATCGATGCCGTCATCGTCGCCACGCCGCATTATGACCATCCGGGTTTATCGATGATGGCCATGCGTCTTGGTATTCATACGCTATGTGAGAAGCCTGCAGGGGTCTACACCGCGCAGGTACAAGAGATGAACGCCTGCGCGCGTGAATGCGATGTGGTGTTCAGCATGATGTACAACCAGCGCCCCAATCCGCTGTATCAGAAAGTCAAAGATCTGATCGACAGCGGTGAACTCGGCGAGCTGCGTCGATCTAACTGGATCATTACCAACTGGTATCGTTCGCAAAGCTATTACAACTCCGGCGGCTGGCGCGCGACCTGGAAAGGTGAAGGCGGCGGCGTGCTGCTGAATCAGGATCCGCACCAACTCGATTTATGGCAATGGCTGGTCGGCATGCCGGTACGCTTGCGCGCTTTTTGCCAGTTTGGCAAGCATCGTCAGATTGAGGTCGAAGATGACGTCACGGCCTACGCAGAATACGCCAACGGCGCAACCGGGGTGTTCATAACCACCGTAGCCGAAACGCCTGGCACCAACCGCCTCGAAATTGTCGGCAGCAGGGGAAAAGTGGTGGTAGAAGAAGGTCGCCTGCGCTTCTGGCGACTGCGTGAATCCGAAACCGAGTTCAACGCCCGCTGGCAAAACGGTTTTGGTGAGCCGGAATGCTGGGAGGTCACCATCCCTACCGAACCGGAATGCAGCGAGCACTATGTCATTACCCGCAATTTTACCGCCGCGATCCTGCACGACGAGCCGCTGATCGCCCCTGGCCTTGAAGGCATTCGCGGCCTGACGCTTTCCAATGCGATGCACCTCTCTACCTGGACAGATGACTGGGTAGAGCTGCCGCTTGACGAGCAACGCTACTTCCAGCTGTTACAGGAACGTATCGCCTCTTCAGTGGAAAAAAATACGGCCAGCCGCACGCTGGACGCTTCCGGTAGCTGGTAACGCGCAGGAGAAAATCATGCTGAACATTGCGATTGTCGGTACCGGGAATATCTCCCACAACCACATTCAGGGCTATTTACAGTTCGCGGATCGTTGTCGGATTGTTGCGCTGGTCGATATCTACCCGGAGAAAGCAGAGGAGAAGAAATCACGCTATGGCCTGAGCGAAGCGCAAGTCTTCCACAGCCATCAGGCGATGCTGAACGCGGGTATTGAGGTCGATGTGGTCGATGTCTGCACGCCGCCGTACGTACACGCAGGCATCAGCATTGATGCGCTGCACGCCGGAAAACATGTGTTGTGCGAAAAGCCGATGGCCGCCTCGCTCGAAGAGTGCGATGCGATGATCGCCGCGCAAAAGGCCAGCGGGAAAATCTTATCGGTCATCGCCCAAAACCGCTTTACCGATGCCTTCTGGCGTTTGAAAACCGTGGTTGATTCCGGGCTGGCGGGCAAGATTTGCCATGCGCAGGTGGATTCGTTCTGGTGGCGCGGACACTGCTATTACGATTTGTGGTGGCGCGGCACGTGGCAGAAGGAAGGCGGCGGCTGCACGCTGAATCACGCGGTGCACCACATCGACGCCATTCAGTGGATGCTCGGCTTCCCAACGGAAGTGGTGGCGATGATGACCAACGTCGCCCACGACAACGCCGAAGTCGAAGATCTTAGCGCGGCTATTTTCAAATACCCACACGGGGCGCTGACGCAACTGACCGCCTCGGTGGTGCATCACGGTGAAGACCAGAAAATTGTTATTCAGGGCGAAAAAGCGCGAATTTCTGCGCCGTGGCAAGTCCATGCCAGCCAGTCGGCGGACAACGGCTTTCCGCAAACGGAAAATAACGGTGAGCTGGAACAAGGTCTGGACGCGCTTTTTCACGCTACGCCAGCGCTGCAATGGACGCTGCATACCGGGCAAATCGACAACCTGCTTAGCGCCATCGAACGACAAACCCGTCCGCTGGTCGATGGCGAACAGGGCAAACGCTCGCTGGAGCTGATCACCGCTATCTATAAATCCGCCATCACCCGCACGGTGGTGACGCTGCCCATCCACCACGGCGATGCGTTTTATCGCACCGGCGGCCTGATTGAAATCGCCCCGCATTTCTATGAGAAATCCGCCTCCGTGAGCAATTTTGCGGAAGTGGGCGCCATCCCTCTGGGTAAAGACTTAGATTCAGGAGTTAAATCATGAACAAGCAAGACGGAATGAACTACGCCCCTACCGGGAAGCCTCAGCCGGTCGTGAAGCCTGGCGAGTTTGTCATTGCCGCCGCCACGCTCGACCACGGCCATATCTACGGCATGTGCAACGGGTTGATTGAGGCAGGCGCCACGCTGAAATGGGTTTACGATCCCGATCCGCACAAAATAGATCAATTTTTGCAGCAGTATCCGCAGGCGCAGGTGGCAGATTCGCTCGAAACCATCCTCAACGATCGTGAGGTACAACTGGTTGCCGGGGCGGCTATTCCGTCTGAACGCTGCCCGCTGGGGCTAAAGGTAATGGCGGCAGGGAAAGACTACTTCACCGACAAGGCTCCGTTAACCACCCTTGCACAACTGGAAGACGCCAAAGCGATGGTGGCGAAAACCGGACGCAAATACGCAGTCTATTACAGCGAGCGTCTGCACGTTGAAAGCGCTGTCTTTGCTGGTCAGCTCATTCAGCAAGGGGCGATTGGTCGCGTGATGCAAACCCTGGGCACAGGGCCGCACCGTGAAGGCAATGGGCGCCCGGACTGGTTTTATGACAAACGCTACTTTGGCGGCATCCTGTGCGACATCGGTAGCCATCAAATCGAACAATTCCTGTTTTATACCGGCAACCACGAGGCACACGTCGTCGCCAGCCAGGTACGTAACGTCAATCATCCGCAGTTCTCGCAGTTTGAAGACTTTGGCGATGCCATGCTGGCGGGCGACAACGGCGCAACGGGTTATTTCCGCTGCGACTGGTTCACGCCGCAGGGGCTCAGTAGCTGGGGGGATGGACGCCTGACGTTGCTGGGTACCGAAGGTTACATTGAGATCCGCAAGTATGTGGATATCACCCGAGGCGAACAGGACGTGGTGTATCTGGTGAATAAAGAAGGAGAGTTTCGTTTCCCGGTCGCAGGAAAAGTCGGTTTCCCGTTCTTCGGTGAATTCATTCTCGATTGTCTGAATCGCACGGAAAACGCCATGACTCAGGCCCACGCCTTTAAAGCCGCAGAGCTATGCGTGAAAGCGCAAATGCTGGCGAATGCCCGCACATAACCGGAGGTGACATGACAACACTCAATGCCGCCATCATCGGCGCGGGGGCGATTCACCGCAGCCACGTTAACGCCCTCCGGCTTTTGCCGGGGGTCACGCTGCGCGCGCTGGTCGATATTGATAGCGCCAACGGTTTGCAACAGGCCATGGCGTATAACTGCCGCTTTTACCAGAATTACCGTGAAATGCTGCTGGATAATGACATCGACGTCGTCCATATCTGTACACCTCATTTCGAGCACAAAAACATGATTACCGCCGCGCTTGCCGCCGGGAAACATGTGTTTTGTGAAAAGCCGGTGGGGTTGAATTGCACAGAAGTCGCAGACATCGCTAACGCAGCAGCGTCCGCCCAGGGCTTGCTGGGCGTGTGTTATCAAAACCGGCTTAATCCAACCAGTTTACGTATCCGCGACGAACTGGCGAAAAATACGCTGGGTAGAATGTTGAGTATTAAAGCGGTTTTGACCTGGTCACGCTCTAAAGCGTATTACAGCGAAAGCCCGTGGCGTGGGCGTTTTGCCAGCGAAGGCGGCAGTTTACTGATCAACCAGGCCATTCACACTCTCGATCTGATGCAGTGGTTCGCCGGCGGTGTAACGCGTTTGAAAGGCGTGGTGGACAGCGGCGAGCTGGCAGACGTTACCGAAGCCGAAGACTGCGCGATGGCGACCCTGCACTTTACCAACGGTGCCCGCGGTCTGTTTTATGCCAGCAACTGCAATACCCTCGATTCACCGCTGCTGCTGGAGATCCATTGCGAACACGGCATGCTGCAGCTCACGGATAACACCCTGTGGCGCGTTACAACGGATCGGCGCCTGAAGCTGGATTGCGACGGTTCACCGGACGGCCACAGTAAAAGTTACTGGGGCCTGGGCCACCAGCAGGCCATTCGTCAGTTTTATCATGCTATTACTCATGGAGGTCAAACAGAATATATCAATATTAATGATGCCCGCAAATCACTGGCGATGGTCGATGCTATTTATCATTCGTCTAAAACCCGACAATGGATAACCATTAATAATTAAAAATTAACCTGGCACTACAGAATTAATAAACATCAGCCGGATAATACCGGAGTACAAATACCCTACATACTGGAAAATATTATGGTCAAACCAACTGAACGCAGAGTCAGTTATGGTGTAGCGATCGGCTATGGCATTACTGATTTATTTGGCGGCGGTGCTTTCGCCATTATCGGAACCTGGCTTTTATTTTTTTATACCACCTACTGCGGTTTAAGCGTACTGGAAGCAGGCTCAATATTTGCTATTGCCCGCGTGATTGATGCGGTACTCAGCCCAATTATGGGTTACATCACTGATAACTTTGGCAACACGTGGCTGGGTCGACGATTTGGCCGCCGTCGCTTCTTTTTATTACTCAGTTCTCCTTTAATGTTTCTCTATGCTCTACTGTGGCTGACCGACATGGGTTACTGGTATTACCTGGGAACCTATCTGTCAATTGAGCTACTGTCAGCGATGGTGCTGGTGCCGTGGGAAACCCTCGCCGCAGAGATGACCAATCGCTACGAAGAACGCAGTCGCCTCTCCGGCGTGCGCATGATCTGCTCGCAGTTGGGCGGATTCCTTGCCGTCTCGGTACCCGGTATCCTGATGCAGTTCACCGGCAAAGATAATCCCTTTACCTATACGCTAACCGGACTGATTTTTTCCGTCGTGTTCTGTCTTGCCGTGTTTATAACCTGGCGCTGTACATGGGAAGCCAAAGACGTTCAGGAAGAGACATTTCAGGCTGACTTACAACGAAATAGCGGGCTACTGAATCACCTTAAATATTTAATACTTGATCTGTTTTCGTCATTCCGTATCCGGGCATTTCGCTTGCATATCATTATTTATATTTTCTCATTTACCGCCATGGATGTATTCGGTTCGGTTTTCACCTATTACGTGGTGTATTGTTTAAGCCAAGATGCCGCCTCCGTTTCGGGCTGGTTAAGTATTGCCGCCTTTGCTTCAGTATTTGGCACCTATGGATTTATGCTACTACTGAACAAACTCAATATCACCCCGTCAGCGGCACTACGTCTTTCTTACACCTGTATATTTAGTGTATTACTCTTTTTATTTATTATTTATTACACTGAAACCCAGGTATCCAACATTCTGTTCTCGGCGGTATTTATTCTACTCGGTATGGCGCGTTCCGGCCTTTACTATATCCCATGGAATATCTACAGCTTTATTCCTGATATCGACGAAATGGTTACCCAACAGCGCCGTGAAGGGATTTTTGCAGGCGTTATGGTACTCACCCGCAAAAGTACCGTGGCAATCGCTATTTTGCTTATCGGCATGGTGCTGGAAGAGTCTGGCTTTATAAAAGGCAGCGGCGCACAGCCGGAAAGCGCGCTCCACGCTATTATCGGATTGATGATCTTTGCTACCGCGGCGCTGCTGGCGGTGAGTTTCTACGCGACCTACAAATTCAAACTCACCCGCGAAACCCACAAAGTTCTGCTTAAAGAGATCGCTCGCCGCAAGCTGGGTGGCAACTATCGCGACTGCGATGAAGAAACTCGGGTGGTGATCAAGCAACTTACTGGCTACGAGTACGATGAAGTTTGGGGTGGCAGCGCCACGCAGCGTGCGACGGGACGCGTCAGTCTCTCAGATGCAGAATAAGGAGCGCATCATGTATAACCCATGGAACAAAGCACGGGCGCAAAGCTGGTATCAACAGCAACCCTGGGGCTGCGGATTTAACTACTTGCCGCGCACCGCGGTTAACTGGCTCGAAATGTGGCAGGCAGAGAGTTTCGATAGCAGTACTATCGATCAGGAACTCGGCTGGGCCAGCCAGTATGGCTATAACCAGCTGCGAACAAATTTACCGTTTACCGTCTGGCAGTATGACCGTGACGGGCTTCTCGAGCGCATAAATCTCTTCCTGAGCATTGCCCATAGCCACCGTATAAAAGTGATGTTGACGCTGCTCGACGACTGCGCTTTTTCCGGTGATGAGCCCGTTATCGGTCAGCAAAAACCGCCGGTTCCCGGCATTCACAACAGCCAGGCGGCGGGTAGCCCTGGGCGCGCCTGCGTGCTGGATCGACGCTGTTGGCCGCACATTGAAGCCTACGTCAGAGATATCATCCGTTACTTTCGCCATGACTCGCGCATCAGCGTCTGGGATTTATATAATGAGCCAGGCAACGGCGGGATTTTTTGTCATACTGGCGAATTTGCCCGCTATGATGACAGGCTGGAAATCTACGCCTTAACCCTGATGACCCATCTGTTTAGCTGGGCCCGACAGGAGTCACCCTCTCAACCGTTGACCGTAGCAGCCTGGCATATTGACGATCGCGCGGCGTGCGGGAATGCGTTTACGCATCCTGTTGATATAGCGGCGCTGCGGCTTTCCGATGTGATTAGCTACCATGCCTATGTCGACACCCCTGGCCAGCTGTCTCTTCTGTCACAGCTGGCCGAATTTGGCAGGCCGCTCTTTTGTACCGAGTGGCTGGCACGCCATGTCGATAGCCGAATAGAAGAACAGCTGCCGCTATTTCGCGCCCAGCGCGTTTCCAGCTTTCACTGGGGGCTGGTACAGGGGAAAACGCAAACCTGGTTACCGTGGCCGGATATCCCGCGGAACGAGACGACGGCGCAGCTATGGTTCCACGATGTGCTGAAGTCGGATGGTTCGCCTTATAGCGAAAAAGAGATGCAGATGGTGCGCAGGCTTAACGCCGCAGGATAAGGCCAAAAAAGCTCCTCTGGCGACTTTACAGTACCTTACGCTATACTAGCTTCTGAAATTACCGGTCCACTCCCTTCGGACCGGTTTTCATTGAATATTCCATTGGATTTATACTCTATGGATTTCGAGTTGCAGGCAGGCGGCAAACTCGTGAATCCCCAGGAGCATAGATAACTATGTGACTGGGGTGAATGAGTGCAGCTAACGCACCTGCAGCTTGAAAGACGACGAGTATCAACTTCTCCCTTCCGAGGATCTGACCTGAACGGTCGGATAAGATATGTTAAACAGTATTTTAGTCATTCTCTGCCTGATCGCCGTGAGTGCGTTTTTCTCGATATCTGAGATCTCGCTTGCTGCATCACGCAAAATAAAACTTAAACTGCTTGCCGATGAAGGCAACGTAAACGCACAACGTGTTTTGAAGATGCAGGAAAACCCCGGCATGTTTTTTACCGTCGTGCAAATTGGCCTTAACGCGGTCGCCATTCTCGGCGGTATCGTCGGTGATGCAGCATTCTCCCCGGCGTTTTACAGCCTTTTCTCGAAGTACTTCGCTCCAGAGCTGTCCGAACAGTTAAGCTTTATTCTGTCATTCTCGCTGGTTACTGGCCTGTTCATCCTGTTCGCGGATTTAACCCCGAAACGCATCGGTATGATTGCGCCAGAAGCTGTGGCTTTGCGTATCATCAACCCGATGCGCTTCTGCCTGCTGGTCTTCCGCCCGCTGGTGTGGTTCTTTAACGGTCTGGCAAACAACATTTTCCGTCTGTTTAAGATCCCAATGGTGCGAAAAGATGACATCACCTCAGACGACATTTACGCCGTGGTCGAAGCCGGTGCGCTGGCGGGTGTTCTGCGCAAACAGGAGCATGAGCTGATTGAAAATGTGTTCGAACTGGAATCGCGTACCGTCCCGTCTTCAATGACCTCGCGCGAGAATATTATCTGGTTCGATCTCCATGAAGATGAGCAAAGCCTGAAGAACAAGGTGGCGGAACATCCGCACTCCAAATTCCTGGTGTGTAACGAAGATATCGACCACATCATTGGTTATGTCGATTCAAAGGATCTCCTCAACCGCGTACTGGCGAACCAAAGCATGGCGCTGAACAGCGGCGTACAGATCCGCAATACGCTGATCGTCCCGGACACGCTGACGCTCTCTGAAGCACTGGAAAGCTTCAAAACCGCAGGCGAAGACTTTGCCGTCATCATGAACGAGTACGCGCTGGTGGTAGGGATTATCACGCTCAACGACGTGATGACCACGCTGATGGGTGATTTAGTTGGCCAGGGTCTGGAAGAGCAGATTGTGGCGCGTGATGAGAACTCATGGTTGGTTGATGGCGGTACGCCGATTGATGACGTTATGCGCGTGCTGGATATCGACGAGTTCCCGCAGTCCGGCAACTATGAAACCATCGGCGGCTTTATGATGTTCATGCTGCGTAAAATCCCGAAACGCACCGACTCGGTGAAGTATTCTGGCTACAAATTTGAAGTGGTGGATATCGATAACTACAAGATCGATCAGCTGCTGGTGACGCGTCTGGACAGCAAACCTACTGTTCTGGTACCAAAACTGCCAGATGCAAAAGAAGAGGCAAAGGCGTCGTAACGCCTTACAGAAACATCAACGGCTCCTGTCCAGGAGCCGTTTTTTTAACTACTGCATAGCACTTGATCAAGCCATCTCAGTTTGCAGACGCAAGACCTGACGGTTAACTTCGGACATCACGGAAAAATGCAGCTTGTCCTTCACTTTTGGGATAAGAATCTTACCCTTATCAAATTCAAAAGCGCCTACATCCTTGATATATAACCGTCCACGAAACAGGATCTTCACGTACTTCGCCACCTGCAGCGGGTTGTATCGTTGGAAAATTTTCATTGTTGTCTCCTGCTGAGCATTACGCCTTTGCGGTACCACAATCGGTCCGACAATCCTCAGGCGCAAATTTTAATGCCCTATGACTATAGACTATCTCGTTGATGTTTCCAGCGTGTATAAGTTTATTTACCTTCAGGTTACAATTATTCAGAATTATCTTTTCAACGCTTCGCTGTCTTCAGTATAAGCCTTCATTTTTCGCAGGATTTGTGCGCCCGTCCGCAAACTGGCATCGCGCTTGCGGGAAAAAGCATCAATCGCACATATGATTAAATTCCAGACCCAAGTGGTCGGATCACCTGCAAAATAAAAGAAAGAAGGAAAACCTATGACCTTACGAAAACTGTTGGCAATGTCGTTTCTGCTGCTGCCGATGATTGCCTCCGCACATAAGTTTGAGACTGACCAACGCGTACCACCGGTGGGGATCGCCGATCGCGGCGAACTGATTCTCGATAACGATAAGTTTAGCTACAAAAGCTGGAATAGCGCGCAGTTGCCTGGGAAAGTGCGAATTGTGCAACACATTGCCGGACGCACCTCAGCCAAAGAGAAAAATGCGACACTGATCGAGGCAATCAAAGCCGCCAACCTGCCGCACGACAAATACCAGACCACCACTATCGTCAACACTGATGACGCCATTCCCGGCTCCGGTATGTTTGTGCGCAGCAGTCTGGAGAGCAATAAGAAGCTCTACCCGTGGTCGCAATTCATTGTCGACAGCAATGGCATTGCGCGTAAAGCCTGGCAACTGGATGAAGAGAGCTCCGCTATCGTCGTACTCGACAAGGACGGACGCGTGCAGTGGGCAAAAGATGGCGCATTAACGCAGGAAGAGGTGCAGCAGGTGATTGCCCTGCTGCACAAATTGCTCAGTAAATAGAAACGCGGAAGCCGGGGTTGAGGAACGATTCACGTGGGGTGTAATCCAGAGGTTTCCCCTGCCAGTCGTGAACGTGCGCTCCGGCTGCGGCGGCAACAGCGTGGCCCGCGGCGGTGTCCCATACGTTAGTGGGCCCAAAACGCGGGTACAGCTGTGCGTGCCCTTCCGCCACCAGGCAGAACTTCAACGATGAGCCAATCGACGTGGTCTGGTGCTCGCCCAACTGTTGCAGATACTCTTTTAACTCATTATCGGCATGCGAGCGGCTAATGACCACCAGCGGCGGACGCGCGTCACGAACCTGAATTTGTTTACGTACGCCGCACTCTTCTTTCCACGCTTTACCTTCTGCTGCGCTGTACATCACTTTCATTACCGGCGCGTAAACCACGCCCAGAACCGGCTTTCCCTTTTCGATCAGCGCAATATTGACCGTAAATTCACCGTTACGCTTAATGAACTCTTTGGTCCCGTCCAGCGGGTCCACCAGCCAATAGCGCTGCCAGTGCTGGCGGACATCCCAGCCAGGAGGCGCTTCTTCAGACAGGACGGGAATATCCGGCGTCAGCGCCAGTAATCCCTCGAGGATAACCTTGTGCGCGGCGATATCCGCCGCCGTGACCGGAGAATCATCCTGCTTGCTGGTAATCTCCATCGGTTTGATTCCATCGTAGACCTGCATAATGGCATCGCCCGCGTTCCGTGCAAGCTGGCATACATGTTCTAGCATTCTCCACCTCGTTTCTGTCAGTGGTGTTAACTCGTTGTTTTACTTATACCCGATCGTCAGGGGATCCGCCAACTGTGATAGCGTCTGCGGTTTTAAACGCTATATTCATGTCATGATTCACAGTTCTGTAAGCAAGAAGATTTATATACATTTTCTTTTGTGGCTTAGATCTTAAAAGGATGCCCCTGATGATTAAGTTTAGTGCAACGCTTCTGGCAACGCTGATTGCAGCCAGCGTCAATGCCGCGACCGTCGATCTGCGTATAATGGAAACCACTGATTTGCATAGCAATATGATGGATTTCGATTATTACAAAGATACACCGACTGAAAAATTCGGTCTGGTACGTACGGCAAGTCTTATCAACGCTGCGCGTGGAGAAGTCAAAAACAGCGTGCTGGTTGATAATGGCGATCTGATTCAGGGCAGCCCGCTCGGGGATTACATGGCGGCCAAAGGGCTGAAAGCGGGCGAAACTCACCCAGTATATAAAGCGCTGAATACCCTGGATTACGCGGTGGGTAACCTCGGCAACCATGAATTCAACTACGGTCTTGAGTATCTGCACAACGCGCTGGCAGGGGCGAAGTTCCCTTACGTTAACGCCAATATCATCGACGTTAAGACCAAAAAGCCGCTATTTACGCCTTATCTGATCAAAGACACTGAGGTTGTCGACAAAGAAGGGAAAAAGCAGACGCTGAAGATTGGCTATATCGGTTTTGTGCCACCGCAGATTATGACCTGGGATAAAGCCAACCTCAGCGGTAAAGTGACGGTGAACGACATTACGGAAACTGCACGCAATTACGTTCCCGAAATGCGAGAAAAAGGAGCCGATGTCGTGGTGGTAGTTGCTCACTCCGGGCTTTCTGCCGACCCGTATCAAACCATGGCGGAAAACTCCGTTTATTACCTCAGTGAAGTCCCAGGCGTGGATGCCATTATGTTTGGCCACGCTCACGCCGTTTTCCCTGGTAAAGACTTTGCCAACATCAAAGGTGCAGATATCGCAAAAGGTACGCTGAATGGGGTTCCGGCGGTGATGCCGGGTATGTGGGGCGATCATCTGGGGGTGGTGGATTTAGTGCTGAATAACGACAGCGGTAAATGGCAGGTCACCCAGGCGAAAGCCGAAGCACGTCCGATTTATGACGCGGCAGCGAAAAAATCACTGGCCGTTGAAGATAAGAAAATCGTTGAGATCCTGAAAGCCGATCACGACGCCACGCGTGAGTTTGTCAGCAAACCGATCGGTAAATCCGCCGACAATATGTACAGCTATCTGGCGCTGGTACAGGATGACCCGACCGTACAGGTGGTGAACAACGCGCAGAAAGCCTATGTGGAACACTTTATTCAGGGCGATCCGGATCTGGCAAAACTACCGGTACTTTCCGCCGCCGCGCCGTTTAAGGTCGGTGGACGCAAGAACGATCCGGCAAGCTTTGTCGAAGTCGAAAAAGGCCAGTTAACCTTCCGTAACGCCGCTGATTTGTATCTCTATCCCAACACTCTGGTGGTGGTGAAAGCCAGCGGTAAAGAGGTGAAAGAGTGGCTGGAATGTTCCGCCGGGCAGTTCAATCAGATTGATATCCACAGCAGCAAACCACAGTCGTTGATTAACTGGGACGGCTTCCGTACCTATAATTTCGACGTGATTGACGGCGTAAATTACCAGATTGATGTATCGCAACCCGCCCGCTACGACGGGGAATGTCAGACCATTAATCCGAAAGCGGAACGTATTAAAAATCTGACCTTTAACGGCAAACCAATCGATCCGAATGCTACCTTCCTCGTCGCGACCAACAACTACCGCGCCTACGGCGGTAAGTTTGCCGGAACCGGCGACAGCCACATCGCGTTTGCTTCTCCGGATGAAAACCGCTCGGTGCTGGCCGCGTGGATTGGTGCACAGACGAAGCGTGCCGGTGAAATTCATCCGGCGGCAGATAACAACTGGCGTCTGGCGCCAATTCACAGCGATACGCCACTGGATATTCGCTTTGAAACATCACCGTCTGATAAAGCCGCGGCGTTTATTAAAGAGAAAGGCCAGTATCCGCTGAAAAAAGTCGCGACCGATGACATCGGTTTCGCCATTTACCAGCTGGATTTAAGTAAGTAATTTTCGTGCCGGATAAGGCGTTAGCCGCCATCCGGCAATACTTTACGCCGCCCGCTCTTCCCGCTGCGCTAAAACCTGCGGCAAATTCACTTCTATCCAGTCCGCCAGCGCGGCGACTTTATCGCTCACCTGCTCACCCAACTGCGTCAAACTATATTCCACGTGCGGCGGTACCACCGGATATGACACCCGATTGATAAACCCGTCCTGCTCCAGCGCCTGCAGAGATTGCGCCAGCATCTTTTCACTGACCCCGCCCATCTTACGGCGCAAATCGCTGAAACGGTGCGTACCGTCGCGCAGCGCCACCAGAATCAATACACCCCAGCGGCTGGTGACGTGTTTTAACACCTCGCGGGAGGGACATTGTTCGGCAAACAAGTTGCCATCGCGTAACTGCTGGGAGAGCGTCGAAGCTGTCATTTTCATACTAACCTTTTTGTACGTACTTACTAAAAGTAAGTTTAGGTGTTAACGTGATTAAACACAAGACCAATACCAAGGAGTCACCCCATGATCGCGATTACCGGCGCCACCGGCCAACTGGGCCAACACGTTATTGAATCTCTGCTGAAAACCGTTCCTGCCAGCCAGATTGTGGCAATCGTGCGTAATCCCGCTAAAGCGACGGCGCTTAGTCAGCAGGGCATTACCATTCGTCAGGCGGATTACAGCGATGAAGCCGCCTTTACAACTGCCTTACAGGGTATCGACAAGCTACTGCTGATCTCCTCCAGCGAAGTGGGACAACGTGCCCCGCAGCATCGCAACGTGATTAACGCAGCGAAAGCCGCTCACGTGAAATTTATCGCCTACACCAGCCTGCTGCACGCCGACACCTCTCCGCTGGGGCTGGCTGATGAGCATGTGGCAACCGAGCAGATGCTGGCTGAATCCGGTATCGCCTACGCGCTACTGCGTAACGGCTGGTACACCGAAAACTATCTCGCCAGCGCACCGGCTGCTCTGGAACATGGCGTGTTTATCGGGGCTGCAGGTGAAGGCAAAATTGCCTCAGCGACCCGCGCCGACTATGCCGCTGCCGCCGCGCGCGTCATCAGTGAAGACGGTCACGCCGGTAAAACCTATGAGCTGGCGGGCGACGCAGGCTGGACCCTGAGTCAGTTGGCTGCCGAGCTGGCAAAACAGAGTGGTAAAAAAGTGGTGTATCAGAACCTGAGCGAAGCTGATTTTGCCGCCGCGCTAAAAGGTGTAGGTCTGCCTGCCGGACTGGCGGACATGCTGGCTGACTCAGACACTGGCGCCTCCAAAGGCGGTCTGTTCGACGACAGCCATACGCTGAGCAAACTGATTGGTCGCCCGACCACCTCGCTGGCTGACAGCGTCAAAGGCATCGTGTAAGTGTTAAAAATTAGTTAATTGTGGTGGCATCCCCACGCATCCTCTCTGATAATGACAGGATGATGCGTGGGGAGAGAAAACGTGCAAGGTGTACCTGAGCAGTTTATTGATGAGAAAGACAGCGCCCGCTTTCGCCATCTGGCGCAGGTGCCGGGCGTAGAGCTGTATCATGCGCACATCTCACGTTACGCCTTTGAGCCGCACACACATGAAGCATTCGGCATTGGCGCGATAGAAGCCGGAGCCGAACGTTTTCGTTATCGCGGCACGCAGTACGTGGCCCCCGCCCATTCCGTCGTAACCATGAATCCCGATGAGCTGCACACCGGCGAGGCCGAAACCGCCGATGGCTGGCGCTATCGGATGATTTATCTTGAGCCCGATCTTCTGGAAGAGGTCACTGGGATCCGCCACTGGTGGTTTCATGACGTAACGCGTCACGATCCGCTGCGCTCGCGCCAGATCTGCTCGCTGATCCACGGCCTGTGGAACACGGAAGATCCGTTGGCGCAAAAAGGACTATTGCTCGATCTGATCGACACGTTCCAGCCGCTGGCCCGCCATGCACCGGTATTGCCGGAGGGGGCGCATCGCTTTGAACGAGTACGCGAGTATCTGCACGATAATTATATGCATCCGGTCACGCTCGACGAGCTGGCGCAGGTTGCATCGCTGAGTCCCTGGCATTTTCAGCGCCAGTTTAAATCTCATTTCCACGTCACGCCGCACCAGATGTTGATGGCGATCCGCCTGTGGCGAGCCAAAGGTTTTCTCACTTGCGGTATGCCCGCCGCAGAGGTCGCCGCCGCAACCGGCCTCACCGACCAGTCGCATCTCACCCGCGCGTTTACCCATCGCTACGGCATTACGCCAGTGCGATATCAGAAACAAGTCGTCCGGCGTTGATCAGCAATCTCATACAATACGGCGGCATTTTTCCTGCCTACACTCGACGTATTGTTAAGCGATGTGGATATCAAAAATGATTAGCGGTGTGTTGTATGCCCTGCTGGCCGGGCTGATGTGGGGATTAATTTTTGTTGGACCGCTGATCGTACCGGAATACCCGGCGGTATTGCAGTCGATGGGGCGCTATCTGGCGCTGGGGCTGATCGCATTGCCGATTGCCTGGCTGGGACGTGTGCGCCTGCGTCAACTCGGGCGGAAAGACTGGGTAACTGCGCTGACGCTAACAATGATGGGAAATCTGATTTATTACGTTTGCCTGGCAAGCGCTATCCAGCGCACCGGCGCACCGGTCTCCACGATGATTATTGGTACATTGCCGGTGGTGATCCCGGTCTTCGCTAACCTGCTCTACAGCCAGCGTGACGGCAAATTATCATGGTGGCGTTTGTCGCCTGCGCTGGTGTTGATTGGTATAGGCCTGCTGTGCGTGAATATCTCGGAGCTGAATCAGGGACTCCCTGACTTTAGCGGCTGGCGATATGGCTCTGGCATCGCACTGGCGCTGATTTCGGTGGTGTGTTGGGCGTGGTATGCGCTGCGTAATGCCCGCTGGCTGCGCGAGAATCCGGAAAAGCACCCGATGATGTGGGCGACGGCTCAGGCTCTGGTAACGCTGCCTGTTTCTCTGCTCGGCTATATTGCCGCCTGCCTGTGGTTGAACGGGCAAACGCCGGACTTCGCTTTGCCCTTCGGTCCGCGTCCAGCCGTGTTTATCGGCCTGATGATAGCCATTGCGGTATTGTGTTCTTGGGTTGGCGCACTGTGCTGGAACGTCGCCAGCCAGAAGCTGCCGACGGTGATCCTCGGCCCGTTGATTGTCTTCGAAACGCTGGCTGGTTTGCTGTACACCTTTATACTGCGCCAGGAATTTCCGCCGCTGCTGACGGTAAGCGGTATTACGCTGCTGATGGTTGGGGTAGTGATAGCCGTCAGAGCCAAGCCACAGAAACCGAGCGTCATGGTGGTTTCACAATCATAATGTGCCGGATGGTGCTCCGCTTATCCGGCCTACTGGATAATATCTTGTAGGCCGGAGCAGACGTTAAACTTTAAACACCGCCACCGTCTGGTTCAACCGTGCGGCCTGCTCTTCGAGCGCGGCAGCGGCGGAAGCGGATTCCTCCACCAGCGAGGCGTTTTGCTGCGTGACGCGATCCATCTCAGCCACCGCCTGACCGACCTGATCGATACCCCGACTCTGTTCATCAGAGGCCGACGCAATTTCTCCCATAATATCGGTAACCTGGGTGACGGCACTGACAATTTCCGCCATCGTCTCACCCGCCTCATGCACCAGCGCCGTACCGGCATTGACCCGATTCCCTGAGTCATCAATCAACGCCTTAATTTCTTTTGCCGCCTGAGCGCTACGCTGCGCCAGCGTGCGCACCTCGCCTGCGACTACAGCAAAGCCACGCCCCTGTTCGCCCGCTCGCGCCGCTTCTACCGCCGCGTTCAGCGCTAGGATGTTGGTCTGGAAAGCAATACCGTCGATAACAGTAGTAATTTGCGCAATTTTGCTGGAACTGGTGGCGATTTCATCCATCGTACGCACCACGCCATCAACCACGGTTCCGCCTTTCTGCGCCGTCTGCGAAGCATTTTTTGCCAGGCTGGTCGCCTGACGCGCGTTATCTGCATTCTGTCTCACGGTTGCAGTAAGTTGTTCCATGCTGGCTGCGGTCTCCTCCAGAGAGGCGGCCTGCTGTTCGGTACGTGAAGAGAGATCGTTACTGCCAGCGGCAATTTCACCCGCGCCGGTATAGATGGTGTCAGCCCCGTCACGCACCACGCTGACCGTGTTCGCCAGCGCCTGCTGCATGTCGCGGACGTTGCCTGCCAGCAGCGCCATTTCATTACTGCCATCGGCATTGATGCGGTGAGTCAAATCACCTGCGGCAATATGGCGAATATGTCCCATCACCTCGTGGAGCGGCTTGAGCAGCACTCGCTGCATCGCCAGCCAACTGGCGATAATCACGGTGACGACAATCAGCATCACCGCGGACAGCAGCCAGATTATCTTCTGGTAGTCACTCTCATTGTCCTGTACCCCGGCAGTGGCCAGCGCCGTTTGCGCGCTACGCCATTCCCGATAAACTTCCTGCATGGCCGTTTGCTTTTGCTCGGCGTTCTGCTTGAACATATCTTCCAGCTTTCCTTCAGCCAGCAGCGCGTTCATTTTTGCCAGCGTCGCAGAATAGATGCCGTACTGTTCTTCCAGTCGATCGGCCAGATGCTCATCCAACCCCGGCGTTTCCGGTAGAGCGTAGTATTTATCGTAATGCTCTTTCGATTCGGCCAACAGGCGATTTGCTGTGTTCACCAACTCCTTCAACTGACCGCCGTTAATCTCGCTAGCCATCGTTCCCTGTAAACGCAGCATGCCCCGGTTGAGCGTGACGCGAGCCTGGTTCAGGCTAATCCACGCATCGGTAAACTCGGCCACATTCTGGCTGGAAAGTTGAGACACGTTAAAGTTCTGCTTATCGTTATTGAGCGCGCCAATAAAGACGCCCGCGGAGATGAGCTGCATTGCGCCCAGGGCGAGTAACACGGTGATAAGTAAGGTTATCACTTTGATTCGTTTGAACATCTGTAGCCTTTTTATTATGCAGGTATTGTCTGAGGTCTAACTATCGGCAGCGGCGTGCGCTTATTTAATCCTGTCGAGCCGCTTTTTTCGCCGCCCCTCACCTTTCCAATAAGATTCAGCACCTTAACGAAATAAGAAATTTTCGTGACGTTCATCACAAAACACCCCACCCCGAAAGGGTTATATCCTTCGCCATAAGTTGTATTTAAAATACATCTTATATTATTGAGAATGAGGTAACGGCAATGTCTTATCGCGATCAACCTTTAGGTGAACTGGCGCTCTCTATTCCTCGCGCTTCGGCCCTGTTTCGTAAATACGATATGGATTACTGCTGCGGCGGTAAGCAAACGCTGGCACGCGCTGCCGCGCGTAAAGAGCTGGATTTAGACGTTATTGAGGCGCAGCTTGCGCAGCTGGCTGAACAGCCGCTGGAGAAAGACTGGCGTACCGTGGCTCTGGCTGAAATCATCGACCATATCATCGTACGTTATCACGACAGACACCGCGAACAGCTGCCGGAGCTGATCCTGCAGGCCACAAAAGTTGAACGCGTTCACGCAGACAAACCGAACGTACCGCGCGGTCTGGCGAAAAATCTGACCATGCTGCATGAAGAGCTGTCCAGCCACATGATGAAAGAAGAGCAGATCCTGTTCCCGATGATCAAACAGGGCATGGGTAGCCAGGCGATGGGGCCAATCAGCGTGATGGAAAGCGAACATGACGATGCGGGTGAACTGGTGGAAGTGATCAAACACATCACCCACAACGTGACGCCGCCGCCAGAAGCCTGCACCACCTGGAAAGCCATGTATAACGGCATTAACGAAATGATCGATGACCTGATGGAACACATCAGCCTGGAAAACAATGTGTTGTTCCCGCGTGCCCTCGCAGGTGAATAAAAAAAGGCGCCCGAGAGCGCCTTCCTGAAGTCCGAATTCGGCCACTGCTTATGTGGCCTTTTTTGTGTCCGATATGACAACGCTTAACGCATACCCGCCATACGTTTCTTACCGATAAACAACCAGCCCAGACCCAGCGCGATGAACCACAGCGGCGTCACCATCAACGCCTGACGGGTATCATCTTCCAGCGTCAGCAGTACCAGTACGAAGACGAAGAACGCCATACATACCCAGCACATCAGCTTGCCTAACGGCATCTTGTAGATTGATTTTTCATGCAGGTGAGGACGTTGCTTGCGGTACACCAGGTACGAGCAAAGAATGATGGTCCAGACGAACATGAACAGAATCGCCGACACGGTGGTGATCATGGTGAACGCGCCAATCACGCTCGGGTTCACGTACAGCATCACCACGCCGCCCAACAGACAGATACAGGAGAAGGTTAACCCCTTCGCCGGAACTGCGCGTTTAGACAGCTTGGCAAATGCTTTAGGCGCAACGCCTTCCTGCGCCAGGCCGAACAGCATACGGCTGGTAGAGAACACGCCGCTGTTTGCGGAAGAGGCAGCTGAAGTCAGAACCACAAAGTTGATCAGGCTCGCCGCAGCAGGCAGACCAACCAGCACAAACAGTTCAACGAATGGGCTCTTGGTTGGTACTACCGAGCTCCACGGCGTTACGGACATAATCACGATCAGCGCGAACACGTAGAACATGATAATACGGATTGGAATCGAGTTAATGGCGCGCGGCAGAGATTTCTCAGGATCCTTGGTTTCCGCAGCGGTCGTTCCCACCAGCTCAATACCCACAAACGCGAACACCGCTATCTGGAAGCCGGCAAAGAAGCCGCTCAGACCTTTCGGGAACCAGCCACCGTCATTCCACAGATGCGTGAACGATGCCTGAACGCCGGTTGGCGACTGGAAGTGCGTCAGCACCATCACCAGACCGACGACAATCAGGCCGATGATGGCGACGATTTTGATCATCGCAAACCAGAACTCCATCTCACCGAACATTTTTACGGTGGCGAGGTTGAGGCTCAGCAGCAGCACAATCACCGCCAGCGAGGCGACCCAGTCTGACAGTTCGGGGAACCAGAATTGCGCATACGCGGTAATCGCGACAACGTCTGCCATCCCAGTAACGACCCAGCAGAACCAGTAGGTCCAGCCGGTAAAATACCCGGCCCACGGCCCGAGCAGGTCGGAGGCGAAATCACTAAACGATTTGTACTCCAGATTCGAGAGCAGCAATTCACCCATTGCCCGCATCACGAAAAACAGCATAAAACCGATGATCATATATACAAAGATGATCGACGGTCCGGCGAGACTGATGGTTTTACCGGAGCCCATAAACAGGCCAGTACCGATAGCACCACCAATAGCAATAAGTTGAATATGACGGTTTGTGAGATTGCGCCGTAGCGACTGTTCAGACGACGCCTCTTCAGCGGTGTCGACTTTTACCTGATCTACCATGTTTTTTCTTCCTGTACCTGTCTGTGTTGTTCAGGCTCTACGGCCTTTAGTGTGTCTATGATACGACGATCCTGTTATCAGGACTCATCGATATTAGGTAAGAATTGGCGGGATGAATACTAAGATTTAGATATAATGTTAATTTAATGTTTAAAGTGAGTGTCATATCACTCTGATAGCGCGAATCAGCTCACAAAAATACACGCTGATGCGGCATTTGCAAGATAAAATATCGACAACGACGTAACTATAGCTTTTCACGCTATTTATTTGTTCCCCCCGACCTCGGGGGGAACAGAAGTCACTGCTTACAGGATCTCAAGCAGCTCAACGTCGAACACCAGCGTGCTGAACGGAGGAATGGACGCGCCAGCACCACGCTCGCCGTAAGCCAGTTCCTGAGGAATAGTCAGTTCCCATTTCGAACCTACCGGCATCAGGGTCAGTGCTTCAATCCAGCCAGGGATTACGCCGTTAACCGGGAATTCAGCCGGTTCGCCACGTGCGACAGAGCTGTCAAACACGGTACCGTCGATCAGTTTACCGGTATAATGCACGCGAACGCGGTCAGTACGCGCCGGAATAGCCCCTTCGCCCTGAGTCAGAACACGGAACTGCAAACCGGATTCAGTGCTGTTCACACCCTCTTTCTCACGGTTTTCTTCCAGATATTTGACGCCATCAGCCGCCATAGCCTGGAAGCGTTCGCGACGTACTGCATCAGCGCGTTCATGGATTTCACGCAGCGCGCGATGCACAACATCAACCGGCACTGCCGGGTGCTTACCTTCCAGCGCGTCAGCGATACCCGCTACCAGCGCTTCAGGCAACAGTCCTTCCAGTCCGGATTCGCTCAGCTGTTGTCCTACCTGCAAACCAATGCCGTAGCTTGCTTGCGCTTCGATAGTGTCAAAAGTCGGGTTAGCCATCATATTTCCTTTCATCGGATGTAAAGTAGCGGGCAGCATATCAGCCATGCCGCATCCGGTAAAACTTTGTCTCGGGAACAGATGACAAATCGCGAGGAAACATAAACAATAGGAATATCCCGCGTTGACGTCACGAAAGCGGGTAATATGACGAACATCATAGCGTTAGCCATCTATACTCTATGATCGAGGAACGAGACGCGGAGCAGGAGGAAAGCCATGCCCGGGCGCTTTGAATTAAAACCAACCCTGGCGAAAATCTGGCATGCACCGGACAATTTTCGCATTATGGATCCGCTACCGCCTATGCACCGCCGCGGCATTATTATTGCTGCTATCGTGCTGGTGATAGGTTTCCTGCTTCCTTCCAGTGACACCAGCGATGCCCCTGTGGTGACGCGTACTGCCCAGCTGGATTTACAGTCACAGTCGCAGCCACCAACCGAGGCTCAGCTACAGGCACAGTTAGTCGCCCCGCAAAACGATCCCGGCCAGGTCGCTCCGGTTGCTCCAGAGCCAATCCAGGAAGGAGAACCTGATGCGCAGCCGCAGGCTCAGCAATCTCAGCCGCAGACGCAACCTTTCCAACAGGATAGCGGAATTGAGCAACAGTGGCGCTCTTATCGCGTAGACTCGGGCAAAACGCTGGCCCAGGTCTTCCGTGACCATAACCTCCCGCCAACCGATGTGTATGCAATGGCGCAGGTTGAAGGCGCGGGAAAACCGCTAAGCAACCTGAAAGACGGTCAGATGGTGCAGATCAGGCAGAATGCCAATGGCGTGGTGACGGGATTAACCATTGATACCGGGAATGGCCAGCAGGTTCTGTTCACCCGCCAGCCTAACGGCAGTTTTATTCGCGCCCGTTAAGCGGCGCCATCAGGCATCAAGGTGAAGCGTCAGCGCTTCACCTTATTCACCCACCAGATCCCCGAACAGACCAGCACCAGCGCCAGTGAGTATTTCCATTCGAGAATGTTTTCGCCGAGGAATATCGCCGACAGCACCGCCCCCGAAACCGGGATCAGGAAGTTAAACGGCGCAATCATCCCCACACGATTATGCTTGAGCAGAATACTCCACAAGGCAAAGGCGACCGAAGAGAGTAACGTCAGGTAGCCCAGAATTGCTACCGAAGACGCACCGTGTACGGTCAGCGTGCCGCCAAAAGCGTAGCCACCGATAACCAACGCCAGACCGCCACCGCCCAACTGGTACCCTGTCATTACCGTCGGGTCCACCGTCTGAGAAATACGTTTTCCATATAGCGTGGCAGCAGAAAGAATAAAGGCCGCCATCACTACTGAGCCGTCTCCTAACAGGCTGAAACTAAAATCCATTCCGCTGCTAAAGTTCACTACCATCACCCCAGCAAAGCCAAGGATACAGCCCAGCGCTTTGTTGTAGCTCAGTTTGTCATTATGGTAGATAAAATGGGCCAGTAGCACGCTGAAGAAGGTCCCTGTCGCATTCATGATGGACCCTTTCACCCCCGTCGTGAAAGCCAGGCCAATATAGAAGAAGATGTATTGCAGCGAGGTTTGCGTCAGCCCCAACAGCGTGAGTTGGCCGTACTGACGCGGGCTTAACCGGCCAATCGGTTTTCGCTGCGCCATCGCCAGCATTAGCAGCAATATTCCCGCAAACAGAAAGCGATATCCGGCAAAGACAATCTTTGAGGGAATGTCATCCGTGGCAATCTGGAAGATCTCATATCCGCTTTTGATCGCCGGATAGGCGCTCCCCCACAGCAGGCAGCAGAACGCCGCGCTCAGATAGACAACATTTTTACGCGCAAACAGAGGTTGGTGCGTTGGTTCCATTCCATCACCACTTTGAAATAATGTTTTATTTTTGTGATTATCCCGAAAAGGATAAAGAATAGCCAGAGAGAAAAGCGGGGGAACAGAAAAGCAAAACGCCGGCACAGGGCCGGCGCTTTTACGCGGTCATCAGAATAAAAACTTATTCTGCAACTACGTTTACAGTCAGCTTAGCAAACACTTCGCTGTGAACCTGGAAGCTCACTTCGTGCTCACCAGTGGTACGCAGAACGCCGTTCGGCAGACGAACTTCGCTCTTAGCAACTTCAACGCCAGCTGCAGTTACAGCGTCAGCGATGTCGCGAGTACCGATGGAACCGAACAGTTTACCTTCGTCGCCAGCTTTAGACGCGATGGTTACGGTTTCCAGTGCGTTGATTTTCTCAGCACGAGCTTCAGCAGCGGACAGAACGTCAGCCAGTTTAGCTTCCAGCTCAGCGCGACGCGCTTCGAAAAATTCAACGTTTTTCTTGGTAGCAGGAACAGCTTTACCCTGTGGTACCAGGAAGTTACGAGCATAGCCCGCTTTAACGTTAACCTGATCACCCAGGCTACCCAGGTTTGCTACTTTATCAAGCAGAATAACTTGCATTACCTTATCCTCTCAAAGTCGTATTAATGGACCGTGACCGATTACTGATGACGATCAGTGTACGGCAGCAGAGACAGGTAGCGAGCGCGTTTGATAGCGCGAGCCAGCTGACGCTGGTATTTTGCACGGGTACCGGTGATACGGCTTGGGACAATCTTACCGCTTTCGGTGATGTAGTTTTTCAGCGTAGCGATATCTTTATAGTCGATCTCTTGAACGCCTTCCGCGGTGAAACGGCAGAACTTGCGACGACGGAAATAACGTGCCATATGGCTAGTCTCCAGAATCTATCAATTCAATCTGCTCGGCATGCAGAACCATTTTGCTCAGGCCGTTCTTTGCCTTGTGGCAAGAGATGAACCCCTGAACGGTCACTGCGCTACCGACCGTTATACTGTGAGTAATGGCCTGGTTTTCGTGTCCGCTAATAATAACGGGCATTTGGCACCACGCCTGCCGGTGAAACCCGGCTTCCTCCTGCACAGAACGATGCTCAAGCACGAACTGGCAATGAGGAATTCCTGATGGACTGACCTTTCGAAGGGGAGCCCTGCACACGGTGCCGGACAACGCCAGACGGTTGGTCATCAGAAATTACTCTTCAGAATCCCCAGCTTCAGCATCATCTGCGGTTTCGTTAGCGAAATCATCGCGACGCTCACGGCGCTCGTCTTTCGCTTTAACCATCGGAGATGCTTCGGTAACAGCGTGTTTAGTACGCATAACCATGCTGCGGATAACGGCATCGTTGAAGCGGAAGGTAGTTTCCAGCTCATCGATCACTTCCTGCGGCGCTTCAACGTTCATCAGAACGTAGTGAGCTTTGTGCAGTTTGTTGATCGGGTAAGCCAGCTGACGGCGGCCCCAGTCTTCCAGACGGTGGATCGTGCCTTCTGCACCAGTGATGGCAGCAGTGTAGCGTTCGATCATACCCGGAACCTGTTCGCTCTGGTCAGGATGGACCATAAAAACGATTTCGTAATGACGCATCGAATTGCTCCTTACGGATTATTCAGCCTCCTGTCTGGGTCAGCCGAGGCCCATGGAGGCAAGGAACGTGTTAAAGGTCGGCTGAAAAATGACGCGTCATAATACTGGGGTCAGCAGTTAAACTCAAGGTGCTTGTACGATTATTTATCATGTCGCCATTAATACATATCCAGCAGCATTTTGACGCTGATACAAATAGAGACGATGACAATCATGGGTCGGATGACTTTCTTGCCGCGCGTCAGTACGACTGTCGCACCCAGACGTGCGCCAAGGGATTGCCCGGCAAACATCACCAGCCCCAGCGACCAGATCATTTTACCGCCGAAAATGAAGAACAGAATCGAGGCAATGTTCGACGCCAGGTTGATAAAATTCGAGTGGATTTGCGCTTTATCGATACTGTACCCCCACAGCAGGATATAGCAGAGCGTATAAAAGGAGCCGGCCCCGGCACCGAGAAAACCATCATAAAACCCAATACCTCCCCCGCAGATCAACGAGAAGAGAAACAGGGATACCTGCTGCTTTCTTTTCGGTTCGCTAAGATTAGGCGCAGAAATAAAGTAGATAGCGACCGCGATAATCAGGATCGGCAGCAGTTTCTTCAACACGTCCGGTTCAATAAACTGGATAAGCGTTGTGCCCATCGCAGAACCGATAAAGGCAGATAAAAAGACATATTTATGCTCCTGCACATTAATATGTCCCCGGCGTAAAAAGTAAATTCCGGAGGTTAGCGAGCTACCCAGTGCCTGAATTTTATTGGTTGCCAGCGCATTAGCCGGGGGTAAACCAGAAATTAAGAGAGCGCCAATAGAGAGAAAACCACCGCCGCCCGACACCACGTTAATAAAGCCAGCCACCAGCGCGACCATAAACATAATCACGAAATAGCTGAAATCCATGAATGAAGTATCCATAAGTTTTTGCCTAATTATCATAAAGTTATATTAATTATCTGGCTCACTATAAACGGCGTACTCACCCGATTAAATTGACTATTTGGTAAGAGCTTATGCGCGTAAGGCAGGTATTTTTAACCGTAGCGGAAGGCATCAGCTGATTGTTAATTAAAGAAAAGATGGCTTTGCGGTAATTTTTTGAACAACTGCATCAGAAATGGTCGCTATCGACTGCGCCGGCAGCGGTTAAAATTAAATCAGAAGTTATCCACTCACAGGAGAGAGCTAACCAGAGACCGCAGTCGAGGAGGTACATATGCGAGCCCGTGTTTTGACCCTTCTGGCTGTACTTTTGCTCAGTGCAAATGCAACGGCAGCCATCAAAATTGACAATCATCAGGCCAGGAATATGGATGATGTGCAGAGCTTAGGCGTTATTTACATAAATCATAATTTCGCCACTGAAAGTGAAGCCACTCAGGCCCTGAATGAAGAAACCGATGCGCAAGGCGCAACCTACTATCACGTGATCCTCACCAGGGAACCCGGTAGTAACGGAAATATGCACGCCAGTGCAGATATTTATCGCTAGCACCAGAAACAACCAACGAGAACATTGCCACAGTTTGACTTGCCCCCTTCACTGGGGGCTTTTTTTTGCAAAACAATCCCGAAGCCAGACCGATCTCATCCCCATGAAGAGTTGGCTCCGGAACGTTTTTTCTTACTTCTGGCCGTAATAGGCATTTGGGCCGTGCTTACGCATGAAGTGCTTATTCATCAGGTAACTGTCGATGGGGCTGAGCGCCGGATTAATGCCACGCGCAATCCATGCCATTTTTGCCACCTCTTCCATCACCACAGCGTTATGTACCGCGTCGTGAGCATCTTTGCCCCAGGCAAACGGGCCATGTTGGTACACCACTACGCCAGGCGTATGTAAAGGTTCCACCTCCCCGAGCGTTTCAATAATCACCCTACCGGTATTAAGTTCATACTCCTCCTGAACTTCAGCTTCAGTTAAAGCCCGGGTACAGGGAATATCGCCAAAGAAGTAGTCAGCATGCGTCGTGCCGAGCGCAGGAATTGCCAGACCTGCCTGCGCCCATGCCGTCGCGTGGGTTGAGTGGGTATGCACCACGCCGCCGAGAGAGGAAAAACGGCGATACAGCGCCAGATGGGTGAGGGTGTCGGAAGAAGGACGATAGCGTCCCTCCACCACATTACCGTGCAGATCCACAACCACCATGTCATCCACTGTCATTGTTTGGTAGTCGACGCCACTGGGCTTAATCACCACCAGCCCGCGTTCGCGGTCAATGGCGCTGACGTTACCCCAGGTAAACGTCACCAGCCCGTAGCGCGGCAGATCCATGTTGGCCTCAAAAACCTGCTGTTTACGTTTTTGCATTACACTGCCTCCACCAGGCCCGCGCTGGCCATACGCGCTTTCACCCAGTCGCGCGCCTTCGCCACTTCACGTGCCGGGTCGTCCGACGTTTCGCTCCACATCTCAATCAGGTATGGCCCGCAATACCCACTCTGTTTGAGCGTCGCAAAACAACGTTCGAAATCGACAACCCCTTCACCAAACGGCACATTTTTGAATACGCCGGGTTTGGTATCTTTCACGTGTACGGCAACTATATGGCCCATTCCCGCCTGCAGCTCCATCTGCACGTCGTTATCCCACGCCGATAAATTGCCAATATCGGGATACAGCTGGAACCACGGATTGTTGAGATAGTGGGCGTATCCCAGTGCCTTACTGATCGAATTCATCAGTGGATAATCCATGATTTCCATCGCCAGCGTCACCTGTGCACGGCTCGCCATCTCTACGCTCTCTTTCAGCCCATCGCGGAACCGACGACGCGTTTCGTTATTGGCCTGCTGGTAATAAACGTCGTAACCCGCCAGCTGAATCACACGGATGCCGATATCCTGGGCGAACTGGATGGCTTTACGCATGATCTCCAGCCCCTGTTCGCGTACCGCATCATCTTCACTACCAAGCGGAAAACGACGATGAGCGCTCAGGCACATGGACGGTACCCGTATCCCGGTGTCGGCGATAGCGGCCACCAGCGCCAGTCGCTGCTCGCGGTTCCAGTCAAGACGCGCCAGGCGAGCGTCGGTTTCATCAACCGACATTTCGACAAAGTCAAAGCCCAGTTCCTTCGCCAGTTGCAAGCGTTCCAGCCAGCACTCCCCGCCGGGGAGTGCTTTTTCATAAATACCGAGCGGGACCTGTTTCGACAACATAGTCGCTCCTCATCCCCACAGTTGGGCGATAGAACGTTTGAACTGACGGGCCGCTTCCACCGGAGAGGCGGCATCGCGAATACTGCGGCCGGCAATAAAGACGTGAATCGGAATTCCCTGGAACAGCGGCAGATCTTCCAGCGCCAGACCGCCGGTGACGGTGACTTTAAAGCCCATCTCGGACAGACGCTTGATCGCGCTGATATCCGCTTCTCCCCACGCCACGCCCGCCGCCTGCGCATCACGACTGCGGTGATATACAACTTGCCCAATCCCTGCGTCACGCCACTCTTGCGCCTGCTCCCAGGTCCAGTAACCAGTCAGTTCAATCTGTACATCACCGTTAAATTCTTTCGCCACCTCCAGCGCACCCTTGGTGGTGTTGATATCGGCACAGCAGATGACGGTGACCCAGTCGGCGTTGGCTTCGAAACACATGCGGGAGAGGATTTTTCCCGCATCGGCAATTTTGGCGTCCGCCAGCACAATTTTATGTGGGTAAAGCGCTTTCAGATCGCGAACGGCGCGCACGCCCTCTGCCACGCAAAGAATAGTGCCCACCTCAATGATATCGACCTCTTCGGCAATCAGACGCGTCGTTTCATACGCGGAAGACATTGATTGGTTATCCAGCGCAACCTGCAACATAGGTAATGACATTTTGGTATCCTTTTAAACAGCCGCCGCAGTGGCGTTATCAATTAAATCCAACACTTCCTGCGCGGTGCGGCAGGCGCGTAAACGGTCGAAATTGGCTTCGTCATCAAAGAGATTCACGATCTGCATGATGCCCACTTCCTGATGCGTGTTGGCGTCAACTGCCGCCATCGTGATCAGAATGTCGACCGGGTCGTTATCCTCGTGGTTAAACACCAGCGGCGTTTTCAGCGTCACCAGCGCAAAACCGGTTTTCTTGACCCCTTCCTCCGGACGGCCGTGCGGCATCGCCAGGCCTGGCGCAATCACAAAGTACGGGCCAAACTGCTCAACGCCATCAAGGATGGCCTGGTAGTAGCGTGGTTCAACCACATCAGCCTTAACCAGCAGATCCACGCCAAGCTTTACCGCTTCCTGCCAGGTACTGGCCTCGGCTTGCAAAAGGATGGAACTATTGTCTGCCAGCGAGTCACGTAATTTCATATGCCGCCCCTTACTTCACGTCCTGCGGAAAATGCGCTTTGATCACTTCCAGCAGTTTTGGTCCAAAATCGGCAGGAGACAGCATGTTGCGTACGCCAACGACATATTTATTGCCAGAAACGGTAATCTCACCGGCGATATGCGTAGAGGCGATGATAATATCCGCTCCGCTCAGTTCACTTTTGTATTCGCCCACGGCGCAGCTGTTTACCGTATGGTCAATATTTGACTGGGTTAAAAACTGGTCCACCTTCATTTTCATGATCATGGAACTGCCCTGCCCATTGCCACACACAGCCAGAATACGTACGGTCATAATCGGAACTCCTTATTAAGCAGAGTGTTCTGCCAGTTGTTTTTCTGCGTCTTCCTCAGCACGCAACGTGCGTCCTGCGAAAAACATATAAGCCAGTGCAATCAGAATAATGACGGCCATAAACACGATGCCGATGGAGGCAAAGCCTTGCATCATCGGCGGTGCCAGAATTGACCAGTCCGCCATGCCCATCCAGGCGCTCATACCGGTGAGCTTCACCGCCCAGACGCAGCCGAAGATTTCGATCATCCCCATCACCAGGCAAATCTTGAGCGCTGCGCGCCAGCCGCCAAAGTGGTTAGCAAATACGCCGATAGTGGCGTTCGAGAAGAACATCGGGATAAAGCCTGGGATAATCAGAATGGAAGAGCCGCAGGCCACAAGGATGCCCACCGCAATCAGTTGGCCGATGGTCCCCCACATAAAGCCCCAGACCACCGCGTTAGGAGCAAAGCTATAAATCGCCGCGCAGTCGATGGCCAGTACCGCGCCCGGGATCAGGCGTTGAGAGATACCGTTGAACGCTTCTGAAAGTTCAGCAACGAACATACGTACGCCCTGGGTGATGATGAAGATAGCGACAGCAAACGAAAAACCGGTTTGCAGGATATACACCGTCCAGTGGGTTTTACCCGCCATCGCCTGAACCACATCAATGCCGAAAGAGAGCAGGATCGCCCCGAAGAAGATGGTCATCACAATCGCGGTAGAAACGATGTTGTCGTGGAAGATATTCAGCCAGCCTGGCAGCTTGAGATCTTCTACGCTCTCCTCTTTCTTACCCAGATACGGCGCGACTTTGTAAGCAATCCAGGAGGCGAACTGCTGCTGGTGACCGATGGAAAAACCACAGCCGTCGGTCACTTCCTGGGTCGGCTTGTACATCATATTGGAGGTAATGCCCCAGTAGAGCGACACCAGCACCGCGGTACAGATGATGGTGGTCCACATGGAATAGCCAAAGATGTAGAAAGAGACGGCGATCAGGCCCGCCTGCTGGAACATGATGTGCCCGGTCAGCATGATGGTACGAATACCGGTAATCCGCCGTAGCAGCACGTAACAAATGTTTAGCGCCAGCGCCAACAGTACCGCGTACCCTACCCAGCTATAGGCATCCCCCATACGTTCGATGGTTGCCATCATGGAGGCATAGGTATCGGAAATCGCACCGTTGATACCGTAAACCTCGGACATCTTCGCCACTACCGGTTTAAACGTGCTGGTCAGAATGCCCGACCCTGCCTGCAATAACATAAAACCGATAATCGTTTTGATCGTGCCTTTGATAATAACGCTGACACTTTTACGCAACAGGATGTAGCCGAGGCAGGTCACAATACCCAACAGCAACGGTGCATTGGTCATGACCTGATTAAAAAAGACGGTAAAGATGTTGTAGAGGATCTCCATAACGATCTCCAGTAGACGAAGTTGCTGAACATTCATTACAGATGCCCAGGATGTTGTGCTCTCACTCTAATTTTCAAAAGTAATCACAACAAGATTGAATTTGATTAAATGTGATGCAGTACGCAAATAATTCTCTCACTTGCAGAGTGGATTTGCTCCGAATTCATTCACTTCAAAATAAATCCATTTAAAACAATAAAATAAAAAAATACATTTCATATAAACCATCTTGTCACGTTGTAATTTGTTAACAATTTTTCATTCAACATCAAAAATCAACGCATTGCCTTCTTGAGAAAATGATGTCAGTATCAATCAAAACAAATCACAATTTGATTCAACTTGAATAAACATGAAGGTAATTGCGATGAGTAAAGTAAAAAGCATCACGCGTGAATCATGGATCCTGAGCACATTCCCGGAGTGGGGAAGCTGGCTGAATGAAGAGATCGAGCAGGAACAGGTCGCACCAGGTACTTTCGCGATGTGGTGGCTCGGCTGCACCGGAATTTGGCTGAAGTCGGAAGGCGGGACTAACGTCTGCGTCGATTTCTGGTGCGGCACGGGCAAACAGAGTCACGGTAACCCGCTGATGAAAACCGGTCACCAGATGCAACGCATGGCAGGGGTGAAGAAGCTGCAGCCAAACCTGCGCACCACGCCGTTTGTTCTTGATCCGTTTGCCATTCGTCAGATCGATGCGGTGCTGGCCACGCACGATCATAACGATCACATCGACGTAAATGTTGCGGCAGCCGTCATGCAGAACTGTGCCGACGACGTGCCGTTTATTGGACCGCAGACTTGTGTGGATCTGTGGATCGGTTGGGGTGTACCAAAAGAGCGCTGCATCGTGGTAAAACCAGGCGATGTGGTAAAAGTGAAAGATATTGAAATTCATGCGCTTGATGCGTTCGATCGTACTGCGTTAATCACCCTGCCCGCCGATCAGAAAGCCGCTGGCGTACTGCCGGATGGTATGGATGCCCGCGCAGTAAACTATCTGTTCAAAACGCCGGGCGGTACGCTTTATCATAGCGGCGACTCACACTACTCCAACTACTATGCAAAGCATGGCAACGAGCACCAGATCGACGTCGCACTCGGATCCTACGGCGAGAACCCACGGGGTATTACGGACAAAATGACCAGTTCTGACATGCTGCGTATGGCGGAGGCCCTGAATACAAAAGTGGTGATCCCTTTCCATCATGATATCTGGTCAAACTTTCAGGCCGATCCGCAGGAGATCCGCGTACTGTGGGAGATGAAAAAAGATCGCCTTAAGTATGGCTTTAAGCCATTCATCTGGCAGGTAGGTGGCAAGTTCACCTGGCCGCTGGACAAAGATAACTTTGAATATCACTATCCGCGCGGCTTTGATGACTGCTTCACCATTGAACCGGATTTACCGTTTAAATCGTTCTTGTGATCCACACAAAATGCCGGGCCATCCCGGCATTTTTTTCCCATTTACTTTAGTATTTCCAGGCTATTTCAAATATCATCTTTTCAAATCAATTTGTATCGGAATAGCTCATGACTGAAGCACAAAGACATCAAATATTGCTGGATATGCTGGCGCAGTTGGGCTTTGTTACCGTTGAGAACGTAGTTGAGCGTCTGGGGATTTCACCCGCCACTGCGCGCCGGGACATCAACAAGCTCGACGAAAGCGGCAAACTCAAAAAAGTACGCAACGGCGCAGAAGCTATTACCCAGCAGCGGCCGCGCTGGACGCCAATGAATCTGCACCAGGCGCAGAACCACGATGAAAAAGTTCGCATTGCCAAGGCAGCATCCCAGCTTGTGAATGCGGGTGAAAGCGTAGTGATCAACTGCGGATCGACCGCTTTCCTGCTGGGTCGCGAAATGTGCGGCAAGCCGGTGCAGATCATCACCAATTATTTGCCGCTGGCGAACTATCTGATCGACCAGGAGCATGACAGCGTGATCATCATGGGAGGGCAATATAACAAAAGCCAATCCATCACGCTTAGCCCGCAAGGCAGTGAAAATAGCCTGTATGCCGGACACTGGATGTTTACCAGCGGCAAAGGGTTGACCGCGGACGGACTGTATAAAACCGATATGCTGACCGCGATGGCCGAGCAGAAGATGCTTAACGTGGTGGGTAAACTGGTGGTGCTGGTCGATAGCAGTAAAGTCGGTGAACGTGCGGGAATGCTGTTCAGTCGCGCCGATCAAATCGATATGCTCATTACCGGCAAAAATGCAAACCCTGAGATTCTGCAACAGCTTGAAGCTCAGGGCGTGAGCATTATGCGCGTTTAAAGGTGCTGGCGGAAAAACGTCACTGTTGCGGCCAACGCTTCTGGCGTGATGCGATGCCGTACGCCCGCTTCCCACAGGCAGGTCAGATTGTTGTCCAAACCTGCCTGAATCAGCGCTTGCTGTAAGCGGAAGGTTTCAACTGCCGGTACAACATCATCATCCTGTCCATGCCACAGCAACAACGGCCTGTCGGCGAGGCGTGGCAACTGATGCGTAACATCCCATTCGGCAAACGGGGCGATAACGGCATCAAACTCCGCCTGTTGCTCTGGGGTCTGAACCTGTAAAGGAGGAAAAAGCGTCTGCGCAAGCCGGGTAAAATAGCCTGAGCCCATCAGGCTGGCTACACATTTAACCTCAGGATGGCGCGCCATTATGCCCAATGCAGTCATTCCCCCCATCGATGCCCCACCGACGGCAAGCCGCTCATCTGAAAGCCAATTTTCTGCCACCAGAGCCGCACGTAACGTCGTAAACTCCTGCATGTTTTGCTGCAATATATGCCAGAAGCGGAACATTCGCTCCTGAGCATTACCTTTAAAGCGGGCGCCATGTTCGGGCGCATCTGGCATGACGACGCGAAATCCGGCCTGAGCCAGCGCAACAGCAAAATAACTGTAGACCAGACTTGAAGATGTAAACCCGTGATAAAAGAGAATACAAGGGAGTGAACATTCGCGTTTACCAGCCGGAACGGCGTGCAGGACAGGGATACCAGCTAACTGTCGTGTCTCAATTTCTATCATTTGTTGCCCCCTTTTTTTCTGGTATGCCATGCAGCAATACTTAACGCAAGCGAATGTGTTCGGCAATGATTCATAATGTTGAGAACTGGGTTACGCTTTCGCAACATTTTCATTCGAAAATCGCGTGAGAGATAACAATTCGGGAACATTCCCCTAAAGGGAAATTAATAAGGCACTACACTATGGCTATCAGGAAACGAGATAGAGTTATGCGTCGGTTTGCCTCTTTGTTGCTGGTTATGTTTTTAAGCGCCTGTAGCGTGCTACAGGGAACGCCGCAACCCGCACCGCCCGTTGCCGACCACCCGCAGGAGATCCGCCGTGACCAGAGTAATGGGTTACAGCGATTAGGGACGGTTAGCGCGCTGGTAAGAGGCTCTCCGGATGATGCGCTGGCAGAGATCCGTGCCAAAGCCGTCGCGGCTAAAGCTGATTACTACGTGGTTTTATTAGTAGATGAAACCATCGTGACAGGCCAATGGTATTCACAGGCAATTTTGTATCGTAAATAACATTGGGTTGAAATTTAGTCAGCTTTACATTGCTTTGCGCCTCTATGCGTTTACCTGTGCACAATAAACCAACAGCAGGAAGCTTGAGGTTTATTATCGCGATGGAATGCCCTGCCGTGTGTAGGGGTACGAATAATGGAGCTGACGATGAAACAATCTCTTGCCTTATCCTCACTGCTGCTTTCTGCTGGACTGGCAGACACTACGGCGCAGTCTGCCGAATTCGCCAGTGCTGACTGCGTTACTGGCCTGAACGAAATTGGCCTGATCTCTGTCAGTAACATTGCAGGGAATCCGCAGGATGTAGAACGTGTAATCGCGTTAAAAGCGGATGAACAAGGTGCCTCATGGTATCGGATCATTCAGATGTACGAAGACCAGCAGCCCGACAACTGGCGCGTACAGGCCATACTTTATGCGTAACAGATTGCCGGATGGCGTAAACTTATCTGACCTGGACTGAGCGTAGGCATGATAAGACGCACCCGCGTCGCCATCAGGCAAGTTATTACCGTAACCCCCCCGTTGCCCGCAGGAGCAAATCGTTCAGCACCTGTTCAGACAATCGTAGTCCACCCCGCGTATCAAGCATCATTTGGCACCAGGCCTGCGCCACTGGCGGAGAAGAATAACGCAACATCTGCGCCCCGCAACCGAGCAGGAAAAGCTGCTGCGTAATCTCTCGTCCCAATGCCTCACTGGGTTTACGTAAACGCTGCTGTAGCTGACGCACCATCCGATCGTAATGTCGATCCTGCCCCTTTACCTCCGCAAAGGCTTCGCTGAGCATATCGTAGATGCCGGGTTGTTTTGTCAGTACCCGCAATACATCAAGGCACATAATGTTGCCGGAGCCTTCCCAGATACTGTTTACCGGCATCTCACGATACAGGCGCGGCAGCTCACTCTCCTCGCAATAGCCAATCCCGCCCAGCACTTCCATCGCCTCAGCCACAAACGGCATACCGACCTTGCAAACGGAGAATTTCGCTGCTGGCGTGAACAACCTGGCCCACAGCGCTTCTTTGGCATCAGCACGACGGTCCCAGGCCCGCGCCAGTCGAAACAGTAGCGCCGTTTGCCCTTCCAGTTGGAGCGCCATCCGGCCTAATACCTGACGCATCATCGGCTGTTCAATCAATGGCTTGCCAAAAACCTGTCGCTGGTGCGCATGATAAATCGCGACGGAAAAAGCACGTCGCATCATGCCGTGACTGCCGAGCGCGCAGTCAAAACGCGTCATCCCGCCCATCTTCAGGATATGGCGGATACCTTCCCCTTCTTCGCCCAATAGCCAGCCAATCGCATCGTGGAATTCAACCTCGCAGCTGGCGTTGGAGCGGTTGCCTAACTTATCTTTCAGTCGTTCAAGACGGATGGCATTACGCTGCCCGTCAGGTAAAAATTGCGGTACAAAAAAGCAGGATAAGCCGCCCTTTGCCTGGGCCAGCACCAAATGGGCATCGCTTTGCGGCACGGAGAAAAACCACTTATGTCCCACCAGCCGATACGAGCCGTCGACAAGACGTTCTGCCTGAGTGGTATTGCTCAGCACATCTGAACCACCCTGTTTTTCGGTCATACCCATACCAATCAGTAGCCCGCGCTTTTGCCCTCCGGGCAGTAAATGCGAGTCATAACGGTCGCTTAGCAGCGGCGTCAGCCAGTCGTGAAAGGGGGCGGGTAACATTTGAAGTAACAGCGGTGTGGCGGCAAACGTCATGGTCACCGGACACAACGTGCCTGCTTCAACCTGCGCATGCAGCATGAAACGCGCCGCCCGGGCAACAAATGTTCCTTGCCTCGCGTCTTCTTCCCAGGCCAGATTATGTACGCGGTTGGCGCACAATCCCTGCATCAGCAAATGCCAGGCAGGATGAAAACGCACATCATCCAGCCGCTGCCCCTGCGGGTCGTAGCGCAATAGTTCAGGTGGAAAAGCATTGGCCAGACGACCCAGTTCGAGCGACTCGGCAGTCCCTAGCTGCTGACCAATACTGGCGAGAAGATCGCTATCCCAGCCAGCGCCTTCACGGATAACCGCTTCGCACAGCGCGCCGTCGGACAAATATAAGTTACTGTTATTGAGCGGTACAGGTTGGTTAAAAACGGTGTGCGTTTGCCAGTGCATTGTGTCTCCCTCCGTCAATGGCCGTCGCTTTAAGTATGGTCAGGCAGCAGAGAGAACGCATGGGACAACGGTCACAAAAAAGCCATCCCGAAAGATGGCTTGAGAGAAGAGAGAAATCAGGGAGATAGTTTAGCTGCGCTGACGGACTGCTTCAAACAGGCAGATGCCCGTCGCAACTGAAACGTTCAGCGACGAAACGCTACCTGCCATCGGGATACTGATCAGTTCGTCACAGTGTTCACGGGTCAGACGGCGCATACCTTCACCTTCTGCTCCCATCACCAGCGCCAGACGTCCGGTCATTTTGCTCTGGTAGAGAGTATGGTCGGCTTCGCCAGCGGTTCCGACGATCCAGATATTCTCTTCCTGCAGCATACGCATGGTGCGCGCCAGGTTGGTCACGCGGATCAGCGGTACGCTTTCTGCCGCACCGCAGGCCACTTTTTTCGCCGTAGCATTCAACTGAGCGGAACGATCCTTCGGTACGATTACAGCATGTACGCCAGCGGCATCGGCGCTACGCAGGCATGCCCCCAGGTTATGCGGGTCGGTGACGCCATCGAGGATCAAAAAGAACGGCTGATCGAGCGTAGCAATCAGATCCGGCAGATCGTTTTCCTGATACTGACGGCCCGGCTTCACACGAGCAATAATCCCCTGATGTACCGCACCCTCGCTTTTCTCATCCAGAAACTGACGGTTAGCCAGTTGAATGACAACACCCTGTGCTTCCAGTGCGTGGATCAGCGGCAGCAGGCGTTTATCTTCACGACCTTTGAGAATAAAGACGTCCTGGAAGCGCTCAGGCGCACGTTCCAGCAGAGCCTGCACCGCATGGATGCCGTAAATCATTTCACTCATGAATGTACTCGTTAATAGTTTATGCATAACGCGGGCAACACGAGATTGCCCGACTTACTGTTTATGGCAGTTATTGTGCGACTTTCTTTTTCGCCGCACGTTTAGCTTTGGTGGCGGCAGCAATTTTAAGCGTTTTTGCCGATGGCTTTTTCGCTTTTTTGTCGCCTTTCTTCTCAGCCGCATTCTTTTCCGCCTGAGGTTTGGCTCTGCCTTTTTTCTCACCGCGGAAAGCGCTATCCGGCTCGAAATTCACCTTTTTGCCCATCTGACGACGTTTACCGGTATTTTTACCCGCATCGCTTTTTTTGGCTTTTTCGCGCGCAGTTTTACCTTCATTACGCGGCGCACGTTCGCTGGAGATCAAGCTAAAGTCGATCTTACGCTCGTCCATGTTGACTGCTTCCACGCGAACTTCCACGCGATCGCCCAGGCGATACATCTGACCGCTGGATTCACCCGTCAGGCGCTGCCCAACCTGGTCGAAACGATAGTAGTCGTTATCCAGGGAGGAGACATGCACCAGACCGTCGATAAACAACTCATCAAGACGGACAAAGAAGCCAAATCCGGTGACGCTGGCGATCACGCCTTTGAAGACATTCCCCACCTGATCCAGCATGAAGTCGCACTTCAACCAGTCAGAGACATCGCGCGTGGCTTCGTCAGCACGGCGCTCGGCCATCGAACAGTGCTGACCCAGTTGCAGCATCTCCTCCATCGAATAATGGTAGCCACCCGTTTCAGTGGTGTTGCCTTTATGGCCCTGCTCCTGCGCCAGCAGATACTTAATCGCCCGGTGCAAGGAGAGATCCGGGTAACGACGGATCGGTGAAGTAAAGTGTGCATAAGATTGCAGCGCCAGGCCGAAGTGACCACGGTTTTCCGGATCGTAAATCGCCTGCTTCATCGAACGCAGCAGCATGGTTTGCAGCATTTCTGCGTCAGGACGGTCAGCAATCGACTCCAGCAGTTCAGCGTAATCGCGCGGCTCAGGTTTGTTGCCACCTGGCAGCTCCAGTCCCAGCTCTGCCAGGACGGAACGGAACGAGTTAATCGCTTCGGTCGTCGGCTTATCGTGAATACGGAACAGTGCTGGCTCTTTGGCTTTCTCAACGAATCGCGCCGCTGAGATGTTCGCCATGATCATGCACTCTTCAATCAGCTTGTGCGCGTCGTTACGCTGCGTCTGCTCAATACGCTCAATACGGCGTTCAGCATTGAAGATAAACTTCGCCTCTTCACTTTCAAACGAGATACCGCCGCGCTCTTCGCGGGCTTTATCCAGCACTTTGTAGAGGTTATGCAGCTCTTCAATGTGTTTGACCAGCGGTGCGTACTGCTCACGCAGCTCCTGGTCGCCCTGCAGCATGTGCCAGACCTTGGTGTAGGTCAGACGTGCATGGGAACTCATGACCGCTTCGTAGAATTTAAAGCCGGTTAAACGGCCTTTCGACGAAATGGTCATTTCACAGACCATACACAACCTGTCCACCTGCGGGTTGAGCGAACACAATCCATTAGAAAGCACTTCCGGCAGCATCGGGACAACCTGCGACGGGAAGTAAACGGATGTGCCACGGCTGCGGGCTTCCTGGTCCAGCGGAGTCGGCGGGCGAACGTAATAGCTTACGTCGGCAATCGCCACCCATAAACGCCAGCCGCCGCCGCGTTTCTTCTCGCAGTAAACCGCATCGTCGAAGTCACGCGCATCTTCGCCATCGATAGTCACCAGCGGCAGGTCGCGCAGATCGACACGTCCTATTTTCGCCTCTTCCGGCACTTCTTCTTTCAGTCCGGCGACCTGTTTCTCAACAGCCTGCGGCCAGATATATGGGATTTCATGAGTACGCAGGGCCATATCAACGGCCATGCTGGTTCCCATGTTGTCACCCAGCACTTCTACAATTTTACCCACCGCTTTGGTGCGGCGAGTCGGACGTTGGGTCAGTTCAACGACGACCACAAAGCCCATACGAGCGCCCATCACCTCTTCCGGCGGGATCAGGATATCGAAACTCAGACGGCTGTCGTCAGGGACGACAAACCCAACGCCAGCATCGGTGAAGTAGCGACCGACAATTTGGCTGGTTTTTGGCACCAGTACGCGCACAATACGCGCTTCGCGACGACCTTTACGGTCCGCGCCCAGCGGCTGCGCCAGCACCTGATCGCCATGAATGCAGGTTTTCATCTGCTCGCTGGACAGGTACAGGTCATCTTTGCGGCCTTCAACGCGCAGAAAGCCGTAGCCATCACGGTGGCCAATAACGGTACCTTTCAGCAGGTCGAGACGCTCCGGCAGCGCATAGCACTGACGACGGGTGAAGACCAGTTGTCCGTCACGCTCCATCGCGCGCAGACGGCGGCGTAGTGCTTCCTGCTGCTCTTCACCTTCAATGTTGAGTTCAGCGGCCAGCTCATCACGGTTGGCCGGTTTTTCACGTTTAGTTAAATGTTCGAGGATAAATTCCCGGCTTGGGATAGGATTCGCGTATTTTTCAGCTTCGCGTTCCTGGAAAGGATCTTGTGACATTGAGGTTCCTCCATTGTCAGCTCTGATGGAATTCCTTCGTCTTTCACGACGCCTCTTTGTTGGCTGCCTTTGCTCCCACCAGTCACTTACTTTTGTAAGCTCCTGGCGACTCGCTCAGTTGCCGCCGCGATGCGACGCGAAATACTTTGGACTTCATTACTCCACCAGCAATAATTTATAAAGCGGTTGATTCTCTTCAACCAAATCAGCAAGTGTGTAGTTGTCCAGCTCCGTGAGAAAACTTTGCACTGCCTTAGAAAGCGCCTGTTTGAGTCGACAGGCTGGGGTAATGTGGCAAAACTCGCTGCTACAATTGACCAACGATAAGGGTTCCAGCTCGCGAACCACATCACCAATACCAATATCCTTAGCGGGTTTACCCAAGCGGATACCGCCATTTTTTCCTCGAATAGCAGTAACAAAGCCCGCCCGGCTAAGTTGATTGATTATTTTGACCATATGATTACGGGACACGCCGTAGACTTCTGTCACCTCAGAAATACTGGTCATACGTCCTTCGGGAAGTGACGCCATGTAGATTAGCGCACGTAATCCGTAATCGGTGAAACTTGTTAACTGCACATCAACCTCAGGAAAAGGGATAAAACGGATAAACCTGGTGGTATTAATTATATTGATGATAAACCAGCCACCAGCCAGGTCGCTAATTTATTTCAGTTCGGGAAGGAAAAAAGCGAGGAACTTACGTGATTTTAAGCCGGATTCTGATGCAAAGCACCTTATCCGGCTTGAGATATTGCAAGCGCAGCGCCATTCGACGCCACGCTATAACCAGAATTATGCGTCGAACGGGTCGCGCAGGATCATGGTTTCAGTACGGTCTGGGCCAGTTGAGATAATATCAATCGGCACACCGGTCAGTTCTTCAATACGCTTGATGTAGTTCAGTGCAGCCTGCGGCAGACCGCTACGTTCCTTCACACCGAAGGTAGATTCAGACCAGCCCGGCATGGTTTCGTAAATCGGCTCGATACCTTTCCAGTCGTCTGCTGCCAGCGGAGTAGTCGTTACTTCACGGCCATCCGGCATACGGTAAGCGACACAGATTTTCACCTCTTTCAAACCGTCCAGTACGTCCAGTTTGGTCAGGCAGAAGCCAGACAGGGAGTTAATCTGTACTGCACGGCGTACAGCAACGGAGTCCAGCCAGCCGGTACGACGACGACGACCGGTGGTCGCGCCATACTCGTTACCTTGTTTGCACAGGAACTCGCCAACGTCATCAAACAGTTCAGTCGGGAACGGCCCCGCACCTACACGAGTAGAGTAAGCTTTGATGATACCCAGAACGTAGTCCACATAACGTGGGCCCAGGCCGGAGCCGGTTGCCACGCCACCTGCGGTGGTGTTGGAGGACGTTACGTACGGATAGGTACCGTGGTCGATATCCAGCAGCGTACCCTGCGCACCTTCAAACATGACGAAATCGCCACGCTTACGCGCCTGGTCCAGCAGATCGGAAACATCAACAACCATCGAGGTCAAGATGTCGGCGATAGCCATCACATCATCCAGCACTTTCTGGTAGTCAACTGCTTCAACTTTATAGAAATTCACCAGCTGGAAGTTGTGATATTCCATCACTTCTTTCAGTTTTTCAGCGAAGGTTGCTTTATCAAACAGATCGCCAACACGCAGACCGCGACGAGCTACTTTGTCTTCATAAGCCGGACCGATACCACGACCGGTAGTACCGATCGCTTTCTCGCCACGCGCTTTCTCACGAGCGTTATCCAACGCAACGTGATAATCAAGGATCAGCGGACAAGCTTCAGACAGCAGCAGGCGCTCGCGAACCGGGATACCACGATCTTCCAGTCCTTTCATTTCTTTCATCAGCGCGGACGGAGACAGAACAACACCGTTACCGATGATGCTGATGACATTCTCGCGAAGAATACCTGATGGAATAAGATGGAGGACGGTTTTTTCACCGTTGATTACGAGAGTATGGCCTGCGTTGTGACCACCCTGGTAGCGCACAACATATTTAGCCCGTTCAGTCAGAAGATCGACGATCTTCCCTTTACCTTCGTCACCCCATTGGGTGCCCAGTACGACGACGTTGTTACCCATTTTTCAAAATCACCGTTTGCTTAAAAATGGATTCTACCACCGCTTTTTCAGATATACAGCACTTTTTGCATGCGAAAATCCGCAAATTAGTCTACTTAATAATCAGCCAATCGTTTTCCTCAACATGTAGTAGACCACTACGCCCGCAACCACAAGACCTCCACCAAAACGACGCAAAATATTTTCGGGAAGTTGCGCCATTGCAGAGATCATTTTCTTCCATGCTCTGGGATAAAGCATCGGACCCAGCCCTTCCAGCACCAAAACCAACGCGAGCGCCAGCAAAATTGTTGAATTCATCCATCGCCCTTATATAAAAAGAAAACCACCGCATCCCTGGAGATGCCGGTGGTTTTGCTGCTTTAAAACCGCTGGAACGCGATTAGCGTGTCGCGGAACTCGGTGTCTTCATGTAGCGGAAGAAATCGCTGTCCGGACTCATGACCATCACGTCCTGGTTGCCTTCGAAGCTCTTCTCGTAAGCACGCAGGCTACGGATGAAGGCGTAGAAGTCAGGATCCTGACTAAACGCATCGGCAAACAGCTTAGCGGCTTCTGCATCGCCTTCACCGCGCATGATACGGCCCTGACGCTCAGATTCTGCCAGCGTTTTAGTGACTTCATAGTCCGCCGTTGCACGCAGTTTTTCCGCCTCTTCCTGGCCTTGTGAACGATGGCGACGTGCTACCGCTTCACGCTCAGCGCGCATACGGTTGTAGATAGCCTCGGACACTTCAGCAGGCAGGTTGATTTGCTTAATACGCACGTCAACCACTTCGATGCCCAATGCCGCCATACTGTTCGGGTTGATGACCGGTACTTTACCGTTCGTTTCAGCCTGAACACGTTCAGCCGCTTCGGCAATCGCGCTATCAGCTGCCGGAGTCGCCACTTCATCTTCCGTGCCAGCAGAACCGGAGTTCAGCGCGTCACGAACTTCCAGGGTCAGACGACCGCGGGAATCGGTAACGATGTCCTTCACGTCCAGACGACCAATTTCAGAACGCAGACGGTCAGAGAACTTACGTTTCAGCAGGACTTCCGCCTGAGAAACATCGCCACCGCCCGTTGCCAGGTAGTAACGGCTAAAGTCACTGATGCGCCACTTGATGTAGGAGTCAACAATCAGGTCTTTCTTCTCTTTGGTAACAAAGCGATCGGCCTGGTTGTCCATGGTCTGAATACGCGCATCGAGCATCTTCACAGATTCAATAAACGGAATCTTGAAGTGCAGGCCTGGTGCAACGACCAGCGGCTTGTTTTCATCGTCACGCAGAACTTTACCAAAGCGCAGAGTAATACCGCGCTCGCCTTCTTTGACCACAAAGACAGACATGAACAGAACTACCAGAACGATGATGATAATCGCAATAACTGACTTACGCATCGTTATTCCCCCTGACGCTGGTAGTCGTTACGCTGCGCATTCGCGCGGCGTTGGTCCATAATATCGCCCTGACTGGTGGACGATGTATTGCTTGCTCCAGTGCTGGAAGTCGTTGCTGGCGGCAGACGCAACAGGTTTGAACTGCTGTCAGTCTTTGCTGCTGGCGCACTACCACCTTTCAGCATTTGATCCAGCGGCAGAACCATCAGATTGCTGCCTTTATCGTTAACCAGGACTTTGCGGGTATTGCTCAGCACTTTTTCCATGGTTTCGATATACAGACGCTCGCGGGTAATTTGCGGTGCGGCTTTATATTCCGGCAGAATTTTTGCGAAGCGAGCCACTTCACCCTGTGCTTCCAGGATGGTCTGAGTCTTATACGCACGCGCTTCTTCCAGAATACGCTGAGCCTGACCGTTTGCACGCGGCTGAACTTCGTTGGTGTACGCTTCTGCTTCACGGATGTACTGCTGTTCGTTTTCACGTGCTGCGATAGCATCGTCAAACGCGGCTTTTACTTCTTCCGGCGGACGTGCTGCCTGGAAGTTGACGTCCAGCAAGGTGATACCCATGTTGTACGGACGGATCGTTTCTTCCAGTTCACGCTGGGTATCGCTACGAATAACGGTACGCCCTTCGGTCAGGATACGGTCCATGGTGTATTTACCGATAACCCCACGCAGGGCGCTGTCAGTTGCCTGACGCAGACTGTCATCCGCACTGGTTACGCTAAACAGGTAACGCTGCGGATCGGTCACGCGGTACTGTACGTTCATTTCGACGCGCACGACGTTTTCGTCAGAGGTCAGCATAACGCCGGATGCGGCAAGTTCACGCACGGCTTCAACGTTGACCGGTGTCACTTCATCGATAAAGGTCGGTTTCCAGTTCAGACCCGGTTCAACCAAATGGCTGAATTTACCGAAGCGTGTCACCACGCCACGTTCCGCTTCTTTAATGGTATAGAAACCGCTAGCCGCCCAGATAATGACGATGGCGGCCGCTGCGATAGTAAAGACTCGACCGCCCAGTTGCGGACGCGGGCCTTGAGATGAACTACCGCCGCCAGAACCAGTACCTTTACCGCCACCCAGACCACCGAGCTTTTTACTCAGTTTGCGGAAGATATCGTCCAGATCGGGAGGTCCCTGCTCGCGACCACCTTTGTTTCCATTTCCCTCAGGGTTGCCGCCAGGTTTGCTGCTTCCCCAGGGGTCGCGGTCTTGTCCGTTATTACCGGGCTGATTCCACGCCATTTTTGTGCTCCATATTTGTTATGCGATGCTATACCTGCGTCTTTTGCGCTGCCGATGCGTTGGCTGCGTCCCTCACTCCAGTCACATAGTTGACTATGCTCCTGGAGATTTCAGGACTTGCCGCCTTCCTGCCGCACAAAATCCACAAGGTATAGAGGCGAAAAAATCTTCAGGCCATATCCGTCAGATCAGACAACATAGTCTTCCAGTGCCGGTTCTTGTTTACAGAGGCGACGCCAGTCTACGATCGGCATACGAATCTGCAGACCTACGCTGCCGTCTTCCTCCATCCACTCTTTTTCTATTGCCTGAAGTTGATAAAACCGGCTTCTCAATCGCCCTTCCTGCGGCGGCAAACGCAACGTATGCTGCGCCACCTCACCGGAAAGTCGCTCAGTCAAAGCCTGAAAAAGTTGTGGTATACCAATCCCCGTTTGCGCAGATACCCAAACGCGAATGGGTTTATTCTCTTCATCTCTATCGATACGCGGCTCAAAGTCATCCAACATATCGATTTTATTCATCACCAGCAGGGTCGGGATCTCATGTGCATCGATCTCTTCGAGCACCGTGTCGACTGCTTCGATGTTTTCCTGCACACGAAAATCTGCAGCATCAATAACGTGCAGCAGCAATGTCGCCTGACGTGTTTCCTGCAAGGTGGCTTTAAATGCCGCCACCAGGTCGTGCGGCAAATGGCGGATAAACCCTACGGTATCCGCCAGCACGGTCTCACCCACGTCCGCCACGTCTATGCGGCGCAGCGTTGGGTCCAGGGTCGCAAACAGCTGGTCCGCTGCATAAACCCGGGCTTCGGTGATCTGGTTGAACAGGGTGGATTTTCCGGCGTTGGTATATCCCACCAGTGATACGGTTGGGACATCCGCTTTCTTGCGCGACTGCCGCCCCTGCTCACGTTGCTTTTCAACTTTTTCCAGGCGCGACTGTATTTGCAAAATGCGATTACGCAGCAAACGACGGTCGGTTTCGAGCTGGGTTTCACCCGGACCGCGCAAACCAATCCCGCCCTTTTGCCTTTCAAGGTGGGTCCAGCCACGGACCAGACGCGTAGCCATATGGCGCAACTGCGCCAGCTCAACCTGCAACTTACCCTCATGGGTGCGCGCACGCTGGGCAAAAATATCTAAAATAAGACCGGTCCTGTCGATTACAAGACACTGGCACAACTGTTCCAGGTTACGTTCCTGGGCGGGGCTCAGAGCATGATCAAAAATCACCACCGCAGCGCCAGTCGCTTTTACGGCTTCGGCAATTTCGATTGCCTTACCTTCACCAACAAAATACTTCGGGTGCGGTGCTTTACGGCTCCCGGTAATCACCTGCATTGCTTCGACACCGGCGGAAGAAACCAGAGATTCAAACTCCTGGAGGTCTTCCATATCTTTGTCTTGCGAAAAATAGATGTGTACCAGTACCGCCTGCTCACCGGCATCATAACGGTCAAACAAGCGTCAACCCCTTAATATAAATCAACGGGGAACGCAGGATCGCTGGCTCCCCGTATGTAAAACAGCTAATAACCTTATTCGGTTTCTTCGCTGTCCTGTTGCGCAGATGAACCTTGCGCGTTGCTACCGTGATGGTAGTTGCTGCCAGTGCCGCCGGTGGCATTATTGCTGTGATGAGAAACCGGACGAGACGGGACAACAGTAGAAATCGCGTGCTTATAAACCATCTGGCTGACCGTGTTTTTCAACAGGATCACGAACTGATCAAAAGACTCGATTTGACCTTGCAGCTTAATACCATTCACCAAATAAATAGAAACTGGAACACGTTCCCGACGCAATGCGTTCAGGAACGGATCTTGTAAAGATTGCCCCTTAGCCATTCTCTCTTTTCCTTATATGCTTATTTGTACTTTGAACCTTTCGATTCTGAAAAATTGCGCACGATACGTTTCAATTGTACACATTCAGTTCGCGATAGCACCAACAACCTGTAATACTTCGTTTCGCGCCAGGTCAGGCTTTTCACTGTCAAGCCAGTGCACCCCTTCCCAACCACGCAACCAGGTTACCTGTCGCTTCGCCAACTGCCTCGTGGCGCAAACACCTCTATAAACCATTTCATCGTATGAAATTTCACCTTCAATGTATGACCACATCTGGCGATACCCTACACAACGAATGGAAGGCAAATCCGTATGCAAATCTCCACGGGCAAAAAGCGCCCGGACTTCTGCTTCAAAACCTGAAGCTAACATCTGATGAAAACGCTGCTCAATTCGCTGATGGAGCAGTTCACGGCTCGCCGGGGCGATTGCAAACTGATGCACCTGATACGGCAAAGCATCTCCTGACGTTTGCGTCAGCTCCGTTAAAGTTTTACCCGAAATGAAAAAAACTTCCAGTGCCCGGGAAAGTCTTTGCGGATCATTTGGATGAATACGCGCCGCAGCCACCGGATCGATGTCCTGAAGCTGTCGGTGTAACGCGTCCCAACCCTGCTCTGCCGCCTGCTGCTCAATTCTGGCCCTGACTTCCGGGTCCGCCGACGGTAACGGCGACAGCCCTTCAAGCAAGGCTTTGAAATATAACATTGTGCCGCCCACCAGCAACGGGATACGCCCCGCGGCGGTGATGTCGGCCATCTCGGCTAACGCATCGCGACGAAAATCCGCAGCGGAGTACGCTTGCGACGGATCGCGAATATCCAGTAATCGGTGCGGCGCGGCCTGTAATTCATCTGCATCGGGCTTGGCTGTACCGATATCCATCCCCTTGTAAATAAGGGCGGAATCAACGCTTATCAACTCTATGGGCAAAACTTTACGCAATTCAATTGCGAGTGCCGTTTTACCGGAGGCCGTTGGCCCCATCAAAAAAATCGCCTTTGGCAGGCTCGCCTTACGGGTATCACTCATGTTTCAGGGCATTCATTACCGAATGTAAATCAACAGGTTGTAACAGACCGCCCGGCGGTGCCTTCACGAGTTGTGGGCAGAGCCGCTCAACATCCGCTAACAGCGTAATCGCCTGTGCCATACTCCACTGTGGATGCTCGCTAATCAGGTTACGTGCGATCCACTGCGCAATATTGCCCGGCTCGAATACGGATTGCTGCGCCAGGTAGCCTATCAGTTCAGGAATCAAGATTTGTAAATTTTGTTGGCGTAAGGGTAAAGGCACCGCCCGGATGGTCACATGCTGCGCATCCAGTTGAAATTCAATGCCCAGCTCAGCCAGTTGGCTCTGTCCTTTTTGCAGCGCCGCTTTTTCATCGGCGTTGACTTTTAACCGTAAAGGGATCAGCAACGGCTGGGCGCAAACGGTCCCCTGGTCCGGCGTTAATTGCGCCTGACGCAGCCAACGCTCAGCCACCGGTAATGCCAGCAACCGAATATGACCATCGCACTCGAGTAACGCGCAGTCTGCACCGACAATCGTTAGCACCCGGCCAAAGCCCTGACTGCTGCCGCTCAGAGGTGCCGATGATGTTTCAGAGACCGGCGTTTTACGTGTTGGAGCCGGCGTCTGCATCAGTTTCTGATAAATTTCGCCCTGCTGCTTTTGGTATCCGGGTTGGGCATGAGGCCAACTGGCCCCCGCCTGACGGCCTGCGCCACTACTGCCGTTTCCAGCGCCAGTTGAGTACTGCGGTGTCGCAGGTTCACGCGCGGGAGCCGGCTCGGCAAAATGGTTACGTCCGGCAGCAACGCGGTTTTCCGGGATGTGCCTTGGAGCGGGTTCGTCGTCATCAGCCAACGGCAGCGGCGTTTCAAGCTGCTGTTGCAGGACGCTCAACACGCCCTGGTAAATAAAATCGTGCACCAGGCGGGATTGATGGAAACGGACCTCATGTTTAGCTGGGTGTACGTTGACATCCACTTGATGCGGATCGATTTCCAGATACAGCACAAAAGCGGGTTGTTGATCGGCTCCCAGCTTATCTTCACAGGCCTGGCGGATAGCATGGTTGATCAGCCGATCTCGCATCATCCGACCATTCACATAACAGTACTGTATTTCTGCCAGCGCCGCCGTTGTGTGGTTAGGATCGGCCACCCAGCCGCGCAGCGTCAAATCACCATGCTGCCATTCAATCGCCAGCGCATTCTCCAGAAACGGCGTGCCGCAAATCGCGCCCAGCCGGCGCTCTTTCTGCCCATCCGCGGCCACTGCCCGGTACTGACGCACCACTTTGCCGTTGTGAGACAAATTAATCGTCACATCAAAACGCGCCAGCGCAATGCGGCGAATAATCTCGTCGATATGATTAAATTCAGTTTTCTCGGTGCGCATAAATTTGCGCCGCGCCGGGGTGTTGTAGAACAGATCTAACACCTCCAGTGTGGTTCCCACTGGATGCGCAGCAGGTTTTACCGTCACATCCATGTCGCGCCCTTCAGCATAGGCTTGCCAGGCCTCAGGCTGCTCTTGTGTGCGCGACGTCAGGGTTAAACGAGACACGGAGCTGATACTTGCCAGCGCTTCGCCACGAAATCCGAGGCTAACGATGGCCTCAAGATCGTCAAGCGAGGCTATTTTACTGGTGGCATGACGCGCCAGCGCCAGCGCCAGCTCGTCTTTTTTAATCCCGCAGCCGTTGTCACGAATACGGATAAGCTTCGCGCCGCCGCGCTCAATATCGATATCAATGCGCGTCGCACCGGCATCGATGCTGTTTTCCACCAGCTCTTTCACCACTGACGCAGGCCGTTCTACCACCTCGCCTGCGGCAATCTGGTTCGCCAGCTGTGGCGGTAGAACCTGAATCGGCATGGCTAATCCTTAATTTGTTAACGTGTTACCCGGCGATATGGCGCTGGCGGTTTGCGCCGGCGCGCCCTGCGGTCCGGTTTGCATCGGGTGCGCCTGGAAATAGTTACGCAATCCTTTGTATATCGCCTCAGCCAGTTGCTGCTGGTAATCATCGCTCGCCAACAGACGTTCTTCGCTGTTGTTACTGATAAAGCCGGTTTCAACCAGCACAGACGGGATATCAGGCGAACGCAGTACGCCAAGACTGGCGTGTTCCGGACGGCGCTTATGCATCGAACCAATACGTTCTAACTGGCCGATCATGCTGGTCGCCACATCATACCCGACGCGCTGCGAATGACCGAACTGCAGATCCAGTACGGCCTGGCTGAGATAAGGATCGGACTGGCTGTTTGCCAGCACATCGCCCGCGCCGCCCAACAGCTCTGATTGTTTTTCGTGCTGTTCCAACCAGCCGGCCATCTCACTGTTCGCCCGACGGTTCGACAGCACCCAAACGGAAGCACCTGTGGCATCACGGTTTGGCGCGGCATCCGCGTGAATAGAAACCAGGAAATTGGCGTTTTGTTTACGTGCGACGTCTGAACGCCCCATCACCGAGATAAAGTAATCGCCATCACGGGTGAGTACGCCTTTAAACATTGGGTCATCATTGAGCAAGCTGCGTAGTTTACGCGCCACGGCAATCGTGACGTTTTTCTCACGCGTGCCGCCAGGGCCAATCGCCCCCGGATCCTGCCCGCCGTGTCCGGCATCAATGGCAATAACCACTTTTTCACCGCTGCCGGTGCTGGCGCGCGCCACAGGTCGTGTGGAGGTATTACTGTTGGTCACCATCGTGGTGCGATCGTTCTCTGCTTTAAACGGGTTACGCGCAGGCTCGGCAGGACGAGGGGCGACAACCGGCGTTTCAACACGCTTAACAACCACTGGAGGTGGAGGCGGCGGCGCATCCGCTTTGATGGTAAACACAACGGTATAATTGCCGCCGTTCTGGCGTTTAACGGCTTCGGCCTTGCCGTTCTCGGTTAAATCCACCACCAGACGCAAGGACTGCGCATCTTTTGGCGTGCCGGAGCGGATAGATTTCACCAGATTATTGCCGCTAAACAGCAGCGGTAATCCCTGAATCACTCCGGTTTGTTTTATATCCAGCGCGACGGTGCGTTTCCCGTCCTGGCTCACGGCGTATTCAGGCTCGCCAATAAAGCTCAGCGTAATCCGCGCCTGTTGATTGCCATTGGAAACCTGAAGATCGGAGAGGCTGGCGGCCCCTGCCTGCGCGCACAGCAGGACCAGGGTTGCCATCAGCCAGTTTCTGATGCGATAAATCATCCCGCCACCCTTAAGGTTATTCGGCTAAACGCGCCAGCAATAATTCACCCGATGAGGAGACTGCGCTTACGCGCGCCTCTCGACCTTGCGCCTGATATTCAATGTGTATTTCGACGTCCGGGTCTGGCAGTACACCTTTACCTTGTTGCGGCCATTCCACCAGGCAGATGGCATCATTGGCAAAATAATCGCGGATCCCCATAAATTCCAGCTCCTCCGGGTCCGCAAGTCGGTATAAATCGAAGTGATATACCATCAAGTTATCGAGTGAATAGGGTTCAACCAGCGTGTAGGTGGGGCTTTTTACATTACCTTTATGACCTAACGCCTGCAGAAATCCCCGGCTGAAAGTGGTTTTACCCGCCCCCAGGTCGCCGTACAAATATATAACCGTCGCGCCGTCACAGGCTTTGGCTACCCGCAGTCCCAGGTCTAAAGTTGCCTGCTCATCAGGTAGTGGAATTACTCGATTCATCATGATAAACGTCAATCACATCAGGGTTAACAATACGCTGTAGCGTGGTAAAAAGATCTGTCGCCAGCATGCCGCGCGTACCAAAACGCGCCGCCAGCACATCCGCAGCCGCTCCGTGCGCAACACATCCCGCACATGCTGCATCATACGGGGTAAGCTTCTGTCCGAGCAATGCGCCAATAATACCGGAAAGCACATCCCCCATTCCGCCGCTGGCCATCCCTGCATTGCCTGTATCAATAATACCTAACTCAGCTTGTTCAGCAGCAACAACCGTACCCGCGCCTTTCAGCACTACCACGCCTCCGTACCGTTTTACCAGACGTTGTGCGCAAAGTAAGCGATCGTCTTCAATTTCTGCAATGGAACAGCCCAGCAGTCGCGCGGCTTCACCTGGATGCGGCGTGATCACGCGATTGTGACGTTTATCGGGGTTGATTGCCAGCAGGTTCAGCGCATCCGCATCCCAGAGCATCGGTTTGCGAAAATTCTCTACTTTTTGCAGCGCTTTTTTACCCCACTCCTGCTGACCAAGCCCAGGTCCTATCACCACAACATCCGCCCATGCCAGGCTCTCTTCCAGAGTCTGCGGCGTCAGCGCATCGACCATCAGTTCTGGTCTGGCAGTCAGAACAGGCGCAATGTTCTCCCTGCGCGTCAATACTTTGACCAGCCCGGCCCCCGCACGCAACGCCGCTTCACCGGCCATACGTATTGCACCTGCCGTGCCGTGGTCGCCGCCGATAATCACCAGCCGACCGTGAGAGCCTTTGTGTGAGGTGGGCCGACGCGGCGTTAGCCAGTGCGCAAGCTGTTGAGCATCAAAACGTTGCAGCGGCGCGTTCTGCCCCGCCAGCCAGTCGTCCAGCCCGAGTGCGTTAACATGCAGACGTCCGGTGACATCGCGTGCTTTACCGGTAAGCAGACCTGGCTTGAGCGCAATAAAGGTAACGGTATGCGCAGCGTTGATGACTGCCCCCGGCGTCGCCCCCGTCTGCGCAAGCAGGCCGGAGGGAATGTCGATTGCAATTGTAGGGGCTGGGTGGCTATTGGCACGTTCGATCAACGCCGGGAGAGGTTCACGCGGCGCGTTTTTTAAGCCAGTACCTGACAGCGCGTCGATAATGACGTCCACGCTGTCTGGCCAGTTAATATCAGCAGCATGAATAACGCCACCGGCGTTAAGCCAGGCGTCGTGCGCCTGCTGCGCTTCTTCGGGGAGCGGTTTATCACTCTCGTACGCCAGCAACGTAACATTAAAACCCTGCGCTTTGGCAAGTCTTGCCACCACGTAACCATCACCGCCGTTGTTGCCGTGACCACATAGCACCAGCCAGTGTTGGGCGTTCGGATAGGCCTCACGGGTGACCTGAAACGCCGCCTCTCCCGCCCGTTGCATCAGCTCATACAACGTCAGCCCTAAACTGTCTGCCGCCTCTCGCTCCATCCGCCTGATATCATCGGCGTGCCAGATGGAGTGTGGTATACTTGCGGGGTTTTTCTTCATTGTATGGTCCGTCATGTCAGAGCCCCTCGATCTCAATCAGTTAGCGCAAAATATTAAGCAGTGGGGGCTGGAGCTTGGCTTTCAGCAGGTCGGTATTGCCGATACCGACCTCAGCGAAGCAGAGCCCAAACTGCAGGCCTGGCTGGATAAACAATACCACGGCGAGATGGACTGGATGGCCCGTCACGGCATGATGCGCGCCCGCCCCCACGAATTGTTGCCCGGTACGCTACGTGTCATCTGCGTACGTATGAACTATCTTCCTGCCAAAGCGGCCTTTGCCAGCACGTTGAAGAACCCTTCTCTGGGTTACGTCAGCCGTTACGCGCTTGGCCGCGACTACCATAAGCTGCTACGTAACCGCTTAAAAAAGCTGGGAGAGATGATTCAACAGCACTGCGTTTCGCTGAATTTTAGACCTTTTGTCGATTCTGCGCCCATTCTTGAGCGTCCTTTGGCGGAAAAAGCCGGGCTTGGCTGGACAGGTAAGCACTCACTAATCCTCAATCGCGAAGCCGGTTCATTTTTCTTCCTCGGGGAATTACTGATCGATTTACCCTTGCCGGTCGACCAACCAGCAGAAGAAGGATGCGGGAAATGCGTCGCCTGCATGACAATCTGTCCCACCGGGGCCATCGTTGAACCCTACACCGTAGATGCGCGCCGCTGTATCTCTTATCTCACTATCGAACTGGAAGGCCCGATACCGGAAGAGTTTCGTCCATTGTTGGGGAATCGAATTTACGGCTGCGATGATTGCCAGCTCATTTGCCCGTGGAACCGCTATTCACAGTTGACGACAGAGGATGACTTCAACCCGCGCAAGCAGCTTCATGCTCCGGAGTTAATAGAGCTGTTTAGCTGGAGCGAAGCGTGGTTTTTAAAAGTCACGGAGGGGTCTGCCATTCGTCGTATTGGCCACCTGCGCTGGCTGCGAAATATCGCCGTTGCGTTGGGTAATGCTCCCTGGAATGACGCTGTTATTCTCGCGCTGGAAAGTCGCAGAGGTGAGCACCCACTTCTCGACGAACACATAGACTGGGCGGTTGCTCAGCAAATCGAGAAGCGAAATGCCTGCGTAGTTGAGGTGCAGCTACCGAAGAAACAACGTTTGGTCAGGGTCATTGAGAAGGGTCTGCCGCGCGACGCTTAAGTCATCCACAGCTTGTGTATAAAAATAAAAACACATTGATATTCAAGAAGGAAAAAATCGTCAAGTGATCGCATTAACAATTTGAAATGATAATTAAGTCAATAATTTCAATTAGTTAAAATGATACTATTTACCCGGCGAAGCTTTTTGCATTCCAGGAATAATACCCGAACCTGTGGATAAGTCTGTTTACAAGAGTATGTCAATGACGAAACAAAACGTCCCCAACGCGATTATTCGTTGTGGATATTTTTATTGAGGTAAGAATTTGGAGCGGGAAACGAGACTCGAACTCGCGACCCCGACCTTGGCAAGGTCGTGCTCTACCAACTGAGCTATTCCCGCATAATCTTCGTCTTTCGAACCGCTACTGCGTTGGCTGCCTTCATTCGCCTGAGTCACTTACTTCAGTAAGCTCCTAAGGACTCATTCAGTTGCCGCCTTGTCGCAATTCGAAATCCTGCGATTGGTGGTCTGTGCTTATAAGCACTTTCAAATTTTGGAGCGGGAAACGAGACTCGAACTCGCGACCCCGACCTTGGCAAGGTCGTGCTCTACCAACTGAGCTATTCCCGCTTGGGTGCGTCTGTGCTTAATAAGCACTTTCAAATTTTGGAGCGGGAAACGAGACTCGAACTCGCGACCCCGACCTTGGCAAGGTCGTGCTCTACCAACTGAGCTATTCCCGCAAATTTGTTGCTGTCGTAATTCGCATTTCTGCGTCGTTACGGGAGGCGCATTATACGAGAAATCCGTTTAGCTGCAACCCCCTTGAATACGTTTTTTTCGAAAATTCGTTCAAGTGATTACTTTGCAATCAAGCTGAACAATTTAGCGTCAAAAAGCCGGTGACGCAAGCCACCGGAGAACAAAATCAAAGCTTAATAAAATGTTCGCGATAGTAAGCAAGCTCAGCAACAGATTCACGAATGTCGTCCATCGCCTGATGCGTTCCCTGCTTGGTGAAGCCAGCCAGGATCTCCGGCTTCCAACGACGCGCCAGTTCTTTGAGCGTACTAACGTCAAGATAGCGATAATGGAAATACGCCTCCAGCTCCGGCATGTATTTAAACAGGAAACGACGATCCTGGCCGATGCTGTTGCCACAGATAGGTGATTTCCCTTCCGGAACCCACTCTTTCAAAAAAGCCAGCGTGGCCAGTTCTGCTTCACGATCGCCCATGGTGCTCGCCTTCACGCGTTCCACCAGCCCGCTACCGGTGTGCGTACGTACGTTCCAGTCATCCATTAATGCCAGTTGTTCGTCGGACTGGTGCACCGCAATTGTCGGTCCTTCTGCCAGAATATTCAGGTTGGCATCCGTCACCAGCGTGGCGATCTCAATAATGCGATCGCGCTCGGGATCCAGACCTGTCATCTCCAGATCGATCCAAATCAGGTTGTTTTCATTGGCACTCATGCTATTTTCCACCCTTCAGCGTCACATTCAGTGTGACTACATTGTTCTAAAATTGTGTGTATCATAAATGTTTTGCCCATCATGGGCGACCAGGAGCCAGTCCGATTGAGTAAGAATAAACTCTCCAAAGGCCAACAGCGCCGTGTGAACGCCAATCACCAGCGTCGTCTCAAAACGTCCACGGAGAAGCCCGACTACGACGACAACCTGTTTGGCGAAACCGCTGAAGGCATCGTTATCAGCCGTTTTGGCATGCATGCCGACGTAGAGTCTGCTGACGGTGAAATTCACCGCTGCAACATCCGCCGTACAATTCGCTCGCTGGTTACTGGCGATCGCGTAGTCTGGCGCCCAGGTAAAGCGGCGGCTGAAGGCGTGAATGTCAAAGGTATCGTTGAAGCGGTACACGATCGTACCTCGGTACTGACACGTCCCGACTTTTACGACGGGGTAAAACCTATTGCCGCCAACATCGACCAGATCGTTATTGTCTCAGCCATCTTACCCGAGCTGTCACTCAATATTATCGACCGATATCTGGTAGCCTGCGAAACGCTACATGTTGAACCAATTATCGTACTGAATAAGATCGATCTGCTGGATGATGAAGGCATGGCCTTCGTTAACGAACAGATGGATAACTATCGCGACATTGGCTATCGGGTGTTGATGGTATCCAGCCGTACTAAAGACGGCCTGAAACCGCTTGAAGAAGCATTAACCGATCGCATCAGCATTTTTGCCGGTCAGTCGGGCGTAGGTAAATCCAGCCTGCTCAATAATCTTCTCGGCCTGCAGGAAGAGATCCTGACCAACGATGTCTCCGACAACTCCGGTCTTGGACAGCACACTACCACGGCCTCTCGCCTGTATCACTTCCCGCACGGCGGCGACGTTATCGACTCCCCTGGCGTACGTGAGTTCGGACTGTGGCATCTGGAGCCGGAACAAATCACGCATGGCTTTGTCGAATTTCATGACTACCTGGGCCATTGCAAATACCGCGACTGCAAGCATGATACCGATCCAGGCTGCGCTATCCGTGAGGCTGTAGAAAAAGGGGCCATAGCCGAAACCCGGTTTGAAAATTATCACCGCATCCTGGAAAGCATGGCGCAGGTAAAAACGCGTAAAAACTTTTCTGATACAGACAACTGACAACTAAGCTAAGCATCGCTAGAATCGTCCCCCTTTTTTCAGGATCCGGTCCACATGCCGGATCGGGAACAAATTATGGCCTGGAGGCTACCTTGTTAAACTCATTTAAGCTTTCGCTACAATACATTCTGCCGAAACTATGGCTCACTCGCCTGGCGGGTTGGGGTGCGAGCAAACGAGCGGGATGGCTGACCAAATTGGTTATCGATCTGTTCGTGAAATATTACAAGGTCGATATGAAAGAGGCGCAAAAGCCGGACACCGCCAGCTATCGCACCTTTAACGACTTCTTTGTTCGCCCGCTGCGCGACGATGCTCGCCCGATTAATACCGATCCAAACGTACTGGTCATGCCCGCTGACGGCGTGATCAACCAGTTAGGCAACATCGAAGAAGACAAATTGCTGCAGGCTAAAGGGCACAGCTATACCCTTGAAGCGCTGCTGGCTGGCAACTACCAGATGGCGGACAAATTCCGCAACGGTACGTTTGTAACCACTTACTTGTCTCCACGCGATTACCACCGTGTACACATGCCGTGTAACGGTATCCTGCGTGAAATGATGTATGTACCGGGCGATCTCTTCTCTGTAAACATCCTGACTGCGCAAAACGTACCGAACCTGTTTGCCCGCAACGAACGCGTAATCTGTTTGTTTGATACCGAATTTGGTCCGATGGTGCAGATTCTGGTCGGCGCGACTATCGTCGGCAGCATTGAAACCACATGGGCTGGCACCATTACCCCACCGCGTGAAGGCGTCATCAAGCGCTGGACCTGGCCGGAAGGCGAAAGCGAAGGGTCGGTGGCGCTGTTGAAAGGTCAGGAAATGGGCCGCTTTAAGCTCGGTTCCACCGTCATCAACCTGTTCGCACCTGGCAAAGTTAACCTGGTTGAGCAGTTGCAGGATCTTTCCGTGACCAAAATCGGCCAACCAATGGCCATCTCGACCGAGACTTTCGTGACGCCAGAGACAGAACCGGCCCCGCTGGCGAAAGAAGAGATCGAAGCAGAACACGACGCCAGCCCGCTGGTTGACGACAAAAAAGACGAAAGTTAAACATAGGAATCGCTGCTGTGCGCCTGATTATCACTTTTCTGATGGCCTGGTGCCTCAGCCTGGGGGCGTACGCTGCGACGGCCCCCGATGCCAAACAACTCACACAGGAACTGGAGCAGGCAAAAGCGGCAAAACCCGCTCAGCCAGAAACCGTCGAGGCGCTCCAGTCCGCGCTGAATGCCCTTGAGGAGCGGAAAGGCTCTCTCGAGCGCGCACAGCAATATCAGCAGGTTATTGATAACTTCCCCAAGCTGTCCGCAACGTTACGCGCACAGCTTAGTAACCTGCGCGATGAACCGCGCAATGTGCCAACCGGACTCTCTACCGATGCATTAAACCAGGAGATCCTCCAGGTTAGCAGCCAACTGCTGGAAAAGAGTCGTCAGGCCCAGCAGGAGCAGGATCGCGCCCGGGAAATCGCCGACTCGTTAAGCCAGCTTCCTCAACAGCAAACCGATGCCCGCCGCCAGCTCAATGAGCTTGAGCGGCGCATTGGTACCGCCAACGGCAATTCCGCGCAGAATCAGGCGATGCAAGCTGAATCCGCCAAACTTAAAGCCCTGGTCGATGAACTGGAGCTGGCACAGCTTTCCGCCAATAACCGTCAGGAACTGGCGCGTATGCGCTCCGAACTGGCGGAAAAGCAGAGTCAACAACTCGACACTTACCTGCAGGCTTTGCGCAATCAACTCAACAGTCAGCGCCAGCGTGAAGCAGAGCGAGCGCTGGAAAGTACCGAACTGCTGGCGGAAAACAGCGCGGGACTGCCGGAAGGTATTGTCGATCAGTTCAAGGTTAACCGCGAGCTGTCTCAGGCCTTGAACCAACAGGCGCAACGTATGGACCTGGTCGCCTCGCAGCAGCGTCAGGCTGCCAGCCAAACGCTGCAGGTCCGCCAGGCCTTGAATACGCTGCGAGAGCAGTCTCAGTGGCTTGGGGTTTCAAATATGCTGGGAGAAGCGCTGCGCGCGCAGGTATCCCGTCTGCCGGAAATGCCCAAGCCCCAGCAGTTGGATACCGAAATGGCGCAGCTTCGCGTGCACCGTATGCGCTATGAGGATCTCCTCAACAAACAGCCGCAGCTGCGTCAAATTCATCAGGCCGATGGACAACCGCTGACCGCTGAACAGAGCAGTATTCTCAACGCCCAGCTACGCACCCAGCGCGAGCTGCTGAACTCATTGTTACAGGGCGGCGATACGCTGATCCTTGAGCTGACCAAGCTCAAAGTCTCCAACAGCCAACTGGAAGATGCGCTAAAAGAGGTCAACGAAGCAACGCACCGCTATCTGTTCTGGACGTCAGACGTCAGTCCCATCTCGCTCTCCTGGCCTGTCGACATCGTTCAGGATCTGCGGCGTTTGATCTCATTAGATACGTTTAATCAGTTGGGTAAAGCCAGCGTCATGATGCTGACCAGCAAAGAAACACTATTGCCGCTGTTCGCGGCGTTGGTGCTGGTTGGCTTTAGCCTCTCTTCGCGCAAGCACTTCACCCGTTTCCTTGAACGCTCGTCCGCGCGAGTCGGGAAAGTCACCCAGGACCATTTCTGGCTGACAATACGCACGGTATTCTGGTCAATACTCGTCGCTTCTCCGTTGCCGGTGTTATGGGCAACGCTCGGTTACGGGTTGCAGGAAGCCTGGCCTTACCCGCTGGCTGTTGCTATCGGCGATGGCGTTACCGCCACGGTGCCTATGCTATGGGCGGTAATGATTTGCGCCACCTTTGCGCGTCCCAACGGTCTGTTCATTGCCCACTTTGGCTGGCCACGTAACCGCGTCGCGAAAGCCATGCACTACTACCTGATGAGCATCGGACTGATTGTCCCGCTGATCATGGCGGTGATTATGTTTGATAATCTCAATGACAGGGAATTCTCCGCCTCACTGGGACGTCTGTGCTTTATTCTGATTTGCGGTGCGCTGGCGGTCGTGACCCTGAGCCTGAAACGCGCCGGGATACCGCTGTACCTCGATAAAGAGGGCAACAGCGATAACATGGTCAATAGTATGCTGTGGAATATGCTGATGGGCGCGCCGCTGATTGCCATTCTCGCTGCGGCAGTGGGTTATCTCGCCACATCGCAAGCCCTGCTGGCACGTCTGGAAACATCCGTGGCGATTTGGTTCTTATTACTGGTGGTGTATCACGTCATCCGCCGCTGGATGCTAATTCAGCGCCGCCGCCTTGCGTTTGACCGCGCCAAACATCGACGCGCCGAAATGCTGGCGCAACGTGCGCGGGGCGAAGAAGAACCACCTCATTCCACCAGCCTTGAAGGTACGATTGATGTAGATGAAAGCGAAGTGGATCTGGATGCAATCAGCGCGCAATCGCTGCGCCTGGTACGTTCTATCCTGATGCTTATCGCCCTGCTCTCGGTCATTGTGCTGTGGTCTGAAATTCATTCCGCTTTCGGCTTCCTGGAAAACATCTCGTTGTGGGATGTCACCTCCACGGTGCAGGGCGTGGAAAGCTTAGAACCGATAACGCTGGGCGCGGTGCTCATTGCTATTCTGGTGTTTATCATCACCACCCAGCTAGTGCGCAACCTACCCGCGTTGCTGGAGCTGGCGCTACTGCAACATCTGGATTTAACCCCCGGCACCGGTTACGCCATCACCACTATCACTAAGTATCTTCTGATGCTGATTGGCGGCCTGGTGGGCTTCTCGATGATCGGTATTGAGTGGTCCAAACTGCAATGGCTGGTGGCGGCTCTCGGTGTCGGTCTGGGCTTTGGTTTGCAGGAGATCTTCGCCAACTTTATTTCCGGCCTGATTATCCTGTTTGAAAAGCCAATCCGCATTGGCGACACGGTTACAATTCGCGATCTCACCGGTAGCGTGACGAAAATTAATACCCGTGCCACCACTATCAGCGACTGGGACCGCAAAGAGATCATCGTACCCAACAAAGCCTTTATCACCGAACAGTTTATCAACTGGTCGCTATCCGATTCGGTTACCCGTGTGGTGTTAACCATCCCGGCACCGTCGGAGGCTAACAGCGAGGAGGTTACGCAGATCCTGCTGACTGCCGCACATCGTTGCTCGCTGGTTATCGATAACCCGGCGCCAGAAGTCTTCCTGGTTGACCTGCAACAAGGAATTCAAATCTTCGAACTGCGTATTTATGCCGCTGAAATGGGGCATCGCATGCCGCTGCGCCATGAAATCCACCAGCTGATTCTGGCAGGCTTCCGCGAGCATGGTATTGATATGCCATTCCCACCGTTCCAGATGCGTCTGGAGAGCCTCGGCGGTAAGCAAACAGGGAGAACATTAAGTTCTGCAGGAAGAGGCAGCCGCCCGGCGGGAAGCCTATAAACCGGAAAGTGCATTCTACATCGGCCACTTTTTGTGGCTGATTTCTTCCCGAAACTATCAGAAGCAAATCTGATATCGGATAAAAAAACGCCATAGCCAGTAGAAGACCATTGTAGCAATAACAGAATATTGCCAAAGAGAGCGCTGCCTCTTCCGAATAACAGCATAAATATATGGAATGAATAATGGTAAGGTCATTATAACACCAACTGGGCGAATATCATCATTTTCAAGGTATGTCATCACATCACAAATATTATTAATTCCTCTACCATCGATAAACCACTCTTTGTCTTGAACAGATAACATATCTATCCAAAATATGCTTATAACAAACCAGATAAAGTTAAGAACAAATGATTTCCAGCTCATCATAGACCTTTCATTATTTTCATTAAGGCGATTTTCTTTTCAAGAATACGCCGACCATATTCACTGTATTCTCTCTGATGAGATCCAATAGGTGCTGTAATGGAATCAATGATGTCTTGCTTATTTCTTTCGGTGCCGCGGTTGTATCTGGATCCTACAACAATTATCTGCTCATCGGTTAAGTTTGTGGTATCACCTATGTCAGGATAATCATAATGTATAAGGTCTCGTAAATGAAAGGCTACCACTCTAACGTTGAAACGGTCGTTTAGTAAGCACTGGGAAAGTTGGAACTGCTCAAAGGATGATAAAAGATCTGGTCGGATTCCCATAGTTCTGGCGGCAACCCCTAATTGTATAGCGACAGAACCTACTGAAGTAGAGTTTGAGTAGGTATTGCCTCCTCTCTTTGAAACAGCCTCCAGGATTTTTTTAATTTGTAGCACCACTGGTTTAAATCTTTCTGGCATTCCGCCAACCTCAGCAGCCGCAACACCGGCAAGTAACAATAAAGGTATTTGAGCCTCTCTGGCATATTGCCGAAGCATATCGCGATGGTAAATCAACCAAGATTTTTATATAACCATAAATGTGCCGTCCCCGTACTGAACGTCCAGTTAGAAGGAAGATAATGCCATCTAAAATAATCAACACCATTCCATTTAGGAAAACCTAATTCATCAACCTGGCAAAATATAAGGTTACTCATTCTCCCCTCACTTAAATCAGCGCTTGAATCTAGACACAATACTATCAGCAAATAAAACAATTTGTGATGGAGCAAACAAAAAAAATAATCACCAAAGAACACAATAATTTTATATAAAAATACAAAGCATACAAAACATAAATGCTTATTATAAATAAAAATGTTAATCCGGCTTACAGAGTAGACTGAGAGCCGGATTAAATATAAATTTGATTACTCCGTCGCCAACTGCGGCAGTTTCGCCATACGACGGCTGTAGTTCTGATAAATCGCCATCGCCAGCAGCGAGAAGAAGATCGGGCCGCCGGTCATCCACAAGGCACTGTTCCAGTCCCCGGCTTCAATTACCGGCTGGATGATGGTGAACACGTTGGCAAACGTCACCACCAGAACGACCACACCCGTTGCCAGCAGCGTCGCCGCTCGGGTTTTAAAGACAACAAACGGTCTTTCCAGACCCGGACGGGCTTTAAAGAACGGAAACGCCAGCGCCAGGAACAGATACGGCAGCGTCATGGATACGTTCGCCATCAGCGTCAGTTTGTTATAGAACGCTGAAGCCGTATCGCCACCAAATGAAACCAACAGGATAAACAGGCTCACCAGCAGGCACTGTAACCACATTGCCGTCGTCGGCATCCCTACGGCATTCAGTTTGGTCATCGGCGCGGGCCACAACGCTTTCGGCGTGCCCTGAATAATCGCTTTCAGCGGTGAGTAGCTGAGGGTGAAAAAAGCGCCGGTATAGGCAAGGAACATGGAAAGCCCGGTAATACGTGCAAACCATACGCCCATCACCATCGCGGTCTCAGGGGAAAGATGCAGCGCATTACCCAACGTCATCCCGAGGCTCTTCATCAGGATATAAGTAATATTGCCGAGGTTGACCGAGCTATTGCTTAATACCTGCTGCCAGTTGGTGCTAACGCCCCATAAAAAGATGGCCAGTGAATAACCAACAGAAATGACAATAGCGGCAAAAATAATGCCTTTAGCAAAGTTCTTTTCTGGTTTTTCTGTTTTATCAACCAGTCCCCCTACAGCTTCAATTCCGCCATAAGCAAAAATGGCAAACACAACAAATGACAACATTGCCAGCCCGGACTGATATCCGGGATTAGGTGAGGAGATAAAATTAATATCCTGTGCAAAGTGGCCACCAGTTAATAACAAAATAGCGACACTCACTAACAACAGAACTAAATTAAGACACATTACGGCAATTCCGCCTACTGCCGTAATACGCGCAATCTTATTAATACCCCGGGATGCCACGCAGGTCACCAGAATCATCCAGCCGACGGCGAGCAGCCCGACAACCTGCGTAGGCTCAAGCCCTGCAATACGCCAGTGCTGCGTCATGTCTGCGCCAAACAAGAAGGTTGAAAAAGGTACCCAGACTTTCGCCGCAGTACTTACCATCCATATCACATAAGAAGAAAACCACATAAACGTGCCGATAAAGGCATAGCGCGGTCCAACGCTATTATTCATCCACGAATAGATTCCCCCCTCTTCTTTCCGATAGGCAGACCCCATTTCCGCCATCATTAAAGCAAATGGAATAAAGAATAATAATGCAGAAAATATATACCACGGTATTGCACTATACCCCATTAAATAGAATGCGGAGGGGCTATTAGCAAAACCGAAAACTGACGTAAATATCATGAGAATGAGACCTGGCAGGCTCATCTTTTTTATTGTTTGGGTCATTAAACCATCCCTTACTCTGGCAAGCGTTTAGCAAACGCCGCTCACCGGTTGGCACTGCTCTCTTTGCAGAGTTCAGCGATAAAAAAATCAACACAGAATTGATACCTAAACGATATCAAATATCCAGGTGCAAATTGTGGCTATTAGAGGGGAAATGAAAAAATATGCTACAAAGTGGCGATTAAGCCGCCACTTTGTATTGCGGAAGAGTAAGTTATGCGCGATCGACGGTAAATGCGATAACCTCGGCCAGGCTCTCTGCGCCCAGCGCCAGCATCACCAGACGGTCAACACCCAGCGCCACGCCTGAGCAATCCGGCATGCCTACTTTCAGCGCTTCCAGCAGGTTGGTATCGATAGGTTGCTGCGGTAAGCCTCGTGCGGCGCGTTTGCGGTTATCCTGTTCAAACCGCTGCTGTTGTTCACGCGCGTCGGTCAATTCATGGAAACCATTTGCCAGCTCAATACCTTTGTAATAAACCTCGAAACGTTCAGCCACGCGGTGATCTTCGGTACTGATTTGCGCCAGTGATGCCTGGCTGGCCGGGAAATGATACACAAACGTCGGTTTGTCTTTACCAATATGTGGCTCAACGCCCATCGTAAACAGCAGCTGCAGTAAGGTGTCCCGGTCTTCTTCGGTATCGGCGATATTGCTGAGATCCAATTTCGCCGCCACTTCCCGCAGTTGGGTTTTATCCGCAGACAGCGGGTCTATCTCCAGATGACGCTGGAAGGCTTGCTGGTAAGAGAGGCTTTCCGCAGGCGAACAGTCCAGCACCTGCTGGAGCAAATCATCTACCTCATTCATCAGCCGATACATATCGTAGTGCGGACGATACCACTCAAGCATGGTGAATTCAGGGTTATGATGGCGCCCCATCTCTTCATTACGGAAGCTGCGGCACAGTTGATACACCGGGCCGCACCCTGCCACCAGCAGGCGCTTCATATGGTATTCAGGGCTGGTCATTAAATAGAGATTCATCCCCTGAGAGTGTCCAGGGCCAACGAAACGTGTTTCGAACGGGAACAGATGGATGTCCGTTACCGTTGCCTGACTCATACAAGGGGTCTCAACCTCCAGCACGCCACGATCGGCAAAAAAGCGGCGAATCTCCGCTATAATTGCTGCACGTTTTAACAGATTGGGGATGGACGCGCTCGGCTGCCAGGTTGCCGTTTCGCTCATGGTTGTTTCTCCGATTTAAGACAAGGGCACGAAGTCTACTCGTATCGCGCTAACGAGACAAATTTCAGGCAGCAGTAATCAGCACCGGCAATTGGATAAAAAAAGCGACATAGGGTGGTTTAGTAATTAAATTAATCAAATTCAATGATAATTCCCCCCTGTGACACGCTAAAAAAATCGAACACGTCAAATTTCCCGCACATCCCTAAGACTATACTATTGTACCTATAAAGGAGCAGTGGAAACGCGTTCATAACCTGTTTGAAGCCGATGAAGCATCTGATTTCAGGCGGGGATGAAATAACAACAATCTGGAGGAATGTCGTGCAAACCTTTCAAGCCGATCTTGCCATTATAGGCGCCGGTGGCGCGGGATTACGTGCTGCAATTGCTGCCGCACAAGCAAATCCCAACGCTAAAATCGCACTGATCTCAAAAGTGTACCCAATGCGCAGCCATACCGTTGCTGCCGAAGGCGGCTCTGCTGCTGTCGCGCAGGATCATGACAGCTTTGACTACCATTTTCACGATACGGTAGCAGGCGGAGACTGGCTATGTGAGCAGGATGTCGTGGATTACTTTGTCCACCACTGCCCAACTGAAATGACGCAACTGGAACAATGGGGCTGCCCATGGAGCCGTCGTGAAGACGGTAGCGTCAACGTACGTCGCTTCGGCGGCATGAAAATCGAGCGTACCTGGTTTGCCGCAGATAAAACCGGCTTCCACATGTTGCATACGCTGTTCCAAACATCTTTGCAGTTCCCGCAGATTCAGCGCTTTGACGAACACTTCGTTCTGGATATCCTGGTGGACGAGGGTCATGCCCGCGGCCTGGTTGCCATGAACATGATGGAAGGCACGCTGGTGCAGATCCGTGCTAACGCAGTCGTAATGGCAACGGGCGGCGCTGGTCGTGTTTACCGTTACAATACCAACGGCGGCATCGTAACCGGCGACGGTATGGGCATGGCGCTGAGCCACGGCGTTCCGCTGCGTGATATGGAATTCGTTCAATATCACCCGACGGGTCTGCCAGGCTCCGGTATCCTGATGACAGAAGGTTGCCGTGGTGAAGGCGGTATCCTGGTCAACAAAAACGGCTACCGTTATCTGCAAGACTACGGCATGGGTCCGGAAACCCCGCTGGGCGAGCCGAAAAACAAATACATGGAACTCGGTCCGCGCGACAAAGTTTCTCAGGCTTTCTGGCACGAATGGCGCAAAGGCAACACCATTTCCACTCCGCGTGGCGATGTGGTTCACCTGGACCTGCGTCACCTCGGCGAGAAAAAACTGCTCGAACGTTTACCGTTCATCTGCGAACTGGCGAAAGCCTATGTGGGTGTCGATCCGGTTAAAGAACCGATCCCGGTACGTCCGACAGCACACTACACCATGGGCGGTATCGAAACCGATCAGCACTGTGAAACCCGCATTAAAGGTCTGTTCGCTGTCGGCGAATGTTCCTCTGTTGGTCTGCATGGCGCTAACCGTCTGGGCTCCAACTCTCTGGCGGAACTGGTGGTCTTCGGTCGTATGGCCGGTGAACAAGCTGCGGAACGCGCTGCAACGGCTGGCGCTGCAAACAGTGCTGCTCTGGATGCACAGGTTGCTGGCGTTGAAAAACGCTTGAAAGATCTGGTTAACCAGGAAGGTAACGAAAACTGGTCTAAGATCCGTGACGAAATGGGTATTTCCATGGAAGAAGGTTGCGGTATCTACCGTACGCCGGAACTCATGCAGAAAACCGTTGATAAGCTGGCGGAACTGCAGGAGCGCTTCAAGCGCGTACGTATCACTGATACTTCCAGCGTCTTCAACACCGACCTGCTGTACACCATCGAACTGGGTCACGGTCTGAACGTTGCTGAATGTATGGCGCACTCCGCTCTGGCACGTAAAGAATCCCGCGGCGCGCACCAGCGTCTGGATGAAGGCTGCACCGAGCGTGACGACGTGAACTTCCTCAAACACACCCTCGCCTTCCGCGATGCTGACGGGACGACTCGCCTGGAATACAGCGACGTGAAAATCACCACTCTGCCACCGGCTAAACGTGTTTACGGTGGCGAAGCGGAAGCAGCCGATAAGAAGGAGAAGGCGAATGGCTGAGATGAAAAACCTGAAAGTTGAGGTGGTGCGCTATAACCCGGAAACCGATACCGCGCCGCACAGTGCTTTCTACGAAGTTCCTTATGATGAAACCACGTCACTGCTGGATGCGCTGGGCTACATCAAGGATAACCTGGCACCGGACCTGAGCTACCGCTGGTCCTGCCGTATGGCAATCTGCGGCTCCTGCGGCATGATGGTCAACAATGTACCGAAACTGGCGTGCAAAACCTTCCTGCGTGATTACACAAACGGCATGAAGGTTGAAGCGCTGGGTAACTTCCCGATTGAGCGCGATCTGGTCGTCGACATGACGCACTTTATCGAAAGCCTGGAAGCGATCAAACCGTACATCATCGGTAACCCGCGTACACCGGATCAGGGGCCAAACACCCAGACTCCGGCGCAGATGGCGAAGTATCATCAGTTCTCTGGTTGCATCAACTGTGGTCTGTGCTACGCCGCGTGCCCGCAGTTCGGCCTGAACCCTGAGTTCATTGGACCGGCTGCGATTACGCTGGCGCATCGTTACAACGAAGATAGCCGCGACCACGGTAAGAAGGAGCGTATGGCTCAATTGAACAGCCCGAACGGCGTCTGGACCTGTACTTTCGTGGGCTACTGCTCCGAAGTCTGCCCGAAACACGTCGATCCGGCTGCGGCCATTCAGCAGGGTAAAGTTGAAAGTTCAAAAGACTTTCTTATCGCTACCCTGAAACCACGCTAAGGAGTGCACGATGACGACTAAACGTAAAGCCTATGTGCGGCCAATGACGTCCACTTGGTGGAAAAAGCTGCCATTTTATCGTTTTTACATGCTGCGTGAAGGCACGGCAGTCCCGGCAGTCTGGTTCAGCATTGAACTGATTATCGGCCTGTTTGCACTCAAGCATGGTGCAGAGTCCTGGATGGGCTTTGTCGCCTTTTTACAAAACCCGGTGGTGGTAATCCTTAACATTATCGCCCTGGCAGCAGCTCTGCTGCATACCAAAACCTGGTTTGAGCTGGCACCAAAAGCAGCCAACATCATCGTAAAAGACGAAAAAATGGGGCCAGAGCCGATCATCAAAGGTCTCTGGGCAGTCACTGTGGTTGCTACAGTAGTCATACTGTTTGTTGCCCTGTTCTGGTAAGGAGTCCGGAATGATTAATCCAAATCCAAAACGCTCTGACGAACCCGTATTCTGGGGCCTGTTTGGTGCAGGCGGTATGTGGAGCGCAATCATTGCGCCGGTAATGATCCTGCTGGTAGGCATTATGCTGCCGCTGGGCTTTGTTCCTGATGCTTTCAGCTATGAACGCGTACTGGCATTCGCTCAGAGCTTCATCGGACGTGCGTTTCTGTTCCTGATGATCGTTCTGCCGCTGTGGTGTGGTTTACACCGTATGCACCACGCGATGCATGACCTGAAAATCCACGTGCCGGCTGGCAAATGGGTATTCTACGGACTGGCAGCTATCCTGACCGTTGTAACGGCGATTGGTATTCTGACCATCTAAGTACATGCGTTAATTATCAGGCCCGCCATTGGCGGGCCTTTTTTATTTGTGCAGCACCCCGGTCAACCAACGGGAAAATTCACGCATCGCGGGCGTCTCCGGGCGAGATTGCAAACGCGTTATCCAGTAGCTTCCCAAATCAATCTGCGTTAAAAAAGGCTGAACGATACGTTCACTGCTGAGCAAATGCGTGAACATTCTGACTGGCGCAATTGCCACACCGCTCCCCGCCTGAGCGGCTTCCAGCATGGTGACTGACGAATCAAACACCATCACATTGTGCGTCGGTGACGGAGGCGCCTCTCCGGCCGCCTGCATCCAAAGCGCCCATTCATCCCGCCGATACGATCGTAATAACGGAAATTTCAGGATATCCGCAGGCGTTTGAATCTGCGAAGCCAATGTTGGCGAACACAGTGGAGACATCAGCGCGCTACATAAATATTGCGCATCGGTATCGTGCCAGGCTCCCCCACCGTAGCGAATGGTATAATCCAGCCCTTCGGCGGCGGGATCCACGCGATTGTTATGGGTAGAAATATGCAAATCAATATGTGGGTAACTGCGCTTAAAATCGCTCAACAGCGGGAAAAGACAGCCGATAGCAAAGGTTCCCACTACGCCAATTTTAAGTTTTTCCTGGGTCTGTTTAGTGGCAAAACGATCCAACATCCCCGCCATACGATCGAAGGAGTCATTAAGTACAGGTAACAGACTTTCCCCTTCAGTCGTCAACATTAATCCACGAGAACCGCGCACAAAAAGCTGACAATTCAGCTGCTGCTCCAGCGATTTTACATGCTGGCTGATGGCAGAATGCGTCACGTTGAGCTCAATCGCAGCGCGGGTAAAGCTGAGATGTCTAGCCGCGGCTTCAAAAGCCCGCAGCGAGTTAAGAGGGATATAGCTACGCGTCATCATTAAGCCTGTTAGAAAAACTTATATCTGCTGCTAAATTTAACCGTTTGTCAACACGGTGCAAATCAAACACACTGATTGCGTCTGACGGGCCCGGACACCCTTTTGCTTTTAATTACGGAACTGATTTCATGATGAAAAAATCGATATGCTGCGCGCTGCTGCTGACAGCCTCTTTCTCCACGTTTGCTGCCGCAAAAACAGAACAACAAATTGCCGATATCGTTAACCGCACCATCACACCACTGATGCAGGAGCAGGCTATTCCGGGCATGGCCGTGGCAATTATCTACGAGGGGAAACCTTATTACTTTACCTGGGGTAAAGCCGATATCGCCAATAACCACCCAGTCACGCAGCAAACGCTGTTTGAGTTAGGGTCGGTCAGTAAGACGTTTAACGGCGTGTTGGGCGGCGACGCTATCGCCCGCGGCGAAATTAAGCTCAGCGACCCGGTCACGAAATACTGGCCAGAACTGACAGGCAAACAGTGGCGGGGTATCAGCCTGCTACACTTAGCCACCTATACAGCGGGTGGCCTGCCGCTGCAGATCCCCGATGACGTTACGGATAAAGCCGCATTACTGCGCTTTTATCAAAACTGGCAACCACAATGGACTCCGGGCGCTAAGCGTCTTTACGCTAACTCCAGCATTGGTCTGTTTGGTGCGCTGGCGGTGCAACCTTCAGGTATGAGCTACGAAGAGGCAATGACCAGACGCGTCCTGCAACCATTAAAACTGGCGCATACCTGGATTACGGTTCCGCAAAGCGAACAAAAAAATTATGCCTGGGGCTATCGCGAAGGGAAGCCTGTACACGTTTCTCCGGGACAACTTGACGCCGAAGCCTATGGCGTGAAATCCAGCGTTATCGATATGGCCCGCTGGGTTCAGGCCAACATGGACGCCAGCCACGTTCAGGAGAAAACGCTCCAGCAGGGCATTGAGCTTGCGCAGTCTCGCTACTGGCGTATTGGTGATATGTACCAGGGATTAGGCTGGGAGATGCTGAACTGGCCGCTGAAAGCTGATTCGATCATCAACGGCAGCGACAGCAAAGTGGCATTGGCAGCGCTTCCCGCCGTTGAGGTAAACCCGCCAGCACCTGCCGTGAAAGCCTCATGGGTGCATAAAACGGGATCCACAGGTGGATTTGGCAGCTACGTTGCCTTCGTTCCAGAAAAAAACCTTGGCATAGTGATGCTGGCAAACAAAAGCTATCCTAACCCGGCTCGCGTAGAGGCGGCCTGGCGCATTCTTGAAAAACTGCAATAACTGACAGAGGGGTCCGGTAAATCGGACCTCCTTTCTTGCTCTTTTTTTCCTGCTGTCATCTACACTTAACAAAAAACAGTAAGGAAAACACTATGCGCATTCTGCCCGTCGTTGCTGCAGTTACGGCTGCATTCCTGGTTGTCGCTTGCAGCTCCCCAACACCGCCGAAAGGCGTTACCGTGGTGAATAACTTTGATGCCAAACGCTATCTGGGAACATGGTATGAAATTGCGCGCTTCGACCATCGTTTCGAGCGCGGGTTGGATAAAGTGACCGCAACGTACAGCTTGCGCGACGACGGCGGCATCAACGTTATTAACAAGGGCTATAACCCTGACAGGGAGATGTGGCAGAAAACGGAAGGGAAAGCCTATTTCACCGGCGACCCAAGCACGGCCGCGCTTAAAGTATCATTCTTCGGCCCCTTCTATGGTGGGTATAACGTAATTGCACTCGACCGGGAATATCGTCACGCGCTGGTTTGCGGTCCGGATCGCGACTACCTGTGGATCCTTTCACGGACCCCAACTATTTCAGATGAAATGAAACAGCAAATGTTAGCCATCGCGACCCGGGAAGGGTTTGAGGTGAATAAGCTGATTTGGGTGAAACAGCCTGGCGCTTAGTGAGTGCTCAGCTTCAGACCAATAATGCCAGCAACGATCAGCCCAAGGCTCAGCAAACGCGCCGGGCTGGCAGATTCACCCAGCAGCAAAATCCCTGTAATGGCCGCCCCGACGGCGCCAATGCCGGTCCAGACCGCATAAGCGGTTCCTACAGGTAATGTGCGCATTGCCCAGGAGAGCATGGCAATACTGACGATCATCGCCGCAATAGTGATAATGCTTGGCGTAAGACGCGTAAAACCGTGGGTATATTTCAGGCCAATCGCCCAGACGACTTCGAGCAAACCTGCAATTAATAAAACGATCCAGGACATATCAGGCTCCAGAACAATGGGGCCGTCCCCGGTGAAAGAAGCGTTTGCAGGTCGTCCTACAAAGCTGATGTGTGAAATGGCATTTTTGCCCGGAAGAAAATGAATTTCAACCTTTTTATTCACTGCCTGCTAAAAGCAAGAATTAAGCATAATTAGCGGCGTAGTTCCCGCATTTGGCACTCATCGGAGTTCTCTATGATGAAGGGCTTTCTGAAACCGGAAAGTCGATTGCCCCTCTTCTGAATGCGAAACGTTTATGCTTAAAATTTTAGTGATTGACCGGTGCCACTTTACCCGCACAGGGATAGAGGCCTTGCTTAATCATTCTGGCAGGTTCAGCTCTTCATTTCTGGTATCAGGAATCAATAATCTCCTGTTAGCAAAAGAGCATATTTTGCAATGGAAACCGCATCTGGTGATCGCGGATTTAAACAGTTTTATTAGCGAGACGCACTCCAGTCCGCCAATTAACCCTTTTTTTATGAGTTGTGGCGTCATCCCATTGATTTTACTGCAATCAGCAGATAGACAGCATGCCCCCATCGCCCCCTCTCAATCCGTCGCACATTCGGTCTTGACCAAGCACACCACGCTGAACACACTCTCCCACACAATTCAGGAAGCACTTCAGGTTCGCCCCGCATTAGAAATACCCAAAAACGCCACGCCTTTGCTTACGCCGCAGGAGGAGAAAGTATTATCAATGTGGATGGATGGTGTGAGTAACAATGCCATTGCCGCCGCACTCGGCATACATGGCAAAACGGTCTACACCTATAAGCGGAATATCCGTATGAAACTGCACCTGGGGAACCGCTTCTCGCCGTTTCTGTCAATCCCAGGGAAGGGAGATTAACGGTACGACACGACGTCGTACCGTTCTTCATTATTGCTGAGCTTTTGTCGCTGCACCAGAAATGGCGCTACCGCCTTCAGAAATATCCTGTCCTACGCCTCGTGTGGTATTACACGCGGTTAAAACGGAAGAAAGTACCAACACAGAAAAGATCGCAGCAATTGTCTTCTTAACCATAACGTCTTCCTTTTCTAGCCAATATTGTTTGTGTATAGCTACTTAATAATAGACAAGATCTGGGAGTGTGATGGATAAACAACCGTTTTTAAGACTATATGAAATGATTAGCTGGCAGCGTGAGAGATTGAATTGCCAAGATGTTTGATGTCTTCACCGAAGCCGCGCGCGGTATTGCATCCCGTCAGGAGGGTGCTGGTGAAAAAGAGTAGCATTACAAGACCGAGAAGACGTTTCATCATTCCTGCCCTGGAAAAAGTATGGCGCAGCAACCTGCGCCATAAGATCAAATGGAAGACTTATTTTACGCGAGAAACGTATTCGCCGGAGCGGGTATCCACTTTGATCACTTCGCCGATCTGTACGAACAGCGGAACTTTAACGACTGCGCCGGTAGACAGGGTAGCCGGTTTGCCGCCAGTACCAGCGGTATCGCCTTTCAGACCTGGGTCGGTTTCAACAACTTCCAGCTCAACGAAGTTCGGCGGAGTTACAGAGATCGGCTGACCGTTCCACAGGGTCACGATGCATTCAGCCTGGTCCAGCAGCCATTTAGCGTTATCGCCTACCGCTTTCTCGTCAGCAGCCAGCTGTTCGAAAGTGGTGTTATTCATAAAGTGCCAGAACTCACCGTCGCTATACAGGAAAGTCAGGTTCATGTCGGCTACGTCTGCGCCTTCAGCGGAGTCAGTAGACTTGAAGGTTTTCTCTACGCGAGTACCGGTCAGCAGGCGACGCAGCTTAACGCGCGCAAACGCCTGGCCTTTACCTGGTTTAACGAATTCGCTGGCTTCAACCGCATAAGGTTCGCCGTCCAACATGATTTTAAGACCAGCACGAAAATCGTTGCTATAGTACGTTGCCATAAGGCCCTCTGAAAATTGTTAACTGGTAGCTAAGCCACAAAATGGCGCATATTGTAACCCTAAATACCCCATCCAGAGAAGATTGGTTATCGCAACTTGCCGATGTTGTGACCGATCCCGATGAACTTCTGCATCTTTTGAATATAGACGCAGATGAAAAACTATTGGCCGGACGCGATGCGAGACGGCTTTTCGCCCTGCGCGTGCCGCGCGCGTTTATTGCCCGCATGGAGAAAGGTAACCCGGACGATCCGCTTTTGCGTCAGGTACTTACCTCCCAGGAAGAGTTTGTTGCCGCGCCAGGCTACTCAACCGATCCGCTGGAAGAACAGCACAGTGTGGTTCCCGGTCTGCTGCATAAATATCGCAATCGGGCACTGTTGCTGGTCAAAGGCGGTTGTGCGGTGAATTGTCGCTATTGCTTCCGTCGACACTTCCCATATGCCGAAAACCAAGGCAATAAACGCAACTGGCAGGTCGCTCTCGACTACATTACCGCGCATCCTGAGCTGGATGAAATCATCTTCTCTGGTGGCGATCCGTTAATGGCCAAAGACCACGAACTGGACTGGTTGCTCACGCAACTGGAAGCCATTCCGCACATTAAACGCCTGCGTATTCACAGCCGTTTGCCGATAGTGATCCCTGCGCGCATTACCGAAGGACTGGTCGAACGTTTTGCGCGCTCCACGCTGCAGATTCTGCTGGTCAATCACATTAACCATGCCAATGAAGTTGATGAGACGTTTCGCCAGGCGATGAGTAGTCTGCGCGCCGCGGGCGTTACGCTACTCAACCAAAGCGTATTGCTGCGTGGCGTGAACGATAACGCACAAACCCTGGCTAACCTTAGCAACGCACTATTTGATGCCGGTGTGATGCCCTATTACCTGCACGTGCTGGATAAAGTACAGGGTGCCGCCCACTTTATGGTCAGCGATGATGAAGCGCGTCACATTATGCGTGAACTCCTGACACTGGTTTCCGGTTACATGGTCCCCAAACTGGCGCGTGAAATTGGCGGAGAGCCAAGTAAAACGCCGTTGGACCTGCAGTTACGCCAACAATAACCATTATTGAGTGTCCGATTCCGGACACTCGCTATCGATCACGATTATTTAATATCCCTGCAGGTGGAGCCGCACTTTTAATATGTGCTATTTTAATTAGCGCTGTAAAATCATTCATTCGTAAATTTTATCAATAGTTTCAAATGTAGAGCATTTATAAATATATGGTTAGGGAGAACCTTTTATGGCTATAAGTATTAAGGGCGTTAATACCGGCATTATTCGTCAGAAGAATGAATTTGTTGCTTTGGCATTAAAGATAAAAGAGCCAAGAAATAAGGAGTCGTTGTTTTTTCTTTCTCCGCTTGGGCTAAGAGACTTGCTTATTGCTCTGGAAAGCAGGCTATCCACCAAACATCAACTAAGCGAAGACAAGCGTGTACAGTATGAGAAAGAATGCGAGAAAGCCAGCAAAAAGATGCACGAAAACATTCCGTTAATTCAGGAAGATGAGCTAAAAAATGCGGATATTAACCGTCGCATAGATTCACTGACGTTAGTGGATGATAAAGGGGAAAACTTAGCATTTTCTCTGACGCTACATGACGGGAAAACAGATGAATTACTGGTTAATGAATTACAGATTCAGGTGTTGGCGCATGCAATTATTCATGCAATAAATAATGCTGGCATGCGGGATTTAGCGCTACGAATTACATCGCTGCTGGATTTCCTGCCGCTGTACGATGTGGATTGCCAGCAAAACGACAATCTGGAATATGACTCTTATACACAACCCGAATGGAAACATAACCTGTTTAATCATTATCTGGCGATTATTTACCGCTATACGGATGATAAAGGAAAAGCCCATTTCTGTGGTTCGGTAGTAAAAACTCGCGCCGCTTCCGGCAGCAAAGAGGCCGAAGCCATTACTCGCCGTCTGCTCGATTTCAGCCCACGGCTGAAAAAACTTGCCGGTGTACCGTGCCAGGTGTTTATCAGAACGTTGACGGGTGATAAGACGCAAAAGCTCAATCAGGATCAGTGCCTGCGCGCACTGCATCATTTACGCGTTCAGTCTGCACATAAGACTCAGAATGCCTGATGGCGCTACGCTTATCAGGCCTACGATTGCATGAGTCTGTCCAGGCCACTTTATTACACAAAATCATTCAATCTGCATCGCGGCGGCAAACGAAGAAAATCCCCAGGAGCATAGATAACTATGTGACTGGGGTTTCACAGCGCAGCCAACAAAGAGGCTGGTTGAAGGATGAAGTGTAATCAGTTAGGGCACTTATAAACCTGTCCAATCATCTCACTGGCGGTAGGAACAAAGCTGGACAGCATTCCCTGCGATGGGCTGCTGACGCCATAAATCACGTTACCGCCCATTGCCGCAGCCTGGTTACGCAGATCGTTTGCTGCGCCACGCATTGAGCCGCCCTCTTCGCCGTGCTGGCCAGAAAGCCAGTTGCTTTGCTTACCGGTTGCCGTGCCTATCAGTTGGCACTCTGCGCCAGGCTTATCTTCGACAAAGCGTACGCTTTGCCCGGCTGAACTCAGTTCGTTGCTGGAGCTACAACCCGCCATCAGTAGCGCGGCACCAACGATCCCTGCTAAATATTTCACGTGCATGTCATTCCCCATGATCAATTAGTTGGACGTTATGTCCGTAGCTGAATCATATACTAAAAAGATGACCAAAAGAAAAACCCCCGGACATTTCTGCCCAGGGGTTTCTCAATTCTGAGAGGTTCAGAACAACATGATTACATCATGCCGCCCATTCCACCCATGCCGCCCATACCACCAGCAGCACCTAAGTCAGGAGCATCGCCTTTCGGCAGGTCGGTAACCATGCACTCGGTGGTGATCATCAGACCCGCAACAGAAGCCGCGTACTGCAGAGCAGAACGAGTTACTTTGGTTGGATCCAGGATACCCATGTCGATCATGTTGCCGTATTCTTCAGTTGCAGCGTTGTAACCGTAGTTACCGTCACCGGCTTTCACGGTGTTAGCCACTACAGACGGCTCTTCGCCGCAGTTCAGTACGATTTGACGCAGTGGAGATTCCATTGCGCGCAGCGCAACTTTGATACCTACGTTCTGGTCTTCGTTCTGACCTTTCAGGCCGGCAATTTTAGACGCTACGCGAATCAGCGCAACGCCACCACCAGCAACCACGCCTTCTTCTACCGCAGCACGGGTAGCGTGCAGGGCATCTTCAACGCGGGCTTTCTTCTCTTTCATTTCAACTTCAGTCGCAGCACCAACTTTGATAACCGCAACGCCGCCTGCCAGTTTCGCTACGCGCTCCTGCAGTTTTTCACGGTCATAGTCGGAAGTTGCTTCTTCGATCTGCTGACGAATCTGAGTCACGCGACCCTGGATTGCAGCTTCGTCGCCCACGCCATCGATGATGGTGGTGGTATCTTTGTTGATAACAACGCGTTTCGCCTGGCCCAGATCTTCCAGAGTTGCTTTTTCCAGCTCCATACCGATCTCTTCAGAGATAACGGTACCACCGGTCAGGGTAGCGATATCCTGCAGCATTGCTTTACGACGATCGCCGAAGCCAGGTGCTTTAACCGCAGCGACTTTCACGATACCGCGCATGGTGTTAACAACCAGAGTTGCCAGCGCTTCGCCTTCAACATCTTCAGCGATGATCAGCAGCGGTTTGCCTGCTTTCGCTACAGCTTCCAGAACCGGCAGCATTTCGCGGATGTTGGAGATTTTCTTGTCAGCCAGCAGGATGAACGGGCTTTCCAGTTCTACTGCGCCAGTTTCCGGCTTGTTGATGAAGTAAGGAGACAGGTAGCCACGGTCGAACTGCATACCTTCAACCACATCCAGTTCGTCCTGCAGACCGGTACCGTCTTCAACGGTGATCACGCCTTCTTTACCGACTTTGTCCATCGCTTCAGCGATCAGTTTACCTACGGTTTCGTCGGAGTTAGCGGAGATGGTACCAACCTGAGCAATAGCTTTAGAGTCGGAGCACGGTACGGACAGTGCTTTCAGTTCTTCAACAGCAGCAGCGACAGCTTTGTCGATACCACGTTTCAGATCCATCGGGTTCATGCCCGCAGCAACGGCTTTCAGGCCTTCAGTGATGATGGACTGAGCCAGTACGGTTGCGGTGGTGGTACCGTCACCTGCAGCGTCGTTCGCTTTAGAGGCAACTTCTTTCACCATCTGCGCACCCATGTTTTCGAACTTGTCTTCCAGTTCGATTTCACGTGCTACGGAAACACCATCTTTAGTGATGGTCGGTGCACCGAAAGATTTATCCAGAACTACGTTACGGCCTTTTGGGCCGAGGGTAACTTTCACTGCATCTGCCAGTACGTTTACGCCGCGCAGCATTTTCACACGAGCGTCGTTACCGAATTTTACGTCTTTAGCTGCCATTTTCTCTTTCCCTTAAATTCGTATGTTCAGTGTCGTTCGCGGATTAGGCTTCAACAATTGCCAGGATGTCGCTTTCAGACATGATCAACACTTCTTCATTGTCGATCTTCTCAGATTTAACACCGTAGCCATCGTTGAAAATAACGATATCGCCGACTTTCACGTCCAGCGGCTGTACGGTACCGTTGTCCAGGATGCGACCCTTACCGACAGCGATGATTTCGCCACGAGTTGATTTACCTGCTGCAGAACCAGTCAGTACGATGCCGCCAGCAGATTTGGATTCAACTTCTTTACGTTTGACGATCACACGATCATGTAACGGACGAATACTCATTGATAGCTCTCCTTTGAGAAAGTCTTTATCAGTTATGGGTGACGCCGGCCCGTAAACGGTTTCCCGGCTAGTGACCAGAGAGATGGGGATGGGGTTTTGTGCCTTCAAGGGGGCAAGCGAAAAAAATTTTTTATCAGCAGAAAATCCCGTCAAAACGCCGACACACCTCACATTTCATAACGATTTCAGTCACGTCGTCATAAGCAAATCTGATTGTGATACCATCAAAAATCTGCGCTATAGCCCGGTCAACGGGCATAAACGGATAACAACTTATGAGTGGACTGAAACAAGAGCTGGGACTGGCTCAGGGCATTGGCCTGTTGTCGACATCATTGTTAGGTACAGGCGTTTTTGCCGTCCCCGCGCTGGCCGCACTGGTTGCGGGCAACAACAGCCTGTGGGCATGGCCGGTGCTGATTGTTTTGGTCTTTCCGGTGGCGATTGTCTTCGCCGTACTGGGTCGTCATTTCCCCAGCGCAGGCGGTGTGGCGCATTTTGTCGGCATGGCCTTTGGTTCACGACTGGAGCGCGTCACCGGATGGCTATTTTTGTCGGTGATTCCTGTCGGCTTGCCTGCGGCATTGCACATCGCCGCCGGATTCGGTCAGGCGATGTTTGGCTGGCATGACGAGCAGCTTCTGCTGGCTGAGCTGGGTACGCTGGCATTGGTTTGGTACATCGGCTCCCGCGGCGCAAGCTCAAGCGCTAATCTGCAAACGGTCATTGCCGGACTGATTGTTGCCCTCGTTGTTGCTATCTGGTGGGCGGGCGATCTGAAACCAGGCGAAATACCCTTCCCTGCAATTAGCGATATTGAACTCCCCGGTCTGTTCGCCGCGCTGTCGGTGATGTTCTGGTGTTTTGTTGGCCTCGAAGCGTTTGCTCACCTGGCGTCTGAATTCAAAAATCCGGAACGAGACTTCCCACGCGCGCTGATGATTGGCCTGCTGCTGGCTGGATCTGTTTATTGGTCATGCACCGTCGTCGTTCTCCATTTTGGTGCCTACGGCGAGCAAATGGCCGCCGCAGCATCGCTGCCAGAAATCGTCGTGCAACTGTTTGGTGTACAGGCACTGTGGGTCGCCTGCATCATTGGTTATTTGGCCTGTTTTGCCAGCCTCAACATTTATATTCAAAGTTTCGCTCGACTGGTCTGGTCGCAAGCGCAGTATAAGCCTGAGAGTTATCTGGCTCGTCTGTCCCCCCGCCACCTTCCGCGCAATGCGCTAAACGCCGTATTGGGCTGCTGCGTAGTCAGTACTCTGTGCATCTATATGCTGCAAATCAATCTCGATGCGTTAATCGTCTACGCCAACGGCATCTTTATTATGATTTATTTGCTGTGCATGTTGGCGGGTTGTCGATTACTGAAAGGGCATTACCGCGCACTGGCGGTCATTGGTGGTCTGCTGTGCCTACTACTACTGGCAATGGTCGGCTGGAAGAGTTTGTACGCGTTGATTATGCTGGCAGGGCTGTGGCTGTTTTTACCCCGCAGGCCGGATAAAGCAACGTTGACGCCATCATCCGGCCTATAAACACTTTTGCCGGATGGCGCTAACGCTTATCCGGCCTACATACTGAGCCTTAATCCCGACGATCGTCTTTATGTTCGATGCTGTCGCGCTTGTCATCCTTGCGCTGAAATTCACCATCAAAAGTCTCACCGCCACCGGTTCCGGCGCTAAAACCACCGCCAGGCATACGCGAAAAACGTAAATGTGGCAGCAGTTTCATCGTCAGATGTTTTTGCACCGGGGGTAATAAAAGAAGAAGACCGAGGAAATCGGTGAAAAAACCAGGCAGTACCAACAGCAGACCGGCGATAATCAGCGATACACTTTTGATCATTTCTGCAGCCGGACTTTCACCAGCCGCCATTTTTTGTTGCATCAGTAAAAAGTTCTTAAATCCCTGATTACGAACCAGAGACATACCGATAACCGACGTAAAAATAACCAAAATCAGCGTCATCAGGACGCCCATCACATGGGCAACCTGAATAAAAATAGATATCTCTATGTAAACATAGAGAAAAATGGCAAGTAATGGTATCCAGCGCAAAGGGATCTCCTGTTAATAACAGCCGTTTTGTTCAACTTCTGTTCGAAAAATTATGTTAATCGCATCGATTTGATATTGTGGTGGTTAGCAAAATTTCAAGTGGCTTGTACACTAATATTTAGGGTTAATCACAAAGGGGTGATCCATTTCACAGAATAATAAATAAGGGGTAAATTCCACGCTTTAAGTGATCCAGATTACGGTAGAAATCCTTAACCAGCATATGATCTCGGGTATCAGACCGATGCAGGGGATAATCGTCGGTCGAGAAACAATCGAAATCACATATATCCTGTGTGTTTAGTCAAATCATTGGCAGCTTGAAAAAGAAGGTTCACATGTTAAACAACATTCGTATCGAAGAAGACTTGTTGGGTACCAGGGAAGTTCCAGCGGACGCCTACTACGGTGTCCACACTCTGAGAGCGATTGAAAACTTCTACATTAGCAACAGCAAAATCAGCGATATTCCTGAATTTGTTCGCGGTATGGTAATGGTTAAAAAGGCAGCGGCAATGGCCAACAAAGAGCTGCAAACCATTCCTAAGAGTGTGGCAAATGCCATCATCGCGGCGTGTGATGAAGTCCTGAATAACGGAAAATGCATGGATCAGTTCCCGGTAGACGTTTACCAGGGTGGTGCGGGTACCTCCGTCAACATGAACACCAACGAAGTTCTGGCCAATATCGGTCTGGAACTGATGGGTCACCAGAAAGGTGAATATCAGTACCTGAACCCGAACGACCACGTTAACAAATGTCAGTCTACCAACGATGCATACCCAACTGGCTTCCGTATCGCTGTATACGCATCCATCATCAAACTGATTGATGCACTGAACCAGCTGCGTGAAGGCTTTGAGAAAAAAGCCGATGAATTCCAGGACATCCTGAAAATGGGTCGTACCCAGCTGCAGGATGCTGTACCGATGACTCTCGGTCAGGAATTCCGTGCTTTCAGCGTACTGCTGAAAGAAGAAGTGAAAAACATTGGGCGTACCGCTGAGCTGCTGCTGGAAGTTAACCTCGGCGCAACAGCAATCGGTACTGGTCTGAACACGCCGAAAGAGTACTCTCCGCTGGCAGTACAGAAACTGGCTGAAGTCACTGGCTTCGCCTGTGTTCCGGCAGAAGACCTGATTGAAGCAACTTCTGACTGTGGCGCATACGTTATGGTGCACGGCGCACTGAAACGTCTGGCTGTGAAGATGTCCAAAATCTGTAACGACCTGCGTTTGCTCTCCTCTGGTCCGCGTGCGGGTCTGAACGAGATCAACCTGCCGGAACTGCAGGCTGGGTCTTCTATCATGCCAGCTAAAGTGAACCCGGTTGTTCCGGAAGTCGTAAACCAGGTGTGCTTCAAAGTCATCGGTAACGACATCACTGTCACCATGGCATCTGAAGCTGGTCAGCTGCAGCTGAACGTAATGGAGCCGGTCATTGGTCAGGCAATGTTTGAATCCATTCACATTCTGAGCAACGCTTGCTACAACCTGCTGGAAAAATGCGTTAGTGGTATCACTGCTAACAAAGAAGTCTGTGAAGCGTTTGTATTCAACTCCATCGGCATCGTTACTTACCTCAACCCGTTCATCGGTCACCACAACGGCGACATCGTCGGTAAAATTTGTGCCGAAACTGGTAAGAGCGTACGTGAAGTTGTCCTGGAACGCGGTCTGTTGACCGAGTCTGAACTGGACGATATCTTCTCTGCACAGAACCTGATGCACCCTGCTTATAAAGCAAAACGTTATACTGATGAAAGCGAACAGTAATCGTGTAGGGTAGTACCGGAGAAGGCACGTCATGATGACGTGCCTTTTTTCTTACTCGAAGTTACTTAAAAACAACAATTTAATATCAACTTGTTAAACAACAAGGAAGGCTAATATGATAGTTTTAGAACTTATCATCGTTTTGCTGGCAATCTTTTTAGGTGCCAGACTTGGGGGTATCGGTATTGGATTTGCAGGTGGGCTGGGTGTTCTGGTTCTTGCCGCTATCGGCGTAAAACCCGGTAATATCCCGTTCGATGTTATTTCCATCATCATGGCGGTTATCGCTGCCATTTCAGCTATGCAGATTGCAGGTGGTCTGGACTATCTGGTTCATCAAACTGAAAAACTGCTGCGTAAGAACCCGAAATACATCACGATCCTTGCACCTATCGTGACCTATTTCCTGACTATCTTTGCCGGTACTGGCAACATCTCTCTGGCAACGCTGCCGGTTATCGCTGAAGTTGCGAAGGAACAAGGTATCAAGCCTTGCCGTCCGCTCTCTACCGCAGTGGTTTCTGCACAGATTGCGATTACGGCTTCTCCAATCTCCGCAGCCGTGGTTTACATGTCTTCCGTCATGGAAGGTCATGGCATCAGCTACATTCACCTGCTGTCCGTGGTCATTCCGTCCACCCTGCTGGCCGTTCTGGTGATGTCCTTCCTGATCACCGCACTGTTCAACTCCAAACTGTCTGACGACCCGATTTATCGTAAGCGTCTGGAAGAAGGCCTGGTTGAACTGCGCGGTGAAAGACAAGTTGAAATCAAAGCTGGCGCGAAAACCTCCGTTTGGTTGTTCCTGCTGGGCGTGGTTTGCGTAGTTGTATACGCCATCATCAACAGCCCAAGCCTTGGCCTGGTGGCTAAACCGCTGATGAACACCACCAACGCAATCCTGATCATCATGCTGAGCGTCGCGACGCTGACCACGATCGTCTGCCGCGTTGAAACTGACTCCATCCTGAACTCCAGCACCTTCAAAGCCGGTATGAGCGCCTGTATTTGTATCCTTGGTGTTGCATGGCTGGGTGATACCTTCGTATCTCACAACATTGACTGGATCAAAGATACTGCAGGTAGCGTAATTCAGGGTCATCCGTGGCTGCTGGCGGTCATCTTCTTCTTTGCTTCCGCGCTGCTGTACTCTCAGGCTGCAACCGCTAAAGCACTGATGCCGATGGCTCTGGCTCTGAACGTTTCCCCACTGACTGCTGTTGCATCTTTCGCCGCGGTTTCTGGTCTGTTCATTCTGCCAACCTACCCAACTCTGGTTGCGGCGGTTCAAATGGATGACACCGGTACAACTCGCATCGGTAAATTCGTCTTTAACCATCCGTTCTTCATCCCAGGTACTCTGGGTGTGGTTCTGGCTGTCTGCTTCGGCTTCTTGCTGGGCAGCTTCATGCTGTAAGACTTTACTGCAGGGTGCCTTCGCGCCCTGCAGTTCCTCCTCCCCACCCCGCTTTAGCTAACATCCTTCCCTCGTCCGTTGTATAGTGACCATTCTTTTGCTGGTTACTCTGTTCTTTCGAGGTGTTTATGCTTGATGTAAAGAGTCAGGATATTTCCATCCCCGATACCGTTGTGGTGCTCTGTACCGCCCCGGATGAAGCAACCGCCCAGGATCTCGCCGCCAAAGTGCTGGCGGAAAAGCTGGCTGCCTGCGTGACCCTGCTACCCGGTGCGACCTCCCTCTACTATTGGGAAGGCAAACTGGAACAGGAATATGAAGTGCAGATGATTTTAAAAACCACCGTCACACACCAGCAAGCCCTTCTCGATTGCCTGAAGTCACATCATCCATATCAAACGCCTGAACTTCTGGTTTTACCCGTCACTCACGGAGACTTTGATTACCGCTCATGGCTCAACGCATCCTTACGCTGATCCTGCTGCTGTGCAGCACATCTACCTTTGCTGGATTATTTGACGCGCCTGGCCGCTCGCAGTTTGTACCTGCCGATCGGGCGTTTGTTTTTGATTTTCAGCAAAACCAACACGATCTGAACCTCACATGGCAGGTTAAAGATGGCTATTATCTGTATCGCAAACAGATAAGCATTACGCCATCTCAGGCCGATATTGCCGAGATAAAACTGCCGCCAGGCGTCTGGCATGAAGATGAGTTTTACGGCAAAAGTGAGATTTACCGTAAACAACTGACTATCCCGATCACGGTCAATCAGGCTAAGTCTGGCGCAACATTAACGATCACATACCAGGGCTGCGCCGACGCCGGATTTTGCTATCCACCAGAAACAAAAACGGTGCCATTAAGTGAAGTGTCTGCCGATATCCAGGCGACACCTGCGCCGGTGCCAGCCACTGTCGATCCGCAAGAGAAACCGCAGCCCGCGGCTCAACTTCCCTTTACCGCTCTGTGGGCATTGCTGATTGGAATTGGTATCGCGTTTACGCCTTGCGTACTGCCGATGTATCCGCTGATTTCCGGGATCGTACTGGGCGGCAAGCAACGCTTATCAACCGGACGGGCACTGCTGCTGACGTTTATCTACGTTCAAGGGATGGCGCTCACCTATACCGCGCTGGGTCTGGTTGTTGCTGCCGCCGGATTGCAGTTCCAGGCCGCGCTACAACATCCTTACGTCCTGATTGGCCTTGCCGTCATCTTTACGCTGCTCGCGTTGTCGATGTTTGGCCTGTTCACACTGCAACTGCCTTCTTCGCTGCAAACGCGCCTCACGCTAATGAGTAACCGCCAGCAAGGCGGAGCTCCCGGCAGCGTCTTTGCGATGGGGGCGATTGCTGGCCTCATCTGTTCTCCTTGCACAACGGCCCCGCTAAGCGCGATTTTGCTGTATATCGCTCAGAGCGGGAACATGTGGCTGGGAGGCGGCACGCTGTATCTGTATGCGTTGGGGATGGGATTACCTCTGATGCTGATTACCGTATTTGGCAACCGCCTGCTGCCTAAAAGTGGCCCATGGATGGAACATGTCAAAACCGCTTTTGGCTTTGTCATTCTGGCGCTTCCCGTCTTCTTACTCGAACGTATCGTTGGCGACGAGTGGGGCGTTCGCTTATGGTCACTGTTAGGCGTCGCGTTCTTTGGCTGGGCGTTCATTACCAGCCTGCAGGCAAAGCACACCTGGATGCGTATCGTGCAGATTGTCCTGTTAGCCGCAGCACTGGTATGCGTGCGTCCACTGCAAGACTGGGCGTTCGGCGCGCCGCATACTCAAACCCAGGCACACCTTAACTTCACGCCGGTGGCATCGGTAGATGCGTTAAATCAAGCGCTGGAGCAAGCTAAAGGCAGGCCAGTCATGCTGGATCTGTATGCCGACTGGTGTGTAGCCTGTAAGGAATTTGAAAAGTACACGTTCAGTAATCCGCAGGTTCAGCAAGCGCTAGGCAACACTGTGCTGTTGCAAGCGGATGTGACAGCAAACAATGCCCAGGATGTCGCTCTGCTGAAACATCTACAGGTTTTAGGTTTGCCGACTATCTTGTTCTTTGATGCCGAGGGAAAAGAGCATCCGGAGGCCCGGGTAACGGGTTTTATGGATGCCGCTAGCTTCAGCGCACATTTGCGCGATCGCCAACCGTGAGCGACACTTGCAACAGGAAATACGGAGGAGAATACCGTGCAACGTGAAGATGTCCTGGGAGAAGCCCTGAAATTACTTGAGGTGCAAGGGATAGCCAATACCACGCTGGAAATGGTGGCCGAACGTATCGATTATCCTCTGGATGAACTGCAGCGCTTTTGGCCCGATAAAGAGGCCATTCTGTACGATGCGCTACGTTACCTCAGCCAGCGGGTGGATGTCTGGCGGCGTCAGCTTTTGCTGGATGACACCCTGAGCGCTGAGCAGAAATTGCTGGCGCGCTACACCGCACTGTCCGAATGCGTGAGCAATAATCGCTATCCCGGCTGTCTGTTCATCGCCGCCTGTACGTTTTACCCTGATCCCGGGCATCCGATCCATCAGTTAGCCGATCAGCAAAAAAAGGCAGCACATGACTTCACCCATGAACTGCTCACGACGCTGGAAGTTGACGACCCGGCAATGGTCGCCAAACAGATGGAACTGGTGCTGGAAGGCTGCCTGAGCCGCATGCTGGTTAATCGTAGTCATGCTGATGTCGAAACGGCACACCACCTGGCTGAAGATATCTTACGCTTTGCCCAGTGCCGAATGGGCGGTGCGCTGACCTAAGCGAGCATTATCTGTTTTAGCCGCATCTGTCGGGAAAATTTGTGCAAACTTCAGGCATAACCATGCAGATTGCCGCAATATTAAGCGGTTGAACAATGTTTCCAGAAATTTGATTGACTGACAGACGTGAATACGGTTTAATGCGCCCCGTTGCCCGGATAGCTCAGTCGGTAGAGCAGGGGATTGAAAATCCCCGTGTCCTTGGTTCGATTCCGAGTCCGGGCACCAAATTCATATCAACGGACCTCCACGGAGGTCCGTTTTTGCATTCTGAGCCCGCAAAAATCAACACTTCTACAATTCCTTAACTCCACCCAATTCAATCAACTTCAACCCGCATCAAGTCCCTTGCGAGGGTACAACTGAGGGTATAGTCTGATTCGATAAAATTTATACCCCTTTTACTATCAGGAGACCCCGCCAATGGCGCTCACTGACGCGAAAATCCGAGCAGCAAAGCCGGATGAAAAACCTTATAAACTTGCCGACAGCGGCAACATGTTTTTACTCGTTCACCCTAACGGCTCGCGCTACTGGCGGCTCCGCTACCGGTTTCTGGGCAAAGAGAAAACGCTCGCTCTGGGTGTCTATCCTGAAGTCTCGTTATCAGAAGCAAGGGAAAAACGCGATACGGCGAGGAAGCTGATAGCTGAGGGAACTGACCCGTGCGAACAGAAACGGATCAAAAAGTCAGTACCCGAAGCAGCTCAGACATTTGAAGGCATCGCAAGGCAGTGGCATAAGAGTAACAAAAAATGGTCAGCCTCACATAGTGAGAAGATACTGAAAAGCCTCGAAACTCATGCGTTTCCCTTTATTGGCTCACGTGATATTACCACCCTCAGGACTCCCGATTTACTTGTTCCAGTAAAGGCTGCCGAAGCCAAAGAGATCTATGAAATTGCAGCGCGCCTTCAGCAGCGTATCACTGCAATCATGCGCTATGCTGCCCAGTCAGGCATTATCACCTATAACCCTGCCGTGGATATGGCTGGCGCGTTAACCACGGTGAAACGCCAGCACCGCCCTGCCCTCGCCTTAAATCGCATTTCAGAGCTTCTTGAACGACTGGATGGATACAGAGGACAACCTCTCACCCGACTGGCAACTAAACTCACTCTGCTTATCTTCATCCGTTCCAGTGAACTACGCTTTGCCAGGTGGTCTGAGATCGACTTTAAGAAAGCCATGTGGACCATTCCTCCTGAGCGGAAACCTATTGAAGGGGTCAAGTATTCCCATCGTGGCTCAAAAATGCGAACAGAGCATCTTGTGCCACTATCTACTCAGGCGGTGAATATACTGAAGCAGATCCACACTATCAGCGGAGAACATGAACTGATTTTCACCGGCGATCACAATCCATGGAAACCCATGAGTGAGAACACTGTAAATAACGCACTGCGTCTGATGGGCTATGATACAAAGGTCGATGTCTGTGGTCACGGCTTCCGGGCAATGGCCTGTAGTTCGTTGATTGAGTCAGGTCTTTGGTCCAGGGATGCGGTCGAACGTCAGATGAGCCATATGGAACGTAACACAGTGCGGGCTGCGTATATCCATAAAGCGGAACATCTGGATGAGCGAAAGCTGATGTTGCAGTGGTGGGCTGATTTTCTGGATGCTAACAGGGAACAGAGTGTCAGCCCTTTTGACTATGCAAAAATTAATAATCCTTTGAGAAGGTGACAGAACTCCATACACACACATGCTCTTCCCTCACAGGGGAAGAGCACTCATTGATAAAATACTGGCGTACAACCCCGAAGATAATCAGGGAGCACGCTGATTGATAGGACCGGAATTGTTACGCTCATGGCGACCATGAGGGGCAGTCCATGTACTGATGGTGCATGTAGTTGAATTTTCACCTTACTGGTATGAACTTAGTCTTCTGTATTTTCTGAATGGAGAATACATTAAAGGTGCGATAGCTTTTCGCCACGGTTTTACCACAAAATCTTACACCGCGGAAATTTACATCCCTTTCCACTTGCTGTGCGGCATAATCTTTCTGGCGGACCCGATACCGCTGAAGATTATTATGTAACATACAACTCGTTATGGGGACAATATCCAGAAACATTGATGTTTGTAAACTGACTGTATAATCACTCATCTGTAATGCGTGAACTGGAAGAAATAATTAAATGTGTCGAAATGCTGATGCAGAAAGATGTTTTTGAATATGCGAAAGTATTTTAAGACAGAAGAAGAATCGACGAGCGACTTTCTGAGAAAATTGTACAGAAATATAGAAGAAATGAAGGGGGAATATGTTTTGCCTTGGATATTTCCGTTTTCAGTAGAGATGAAGGGTAATGACTCCAACTTATTGATAGTGTTTTATGTTCAGATAATGCCCGATGACTTTGTCATGCAGCTCCACCGATTTTGAGAGCGACAGCGACTTCCGTCCCAGCCGTGCCAGGTGCTGCCTCAGATTCAGGTTATGCCGCTCAATTCGCTGCGTATATCGCTTGCTGATTACGTGCAGCTTTCCCTTCAGGCGGGATTCATACAGCGGCCAGCCATCCGTCATCCATATCACCACGTCAAAGGGTGACAGCAGGCTCATAAGACGCCCCAGCGTCGCCATAGTGCGTTCACCGAATACGTGCGCAAACCGTCTTCCGGAGCCTGTCATACGCGTAAAACAGCCAGCGCTGGCGCGATTTAGCCCCGACATAGCCCCACTGTTCGTCCATTTCCGCGCAGACGATGACGTCACTGCCCGGCTGTATGCGCGAGGTTACCGACTGCGGCCTGAGTTTTTTAAGTGACGTAAAATCGTGTTGAGGCCAACGCCCATAATGCGGGCGGTTGCCCGGCATCCAACACCATTCATGGCCATATCAATGATTTTCTGGTGCGTACCGGGTTGAGAAGCGGTGTAAGTGAACTGCAGTTGCCATGTTTTACGGCAGTGAGAGCAGAGATAGCGCTGATGTCCGGCAGTGCTTTTGCCGTTACGCACCACCCCGTCAGTAGCTGAACAGGAGGGACAGCTGATAGAAACAGAAGCCACTGGAGCACCTCAAAAACACCATCATACACTAAATCAGTAAGTTGGCAGCATCACC
>NZ_JAOWDX010000042.1:0-3106 GCF_030334485.1 Citrobacter sp. Cf072 | reverse complement strand
CGCAGTTTAAATTCTACATCGCTGGTTTTTATCGACATCTCTTTCCCCTCAGCGGCTCATCAGCACTTCAGCAATATGCATCACTTTGACCGGCTGGCCTTCGCGTTGCAGTCGGCCGCCAATATTCAGCAGGCAGCTGACGTCAGCGCCGATCAAAAACTCCGGCTTCGCATCCATCAGATGTAAAACTTTCTCTTTCACCATCTCGCCGGAGATCTCGGCCATCTTGACCGAGAACGTCCCGCCAAAGCCGCAGCAGGTGTCCTGATCGGCAAACGTCAACAGCTCCAGTCCGCGCACGTTTTTCAGCAGCGTGAGCGGCTCTTCCTTCACCCCCAGTTTGCGGGTCAGGCTACAGGAAGGATGATACACAGCGCGGCCCTGCAGGCTGGCACCCACGTCCACCACGCCCAGTTTGTTGACGATAAAAGAGGTGAGATCCTGCATACGTCCGGCAACCTTCTCGGCGCGCAGCGCCCATGCGGGCTCATCCGCCAGATACGTCGGGTAGCTTTTTACCGCGTAGGTGCAGGAGCCTGCCGGGGAGATAATCGGATCGTCGTTGTCTTCCAGGGCGGCGATCAGGTTTTTCATCCCGGGGATCGCCTCTTTGATGTAACCGCTGTTGATGGCTGGCTGACCGCAACACCCTTGCTTCTCGGGGAAATTAACGCGACAACCCAGTTTTTCCAGCAGCAATACGGAGTCTCGTGCCATCCGTGATTTCAGTGCGTCACCAATACAGGTGACAAAGAAATTTACATTCACAATAACTACTCCATTGCTTCATTTCTGTTTATTGCGCTTGATATCGCGATATCAAACAAATGTTCATTCGTATTTCATGCCCAGTTTTTCTGTTTGCTGGTTTTACCAATACCTGGGTTCATGGTGATGCTCTGATCGTTTTCCTTTGATGACGACTCTCCTCTTCTTATATCAGGACAATCGCAAATGTCTGTATTTTCATTTGTATGACAAAACCAAATAATCCCCTAATCGACTCGCACATGCAATACCCTGGTTTATTTATTTCGGCCTCGCTCACATTTTTATATTGGAAACCACAGCGTTATTAACACCTTAGAAAACAGTTTCAGGTGATTACCACTGTTGTCACTACCATTATTAAAAAGTTTATTAAATAACTACTTATAGGTATTCAATCGGCACTTAAGTATATTTACCCGGCATTGGATTTTAATTAAAAGATTACAATAGTTACAAAACTACAAATCATAATTACTTTATTCACTGAAGCGATTCAGTTTGCATACTTTATTAGAACAGCAATGTAGCCTCCCCACCATAAATATAAATCAGGTTTAATGAACCAATTGGGAATAGCAATGAACGAATATTTTATGTTTGCCCTGGCACTCTCTCCGTTACTACTGATGGTATTTTTAATATTGAAATTGAAAATGCCCATCCATTATTCAGTACTGATCTCTTTGGTATTCACCGCTGCACTATCGGCAATATTCTGGGAAATGCCCGTACAAAATCTAAAAGCCGCGATAGGCTATGGCGCGCTGAAGGGATTATGGCCGATTGTGATCGTGATCCTCGGCGCTATCTTCAGTTATAACGTCATGCAGGCGACCAAAGCGCTGGATATTCTGCGCGATATTCTCGCCAGTATAAGCGAAGATAAGCGTATTCAGGTGCTGCTGATTTCATGGTGCTTTGGTGGATTTCTTGAAGCCGCGGCGGGTTATGGTACAGCGGTCGCCATTCCGATCGGCATTCTTATCGCACTGGGTTTCAATCCGCTGAAGGCGGCGATTGCCTCTCTGGTGGCAAATACCGTTCCCACTGCATTCGGCGCGGTCGGGATCCCGGTTTCTATTCTGGCAGAACAGGTTAACCTGCCGGTTTATACCTTAGGCGGAACCATTATTCTGCAGCTCGCGCTGTTTAATATCCTGCTGCCGTTTGTGATTGTCTGCATTATTGGCGGCGGCCTGAAAGCCATTCGCGGCGTATTTCTGATCACGTTGATTTGCGGTATTACCACGCTGGTTCCGCAGTATTTTGTCGCTATTCATCTCGGTGCTGAATTACCCGCCTTTGCCGGTAGCCTGGTCAGCCTGTTTGCCGTGGCGATGGTTAGCCGTCTGCGCAAAGGGAAAACCGATCCCGAGTGGCGAATTGAAGTCAGCCATACCCGCGAAACCACGCCGCGCTCGGCAAAAGTGTTGTTCCGAGTTGGCTCTATTTATCTGTTTATTTTTGTGTTTATCCTGATGTGTTCGCCGCTTTTCCCGACGATAAAAGGCGCAGCCTCACAACTGGCCTCGGTGCTACATTTCACGTTGGCTGATGGCAAAACGATGGCATTGAAAGTTGAATGGGTGACCACGCCAGGGATGCTGATCATCTTTGCGACCATTATTGGTGGTTTTATTCAGGGAGCGTCCGCACGCGGGATGCTGGAAGTATTTATCAAAACGATTTTCCAGCTTAAAAACTCTATCGTCGCAATTATGGCGATCGTCGCGCTGGCCACGGTGATGGATCTCAGCGGGATTATCTCCACGCTGGCGCAGTCGATTGTCGATCTGACCGGCAGCTCGTACGTCTTCCTCGCCCCGGTGATTGGCGCGCTGGGCACGTTTGTTACCGGCAGCGATACCAACTCGAACATTTTGTTCGGAAAACTGCAAACCATTGCCGCCAGCAAACTGCATATCGATCCCAACTGGCTGGCAGCGGCCAATACCTCTGGCGCAACGGGCGGGAAAATGATTTCGCCGCAAAGCATCGCCATCGCGGTATCCGCCACAAAAATGGACGGTCAGGCCAACCAGATCATGTCTGGCACCATGAAATACTGCTGCGCCTATATCGTGATCCTCGGCTTAAAGGTTGGCCTCTTTTATTACTGGTTTATGGCGTAAGCCATTGTCAACCCCGTCAAATTTGCGGCAACCGTATTTGACGACGCGGTGACCAAAAAGGTTTACACCTCCCCGGGAACGGAACGAGGCGACAGACTTTACGATTTGTCGGCGCTGACTAAAATAGCGCCGATGTTTCAAATCGAGGATTGTTGTTATGTTGTTCTGGAAAAAGATGGTGAAGAAGTTCGACGCCTTTTCCG
>NZ_JAOWDX010000041.1:0-23684 GCF_030334485.1 Citrobacter sp. Cf072 | reverse complement strand
GAACTCAGAAGTGAAACGCCGTAGCGCCGATGGTAGTGTGGGGTCTCCCCATGCGAGAGTAGGGAACTGCCAGGCATCAATTAAAGTGAAAAAGCCCATCCTGACGGATGGGCTTTTTTGCGTGTGTGCGGGGTAAAAACCGCCGGGCTGAACGTATTGATTGTGCAGGCCTGATAAGCGTAGCGCATCACGCACATCGCAGCACCATCGGGTGCAAAGCAATAATATCCTGAGCCTGCATAACACAAGCCATTCTGCGGCATACGCGATAAACACCCAATCTGAATTATCTGTATTACCTCCCGAAAATATCAGGATCTCCTGCGGCAGTTACGTGTACCTTTATCTATTAGTAAGGGTCAATCCGGAGAATAAAGTGTTCGGAAAAATGGTATTAAACTACATGCCGGGTCTAAAAAATTTATTAGCGTACGATAAAAGCTGGCTAAAACATGATGTTAAAGCCGGGTTATCCGTTGCTGCCGTAGCACTACCGGTTGCGATTGCTTACGCTGAGTTGGCGGGAGTCGGGGCTATCGTCGGGTTATATTCCTGCGTTTTGCCAATGCTAGCTTATGCACTGTTTGGTTCTTCCCGCCAATTGATTGTTGGCCCTGATGCCACGACCTGCGCGGTAATTGCGGCAGTTGTGGTTCCTCTTTCTGCCGGAAATCCAGAACTCCACTGGCAGTTAACAATCGTCATGACCGTGATGATGGGAGGATGGTGTCTACTTGCCAGTAAGTTTCGCCTGGGTGCGCTTGCTGATCTGCTTTCTCATCCCATTCTAACGGGGCTGCTTAACGGCGTTGCCGTGACGATTATTGTCGGGCAACTCGGTAAGGTGCTGGGGATTACGCTTGATGAAGAGCAAGTGATAGAGAAGATTATTGCCCTGCCAGGCCGACTCTCGGAAATTCATTTATTAACCTTAGGGATCTCCATCCTAACGTTAGCGATTTTAATAGCTATCAAAACGTTTCGTAGCCAATGGCCAGCACCGTTGATTGCAATTGTGATAACAACGGCGCTGGTATGGATCACATCTGCACAGCAGTATGGTATTGCCACTATTGGGGGATCGGGCTTCCAGTCTGGTTTGCCTGTTGTTCACTGGGGCTCATTTCAGCCTGGTCTGGCACGTGATTTATTGATCCCTGCGCTGAACCTGGCATTAGTCAGTTTTGTTAGCCTGATGCTAACCGCTCGCAGTTTTGCCGCGAAAAATGGATACGAAATAAATGCTGATGCTGAGTTCAGGGCTTTGGGTGTTGCGAATCTGATGTCTGGCTTATCTCAGGGGTTTGCGATTAGCGGAGCCGATTCCCGGACTGCGGTAAATGACTCCACCGGAGGGAAAAGCCAGCTGGTTTCCGTTGTTGCAGCCTTAATCATCGGAATTGTCGTGGTATTTTTCACGCAGCCATTACCATTTATTCCGGTATCTGCATTAGGCATTGTTCTAATTTATGCATCGTGGTCATTGATTGATTTACGCGGACTCTGGAATCTGAGGCGAAGAAATAAACCCGCATTTCGCCTGGCGTTCTTCACCTTTGGCTGTGTTCTGATTATTGGTGTTATTCAGGGGATCGGCCTTGCGGTATTGCTGGGTCTGTTGCAGTTCCTGCGCACAGTTTTTCGTCCTACTGAACACTTATTGGGAATTGACGAAAATGGGATGATTCACTCATTAGGTAATTCAACTGATGTGAAAATGATCCCTGGCGTGTTGATGTACCGATTTAACTCACCGCTGACCTATTTTAATGTGGCCTATTTTAAGCGCCGCGTTTTGAATTTAGTCGATGGTGCAGTACTACAACCTAAATGGGTGGTCATTGACGCCGTTTCTTGCTTTACCTATTCAGATATCAGCGTCCTGGCAACCATTAATGAGTTAAAACGGGACCTGAAGGGGCGGCAGATTAAGTTAATTCTTGCGGGCCGGAAAACGGAGTTAACACGCTGGTTTAAAGAGAGTCGACCGACAATGAAAGACGACGACATGATTCTGGCACCAGACCTTTATTTAGCGCTGCGGTTTATTCAAAGCAAAGAAAGCATGAGTGAGGGTGAATCTGGCGTTGTTGAATAAAGCAGATTTAGGTAAATGATCAGGCTGGATGGAAGGCGCTGAGGACGGGTTTTCGTCCAGCAGGATCTGACCTCGACCAGAACCCCATGTAGCTAAAGGGGAGATCAGCAACCGCGCGGGGACGGTGAGTTCCCCGGCAGAGCATTGATATCGGCAAGCTACCTGAAATATAAGCAGTGCGACTGTTGTTAACCTTACGCTGTGAATGCGACAGATCGCTTAAATGATATCCTTCCCATTGCTGGTTTCGAGCTCCCGAATCAGGCGCTTGTTGATCTTGCCAACGCTGGTTTTGGGAATATCCGGGACTATCCTTATCTGTCGTGGGATCGCCCATTTAGTGATGTGGCCGCGGTCGACGAATCCTTGTAGATATGTCGCTATGGCTTGCGGCTCCAGGTCCTCCCCTTCCTTGCAAACCACCAGAGCCAGGGGGCGTTCGCCCCACTGCTCATCAGGTATCCCGACGACGGCTACCGACCTGACCGCCGCGTGTGAGCTGATGAGGCTCTCAAGCTCCAGCGTGCTTATCCACTCACCGCCCGTCTTGATTACGTCTTTGATGCGATCCTTGATTTCCACTATTCCATGGGGATCGATAGAGGCTATGTCGCCGGTGTGCAGCCAACTGCCATTCCATAGCTCAGCTCCTTTCTCGGGTTCCTTCAGGTAGCCCTGAGTCAACCAAGGGGCTCGCACCACTATTTCGCCCAGGGCTTCTCCGTCGTGCACCACCTCCCGACCTTCGCCATCGACGATACGCAGATCCACCAACGGGACAGGCAGGCCGGTCCGAATCCGCAGGGGTAACTGTTCATCCATGGGAAGGGCCAGCTCGGCATCGCTTAAGTGGGTCATACAGAGCAGGGGACAGGTCTCAGACATGCCATAGCCGGCGTGAATGCGTATGCCCCTATGGTGGGCCTGTGTCGCCAGTCCAAGGGACAGTGAACTGCCACCCAGTAACATCTTCCATCCTGACAGATCAGTCTGCGTGGCTTCTTTGCACTCAAGGATCATCTGCAAAATGGTTGGCACACAATGCGAGAAGGTCACACCCTCATCGTGATAAAACCGCACCAGTTTGTTGGGTTCGTAACGACCGGGGTATACCTGCTTCACACCCAGCATTGTTGCGACATAAGGAGCGCCCCAGGCATGCACGTGGAACATAGGGGTGATCGGCATGTAGACATCGTTCGATCGTAGCAGCGACTGTCCCTCGTGGGCAGCCAGGAGACCCAGCTCATTGAGCGTGTGCAGGACCAACTGGCGATGGCTGAAGTAGACTCCCTTGGGATTGCCCGTGGTTCCAGTGGTATAGAACAAGGTAGCTATCGAGTTTTCATCGAAGTCGGGGAAGTCAAAGAGTTCTCCCGCTGCGGCCAGCAGGGTCTCATATTCCCCGAGCACCGGCAGGCTGGTCGCCTTCGATTCTTCGTCACTAAGCTGGATGTATCCCCGGACAGTGGTCAGTGTCTCTGCCAGTGACTCGACAACCGGCAAGAAGTCGTCGTGCACCAGTACCAGGTTGTCCTCGGCATGATTCATGGTGTAAGCGATTTGGTCCGCCGAGAAGCGGACGTTCACCGTGTGCAGCACGGCCCCAATCATGGGGACCGCGAAGAAGCACTCGAGGGCGCGATGGCTGTCCCAATCTAGCAAGGCGACGGTGTCTCCAGGCATGACACCGGCCGCTGTCAGCATGTTTGCCAGGCGATGAATGCGCTGTTTGAGGGTACGATAGTCGTAACGGAGCTTATCGGCGTAGACGATTTCTCGCTCGGGATGAGAACGCCCACCCGACAGCAGTAGGCTCTTGATCAGCAACGGATAGGCATGAGCCCCCTGCACTGGCTGTATGATTTTTGTTTTCACCATCCAGATTCCTCGTTGACTCACTATTTGCTCGGTATGATGGCAATTGTAGATTAAGGTTGGCCTTTACTCCCTGGCGTTTGCTTCAGATATCGAGGCGGCGACCAGTTCCAGCCCCTGGGGATGAATGTGCGTACCTTGCAACGCGATCGGGTTATTCGCTACCTGCAGAATCCTGGCTACTCTATGCCCAGTTCCTTCACCCGCTGGTTCAGTGCCCAAGGCTGTTCAGATAAATTACTCAAATCTGGCCTACGGTTAAGCACGTCAGAAAAGGAGGTGTGCCTGATACCGCTATATTTTTTGCAGTACCATCGTGGTCTCACTGAAAGGTTTAACTGGCGTGATGAGGTAGGGTAGGTAGGAGTCGCTGTGGACAGAACGATCAGAAATCTAGCAGAACCCTGAAAGCAAAAAACCCGCCATAGGCGGGTTCTTCTGAATAGTGGTGCCGGACTCGAATCGATCTTTTGTTTTATCTTTATGATTTATAAGTAAAATTTTTGATGTGATTATATTTATGCCCTCATTTGTACCCTCATTCCCGATTGGTATGAATCCGAAACCCGAATCGGTGACGATAAGTGGGATACTCGCCTCAGGCTGATGTGTTGATACTTTATGATGGTCCTTTGTCTGGTGACGCTCCTGGTGCGTTACAGAATCCAGTAACAAACCACCAGAAGAAAAGCACCAGGAACGTCAGTATCATATTGTCCATAAGCAGGCGAACCTGGCAAGGGGTTTGTTTAACTCTGCACTGATACTGACATTTCACATATGTGCAGGCCCCTGATTACTGTCCGGATGCCAGCATTCCAGGGTAGTGACGTGCGATGATGTCATTCAGCTTATCGACCAGTTCTTGCCGCTTAAAGGTGATATGAGCAGTTCCCTTCTGAAAGTATTTGATTGCAAACATCTCATCCTCGTAACGATTGCTGTGCCTGTTTTCATGGATATGATTGGCGAGACGACGGGTGACGTCGGCACGGTTGTCGGGAACCGGTTTTCCGTCCAGAAGCATCAGCATCCGCTCAAGGTCAGCTAACCGATCGCGTTGCCAGCCCCAGAGAAGCCCAAATCCCCACCGGTCACATTTGACTAGCCCACTGACGATGATTTTCCCTCCAAATTTACAGGGGCTGTTCGTCTTAAAATCCCAGCTCAACCCTTTGAAGACGTTAATGACACCCCGCTCAAACACATCACCTTTATTCAGATACAGTTGCTCAAAAGTGCTCAGAATGTTGGCTTCGCTGACTGCAGGAATGTTCTCCCCCCCAAGATTTCTGTACCACTGATCACGAGCCTGAGCGTCCATGATGGAAAGCATCCCTGACTTTTTCATTAAATCGCGCCATATACCACGATCGAGATTACGGGTAATGGCTTTCATCGCTGTTTCTGGTTTTTCCATCAACCAGCAACCACGGCGGAATTCCTGCTTCATGGCCCAGTCCAGAGCGGTTTTACCGCCAATACTGCGGGTCAGTGTTGCAATATCGCTAAGTTGTTGCATGAGCACTTCAATCTGCGCCAGCGCCGCATTACGTCCGGTGACGATGCGCTCAATGCTGGTGGAGCAAATAACGTCTGTGTGGCCGGTTAATACTTCGGGTTCGTTAAGAGTAAGGTCTGACATCATTTATTTCCTTATATAAAGCAAAGTGCCAGTCGGTGAGGGCTGGCGCTTATGGGTAAGTGATGAGTACGGACAGGTAATTAATCTGTACTGGTCTGCTGCAGACGCTGAAGATCGCGAACATCCCTGAGTGCCTGTTCAATCCATGGCAACAGCACGGCTGAATCGGTATTTACTTCGTCGTTATCGAAGATAATCCCGCTGTCGCAACAGATGTTGTCCTGCAGCAAGCAAATCAAAATATCGAGAGCGGTTTCAGTGGTTAATTCTGGCATGTGAAAACCTTGTGGTGATTGAGGTGGGGTTACCAGTCGAAAACGTCAAAGCCGGGCAGCACTTCGCCAAAGGCATCCAGATGAACAATGCCAACGGCGTAGCGACGGATAAGCGTTATCACTAACCGGCGGCAGGCTTTCGACAGTCCGAGGCGTTTGAGCCGTAATACCGGAAACGACCAGGCATACAGGCGAATCAGATAACCTGAACCAGTGTACATAATCCATTCCGACTCGCCGAAGTCTTCGCGCTGATGTGACAGGGCGTACAACAGTGAATTGTCTTCCTCCGTGAGGTGCGCAGTACTGCAGCACATCCCCGGTAATGATGTAAAAGGGGGCCGTGGGAATTCAACGGCGATCTTCCCAGGTTCATCCGCGATCCGCAGTGAGCAGCCGTTCTGGTTTACCGCGGCGATCAGTTCGGACAATTCAATACCATCGACATCCACTGCGATACGCCCCATGTTGAGGGCCAGAACGTTGATGGCATCAGCTTCCACGTTGAGAGACAGCTTCATCGGGTCATCTTGCTGTATTTGCCTGTAGTGATATCTGTCACCGCTCTGTAGCCGTTACGTGTCATCAGTCCACAGGCCTTACGGGCGCGGAGAATATCGATACTGCTGATAAGCGGTGACTGCTCTGTAGTGCTGGATCCGTAACGGTCAGTGCGTACCAGATCGTATTTTTCGACGATAAAATTGACGGCATCACACAGGGAAATACCGGCGTCAATGTGCTCCTGAATCACGTCGTCGTTGCCAAACGGCGTGTCGTTTAGCGCCAGACCGTAGTGATGATCCAGCAGGTGGCTCAGAAGTCGCTGCCAAATCTCCACGGGTGACAGACGTGGAGAAGCCTCCCGTGCCGGGGATACGGGTTGTGTTTGCATAAGGGGTATCTCGTTGTTGAAGGGGTAAAAAGAAAGGTGTTGCGGGGGTTATGACGTTACTGATGGTGTCGGATAAATCGCTATATAGATATAGCCATGCGATCCGAGTGAGTCAGCCTCGCAGGTCAGTCCCTTTGCATACAGCGTGACGCAGTGCTGATGGCGGGGACTGAGTTCGCCGGAAACCAGCATCAGTTCCATTTGCTTCAGCAGTACCGGAAACGCTTGGTCGAGATGGCGCAAATCCGCGTCGGTGAATGTCCCGGTGATGCTGGCGCGGTCGGCCAGATAATGCAGCCGGTTGCCTTCCTGTACCAGCCGTGCACCGAAGCACGGGGTGATATTACGTTTCAGTCCCCACCACGGTTCAGAAATATGATGATTTGCCGGCAGTGTTTTATTCAACAAGGTCGTGCTCCTTGAATATGAGTTAACTGAGGGTGACGCTGCGCAGAACGACATACGGGCCGTTGCGGTCCTGGCGACGTTCAGCGAACACGGCCAGGACGCCGCTGATATCCTGGACCTCCTTCCCTGCATAGTGGCAGACGCTGCCGGACCAGGCGTATTTTCCGGAACAGAAGCGAAACAGCCTGGACTCAGGATGCTGGCGATATAGCGCCATCGCCTGACGTTTGCTGATAATCTTCATCGCTGCTCTCCTTACAGCCAGCCGCGTTCAGCGAATGACACTACTTCCATGCCGCCAACCACCAGATGGTCCGGCAGGCGGATATCCACCAGGTCCAGTGCCTGCTTAAGACGTTCCGTGAGGCGGCGGTCAGCCTGGCTGGGCTCCGCCAGGCCTGACGGATGGTTATGGGCAACGATGACGGCGGCTGCGTTATGTTTCAGGGCGGCTTTCACCACTTCCCGGGGATGGACTTCGGTATGACTGATAGTGCCGGTGAACAGTATCTCGTGGGCAATGAGGCGGTTCTGGTTGTCGAGGAACAGCACCATAAACACTTCGCGCTCTTCCCCTGCCAGGCGCAGACGCAGCCAGTCCCGGGTGGCACCGGCGGAGGTGAAGGCCACACCGGGTTCACGCAACTGGCGCTCCAGCAGGTTCATTGCCCGCCGTAACGTTCGCCGGGCATACGGGGACAGGGGGACTTCCTGGTGTGGTGAGGTCAGTGACGGGAACATATCAGGCTGCGATGACGTGGGTAAGGGGGCCGGATTCGTCATGGTTATTCCCCTAATCAATGATACGCATAATTGCGTGGCAGTCCGGGTGCAGCAGGGCATAGTCCCGCAGGCGATAATAGTGCTCCGTCATGGCATCGCATTCGGTGCGGCAGGCGTGATGACTGTAAGCGATAAGGCAGACGGCTATCCCGGCAGCCTCAGCGCTCATCTCTGCGCCGTTACCGTTCATGCTGTTAAACAGTGTCCATTTCTCATCGTTTTCGTTCTCCGGGGCCATAAATGCACCGCCATTGCTGAGGGTAAAGAAATTCCATATCCCGCCGCTGTAGTCCCTGCAAAACCGGTCCATCCAGCCAAAAATGTGGGGTTCAAGGGTTATCCACTGCGGTATGCTGCCAAACTGCTGCGGCCAGAAGGCGGCACGCTGTTCATCGGGTACGGGCATGCATTCGATGCGGTCTGTATCAGTACGTGGTGAGGTGAGAGATTCAGTCACCGGACTGGTCAGGGTGAGTATGTTGTTCATTTGATTTCCTTTGTATTTTCATGTGGGTTGTTGTGACAAAGTGACGGACAGAACTGCACATAGCCATCATCATCACAGCGTGAAGGCCAGTGCCCCTCAGGGATACTTATGCCGCACTGGCTGAGTTCACCGGGACGATAAAGAAGGTGAGAGCACCAGGCGCACAGGTCGTCATCAGAGATGGAGCGGCAGCTTTGCTCACTGATCAGGGAGAACGGATGTGGCGAAACCTGAATCACGCCGCCAGGAATACACTGCATTACTTCAGGCTCCCGAGCAGGCTTTCCGCCATTACCCACAGGGCGCGGTTGAGCTTCACGTCGCCGTCAATGCCGTTAACCGCACGGGTGTGGGCCCGTTTACCTTTCGTTGTTCTGCCCGGCAGACCGCCTTTAATCAGGTTTTCCTGGATACGCTGGTAGGTGGTCCACAGGTCGGAACTTTCATCCTGCCAGCGTCGCGCAGACAGAATCTGTGCTTCCGTCACCGGCTGGTGCTCTTCCCCAAAGCGGTACGTCAGGGCGGCTCTGGCAAACGCCTGCTGTGCCGGCGGAGGAAGTAGCAGTGACTGCATGGCATCCCGCTTCTCCTCCACCCGGTCAAATATCCCCAGCACCTCATAAGCCCCTTCAATGACTTTATCCACCACATTCCCCTTGTGCGGTACGCGAACCTCACCAAAGGTTTCGCCACAGACAAGTCCGTTCTGGCAGACAAAGCGAAACAGGCCCGGCAGCATCTGGTATGAGCTGGAGCCGTCGTGGCTGTTAAGCAGGATGATTTCGGGGACCTGTTTACCGGTGATTTGCCCCTCACGCCGCAGACGCAGCATGTGCTTTGTGTGGTCGCGTTTATTCAGGTCGCGAACGCGGGTCTGGCAGGCAAAGAACGGCTGGAAGCCTTCCCGCTGCAGATTATCAAGCAGTGTGATGGTCGGGATATACGTATAACGTTCTGAGCGTGATTCGTGCTTTTCTTCACTGAATACGCTGGGCACATAGTGTGCCAGTTCATCACGGGTCAGTGGGCGGTCGCGGCGTACGAGACTGGCCGCACCAAAACGGCTGGCTAAGCGCATGGTTAATACCTCTGATATCGGGTTAAAGGGCATAAAAGCAGAAAGGCCATGCTCCGGAAGGTGCATGGCCTGTGGGGGACTGTGTTCTGTTGAAAAATGAGCAGGACTTCGCCGCTCAGTGGCTCAGTGGCTGTGGTGACACAGGAATACCGTCGCTGATGAGATAGCGGTTCAGCATCTCTCCGGCCTGCGGGGCAAAATTCCAGTCCCGCCATATCAGCATGCCACGGCAGTCGCGGATGACCAGACGAAAATGGGGCCCTGGTCGTCTTCGACGGTGACGTTGAGATAGCGTGCGGCCATGGCTTCCGCCTGTCGGCGGGTGAAGGGGCCGGGTGGCAGCGACGCATTATCAGTGGTCTGCATATCTGATCCCTGATGAGAAACAAAAGAAAACGCCCCGCTCAAATGAGCAGGGCGTCGGCGGTGTGAAATACTGATGCAGTGGTCAGGGCTGGCGGGTGTGTGCTGCCTGAACCGGGATATGCGTCATGGACTGAGGTTCCTGTTGTCGTGAGCGTGAATGAATTCAGAAAAAAGGCGTTACCTGTCTTTATTACGGCAGGGCATATTTCGGCAGACAGCCGCTGTCCCCGAACGCGGGAAGGACCTTCCCCGCACCGTTAAGCGTAAACACGGCTGCCTTTACGCCCTCCCCGGACACAATGACCCGCTTACCGGTGCGCAGTTTATCCCATGCCCATGCCACGTTGTCTGAGCCCACATGTGACTCGCTGTCACTGACGCTGACAGGCTCCTCATCGTCAATTTTCATGTCCAGCGACTGGCCGTTATCCATCCTGACCTGATGACCGTTTGCGTCGGTGAAGGTCAGGGTGGCCGCTTGTGAGCCGGTGTCTTCGCAGGTCAGGTAAAGCTGTGACTGTCCTTTCCCCAGAATTACAAACTCAGACACGCCCTGACCCCAGCCGCTGGCCCAGGTATCACGGTTACCGAAGGCCTGTGACACTGCCGGAGTCAGAGCAGATATCAGAAGAGTGAAAAGCAGTATTTTCTTTTTCATAGTATTCCCTGAGGGTGATGGTTAAGACGATACGGGTCTCTCCTGAAGACATTGAGACGCGTTAAGAAAGAGGGCTGATAAGTGATACTGGCGATATCACTGGCTGACGGTGAATGTGCCCTGATCGGTGAACACCCGGGCCTCAACAAAATTGCAGGCTTTACCAAAATCCAAAGTGTGACCAAATTTCCAGAAGACACTCTCAGCGAAGGTCATTTTACGGGGTGTGAACGGTTTATCTGTGGGCCACCAGCCGTCCACGTTCCGGCCCCTGTAGGCTATTTTTCGGTGTGTCAGCATCGGACATTTTCCCCGGTTAACATCGATTTTCTTTATCAGAACGGTGTCGGTTTTTGCTGTCACGGTGACATAGACGCAGCCATAGCACTCAGGACCGGCATGGCTGACCTTCACTGTAACGGGCGTATCACTGGCGGCCAGGGAAGGAAGTGAGGTGAACAACAGACTGGTGGTTAGTATCATAAAAAACCTTTTCATTACTTTTCTCCGGACGAATGCGCTCCTGCGATTCATCGCATTGATTTTTAATCAGTAAATGGCTGAATACAGTATCCCTGAGGAATTCTATAACCGGATATTTACCAGGGATAATGAATAAAACCGATCGGGTCGATCGACAAAATCGATCGTGACAGGGCAAAATTATTTATCGAAACGGAAGACAGGCTAATCGATGTGGAAGTCAGCCAAAGAAGAAGGACCAGACGGTCCGGGCCGCTCGGGCCACGGTGTGTGTGACGGTCTGGAGCGCGTAACGTGCAGCCTGTGGCAACGGGGCCAGGTCGATGACTGCGTCAATCACTTCCACCACGGCATCGCCAAAGCTGTTGCGGGCGGTAGTGATAATGCCGGGGGTGTGGTACCCGCTTTGCAGGTGAGGCACCAGCGGGCTGCGGGCCTGCTTTGGGAGACGGGTAATCATCGCCTCCACCAGACGGGGAAGGTGGTACCGCCCCCTGACTGACACCGGAAGAATATTCGTCTCTGCTGTTCCCATCTGACGGGCCACGGTCTGTTGTTTCTGTATAATACGTTCAGCCTGCAATGCTGATGGCTGCGCCGATAACCAGTTCCAGTGCGCTGCAGGTTCGGTTTTATCCACCTGGTTGAGGACCCATAACACCGGTGGCAGCGGTCCGCTGTATTGTGCGAATACCTCCTGATAAAAAAGCTCTTCCACCGAGAATGCGCGGTCATCGGCCTTGAGCACCCACAGCACCATATCGAGTTGTGGCATGAGTTCGCGGTACAGCTCACGGTATTCGTTGTCACGGCTGATGCTCTCTCCCGCACCGGGTAAATCCACCAGCGTCAGGTAATGGTTACCGAAGCGCAGACGTACACGCTGAGGCTGACGGGTACAGGCCTCCACGGCATTCACCGCACAGACTTCACTCCGGAACAACGCATTACACAGCGAGGATTTGCCGACGCCGGTCTTGCCCATGATGCCAATCACGGGTTCATACGCGACGAGGCGGCTGAGCTCCCGGAGAAGATGCTGCCGCAGAATACGGGGATAGCGCCGCAGATGGCGACGGATAAGGGCATAGCCCGAAGGATGTTTCATATAAGCCTCGGCATAATAAAAGGCCATCCGGTGGGGATGGCCTGACTGAAGTAAACGGGAGGGAATTCACTGAGGTGATATATAACTGAGAAAAATTTAAAAATGCGGATATAGCATTTTATTCAGATATCAGCAGGGGCGCACGCCCCGCAGATATGTTTATTCAGTTTATGGTACGCATAAAAGGAATTTTGTTGACTTTTTTTGCAATTCTTAAAAAATATTCCCTGTGAATTGCTGATGTGTTTTTTAGTTTGTTATAACCACTCTTTTTTTTAGTCGCACTGATTTCTGTCTCCCTGTCAGCAAGACGTCGTCGGTGGGTTCTGTTGATGTTATCTTCCCTTTCTGTTCTTCTGAGCAGACGGGAGAATAATGTGCAGGGTTCATGACGCCGATAGCCAGGTGCAGTGACATCAGGGAACGGATTCAGTATGTCGGATATGAAAAAAGTTATTCCTCCTGGCGTGGGAGAACTTTTTTGTTTGTTGATGACTTCACGCTGGAAGTTGAGTAAGAAATTAAAGTCGAAGCCAGAAATACCTGCCCTGCATTCAATGTCTTCAGGGATGAATGAGTACCAGACCTCAATAATTTCCCTTATGAAGTCATGACTGACAGCCCCGCCCTGAATAAAAAATAACACATGGGCGAAAGGCTCAAAATTCTCATCCAGCATGCCCAGTCTTACATGTCCTGCTATCCGGCTGTACATTGTGCGGTGTTTTATTTTACTCATCATCGAGGCAAAGGCCATGTTAATCATGGTTAAGTCATCGGTGATGTGCTGAAGGAACCCGCCAGTTTCGTCATTGAGGTGAAAACTTATCGGGATTATTGAAATTTTTCCGGATGCTTTATTTTTTATTGTGTCATATTCATTCTGGATTTTAAGTAACACATCTTCTTTGTGAATAAGATTTTTCTTCAGTTCCTCTTTATATTCTGGAGTTGCTTCGCAATGAAGTTTCAAATGTTTATGCGTTCCCACGAGAGAACGGGGTGAGCCAGGGTGTAATGAATTCTCATATTTAAGAATGTCCGACAAAAGATTGCATGCGTAGCCATCTGTTACCTGCGTTTTTCTTTTTTTAGTGGAAAGTTTATCAGGCGGTATTTTTTCACATTCTGCATCTTTAAAGCTGATGAAGCTGTATATGTCAGCCAGGTCCACGTAACGTATGGGTTCCGATGGATACGTGGCATCTATCTCCCTTAACCTCAGAAAGTTCACTTCATAAAAATCATTCAGTCCGTCCCTTCTCATTCTGCTCTCCCGAATACTGGTTCTGTTTTTATACCTCCGAATTATATCGTATAAAGCTCTGAATTAAGAGTGATTAGATCACAGAACCGGCATGGTAAAACATAGCCTTTTAAGCATTATTCAGAGCTTATGATTGTCTCTTAATTAATTGAATTAAATGAATTATATATAATTTGTTTGTCATTTTTTGTGTGTTTGTTTTTTTCTGTTGTTTCAGATTGTTATGACATGATTTTAAGGTGAAAACGATTCTGACTGTCTTTTCAGGCGACTGAGGGTGTTCCGTTACTTCCGATCAGCGTCTTACAGCGAGACTGTTTTTCCGACTGTGTTTACCTGGTCAGGGAGTATCTTATCCTGTCATCCAGTTGCAGAGCATTCTGTGGTCTGATTGTTATCGCCGGGGAGAATGCAGTTTCCCCTCGAAAATAAATACGTTAGCCCGTCATGAATTTACCTTTTTTCATGTTTTCCGGGCCGCGCATGGAATGTTTTTCCTGAGTAACCAATAATTACTCTCTTACTTCCACGTTTTTTGTGCCTGAAAATACCGGGGGAGTAATCAGGAAGAAAAGCCCGTACCGGCATAAATAACGGCAAAATACTATTGCAGTAAATATTACAGTGGCAGGGTGACCCGTTCCGGGAGTCAAAAAGTATGCGTATACAAATCTTTCATGAGCACATGCCTGCTGTACAGGTATCAAGTCGGGGAAGACAGAAATGGTGTTCTAATATCATTAGAACACCATGGCGTGAATAACTTAAACCTGCGTGGTGAGCGTATTCTCTGGAGGTTACTGATTGTGTGAAAAGAAACATTAAGGTTATTAATGTTATTTTATAAAGAAGTGTTACTTGTCCAACTGCTTACACCTTTGTATCTAGGAATAATGACTCTTCAGTAAGTACAGCATTTCTTCGTCTACCGGATGATGATTTCTTTTCAGACATCCCGGTACGTTCAATGTTTACTAACATCATTGTTTATTATTTGCCGTAAAGCATAATGATTGTCAGACTTTCCAGTGTGATGAACATTCATTCCATTTTACAATAAGAAATTACTGTTACAGTACATGTGAAAAATGATACGCAATAACATACTTTCATGGCTGACAACCTGAATCGGTATTCTGCATAAAAAATTAATCTCTCCCGTAATCTCATGACCAATAACTGTTATGGGATATTTATCATGGAATACGTAATCAACTCAAACCACAAACCAGACTATTCTCTTCAGTCAGTATTATTTAACCATCAGGACCGGTTATTTGACTGTCATTCGAAATTACTCATGCTTCGGGTGGATTTCGCATACAGGAAAAACTCTGATTCATACGCGTATGGTGATATTCATCAACTGGCGGCTGAGATGACATGGCTGACTGAGCAATGCGCAGAGATATCTGGTCTGGAGGGATATGCCTGGGTAATGGAATATGGGGGAGATCACCGTTACCACATTCATGCGGCGTTTTATATCAATGGTCAGAGCCACCGGAAGGCCTGGTGCTTCTGGAAATCCATCCAGTTGCTGTGGGAGGACATTACGGACGGAGAAGGCTACGCGCACCGGTGTGAGCCTAAGGGACATTACCGGGTGCGAGGTGAACGAGTAATCAACTTTTCAGATCGCAGAGGAAGGGAAGGTATGCAGTACATCCTGAGCTATCTGGGTAAACAGTCGCAGCGTACAGAGCGCCGGATTTACAGAGTCAGCGCAGTCCCGGTAGTGTCCGTAACAGGCAGACCCCGGAGTCGCGTTATCGGCTAAAAAATTACGCCAGTGCGTCATCGTTTGAAGAAGTCTGCACCATTCGAATACCTGGCTTCTTCTCCCTTATCACCAACGGAGAAAAAACGATGACCATCCCAACCAGCCTTCTTAACGACAAGTTTGTCGATATGGCGTTTATCACAAAACTGACCGGCTTAACCGACAAATGGTTCTACAAACTGATTTCATTGGGTGAGTTCCCTAAACCCATCAAACTTGGTCGTAGCTCTCGCTGGCTTGAAAGCGAAGTGGAGGCCTGGCTACAGCAACGTATTGCTCAGTCCCGTCAGTAATCTATCGAACGTAATCACATTGCCCGTGTGATCTAACGCCACCAGTCATATGACCTGCACTGCTGCCCTCCCCGGGACGGTTTACGCCTGCGCGTCATACGCCAAAGGACCAATATTATGACGACTTACGCCAAATCTTTTATCGCGCTTGATGGCAATCAGCTTCTTACAGGCGCCACCACTGCACAGATTTCCCCTTACGACCGCTACTCTTGCCACCTCTGCAGCAGTGCGCTGGCATTCCACCCTGAATGGGCCTCCAACCACCCGTGGTTCTAGCACACATGGGAAGATCTGGCGGAGAACGGACGCCACTGCCCGTATGTGCCCCGTGAGCCGCTGGAGGCGCGACGGAAACGCATGCTGCGTCGTTACCATTGGTACGCAAGGCCGACGGGCACCGCCTTGGTTGCTTCAGCGAGCGCTACTGCCTGCCCTGTCGTACCGGTGACCACAGTACCGAACGTTGCGCAGAATACACCTGCGTTATCTTCCACCTGCTATCAGGATCCCATGACAGTATTTACACCATGCAATTTCGCACTATTCGTACCGCCCTTGACCACGAGGGCGTAGTCACTCACCTCTGGGATTTGGCTCCGCATTCACGGGGGATCTGGTTCTACCGTTCCTGCAACAATCCCCTGCGTCTGCACTGGACGCATGACAGCGGAGGTTATTTCGAACATAACTTGGAAGACGCTGACGAACGCAGGTTAACGCATTGTGAGTACCGGAGCATTACCCAGGATAAATCGGTATCCACTTTTGACCAGGCTGTGAATGCACTGATGGAACGTGATGATATATACGCCACAGCGCCTTCAAAAAAGGATTACTTCTGCGTGCTCTGTCAGCATGAAGATTATGGTATTCGCTGCTGTCCGGAGTGCGGACAGCATATGCGCAAAAAATAAACATCAGATTCTTTGTTGACGTACCGCTGGTAACATTAATGCTCTAGCCAGTTGCTTTAGTGATATTTCCGGAAGTTTGTCACAGTTCATCAGACCATTTCAGCCCGCCCTTAAGAAGTGATCGGCTTATAGTTTTCAGGTCCCTTCCGTCCTGCAATCTCGGAGGTGATGATCTTCGTAATTTTGGAGTCAGCCAGAAATCCCTTACTGAACTGAGCTCTGTTTTCGCGAATGAATCCTTTCAGAGCATTGTAGGTTCGCAGACGATACACACCGAGTTCAGGCAGTGAGGCTTTCAAGTTGAAATGGTTTTTTTTGATAATGTTTTCCACTTCGCTGAATATTGTGGGGGCAGTTTGCTCGTTGTTGATTTGCTGTGCTTCAATAAACGAGGCAGGAATACGATTTGCTTCCTCTTTGAGCAGACTGTCAATAATCTCGTTGGTCACTCTGGTTCTGTCACCGAGGACAAAGAAGAGATCCCACGCAAAGCGTTCTAGTTGGCGAAAGTTTCCTGGCCAAGGAGCGCACAATATTTTATCTATAACACCCTCTTCATAAACCGTAAAAAGCTGCGACAGCGCCTGCATCGATTTTCCATCGCTGGCAAAAACGGGCTGGTTAAAGGATTTCCATCGGTAGAGCGTGAGGATGAGTGTTAACAACGCGTGAGCACGGTCCTCAGCAAACAGCTCGTTGAGTGATTTGAATTTCACTACGTCTCGGATACGGTGAAACAAATCGCGGCGTAACCGACCTTCGGCCAGCAGGCGCGAGACAGGCTCATTGACCGCGAGTACCACTTTGACATCGTATTTTGTCTTCGACGCATCCTCCCCCACTTTGCTGATCCAGACGTCGTTACTGATAGCGGACAATAAATCCAGTAACTGTGTTTGTGAGGCCAAACTTGCGCTTTGCAATTCATCCAGGAAGAGCACACCATTATGTGCTTCTTCAAAAAAGCCATTTTTGTCGATCGCGTCGGTAAATGCACCTTTCGTTGATCCCCGCATGCGGGTTTCCAGCAATGTTTCACTGACTGCGGCAAGGTTAATTTCAACCATTGCTTTACCCATCTTCGTAGCCAGATGTTTAGCCGCCGCGCTTTTTCCAGTGCCGGTATCTCCCTCGATAAGCAAGGGGCCATGCTTGATGTGAATACCTGTGTCTTCATCCAACCGTAATTGCGAAGTCCTGGCAAACAGCGACGCCAGCACGGTGTTGAAAATTGAAACATCTCCGCCGGTTTTATTTCCGGATTTTGCCAGTGCAATAGAGGTATTTCCTGCGCTGAGGAATGCAGAAAGGGAACGGATAAATTCGTTACGGTCATCCTCCCGATACAGCGCTGAGCTTGATGGCGAGCTGTCTGGCAACAAAAAAACCGTTTTGCGCGTCACGATAGTTCGCGCCTGACTGACAAAGAGGCGGTCATTAACCTGATCGTAGGGATCCGTTATCGCTAAGTCGGAAAATAGGTTATGTTCATTTTGTAATACAACACCGGGTCCTTGAGCGGTAATTAACGCGATCCACTGCATAAAGTTCGGATATCTTTTCTCCAGTGCTTTGATATTTTCCTGTTTCACAAGCAGATTCAGCGCCTGCTTCCATTCATCCATTACGGCCTGCGAAATCATGTCTGTGATATCACCGGTAAGTGAAACCGTCTGTTGGCGGGATGATTTCAAGCCGGCCTGATACCAATACAGCGCCAAATCGGCGGGACGTTTCTCTTCGCTAAAATTGATAATTCGAATATCCACAGTGTCGATTTCATCATTAAGTTAAATATTAAATAATGTTTTCATCACTAGACAATGAAGTCAACATAACATGAAATTTATAATTATTTGATAAGTAACGATTAATTTTTTATTTGAAAGTTGGCACGCAATTCGCATTAGTTATATCACTACACACAAACGAAGAGATAAAACGATGAATATCCAAATTGCGAGTCCAGACCAGATCAGTAAACTGTTAGCCTTTATTGCCGTGAAAGCCAAAGGGACACGCTTCGAAATCCCGGCTAGCTTGCTGCAAAACGTTGAAAGCGAACTGCGTGATTTCTGCAAAGCGCACCGTATTACGGTTCAGTTTAAAGATGCTTCAACCGGGCGTGTGATTGTTTTTTGTGCCGCAGGGGCGGCAACCGGAACGGTGGTGGGGGCGATGTGCGGCGGCATGCTTGGCGCGTTGACCGGCGCGCTGCTCGGGAGTGCGGCAGGCGCAGCTTTAGCGCAGATGCGTATTACCATTTATCCGGTAGCGGGTAGCGATAATCTTGTCTTGGCATTAGCCTAACTTTATACAGTGAACGCAGGTGCAGCGGTATGGCGCAGTACCTGTTTAAAAGGAAAAAATAATGAACAAAACTCTTTCACTCGTTGATGTATTACAACGCTCGCTGGCACAGAACAAAGAAGATATTACGCCACTGCTTGGCTATCTTAGCACCACCAAGGAAGAATTGAAGGTACAGATGGAGCGCAGCAGCACCCGTTCCGATGCTGAAAAAATTGCCCATTACCTGCGCAAAATGGGCAGCAATGATATTGCCAGCCTGTTTCGCAGTGGCGAAGGTGTGGAATATGAAGAAATCGTCTGTGATGTTGGCGAAAAGCTTAAGGTTAAAGGGGTCAACAAAAACATGTCGGTAGAGCTCAACGAAGAGTTCATCATTCAGCATCTCTTTTCCGATGCACTGAAAAAAATGAGTGATGAAGAACGCAGTGCGTTAATGCGTTCGATGAACCTTTCCGAGAAAGATCAGGGGGCAATTCTGGCGGGTACATTAATGGCCTCACAGGTGATGCTGAACCAGTTTGGCGGCTTTGCGGTGTATCGGATGTCCGTTATTCTGGCCAACATGCTGGCCCGCTCGCTGATGGGTAATGGCCTCAACTTTGCGGCAAATGCTGCTCTGGTACGCGGTGTCGGTGCATTCCTGGGGCCAATTGGTTGGATAGCTTCCGGTGCATGGCTGGCGGTAGAAATTGCAGGCCCTGCGTTTCGTAAGACGGTTCCGGCGATCGTACATATCGCGATGCTGCGTCAGAACGTATTAAAACGCCTGACTATCAGCGTAGTGGGAGATGGTTCCGTCGGCAAAGATGCGCTCTTTAAAAGCGTATTCGGTGTTGATACCGGCAATATCAATCCTATTGCTGGCTCTACATCCGATACTAAGGTGTATGACCTTGGTCACACAGGTACTATTAAACTTATTAACTTCCCTGGATTTCACGACGTGCGTTCCGAGGTCAATGACTTGGTGAATGATAATATCAAGCATACCGATCTGTTCCTGCTGGTGGTAGACGTCAACCGTGGTGTGTCAGGTCATGATGTGCAGACACTGGAGAAGTTAAAGGCGGAGGGCAAGCCTGTGTTGGTCTGTCTGAACAAGGTGGATATGCTGCGCCCGAATGATAAAGATAGGATGGTTCACGTCGCCAAAACACGCCTTCAGAACCCCTATGTGATTGAAACGGCCTTTGACCCTGATCCGCGCTTGTCGCAGGATGGTCCGATCGGCACACAGGTCGTGTTTGACTGGGTGGTAAATCAGTTAGAGGCGCAGGGTAAAGAGACCGCACACCTGAAAGCCGAGCAGAAATAACGTCGATATAACTAAGCCAGGGGCATGCTCCTGGTTTCGTCATTTTCTTCGGACTCAAGAGAACGCAACAGCGCACTTGCTTTGCCACAGTTGAATTTTGTGCCGTAACGATGTGCAAGCATGTAAGCATAAGGAGTCAAGGTATAGCGTGTTACTTAGTTACTCGGATTAACAATCCCAACGTACAGAGCGGCGGATTTACAGAGTCAGCGCAGTCCCTGCTCCGGCAGTCAGTGGCAGGCGGCGTACTGAAGCAAACCATTATCGATACCGGCATCGGCGATACCATCGGCATGCTGATGTCGCACGGCAACATTTCTCCGTACATCATGGCGTGGTTGATAACCGTGCTGATTCGTCTGGCAACGGGTCAGGGCGTGGTCTCAGCCATGACGGCGGCGGGGATTATTAGCGCAGCAATCCTCGACCCGGCAACCGGTCAACTGGTGGGCGTCGACCCGGCGTTGCTGGTGCTGGCAACAGCGGCTGGCTCCAACACGCTGACCCATATCAACGATGCTTCGTTCTGGCTGTTCAAAGGCTACTTTGATCTGTCGGTGAAGGATACGCTGAAAACCTGGGGTCTGCTGGAGCTGGTAAACTCCGTGGTTGGCCTGATAATCGTGTTGATCATCAGCATGATTGCATAACGTTGATACCGCTCTGGCCCACAGCGCCAGAGCGGTTTTCCATCCTGCCTCAACAATCCTCAATAATCAGATATACCGCCTTCACCGGACCATGCACCCCAACCACCTTGATAAGCTCAATATCCGCCGTCGAGCTGGGTCCACTGATGATATTAATGCACGATGGCATACGCTCACCGGCCTGTGCTTTCTGATGCAGTTTTTCTGCCAGCTGCGCCACGCGCGGCAGGATGGTGCTTTTACGCAGCACGAAAATAGAGGACTCCGGCAACAGGCTCAGGGAGCGCCCGCGCTCCGGTGCGGAAAACAGCACCACGCCGCCGGACTCGGTCAGGCCATATTCGGCATACACCACGCCGACTTTCGCCTGCTCGGCCTGGGTAATATTTTCGCTACCACGCGCCGGATCCCAGACCACGGCGTTGCATTCCTGCTGCAAGCGTTCGGTGATGCCCAGCTCCACCAGCCGGCTGTCGCCGCTCAGCACCACCGGCTGCTGACCCAATTCTTCGCACAGGCGCAGTGCCGCGTCTGCGGCCTGGTCCTCGCTGGTCAGTTCGCAGCGGGCCAGCATCACTTCGCTGGCAAACTGGATAAACGCAGAGCAGCGCTGCTCGGGGCTAAGCTCGGTCAGGCGTTCGTTGGCATAGTTGTTAACCGGTGCGGCATCCGCTTGCGGTTCGAAGCGCAGCGGGCGACCCAGCGCCTGGGCGATGGTGTTTAAAAACGCGGTACGGTTATCCATTCTTTTTCTCCTGCGCCTGATGTTTCTTAAACCAGCTGCGGAAGCTCTCGCCGTCAGCATCAGGCAGATCGCGCGCCTCCATCCAGTCACCAATCGCGCCAACCTTGAGCGGGGTTTTGCCGCCATTGATAAACCAGCTCGCCGCATGCGCGCCCGCCATCATCCCGACTTTCCACAGCCCCGGATGGCTATTGGCATAGGCGAACATCTTGATCGCCCGTCGCTCGGCTTTCGGCGTAATGCCCTCCTCGGCCATCACCCGGCGATGACGCAGGATCAGTTTTGACAACGGAATACGCACCGGGCAGACGCTGTCACAAGCCGTGCACAAAGAACAGGCGTACGGCAGGTCTTTAAAATCTTTATAGCCGCCGAGCAGCGGAGAAATCACCGCGCCGATAGGGCCGGGATAGATAGAGCCATAGCCGTGCCCGCCGATGTGGCGGTACGCCGGACAGGTGTTCATACAGGCTCCGCAGCGGATGCAGCGCAGCACATCGCGAAACTCTGAGCCCAGCACCTGCGAGCGACCGTTATCGACAATCACCAGATGGAACTCTTCCGGTCCGTCAACGTTGTCCGCCTCACGCGGGCCGGTCAGCCAGGTGTTGTAGCCCGTCAGACGTGCGCCCACGGCGCTGCGCGCCAGCATGGTAATCAGCACATCCACCTCGGCAAAGGTCGGCGCGATACGCTCCATGCCCATCACCGCAATGTGCGTTTTCGGTAGCGTGGTGCACATGCGCGCGTTGCCTTCGTTGGTCACCAGACACACCGAGCCGGTTTCCGCCACGGCAAAGTTACAGCCAGTAATACCGATTTCGGCACTGAGGAAATCCTCGCGGATCTTCTGACGAATGAACAAGGTCATAGCTTCCGGGGTTTCCGGGCCGTCGTACCCCAGACGTTCGTTCAGCACGCGGCGGATCTGGTAGCGATCTTTATGAATCGCCGGAACCACGACGTGCGAAGGCGGATCCTGATCCAACTGCAGGATATATTCCCCGAGATCGGTTTCGATCACCTGGATTCCGGCATCCTGCAACACATGGTTGACGCCGATTTCTTCGGTCACCATCGACTTGGACTTCACCACCTTCTGCGCATTTTTACTCTGCGCGACCTGCAAAATGTAGCGAGTGGCGTCTTCTTTGGTTTTGGCGAAATAGACGTGTCCGCCGTTTTCCGTCACTTTCTCGGAGAGTTGGTACAGGTAAGCGTCGAGGTTGCTCAGAACGTGATCGCGGATCTGGCTGGCACGATCGCGCCAGTCTTCCCAGTGGCCTAACTCATCGACCATTTTTTGCCGATTCGCGCCGATACGCTCCTGCGCATTAGCCACGGCTTTGCGCATAATCGGATCTTCTATCTGCTGACGAATACGCAGTTTAAATTCTACATCGCTGGTTTTTATCGACATCTCTTTCCCCTCAGCGGCTCATCAGCACTTCAGCAATATGCATCACTTTGACCGGCTGGCCTTCGCGTTGCAGTCGGCCGCCAATATTCAGCAGGCAGCTGACGTCAGCGCCGATCAAAAACTCCGGCTTCGCATCCATCAGATGTAAAACTTTCTCTTTCACCATCTCGCCGGAGATCTCGGCCATCTTGACCGAGAACGTCCCGCCAAAGCCGCAGCAGGTGTCCTGATCGGCAAACGTCAACAGCTCCAGTCCGCGCACGTTTTTCAGCAGCGTGAGCGGCTCTTCCTTCACCCCCAGTTTGCGGGTCAGGCTACAGGAAGGATGATACACAGCGCGGCCCTGCAGGCTGGCACCCACGTCCACCACGCCCAGTTTGTTGACGATAAAAGAGGTGAGATCCTGCATACGTCCGGCAACCTTCTCGGCGCGCAGCGCCCATGCGGGCTCATCCGCCAGATACGTCGGGTAGCTTTTTACCGCGTAGGTGCAGGAGCCTGCCGGGGAGATAATCGGATCGTCGTTGTCTTCCAGGGCGGCGATCAGGTTTTTCATCCCGGGGATCGCCTCTTTGATGTAACCGCTGTTGATGGCTGGCTGACCGCAACACCCTTGCTTCTCGGGGAAATTAACGCGACAACCCAGTTTTTCCAGCAGCAATACGGAGTCTCGTGCCATCCGTGATTTCAGTGCGTCACCAATACAGGTGACAAAGAAATTTACATTCACAATAACTACTCCATTGCTTCATTTCTGTTTATTGCGCTTGATATCGCGATATCAAACAAATGTTCATTCGTATTTCATGCCCAGTTTTT
>NZ_JAOWDX010000006.1:0-55396 GCF_030334485.1 Citrobacter sp. Cf072 | reverse complement strand
GAAGCTGACGACGGCGGTGCTCATCGCCACTAACCCGTCCACGTCGAGCGTAAAGCGCAGTCCCTGCTGTGACATGAGTTTATCTCCATGATATATCATCCGAAAGTCACCATACGCCAGTAAAGTCAGCACAGGTAGAACCGAAAGGTTGTTTGGGTGAGATTCAGAAAACGTTTAGGTCTGGAGATAAAAAACTATCATCAGTTTGTCGCTACTCGCGGCGGAAGCAACCTTTTACACAATCTATGATAGATGTTTTGATTAAAGTTATTTAAAAGCTAATGATTCCATTTAAAGCAAATGAACTTCTTTGATTTCTACATAAAATCCATGCGCTTCACTTTTTATTCCCCCTTCTCTTAGTGATCTACTTCACCTTTTAAACCTGGTTGCCGAATTTTGTTATTTACTCTGACAAAAAATTGCCACGATAAGGGCAGTTTTAGCGGAGGCGGTGAGCAATGGAAAAAGAACGCATTATTCAGGAATTTGTGCCGGGGAAACAGGTCACGCTGGCGCATCTCATTGCGCACCCCGGCGAGGAATTAGCGAAAAAGATCGGTGTTCCCGAAGCGGGCGCTATCGGCATCATGACGCTGACGCCAGGCGAAACCGCGATGATTGCCGGTGACTTAGCCATGAAGGCGGCGGATGTACATATCGGTTTTCTCGATAGATTCAGCGGCGCACTGGTGATCTACGGCTCGGTAGGCGCAGTAGAAGAAGCGTTATTACAGACGGTAAGCGGTCTGGGTCGATTATTAAATTTCACTTTGTGCAACCTGACAAAAAGTTAATCAGAGGCGGCGATGAAACGTATTGCGTTTGTCGGTACGGTGGGGGCGGGGAAAACAACGCTCTTTAATGCGCTACAGGGGAATTATTCCCTCGCCAGAAAAACACAGGCCGTGGAGTTTAATGAAAATGGCGATATCGATACGCCAGGGGAATATTTTAGCCATCCGCGCTGGTACCACGCCTTAATTACCACGCTGCAGGATGTCGATACGTTGATTTATATACACGCGGCAAATGATAAAGAAAGTCGCTTACCTGCCGGGCTGTTGGATATCGGTGCCAGTAAACGACAAATCGCCGTTATCAGTAAAACGGACATGCCGGATGCCGACGTCGCCGCAACGCGACAACTACTTCGCGGGATGGGGTTTCAGGAGCCGATTTTTGAGCTCAATAGCCATGACCCGCGCAGTGTGCAGCACCTGGTGGATTATCTGACTGAGCTCAGCCAAAAGGAGGAAAGGGCAGGTGAAAAAACTCATCACAGCTAACGATATTCGTGCGGCCCACGCACGCGGCGAACAGGAAATGTCGGTTGTTCTGCGCGCCAGCATCATCACCCCGGAGGCGCGCGAAGTTGCGGAGCTGCTGGGCGTTACCATCAGTGAATGCGATGAATCCGCGCCAGGAGCCGTCGCTGCTGCTCCGGCAGCGGTGACTGATGGCAAAACGGAAAGCCAGCGCATTCGCGAAACCATCATTGCGCAGTTACCGGAAGGGCAGTTTACCGAAAGCCTGGTCGCGCAGTTGATGGACAAAGTCATGAAGGAAAAGCAGTCGCTGGAGCAGGGCGGAATGCAGCCGAGCTTTAACTCGGTGACCGGCAAAGGCGGTGTGAAAGTCATCGACGGCAGCAGCGTGAAGTTTGGTCGTTTTGACGGCGCGCAGCCGCACTGCGTGGGCTTAACCGATCTGGTGACCGACCAGGACGGTAGCAGCATGGCCGCCGGGTTTATGCAGTGGGATAACGCCTTTTTCCCATGGACGCTGAACTACGACGAAATCGACATGATTCTGGAAGGAGAGCTGCATGTTCGCCACGAAGGCGAAACCATGATTGCAAAAGCCGGGGACGTGATGTTTATCCCGAAAGGCTCCAGCATCGAATTTGGTACGCCATCGACGGTGAAGTTTCTGTATGTGGCCTGGCCTGCGAACTGGCAGTCCTGCTAAGGCGGATGTATGAAGGATTTCATTACCGAAGCATGGCTCAGAGCGAATCATACGCTCAGCGAAGGGGCTGAAATTCATCTCCCCGCTGACGCTCGCCTGACGCCGTCTGCCCGGGAATTACTGGAAAGCCGACATCTGCGCATTAAGTTTATTGACGAGCAGGGCAGCCTGTTTATTGATGACGAAGAACAGCAGCCGCAGCCGGTGCATGGGTTAACCAGCAGTGATACGCATCCACAGGCCAGCTGCGAACTGTGCCATCAACCGGTGGCGAAGAAACCGGACACCCTGACGCATCTGACGGCGGACAAGATGGTCGCCAAAAGTGACCCTCGGCTGGGATTTCGCGCCGCGCTGGACAGCACCATCGCCCTGGCCGTGTGGTTGCAGATTGAGATGGCAGAACCGTGGCAGCCGTGGCTGGCGGATATCCGCTCGCGCCTGGGCAATATTATGCGCGCAGACGCCATGGATGAGCCACTGGCAGCACAAGCTGTCGTGGGTTTAAGTGACGAAGATTTACACCGTCTTTCGCATCAACCGCTGCGCTATCTGGACCACGACCATCTGGTGCCTGAAGCCAGCCATGGACGTGATTGCGCGCTGCTTAATCTGCTGCGTACCAAAGTCCGTGAAACGGAGACGGTGGCGGCCCAGGTATTCATCACTCGCAGTTTTGAGGTTATACGACCGGACATTATGCAGGCGCTCAACCGCCTTTCCAGTACGGTCTACGTGATGATGATTCTGAGTGTTGCAAAGCATCCGCTGACGGTTAGTCAAATTCAACAGAGACTGGGGGAGAAGCAATGATCATTGAACGTGCTCGTCAACTCGCCCAACGCTCACCTGCACGAGTAGTGTTCCCGGATGCGCTGGATGTCCGGGTGCTGAAGGCGGCGAATTACCTGCATCAGCACGGTCTGGCGCGCCCCATTCTCGTCGCCAGCCCGTTTGCGCTACGCCAGTTTGCGCTCAGCCATCGCGTAGCCATGGACGGTATTCAGGTTATTGATCCACAAAGCAATGTACAGATGCGTGAAGAGTTTGCCCTGCGCTGGCGGGCAACGGCGGGTGAAAAAACGCCGCCGGATGCGCGGGAGAAGCTCAACGATCCGCTGATGTTTGCCGCCGCGATGGTCAGTGCCGGTAAAGCCGATGTGTGTATTGCGGGCAACCTGTCATCAACGGCAAACGTGCTGCGTGCAGGGTTGCGCATTATCGGATTACAGCCTGGTTGCAAAACGCTGTCGTCAATTTTCCTGATGCTGCCGCAGTATCTCGGGCCGTCATTAGGATTTGCAGACTGTAGCGTTGTGCCGCAGCCCACCGCTGCACAGCTGGCGGATATCGCCATCGCCAGCGCTGAAACCTGGAAGGCGATCACAGGTGAAGAGCCGCGCGTGGCCATGCTGTCGTTTTCAAGTAATGGCAGTGCTCGCCATCCTAACGTCGCTAACGTGCAGCAGGCGACCGAGATCGTTCGTGAGCGTGCCCCGCAGCTTACAGTGGACGGTGAACTGCAATTTGATGCCGCCTTTGTTCCGGATGTCGCTGCGCAAAAAGCGCCCGCTAGTCCGTTAAAGGGCAATGCCAATGTGATGGTCTTCCCATCGCTGGAGGCAGGCAATATTGGCTACAAAATCGCTCAGCGTCTGGGAGGGTATCGCGCAGTAGGGCCATTGATTCAGGGGCTTGCCGCACCGCTTCATGATCTCTCTCGTGGCTGTAGCGTACAGGAAATTATCGAACTGGCGTTGGTGGCAGCAGTGCCGCGCCAGACTGACATGAGTCGTGAAAACGCCTCGCACACACTGGTTGTATAAGGTCCCGTTCAGGACCCCTTAATGAGAGGAAAACACAATGGAAGCATTAGGAATGATTGAAACCCGGGGCCTGGTTGCACTGATTGAGGCTTCTGACGCAATGGTTAAAGCGGCACGCGTGAAACTGGTTGGCGTGAAGCAGATCGGTGGCGGTCTGGTCACTGCCATGGTCCGTGGCGACGTAGCGGCATGTAAAGCTGCAACGGACGCAGGTGCTGCGGCAGCACAGCGTATTGGCGAGCTGGTTTCAGTGCACGTGATCCCGCGTCCGCACGGCGATCTGGAAGAAGTGTTCCCGATCAGCTTTAAAGGCGACAGCAACGACATGTAAGTCGTCCATGTGACGCCACAGACTTCATTGCTGGCGTCACCCTCTCTCCTTTTCACATTACCTTCTGCGGAGGGTAGGGGGAGGTTTTACCTGAAATATGCCACGGAGGCGCGTATGAAACTGGCAATCGTTACAGGACAAATTGTTTGTACCGTACGCCATCAGGGGCTCGCGCACGACAAGTTGCTGATGGTGGAAATGATTGACGCCCAGGGAAATCCCGACGGGCAATGTGCTGTTGCTATCGACAGCATCGGGGCGGGAACCGGAGAGTGGGTGCTGCTGGTCAGCGGAAGCTCCGCCCGTCAGGCGCACCGGAATGAATCATCGCCTGTCGATCTGTGCGTGATTGGCATTGTCGATGAAGTGGTGGCAGGTGGTCAGGTGATCTTCCATAAATAAGGCAGAAAATCATGAATCAACAGGATATTGAACAGGTCGTGAAAGCGGTACTGCTGAAAATGAAAGACAGCAGCCAACCCGTCAGTGCCGTTCAAGAAATGGGCGTTTTTGCCTCCCTGGATGACGCAGTGGCGGCAGCAAAACTGGCCCAGCAGGGGCTGAAAAGCGTCGCTATGCGCCAACTGGCTATCACGGCGCTACGTGAGGCGGGCGAAAAGCACGCCAGAGAATTAGCGGAACTTGCCGTCACTGAAACCGGCATGGGACGCGTCGAAGATAAATTTGCCAAAAACGTGGCGCAGGCGCGCGGCACGCCGGGTGTGGAATGCCTGTCTCCACAGGTTCTGACCGGCGATAACGGTCTGACGCTGATTGAAAACGCGCCGTGGGGCGTGGTGGCCTCGGTAACCCCATCCACCAACCCGGCCGCGACCGTTATTAACAACGCCATCAGCCTGATTGCCGCTGGTAACAGCGTGGTTTTCGCACCGCATCCGGCGGCGAAAAAAGTCTCTCAGCGCGCTATCACTCTGCTTAACCAGGCGGTAGTTGCCGCAGGCGGTCCGGCAAACCTGTTGGTGACGGTTGCCAACCCAGATATCGAGACTGCCCAACGTCTGTTCAAGTACCCTGGTATCGGCCTGCTGGTGGTGACCGGTGGTGAAGCCGTAGTAGATGCCGCGCGTAAGCACACCAACAAACGTTTGATTGCCGCTGGCGCAGGTAATCCGCCGGTGGTGGTTGATGAAACGGCTGACCTGGCACGCGCGGCGCAGTCGGTAGTCAAAGGCGCATCGTTTGACAACAACATCATCTGCGCTGACGAAAAAGTGCTGATCGTGGTCGATAGCGTCGCTGATGAACTGATGCGTCTGATGGAAAGCCAGCATGCGGTGAAACTCACCACGGCCCAGGCCGAACAGCTGCAGCCGGTGCTGCTGAAAAATATCGATGAGCGCGGTAAAGGCACGGTCAGTCGTGACTGGGTAGGTCGTGACGCAGGCAAAATCGCTGCGGCGATTGGTCTGAACGTACCGGATCAAACCCGTCTGTTATTCGTCGAAACCTCCGCGACGCATCCGTTTGCCGTCACCGAACTGATGATGCCGGTTCTACCAGTCGTGCGGGTCGCTAACGTCGATGAAGCCATTGAACTGGCGGTCAAGCTTGAAGGTGGTTGCCACCATACGGCGGCGATGCACTCGCGCAATATCGACAACATGAACCGTATGGCAAACGCCATTGATACCAGCATCTTCGTTAAGAACGGACCGTGCATTGCCGGTCTTGGACTCGGCGGCGAAGGCTGGACCACGATGACCATTACCACACCAACCGGGGAAGGGGTGACCAGTGCGCGTACGTTTGTGCGTCTGCGTCGCTGTGTGTTGGTAGACGCCTTCAGAATTGTATAAGGAGTAAATGAGATGGCGCACGACGAACAACGTTGGTTGACACCCAGACTGCTAAAAGCGGCAACGCTATGTAACCAGACGCCCACAAAGAGCGATTCACCGCTGTGGTTGGGCATTGATTTGGGAACGTGTGATGTGGTGTCGATGGTTGTGGACAGTGACGGACAGCCGGTCGCGGTTTGCCTGGACTGGGCCGATGTCGTGCGCGATGGCATCGTCTGGGATTTCTTTGGTGCGGTGACCATCGTTCGTCGCCATCTCGATACGCTCGAACAACAGTTGGGGTGCCGCTTTACCCATGCGGCAACCTCATTTCCACCGGGAACTGACCCTCGTATCTCTATTAACGTGCTGGAGTCTGCCGGGCTTGAAGTGAGCCATGTGCTCGACGAACCGACAGCGGTGGCGGATCTGTTGCAGCTCGATAACGCCGGCGTGGTGGATATTGGTGGTGGCACTACCGGGATTGCGATCGTTAAACAAGGCAAGGTGACCTACTCCGCTGATGAAGCAACCGGTGGGCATCATATCTCTCTGACGCTGGCCGGGAACCGTCGTATCCAGTTAGAAGAAGCCGAGCAGTACAAGCGTAGCAATGGCAAAGAAATCTGGCCGGTGGTGAAGCCTGTTTACGAAAAAATGGCGGAAATCGTGGCTCATCATATTGCGGGTCAGGGCGTTACCGATTTATGGCTGGCCGGTGGTTCCTGCATGCAGCCGGGCGTTGATGAGCTGTTCCGTAAGCGTTTCCCGGAACTGCAGGTGCATTTACCCCAGCACAGCCTGTTTATGACCCCGCTGGCGATTGCCAACAGCGGAAAAGAAAAAGCGGAAGGAATCTATGCAAGCTGAATTGCAGACCGCGCTCTTTCAGGCATTCGATACCCTGAATCTGCAACGCGTAAAAACGTTTAGCGTTCCACCGGTCACCCTTTGTGGGCTGGGAGCGCTCAGTACCTGCGGACAGGAAGCACAAACGCGCGGATTGACGCATATGTTCGTCATGGTGGACAGCTTCCTGCATCAGGCGGGGATGACCGCCGCGCTGGAACGCAGTCTGGCGATGAAAGGCGTGGCGATGACGCTATGGCCATGTCCGGTAGGCGAACCGTGTATTACGGACGTCTGCGCGGCGGTCGCGCAATTGCGTGAATCGAAGTGCGATGGTGTTGTGGCCTTTGGTGGTGGCTCCGTACTGGATGCCGCCAAGGCAGTGGCGTTGCTGGTGACCAACCCCACTCAGACGCTGGCAGACATGGACGAGCGCAGCGCGTTACGCCCACGTCTGCCGCTGATTGCCGTACCGACTACCGCCGGAACGGGCTCAGAAACCACCAACGTCACGGTAATAATCGACGCCGCGACTGGACTCAAAAAAGTGCTGGCCCACGCAACCCTGATGCCGGATGTGGCGATCCTGGACGCTGCATTGACGGAAGGCGTACCTGCACATGTAACGGCAATGACCGGGATTGATGCACTGACGCACGCCGTTGAAGCGTATAGCGCGCTGAACGCGACGCCGTTTACCGACAGTCTGGCGATTGGCGCGATTGCGATGATAGGTAAATCGCTGCCGAAGGCCGTCGGCTACGGTCAGGATCTGGCGGCGCGCGAAAGCATGCTGCTGGCTTCCTGTATGGCCGGGATGGCGTTTTCCAGCGCAGGGCTGGGCCTGTGCCATGCGATGGCACACCAGCCGGGAGCGACGTTGCATATCCCACACGGACAGGCTAACGCCATGCTGCTTCCTACGGTAATGGGGTTCAACCGCATGGTGTGTCGTGAGCGCTTCAGCCATATCGGACGCGCGTTAACCAACAAGAAATCGGACGATCGTGATGCTATCAACGCGGTCAGCGAGTTGATTAGCGAAGTGGGCCAGACCAAACGGCTCTCAGACGTTGGAGCAAAACCCGAGCATTACAGCGCATGGGCACACGCCGCGCTGGAGGATATTTGTATTCGCAGTAACCCACGCACCGCCACGCAGGAACAGATTATCGACCTGTACGCGGCTGCCGGGTAATGCCTGTAGGCCGGATAAGGTGCTCGCACCGCCATCCGGTAATAACACGGCGTTAATGCCGGAGGCGACGTAAACGTCTTATCCGGCCTACAAATCACAAATGACAGGGAGTAGGGGCTATGGGAATTAACGAAATCATCATGTACATCATGATGTTCTTTATGCTGATTGCCGCCGTGGACAGGATCCTGTCGCAGTTCGGCGGTTCGGCGCGCTTCCTCGGTAAGTTCGGTAAGAGCATTGAGGGATCGGGCGGTCAGTTTGAAGAAGGCTTTATGGCAATGGGCGCGCTGGGTCTGGCGATGGTCGGTATGACCGCGCTGGCGCCGGTACTGGCGCATGTGCTCGGGCCGGTAATTATTCCGCTGTACGAAATGCTGGGCGCGAACCCGTCGATGTTTGCCGGAACGCTGCTGGCGTGCGATATGGGCGGCTTCTTCCTGGCGAAAGAGCTGGCGGGCGGCGATGTGGCGGCGTGGTTGTACTCTGGCCTGATTCTCGGCGCGATGATGGGGCCGACGCTGGTGTTCTCCATTCCGGTTGCGCTGGGAATTATTGAACCGTCTGACCGTCGTTATCTGGCGCTGGGCGTGCTGGCCGGTATTGTCACCATTCCGATTGGCTGTATTGCGGGTGGTCTGGTCGCGATGTACTCCGGCGTGGAAATCAACGGTCAGCCGGTGGAGTTCACCTTTGCGTTGATCCTGATGAACATGATCCCGGTGCTGATCGTAGCCGTGCTGGTGGCGCTGGGACTGAAATTCATCCCGGAAAAAATGATCAACGGTTTCCAGATCTTCGCCAAGTTCCTGGTAGCGCTGATCACCCTCGGTCTGGCTGCGGCAGTCATCAAGTTCCTGCTCGGCTGGGAGCTGATCCCAGGTCTTGATCCTATTTTCATGGCGCCAGGCGACAAGCCGGGTGAAGTGATGCGCGCCATCGAAGTTATCGGTTCTATCTCCTGTGTGCTGCTGGGGGCCTACCCGATGGTGCTGCTGCTGACCCGCTGGTTTGAAAAACCGCTGATGAGCGTCGGCAACCTGTTAAAAGTCAATAACATTGCGGCTGCGGGTATGGTGGCAACGCTTGCCAACAACATCCCAATGTTCGGCATGATGAAAAACATGGATACCCGCGGCAAAGTGATCAACTGCGCCTTTGCGGTTTCCGCGGCCTTCGCTCTGGGTGACCACTTAGGTTTCGCCGCTGCCAACATGAACGCCATGATCTTCCCGATGATTGTCGGCAAGCTGATCGGCGGCGTGACGGCGATTGGCGTGGCTATGCTGTTAGTACCGAAAGACGAAGATGTTCCGGCACCAGCAGAAACCAATCCGGAGGCGCAATCGTGAATACTCGCCAGCTACTCAGCGTCGGTATCGATATCGGCACCACCACCACTCAGGTGATCTTCTCGCGCCTTGAGCTGGTTAACCGTGCGGCAGTGTCGCAGGTGCCGCGCTACGAATTCATCAAACGCGAAATTAGCTGGCAAAGCCCGGTGTTCTTTACCCCCGTTGATAAGCAGGGCGGGTTGAAAGAGGCCGAACTGAAAGCACTGATCCTCGCCCAGTATCAGGCGGCGGGGATTGCGCCAGAGACCGTCGATTCCGGCGCGATCATCATTACCGGGGAAAGTGCCAAAACGCGCAACGCGCGCCCGGCGGTGATGGCGCTCTCCCAGTCGCTGGGGGATTTCGTGGTTGCCAGCGCCGGTCCGCATCTGGAATCAGTGATTGCCGGTCACGGTGCGGGGGCGCAAACCCTTTCCGAGCAGAAGTTGTGCCGCGTACTGAATATCGACATCGGCGGCGGTACGTCGAACTACGTTCTGTTCGATGCCGGAAAAGTCAGCGGATCGGCCTGTCTGAATGTCGGCGGACGGTTACTGGAAACGGACGGTCAGGGGCGCGTGGTGCATGCGCATCAGCCGGGACAAATGATTGTGGATGACGTATTTGGTCCAGGCACTGATGCCCGAACCCTCAATGCGGCGCAGCTTGTTCAGGTGGCCCGACGGATGGCGGCGCTGATTGTGGAGGTGATTGACGGCACGCTTTCACCGCTGGCACAGGCGCTGATGCAAACCGCTCTGTTACCGGCGGGCGTGAAGCCGGAAGTGATTACGTTGTCCGGCGGGGTGGGCGAGTGCTACCGCAACCAACCTGCCGATCCGTTCTGTTTTTCCGACATTGGGCCGCTGTTAGCGACGGCGCTGCATGAACATCCGCGCCTGCGTGAGATGAACGTGCAGTTCCCGGCGCAAACCGTGCGCGCCACAGTGATTGGCGCCGGTGCGCATACGCTGTCGCTTTCGGGCAGCACTATCTGGCTGGAAGGTGTGGCGCTTCCGCTGCGCAATCTGCCGGTGGCGATTCCGGTTGATGAGGCTGATCTGGTGGCCGCCTGGCAACAGGCACTAATGCAGCTCGATCTGGACCCGCAAACGGACGCCTACGTGCTGGCGCTGCCCGGTTCTCTGCCGGTGCGCTACGCCGCGCTGTTAACGGTGATTGATGCGCTGCTGGCCTTTGTCGCGCGCTATCCGAATCCGCATCCCCTGCTGGTGGTAGCCGAGCAGGATTTTGGTAAGGCCCTGGGCATGCTGTTACGCCCACAGTTACAGCAACACCCGCTGGCGGTCATCGATGAGGTGGTTGTCCGGGCGGGGGACTATATCGACATTGGTACGCCTCTTTTTGGCGGATCGGTTGTGCCGGTGACGGTGAAATCACTCGCATTTCCTTCCTGAGGGAACGACTTATGAAACTAAAGACCACATTGTTCGGCAATGTTTATCAGTTTAAGGATGTTAAAGAGGTGCTGGCAAAAGCCAACGAACTGCGTTCGGGGGATGTGCTGGCAGGTGTCGCTGCAACCAGTTCGCAAGAGCGCGTGGCGGCTAAGCAGGTATTGTCGGAAATGACGGTAGCGGATATCCGTAATAACCCGGTGATTTCCTATGAAGAGGACTGCGTGACGCGTCTGATTCAGGATGACGTCAACGAAACGGCCTATAACCGCATCAAAAACTGGAGTATCAGCGAGCTGCGCGAGTACGTGCTAAGCGATGAAACCTCTGTTGATGATATTGCGTTTACGCGTAAAGGGTTAACGTCGGAAGTGGTCGCTGCGGTAGCAAAAATCTGCTCTAACGCGGACCTGATCTACGGCGGTAAGAAAATGCCGGTGATCAAAAAGGCTAACACCACCATCGGTCTACCGGGCACCTTTAGCTGCCGTTTGCAGCCGAACGATACCCGTGACGATGTACAGAGTATTGCGGCGCAAATCTATGAAGGACTGTCTTTCGGTGCGGGCGATGCGGTGATCGGTGTCAACCCGGTCACGGATGACGTGGAAAACTTAAGCCGTGTGCTCGATACCGTGTATGGCGTTATCGACAAGTTCAATATTCCGACCCAGGGCTGCGTACTGGCGCACGTCACCACCCAGATTGAAGCGATTCGTCGCGGTGCGCCGGGCGGGCTGATTTTCCAGAGTATCTGCGGTAGCGAAAAAGGCTTAAAAGAGTTTGGCGTTGAGCTGGCCATGCTGGATGAAGCGCGTGCAGTGGGTGCTGAATTCAACCGTATCGCCGGGGAAAACTGCCTGTACTTTGAAACCGGGCAAGGGTCTGCGCTCTCCGCTGGCGCTAACTTTGGTGCCGATCAGGTGACGATGGAAGCGCGTAACTACGGGCTGGCGCGTCACTACGATCCGTTCCTGGTGAACACCGTGGTGGGCTTTATCGGGCCGGAATATCTCTACAACGACCGTCAGATTATTCGCGCGGGCTTAGAAGATCACTTCATGGGCAAACTGAGCGGCATCTCAATGGGCTGCGACTGCTGTTACACCAACCATGCTGATGCTGACCAGAACCTCAATGAAAACCTGATGATTCTGCTCGCCACCGCTGGCTGCAACTACATCATGGGCATGCCGCTCGGTGACGACATCATGCTCAACTACCAGACCACCGCCTTCCACGACACCGCGACCGTGCGCCAGTTGCTGAACCTGCGCCCGTCGCCGGAGTTTGAACGCTGGCTGGAAACCATGGGCATTATGGCAAACGGTCGCCTGACCAAACGGGCGGGCGATCCGTCACTGTTCTTCTGATGACGCGGGGATGACACACGATGGATCAAAAACAGATTGAAGAAATTGTACGCAGCGTAATGGCGTCAATGGGAGAGCCGCAGGTTCAAGCGCCATCAGCGGAAGTGAAATGTAGCACTACGCAGTGCGCCGCGCCGACCGGTGAAAGCTGTGCGATGGACTTAGGTTCAGCTGAAGCGAAAGCGTGGATTGGCGTTGAGAATCCGCATCGTGCAGAGGTATTGACCGAACTGCGCCGTAGCACCGCTGCGCGTGTATGTACCGGTCGTGCCGGTCCACGTCCGCGTACCCAGGCGCTGCTGCGCTTCCTTGCTGACCACTCGCGTTCGAAAGATACGGTATTGAAAGAAGTGCCGGAAGAGTGGGTAAAAGCCCAGGGACTACTGGAAGTGCGCTCGGAAATCAGCGACAAAAACCTGTATCTGACGCGCCCGGACATGGGACGTCGTCTGAGTGCGGAAGCCATTGAAGCACTGAAATCACAGTGTGTAATGAATCCGGATGTGCAGGTGATTATTTCTGATGGCCTGTCTACTGACGCCATCACCGCCAACTACGAAGAGATCCTGCCGCCGCTGTTGTCGGGTTTAAAACAGGCCGGATTGAAGGTCGGGACGCCGTTCTTTGTTCGCTATGGGCGCGTGAAAATTGAAGATCAGATCGGCGAACTGCTGGGTGCAAAAGCGGTGATCCTGCTGGTTGGTGAACGTCCGGGCCTTGGCCAGTCGGAAAGTCTTTCTTGCTACGCCGTCTATTCGCCGCGTGTGGCAACCACCGTTGAGGCTGACCGTACCTGCATCTCGAACATTCACCAGGGCGGTACGCCACCGGTTGAAGCGGCGGCGGTGATTGTGGATTTGGCCAAGCGCATGCTGGAGCAAAAAGCATCCGGCATCAATATGACCCGTTAAGGAGGCATCATGCCAGCATTAGATTTGATTAGACCTTCAGTCACCGCGATGCGTGTGATTGCCTCGGTAAATGACGGTTTTGCCCGCGAACTTAAATTACCGCCACATATACGTAGCCTCGGACTCATCACAGCAGACTCTGATGACGTAGCGTATATTGCCGCAGATGAAGCGACAAAACAGGCGATGGTGGAAGTGGTTTATGGCCGCTCGCTGTATGCCGGTGCGGCGCACAGTCCCTCTCCAACCTCGGGCGAAGTGCTGATTATGCTCGGTGGACCAAACCCGGCCGAAGTTCGCGCGGGTCTGGACGCGATGGTGGCCAATATTGAAAGCGGTGCGGCATTCCAGTGGGCGAATGACGCAGAAGATACCGCCTTCCTGGCGCATGTGGTTTCGCGTACCGGTTCGTATCTTTCCGCGACCGCGGGATGCCGACTGGGCGATCCGATGGCGTATCTGGTAGCACCGCCGCTGGAAGCGACATTTGGTATTGATGCCGCGCTGAAATCTGCCGATGTACAACTGGTAACCTATGTACCACCGCCGTCAGAAACCAACTATTCAGCAGCGTTTTTGACCGGTAGCCAGGCCGCTTGTAAAGCCGCATGTAACGCCTTTGCCGATGCCGTTCTGGATATTGCCCGTAATCCAATCCAGCGCGCGTAAGAGAGGTAGTGATGATCAATGCACTGGGATTACTGGAAGTGGATGGCATGGTGGCTGCCGTGGACGCGGCCGATGCCATGCTGAAAGCCGCGAATGTGCGCCTGCTTAGCCACGAAGTGCTCGATCCTGGTCGGCTGACGCTGGTGGTGGAAGGCGATCTGGCGGCATGCCGAGCAGCGCTGGATGCTGGCAGTGCAGCTGCAGCGCGTACAGGCCGTGTTATCAGCCGTAAGGAAATAGGCCGGCCGGACGATGACACCCAGTGGCTGATCGGCGGTTTTAAACGCCAGCCGAAGAAACCAGAACCGAAGAAACCAGAGCAGAAGCCTGAAGTGAAGTCAGATGTGGCCCCAGAGAAGACGCAGGAAGCACCTGTGTCATCTGAATCCTCTGATGAATTGCTGGCGCTGTTAACATCGGTCCGTCAAGGAATGACGGCAGGGGAAGTGGCTGCCCACTTTGGCTGGTCACTTGATGAAGCCAGAAATGCGCTGGAACAGCTCTTTTCTGACGGAGCGTTGCGTAAACGCAGTAGTCGCTATCGCTTAAAAAATTAACCTGTCGGAGGGCCGGGGGCTTCGTTGAAGCTTCCGGCTTAAAAGATCATGAAAAAGAACCGTACTGCAAACTTGCACCATCTTTATCATGAAGTATTACCCGAAGACGTTAAATTGACGCCGAAAGTGGAAGTGGACAACGTTCACCAACGGCGAACAACGGATGTGTATGAGCACGCGCTGACGATTACAGCCTGGCAGCAGATCTACGACCAGCTGCATCCGGGAAAATTTCATGGCGAGTTCACGGAAATCCTGCTCGATGATATTCAGGTGTTCCGTGAATACACCGGACTGGCGCTGCGTCAGTCATGCCTTGTCTGGCCAAACTCATTTTGGTTTGGCATTCCGGCCACGCGCGGCGAGCAGGGATTTATTGGTACCCAGTGTTTGGGTAACGCTGAAATTGCCACCCGCCCAGGCGGGACGGAGTTTGAACTAAGTACGCCGGATGACTACACCATTTTGGGAGTCGTCATTTCTGAAGAGGCCATTGCCCGTCAGGCCAACTTCCTGCATAACCCGGAAAGGGTGTTGCATATGCTGCGCAACCAGTCGGCGCTGGAAGTGAAAGAACAACACAAAGCCGCGCTATGGGGCTTTGTGCAGCAGGCGCTGGCGACGTTTAGCGAAAACCCGGAAAACCTTCGCCAACCTGCGGTACGCAAAGTGTTGGGCGATAACCTGCTGCTGGCGATGGGGACTATGCTGGAAGAAGCGCAGCCGATTATGACTGCGGAGAGCATCAGCCATCAGAGCTATCGTCGCTTGCTGTCGCGTGCGCGCGAATATGTGCTGGAAAATATGTCAGAGCCGCTGACTGTGCTCGACTTATGCAATCAACTGCACGTTAGCCGCCGGACGTTGCAAAACGCCTTTCACGCGATCCTCGGTATTGGCCCGAATGCCTGGTTGAAACGTATTCGCCTGAACGCCGTGCGCCGTGAGTTGATAAGCCCGTGGTCGCAGAGTGCGACGGTGAAAGACGCCGCCATGCAGTGGGGATTCTGGCATTTAGGGCAGTTTGCTACCGACTACCAGCAACTGTTTGCGGAGAAACCGTCGCTGACGCTGCATCAGCGTATGCGCCAGTGGGCGTGATGGTATAGCTTGAGTAGGCCTGATAAGGCGTTAGCCGCCATCAGGCAATTGTGCTTGCTGCGCTGCCGGATGGCGACGCCTTGCGTCTTATCCGGCCTACGAATTGTGTCGCTATCAGGCCATTACACCCAGTCGCGGACCTGAATAAACTCGCTAAGGGCGGCTTCCGGGCTGTTCGCTTCTGGCTGCCAGTCATACTCCCAGCGTACCAGCGGCGGCATCGACATCAGAATCGATTCCGTGCGCCCGCCGGTTTGCAAACCGAATAATGTGCCGCGATCCCACACCAGGTTAAATTCCACATAGCGTCCGCGACGATAAAGCTGAAAATTGCGTTCACGCTCGCCCCAGCTCATTGCTTTGCGGCGCTCAACGATGGGCAAATACGCCTCGGTATAACCCTTTCCAACAGCCTGCATAAAGGCGAAGCAGTGGTCGAAATCTGGCGTATTCAAATCATCGAAGAACAGCCCGCCAATACCGCGCTGCTCGTTGCGGTGCTTGAGGAAGAAGTAGTCATCGCACCACTTTTTGTAACGGGGATAAATATCTTCGCCGAACGGCTGGCATAGATCCCGCGCCGTGCGGTGCCAGTGAACTGCATCCTCATCAAAGCCGTAGTAGGGCGTTAAGTCAAAGCCGCCGCCAAACCACCACACCGGGTCGGCGTCCGGTTTCTCCGCGATAAAAAAACGTACGTTGGCATGGCTGGTCGGAATGTAAGGATTCTGCGGATGCACCACCAACGAGACGCCCATCGCTTCAAAGCTACGCCCGGCAAGCTCCGGGCGATGTGCAGTAGCCGAGGCCGGCATTGCATCGCCATGGACATGAGAGAAGTTGACGCCTGCTTGCTCGAAAATACCGCCGTTACGCAACACTCGACTGCGCCCGCCGCCGCCCGCTTCGCGTTGCCAGTTATCCTCAACAAATTCGGTGCCGTCTACGGTGGATAACTGCTGACAAATCTCATCCTGCAGGCTGAGCAGGAACTGTTTTACGCGTTGTACATCGGGCTTCATGGTTAACGTTTCTTCGAGTGTGCTTTCTGGTTATCAAACCAGTGGAAATAGCTGATGATGCCATTGGCGATAGCGGTGGCGATTTTCTGACGAAACGCAGCCGTCCCCAGTAATCGTTCTTCTTCCGGGTTGGTGATGAACGAGGTTTCGACCAGGACCGACGGAATCGAAGGTGATTTTAGCACCACGAAGGCGGCTTGTTCCGTGCTGCGACTGTGCAGACGGTGTACCGGCTTGATCTTCTTAAGAATATGCGAGCCTAACGTCAGGCTGTTTTTTATGGTGTCAGTTTGCACCAGATCGAACAGCACCTGCTGCAACAAATGATCTTTGTCGGTGGCCTTCTTCCCGGCGACTTCATCGGCCCGGTTTTCACGATCGGACAAATATTTCGCCATGGCGCTACTGGCACCGCGATTGGATAAGGCAAAGACTGAAGCACCCGCAGCGCTCGGATTGGTAAAACCGTCGGCGTGGATCGACATGAAAAGATCGGCGCCATGTTTGTGGGCGATCTCGACGCGATCGTAGAGCGGAATAAACGTATCGCCGGAGCGGGTCAGGCGTGCATCAATCCCCTGGTTGCGTAGGATTGAGCGCACGTTTTTGGCAATCGCCAGCACCACGTGCTTTTCTTTCGATCCGTTGCGACCAATTGCACCGGTATCAATCCCGCCGTGCCCCGGATCAAGAACAACAACGCGCTTAGCGCCTGATTTTTTCGCTTTCGGTTTGCTGTGTCCATTACTGGTCTTTAGCGCTTCTTCTTTAGCAATGGCTTGCGACATGCCTGACAGCGTCAGGGCGGCCAGCCCGGCTTTCAGCACCTGGCGGCGCGATGTGAGTGTTTTTAGTGGTTTAAAAGTGCTCATACGGCCTGAGTTGTAAAAAAAAGGTTCTAAACGTTATATCGTATCGCGTAGTCCGTTGCGACGGATCGAGATAAGAATTGTTTTACTTTTCATTTCAATACGTGACAATTCCGTATTATGCCATTTTTTCCGCCGCTTCGCGTCAGATATTGGCTAAATCAGCCGTTCGCGCCATAATCGCTTTTTAACGTCCTGAAAAGGTAACCAATACCATGGAAATACGCGTTTTTCGCCAGGAAGATTTCGAAGAGGTGATCACCCTCTGGGAGCGTTGTGATTTGCTGCGTCCATGGAACGACCCTGAAATGGACATCGAACGTAAAGTCAATCATGACGTCAGCTTATTCCTCGTCGCTGAAGTGAACGGTGAGGTGGTCGGTACGGTGATGGGCGGATACGACGGGCACCGCGGTTCCGCCTATTACCTGGGCGTGCATCCTGAGTTTCGCGGTCGCGGTATCGCTAATGCGCTACTCAACCGGTTGGAGAAAAAGCTCATTGCCCGCGGTTGCCCGAAGATTCAAATCATGGTGCGTGACGATAACGATGTCGTACAGGGCATGTATGAACGTCTGGGCTATGAACATGCGGATGTACTCAATCTGGGCAAGCGTTTGATTGAAGATGAAGAGTACTGAGTTTCATCCGGCCGACTATGACGGTCATGGGCGTCTGCGCCTGCCTTTTCTCTTCTGGTGCGTGCTGTTGTTACAGGCACGCACCTGGGTTTTGTTTGTGATTGCCGGTTCTTCCCGTGAGCAGGGCAACACGTTGCTGAATCTGTTTTATCCCGATCATGACGCATTCTGGCTGGGTTTGCTCCCCGGCGTTCCCGCCGTGTTGGCGTTTTTACTCAGCGGGCGACGCTTTGCGTTTCCGGGAATCTGGCGCTGGCTGCGCGGATTATTGATTCTCGCTCAACTGGTGCTGCTGTGCTGGCAGCCGGTGATGTGGCTGGCAGGCGATCCGCTCAACGGTGTCGGGCTGGCGCTGCTGGTGGCGGATATCGTCGCACTGATCTGGCTGTTAACCAATCAACGTCTGCGGGCCTGTTTTTCCCTTGAGAAAGAATGACGGCACTTTTTGGGGAAACCGGACTCCAAGCAACGTTGATAAATAAGGAAGGAAGTGAAATGAAATCACTGCGTTTGACTTTATGCGCGATGCCGCTGCTACTGGCCGGATGTTCAACGTTGTCCTCGGTGAACTGGTCTGCCGCTAATCCGTGGAACTGGTTTGGTTCTTCAACGCAGGTCACAGAGCAGGGCGTCGGAGCGTTAACGGGCGCGACACCGCTGGATGAAAAAGCCATTGCTGATGCGCTGGACGGTGATTACCGCCTGCGTAGCGGGATGAAGACTGATAACGGAAATGTGGTGCGCTTCTATGAAGCGATGAAAGACGACAAGCTGGCGATAGTCATCAATGGCAGCCAGGGAACCATTAGTCGTATTGATGTGTTAGACCACGATATTTCGTCAGTCGCGGGTGTCGAAATCGGTACACCGTTTAGCGACCTTTACACTAAAGCTTTCGGTAATTGCCAAAAGGCAACCGGCGATGACAGCGCGGGCGTTGAGTGTAAAGCTGAAGGAAGTCAACATATTAGCTATATTTTTTCCGGTGAATGGAGCGGGCCTGAGGATATAATGCCGTCTGACGACACGCTGAAAGCGTGGAAAGTAAGCAAAATTATCTGGCGGCGTTAATTTGCGTCTGAACAAATCGGCTTGTTAAAAAAACAGGTAGAATAGCGCCAATCAATGCCACGATGTCGTGGCATCTTTTTTTCAGGAGGAACAATGTCTCAGGTTCAGAGTGGCATTTTGCCAGAACATTGCCGTGCGGCGATTTGGATTGAAGCCAATGTTAAAGGCGACGTTGAGGCCCTGCGTGCGGCCAGCAAAACCTTCGCCGATAAGCTGGCGACCTTTGAAGCTAAGTTCCCGGATGCGCATCTGGGCGCGGTTGTCGCTTTTGGCAACAACACCTGGCGTGCATTGAGCGGCGGCGTCGGTGCTGAAGAGTTAAAAGACTTTATCCCTTACGGTAAAGGTCTGGCACCAGCAACCCAATATGACGTGTTGATCCATATTCTATCTTTGCGTCATGACGTGAATTTCTCCGTTGCGCAGGCGGCAATGGAAGCATTTGGCGACTGTATTGAAGTCAAAGAAGAAATCCACGGTTTCCGTTGGGTCGAAGAGCGCGATCTCAGCGGCTTTGTTGACGGTACGGAAAACCCGGCAGGCGAAGAAACGCGCCGTGAAGTCGCCGTTATCAAAGATGGTGTGGATGCCGGTGGCAGCTATGTGTTTGTGCAGCGTTGGGAACATAACCTGAAGCAGCTTAATCGCATGAGCATCCATGACCAGGAAATGATGATTGGCCGCACCAAGGAAGCCAACGAAGAGATCGACGGTGATGACCGTCCGGTCACCTCTCACCTGAGCCGTGTTGACCTCAAAGAAGACGGTAAAGGGCTGAAAATTGTGCGCCAGAGCCTGCCATACGGCACTGCCAGCGGCACGCATGGTCTCTATTTCTGCGCCTACTGCGCCCGTCTGCACAACATTGAACAACAGTTGCTGAGCATGTTTGGTGACACCGACGGTAAGCGTGATGCAATGCTGCGCTTCACCAAACCGGTAACCGGCGGCTATTACTTTGCACCGTCGCTGGACCGTTTAATGGCGCTGTAATGGCGAGCTGATCCTGTTATCGGCCACGAAATAGACATCCCCGCATCGTCGGGGATTTTTTTTACCTGAGATTAACCTGATTTAGTGAGCTATTCCTCAGCACTAATTTGTTATTGCTGTATCTTCTGCGTGAATGAAGCGAAGGCTTCATATTCAAAAGGAGAATATTGAAATGGGAAAACTCACGGGCAAAACAGCATTGATTACGGGCGCATCTCAGGGTATTGGCGAGGGTATCGCCAGAACGTTTGCCCGCCATGGTGCGAACTTAATTCTGCTGGATATCTCCGATGAGATTGAAAAACTGGCGGATGAGTTGGCTGGGCGAGGGCACCGTTGCACAGCCGTTCACGCTGACGTCAGAGATTTTGCGTCGGTCAAGGAAGCGGTGATGCGCGCGAAGCAGATTGAAGGCAAAATCGATATTCTGGTGAACAATGCCGGCGTATGCCGCCTCGGCAACTTCCTTGATATGAGCGATGAAGATCGCGATTTCCACATTGATATCAACATTAAAGGCGTCTGGAATGTGACGAAAGCCGTTCTGCCGGAGATGATTGCGCGCAAAGATGGGCGCATCGTGATGATGTCATCGGTGACCGGCGATATGGTTGCCGACCCGGGCGAAACGGCCTACGCACTGTCGAAAGCCGCAATCATCGGTTTGACCAAATCCCTGGCGGTAGAATATGCGCAGTCAGGCATTCGCGTTAATGCCATTTGCCCAGGCTACGTTCGTACGCCGATGGCGGAAAGCATTGCGCGTCAATCTAACCCGGAAGATCCTGAATCCGTATTAGTCGAAATGGCGAAAGCGATCCCGATGTGTCGTCTGGCCTGTCCGCTTGAGGTCGGTGAACTGGCGGCGTTCCTGGCGTCGGATGAGTCCAGTTACTTAACTGGCACGCAAAACGTGATTGATGGCGGTAGCACCCTGCCAGAAAGCGTTAGCGTCGGCGTCTGATTGATGCCGGTCTCCTCCTCACTCGATGTGGGGAGGGATTCTCTTATTCTCTTTTCAACTTTCAAATCATCAAACGGTATATAAAACCGTTACTCCTTTAGCACTGGTTATAAATATGATGACCATAAGAAAGTCATTAAATTTATAAGGGTGCGCAATGGCCGTTAACTTACTGAAAAAAAGAACACTGACGCTGGCAGCCATGCTGTTGCTGGTGGGGCAGGCGCAGGCAACGGAACTGCTGAACAGTTCATACGATGTTTCCCGTGAGCTTTTTGCCGCCCTTAATCCGCCGTTTGAACAGCAATGGGCGAAGGATAACGGCGGTGACAAACTGACGATTAAACAATCTCATGCCGGGTCATCAAAACAGGCTCTGGCGATTCTGCAGGGGCTGAAAGCCGATGTGGTGACCTATAACCAGGTCACCGACGTGCAGATCCTGCATGACAAAGGCAAACTGATCCCCGCCGACTGGCAAAGCCGTCTGCCGAATAACAGCTCGCCGTTCTATTCCACCATGGGTTTCCTGGTGCGTAAGGGGAATCCGAAAAACATTCATGACTGGAATGACCTTGTGCGTTCTGATGTGAAACTGATTTTCCCGAACCCAAAAACCTCCGGTAACGCGCGCTATACCTATCTGGCGGCGTGGGGTGCTGCGGATAAAGCTGACGGTGGTGATAAAACCAAAACCGAACAGTTCATGACCCAGTTTCTGAAAAACGTCGAAGTGTTTGATACCGGCGGTCGCGGTGCTACCACCACCTTTGCAGAGCGCGGTCTGGGCGATGTGCTGATCAGCTTCGAATCAGAAGTGAACAACATTCGTAAACAGTATGAAGCGCAGGGTTTTGAAGTGGTTATCCCGAAAACCAATATTCTCGCTGAATTCCCGGTAGCCTGGGTAGATAAAAATGTGCAAGCCAACGGTACTGAAAAAGCAGCTAAAGCGTACCTGACCTGGCTGTACAGCCCACAGGCGCAAACCATTATTACCGATTTCTACTACCGCGTGAATAACCCGCAGGTGATGGACAAACAGCAAGATAAATTCCCGCAGACCGAATTGTTCCGTGTGGAAGATAAGTTTGGTTCGTGGCCTGAAGTGATGAAAACACACTTTGTCAGCGGTGGAGAGCTGGACAAACTGCTGGCGGCGGGGCGTAAGTAAATGTTTGCTGTTTCTTCCCGACGCGTGCTGCCCGGCTTCACTTTAAGCCTGGGCACAAGCTTACTGTTTGTCTGCCTGATATTGCTGCTGCCGCTGAGCGCGCTGGTGATGCAACTGGCGCAAATGAGCTGGGCGCAATACTGGGATGTGATTACCAATCCGCAGGTGGTGGCGGCTTATAAAGTGACGCTGCTGTCGGCGTTTGTCGCGTCGATTTTTAACGGCGTGTTCGGTTTGCTGATGGCGTGGATCTTAACCCGCTATCGCTTTCCGGGCCGTACGCTGTTGGATGCACTGATGGATCTGCCGTTTGCGCTGCCTACAGCGGTGGCGGGTCTGACGCTGGCGTCGCTGTTTTCGGTTAATGGCTTCTACGGCGAGTGGCTGGCGAAGCTGGATATCAAGGTGACCTACACCTGGCTTGGTATCGCGGTGGCGATGGCGTTTACCAGCATTCCGTTTGTGGTGCGTACCGTCCAGCCGGTGCTGGAAGAATTAGGTCCCGAATATGAAGAAGCCGCAGAAACGCTCGGTGCTACGCGCTGGCAGAGTTTCCGTAAAGTGGTGCTGCCGGAGCTGTCCCCCGCGCTGGTGGCGGGCGTTGCGCTTTCGTTTACCCGAAGCCTCGGTGAGTTTGGCGCGGTTATCTTTATCGCTGGGAACATCGCATGGAAAACGGAAGTAACCTCGCTGATGATTTTTGTTCGCTTGCAGGAGTTTGACTACCCGGCCGCCAGCGCGATTGCTTCTGTGATCCTCGGGGCTTCGTTGTTGCTGCTGTTTTCAATTAACACCCTGCAAAGTCGCTTTGGTCGACGTGTGGTAGGTCACTGATGGCAGACATTACCCAATTGAAACGCTATGGCGCACCCCGCATCAACTGGGGTAAATGGTTTCTGATCGGCACGGGCATGCTGGTCTCCGCGTTTATTTTGCTGGTGCCGATGATTTACATCTTCGTGCAGGCGTTCAGCAAGGGATTAATGCCGGTATTACAGAACCTGGCAGACCCGGACATGCTGCATGCCATCTGGCTGACGGTGCTGATTGCGCTGATTGCGGTGCCGGTGAACCTGGTGTTTGGTGTGTTGCTGGCCTGGCTGGTGACCCGTTTTAACTTCCCAGGACGCCAACTTCTGCTGACGTTACTGGATATTCCGTTTGCCGTCTCGCCGGTGGTTGCCGGCCTGGTGTATCTGCTGTTTTACGGCTCTAACGGTCCGCTGGGTGGATGGCTGGATGAGCATAATCTGCAAATTATGTTTGCCTGGCCGGGGATGGTGCTGGTGACGGTATTCGTGACCTGTCCGTTTGTGGTGCGCGAGTTGGTGCCGGTGATGTTAAGCCAGGGCAGTAATGAAGATGAAGCGGCTGTGTTGCTGGGCGCGTCCGGCTGGCAGATGTTCCGCCGCGTTACGCTGCCGAATATTCGTTGGGCGCTGCTGTACGGCGTGGTGTTGACCAACGCCCGTGCGATTGGCGAGTTTGGCGCGGTGTCGGTGGTTTCCGGCTCGATTCGCGGCGAAACCCTATCGCTACCGCTACAAATTGAATTACTGGAGCAGGACTACAACACGGTCGGCTCTTTTACCGCCGCGGCGCTATTAACGCTGATGGCGATTATTACCCTGTTTTTGAAGAGCATGTTGCAATGGCGTCTGGAGAACCAGGAGAAACGCGCGCAGCAGGAGGAAAATCATGAGCATTGAGATTGCCAATATTAAGAAGTCTTTTGGTCGCACCCAGGTGCTGAACGATATCTCGCTGGATATTCCTTCAGGTCAGATGGTCGCGCTGCTGGGGCCATCCGGCTCGGGCAAAACCACGCTGCTGCGCATTATTGCCGGGCTGGAGCATCAGTCCAGCGGGCATATCCGTTTTCACGGCACCGACGTCAGTCGTTTGCATGCTCGCGACCGTAAAGTGGGATTCGTATTCCAGCACTATGCGCTGTTTCGTCATATGACCGTTTTCGACAATATCGCGTTTGGTCTGACGGTCCTGCCACGGCGTGAGCGCCCGAATGCGGCGGCCATCAAAGCAAAAGTCACCAAACTGCTGGAGATGGTTCAATTGGCTCATCTGGCGGACCGCTTCCCGGCGCAGCTTTCTGGTGGGCAAAAGCAGCGTGTGGCGTTGGCGCGTGCGCTGGCGGTAGAGCCGCAGATCCTGCTGCTCGACGAGCCGTTTGGCGCGCTCGATGCGCAGGTGCGTAAAGAGCTGCGTCGTTGGCTGCGTCAGCTGCATGAAGAGCTGAAGTTCACCAGCGTGTTTGTTACCCACGACCAGGAAGAAGCGACGGAAGTTGCCGATCGCGTGGTAGTGATGAGTCAGGGTCATATCGAGCAGGCCGATGCGCCCGATCAGGTATGGCGCGAACCAGCTACCCGTTTTGTCCTGGAATTTATGGGCGAGGTTAACCGCCTACAAGGAACGATTCGCGGTGGACAATTCCACGTGGGCGCACACCGCTGGCCGCTGGGTTATACGCCTGGTTATCAGGGACCGGTGGATCTGTTTCTGCGTCCGTGGGAAGTGGACGTGAGCCGTCGTACTAGCCTGGATTCGCCGTTGCCGGTACAGGTACTGGAAGCCAGCCCGAAAGGACACTACACCCAATTAGTTGTGCAACCGCTGGGGTGGTATAACGAACCGCTGACGGTCATCATGCAGGGCGATGATTCCCCAAGCCGCGGCGAGCGGCTGTTTGTCGGGCTGCAAAATGCGCGTCTGTATAACGGCGACCAGCGCATTGAAACGCGTGAAGAGGAACTTGCTCTGGCGCAAAGTGCCTGATAGGTTAAAAAGTATGTTTATCGCCCGGTAAGCGCTGCGCCCCCGGGCTTTTTTACGAGCTCAAAACGTGAACACATTAGAACAAACAATTGGCAATACGCCTCTGGTGAAACTACAACGTCTGGCGCCGGATAACGGCAGTGAAATTTGGGTCAAGCTGGAAGGCAATAATCCCGCGGGTTCGGTGAAAGACCGGGCTGCGCTGTCGATGATTGTCGAAGCGGAAAAACGTGGAGAAATTAAGCCTGGTGATGTGCTGATCGAGGCTACCAGCGGTAATACCGGAATTGCTCTGGCAATGATCGCCGCGCTGAAGGGCTACCGCATGAAGCTGCTGATGCCAGACAACATGAGCCAGGAGCGCCGAGCGGCGATGCGTGCTTACGGGGCTGAACTGGTTCTGGTGACCAAAGAGCAGGGGATGGAAGGCGCGCGTGACTTAGCTCTTGAAATGGCGCAGCGCGGAGAAGGTAAACTTCTCGACCAATTTAATAATCCGGATAACCCGTACGCGCATTACACCACCACCGGACCGGAAATCTGGCAGCAGACGTCAGGTCGTATTACCCACTTTGTCTCCAGTATGGGAACAACAGGCACCATTACCGGTGTGTCGCGTTTTCTGCGTGAGCAAGAAAAAGCGGTTACCATCGTTGGCCTGCAGCCGGAAGAGGGCAGTAGTATTCCGGGAATTCGCCGCTGGCCTGCGGAATATATGCCGGGCATTTTTAACGCCTCGCTGGTGGATGAGGTATTGGATATTCATCAGAACGATGCGGAAAACACCATGCGCGCGCTGGCGGTGAAAGAGGGTGTATTCTGCGGCGTTAGTTCCGGCGGCGCGGTAGCCGGAGCGATTCGCGTGGCCGAACAAAATCCGGGAGCGGTGGTGGTGGCGATCATCTGCGATCGTGGCGATCGCTACCTTTCAACCGGCGTGTTTGGCGAAGAGCACTTTAACCAGGGATCAGGGATTTAGTTTGTAGGCCTGATAAGCATATTGCCATCAGGCAAACGTACGGCACGATCGCCGGATGACGACGCAAAGCGTCTTATCCGGCCTGCCACAATCAATCGTTACGTTTTTCCACAAGCTTATCAAGGAATTGCCACAGCTTCTCATTCATCTGCTGATAATCCCATGCGCGCATCTCTTCAACGGAGCGGATGAAGCGCTTGCCTTTAGCTTCCGCCAGTTCTTGTTCGGAGTGTTGAATAAGCCCTTCTATAGCATCAGCCGTAAATTCCATATGGCACTGAAAACCATAGACGAAATTACCGTATTGTACGATTTGTCGCGGGCAGCCCTCGCTTGTGGCGAGAATTGTCGCCTGGTCGGTTAATCCAGGCATATCGTTGTGCCAGTGACCGACGGTAAGCGGTGAACCAAAATGGCTGAACAACGGATGCTGTTGGCCTGCTTCGGTCAGGGTGATCGGGTAGTGACCAATCTCTTTTTCCGGACTCTGGCACACCTTCGCACCCAGCGCTTCGCCGATTAACTGTGAACCCAGGCAGATCCCCACCACAATTTTACGTGCCGCAATCGCCTGATTGATCAGATGCTGCTCGGCATGAGAATCAAAGTACGGACACTCTGCCAGCGTGGTTCGTGGTGACTGCGGACCGCCAAACACCACCAACATATCGAAGCCATCCGCGTTCGCAGGGACCGCTTCCCCGGCGTAAACGTGCGACCAGGTGATGGTATAGCCGCGTGATTCAGCCCACGGCAGATACGCGCCAGCAGATTCAAAAGACTCATGAATAACAAAATGAACTCGCACTTTTTCTCTCCTGTTAGCGCTTTAGCGCCTGATGGATATCAGTCGCCAGCTTATCAATGTCGCTGTCTGATAATGTTGACAGCGTAATGCGCAGGCCGTGCGCAGGCGTATTGACGCCAAACACTTCGCCTTCGCGTACCAGCCAGCCGGACTTTGCCAGCGCAAAAGCGATCGCCTGGCTGTTATCTTCCAGCGGTAGCCACATATTCAGACCGTCACCAACGGGCAACTCAATGCCATGTCGCCGCAGAGCTGCCGTCAACTTTTGCTGCTGGGCGGCGTAAAATTGCTGAGTTTGCGCCAGCGTGTGTTGGTAAGTCTCGTCATTCAGGCAGGCACAGGCCAAATCCTGCAGCAGATGGCTGACCCACTGACTGCCGGAGTTAAGCCTTAAACGTAGCTTCCCTGAAGTGAGCGGATCGCTGGCCACAATGGCCAGGCGTAAATCTGGTCCTAACGTTTTTGACATCGAGCGGACAACCGCCCAGTGCGTGGTTTCCTTCGCAATCACCGGATACCAGCGGCAAGCAGATAGCAGCGCAAAGTGGTCGTCGACAATCACCAGCGTCTGCGGATAGCGGGCCAGAATTTCCTGCAATTGCGCCGCGCGTGAGGCGCTCAGGCTGCATCCTGTCGGGTTATGCGCGCGCGGTGTCAGAATTACTGCCCGCGCGCCTTTCTGTAGCGCGAGTTCCAGCTGGTCCGGCAGCATGCCTTCGCGGTCAACGCTGGCCGGGTTTGCTGAGAATCCGGCATAGCGCAGCATGTTGATGCTGCTTAAAAAGCATGGATCTTCTACGACAACGCTATCACCAGGCAGCAAATGGGCGCACAGTAGCCGTTCGATAGCATCAATGGCACCGCTGGTAATATCAATTTCCCCTTTGCCGGGCATTGCATTTTGCATCCATTCTGATGCCCACGCCTTAAGTCCAGGTGACACAGCGGCATCGCCGTACAAGCGCGGACTCTTATTTATCTTCGCAAAATAATTACGCAGGTCAGGAAGTCGCGAGGGCGCTGGATTACCGCCGGAAAGATCGATAAGCGGGGTATCCGGATTACCACCTTCCAGTGCTACGGGGGCAGTAATCCCCTTAATCACCGTACCGTTGCGTCCCAGGCTCTGTGCCAACCCGGAGGTGACCAGGCGTTTGTAAGCCGCCGCGACAGTATTGCGGTTCACGTTTAATTCCGTTGCCAGTTCCCGCACTGGCGGTAACGTTTCTCCCACTGCCAGCGTGCCTGTAGTGACATGTTGACGGATACTGTCAAAAATTTCGTTAGCGGTTTTTCCGTCGATCATTATTGACCTATGACAAAATGAATTTTAGCATATGACGATAATAGTGAGGCGTAGACCCGCTGTCCAGCGAGAGGAGAAATTTATGGAGCAGGAGAGTGATATCCAGTCAGTGCTCTTCGACGACACGCATCGGGCGTTACAGACCGATATCGTCGCCGTTCAGTCACAGGTGGTTTATGGCAGCGTAGGTAACAGCATCGCCGTCCCGGCCATTAAAGCGCAGGGGTTACGCGTGACAGCAGTACCTACGGTGCTGTTCAGTAATACCCCGCATTATGAAACCTTCTACGGCGGCGTTATTCCAGCAGACTGGTTTAGCGGTTATCTCCGCGCCTTAAACGAGCGTGATGCCTTGCGCGAGCTAAAGGCGGTGACTACAGGGTACATGGGCAGCGCGGAACAAATCGCCTTGCTGGCACAGTGGCTGAAAACCGTTCTGACCACGCATCCGGACCTGTGCATTTTGGTCGACCCCGTGATTGGCGATACGGATAGCGGTATGTATGTTAAAGCCGAAATTCCGGAGGCTTATCGTCAGCACCTGCTGCCGCTGGCTCAGGGGCTGACTCCAAATGTGTTCGAGCTGCAAATGCTGAGCGGAAAGCCGTGTCGTACGCTTGATGAAGCCATTACGGCGGCACAATCACTGCTCACCGACACCCTGAAATGGGTAGTGATCACCAGTGCGCCGGGGGAGACGGAAGAGATTATTCATGTTGCGGTGGTGACGGCTGACACGGTTGAGGTGTTAGCTCATCCGCGAGTGAAAACGGATCTGAAGGGGACTGGCGATCTGTTCTGTGCCGAGCTGGTGAGCGGCCTTGTGATGGGGAAAGCGCTGACGACCGCGACGCACGATGCTGCACAGCGGGTGCTGGACGTGATGACGTGGACGCACCAGTGCGGTTGTGATGAATTAATTCTGCCACCGGCAGGGGAGGCGCGATGAAGAGTTACCGGCTGGTAGTTCGCCAGAATGGGCGTATGGTTGGACACTTTGATACCTGCGGGACAGCGGCACTGGAAGATATCTGCGTGGCGCGGGCTATGTTCGGCATTGCGGGTGGTTACGACTGTGAGTTGTTAGTGGCGGATTCGGAACGACGGATGCTGGAGAGCGGGCCGGAGGGCATGAAAATCCTGATGCGCGAGGCGTGTTATCGCCCGGTGACTGCACACATTTAATTGCGGATGGCGCTACGCTTATCCGGCCTACGATACGAGATTCTTTGTAGGCCGGATAAGCGTAGCGCCATCCGGCAAGGTACTGCCTGATTGCCGGATGGCGGCGTAAACGCCTTATCCGGCCTACGCAAGAATTACTTCTTGATGCGGATAACCGGGGTTTCACCCACGGTCACGCTACCGGACAGTTTGATCAGTTCTTTGATTTCGTCCATGTTGGAGATAACAACCGGAGTCAGGGTAGACTTGGCTTTTTCTTCCAGCAGCGGCAGATCGAATTCAATAACCGGGTCGCCCACTTTCACGCGCTGACCTTCTTCAGCGATGCGTTTGAAGCCTTCGCCTTTCAGTTCAACGGTATCAATACCGAAGTGAACAAACAGCTCAATGCCGCTGTCGGATTCGATAGAGAAAGCGTGGTTGGTTTCAAAGATTTTGCCGATGGTGCCGTCAACAGGAGCAACCATTTTGTTACCGGTTGGTTTGATAGCGATGCCATCACCAACGATTTTTTCAGCAAAAACTACATCCGGCACGTCTTCGATGTTGACGATCTCGCCAGAGAGCGGAGCAACAATCTCAATAGTTCCGGTGTCTTTCTTATCATCAGAAACCAGAGATTTCAGTTTATCGAACAAACCCATGATCTTCTCCTAAGCAGTAAATTGGGCCGCATCTCGTGGATTAGCAGATTGTTTTTTCTTCAATGAACTTGTTAACCAGCGTCATTAACTCGTCCGTTGTCGGTTGAGCAAGAGCCTGCTCTGCTAACACCTTCGCATCTTCGAAGTTCGTGTTACGGATAATCTTCTTAATGCGCGGGATAGAAATGGCGCTCATAGAGAATTCGTCCAGACCCATCCCCAGCAACAGAAGTGTAGCACGTTCGTCGCCTGCAAGCTCACCACACATGCCAGTCCATTTGCCTTCAGCATGAGAAGCATCAATAACTTGCTTGATCAGCGTCAGCACAGATGGCGACATCGGTTGGTAAAGGTGTGAAATCATATCATTACCACGGTCAACTGCCAGGGTGTACTGCGTTAAATCATTGGTGCCGATACTAAAGAAATCAACTTCTTTGGCTAAATGACGCGCAATTGTTGCCGCAGCCGGTGTTTCCACCATCACGCCAATCTCAATGCTCTCGTCAAATGCTTTACCTTCGTCGCGCAGTTCCTGTTTGTAGATTTCAATCTCTTTGCGCAGTGCACGCACTTCTTCAACAGAGATGATCATTGGGAACATAATGCGCAGTTTACCGAAAGCAGAGGCGCGCAGAATCGCGCGAACCTGGTCACGCAGGATCTCTTTACGATCCATGGCGATACGCACGGCACGCCAGCCCAGGAACGGGTTCTCTTCTTTCGGGAAATTCATGTACGGCAGTTCTTTATCGCCGCCGATGTCCATGGTGCGAACGATGACCGCCTGAGAGCCACAGGCTTCAGCAACGGCTTTATACGCAGCAAACTGTTCTTCTTCAGTTGGCAGCGATTCACGGTCCATGAACAGGAATTCGGTGCGGTACAGACCCACACCTTCAGCGCCGTTACGTTCAGCGCCTTCAACGTCACGAACGGTACCGATATTGGCGCAAACTTCAACCTGATGTCCGTCCAGCGTGATAGCCGGCAGATCTTTCAGCTTAGCGAGTTCCGCTTTCTCGGTTGCAACCTGCTCCTGAACGGCACGCAGTTGCTCGATAACGTCGTTGGTCGGATTGACGTAAACCTGATTGTTTACGGCATCCAGAATCAGATAGTCGTCGTTTTTAACCTGAGAGGTGACGCTACCCGTACCGACGATGGCAGGCAGTTCCAGAGAACGCGCCATGATAGAGGTATGGGAGGTACGTCCGCCCGCGTCAGTAATGAAACCCAGCACCTTGTTCAGGTTCAGCTGTGCGGTTTCTGACGGGGTCAGGTCTGCGGCTACCAGGATAACTTCTTCCTGAATAGCGCTCAGGTCGATAATTGCCAGACCCAGGATGTTACGCAGCAGGCGTTTACCGATGTCACGTACGTCAGCCGCACGTTCTTTCAGGTATTCATCATCCAGCTCTTCCAGGGCTGTGGCCTGACCTTCGATAACTTCATGCGCGGCTGCATCAGCCGTCATGTGCTTATCTTTAATCAGGGCTATGATTTCCTGCTCCAGCTCCTCATCTTCGAGCAGCATGATATGCCCTTCAAAGATGGCTTCTTTTTCTTCACCGAACGTTTCACCAGCTTTGGTTTTGATCGCTTCCAGTTGCGCAGATGCCTTGGCACGACCGCTCAGAAAACGTTCAACTTCCTGATCAACCTTGTCGGCAGAAATTTTTTTCCGGTCAATGACGATTTCGTCTTCTTTCAGTAGCAATGCTTTACCGAAAGCGATACCCGGGGATGCTAAAATGCCTGAAATCATAACCCTACCTTACTTGTGACTGATATTTAAAAGAACTCGTTGAACTTACTCGAGTTCAGCCATCAGTTTAACCAGATGCTCAACTGCTTTCTGCTCGTCTTCACCTTCTGCGGACAGGGTAACAACGGTACCCTGAGTCAGGCCCAGAGTCTGCAGTTTAAACAGGCTTTTGGCGCTAGCGCTTTTGCCGTTGGAAGTCACAGTAATATCAGAAGTAAAGCCTTTTGCTTCTTTAACAAACTGAGCAGCAGGGCGAGTATGCAGACCGTTCGGAGCGGTAATGGTAACTTCTTGCTGGAACATTATATTTCCCCAACTTATAGGTTTAGTGTTGTGGAACTAAAGTCTAGCCTGGCGGTTCAACTTTAGCCTGTATTGTTAGCATCGGCGTAAACTGGACGCGACACAAAAGGAGTTCGGTGCAATCCGTTGCTGGCAACTTCTTGCCGCTGACGTTTCGTTCGTCATTAAACATTATGCCGCGAAAGGAAGAGTTGAACCAAATCATAAAATCGATTCAGCTAACGCTTTTCCTGTAACGATTAATTTCGCGCATCAAAATAATTAGCTTGGTTAAATACCAGTTCTGGTGGGTTGAATCAATGCCAGGCGAGTTGAAACTTTGAAGCAGGCCACAAAAAAGCACCCAAAAGGGTGCTTTTTTACGCGTTTTTAACATGCTGGCATTACTGTTGCAGTTCTTTCTCTGTGAAGAGATCGGCAAACAGTGCAGTGCTCAGATAACGCTCACCCGATGACGGTAGAATAACCACTATATTCTTATTGGTAAAGGTTTCATCTTCCTGCAGCTTAAGCGCGGCAGCAACAGCAGCGCCGGAAGAAATGCCCGCCAGAATACCTTCTTCTTCCATCAGGCGACGCGCAGTAGAGATTGCTTCATCATTGGTGATGGCGACGACTTTATCGATAAGTTTCAGATCAAGGTTGCCTGGAATGAAACCCGCGCCAATCCCCTGAATTTTATGTGGGCCCGGTTTAAGTTCTTCACCCGCCAGCGCCTGGGCGATAACCGGGGAGTCGGTAGGTTCAACCGCGACGGTGATCAGATCGGTTTTGCCTTTAGTGCCTTTGATGTAACGGGTCACACCAGTCAATGTACCGCCGGTACCGACGCCGGAAATAAAGACATCAACCTGGCCATCGGTATCTTCCCAGATTTCCGGGCCGGTGGTTTTTTCGTGAATTTCCGGGTTCGCCGGGTTGCTGAACTGCTGCAGCAGCAGGAACTTCTCCGGATCGCTGGCGACAATTTCTTCCGCTTTCTGGATTGCACCCTTCATCCCTTTTGCGCCTTCGGTCAGCACCAGATTCGCACCCAGAGCTTTCAACAGCTTGCGGCGCTCAATGCTCATCGTTTCCGGCATGGTCAGAGTCAGTTTGTAACCGCGGGCTGCGGCAACGTAGGCTAGCGCAATCCCCGTGTTGCCGCTGGTCGGTTCTACCAGCTCAACACCCGGTTTCAGTACACCACGTTTTTCGGCATCCCAAATCATATTGGCACCGATACGGCATTTGACGCTAAAGCTCGGGTTACGAGATTCCACCTTCGCCAGAATGCGTCCGTTACCGATACGGTTCAGTCGAACCAGCGGCGTATGACCGATAGTCAGCGAGTTGTCTTCAAAAATCTTACTCATGGCCTGTCCTTAACTGTATGAAATTGGGATACCGCTTCAGCATACCTGTTGAGAAAGTATGGGGAAGTAAGGAAATCGCATATCTATATGCTGATGGGAAATAATGCCTTGCAGTATGGAATAAGAGCGGGCATAAGCCAGCCCGCTTTTACACATTTTTGCATTACTTCCATAACGCGTGCTTAGCACGATAGCAGTCTACCCACATCGCCGTAGCACCACAAACCGCGACCGGCATGATGAACAGATTGAGCACCGGAATCATGGTGAACAAACTGGTTAATGCGCCAAATTGCATATTGGTGACCTTGCGTGTACGCAGCGCGACGCGCATCTCCTTAAAAGGCACCTTATGGTTATCAAACGGATAATCGCAGTACTGAATGGCCAGCATCCATGCGCTGAACAGGAACCACAGCACCGGGGCGACGGTCTGCCCAATACCCGGAATGAAATAGAGGATCAGCAACACGATGGCGCGCGGGAGATACCACGCCAGCTTTTGCCATTCACGTTTCATAATACGGGGAACATCTTTCATGATGCCGAGAACACCGGTGTCAGGCGGTGTTGCGCCTGTTAAGCGCGCTTCCAGTTGTTCAGCCAGCAGACCGTTAAACGGCGCGGCAATCCAGTTGGCTATGGTGGAAAAGAGGTAGCCGAACACCAGTAGTACGGAGATAGTGACAATCGGCCACAGCAAGTAGCTGAGCCACTGAAGCCAGTCAGGGACGTGACTCATCAGCGCGGGGATCCAGCTATCGAGTTGTGTGAATAGCCACCAGAATGCGCCGCCCATCAGCAGGATATTCACCAGCAAAGGCAGGATGACAAAGCGACGAATGCCCGGTTGGGTGATGAGCTTCCATCCCTGTGAAAAGTAATAAAGGCCGCTGCGAGGTACGACTGCAGATGATGAAACCATGGTCAGGACATACTCCTTGTTATATAAGCTCTGGTAAACTTTGCGTATCTTACCGGGTTGTTGAGCGTTAAGCTGTTCAGAAATGTTCGAAAAAACAGCAAAAAGCACAATTTTGTTCATCTTTATGCCGTGAAAGCCAAGAGTGCACTTGCACTTGGCGTAATCGACAAATACTCTTAGTGAGTAAATGTTTGCCGTGGTGGCAAGGTGTTAGAACAACAGAGAATATAATGATGCAGGATTTGCGTCTGATATTAATCATTGTTGGCGCGATCGCCATAATCGCTTTACTGGTACATGGTTTTTGGACTAGCCGTAAAGAGCGGTCTTCTATATTCCGCGATCGCCCACTGAAACGCATGAAGTCTAAACGTGAAGACGAGGATTCGTTCGACGACAACGTCGAGGAAGACGAAGGCGTGGGCGAAGTTCGCGTTCATCGTGTGAATCATGCTCCCGGTAACGCGCAGGAACATGGTGTTCCTCCTCAGTCGCCGCAACACCAGTACCAGCCGCCTTATGCGTCGGCTCAGCCGCGTCAACCCGCGCAGCAGCCTGCACAAGCGCCGGTACCGCCGCCGCATGCTCAGCCGCAGCCTGTACAACCGCAGCAGCCGGTGCAACATCAGCCTGTTCAGCAACAACCTGTACAGCAGCCGATGCAGCATCAGCCCGTTGCTCCGCAGGTTCAGCAGCCCGTGCAGCAAGCACCGCAACCTGCGCCGCAGACTTTCCAGCCCGCAGAGCCTGCCGTTGAACATCAACCGCAGCCTGAGCCGGTAGTTGAAGAAGCGCCTGCTGCTGAAAAACCGCAGCGTAAAGAAGCGGTCATTATTATGAACGTTGCGGCGCATCACGGTAGCGAGCTCAACGGTGAAGTGCTGCTCAATAGCATTCAGCAAGCCGGCTTTAAATTTGGCGATATGAATATTTTCCATCGTCATTTGAGCCCGGATGGCAGCGGTCCGTCGCTGTTCAGTCTTGCCAATATGGTTAACCCAGGAACGTTTGACCCCGAAATGACGGGTGATTTCAGCACCCCTGGCGTAACTATTTTTATGCAGGTTCCGTCCTATGGGGACGAGCTGCAAAACTTTAAGCTGATGCTGCAGTCAGCACAGCACATCGCCGATGAAGTGGGTGGTGTGGTGCTTGACGATCAACGTCGCATGATGACGCCGCAGAAACTGCGCGAGTATCAGGACCGCATCCGCGAAGTTAAAGAATCTCGCGCCTGATTCTCCTTTGGCGTGACATCTCCTTGCTAAACCCCCGCCTGTCGGGGGTTTTTTATCATTGATGGTGCGATATGGAATCAATCGAACAACAACTGACAGAACTGCGAACCACGCTTCGCCATCATGAGTATCTCTACCATGTGATGGACGCGCCGGAAATTCCCGATGCGGAATACGATCGTCTGCTGCGCGAACTCCGCGAGCTGGAAGCGCAGCATCCGGACCTTATTACCCCTGACTCGCCAACTCAACGCGTTGGCGCCGCCCCGTTAACGGCGTTCAGTCAGATTCGCCATGAAGTGCCGATGCTGTCGCTGGATAACGTGTTTGATGAAGAGAGTTTTCTCGCCTTTAACAAGCGCGTACAGGACCGACTGAAGAGTACGGACAAACTAACCTGGTGCTGTGAGCTGAAGCTTGACGGGCTGGCGGTGAGTATTCTCTATGAAAACGGCGTGCTGGTTAGCGCCGCAACGCGCGGCGATGGCACCACCGGGGAAGACATTACCTCGAACGTGCGCACCATTCGTGCGATCCCGTTAAAACTGCGCGGCGATAACATTCCGACGCGTCTGGAAGTGCGCGGCGAGGTGTTCCTCCCGCAGGCCGGGTTTGAAAAAATCAACGAAGAGGCCCGCCGTACTGGCAACAAAGTGTTTGCTAACCCGCGAAATGCGGCGGCTGGGTCATTACGCCAGCTCGATCCGCGTATCACAGCGAAGCGACCGCTTACTTTCTTCTGCTATGGCGTTGGTGTGCTGGAAGGTGGTGTGTTGCCCGATACCCATCTGGGCCGTCTGCTGCAATTTAAAGAGTGGGGATTGCCGGTGAGCGACAGAGTGGCGCTTTGCGACTCTCCGGAGGAAGTACTTGCTTACTATCATAAGGTTGAAGAAGACCGACCGACGCTGGGATTCGATATCGATGGTGTGGTGATCAAAGTCAACTCTATGGCCTTGCAGGAACAACTGGGTTTTGTTGCCCGCGCGCCGCGTTGGGCGGTGGCCTTTAAGTTCCCGGCGCAGGAGCAGATGACCTTTGTCCGCGATGTTGAGTTTCAGGTTGGACGTACAGGGGCGATTACGCCTGTCGCCCGCCTTGAGCCAGTTCAGGTTGCAGGGGTGTTGGTCAGTAACGCCACCTTGCACAATGCGGATGAAATTGAGCGTCTTGGTTTGCGTATTGGCGATAAAGTCGTCATTCGCCGTGCGGGCGATGTCATCCCGCAGGTAGTGAACGTCGTGCTTTCCGAGCGCCCGGACAATACCCGCGAAATCGAGTTTCCCACCCACTGTCCGGTATGCAACTCTGACGTTGAGCGTGTGGAAGGCGAAGCGGTTGCTCGCTGTACCGGAGGTTTAATCTGCGGGGCACAGCGGAAGGAATCATTGAAACACTTCGTTTCCCGCCGTGCGCTGGACGTCGACGGCATGGGCGACAAAATTATCGATCAACTGGTCGAGAAAGAGTATGTCCACACGCCAGCGGATCTCTTCACGCTAACCGCAGGTAAGCTGACCGGTCTTGATCGCATGGGGCCGAAGTCGGCGCAAAACGTAGTGAATGCGCTGGAAAAAGCGAAAGAGACCACGTTTGCCCGTTTCCTCTATGCGCTGGGTATTCGTGAAGTCGGCGAAGCGACGGCTGCAGGTCTGGCTGCATATTTCGGCACGCTCGACGCGCTGGAAGCCGCCTCTGTTGAAGAGCTGCAAAAAGTGCCGGATGTCGGCATCGTGGTGGCGACCCACGTGTTTAATTTCTTTGCCGAAGAGAGTAACCGCGAGGTGATCGTCCAGCTTTTGGAGCAGGGGATTCACTGGCCAGCGCCGGTGGTTATCAACGCTGAAGAAATCGACAGCCCCTTTGCGGGTAAGACGGTGGTGCTGACCGGGAGCCTGAGCCTGATGTCACGCGATGATGCCAAAGCACGACTGACCGAGCTGGGGGCAAAAGTGGCCGGTAGCGTGTCAAAGAAAACCGATCTAGTGATTGCGGGGGAAGCGGCGGGCTCTAAACTGGCAAAAGCGCAGGAGTTGGGCATTGAAGTGATCGACGAAGCTGAAATGATCCGCTTACTGGGTGCCTGAGATGGAAAAAGAGCAGCTGGTTGAAATCGCCAATACCGTGATGCCCTTTGGCAAATATAAAGGGCGTCGGCTGATTGATGTACCGGAAGAGTATCTGCTGTGGTTTGCCCGTAAGGATGAATTCCCGCCGGGCAAGCTCGGCGAACTGATGCAAATCACGCTGCTGATTAAAACTGAAGGGCTGACGCAACTGGTGCAGCCCCTGAAACGCCCGCTTTAAGCTTTTGCGGCGCGGCTTTTCTGCTGCGCCTGCAATGCGTCCGTCTGTTGCTTGTAGCGACGTGCCAGCACCGCACAAACCATCAACTGAATTTGATGGAAGATCATCAGCGGCAGCACCATCATTCCTATCACTGACGTCGGGAACAGAATATTTGCCATTGGGATCCCATTCGCCAGGCTCTTTTTCGATCCGCAAAAGACAATGGTGATCTCATCGGCCTTGTTGAAGCCGCATTTACGCGCAACAAAGACGTTGATGCCAATCACGATTGCCAGCAATACGATGCTGACCACCACGATAAACAGCAGTGAGCCAATCCCCACTTTGTGCCAGATCCCGTTCACCACGGCTTCACTGAAGGCGGAGTAAACCACCAGTAAAATGGATGATTGATCCGTTTTTGCAATCCATTTTTTATGTCGGGACACCCAGTTACCAATCCACGGACGCGAAAGATGTCCCAGTACGAACGGCAGCAGCAGCTGCAGCATGATTTTCCCCACCTGCTCCAGGCTGCCTTCTGCGCCGTGCATATTCATTACCAGGCCAACCAGCAACGGCGAGAGAAAAATACCCAGCAGGCTGGAGGCCGAAGCGGAACACACGGCGGCGGCAACGTTACCCCCCGCCAGCGACGTAAAGGCGATTGCCGACTGCACCGTGGCCGGCAAAATACACAGGTACAGGAAACCGGTGTACAGCATCGGGTCAACATTAACCGGCGCCCACCAGGCGAACAGAACGCCCAGCACCGGGAAAACAACAAACGTGCTGCACATCACCCACAGATGCAAACGCCAGTGACTACCGCCGGCAATAATTGCCTCACGAGAGAGCTTCGCCCCGTGCATAAAAAACAGCAGGGCAATGGCAGCGGTGGTTAAGCCTTCAAAGAAAGGCACAAAGCCACCTTCGGCTGGGAAAAAGGACGCCAGTAATACGACCGTAATCAACGTAATCGTGAACGGATCAAGGATACGAAAAAGTTTCATAAAAGCTCCTGAAATTCAGTAGCAACATTTTGCGTTTTTCCATTTGAGAAATAAAATTGATTTATTGCATCCATATATGAATCGAATAGATGAATTACTCTCTGCGTCAGTTGCGTATCTTTGTTACCGTCGCTCAGGCCAAAAGCTTTAGCCGGGCGGGGGATATTATTGGCTTAAGCCAGTCTGCGGTCAGCCACAGCGTTAAAGAGCTTGAAGCTCAGACGGGGGTGCGGTTGTTAGATAGAACAACGCGGGAAGTGGTTCTGACGGAAGCGGGGCACCAGTTGGCGACGCGGCTGGAACGTATTCTGGATGAACTGCACAGCACGCTGCGTGAAGCAGGCCAGGTGGGGACACAGTTAACCGGAACGGTGCGTGTTGCCGCCAGCCAGACAATCTCTGCTCACCTTATTCCACAGTGTATTGCCCAGAGTAATGAGCTTTATCCTGCGATCGATTTTGTGCTGCACGACAGGCCCCAGCAGTGGGTGCTGGAAAGTATTCGCCAGGGAGAAGTCGATTTTGGCATTGTGATAGATCCTGGTGCCGTGACCGATCTGCAGTGTGAAGCCGTACTGTCCGAACCGTTCCTGCTGCTGTGTCGCGAGGATCATCCGTTAGCCCAACGTGAGTGGGTGAACTGGCAGGATTTGTATCACGAACGTTTGGTGTTACAGGATTACGCTTCCGGTAGTCGACCGCTGATCGATGCGGCGTTGGCCCATTTTTCCATTGATGCCAACATCGTTCAGGAGATTGGTCATCCCGCCACGCTGTTCCCGATGGTGGAGGCGGGGATTGGCATCAGCGTGCTGCCCGCACTGGCGCTTCCCTTACCGCAGGGCAGTCACTTGCAGGTTAAGCGCCTGACGCCGGTAGTTGAACGGCAACTGATGCTGGCTCGACGTAAAAACCGCTCTTTATCAACCGCGGCTCAGGCGCTGTGGGACGTGGTGCGTATGCAGGCCAGTGAATTAACCGCCGGTCGTGCCCGTGATCCGTTGTATCAGATATAAATATCGACCTGATGTTGGTCGGAAACCGTGTTGATGCCCTCAGCTTTTCTCTGATCGGCGCTTTGCTTTTGCTGTGACTCCTCGGCCTGCCGTCGCAACAGTTGAGCCAGCTGTGCTTGTAACATTTTGATTTGTGTCTGAATAAGTTCCTGCTGTTCGCGCTTCTGCTCAACGCTGCCACTACTATTGGGAATATCTTTGAGCTGCTGAGTTAGCTTGGTTATCTTTTGGGTGACTTGTGCAATCTGAGCGGAGATGTCATTCCCGGCTGGGGCTTTTCCACCACCACTACTGCTTTGAACAGTTGGGGTGGAAACGTTAATCGTTGTCATACGGATTCCTCACACCATAAAACATGAGTATCGGCATTAGTGAACAGAACTTCAGTTACAATATGGCGGAGCGGAGTTTAATAATACAAGTTCCAAATCTTCATGTATCTCTATTCCTGTGCCATTTCTGGCCCGAAAAAAATGTGATTTCAGGCTGGTTTAGTGCGACTCATCGATACCGATTTACTATCGGTTGTCGGGATAAACGGTATTGGTAATCGATTGCGTAGTCTCGCTATAACAGTGCGGTACGCGACATTATTTTCGACTACTCAGTATTAAGGATATCTCATGAGTCACTCTCTTTTCTCGCAAAATCCCTGGTATAGCGCCGACATCATTCGTAGTTACAAACCCGATTTTACCCCGCGCGTAGCCTTTATCCTTGGCTCTGGCCTCGGTGCTCTGGCGGATCAAATCGAGGATGCAGTGGCCATCTCTTACGAAAAATTGCCGGGATTCCCTGTCAGTACTGTACATGGTCATGCCGGTGAGCTGGTGCTGGGAAATCTGGCGGGTATTCCGGTGGCTTGTATGAAAGGGCGTGGGCATTTTTATGAAGGTCGCGGCATGACGGTGATGACCGACGCCATTCGCACCCTGAAGCTACTGGGCTGCGAACTGTTATTTTGTACTAATGCCGCAGGTTCTTTGCGCCCCGAAGTCGGACCAGGTAGTCTCGTTGCGCTTAGCGATCACATTAATACGATGCCAGGTACACCAATGGTCGGACTAAACGATGAGCGTTTTGGTGAGCGATTCTTTTCGCTGGCGAATGCCTATGATGCTGACTATCGTGCGATCCTGCAAACCGTCGCCGCAGAAGAAGGGTTTCCGCTGAGCGAAGGGGTGTTTGTTTCTTATCCGGGACCGAACTTTGAAACGGCGGCAGAAATCCGCATGATGCAAATTATTGGCGGCGACGTGGTGGGGATGTCGGTGGTGCCTGAAGTTATCTCTGCGCGTCACTGCGGTCTGAAAGTGGTTGCGGTGGCTGCCATCACCAACCTGGCGGAAGGTTTGGGGGATGTGAAGTTATCTCACGCACAGACGTTGGCTGCAGCAGAACTCTCCCGGCAGAACTTCATCAATCTGATCTGTGGCTTCTTGCGCAAACTGGCCTGAATAATTAAAACATGACCCCGCTTGCGGGGTCTTACTTTATGGCAAGGAACGGAAAAATGGGTATCGCATCTCGCTTAAAGCTCATGTCGTTTTTGCAATATTTCATCTGGGGAAGCTGGCTGGTAACCCTGGGTTCTTACATGATTAACACCCTGGATTTTACCGGCGCGAATGTGGGTATGGTCTACAGCTCGAAAGGGCTGGCAGCGATTATTATGCCGGGCATTATGGGGATCATCGCCGATAAGTGGCTGCGTGCCGAGCGCGCTTATATGCTGTGCCATCTGGTGTGTGCTGGCGTGTTGCTGTACGCCACAACCGTTACCGATCCACAGACCATGTTCTGGGTAATGTTGGTTAACGCGATGGCGTATATGCCGACGATTGCGTTATCGAACAGCGTCTCATATTCATGCCTTGCACAATCGGGTCAGGATCCGGCTACCGCATTCCCGCCAATTCGTGTATTTGGCACGATAGGTTTTATTGTGGCGATGTGGACGGTCAGCTTAATGGGGCTGGAACTGAGCAGCGCACAGCTTTATATTGCTTCAGGCGCATCGCTGCTGCTGGCTCTGTATGCGCTGACGTTACCAAAAATACCGGTTGCGGAGAAAAAAGAGTCCGCCACGTTGGCCAGTAAACTGGGGCTGGATGCGTTTGTTTTGTTTAAAAATCCACGTATGGCAATTTTCTTTTTGTTTGCCATGATGCTGGGGGCAGTGCTGCAAATCACCAACGTCTTTGGCAATCCGTTCCTGCATGATTTTGCCCGTAACCCTGAGTTTGCCAACAGCTTTGTGGTGAAATATCCCTCCATTTTGCTGTCAGTTTCGCAGATGGCGGAAGTGGGCTTTATCCTCACTATCCCGTTCTTCCTCAAACGTTTTGGCATCAAAACGGTGATGCTGATGAGCATGCTGGCGTGGACGCTGCGCTTTGGCTTCTTTGCCTTTGGCGATCCGTCCCCGTTTGGCTTTGTGTTGCTGCTGATGTCGATGATCGTTTACGGCTGCGCGTTTGATTTCTTCAACATCTCCGGGTCGGTATTTGTCGAGCAGGAAGTTGACTCAAGCATTCGCGCCAGCGCCCAGGGGCTGTTTATGACGATGGTAAATGGCATTGGCGCGTGGGTGGGTTCAATCCTGAGCGGGATGGCGGTGGACTATTTTTCTGTCGATGGCGTCAAGGATTGGCAAACTATCTGGCTGGTGTTTGCCGCTTACGCGCTGGTCCTGGCGGTTATCTTTGCATTGTTCTTTAAATATAAGCATGAGCCTGAACGACTGGCGCAGAAATCACCGGCACATTAATGCTCCTTTAGCGGCGGGTTCTGATACCCGCCGTTTCATTTTCTGCGATGCAATGTGGTAACTTTGCGCATTATTCTTCACTCAGGAGCGCATTATCCATGGAACGCACGCACCGCATCGATCTGAAGTTACTGCGTTATTTTCTTGCCGTCGCAGAAGAACTGCATTTTGGACGCGCTGCTGCTCGCCTGAATATGTCGCAACCGCCGCTCAGTACGCATATCAAAGAGCTGGAACAGCAGCTCGGCACGTTGCTATTTATCCGTCATTCCCGCAGCGTGGCGTTAACCCACGCCGGAAAAATTTTGATGGAAGAATCGCGCAGACTGTTATCCAGTGCTAATCAGGCGCTGGCACGAGTGGAACAGATTGGTCGCGGTGAGGCAGGGCGAATTGAGCTAGGCGTCATTGGTACCGCAATGTGGGGAAAAATGCGTCCGGTGATGCGGCGTTTTCTGAAGGAAAATCCCAACGTTGAGGTGCAGTTTCGCGAGAACATGCCCGCAATGCAGATGACGATGCTGGAAAGACGTGAACTGGATGCGGGGATTTGGCGCATGGCTACTGAACCCTCTCCCGGATTTACCAGCCTGCGCTTACATGAGTCCTCATTTTTGGTGGCCATACCAGAAGAACATGCTCTTACCGCCTGTGAATCCGTACCGCTGGAAGCGTTGAGAAATGAATATTTTGTCACGATGCCCTCCATTCATACCGACTGGGCATTTTTGCAGCGAGTTTGCCTGAGCGCTGGATTTTCCCCGATGATTATCCGTGAGGTGAGGGAGCCGCAAACGGTGCTGGCGATGATCAGCATGGGGATTGGTATTACGTTAATTGCTGACAGTTATGCGCAGATGAGTTGGCCAGGCGTGGTATTCCGACCGTTAGAGGAACGTATTCCGGCGGATTTATATATTGTGTATGACCAACAGCAGGCGACACCCGCGCTGGAGAAACTGGTAGCGGCATTGACGATGTGAATCTGTGCCGGATGGCGACTAACGTCTTATCCGGCCTACGAGGGGAGTATTGTCAGTAGGCCTGATAAGCGTAGCGCATCAGGCAGTTGTATAAATCGCAGATAGCAAAAAGGCGCCGCCAGCGCCCTTTTTACATTGGTGGGTCGTGCAGGATTCTCTTTTGAATCCTAATTCTTTGAATAGAAAGAAAATCACACAACAGATTCGATTACTGTGGGCCTAAGTATAGGCCCATTTTGAAAGCTGCAAGTAGTAATCTGATTCGTATGGTTCAACCGCGTAATTTTTAGACGTCGTGAGCATTGCTGACATACACTGGGGCATAATACTGATTTACCTGCATCAACATACTCACAGCTACAACTCAATACAAATAGTTGTCCCACCATCGCGTACTTTTGTTCACTGTGACAGTGGTTCTAAGGTACCACCGTATTACTCGCTGGCGTCCAGCTCTGTAACCACAAATACTACGCCGGGGCGCTTTCGCTGCAATATGCCTGATCCCATCCCAGTTGTGGTGCAGGGACGTCTGGCGGTGGATCAATCGTTGCGGGGACAAGGTATTGGGCGGGCACTGGTGCGCGATGCCGGGTTGCGGGTGATTCAGTGGCTGACACTATAGGCATTCGCGAAATGCTGGTTCATGCTCTGTCTGATGAGGCGCGGGTATTTTACCTGACAGTGGGCTTTGAGCCGTCGCCGATGGACTCAATGATGCTGATGGTGACACTGGGGGATCTGAATAATTGTGGCTAAATCCTTCTGTTAGCTGTCTCCTAAATGATTATTCATAGTGAAGGTGCCACAAAATATATGTGACGGATAAAAATAAACAGAAAAGCAAGTATCATATTTTTTATTGAGTTTTTTATTCGCGGGAGTATGATGCAGTAAAGTAAGTGGAGGTTGTTATGTGCGAAAGTATATTAAGAAATTTCTCTGTTGATAATAACGAAGCCATCCTGAGAAATAGCCAATATCTGTCTGTAGAACCACCGTCACAATCCCAATCTGGTGCTGAAATGTTCAGAGCTCTAACTTCTGGAGAGATAAAACTGGCGCAAACAGTATTTCAGAATATCATTAACTATGACAGAGTAAAAATATATTGTCATAGCAGTCAATCCCGAATACAACCCAGAGTTATCACTACCACTAAAAATGGGAAAGTGCTTTTAAGCGTGAATGAATACCGACCTGATTTTTCTGGTGATTATACAAGTCATCATGATTCGGTAAAATATCCTCATTTATTTATTTTTGCGATGTCTTTTGTCTGGCAGTATTTCAGATATGATTCTTCTTTTCGTGATCCGTATACATCATCCGTCTGGTATTCCTACAAATTAGATGAGCCAGCATTTAATTTTTATACTATGGAACAGCAGGCTTCAATTATTGCTGATTACTGGTTGTTAAATAAATATGATCTTACGGAATATGAAGAACTGAGCAACCATCAGGAATATGATAGAATTGGAATAGACATCAAGGAAAATTTATTGATGAACTATGCGTCTGTGATAAGGATGCATATTCAGTATATGGAATAGAAAATTTATAACATTCACGAGTGTATTAATACACACTTATTCAATAGTTAGGAACTATTCCCGGAAAATCACTTCGCATGAAGGGTAAATAACCTTCTATCCTCAGAGTGCAAGGTGAGTTCGCCGGGCGTTTACGATTATAAAATAAATATTTTTTTTAATTTCTCAATAAAAATATTAACAACAATATCCTCGGACTTCCCAAAAAGGTCAGTGTCATCAATAAATTCATCTTTTACATATAATAATGCATCATCTACATTACTGATAGATTCACCATCGTTATCTTGAGGGAAAGTTGGGGTTAATCTATATCTATCCAATCGAAAAATAGCCCCTTTAAAAATATCAGATTGTTTATAGATATCTAATTTAAAATAAAACGGCTCAACTTGCCCATGAACTTCATAGGTATATGTGGCTACCAATTTACGTTGTATTATCATCATTTAGCCTTTAGCACACCTACATTGACAATGTCTGGTATAAGTTCCTCTAGGGGCACTCTGAGTGGCATCTCGTTTGGCATTCTCACATGCTTCTGCTTGAGATGAACCTTTTCCTGAACCTGTTGCTCTTAGCGGAACTTTACCATCTAAGGATTTATCGATAACAGTTACATTACAGGATGAACTACATGTCCACCTAGCACTACGAGACGCACACATGAACAGAGCTAACACAATAATATTAACTTCAAGCGTCTCTGTTTGTGCCACTCTATCATTCCACCATTTTGTCAATGCTTTTGCAGCATTAGCATCTGCTTCCTGCTGCTCAGGACTTTTTGGCCATGGTAGTGGCGGGAAGAACGGATTCAAAAGAGTTGCTAACCCCAGAGGGTCTATATTTTCGACTGGATTCAGCGGATAACTATACAAATTCCATCCCCCTTTCAGCCCTATCGGATCCTGCGTTATATATCTGCCCTGCAACGGATCAAGATATCTGTGACGATTATAGTACAATCCCGTCTCCTTATCCCACTGCAGCCCCGGCAACCGGGTAAGCTGTTGCAGATTATTCGGGTTATTCTCCCGCAGCACATTCCCCCATTCATCAAACTCCGCGTTCCAGGCTATATCTCCGTTAATATCAACCAGCGCCAGCGGCAGTCTCCGGAGGTCGCAGTGGTACAGATGAATTTTCCTCACTGGCGCGAGTTCCGGCTCCACCTGATTTCTCATCTGCTCCACGCTCAGCCCGCACATCTTCAGCCATTGCTGATTTTGTTCGCTGATTGCCCCGCGTTTCAGTTCGGCTTCCAGAGTATCCAGCATCGTCACCAGTTCCGGCGGGAAGGTCACGTTTGCATCCTGCTGAAATTGTTCCGCCAGCGTGCGGCGGACTGCTTTTGCCAGCTCTGCGGTCTGGGTTTCAATTCTCACCAGCGGCGTGAAACTGCCCGGAGTGTAAATCGTCCAGATGCACTGTGCATCAGTCTGTGTGGTGTGGCTACCACTATCGCATAGCTGGAATTCCATATAATTGATTTTCAGACGTATGGATCAAAATCAAGTGACGCTCCTGCTGCACTGAGTCGACTTATTGTCCGCGCATCAATATCAAACGCAGGCCTAAAACCGTCTTCATCAGAAGTAATAGCAATTGATAATTCAACATGTAATTTTCTTAAACCTTCCAGACCATTACTAGTATACGTGGCACCTTCATCCAAAACTTTATTAATAATATAGAGTAAAAAATCGTGATCATACTGATCAGCTTCGCGCTTAGATATGCTGACCCACTCACCTTTAACAGGGTCTATGCCGTGTAACTCAACAGTTAATTTCATAAATTATTTCCAATTAAATTCTGTAGAGGATGCAATGTTTCCTTTACAGCCCTGAGCCTTAATTACTACTCTACCATCTTTACAACCACAAAGATCAAATCTCGATATTTGTGCTTTATCTCCCATCCAATCCCTCTTCACTTGATGAGGATCAAATATGTTGGCTTTTGAAAGTAAACTCTTATCAAGTTTTTTATCACACGGGTCTTCTGGTGGATCGCTTTTACAATTACTTAAACTATTTGCTGTATTTGTTAAAGCTTGTTTACCAGCTGGCGTAGACACTACTGCTGCTGCAAATAATCCCGTCGATATCCAGGCAACAGCCTGAGCACTTAAATAGTAGCCGCCAATAACTAAAGGCACAAACAATCCCAATGGGTCAGTATCAGTTACCGGATCCAGCGGATATTGATATACATTCCATCCGCCTTCCAGACCAATCGGATCCTGAGTAATATACCTCCCCAATAGCGGATCATAGTAGCGATACCGGTTATAGTATAACCCCGTCTCCTCATCATACTGCTGCCCCGGCAGGCGAATGTGCTGCACCAGATTGTGCGGATTATCCTCCCGCAGCACATTACCCCATGCATCATATTCTGCCGACCACTCGATTTTTCCGTCCTGATTTATCAGCGCCAGCGGCAGGCCCCGGTGGTCGCAGTGGTACAGGTGGATTTTCCGCTGCGGCGTGTATTCCGGCTCCATCTGATTTTGTATCTGCTCCGGCGTCAGGCCGCACAGGGTCAGCCACGCCCGGTTTTCTTCACTGAGTTCCCCGCGTGTAAGTTCCGCCTCCAGACTGTTCACCATCGCCACCAGTTCCGGCGGGAAGGTCACGTTTGCATCCTGCTGGAGTTTCTCCGCCAGCGTGCGGCGGACGGTTCTGGTCAGTTCCGTCGTGGCTGTTTCAATGCAGATGAGCGGCGTAAAACTTCCTGGCTGATACACTGTCTGAATGCGGGTGGCGTCCGTCTGCGTGGTGGTCAGGCGGTCGCCGTCCCAGCCGTACCACTCGGTTTCCTTTAGTTCCGGCTGCGTGCATGAGCCATCGTGATATACCGTACACGTCCATACCCGTTTGCTGGTGCGGCGGCCCAGCGGGTCATAAGCATAACGGCTCTCCGTCAGTGTGTTGCCGTTCTGTATCAGGCGGTACTGTGTGAGCCTGTGCTGATGGTCATAGCTGTAATGATGCGTATAGCTGCCGCCATTGCGGACGCGTCGCTCGTCTTTTTCCGTCAGCCTGCCGTGTTTATCGTAATGGTAAAAATAATCCGCGTCCTGGGCGATGCGGTTATCGCGCCAGGCCTCCGGCAGCATCGGGTATTTATCCCGCTCCGCTATCCGGTTGCCCGCCGGGTCGGTGAGCGTCCACTGTGTCAGGTCATGATGCGGGGATTTGATGTGCGTGCTGATCAGCCGCCCGGCGTCGCTGTACTGATAATCGCGTTGCTCATGCTGACTATTGATACGGATAAGCTGCCCGGTATCGTTCCAGGTATAGTCGCGGTTAAGCTGCGGTTTATTGAAGTGATAACTCTCCGGCTTCCCGGCAGCAGTATAGGCCGTCGTTCTTTCGTACTGGCCAAAATTGCGCAGTGTTTCACGGTGCAGGCGGTCGCGGGTGAAATCAACCAGCGGTTCGTCGCCGAGCTTCATTCCGGCAATATAGCCGGAGCCGTAAGTGAGCCACTCTACCGGCGACAGGTGGTCGGGGGTGGTGATGGTCGCCAGCCCCTTATCGCTGTAATCCTGCCTGGTTTCGTGCTGCCACAGCAGTTCGCCGCTTTCCGGATGATGCACCGTCTGGCGTTCGCTGATGAGACGGCCCCGGTTGTCATGATCGTAATGCACGGCAACGTGGTGTCCGTCGCTGAAGTGACTGATTTCTTCCGGCCAGCCGCGTTCGTTGTACTGCCAGCGTTCTGCCTCTTCATCATTCACGGTTCTGTACGTCAGGCGGTCAGATTCATCGTAATGCCACACCGTGACGAGATTTTCATCCTCGCTGCGCACAACCTGCCCGGTGTTGCTGTAGCGGTAACGCTTCTCCCTGCCGTCAAAGCCGGTTTCCTGCGTCAGCCTGTCCAGCACATCATACGTGAATGCCGTATGGCTGCCGTTCTCGTTGATGAGTTGCGTCACGCGGCCTGCGGCGTCGTATTCCATCCGGCGCGTCAGCCCGCCCTGCGTGGTGCTGACGGCGTTGCCCCGGTTATCAAAGGTGGTTTCGCTGCGGCTGCCGTCAGGGGAGACCGTCGCCGTCAGGTCGCCTGCTGCATTGTATTCGTAATGGGTTTCCTGGTCTGCGGTATTACGCTGACTGACCAGTCTGCCGCGGTTATCATACGTCCGGTACAGGCTTAATCCTTCCTCCTGATGCGTCGCCGTTAACTGCCCAAAACGGTCATATTCATAGCGGGTCCGGTAGCCGGAGCAGTCGGTGAAGGCCAGCAACTGCCCGTAGTGACTCCACACCATCTGCTTCTGGCTGCCGGTGGCGTCTTCGGTGGCGCTGGGATGTTCACTGCACGGGTCATCATAAAAATAACGGGTCGTACTGCCGTCGCGCGCCGTTTCGCTGGTCAGCCTGCCCTGACCGTCGTATTCCTGCCGGGTTTTTAGTCCGTCCGGATACGTGGTACTGGTTAGCTGGCGCTGGCTGTTGTAGTAAAGTTCGGTGCGCCTGCCATCCGGTGTGGCGACCTCTTTCAGCAGACCAGAACCGGGACTCAGGCGGTATTCCGTCCGGCGGCCTGTCGCATCCGTCTGCGCGATAAGTCTGCCCGCCGGGTCATACTCGCTGTGCGTGGCGCTGCCGTCCGCACGTTCCTGTGTTACCACCCGTTTCAGTCCGCCGTCACCTTCGGTATGCAGCACCTCGCGGCGGTTCAGGCTGTCGGTGATGGTGATACTGTTTTTTTCGTAGGCATAGGCGTAGCTTAAGCCAGCCGGGTTGTGCTGCTCCACGACCTGTCCGGCAGCATTGTAGCGATAGCGTATCTCCGGTCTGCCCGTGTGGCGGTGCGCCACCATCCGCCCCGGATGCTTTGCGTCATAAACAAAATCGCGCACCACGGTATTGCTGCGGTCATACACCACCACCAGTTCGCCACGCGGCGAATAGGCATAACGCACCAGCGGCTGCGCAGGCAGATTATCCGGGTATGCCGGGTCGCGGGTCAGCCACACTTCCGCCAGTCGGACACCGTTGTCTGCGCCGTACTCCGTGGCGGACAGCACATCAGGAGCCGGGGGCTGTTTTGTGGCGCGGTACTGCGCTGCCCGTTGTGCCTGCGTGGTCAGCACCAGCCGGAAACGGCGGCCTGCGCCATCCGTCACGCCGGTGATATTTCCTGCGAATTCACCTGAGGCGGCGCGATGGAAAGTTATTTCCCGCCCGAAATTATCCACCAGCGCAGTCAGCACCCGGTACGGCGGCAGCGGGGCGGGCAGTATTTCGTCCGGCGCGGGAACGCGCTCAGACCAGCCGAGTATCCACCACGGCCCCTGTAAACTGTTGGTGGCGAGGTAAATATGCGGGCTGATGCGCAGTGCTTCCGGCAACCGTTGCCAGAGAAGATGCAGCGGATTGCTTTCATGCATTGCCGGAGCGCCGCCCCGCGCCAGCCAGAACGATTCGCTGCGGCTGAAGGCCGTTTCACCGGGAAACAGTGGGTCAAAGTGAATGCTGCGCCCGCCATTGTCATTGAGTATCAGTTCATCTTCGCGTATCTGTAAGCGGATATCGAAAGGCGCTTTCCAGCCGGGGCCGAATATGCCCACCGGCGCGGGCGTTTTTGTGCGGTAGCTGCTGTAAGCGCGGGAAAGCACAAACGGCAGCGGGCCGGGCAGGGCGAAATCGGTTTCGCCGGGCTGCACCTTCGCGCCCAGCAGCGGGTTGACCGGGTTGCCGGAGGTCATGCCGCCTGGGCATACTGAACAGGCGACACCGGTGGGCGCGCCAATCATCACCCCCGCCGAACCCTGAATTATCGGGCCACCCTTCAGGGTGCCGTCGCCCTGACGTGCCGCCGGTTTTCCGCTCATTCGCCTGCTCCTTCCCGTTCCTGTTTTTATTCTGTTTTATCGCTGTATCGCTGAATTGCTCAGTATTACCGCATATCCGGCGGTGAAGTGCTGTCTTCTTTCGGTGCCTCAGGCGGGTCTTCCGCCGCACCGCAGTTCCAGTTAATCATCAGCGCATCGCCGCTGAGCGTCTGGACGCCCTGGAGATTAATGGCGGTGCCGTTTAGGAATATTTTACCGTCCTGCGTCAGCACCAGCCGCGCCCGCCCGCAGCGCAGCTCCAGGTGTTCCCCGGCGGAATAGACCGCCACCTTCCCGGTGCTCTCGGTTTTGCTTTTACCCACCGTAAAGGTGACGTTTTCCCCGACGCTGACGTTATAGCCCCTGCCGACCAGCAGGGATTTCTGTATCCCCACCTGCGAGGATTGCGTCAGCGCAACCGAGGTGTTCATCACGCCGCCGACGGTGGTCTGGTACGCCACGCCGACCGTCAGTGCCCGCGCGACGCCCACCGTTTCCGACTGGTTCTGGCCGACAGTAATGCTCTGGTTCTGGCCCACGGTTTCCTGCTGGTTCTGCACCACAGTCTGCACCTGGTTCTGCTTCACGGTGATAACCTGATTGCCGCCGATGGTTTCGCGGTGGCTGGCCGTCACATCAGTGGTACGGTTGTTCAGTACATCGGTATCCATATCCTTCTGCGCATGGATATAAACCTGCTCCTGCCCGGTGGCATCGTCAAAGCGCAACTCATTAAACCCACTGCCCCGGTAGGTTTTTGAGCGAATGGTCATCTGCGTTTTGGTCGCGGGTAAATCACCCGGCGAGCGGTTATCTTCGTGATATGTGCGTCCCATAATAATGGGCTGGTCGGGGTCGCCGTTGAGGAAGTCCACGATAACCTCCTGGCCCACGCGCGGAATAGCAAGATTGCCAAATCCGGCCCCCGCCCATGCCTGCGACACGCGTATCCAGCAGGAGCTGTCCTCGTTTCCTGTACCGTAGCGGTCCCAGTGAAAGCGCACCCGCACCCGGCCATGTTCGTCGCAGAAAATCTCTTCTTCCGGCGGCCCGGTGACAATGGCGCTCTGCGGGCCGTCCACCTTCGGCTTCAGCAGGGGCTGCGGTCGCCAGGTCCGGCCAGCGGGAATGACGTCGAATTTGTTCTCCAGCGTGGTGCCCAGTCCCCGGCTGCCTTTCAGCGCCTGCGGCTGTTTACCCGTCAGAACGCTACTGATAACTTGCCATTGCCGGTTGAGCTCCCTGACCGGATGTCCGGTCAGGGTAAAGATAACGCCCGGCCATAATGCCGGTGAATTGCTGACGCAGGAGGCTGTCTCCGCATTGTTGCGCCAGCCCTCCATCTGATAGCGGGCGAAATCCTGCCCGTGTTGCTCATCCTTAAATCGTCCGGGATAATCGAAGACTTCATACTGCGTGCGCTGGCCGTTTAGGTGTTCGCCATCATGCCCGTAATACGCCGGCCATCCCGGCACCTTAAAGGTGTAGTCCTGGGTTTCCACCGAAGAGGGACGTATCTGCGCCTGATAACGGAAGGTGCTGATGGTCAGGGGTAAAAGGGTGGTTGTGGGATTGGGATTAAAGGGAATTTCATCCGTGCGGGGCAGTCCGGCCGCATCATCGCACAATGTCAGCGTCTGCGACAGAGTATCAGTAACATGCCGGTCAAAAAAGAAAATGCCTTCCTCTGACCACAGGCGGGTGAGAAACGCCAGGTCGGTCTCGCCATACTGCACGCAGAATTCCCGCGCCGGGTGGTCCTCATAAAACAGCGGTTTCCAGCTGGTTATCCCGTTTTCATCCAGCAACGTGGCGGAAATGGTCTGAATATCCTGCTGCTGGAAGATGCGGAAATTTTGCCGCAGCCCGGCGCGCCAGAGAGGCGGACTGAGGGTCAGGCTGTAACACATCTGCCAGCCGTTGTATTCCTTCATTCCGAAGCGGGTGACAATACCGCTGATATGGCGCTGCGGGGTATCGTCCTGCCAGATGGTCAGGGTGGCGTTCTTTTCCAGCAGGTTTTCTGCCGTTTCCCTGAAGGAGTCGCTGGCAACGTCCACGTCCAGCATAAACGGGAAAGAGTGGCGCTGTTTCAGCAGAAAGCTCACCACGGCGAAGGTCTCTGGCCCCAGCCCGTCCACTTCCAGCGTGAAACGTAATCCTGTCGGCATAAGCGCCTCCCTGAATAAATAAAACGGGGTATTTTTTGGCGGCATCGCAACAGACGTTATCGAACTCTCTTATTTGCGAGTAACCGGGAAAATGATTAGCAACACTGATAAATGATGAGTTATTTAAAAACGACTCCCTGTTCTGTTTTATGATTTCTGTCAATAAATGATAATCTTTGTTTCATTTATTTTGAAAATGTATTTCATGTTTATTTAATTATTGTGAATATATAACCTGTGCAAGGGCCGGATTTTCCCGGCAATCCTGTACCTGCTGATTTTCAGCACCCTTTAGCTTTACGGGCTGTGGCCTGCATTGCCGTCAGGCTTTGCTGCTGCGTGACCGTAAAACTGCACCAGAGAAATCAACAACATTCATCCGTAACGGCATTCTAATGCGCCCTTTCAGGCCATTTTTTAACCATTAAGGAGAACGTGAACCGGTATCAGAGGGGGGATCTGGATGATCCAAGGGATAACCCGCGCAAGCGGGCGACTGCTTTGAAAGCACAACCGACGACCCGCCACACCTCAACAGTCGTCGCCCCGGCGCTCAGATACTGTTCGCAGCCCCGACTCAGAAACAGGGGCTATCGGCCTACGCGCCGGGGAAGCTGTATCAGTTTTGGGGCAGTAATTTGTTGCAGTCATAAAGGGGGAATAAATGGCAATGCTGGAGCGGGAAATATCAGGCAGTACAGGAAAACGCCTGCCTGAAAGCTCCGGGGCTGGCAAGGCTGATGGGGCTGCGCTTGCAGGAGGCGATCCGTTATTATCTGGCGCAGGGATTCAGCGAGAAAGAAGCGCTGGCGCTGACTGCGATGGATTTGGGGTACGGTGACGGGCGCGGGAGATATGTGGCACAGGTTTACGGGCGACGGGCAGAGGCTGACTGATAGCCATTACCTTATAAAATGGCACCTTTCATTGTTTCCGTACAAAATTTTCTATCAATAGCAGAGTTATGAAAGGTATTTTCGATGAGAGCCGTTATGATTACGCCAGCAAAAGGCTAAAAGTCAAAAGGGAAAGGGACATTTAAGGGTAACTGCGCCTGACCGGAAAAGGTCAAAGGGCTTAAAAGGTTATCACTGGTGCAGATCGATATTTACCCGATGATATCTGGCGCAATCCTGCCGTACAGAGACAACCGTAAGCTGGTGCAGATAAAGGTGGGGGGAAGTAAACTGGTGCAGTCATAGTGAGCGGTTTTCTGGTACAGGTTGTCTGAAAACTATCGCCTGAAATTATTAACCGTGGATAATTTTCGACATTTTCCTGTTGATTGTGTGGCATTGATAGTTTTTGACCCGTAATTATTTGGCCCAAATAATTATGTATACTTTCCGATTAATAACTTAAAAATAAGGGTGAGTCTTTTCAATGCAAAAAGCAGATCCGTACTCAATCAGGATCTGCTTTTATGTTTATAAAGATGTTTTGCCTGTTCCGGCCCAACTCGTGATATTACAGCGCTGAACTTCGAGCCGCCTCGCTACTTTTTTGCCCCACCAGTCCATCACCTCATTTTTGCGCCACGTACCAGTACAGGCTCCAGCGCATTCACCAGCGTATACGCTTTCAATTCTGTAACGTGTATCTGCCCGATAACCGGGAACACATCGCGCTGGAACGATTTCCAGATATCGTCCGCGTAGTCGGCTGAAACTTTGGTTTTTTCACGACAAACCATTTTGTCGCCACGTTGATAAACAGGCCATCCATCGCACGCCGTTCCCGCTCGGCTTCCTCCTGCTCATCAATACCTTTTACCAGCAGGGCAAGCTTGTCAGCGTGCAGCGCTCTGGCGCTGGCGAGCAACATAGCGGGATAGTAACCGAGGGTGACGGTGGTTCTGGCATCCGAACCGGGGCGTTTATAGTGAAAACGCCAGATTTTTTTTGCCGCTGGAGCGGAAGAATAGGGTCAGTCCCTGACTGTCAAACAGTGCATAGTCTTTTTCGGCGGTTTTGCTTTCTGGACTTCGGAAGTACTCAGGGGACGGGTAAGAACGGCCATAGAAGACTCCTTTAATGTCAGTTGAAAATGACAGTAACGAAGTTGTGCAATATTCTGTTTTCATAAGAATTTTTCAGCCCGAAACTAAAAATGGGCCTACGACATTTCCACCGCCAGCGGCGTAGGCCCATTGGTAGGCCCATTTGCGCTGGCTTCCCCAACATTCGGAGAGATACATACAGACGAAAAAAAAACCGTATACCTTTGACAGTAATACGGTTTCTTTACTTCCCCGGATGTCCTGAAACACCCCAGGAATGTATGTTGGTGGGTCGTGCAGGATGACTCGCTTCGCTCGCCCTTCGGGCCGTCGCCGTAAATGGCTCCGTTGTTTCGCTGCGCTC
>NZ_JAOWDX010000040.1:0-4733 GCF_030334485.1 Citrobacter sp. Cf072 | reverse complement strand
CGGAAAAGGCGTCGAACTTCTTCACCATCTTTTTCCAGAACAACATAACAACAATCCTCGATTTGAAACATCGGCGCTATTTTAGTCAGCGCCGACAAATCGTAAAGTCTGTCGCCTCGTTCCGTTCCCGGGGAGGTGTAAACCTTTTTGGTCACCGCGTCGTCAAATACGGTTGCCGCAAATTTGACGGGGTTGACAATGGCTTACGCCATAAACCAGTAATAAAAGAGGCCAACCTTTAAGCCGAGGATCACGATATAGGCGCAGCAGTATTTCATGGTGCCAGACATGATCTGGTTGGCCTGACCGTCCATTTTTGTGGCGGATACCGCGATGGCGATGCTTTGCGGCGAAATCATTTTCCCGCCCGTTGCGCCAGAGGTATTGGCCGCTGCCAGCCAGTTGGGATCGATATGCAGTTTGCTGGCGGCAATGGTTTGCAGTTTTCCGAACAAAATGTTCGAGTTGGTATCGCTGCCGGTAACAAACGTGCCCAGCGCGCCAATCACCGGGGCGAGGAAGACGTACGAGCTGCCGGTCAGATCGACAATCGACTGCGCCAGCGTGGAGATAATCCCGCTGAGATCCATCACCGTGGCCAGCGCGACGATCGCCATAATTGCGACGATAGAGTTTTTAAGCTGGAAAATCGTTTTGATAAATACTTCCAGCATCCCACGTGCGGACGCTCCCTGAATAAAACCGCCGATAATGGTCGCAAAGATGATCAGCATCCCCGGTGTGGTCACCCATTCAACTTTCAGCGCCATCGTTTTGCCGTCAGCCAACGTGAAATGCAGCACCGAAGCCAGTTGGGATGCCGCGCCTTTTATTGTCGGGAACAGCGGCGAACACAGCAGGATAAACACAAAAATAAACAGATAAATAGAGCCAACCCGGAACAACACTTTTGCCGAGCGCGGCGTGGTTTCGCGGGTATGGCTGACCTCAATGCGCCACTCGGGATCGGTTTTCCCTTTGCGCAGGCGACTGACCATCGCCACGGCAAACAGGCTGACCAGGCTACCGGCAAAGGCGGGTAATTCCGCGCCAAGATGGATGGCGACAAAATATTGCGGAACCAGCGTGGAAATGCCGCAAATCAACGTGATCAGAAATACGCCGCGAATGGCTTTCAGGCCACCGCCAATAATGCAGACAATCACAAACGGCAGCAGGATATTAAACAGCGCGAGCTGCAAAATAATGGTTCCGCCTAAGGTATAAACCGGCAGATTAACCTGCTCTGCCAGAATAGAAACCGGGATCCCAACCGCGCCAAATGCGGTCGGAACGGTATTTGCTACGAGGGAAGCAATCGCCGCCTTCAACGGGTTGAATCCCAGCGCAATGAGAATACCGATCGGAATAGCGACCGCCGTGCCATAGCCCGCAGCGGCTTCAAGAAATCCACCAAAACACCATGAAATCAGCAGCACCTGAATACGCTTATCTTCGCTAATGCTGGCGAGAATATCGCGCAGAATATCCAGCGCTTTGGTCGCCTGCATGACGTTATAACTGAAGATAGCGCCGAGGATAACAATTACGATCGGCCATAGTCCCTTCAGTGCACCATAGCCTATCGCGGCTTTCAGATTCTGTGTGGGCATTTCCCAGAATATTGCCGATAGTGCAGCGGTGAATACCAAAGAGATCAGTACGGAATAATGGATGGGCATTTTTAATTTCAGTATTAAAAATACCATCAGCAGCAAAGGAGAGAGTGCCAGAGCAAACATTAAATATTCGTGCATTACAATTCCCGATTTACTTTTTTAGACTTAACTATATTTAGGGGGAAGGAGGCTACCTTAATAATAAAATAAAAAATGCAAACTGAATCGCTTCAGTGAAATAAAGTTACAAAGGTTAATAATTGTATAAATAATGTTATTTTTTTTATTAAATATGAATAACCACTAAATATAATAATACCCATTAGAGTTAATCATTAATAGGTATGAAATGGTCTTTGCAATAAATGAAATAAGCGTTTTGGCATCCAGTAAAAGAACGGAGTATGAATTATGTGGTAGTGGTAATTTCATTAAAAAATGTGAGCGGTGCCGAAAGAAATAAAATGGGGTATTGCATGTGGATATTGATTGAGGGAATATTCTGTTTTGTCGTACAAATAAACTTATGGCCATTTTCACTGGCCCTGATATAAGGAGCGGAGAGCCGCCCTCCATGAAACATACTGATAATAAGACCTTTTTGACAACTCTTACCCAATTGGTTGGCCCTGCTCATATCCTCACCGAACCGTCAAAAACTGCGCGTTACCGTAAGGGTTTTCGCTCGGGTCAGGGTGATGCTCTGGCGGTGGTTATCCCCGGCTCTTTGCTTGAACTCTGGAAAGTCCTTAGCGCCTGCGTTGAGGCCGATAAAATAATCCTGATGCAGGCGTCGAACACTGGCCTGACTGAGGGTTCGACGCCCAATGGTAATGATTACGACCGCGAGATCGTCATTATCAGCACGCTGCGGCTGGACAGTCTGCATGTGCTGGATGAGGGTAAGCAGGTGCTGGCTTATCCGGGCACCACGCTGTATTCGCTGGAAAAGGCGCTGAAGCCGTTTGGCCGTGAGCCGCATTCGGTGATTGGCTCTTCGTGCATCGGCGCGTCGGTTATCGGCGGTATCTGTAATAACTCCGGCGGTTCTCTGGTCCAGCGTGGCCCGGCTTATACCGAGATGTCGCTGTTTGCCCGTATTGATGAACAGGGACGCTTGCAGCTGGTCAATCACCTCGGCATTGAGCTAGGTCAGACGCCAGAGCAAATCCTTGCCCGGCTGGATAACAATGCGATTGAAGCCGTGCTCGTCAACCATGACGGGCGTCACGCGCACGATCACGACTATGTTAGCCGCGTGCGGGACATCAATGCCGACACGCCAGCACGTTACAACGCTGACCCGGATCGCCTGTTTGAATCCTCTGGCTGCGCGGGCAAGTTAGCGGTGTTTGCCGTACGTCTGGATACCTTTGAAGCCGAGAAGAACCAGCAGGTCTTTTATATCGGTACCAATCAGACTGATGTCCTGACTGAGATTCGCCGCCACATCCTGGCGAATTTTACAAACCTGCCGGTTGCTGGGGAGTATATGCACCGCGATATCTATGATATTGCAGAGAAATACAGCAAAGATACCTTCCTGATGATCGACAAACTTGGCACGGACAAAATGCCGTTCTTCTTCAACCTGAAGGGGCGTACCGAGGCCATACTTGAGAAGGTGAAGATCTTTCGCCCGCACTTTACCGACCGCGCGATGCAGGCTTTTAGCCATCTGTTCCCGAGCCATCTCCCGGCGCGGATGAAGACCTGGCGCGATAACTATGAACACCATCTGATGTTGAAAATGTCCGGTGAGGGTGTGGCCGAAGCCCAGGCATGGTTAACGGACTATTTTAAATCGGCCGAGGGCGCGTTCTTTACCTGTACCGCGGAAGAGGGCAGTAAGGCGTTTCTGCATCGTTTTGCCGCCGCGGGTGCTGCCATTCGTTATCAGGCCGTTCATTCTGACGAGGTTGAGGATATTCTCGCGCTGGATATTGCATTACGCCGCAATGATACCGAATGGTATGAGCATTTACCGGCGGAAATTGACAGTCAGTTGGTGCATAAACTCTATTACGGCCATTTTATGTGCCATGTATTCCATCAGGATTATATCGTTAAAAAAGGCGTAGATGCCCACGCGTTAAAAGAACAGATGCTGGAATTACTGCGCCAACGCGGAGCGCAATATCCGGCGGAACACAATGTCGGCCATCTGTATAAAGCGCCGGAAAATTTGGCACGTTTTTATCAGGAAAATGATCCGACCAACACTATGAACCCAGGTATTGGTAAAACCAGCAAACATAAAAACTGGGCATGAAATACGAATGAACATTTGTTTGATATCGCGATATCAAGCGCAATAAACAGAAATGAAGCAATGGAGTAGTTATTGTGAATGTAAATTTCTTTGTCACCTGTATTGGTGACGCACTGAAATCACGGATGGCACGAGACTCCGTATTGCTGCTGGAAAAACTGGGTTGTCGCGTTAATTTCCCCGAGAAGCAAGGGTGTTGCGGTCAGCCAGCCATCAACAGCGGTTACATCAAAGAGGCGATCCCCGGGATGAAAAACCTGATCGCCGCCCTGGAAGACAACGACGATCCGATTATCTCCCCGGCAGGCTCCTGCACCTACGCGGTAAAAAGCTACCCGACGTATCTGGCGGATGAGCCCGCATGGGCGCTGCGCGCCGAGAAGGTTGCCGGACGTATGCAGGATCTCACCTCTTTTATCGTCAACAAACTGGGCGTGGTGGACGTGGGTGCCAGCCTGCAGGGCCGCGCTGTGTATCATCCTTCCTGTAGCCTGACCCGCAAACTGGGGGTGAAGGAAGAGCCGCTCACGCTGCTGAAAAACGTGCGCGGACTGGAGCTGTTGACGTTTGCCGATCAGGACACCTGCTGCGGCTTTGGCGGGACGTTCTCGGTCAAGATGGCCGAGATCTCCGGCGAGATGGTGAAAGAGAAAGTTTTACATCTGATGGATGCGAAGCCGGAGTTTTTGATCGGCGCTGACGTCAGCTGCCTGCTGAATATTGGCGGCCGACTGCAACGCGAAGGCCAGCCGGTCAAAGTGATGCATATTGCTGAAGTGCTGATGAGCCGCTGAGGGGAAAGAGATGTCGATAAAAACCAGCGATGTAGAATTTAAACTGCG
>NZ_JAOWDX010000039.1:0-119141 GCF_030334485.1 Citrobacter sp. Cf072 | reverse complement strand
GCTGTGAGTTCAACTGATGGACGCAACACACTTATTGAACCGCTCTGCGGGTGATTCATAGTCTAGCGTTTTTCTCGGCCTCTCGTTGAGCTGTCTGGCAACACTGTTAAGTCTTTGCTGGCTGTGAACCGATAAGTCAGTTCCTTTTGGAAAATATTGTCTGAGCAATCTGTTCGTATTTTCATTTGAGCCACGTTGCCAGGGAGATTGAGGATCACAAAAATAAATCTGAATGTCTGTCGCTACAGTAAATCGTGTGTGGCTGGTCATTTCAGCGCCACGATCCCAAGTTAATGTTTTATAAAGCTCAGCAGGTAATTCCCGGGCTTGTCTGATGAGTGCAGATATAACCGTTATGGTCTTGTTGTCTCTGATTTTCGCCAGCATAACAAAACGGGAATGACGTTCTACGAGGGTGATGATATAGGAGTTATTCGAGCCCTGAATCAGGTCACCTTCCCAGTGACCTGGAATGGCTCTGTCAGCGGCCTCTGGTGGCCTTTCGCTGATAGGTATCGTGTGCGGGATTGACCCTAATCCTTTCCCTTTAAGCGATGACGTTCTGGATCTACGCACTGCTCTTCCGCTTCTGAGGCATTGCTGCAGCTCTTTTTTTAATGCTCCCCGGGTTTGTATAAAAAGCGTTTTATAAATCGTTTCGTGTGACACATGCATTTCCTGATTATCCGGATAACAGCGTTTCAGCCAACCGGCGATCTGTTCCGGCGACCAGTCCTGATGCATCTTCTCTGCAATGATTTTACACAATGCGGGGCTTTCAATTAGCTTGCAAGGTTTTGGTCTCAGCGCATTTTCCCACGCAGCAGCATCGGCTTTTGCTGCACGGTATTGTTTTGCACCACCGTGCCTCCTGACCTCGCGGCTAATCGTTGAGGGCGCTCTTGATAATTTGGTGGCGATGTCCCTGATACTGAGTTTTGCTACCAGCCCTCTGGATATCTCCTCTCTTTCATCAAGCGAAAGCGCTAATCGGTGCCGTTTTGGCACGGGAGGACGGTAGCCGCCTGTCTGGTGGATAGTGGGCATAATGGAAGAATGATATCTGTCGAACATTCTGGCGATATCATGTAGAGAATCACCTTGCTTATATCTGTCCCAGATAATTGCCTTCTGCTCTGGCGTGTAGTTAATCCGAGTTCTTCGTTTCATGGCAACGTCCCCCTTGATTAAGGATAGCGTTGCATCGACCCGTTGAACTCACAGCACGAAGCGGACGTTGGTATGAAGCAACCCGGCGCCCGTTAATATTAAGCGGAAAGATGAATTAACGCGTCTCCCCGTTTCTCCATCCTCTTCGCTTTTTCCTTTATCCTGCCTCTCTTGCTGTGCATACAGCGACGTGTTATCACTCGGTAAATGCAAAAATTACCGAAGTTACGAAAACTTGCATCAGCCACGGGTAATCAGCGTACCGAAACCTGCATTTCACGGGTTGCTATGGTGCTGAGAGTAATCCCTGAACACCGCCTGTCTGCAGTTTATGAACCGATGATTAACATGGTTTTGACTGGTCCTAAACGCATGATGATTGATGACAGAACGCTGCAATATTATTCAGCTCAGAACAGTTGAAATGTTACCTGGGCAGAGTGAAGTCATCACAGCGCGAGTGATATGACGGCGACCTGTTGAGACCATGGTACCATTACAGCCTGTGTCATCTATCTCACTACACACATCGGCTTACCAGATACTGGTTCGGGGTGTATTTCCGTATCCACGTTGAATACGGTTCTCAGCAATCCAGGGTTCATCACCGCTTCTGGTGTGCCTTGCGCCATAATATGTCCGTTCGCCATTACCACCAGATGATCGCAGTACCGGCTGGCCTGATTAAGGTCGTGCAGCACTGCGACCACCGTTTTCCCCTGAGCCCGGAGTTCGCCCATCAACCGCATCAGTTCCACCTGGTGATTGATATCGAGATAGGTGGTTGGCTCATCGAGTAGTACGACGGGTGTATTCTGGGCCAGGACCATCGCCAGAAAGGCGCGCTGGCGCTGACCGCCGGAAAGTTCGGTTAACCGTCGGTCGGCAAGATGTTGGATCCGGGTCTGGTGCATAGCATCTTGGACCCGCGCATTGTCTTCAACGGAGAGGCGCCCCCAGAGTGACAACCACGGGTTGCGACCGTACGAAACAAGCTCCTGGACGGTGATCCCCTCGGGAGTTAAATGATGTTGGGGCAGCAGCGCCAGCCTGCGGGCTAGCTGGCGTGATGAGAGCGTGTTGATGGCATTATCGCCGAGAAATACGCCACCGGATTGCGGCGTTAACAGCCGTGAAAAACAGTTTAGCAACGTCGATTTCCCGCAGCCGTTAGGGCCGAGTAGGGCGGTTGTCTTCCCCGTTGGTAGCGCGAGTGAAACGCCATCAAGGACCTTGTTTGTACCGTAACAGACCGTCAGATTTTCAGTTCGTAATGTCATTTATCGCATTCTCACAAGCAGCCAGACAAACCACGGCGCACCGATAATGGCGGTCAGCACGCCAGCCGGAAGCTCCAGCGGGGGATGAATAATTCGCGCCAGCAGATCGGCAACCACCAACAGCAACGCACCTGTCAGCGCCGAAACGGGCAGCAGCCAGCGGTGACGTCCACTGGAGATGCTGCGCACCATATGCGGCACCACAAGACCAATAAAGCTGATCGGGCCGCAGACGGCCACGCCGGTAGATGTCATGGCGACGGCCAGTAGCAAAGCCAGGAGCCGGATACGCGGCACCGACACCCCGAGCGTGGTGGCGCGTGCATCGCCCAGTGCCAGAAGGTCGAGATCGCGGCAAAAACCCAGGCTCAGCGGCAGAAACAACATCAGTAGCGGGACGGCAATCTTCACAAAGCTCCAGTCACGGCCCCATAAGCTGCCGGTCAGCCACAGCAGGGCGCTGTTCACATCCTGCGGGCGCGAAAGCATCAGCCAGTCCGTCAGGCTGGCCCAGCAGGCAGAAAGCGCAACGCCCGTGAGCGAGAGCTTCATCGGTTGGCTGGTGTTCGCCAGCATTCTCAGCAGGCTCAGGCCCACCATGCCACCGGCAAAGGCCAGCAGCGGCAGAGCAATCACCGGCAGTGACGGTACGAGAAGAAGTGAGCCTACAGAGGCAAGGCTGGCGGCATGGTTTACGCCGAGAATATCCGGCGATGCCAGAGGGTTACGCACAATCCCTTGTACCAGAACGCCTGCCACCGCGAGGGCTGCACCAACAAACAGCGCCAGCAGCAGTCGCGGCAGGCGGTACGCCGTTAACACGTAATGATACTCACGCCCGGCCTGCCAGTCGGTCAGTAGGGCGCGCCAGGGAACGGAGATCACCCCCATTTGCAGCGACAGCAGCGAAAATCCTGCCAGTGCGAGGGCGATAAAAATGACTAGCGTAACTTTCATCCACGCCTCCTGACCAGCCAGACAAAGCAGGGCGCACCAATCAGAGCCACCACGGCCCCCGCGGGTAATTCGCCAGGAAAAGCCAGCGCGCGGGCCAGAACATCCGCCACTAGCATCAGTGTGGCGCCCATCAGTATGCTCATCGGCAGGACCTTGCGCTGGTCAAATCCTACCCAGAAGCGAGCCAGATGCGGCATCAACAGACCGATAAACGCCACCGGGCCAGCCACGCTGACGCAGGTACCGACCAGAAGCAGCACCAGAATGTTGATGATCAAACGCAGCTTCGGCAGATTCACCCCCAGCGTGCGGGCGGTGCTGTCGCTGACGTTAAGCAGGTTCAGTTGATTGGCCAGCAGCAACACCACCGGTACAGCGACCGCCACCACCGGTAAAAGCTGCCAGAACTCCTGCCAGCGTGCGTGAGATACGCCCCCTGCGAGCCAGTAAAAAATGCCGTAGGCGTGATCTTCCGTCAGCAGCAGGGTGATGCGGGTCAGGGCCATGCAAAACGCCGAGAAAGCGATACCCGCGAGGATCAGTTTGTTTCGGTCCTGGGTGTGGCGAAATCCGCCGCCTGCGGTCATCACCAGCAGCCAGCTAACGCCGCCGCCACAGGCGGCGATAAAGGAGATGGAGTAACCCGAAACGGGCACGGGGCTGAGCGCGCTGGTCAGTGCCATAGCCAGCGCCGCGCCGCTGTTAATGCCGAGCAGTGAAGGGGAGGCCATTGAATTATGCGTCAGGGTTTGCAGCAGCGTTCCCGCGAGAGCCAGGCTTGCGCCGATCAGAATGGCGACCAGGCTTCGCGGCAAACGAAGGTTTTGCACCAGCGCTTGTGCAAGCGTCGGCGTATGGCCCGGCAGCAGGGCGCGAATAGCATCAACGCCAGAAACAGGAATGGCCGAGTAGCAAAACAGACTCAGCCAGAAAATTGCGATAAGCGCGGCAAGGGGCAGCCCCCATTGCAGTGCCGGATGTCTGAGAACTGTCATTTCACATCGGATAAAGGCTGGTGATGAAAGATTTTTACCGTGTCGCTGGCAATACGTTCGGCCGCAAAAATGCCGCGCATCCGCGCCCAGGCGTTACTGTCGACCGACGCCGTCTGCTGTTTTTGCGCAGCCGTTAACATCTGCCACAGCGGGTCTTGCTGCCAGCGTTTCACGATGCTCTCTTCGCGATAATGTGCGACCAGCAGCCATGTAGGATTAAGCGCCAGCAACTGCTCCAGGCCGATGGACGGCATAGACGCACCCGCCATCGCCGCAGGTACCTTCAGCCCCAGAGCGGTCAGGACGCCCCCGGTCCAGGTCTCCTGCGTGTGCAGGTTGAACTGCTGCTCCCGGGACGTACCAAACAACACCTGCGTGCCTTTTGGCAACTGGCTGGCCCACGCTGACATCTGTTGTTTGTGTTTCGCCAGGCGTGACTGCATCTGTGCCTTTTTGCCCACAATCTCGCCGATGATGGCCGCAGACTGAAGATTTTCAGCGTAGGTTTCATTGCGAGATTTCAGCAGCAGCACCGGTGCAATTTGCTGTAAGGCGCTGAAAATACCCGCATGACGGCTGCTGTCGGCAATGATCAGGTCCGGTTTCAGCGCGCTGATGGCTTCTAAACTCGGCTGCGCACGCGTGCCGACAGACTGCCAGGGGTTCAGATGGGCGCGAACTTCGGGAAGAATGCGCGTGGCATCGTTATCGTCGGCAATGCCGATCGGACTAACATCGACGGCAGCCAGCGCGTCCGCGAACGACAGCTCCAGTACCACTATCCGCTGTGGCGTTTTATCAAGCGTAAAGGCGCCATGTTCGTCCTGAACCGTGGCGGCAAAAGCGTGGCTGGTGACCAGCAGCAGAGCGGCGAAAAGTGTGCGGATAAATGTGAACATCGGTGCTCCTGAAAGCCGGGTGGCGCTGCGCTTACCCGGCCTACGAAATCGGTTGAATTAGAACTTCAACGACCCCTGCATATACAGCGTGCGCGGCTGGCCTGCGTAGATGCCTTTATTGTTGTCGTCGTAAGAGCGGGTGAAATACGCTTGGTCGAAGATATTCTTCACGCCGAACGCCAGGTTCAGGTCTGCCATCTGCGGACCAAAGTCATAGGCTACGCGTGCGCCCCAGAGCATGAAGCCCGGGATGCGGCCGGTGCTGCCGTCGGCACTCTCTTTAACGGTGTTGGCGTTATCCGCAAACTGGCTGGACTGGAAATCGCTGTTCAGGTTGAAGGTCCAGCTACCCGGTTTATAGTCCACGCCCAATGTGCCTTTGTGTTTCGGCGAGAACGGCACCTGGTTGCCGTAGGTGTCGCCTTTCTCGCGGATCTCGGCGTTCACATACGCATAGCTTGCGTAGACCGAAACGTTGTCGAGCGTTGGCGTCAGCGTGCCGAGGTCATAGCGGGCCTGGGTTTCCAGCCCGGTATGGCGCGTTTTACCCCGTGCGGTTACAGTGTCGTTGGTCTGGTTGGAGTCGTACTGATTATTAAAGTTAATCAGGAACAGCCCCATTTCCGCGGTCAGCGCGCCACCGTCGTATCGGGTTCCGAGCTCCCAGGTTCGCGCTTTTTCCGGTTCCACATTGCCGCTTTGCACAGCCTTGCCAATTTGGCTGTACTGTACGGTGCCGAATGAGCCTTCAGTGTTTGCATAAAGATTCCAGCTGTCAGTCAGGTGATAGAGCACGTTTAGCGCCGGAAGTGGGGCGTTGTAGCTCACTTCCTCATGCGTGCCTTTGATGGCGTTGTTCTGGTATGACTCGATATGTTCAAAGCGCATACCCGGTGTGATCGTCCAGTTGCCTACGTCGATTTTGTCATCCAGATACCAGGCGTGCGCTTCGGTACCGGAACGGGTGTCGCGATCGTAAGGGCTGGAGTTGGACGGCAACTGCCCGCTGCTGGTGGCGGTGTAGTAACGCATTTCATGCGTCGACTCGCTCACATAGCGGTATCCCACGCCCACTTCGTGCGCGGAAGGACCCACCATAAAGCTCTGACTGTAGCGCGGTTCAATGCCGCGTACCCAGTAGTTACGCGGTGAAAGGGTGAGGCGTTTGCCCTGTTCCAGGTAGCCGCTACGCAGGGTTTCGGTGTAGAAGCCCTGAATATTGAATTTATGCTGGCTGTCCGGCTGAAACTGATAGCCGAGGCTTGCCAGCTTGCGGCGCCCCCAGAAGCGATCGTAAGGGCGCGTGGACTGCCAGCGGTCGGCGTTGTAATCCGCGCGCGACAGGCCGCCGGGCATGTCGGCTTCACCGTCGTAGTATTGCAGCAGGCTGTTGAAAGTATGCACGTCGTTCGGCGCATATTTGCTTTTCATCATCAGATCGTCGATGCGCGTTGCGCTGTGCTCGCGCCAGTCGCTGCCGCGCGTGCCGGAGTAAAGCAGGGCGTTACCAAAACCGTTATCCGCCGTGCCGCCCACCATCAGGTTGTGCGTCTCTTTGGGATTATTTTGTGAGGACGTTGGGCTGAGCTGGCCTTCCATGCCGGCTTCGATCCCGAAGTCTTGCGGAATGGCGCGGGTGACAAAGTTCACCACGCCGCCCACGCTCTGCGGCCCGTAACGTACAGCACCGCCGCCGCGTACCACATCGATGGCGTCCATATTTCCGAGCGAAACGGGTGCCAGGGAAAGCTGCGGCTGGCCGTAAGGGGCAAACGGCACCGGAATACCGTCCATCAGTACCGTTGAACGGCTGGCCAGGCGTGGGTTCAGGCCGCGAATACCAAAGTTCATCGCCAGATCGTGGCTACCGGTACCGTTGTTTTCTGGGGCGGTAACGCCAGGAATGCGGTTCAGCACCTCGCGCATGGTCGTCGCGCCGGTTTTGGCGAAATCTTCACGGCGGATAACGTCACGCGCGCCAGCATGTTCGAAAACGTCGTTTTCGCGCGCATCCCCCAGCCAGTCGCCCACCACGGTCAGGGAATCTTCTTGCGGTGCGGGTGCGTGCTCCAGTGTCCAGCTGTTATTACCCAGCGGTTTCACCTGCAGGCCGCTACCGTTCAGCAGGTGTTGCAGGCCGGTTTCGACGTCGTAGTCACCGTGAAGACCGTTACTCTGTTTGCCGCGCGTCAGGCTGGCGTCAACCGACAGGGTAATTCCGCTGAGCGCGGCATACTGATTAAGGGCTTTGTCGAGCGAACCCGGTGCAATATCAACCTGCGCTGCGAAGGCGGATAACGACAGCCCGGCCAGCGGCAGCAGGCTCAAGCGAACGGCGTTAACCAAAGGTGTTGTTTTGCGAAAAACGCGTAAAGGCGTCATACCTTCTCCATCATCATTTTTGTTGTGTTCATCTATGAGTCGAATGAGAAGGGGAAAAAGGATAATCGAAATGAGAATTATTTTTCTTACAATGCTGAGATATTTACCCAGTATCGCGTAACCGACTGAATTTTCACTGGAAGAGTCTTGGCGATAATATCCAGGATTGCATCAGTATCTTTCAGCGGGAAAGAGCCACTCAGGCGTAACCCGGCCACAGCCGGATCGCAGCGCAGCACGCCGTTGCGATAACGGCTCAGCGTGGCAATCACTTCACCCAGAGGTTTATCGCTAAAGCTCAGAATGCCCTGCGTCCAGGCGGCGCTTTCATCATCCGCTGAGGTAATTGCACCAAATTCAGACGCGCTAAACTGCAGGCTCTCGCCAGCGCTGACGATGCGTTTTTCCTGCGGACGATTTGCCAGTAAGACTTCAACCGCGTGTTGTTGAACGGTAACGCGTGTGACGTTGTCCTGCTGGTAGACGGTAAATTCTGTGCCTAACGCGGTGAGCTGGCCCTGGCGGGTCACAACGTGGAAAGGTCTTTGCTGCGCGTCTTTTGCGGTAGTAATAGCAATTTCGCCGTACCAGAGATGGACAGCGCGTTGACGCGTATCAAAACGAACGTCCGCGGCGCTTTGTGTGTTGAGCGTCAGCAGCGAGCCATCGTCCAGCCGCTGATGGCTGACCGCGCCTTTGGCGGTGCGGTAGTCTGCGCGCAGACCTTCTCCGGCTTCAGATTGCCAGAGCTGCCAGCCGCCGCCCACGCCGAGCAGCAGCAGTAGCCCTTTCATGATATGACGACGGGTAAGATGCGTATCGTGCAGCGCCCGGCTGGCGACATCGCCCGGAACGCTGCTGAGCTGGTTGCGCAGGTTTTCAACCTGTTGCCAGGCCCACTGATGATCTTTGTCCTCTTCATACCATTGTTGCCAGCGTGCTTCCTGCTGTGGGCTGACACGCTCGCCGCTCAATACGGCATACCAGTGTGATGCCGAGCGCAATGCCTGGCGGCGAGAATCGGTGATAGAGGCGTTCACAGACCGTGCTCCAGACGAAACAGCAGACAATGTTCGATAGCCTTTGCCATATATTTTTTCACTGAACTGACCGAAACACCGAGCTTTAGCGCTATTTCGCTGTAGGTCAGACCATCCAGCTGTGAAAGGAGAAACGCTTCGCGTGTTTTTCCGCTCAGCCCGTCAAGCATGCTGTCGATGAGTTGCAGGGTTTCGAGCTGACTCTCGCGTTCCTCGGGCGAAGGCGCGAGATTTTCCGGCATAAGCGCCAGCATCTCCAGATAGGCTTTTTCCAGCGCGTTTCGGCGAAACAGGTCGACCATCACCCGTTTGGCGAGAGTGCACAGAAAGGAACGCGGATCGCGGATCGTCGAGAGCGACCCGCTGCCCATTACCCTTAGAAAAGTGTCTTGGGCAATGTCATCTGCATCAAAGGCGGACTGGAGTTTGCGCGTCAGCCAGCTTTTCAGCCAGCCGTGATGTGCGCCATAAAGCGACTCGAGCGTAAAGGAAGCAGTGGTAGTGGCGTGGTCAGACATGCGGAATGTATCAAAAGTTAATTATCACGCGATTATAGTAATATGAGAATGGTTATCATTACAATTGGAAATATAATTGTATTACGCTGAACGTCTTAACACATTGTTTTTTATAAAAATCTCATGATGTGGATATTGGATGGGAAAAGGAGTCTGCTTTTGGCATGTGATGGTTGGAATGACATCTGACCATGTCTGTTGCGAGCGAGAATCGGACACCTCAGTTCCTGTCACCAGTTGCGGAAACCTTGCTCATGCTGCTGGTGTTAGCGTTTAACTGGATGATGCGGGCACTAAAACGACGGGCGTTATTCGCCGTGATCAGCCCAGAACTATTGATATGGAAGCTCGGAACGGCAAGCGCCTGGAACAAATACCTGCGGTCATTATAAATGAAGTGTTGGCCAGACTGAGCAGGGGCTTTGATATGCGCAATGAGCAATAGCAAAAAGCAAAAAGCCTGCTTAGTTTCCTAAGCAGGCTTCTTAAATATGGCTCCTCTGACTGGACTCGAACCAGTGACATACGGATTAACAGTCCGCCGTTCTACCGACTGAACTACAGAGGAATCGTTTGAACGAGGCGCATATTAGCGAGGGTGGTGAGGCTTGTCAAAGGGGTAAATACATTTGTGTGTTCGTTTGCTGACAAAATCAGCAAAGCGGCGATCTTTCCGTCTTTTTATGCTTTTGCCCCATTCTGGTGCGTTTCTACCTCTTCCAGGGCAGCCTGAATGAGATATTTCGGTGTGCAGAATGATCTTCCTTCGCTTTTACTCCTGACTTTGTGCGGCTTTAACCATAAAACACCGTTTTAGACGAAAGTGGCAAGCATCTTGCAATCCTGAATTCAATGACTGCCAGCACGGGTTCTGGTATTCCGACAGGAGGCAAAATGAACTTCAGACGACTGAAATATTTCGTGAAAATCGTCGATATTGGTAGCCTGACCCAGGCAGCGGAAGTATTGCACATTGCGCAACCCGCGCTGAGCCAGCAGGTCGCAACGCTGGAAGGTGAGCTTGATCAACAATTGCTGATTCGTACCAAGCGTGGCGTCACGCCGACGGAAGCAGGAAAAGTGTTATATACCCACGCCCGGACGATTTTACGTCAGTGTGAACAGGCGCAACTTGCGGTTAATAACGTGGGACAGACCTTGACAGGCCAGGTCTCTATCGGCCTTGCGCCGGGGACAGCAGCGTCATCCATTACCATGCCGTTATTACAGACGCTACGTGCCGAACTGCCCGATGTGCAGGTCTATCTGCATGAAAACAGTGGGGCAGTGCTGAATGACAAGCTGCTCAGCGGGCAATTAGATATGGCAGTGCTCTATGAGCGTTCACCCGTGGCGGGCATCAGCAGTCAACCGTTGCTTAAAGAGGATCTGTATCTGGTCGGCACGCGTGAGTGTCCGGGGCAAAGCGTCGATTTAGCCGCGGTGGCGCAGATGAATTTATTCTTGCCACGGGATTACAGCGCGGTTCGCCTGCGCGTGGATGAAGCTTTTTCGCTACGTCGCTTAACGGCTAAAGTGATTGGCGAAATTGAGTCTATCTCCACCCTGACGGCCGCCATTGCCAGTGGTATGGGCGTCACAGTGTTGCCCGAGTCGGCCGCCCGTTCATTATGCAATGCAGCGAACGGCTGGATGGCGCGCATCACAACCCCATCGATGAATCTGCCATTATCGTTGAACGTATCAGCCAGAGGGAGCTTATCGCCCCAGGCGCAGGCAGTGAAGGAGATCCTGCTATCGCTGGTTAGCCGTCCGGCGCTGGAAAATCGCGAACTGCAGCTGGTCAGCTAAACCTTATTCCCGCGAGGAATAAGATGCAGGTTTTTATTATTTGTTATGCCGGGCATCAGACTTTAACAATAGCGTAATGTCTGATGTGCCCGGAGTGAAACGTGAATTTCCAGCAACTCAAAATAATCCGCGAGGCGGCCCGTCAGGATTACAACCTGACGGAGGTCGCGAATATACTGTACACCTCGCAGTCGGGCGTCAGCCGACACATTCGTGAACTTGAAGATGAACTTGGCATCGAAATTTTTATCCGTCGCGGTAAACGCCTGTTGGGCATGACTGAACCGGGTAAAGCCTTGCTGATCATTGCCGAACGTATTCTGAATGAGGCCAGCAATGTTCGTCGACTGGCGGATCTGTTTACCAATGACACGTCCGGCGTTCTAACGATTGCCACCACGCATACCCAGGCACGCTATAGCTTGCCTGCGGTGATAAAAGCCTTTCGTGAGCTGTTCCCTGAGGTGCGTCTGGAACTTATTCAGGGCACACCACAGGAGATTGATGTCCTGCTACAAAATGGCGGGGCAGATATCGGAATTGCCAGTGAGCGGCTGAGCAGCGATCCATTGTTGGTGGCTTTTCCCTGGTTTCGTTGGCACCACAGCCTGCTTGTTCCTCATGACCATCCATTAGTGAAGGCTTCTCCGCTTACGCTGGAGTCCATCACTAACTGGCCGTTAATTACCTATCGTCAGGGGATTACAGGGCGTTCCCGCATCGATGAGGCGTTTGCTCGCAAGGGGCTGATACCTGATATTATTCTCAGCGCCCAGGACTCGGATGTGATTAAAACTTACGTGTCACTGGGATTGGGGATTGGGCTGGTGGCAGAGCAATCCAGCGGCGAGCAGGAAGAGGGGACGTTAACCCGTCTGGATACCCGGCATTTGTTTGATGCAAATACCGTTTGGCTAGGGCTTAAACGCGGACAACTGCAGCGCAACTACGTCTGGCGATTCATCGAGCTATGCAACGCAGGGTTATCCGTCGATGAAATTAAGCGTCAGGCGATGGAGCCAGATGAAGCGGTGATTGATTATCAGATTTAACAATAAAAGCCCGTGAGAAACGGGCTTCTCTCGTTGCCAGTATGGAAAAGCCTGTGTGTGAAGTGAAGCGCTCTACCTGGTTAATGGGATCGCAGAAAAGCAAAAAGCCTGCTTAGTTTCCTGAGCAGGCTTCTTAAATATGGCTCCTCTGACTGGACTCGAACCAGTGACATACGGATTAACAGTCCGCCGTTCTACCGACTGAACTACAGAGGAATCGTGTGAACGAGGCGCATATTAGCGATGCCGCTCAGCGTTGTCAAAGCCTGAATGGATAAATGCGATCGTTTGCTGAAATATTCCACATTTCGCCGATTATTCAGACGCAACCGGTTGTTTTATGCACTTTTCGCGTTCGGGGCGTGGGTATTTCCACAACCAGCGGCCTGTGACCATACGCCAGTAAAATAACGCGGCGCGCACGGCCCAGTCGAAGAACATACCTAACCAAACGCCGACAACTCCCCATCCTAATACGATACCCAGAGTGTAGCCCGCGACTACGCGGCAGCCCCACATGCCCAGCATCGATACCCACATAGCAAAACGTGCATCTCGCGCACCTTTAAAGCCCGCTGGTAATACCCAGGAGGCTGCCCATATCGGCATAAATGCTGCGTTGAGCCAAATCAGGATGACTATGACCTCTTTTACATCCTGATCGTGGGTATAAAATGAGGCCATCACCCCGGCGAAAGGTGCGGTTAGCCAGGCAATTGCCGTTAGGCCAATCGTCGACAGCCAGAACACATGCCGTAGCTGGATTTCAGCCTGGGCAATCTGGCCATTTCCCAGACGCCTGCCGGTAATGATTGTCGACGCGGAACCTAAAGCATTCCCTGGTAAATTGATAAGTGCGGCGATAGAAAATGCAATAAAGTTCCCGGCGATAACGCTGGTTCCCATGCCTGAAACAAACATCTGCGTCAAAAGTTTACCGCCATTGAACAGCACTGACTCGATACTTGCCGGAATGCCGATCCCCATCACCTCCCATATAATGGCGAGATTGAGTGGCTTAAAATAGCTTTTGAAGGGAATTCGCAGCGCGGGGTTAAAACCAATCATCAGTACCCAGATGATGGCAATCGCCCCGATGTAGCGCGAAATGGTCAGTCCCAGGCCTGCTCCCACAAATCCCAGACCTTGCCAGGAAAAGATCCCGTAAATCAGGATGCTACTGATGATGATATTCAGGATGTTCATACCGCCGTTTATCAACAACGGTATTTTAGTATTTCCGGCCCCACGTAGTGCGCCACTGCCGATCAGCGCAATGGCTGCCGCCGGGTAGCTGAGCACCGTTAGCTCCAGATAGGTAAGTGCCAAAGCTTTAACGTCTGGCGTTGCTTCACCTGCGACAACGTCAATAATCTGTTGACCAAAATAGTGAATGACCGCTGCCAGCACGGTAGCAAAAATTGTCATGATCACCAGCGATTGTCTGGCTGCGGCTCTGGCCCGTCGACGATCTCGTTTCCCGAGGCTAAATGCTACAACTACGGTGGTACCCAGATCGATGGCGGCGAAAAATGCCATGATGACCATATTAAAACTGTCGGCGAGTCCGACACCGGCCATTGCTTCTTTTCCCAACCAACTTACCAGGAAGGTACTCAGAACACCCATCAATAGCACACAGGTGTTTTCCAGGAAAATGGGGACAGCCAGCGGAGTGATTTCGCGCCAAAAGAGAACCTTATAACTCTTGCGTTTGGCATACCAGGGCGTGCGGGAAGCGACCTGGCGTAAGGCAGCGGAGACGTTCAAAGTGGACCTTAACGAAGAAAGTTGAAACCTCATTTCAAATGATGAGGGAGAATCAAAAAAGCTGCAAAGTTTTTTCTATTTAAAATGTCTGTAAATGCAACAAACTGTCGAGAGAAGCATCAATTGATTCGCATTCGAAGAAATGAGGTTTGACAAAAATTTTTTCGCCGCTAAGATAAGCCTCCACAACGATTCCTCTGTAGTTCAGTCGGTAGAACGGCGGACTGTTAATCCGTATGTCACTGGTTCGAGTCCAGTCAGAGGAGCCATATTTAAGAAGCCTGCTCAGGAAACTAAGCAGGCTTTTTGCTTTTTGTTTCAAATCTGGTCGCGCGAAGCGACACCGGGTTCTTAAGCCGGGAAATCCCCATGCTGACGCGCAACCAACGTCAGAATGGAATACAGCGCCACCGCCTGCTGGTGCTGATTGAAAATCTCCACCGCCCATTCCACCACGCCAGTCGCTTTTTCTTCGGCATTGCGCTGAAGTTTCACCGTTTTGCGTTTGCAGGTTAAACGCACCTGGATAGTGTCGCCCGGCTTAACCGGCTCGATAAAGCGCAGATTTTCCATACCGTAGTTGGCGATAACCGGGCCAACGCCCGCGTCTACAAATAGACCGGCAGCGGCGGAAATCAGGAAATAGCCGTGCACCACGCGTTCGCCGAAAATAGACTCGGCCGCTGCAATTTTGTCCATATGAGCGTAGAAGTGATCGCCGCTCAAACAGGCAAAATTGACGATATCCGCTTCGGTCAGCGTGCGGCGCGGAGTCAGCAGGCTATCGCCCGGTTGGATCTCTTCGAAATATTTGCGGAACGGGTGAATGCGATCTTCCGTGACCTGCGCGCCGCGCACCCACTGCTGGCTAACGGCGGCCAGCATGGTTGGACTGCCCTGAATGGCGGTACGCTGCATGTAGTGCTTCACCGCACGCAGACCGCCCAGCTCTTCACCGCCGCCTGCACGTCCAGGCCCACCGTGGACCAGCTGTGGCAGTGGAGAGCCGTGGCCGGTCGATTCCGCTGAGGATTCTTCGTTCAGCACCTGAATACGCCCGTGGGCGCGGGCTGCACCGAGGATAAACTCTCGCGCCAGTTCGCCGCTCGCCGTCACCAGCGTTCCTGCCAGACTGCCTTCACCAGCGCGCGCCAGCGTCATGGCATGCTCGGTATTCTGATACGGCATCAGCGTGGCGACCGGACCAAAGGCTTCAATTGCATGTACCGCGGTAATTTCATCCGGCTGCGGACAAAACAGCAGCGTTGGCGGGAAGAAAGCTCCAGCGGTGCTCAGATCTGCCTTTCCGCCCAGCAGTACCTCACATCCGGCTTCAACAAGACGATTCACATTATCCTGCACGTCCTGACGCTGATCGTTATTCACCAGCGACCCCATCTTCACGCCTTCCTGCGCCGGATCGCCCACTACCACCTTTTGCAGGCGGGCAATCAGCGCTTCACTGACGGTTTTCACCTGCGCCTGCGGCACGATAATGCGGCGAATGGCGGTACATTTCTGCCCGGCTTTGGTGGTCATTTCGCGCACCACTTCGCGAATAAACAGCGCAAACTCCGGCTGCTCCGGGGTGATATCGTCGCCCAGTACGCAGCAGTTCAGCGAATCCGCTTCCATGGTAAAGGGCACAGATTTCGCCACCAGATTCGGATGTACGCGCAATTGCTGCCCGGTATGTGCAGAGCCGGTAAAGGTCACTACGTCCTGGCTATCCAGATTATCCAGCAGATCGCCCGCGCCGCCGCAGATCAGGCTTATTGCGCCGTTCGGCACCAGCCCGCTGTCGACAATGGCTTTGACCATCGCCTGCGTCAGCTGCGCGGTGGCGGTCGCCGGTTTAACGATCGCGGGCATGCCGGCAAGCCAGGTCGGCGCCAGCTTTTCTAACATCCCCCAGCAGGGGAAGTTAAAGGCGTTGATATGTACCGCAACGCCGGATTTTGACGTCAGCACATGGCGCGCGGCAAAACCGCCCTGTTTGGACAACGGAATCAGCTCATCTTCCGGCCACAGCACATCATCCGGCAGCTCACGCCCGCCGAGGCTGGCATAGGTGAAAAGCGTGCCGATGCCGCCTTCGATATCGACCCAGCTGTCACCGCGTGTTGCTCCGGTTTGCGCGGATATGGCATAGAAATCGGCTTTCAGTTCCATTAAATGCTTCGCCACCGCTTTTAGCATCGCGCTGCGCTGAATAAAGCTCATTGCCTGTAACGCTTTGCCGCCGTGCTCGATGGCGAAGCGGCGCGCCTGCGCCATATCCAGTCCTTCGCTTGTCACTTCCCAAAGCGGTTCGCCGCTGATGGCGTGGTGGATAGTACGGGTGCGGCCTCGGCCGGTCTGCCAGGCGCCGGATAAATAGCTGGCTAACTGCTGCATCGTTAATCTCCAGATGTGTTCCGTAATCTATCTATAAATAGTTATTTTGTGAATCATAAAATGCAAGCGTGATTTTAATAATTTATTAACAATGCGATCGCGAACACTTTATCTAAATTGATTATAATTCTGTTTTTACTCAATAAACTAAAAGGCTTTGCGTAGCGTGTCACAAAATCCACAAACAAAATTTGTGGTTTTATTTAACCAAGATGTAACTTTCATAAAACAAAATGATTCACAAAAAATGATTTGTTGAATTTATCGGAATCATAAGGTGATGACGTGACAGAAGAACAACGCTTTGACCAGCGCATCGCGCAGGAAACGGCCATCGAGCCGCAGGACTGGATGCCGGACGCATACCGTAAGACGCTGATCCGCCAGATTGGCCAGCATGCGCACTCGGAAATCGTCGGCATGCTGCCAGAAGGCAACTGGATAACCCGCGCACCCACGCTGCGGCGTAAGGCCATTCTGCTGGCAAAAGTACAGGACGAGGCCGGACACGGCCTGTACCTCTACAGCGCGGCTGAAACACTGGGCTGCGCGCGTGAAGACATCTACCAGAAGATGCTCGACGGCCAGATGAAATACTCCTCCATCTTCAACTACCCAACCCTGAGCTGGGCGGATATCGGCGTGATCGGCTGGCTGGTCGATGGCGCGGCGATCGTCAACCAGGTGGCACTGTGTCGTACCTCCTACGGCCCGTATGCCAGGGCGATGGTCAAAATCTGCAAAGAAGAAAGCTTCCACCAGCGTCAGGGCTTTGAAGCCTGTATGGCGCTGGCGGCGGGCAGCGAAGAACAGCGGCAGATGCTCCAGGATGCGATCAACCGTTTCTGGTGGCCCGCGCTGATGATGTTCGGGCCGAGCGACGACAACTCGCCGAACAGCGCCCGCAGTATGGCGTGGAAAATCAAACTGCATTCCAACGACGAACTGCGCCAGCGCTTTGTGGATAACACCGTTCCGCAGGTTGAAATCCTCGGCATGACCGTGCCGGATGCCGATCTGCAGCTTGATGAAGCGACGGGGAAATACCGATTCGGTGAGATCGACTGGCAGGAATTTAATGAGGTCATCAACGGTCGTGGTGTCTGCAATCACGAACGTTTGGGCGCCAAGCGTAAGGCCTGGGAAGAGGGTGCATGGGTGCGCGAAGCCGCGCTGGCTCATGCCGAAAAACAACGCGCTCGCGATGCCGCCTGAGGAGAAAAAAGATGAGCAAAACATACTGGCCGTTATACGAAGTGTTTGTCCGCAGCAAACAGGGTTTGTCGCACCGCCACGTGGGCAGCCTGCACGCCGCCGATGACCAAATGGCACTGGAAAACGCGCGTGATGCCTACACCCGCCGCAGCGAAGGCTGCTCCATCTGGGTGGTGAAGGCGAGTGAAATCGTTGCCTCGCAGCCGGAAGATCGCGGTGAATTCTTCGACCCGGCAGAAAGCAAAGTCTACCGCCACCCGACGTTCTACACCGTGCCGGACGGCATGGAACATATGTGAGGCAACGATGACGACTCTCAATCCCGTTGCAACCTATGCCCTGCGTCTGGGCGATAACGGCCTGATCCTGGCACAGCGTTTAGGCGCATGGTGCGGCCACGCACCGGAGCTGGAAATCGACCTGGCGCTGGCCAATATCGGTCTCGATCTGTTGGGACAGGCGCGCAATTTTCTCAGCTACGCCGCCGAACTGAACGGTAACGGCGACGAAGACACGCTGGCCTTCGGCCGCGATGAACGCCAGTTCAGCAATCTGCTGCTGGTTGAACAGCCGAACGGCAACTTTGCCGACACCATTGCCCGCCAGTTCTTTATCGACATCTGGCACGTGGCGCTGTTCAGCCGTCTGGTCTATAGCCGCGACGCGCAGCTCGCCGCCATTGCGGCCAAAGGGTTGAAAGAGGTGCGTTATCACCAGCGCTTCAGCCGCGGCTGGCTGGAACGTCTGGGCAACGGCACCGCGCTCTCGACGCAGCGTATGCAGCAGGCAGTCGATAACCTGTGGCGCTATACCGGTGAACTGTTCGTTGCCGATGCGCTGGAAATTGACCTGAGCGAGCAGGGGATCGCCGTCGATCCGCGCACGCTCCAGGCGGAATGGCAGGCAACGGTTCACACCGCGCTGCTCGATTCCGGCCTGCAAATTCCCCAGGAGGCGGCGTTCCGCAGCGGCGGTAAGCAGGGGCTGCACAGTGAACATCTCGGTCCGATGCTGGCAGAAATGCAGTATTTACAGCGTTCGTACCCTGGACAGCAGTGGTAACAGGAGGTGGCTATGCAACGTCTTGCCGATATCGCGCCCGCCGAAGTGTGCACCGTGTGGGGACTGTTAAGCGCGATCCCCGACCCGGAAGTGCCGGTGCTGACCATTACCGATTTGGGGATGGTACGCCGGGTTGAACGCCTCGGCGACGGCTGGGTGATTGGCTTTACGCCAACCTACTCGGGTTGCCCGGCCACCGAACATCTGCTGGGTGAAATTCGAACGGTGATGGCGGATCACGGCTATACGCCGGTGCACATCGTGCTGCAGCTCGACCCGCCGTGGACCACCGACTGGATGAGCCCTGATGCCCGCGAGCGTTTGCGCCAGTATGGTATCAGCCCGCCGCATGCCCATGCCTGCCACGCCGGCGAGATGCCAAAGGATGTGGTCTGCCCACGCTGCGGCAGCACCCACAGCTCACTGATTAGTGAATTCGGTTCCACGGCCTGTAAAGCGCTGTATCGCTGCGATAGCTGCCGTGAACCCTTTGATTACTTTAAATGTATTTGAGGCTGCGATGACAACATTTCATTCGCTTACCGTGGCAAACGTTGAGCCGGAAACCCGTGATTCGGTCACCATTACCTTTGCCATTCCCGACGCGCTGCGTAGCGTGTACGCCTTCTGTCCGGGCCAGCACCTGACGCTGAAAACCCGCTTGGGCGGGGAAGAGTTACGCCGCTGCTACTCCATTTGCCGCAGCCGTTCGCCATCAGAAATCAGCGTGGCGGTCAAAGCCATCGACGGCGGCCGTTTCTCCCGCTATGCCCAGCGCGATATTCAGCAGGGTATGGAATTTGAGGTGATGGTGCCGCAGGGGCACTTTGGCTACCAGCCGCAGGCCGAGCGTGAAGCGGAATATCTGGCGATTGCCGCTGGTTCCGGCATTACGCCGATGATGGCGATTATTGAAGCGACGCTGGCGACCGAACCGGCCAGTCAGTTCACCCTGATTTACGGCAACCGCAGCAGCCACAGCATGATGTTCCGTCAGGCGCTGGCCGACCTGAAAGACCGCTACCCGCAGCGTTTGCAGGTGGTGCATCTGTTCAGCCTGGAGTCGATGGACAGCGACCTGCTGCAAGGGCGCATTGACGGCGACAAGCTGCATGCGCTGGGCAAAACGCTGCTTGATTTCAGCCGTTTTGATGATGCATTTATCTGCGGCCCGTCGGCGATGATGGACGAAGCCGAAGTGGCGCTGCGTGAACTGGGCGTGCCGGAAAAATCCATTCACCTCGAGCGCTTCAATACGCCGGGTACCAGCGTGAAACGCGCCACCGGCGTGCAGGCGGAAGGCCGCACGGTGACCATTCGCCAGGACGGCCGCGATCGCCTGATTTCGCTAAATGCCGAAGATGACAGCATTCTTGATGCGGCGCTGCGTCAGGGCGCAGACCTGCCGTTTGCCTGTAAAGGCGGCGTCTGTGCCACCTGTAAATGCAAAGTGGTGCAGGGCGAAGTGGCAATGGCCGCCAACTATAGCCTGGAAGCCGATGAAGTGGCGGCGGGCTATGTGTTGAGCTGCCAGGCGCTGCCCAAAAGCGCGGATGTGGTGGTCGACTTTGACGCGCGGGGGACGGCATGAGCGAACTGCTGATTACCCGTCATGACCGTGTGCTGCAACTGACGCTGAACCGTCCGCAGGCGCGTAATGCGTTAAACAACGCGCTGCTGACGCAGATAGCCGACGCGCTGGAAAGTGCGGCTGCAGACGCCTGCGTGAGCGTCTGCGTGATTAGCGGTAACCCGTGCTATTTCGCTGCCGGTGCCGATCTCAACGAAATGGCGGAAAAAGACTTGCCCGCCACCTTCGACGATATTCGTCCTCGTTTGTGGGCGCGCATCGATGCCTTCAACAAGCCGCTGATAGCGGTGGTGAACGGCTATGCGCTGGGGGCGGGCTGCGAGCTGGCGCTGCTGTGTGATCTGGTGATTGCCGGCGATAACGCCCGTTTTGGCCTGCCGGAGATTACTCTCGGCACCATGCCGGGGGCGGGTGGTACGCAGCGGCTTATCCGCAGCGTTGGTAAAGCGCTGGCGAGCCGGATGGTGCTGAGCGGCGAAAGCATTGACACCGAACGCGCACAGCAGGCTGGGCTGGTGAGCGACATTCACCCGGCGAACCTCTCTGATGAATATGCCCTGAAGCTGGCTGCAAACATCGCTCGCCACTCGCCGCTGGCGCTGCGTGCGGCAAAGCAGTCGCTGCGTCTGGCGCACGAGGTGAGCCTTCAGGCCGGTCTGGTGCAGGAACGCCAGCTGTTTACGCTGCTCAGCGGTACCGAAGATCGTCGTGAAGGCGTCAGCGCCTTTTTAGAAAAACGCACACCGGAATTTAAAGGACGCTAATCGTGGAAGCTTTCATTCTCAGCGAAGTGGAACAGGGCGTCATGACCATCACCCTGAACCGCCCGGACCGACTCAACAGCTTTAATGACGTGATGCACCAGCAGCTCGCCGACTGCCTGAAACAGGCCGAACGTGACGACACCATTCGCTGCCTGCTGATTACCGGTGCCGGTCGCGGTTTTTGCGCCGGACAGGATCTGAATGACCGTAACGTTGACCCAAGCGGCCCCGCGCCGGATCTGGGCATGTCGGTGGAACGCTTTTACAACCCGCTGGTGCGTCGTTTAGCCGCGCTGCCGAAGCCGGTTATCTGCGCCGTTAACGGCGTGGCCGCCGGGGCGGGTGCAACGTTAGCGCTGGGCTGCGATATCGTGCTGGCCGCGCGTTCGGCGAAGTTTGTGATGGCCTTCAGCAAGCTTGGCCTGGTGCCGGACTGCGGCGGTAGCTGGCTGCTGCCCCGTGTGACCACCCGCGCTCGCGCCGTAGGTTTACTGATGCTGGGCGATAACCTCAGCGCCGAACAGGCCGCGCAGTGGGGGATGATCTGGCAGGTGGTGGATGACGCTGAACTGAAAGACACCGCGTTAGCCATGGCGCGTCATTTTGCTACGCAGCCGACCTATGGGCTGGGGTTAATTAAGAAAGCTTTGCAGCTTTCCGAAACCAATACGCTGGATCAGCAGCTTGAGCTTGAGCGCGACTACCAGCGCATGGCCGGTCGCAGCGACGACTATCGCGAAGGCGTCAGCGCCTTCCTCGCCAAACGTCAGCCACAGTTCAGCGGGAAATAAGCCATGAGCCAGACTCTTCACACCGTCGCCGTGATTGGCGGCGGCACCATGGGGGCCGGGATCGTCGAAGTGGCGGCCCGTGCCGGACACGCGGTGCGGCTGTATGACATTTCGCCTGAGGCGATTACCCGCGCTATCGACGGCATTGCCGAGCGCCTCAACGCCCGCGTTAGCCGCGGCAAAGTCAGCGCCGAGCAGGCGCAGGCGCTGCTGGCACGCATTACGCCAGCAACCGAATTAACACAGCTAGCCGATGCGCAGTTAGTAATTGAAGCCGCTTCGGAACGCCTGGAGATTAAACAGGCGCTGTTCAGCCAACTGGCGGAAATCTGTTCGCCGTCGACGCTGCTGACCAGTAATACCTCGTCTATCTCCATTACCGCCATTGCGGCGGGCATTAAGCACCCGGAACGGGTGGCGGGGCTGCATTTCTTTAACCCGGCGCCGGTGATGAAGCTGGTCGAGGTCATCAGCGGCCTTGCCACCTCCACGGAAGTGGTGGAGCAGCTTTGCCAGTGCGTGAGCGCCTGGGGCAAACAGCCGGTACGCTGCCGCTCCACGCCGGGCTTTATCGTCAACCGCGTGGCGCGCCCGTTCTACGCCGAAGCCTGGCGCGCGCTGGAAGAGCAGGTGGCATCCGCGGAAGTGATTGACGCGGCGCTACGCGACGGCGGCGGTTTCCCTATGGGGCCGCTGGCGCTGACCGACCTTATCGGTCAGGACGTCAACTTTGCCGTTACCTGTTCGGTATTTAACGCCTTCTGGCAGGATCGCCGCTTTCTGCCGTCTTTGCTGCAACAGGAGCTCGCTCTGGCGGGGCGTCTGGGCAAGAAGAGTGGACACGGTGTCTATCGCTGGCCTGTTGAAGTATCGCCTGATCTGGCTGTTGCAGCGGTACAGCCTGAAAATGCAGCAAAAAACATTAAACGTGACGTTGTCACTGAACTGGATGATGTGCTGCTTCTTGAAACCACTGGTGAAACCGCGCTGGCTTTAAGCGTGCAGCATCAGCGCCCGGTAGTGGTTTATGACCATGCGGCGGGCGACACGGTCGTACTGGCGAGCGCGCAAACCAACCCACAGTCGGCAACCGATAAAGCGGTGTACTACTTCCAACAGCAGGGCAAAAACGTGCTGCGTATTGCCGACTACCCAGGGCTTTTGGTGTGGCGCACGGTGGCGATGCTGGCGAACGAAGCGCTGGATGCGGTGCAAAAAGGTGTCGCTAATGCGGACGATATCGATACTGCGATGCGCCTGGGGGTGAACTACCCGCGTGGGCCACTGGCCTGGGGAGAATCGCTCGGCTGGGGACGCGTGCTGCGTCTGCTGGAAAATCTACAACAGCACTACGGCGAAGAACGCTATCGCCCAAGTGCGCTGCTGCGCCAGAAAGCGCTGATGGAGATGCGTCATGAGTAATGAAGCCTGGCGCAACGCCCGCGCCATGTACGAGAAGGACACCTGCGCCCGCGCGCTGGGCATCGAGATTATCGAAATGGATGAAGGCTATGCGCAGATGACAATGGCGGTGCTGCCATCGATGCTCAACGGCCATCAGACCTGTCACGGCGGGCAGCTGTTTTCGCTGGCGGATACCGCCTTTGCTTACGCCTGCAACAGTCAGGGACTGGCGGCGGTGGCGTCGGCGGCGAGCATCGATTTCCTGCGCCCGGCCTTCACTGGCGATCTGCTGACCGCCACCGCGCGGGTGAAACAGCAGGGCAAGCTGACCGGCGTTTACGACATTGAGATTGTTAATCAACAGCAAAAAACCGTTGCCCTGTTTCGCGGAAAATCGCACCGCATCGGCGGCACGATTACAGGAGAAGTCTAATGCGTGACGCATTTATTTGTGACGGTATTCGTACCCCGATTGGTCGCTACGGCGGGGCGCTGGCAGGCGTGCGTGCCGACGATCTGGCGGCCATTCCATTGCGTGAATTGCTCCGTCGCAACCCGCGCCTGGATGCCAGCGCCATCGACGATGTGATTTTCGGCTGCGCCAACCAGGCCGGTGAAGACAACCGTAACGTGGCGCATATGGCAACGTTGCTGGCGGGTTATCCGCACAGCGTGGCGGGCACCACCATCAACCGTCTGTGCGGTTCCGGGCTGGACGCCATCGGCTTTGCCGCACGAGCCATTAAAGCGGGTGATGCGGACCTGATGATTGCCGGTGGCGTGGAGTCCATGTCCCGCTCGCCGTTCGTCATGGGCAAGGCCACCGCGCCGTACCAGCGTCAGGCGGAAATGTTTGATACCACCATCGGCTGGCGTTTTGTGAACCCGCTCATGCAGCAACAATTTGGTACTGACAGCATGCCGGAAACGGCAGAGAATGTAGCCGAATTGTTAAATATAAGCCGAAGGGACCAGGACGCCTTTGCGTACCGCAGCCAACAGCGTACGGCGAAAGCGCAGCGCGACGGCATTCTGGCGCAGGAAATTGTGCCGGTGCAGATTATTGGTAAGAAAGGTGCGGTCAGCGCGGTGCGTGAAGATGAGCATCCGCGCGCGGAAACCACTTTGGAGCAACTGGCCTCGCTGAAAACCCCGTTCCGTAAGGGCGGCGTGGTGACGGCGGGCAACGCTTCCGGCGTCAACGACGGTGCTGCGGCGCTGATCATCGCAAGCGAGCAGCAGGCCGCCGCGCAGGGCTTAACACCACGTGCGCGCATCATCGCCATGGCGACCGCAGGCGTTGAACCGAAGTACATGGGGCTTGGGCCGGTTCCGGCGGTGCGTAAAGTGCTGGAGCGCGCCGGGCTGAATATTAACGATATGGATGTAATTGAGCTGAATGAAGCCTTTGCCGCCCAGGCGTTGGGAGTGATGAGACAGCTTGGACTGGCAGATGATGCAGAACACGTAAATCCCAATGGGGGGGCTATCGCTTTAGGTCACCCGCTGGGGATGAGCGGTGTGCGGTTAGCGCTGGCCGCGACGCTGGAGCTGGAACGACGCAATGGACGCTATGCGCTGTGTACGATGTGTATTGGCGTGGGTCAGGGCATTGCCATGATCCTTGAGCGAGTGTGAGCTAATTGACCTGCGAGTACCCTACAACATGACCACTACAACAAAATTAGATCCAATTGAAACCGCATCGCGTGACGAATTAGTCGCTCTGCAGACCGAGCGCCTGAAATGGACGTTAAAACACGCCTATGAAAACGTGCCGATGTACCGCCGCAAATTTGATGCGGCGGGGGTTCACCCGGCTGATTTCCGTGAGCTGAGCGACCTGAGCAAATTCCCGTGCACCACCAAGCAGGACCTGCGCGATAACTATCCGTTCGATACCTTCGCGGTACCGATGGAACAGATTGTGCGTATTCATGCGTCATCCGGTACGACGGGTAAACCGACCGTCGTTGGCTACACGCAGAACGATATCGATACCTGGGCTAACATCGTCGCCCGTTCGCTACGTGCCGCAGGCGGTACCGCGAAAGATAAAATCCACGTCGCTTATGGCTATGGCCTTTTCACTGGCGGACTGGGCGCGCACTACGGTGCCGAGCGTTTAGGGGCGACGGTGATCCCGATGTCCGGCGGCCAGACCGAGAAACAGGCGCAGCTGATCCGTGATTTTAAGCCCGACATGATCATGGTTACGCCATCCTACTGCCTGAACCTGATTGAAGAGCTGGAGCGCCAGATGGGCGGTGACGCGCGCGGCTGTTCGCTGCGTACCGGTGTCTTTGGCGCAGAGCCGTGGACAACGGGGATGCGCGCGGAGATCGAACGTCGCCTCGGTATTACGGCGCTCGATATTTATGGCCTGTCGGAAGTGATGGGGCCGGGCGTGGCGATGGAGTGCATCGAAACGGGTGATGGTCCGACAATCTGGGAGGATCATTTCTTCCCGGAAGTGGTCAATCCGGATGACGGTACGCCACTGGCTGACGGTGAGCACGGCGAACTGCTGTTCACTACGCTGACGAAAGAAGCGCTGCCGGTCATTCGTTATCGTACCCGCGACCTGACGCGCCTGCTGCCGGGAACCGCGCGCACGATGCGTCGTATGGATCGCATTAGCGGGCGCAGCGATGACATGCTGATTATTCGCGGCGTCAACGTATTCCCGTCTCAGGTGGAAGAAGAGATCCTCAAGATTGATCATCTGGCCCCGCATTATCAGCTTGAAGTGGATCGCCGTGGCCATCTTGATTCACTTTCGGTACGCGTGGAGCTTAAAGAGAGTAGCCTGGTGCTAAGCCACGAGCAGCGCTGCCAGATTTGCCACCATCTGCGTCATCGCATTAAGTCGATGGTCGGCATTTCAACGGATGTCAGCATCGTCAATTGCGGCAGCATTCCACGCTCCGAAGGCAAGGCCTGCCGCGTGTTTGACCTGCGTAAAGCTGCCGCCAACGGCTAAGTCTCGTAGGCCTGATAAGCGTAGCGCCATCAGGCACAATGGCGCAACGCTGCCGGATGGCGGCGTTGCCTTATCCGGCCTACAAACTCCTGGCGTATCGCTGATCTATTCCTGTGCTATGATTCAAAAAGCACAAAAAAGACAACAGTATGAATCATATGGAAAAGCTCGATAGTTTTATTCAGCAGGCGGTAACCGCAATGCCGGTCAGCGGCACCTCGCTTATCGCCTCGCTTTACGGGGACTGTTTATCGCAACGCGGTGGAGAAGTCTGGTTGGGTAGTGTTGCCGCGCTGCTGGAAGGGCTTGGCTTCGGTGAGCGTTTTGTACGTACCGCACTGTTTCGCCTTAATAAAGAAGAATGGCTGGACGTGGTACGTATCGGCCGACGCAGTTTCTACCGCCTGAGCGATAAAGGGCTACGCTTGACGCGTCGCGCCGAGAGCAAAATCTACCGTGCCAGCGCCCCTGAGTGGGACGGTACCTGGCTGCTGCTGCTCTCCGAAGGGCTGGAAAAAAACACCCTCGCCGAAGTTAAAAAGCAGCTGTTATGGCAAGGTTTTGGCGTACTGGCGCCGAGTCTGCTGGCGTCACCATCGCAAAAGCTGGCGGACGTCCAGTCGCTGCTCCATGAAGCTGGGGTGGCGGAAAACGTCATCGTTTTTGAGGCGCATTCGCCGTTGGCGCTCTCCCGCGCCGCGCTGCGTGAGCGGGTAGAAGGGTGCTGGCACTTAACCGAACAAAATGCCATGTACGAGGCGTTTATCACTCTGTTCCGTCCGTTGTTACCGTTGCTACGTGACGCCGGGCCGGACGAACTTACGCCAGAGCGCTGCTTCCAGATCCGCCTGTTGCTCATTCACCTTTATCGTCGGGTTGTGCTCAAAGATCCGCTGCTGCCGGAAGAATTGTTGCCTGCTCACTGGCTTGGGCAGACGGCGCGTCAGCTGTGTATTAATATTTATCAACGTGTTGCGCCCGGCGCCCAGGTTTTCGTCAGCGAAAAAGGCGAGAGCTCGGTGGGGGAACTACCCGCGCCAGGGCCGCTCTATTATCAACGCTTCGGCGGATTAGCCGAGGCGTAACAGGAGAAGCCATGCCGATTTACCAGATTGACGGGATGATCCCGGTAGTTCCTGCGGAAAGCTATGTTCACCCAACCGCAGTGCTGATTGGCGATGTCATTCTCGGCAAAGGTGTTTATGTTGGCCCTAATGCCAGCCTGCGCGGAGATTTTGGGCGTATCGTGGTTAAAGATGGGGCGAATATCCAGGATAACTGCGTGATGCACGGATTTCCCGGCCAGGATACGGTGGTGGAAGAGGACGGACATATCGGCCACGGAGCGATTCTGCACGGCTGTGTGATAGGGCGTAACGCGCTGGTCGGCATGAGCGCGGTGATTATCGATGGCGCGACCATCGGTGAGAACAGTATCGTTGGTGCTTCGGCATTTGTGAAAGCGCGCGCCGAGATGCCTGCCAACCATCTGATTGTCGGCAGCCCGGCGAAAGCGATTCGCATGTTAACTGAGCAGGAGCTGGTGTGGAAAAAACAGGGCACTCGCGAATATCAGGTGCTGGTTGAGCGCTGCCAGAAGACGCTGGCAGAGGTGCAGCCGCTGACTGCGGTAGAACCCGACAGAAAGCGGCTGGAGTTTGATGAGAATTTGCAACCTAAGTCAGCGGGTTAGCAATTCTACGCAATACCTGGTGTCAGAACTGATAGCTTGCGGTGATGCTGACGTTGCGCGGCTCACCATAAACGATAGAACCGTCGATATTCGTGTCGTAGGTTTTATCGAACAGGTTATTGAGGTTACCCTGCACTGAGAAGTTTTTTGTTACCTGGTAACGGGTGAACAAATCTACCAGGGCGTAGCTTCCCTGTTCCGCGCGGAATGTGCCATAAGGCGTGACCGTATCGCTGTAAACACGATTCTGCCAATTGACTCCGCCGCCTACGGTCAGTTCCGGCATGGCTGGCAGGCGATAACGGGTGAACAGTTTTACCGTGGTCCGTGGCAGGTTAGGGTTTACAGCATTGCCTTCGTTGTCTTCAGCAACATAGCGTGTCGCGCCAAACGTCATCTGCCAGTTATCGGTGATCGCACCGTTAATTTCGAATTCGACCCCTTTGCTGACTGTACCATCCATCACTTTAAAGGCCGTATCGCCATTGCTACCGGCGATTGGCACGCCGGTTGATTGTGCTACGTTATCCTGTTCAATGCGGAACACCGCGAGCGTGGTGGTTAAACGGCTGTTCATCCAGTCGGACTTCAGGCCAAGTTCATAGTTGTTGCCGGTAATCGGAGAGAGATATTTACCGGAACTGTCGCGCTTGTTCTGCGGCTGGAAGATTGAGGTATAGCTGGCGTAGGTAGACCAGTTGTCGTCAATGTCATACACCAGGCCCGCGTACGGGGTGGTGTGGTTTTGCTCCATACTGTAGGTCAGGGTGTCGATACGCCAGTTGGTATAACGCGCGCCGACAATCAAATGCAGTGGGTCGGCCAGCGAAATACGCGTTGCGGCGTACAGCGATTTCATGTGCGTGGTATCGTCCTGAGCCAATGACTGCGGGTTCCAGTTGGTTTCCGGGAAGTTACCATCGTAGGTATAGAAGCTGCCGATTTCGTTGGGGAAAACGTTCGCCCACGAGCTTTCATAACGGTTATTCTGTTTACTGTAGCTGCCGCCCAGCATCAGATTATGCTGACGACCAAACAGATCGTAACCGCCGTCGGCAAATAGATCGACAGCATCCACTTTACGTTTGCCGCTGTTCCAGCCGGTTCCTCCGACGTAGTCATATCCCGGACCATAGTTGCCATATGGGCCAATCAGCGTGCCGTCGGCCTTATTAACATAGGCATCGACGTACATCATTTTACTGTCGAACTTGACCTCGGAGTGGGTGGCGTTCATGGTCGCCTGCCAGGTATCGGCAAAACGTTGTTTGATGGTGACAAACACTTTGTTGAAGTCTTTATCGTTGTAAGCCCAGTCCGGCGCAGTGCTGCGCGAACGGTCATAGCTGTTTTTACTGCCATCGGTATTCCAGCGCGGTAATCCACCCCAGGTTGGGCTGTTGATATCAATGCGCTGGTATTCATAACCTGCAGACAGGCTGGTGGTGTCACCCAAATCGGCATCGACAATCCCGGAGAAGAACATTTTTTCGCTATTGTAGCGATCAAGCCAGGAGTCGTTATTCTGGTAACCCGCCACGATGCGACCACGCACATTGCCGTCTGCCGTAAGCGGGCTTTGCAGATCGGTCACATAGCGTTGTTTGTTCCAACTGCCATATTCTGCAGAAACATTACCGGTGAACTCGCGGCTGGTGGCATGCTTACGGATCATGTTAATGGAGGCTGAAGGGTTACCCGTCCCGGTCATCAGTCCGTTTGCACCACGGACCACTTCGACACGCTCAAAAAGGGCGGTGTCGGAAAGGGCGTCACCGAGATTCCAGCGGGATTCAAAATAGGTCGGGATCCCATCGACCATATAGTTATCAATCTGAAATCCGCGCGAGTAATAGCTGCTGCGATCGGAATCCGCCTGGCTTTTGCTTATCCCCAACGTGTTGTCCATCACATCGCCCAGCGTTTGCAACTGCTGATCTTCCATGCGCTGCTGGCTGACAATGCTGACCGATTGCGGAATATCGCGCTGTGTCATCTGCATTTTTGTGCCCACGGTCGTCGATTTAACGCTGTAATCCTGTTCGTCGCTGGATGCGGCTGGAGCAGAACCCTCCACGATCACTGTCTCTTCAGCAGGGGCTGCGAGGCTGGTGGAAGGTAAAAGCGCTAGCGTGATGCAGGCTGCCAGCGCAGAAGGGGCAAGCCCCGGTTGGCGTTGAATATTCCCGTTGAGTGTTGTGAAAGACATCGAAAAGTCCTTGATAATTATTAATATTAAGTTCGAATCACCGGTAGTTGTGATGAGCCCTTTGGTTGTAAATTATTAAATGCGCATGTAAATACAAATGCGAAATATACGCATTAGCACTTAATGTGTAAACGGATGCTACGACATAAATGAAATATTGTTTCAGTACTATGCTTGAGCAATAGCGCTGGGAAATGGTTATAAGAGCAGCATTGACTGGGGTTTTCGCTTAAAAAATCGAGGGTTAAAGTTGAAAGAGCGTGAGTAACTCGCTCATACTCTATACTCGCAGAGTTACCCGGCGTAGCATGGCAAAACGCTTGGGCTGTTAATGAAAAAGGAAAACGTCGTGGCAGAAGAAACTATATTCAGCAAAATTATCCGTCGTGAAATTCCGTCGGATATCGTATACCAGGATGAACTGGTCACTGCGTTTCGTGATATTTCCCCTCAGGCACCTACGCATATTCTGATCATTCCTAACATCCTGATCCCAACCGTCAACGATGTGACGGCTGAACATGAACAGGCATTGGGCCGCATGATCACCGTTGCAGCGAAAATTGCTGAGCAGGAAGGCATTGCTGCAGATGGGTACCGCTTAATCATGAACACCAACCGCCACGGGGGTCAGGAGGTGTATCACATTCATATGCATCTGCTGGGTGGCCGTGCGCTTGGCCCAATGCTCGCGCATAAAGGTCTGTAGGCATGATCAGAGGATGCATTGCACTTTCACTGGGCTTGCTGCTACTGGCGGGTTGTCGAACACACCCAGAAATTCCGGTAAGTGATGAACAGTCGCTGGTGATGGAGTCAACGATTCTGGCGGCAGGTATAACAGCAGAACAGCCCACGTTAACCACGTCTGATATTCAGGCCTCGGCATCCTCGCGACTCTATAACGAAAGACAAGAACCCGTCACCGTTCATTATCGGTTTTACTGGTATGACGCCAGAGGACTGGAAATGCATCCTCTGGAAGCGCCACGCAGTGTGACTATTCCGGCTCATTCGTCGGTGACGCTGTACGGCAGCGCCAATTTTCTGGGGGCGCACAAGGTTAGACTTTATCTTTATTTGTAAGGGGTGAATCTTGATGATCAAAATGAATCGCTACGCACTGATTGCCGCGCTGGCGATGTTTCTCTCTGGCTGTGTGGTGCAACGAGAGCCCGCACCGGTAGAGGAAGTCAAGCCGGTGCCGGAACAGCCTGTGCAGCCGCAACAGCCGGTGCCGGTAGTGCCAACGGTGCCAACCATACCGCAGCAGCCGGGTCCGATTGAGCACGAGGACCAAACGGCGCAGCCGACGCCACGTCAACGTCATTATGACTGGAACGGGGCTATGCAGCCGATGGTCGGAAAAATGCTGCAGGCTGACGGCGTAAAAGCGGGCGGCGTTCTGCTGGTTGATAGCGTGAATAACCGCACCAACGGCTCGTTAAACGCGGGTGAAGCCACCGAAACCTTACGTAATGCTCTGGCGAATAACGGTAAGTTTACTCTGGTTTCCGCTCAGCAACTGGCAGTCGCCAAGCAGCAGTTAGGTCTGTCGCCGAACGATAGTCTGGGAACGCGCAGTAAAGCGATTGGTATCGCCCGTAACGTTGGCGCGCAGTATGTGCTTTATTCCAGCGCATCCGGCAACGTCAATTCGCCTGCGCTGCAAATGCAATTAATGCTGGTACAAACTGGCGAGATAATCTGGTCAGGTAAAGGTGCCGTTCAGCAACAATAACAGACTCACGCGCGGCGAAGTGTTGTCGCGCTATTTCCCGCAGTATCATCCCGTCGCAGCCAGCCAAACTGGCCTGAGCGGCGGGAGCTGCATCATTGAGCATCATTCTCACCGGCTGGTACTGCGTTGTCATCACGACCCTGATGCGCCGGAATCGCATTTCTTACGCCAATATCATGCGTTAAAACACCTGCCAGAAAACCTTGCGCCACGCCCTCATTTTTATACGCGTGGGTGGATGGCCGTCGAGTTTTTTCACGGTAAGGTAGAATCCAGATTACCGGACGCCGACGAACTCGCAGGCTTACTGTATCATCTGCACCAGCAACCCCGATTGGGCTGGCGAATCAGCCTGCTGCCGCTACTTGAACAGTACTGGCAGTGTGGCGATCCGGCGCGTCGTACACCATGCTGGCTGCGCGCGCTGAAGCGGCTGAGGAAACGAGGTGAGCCTCGACCTTTGCGTCTGGGGCCGCTGCATATGGATGTTCACGGTGACAACATCGTACGCACAGCCTCAGGGCTGCGGCTGATTGACTGGGAATACGCCGGAGACGGTGATATTGCCCTGGAGCTGGCGGCGGTATGGGTCAGCGATGAATCCCAGCACCAACAGCTGGTTAGCACCTACGCCCAACGAGCGCACATTGAGCCAGACGTTTTGTGGCGACAAGTCAGACAATGGCAACCCTGGATAATGATGCTGAAGGCGGGGTGGTTTGAGTATCGCTGGTGGCAAACCGGCGATAGACAATTTATCAGGCTGGCCGATGAAACCTGGCGGCAGCTAACAATGAAAGGATAAGGAGAGCAGTGTGGGCCCAGTAATGTTGGATGTCGAAGGGTATGAGCTGGACGCAGAAGAGCGTGAGATTCTGGCGCATCCGCTGGTAGGTGGGTTGATCCTCTTTACCCGAAATTATCATGACCCGGAACAGCTGCGTGAATTAGTGCGACAGATCCGGACTGCGTCACGTAACCATTTGGTAGTGGCGGTAGATCAGGAAGGCGGACGCGTACAGCGCTTTAGAGAAGGCTTTACTCGCCTGCCTGCGGCTCAATCGTTTGCTGCGCTGCACGGTCTGGAAGAGGGCGGCAAACTGGCTCAGGACGCCGGATGGTTGATGGCCAGCGAAATGATCGCGATGGACATTGATATCAGCTTCGCACCGGTACTGGATGTGGGCCATATCAGCGCCGCAATCGGCGAGCGTTCTTACCACGCCGATCCGCTAAAAGCATTGGCGATGGCGACCCGCTTCATTGATGGTATGCATGCTGCAGGTATGAAAACGACCGGTAAACATTTCCCTGGTCATGGGGCCGTGACGGCGGATTCACACAAAGAAACCCCAACCGATCCTCGCTCAGAAGCCGAGATTCGTGCGAAAGATATGTCCGTGTTCCAGACGTTGATTACTGAGAACAAACTGGATGCCATTATGCCTGCGCACGTCATCTACAGTGATGTAGATCCGCGTCCGGCGAGTGGCTCACCTCACTGGCTGAAAACGGTGCTGCGCCAGGAGCTTGGCTTCGATGGTGTCATTTTCTCCGACGATTTGTCGATGGAAGGGGCGGCGATTATGGGAAGCTATGCCCAGCGTGGACAGGCATCGCTGGATGCAGGTTGCGATATGATCCTGGTCTGCAATAATCGTAAGGGAGCGGTCAGTGTGTTAGATAATCTGTCGCCGATCAATGCAGAACGTGTTACACGTTTGTATCATAAAGGTTCATTTTCACGTCAGGAACTGATGGATTCGGCACGCTGGAAGACGGTAAGCGCTCAGCTAAACCAGCTTCATGAGCGCTGGCAGGAAGAGAAAGCAGGTCATTAACGCAAGTTTGGCGAGGATGCGATGATTATCTATTTACACGGTTTTGACTCTAACAGCCCGGGCAACCATGAGAAGGTGTTGCAGCTGCAATTCATCGACCCGGATGTCAGGCTGATTAGCTACAGTACGCGGCATCCCAAACATGATATGCAGCATCTGCTAAAAGAAGTGGACAAAATGCTACAGCTGAATGTGGATGACCGTCCGCTGATTTGTGGTGTGGGGCTCGGGGGATATTGGGCTGAACGGATTGGTTTTCTGTGTGATATTCGTCAGGTAGTGTTTAATCCTAACCTGTTCCCGTATGAGAACATGGAAGGCAAAATTGACAGACCTGAGGAGTATGCAGACATCGCAACAAAATGCGTGACCAATTTCCGCGAAAAGAATCGCGATCGCTGTCTGGTTATCCTGTCGCGTCATGATGAAGCGCTCAATAGCCAGCGTTCGTCGGAAGAGCTGCATCACTTTTACGAGATAGTCTGGGACGAAGAGCAGACGCATAAGTTTAAGAATATCTCTCCGCATTTGCAGCGCATCAAAGCGTTCAAGACGTTAGGTTAATCCTTATTGAGTGCGTAAAAAACCAGCCATCGGGCTGGTTTTTTTGTTCTTAAAGTTCCGGTTGTCTATCTTTTCAGCATCAAAACTTGATACACATCAATTTTGGTATGACCAATGCACCGTTCGTGTTATTCTCACTCTCGAAGAACATTTTCATTACTGTAACTTGTTGTTAATTAAGAGCTATATCAATAACTTTTAATTAACAATTGGTTAATAAATTTGAGGGGGTCACGTTGACTACACCATTGAAAAGGATCGTGATTGTCGGCGGCGGTGCTGGCGGACTGGAAATGGCGACGCAGTTGGGTAAAAAACTCGGGCGTAAGAAAAAGGCCAAAATCACACTGGTAGACAGAAACCACAGTCACTTGTGGAAACCGTTACTGCATGAAGTGGCGACGGGTTCACTGGATGAAGGCGTGGATGCGCTGAGCTATCTGGCACATGCCCGTAACCATGGCTTCCAGTTTCAGTTAGGTTCGGTGATAGATATCGATCGTGAAGCGAAGACCATTACTCTCGCTGAGCTGCGCGATGAGAAGGGGGATCTGCTGGTTCCCGAGCGTAAAGTGCCGTATGACACGCTGGTGATGGCGTTGGGCAGTACCTCCAACGATTTCAACACCCCTGGCGTGAAAGAAAACTGCATTTTCCTCGATAACCCGCATCAGGCGCGTCGTTTCCACCAGGAGATGCTGAATCTGTTCCTGAAGTATTCCGCGAATCTGGGCGCTAACGGAAAAGTGAATATCGCCATTGTGGGCGGTGGTGCGACGGGGGTTGAGCTCTCCGCTGAGCTGCACAATGCGGTAAAACAGCTGCACAGCTATGGTTACAAAGGGCTGACCAACGATGCGCTGAACGTTACTCTGGTGGAAGCTGGCGAGCGCATTCTGCCTGCGTTGCCGCCGCGTATTTCCGGTGCTGCGCATAATGAGTTGACCAAACTGGGAGTACGCGTACTGACCCAGACGATGGTCACCAGCGCTGACGAAGGCGGACTGCACACCAAAGATGGCGAATACATTAAAGCCGACCTGATGGTGTGGGCGGCGGGTATCAAAGCGCCAGACTTTATGAAAGACATTGGCGGTCTGGAAACGAACCGTATTAACCAACTGGTGGTTGAGCCAACTCTGCAGAGCACACGCGATCCTGACGTATACGCGATTGGCGACTGCGCTTCCTGCGCTCGCCCGGAAGGGGGTTTTGTGCCTCCACGCGCTCAGGCAGCACACCAGATGGCGACCTGTGCGATGAACAATATTCTGGCACAGATGAACGGCAAGCCTCTGAAAGCGTATCAGTACAAAGATCACGGCTCTCTGGTCTCGCTCTCTAACTTTTCTACCGTGGGTAGCCTGATGGGCAACCTGACTCGTGGTTCGATGATGGTGGAAGGGCGTATTGCGCGCTTTGTATACATCTCACTGTACCGCATGCACCAGATTGCTTTACACGGCTACTTCAAAACCGGCCTGATGATGCTGGTCGGTAGTATCAACCGGGTGATTCGCCCGCGTCTGAAACTGCATTAATATCGACTTGTGGCGCCGGATGATTTTACGCATCCGGCGCCTTCCTTCAGAGTTCTCCGAATCATCCTGCGTTCGTGCCTCATCCTGCTATTTTCATCCGTAATCTGATTGGCATTCCTTACCTTCTGTTGCAAAGTTGTTGCTAATAGCAAAAAAGGAGGAAGTCCCGTGAATAAATCAATGTTGGCGGGTATAGGGATTGGCGTAGCTGCTGCGCTGGGTGTTGCAGCAGTGGCCAGTCTGAACGTTTTCGAGCGTGGCCCACAGTATGCGCAAGTTGTCTCTGCAACACCGATTAAAGAGTCGGTAAAAACACCGCGTCAGGAGTGCCGGAACGTAACTGTCACGCACCGTAAGCCGGTACAAGATGAAAACCGTATTGCGGGTTCCGTATTGGGTGCGGTTGCGGGTGGCGTTATTGGCCATCAGTTTGGCGGCGGACGTGGTAAAGATATTGCCACCGTGGCCGGGGCTTTAGGCGGCGGCTATGCAGGTAATCAGATTCAGGGTTCGATGCAGGAAAACGATACTTACACCACCACGCAGCAGCGTTGTAAAACGGTGTATGACAAATCTGAAAAGATGCTGGGCTACGACGTGACGTACAAAATTGGCGATCAGCAGGGGAAAATCCGTATGGATAAGGACCCCGGCGCGCAAATTCCGTTGGATAACAACGGACAGTTGGTACTGAATAACAAAGCGTAAAATAGCATTATCCTGAACATTAGCCCCCCATTCGCTCAGGCTGGGGGGCTTTTTTTATCAGAAGGTTAAGGCATAGTTCAGACCAAAGGTGCGGCCCCGGCCCTTGTATTCATACAGTGACGGACTGCCGTAGGTTGGGCTGTACAGCAGTGGCGCACGTTGTCCCCACAGCGTGGTATACTCTTCATTCAGCAGGTTTTCCACGCTAAAGGTCAGCTTACCCAACGGGAGCTGATAGCTGCCGATAAAGTCCATGGTGTTATAGCCATCCAGCTTATTGCCGCTGGCGTCGGTCAGATCAAATGTTTGCTGGCTCTGTACGCGCAAGGTCCACGGTTCTGGTGCCCAGCCGACCCACGCGGTTGCTTTCGACGGTGAGGCCAGAGTCACATCCCATTTTTGCCATTTACCGTTCTGTTTCACTTCCGATTTAATAACATTGAAGTTGCCGCCCAGGCTCCAGTCCGTATCCGCAATGAAATAATCCACCGCGCCTTCAAGGCCATAAATGCGGCGATCGTCGGGTTGAACGTTAATGGTCATATCGCTGCGGTTGATAACGATCGATTTATCCGAAGTCGAGTAGTAAGCGGCCAGTTGCGTGCGCAGACTATCGCCGGTGTAGCGCCATCCCAGTTCGTACGAGTTAACTTTAATCCCTTCCAGACGTGAATCCGCCACGTTGACGCTGCGCTGGAGCTGGTAATGATCGCCAACCAGCGAATAGGTGCCGTTACCGTAATATTTCCCTGGATCCGGAAGCTCCACGCCCTGAGAGAAATTAAACCACGTTTGCTGACGGTCAGTCAGATGGGCGAGGATACCGGCGTTGAACAGGAAATTATCGTAATCGGTTTTGCCACCCGGAATGGTATCGGCAGAGTTCGCAAGCCCGGTCGCGATTCCCTGCTGTTGAGCATAGCCAACAAAATCATCAACCCTGTTTTCGGTCCATTGATAGCGCACGCCGCCGCTGAGGGTAAAGATGTCGTTAATGTCATAGCTGTTTTGCAGGAAAGGCGCGAAATTGGTGATGCTGTAACCGGGGTAACGCCCGGTGGTATAAGCGGTGCGGTTATCCATGCCGCCAGAGGGCAGGGACCAGGCCAGATCGAAGAATTTCTGATTGGAATCGAAGGTCTCGTGATCGGCATCGATACCCCACGTCAACTCCCAGTTATCCATCAACTGGCTGTTGAGGGTAATTTTGGCGCCAAACTGGTCTGTGTCCTGCTGTGATGCGGAGAAACTGGTGACCTTACCTTTGCTGAGCGTCGGGAAAGGATAGAATTTCAGCGATTCGTCGCGGTAATAGATTTGGCTGACCAGGTTCTGGCCGAAAAAATCCGCATCTGAATATTGCAGGCTGATCAGATGACGTTCGGTGCCGGGAATACGATCGGAATTCAGTCCGCTGCTGGTATAAGCTTTACCGTTTCCGGTCACGGCGGACATGTTCTCGCCGAGATCCAGCCCGTAATCATCATCCCCCTGGCTCTTGTAATACTGTGTAACCAGTTGCAACTGACGGTTGTCGTCAAGTTCAATCGTCCCGGTGCCCATCACGTCCAGACGATCGGAGTGCTGTAGTCCGGTTTGGGTGTTATCCAGCAGCAGGGCATCGTGATTACCGTCATACCAGCCGCCAAATCGTTGATACGCGACGGACATACGCCCGGAAGCGCGATCGGTTCCTCCACTCACCGCCGCGGCAACGCGTTCATCATGATCGTTACTGTTGTTGAAGCCGCTTTTGCTCCCCAGTTCGAGTTCTACTTCACGCTCCGGCTGGCCTTTTTTGGTGACGATGTTGATTAATCCGCCGGTACTGCCACCGCCATAAAGTGAGGTTGCGCCTGAAATGACTTCAATGTGCGCAATGTTAAACGGGTCAATGGAGTCAAGTTGACGGCTGTCGGTTCGTGAGGAGTTCAGACGGACACCGTCAATGAGCACGACAATGGCGCGACCACGCATGTTCATGCCGTAGTTTGTACGCCCCTGGCTACTGACATCGATTCCTGGGATTAACTGAGCAAGAACATCCTTGAACTCTTTCCCCCCCTGAACCTGTTGTTCAATCTCGCTTCCTTCAATAACCCAGGTCGTTTGCGCCATTTCTGCCACGGTGCGTTGGCTACGGTTGGCGCTGACGATGAGGTTCTCTTCCTCAGCCGCAATGGCCGGGAGGGTTAAAGACAACAGGAGAGGATTGAGCACCCAGAGACGCTTATTCATTTGTATTCCTTTTAAAAAGAGTCGATCTGTTTTTGTTATGGCGGTAGAGAAACCGATGGTTACATTGTGAAACAGGTATTAAAACAAATGCGAATATTGCTGATAACAATTGTCGTTATCAATACCTTTTACAAAAAATGATCGGATAACACGATGAAAACAATGAGAAATGTAGGGACAATGGAACGGGAATCTAACCGGGGGCTTTATCAGCTCCCGGGGGTGTTAGTACAGCGAGGGAATTGCGGGAAAGGGTTAAGCTTTGACGAGTTCGGGCCACAGTCGCAGGGTGGTACGTGCGATCTGCATCAGTTTTTCAAACGTTGCACCTTCACGGGCGCTGATCGACATACCTTGTAAAATACAGTTCAGGTATTCAGCCAGTTTTTGCACGTCACAGTAGGCGGGGATTTCACCTCGTTGCTGACGTTGATGAAGAAACTGAGTAAGCGTCTGTTCCTGCATTGCATGGCGGGATTTCACCGTGTGCGCAATATCGCGGGAAGAGGCTGCCAGCGTCGCAGAAGTGTTAATCATGAAACATCCCGCCGGGGTGTCCTTGCTGGTAAAGCAGGTCGCTACGGCGGTGAAATAGTCTTCCAGTGCGGACTCAAGGCTTTTTTCTTCACAAAACAGCTGAGCTTCGTGTTTCGCCGCAAAGCGGGTGATGTAGCGGTCCAGCACGGCACGGAACAACCCTTCTTTATTGGTGAACTCCGCATACAGCGTGGGCGCTTTTGCGCCGGTAGCTTCTACGAGATCGGCGAGCGAGGTCGCTTCATATCCGTGCTGCCAGAAGAGTGTCATGGCCTTATCAAGCGCGGCTTCCCTGTCGAACACTTTTGGTCGGCCACGGCTTTTTTTTGCACAACCTGTCGTTTCAGTTGTCATGGCGCCGATGTACCTTTGTTGGGTTTATTGAATAACCATTATAAAAATATTCGACTGCACACTCCAGCGGATTCACGATAAAAATAAATTATATCTATTGTCATGAAAAATAAGACCTTTATATTTTATATAACGATCATTATAAAAAAGCATTGACGTGTGACCTGGATCACATCTATGATTTACCTATCGATCGTTAAGTTAATCTTTTCGACACCCATTCATCTGCTAAAGGTCACTATCATGAAAAACGTAAAAACCCTGTTTGTTGCTGCTGTTCTTAGCTCACTGTCATTTGCAAGCTTCGCCGCTGTTGAAGTTCAGTCCACACCTGCGGGTCAAGAGAAAGTCGGTACTATTTCTGCGAATGCGGGGACTAACTTAGGTTCACTGGAAGATCAACTGGCGCAGAAAGCCGATGAGATGGGTGCGAAGTCTTTCCGTATTACTTCCGTTACCGGCCCTAACACCCTTCATGGGACTGCTGTTATCTACAAATAAGATTTAACCCATCGCAATGCCACTGCGAGTTAAATAAAAAACCCCCGCGGAATAAAATCCAGCGGGGGTTTTTTTATGTGCGGAGTTTACATCGGCTGTTGAGCAACGTCGTGATGACGGGTCACATCGACCGGCATGCCTGAGCGAATCTCCATCGCATGATCCATGACGGCGGTATCTGTTTGCGCCGCATTTTTAAATGTCTGCATGGACGCGTTCAGCACGATTGGCAACAGTTGCGGGTCGTCATTGATTTTTTCGGACAGCGGCTGATGCACTTCTACCAGCCGCACGCCGTTAGGCTCAACGGATGCTTTGATCGGTGTATTGATAATATTGACCTTAGTTCCGGGCGTTACCTGACGGAACAGGGTTTCGATATCACCGTCTCGCAGACGAATACAGCCGGAACTGACGCGCATGCCGATGCCAAAGTCAGCATTGGTGCCATGCAGCAGATAAACGCCGCCGTATGCCGCTAAGCGAATTGCATGATGGCCCATCGGGTTATCCGGACCGGCAGGTACAACGGCAGGCAGGTCAATTCCGTTTGCTTTGTATCGCGCGCGGATATTTGCCGTCGGCGTCCAGGTGGGGTTGGCGCGTTTATCAGAAATGGTGGTTACCATCGTAGGCGTCAGCGTGTCACCACCTAACTGGCCAATACCAATAGGATAAACGGTCACCGAATTGGTCCCCGGCTGGTAATAATAAAGACGCAGTTCGGCGAGGTTGATAACAATACCTTCGCGCGGGGCGTCAGGTAGCAGAGTTTGTAACGGTATAGTCAGCACGCTGCCCGGACGTGGTACGTAAGGGTCAACGCCGGGGTTGGCCTGCAGCAGCGCTAAAAAGCCGACATTATATTTTTTCGCAATCGCCTCCAGAGAACCGCCATTGTCTTCAACAACGTGAACGGTATTCTGGCCCACCAGACGGCTTCCCGGCGGCGGTAGCGGCCAGGTGTTTGCCTGAGCCGGAAGTGCTAACGCGAAGGTCGCTGCCAGCGTAAAAAACGCGAGCCAGCGAGAGAGTCGTTTATTGTTTAACATCACCATAAATCCATTGTTTTTACGTGGTTTTTATTATGTAAAAGTAAACGAGAATTATGGCGGTTTGCTGTGTCTGGAAGTGCAGGGAAGTGCAAAGAGTTTGTAAATTCATCAGGCCGGGTGAGTGGTGTGCTCACCCGGCCTGTTCACTATGCTACGGCGTTTTCTTCAAGCTGACGCATAAACTGGCGGACCCAGTCGATCCGCGTTTTACGCTCGCCCAGATCTTGCATAAATTTCAGTCGGGTTGGGCCGTCCAGACGGAAGTGTTGCGGTTGTTTTTGCAGTAAACCAATCAGCCAGACCGGGTTGACGTGGTTTTTCTCGGCAAATTCGATGGTACCGCCTTTGTCATGACCTTCGAGCTTTCTGATCCCCAGTTTCTGCGCCTGCTGGCGTAAACGAGCGATATCCAGCAACGTACGGGCCGGGTCGGGCAGCAGGCCAAAACGATCTATCAGCTCGACCTTAATCTCTTCCAGTTCGTTTTCGCCTTTCGCGCTGGCAATGCGCTTGTAGAACGATAGTCGGGTGTTAACATCCGGTATATAGTTATCCGGCAGCAGAGACGGCATACGCAATTCAACTTCGGTTTGCTGGCTGGTGAGATCTTCCAGTGACGGTTCGCGTCCCTCCTTGAGCGCATCGACAGCATTTTCCAGCAGCTCCATATACAACGAGAAGCCGATGCTTTCCATGGAACCACTTTGATCTTCACCCAGCAGTTCCCCGGCGCCGCGAATTTCAAGGTCGTGGGTCGCCAGCGCAAATCCTGCACCCAAATCTTCCAGCGAAGCGATGGCTTCCAGACGCTTTTGCGCGTCGGTGGTCATTGCTTTTGGATGCGGCGTCAGCAGCCAGGCGTACGCCTGATGGTGTGAGCGTCCCACACGACCGCGTAGCTGGTGCAATTGCGCTAAACCAAAGTGATCGGCGCGTTCGATGATAATGGTGTTGGCGGTCGGAATGTCGATCCCGGTTTCGATAATAGTGGTACACACCAGCACGTTAAAACGCTGATGGTGGAAATCGTTCATCACGCGTTCCAGCTCGCGCTCGCGCATTTGCCCGTGGCCGATACCAATACGCGCTTCCGGCACCAGTTCTGCTAATCTGTCAGCGGTTTTCTGGATATTTTCGACGTCGTTAAACAGATAATAAACTTGTCCCCCGCGCAGAACTTCACGCAGGATCGCCTCGCGTACCACCAGGCTGTCGTATTCGCGTACGAAGGTTTTGACCGCCAGACGACGAGCAGGCGGCGTGGCGATGATCGACAGATCGCGCATGCCGCTCATCGCCATATTGAGCGTACGCGGAATAGGCGTTGCCGTCAGGGTCAGAATATCGACATCCGCACGCATCGCCTTGATGCGTTCTTTGTGGCGAACGCCGAAACGGTGCTCTTCATCGACAATCAGCAGACCCAGATCTTTTAACTTCACATCCGCTTGCAGCAGTTTGTGCGTGCCGATGAGAATATCAATTTTCCCCTCGGCAACCTGTTCCAGAATCTGCGCTTGCTCTTTGGCGCTACGGAAACGGGACAACATCTCAATGCGTACCGGCCAGTTGGCAAAACGATCGCGGAAGTTGTCGAAGTGCTGCTGTGCGAGCAGGGTAGTCGGAACCAGCACGGCAACCTGTTTGTGGTTCTCTACGGCAAGGAAAGCGGCGCGCATCGCGACTTCGGTTTTACCAAAACCGACGTCGCCGCACACCAGGCGGTCCATGGCCAGCGGTTGACACATATCGCTGAGTACAGCGTTGATCGCCTGCGCCTGGTCAGGCGTGGTTTCAAACGGGAAGCTGTCGCAAAACAGCTGATACTGTTCACGGTCATGCTTAAAGGCAAAGCCTTCTTTCGCCGCGCGCTGGGCATAAATATCCAGCAGCTCTGCCGCGACATCGCGCACCTTCTCAGCGGCTTTCTGTCGGGCGCGTGACCAGGCATCGCCGCCCAGTTTATGCAGCGGCGCATTCTCTTCTGCACCGCCCGCATAGCGGCTGATCAGATGCAGTGACGACACCGGCACGTACAGTTTGGCGTCGTTGGCATAGGTGAGCATCAGATATTCACCGGTGATACCGCCCGCTTCCAGCGTGGTCATCCCGGCATAGCGACCCACGCCGTGTTCCAGATGCACTACCGGCTGACCGGGATGCAGCTCTGCAAGGTTACGAATTAATGTATCCGGGTTGATGGTGCGACGCGAATCCTGGCGGCGACGCGCCACGCGTTCCCCAAGCAGATCGCTTTCACAAATCAGTGCCAGATTGCGTTTGCTATCGATGAAGCCGTGCTCAGCTGCGCCAATCATCAGATAACGACCGTTATCTACGGCTTCATCGAGTCGCAATATCCGCTTCGGTGCCACTTTGATACGAGCGAGCAACTCGCCAAGCGCTTCACGTCGGCCTTCAGTTTCGACCGAGAAAATCACCGGGCCGGTAAAGCCCTCAAGGAATTTACGTAACGCATCTAACGGTGATTTTTGCTGTGCCTGCACGGCGATGTCCGGCAGCTTCTGGAACCCGAGGTTGGTATTCGCAGCTTTGTTCGCCAGACTCTCGGTTTTCAGTTGAACGCGCGGCCAGCGTTTAAGTTCAGAAAACAGCTCATCAACCCGCAGCCACAGCGATTCCGGCGGCAGAAGCGGGCGCATTGGATCAACACCGCGATTTTCAAAGCGTGACAGGGTATCGGCCTGGAAGCGTTCTGCGCTGGTCTCGATATCACCGGTATTGACCAATAACGTATTGGCAGGGAAGTAGCTGAACAGCGGCGGCAGCGGCTCGCTGAAAAACAGCGGTTGCCAGTATTCAATACCCGCAGGTAACGTGCCTTTGCTGACCTGCTGATAAATATGTTCGGCGTCGCGTTTAACCTCAAAGGTATCGCGCCACTGACTACGGAATAGCTCGATGGCCGTTTTGTCAGTCGGGAATTCGTGCGCGGGAAGCAAATTAATGGCATCGACTTCTTCCAGCGTGCGCTGGGTGTCGGTATCAAACAGACGCAGGCTGTCGATTTCGTCATCAAAGAAATCCAGACGATAAGGCAACTCGCTGCCCATCGGGAACAGATCCAACAACGCGCCGCGCGTGGCGTATTCGCCGTGTTCCATGACCTGATCAACATGGCGATAGCCAGCGCTATCCAGCTGTTCGCGCAGGGCGTCGCGCGAAAGCCGCTGACCTTTTTTCATGACCAGCGCATGCCCGTGCAGATAGCTGTGCGGACAGACACGCTGCATCAGGGTATTTACCGGAACGATCAGTACGCCTCGCTGCATGGCAGGCAGTTGATACAGCGTAGAGAGACGCGAAGAGATAATCTCCTGATGGGGAGAAAAACTGTCATAGGGCAGCGTTTCCCAGTCGGCCAGGTTCATCACCATCTGGTCGGTAAACTGACGAATTTCATCATGCAGGCGCAAAGCATTTTGCATGTCCGGCGCGATCAGCACCACTGGACCGGCGTGATGTTCGGCGATTTCGGCGACCAGCGTTGCGCAGGCGGCACCGGTAAGCTCACCCAACTGGCGCTGATCGCCAGCTTTCGCTGGGAGCGTGTAACGATGTTGTTCAGGCATTCGGTTGTCAGGTTCTCGTTTAGATATACATCTGATAAGCAATGTTCTTTATTATCCGTGATCGTTTCTCATAAGCAAATTGATTCGCCCCCTGATGGGGGCAAAAAGCGCGTTGGGGTTAGCGCGAAACGACCGATAATGAAGGCGGGGAAAAGAGCAGGTCGGCCACTGTTTTTTGTGAAATTTTACGCACCAACAGGCCAAACAAGGTGCACAGCAGCAGGCAGGCGAATGGATACACCAGCAGCAGGGCCAGCTCTGCATATGCAGGCCAGGCGGCATGATTAATGTTTGGGATTAGCGTTAAGCTGAACAGCTCAACCAGAATACGGTGGGTGGTGTAGATGGCGATGGTATTGGCACCAATTACGCTTAACGGGCCGGACTCACGCATACCAAAGCGCAGCTCAAATTGATAAAACAGCTTCATGATCAGCACAATGGAAAGAAGAGAAAGTAATAGTGAGACATTTGCCAGCCACGCGACGATGGCGGCGATTGCGCTAACCAGAACAATGAGCGCATGGCGGCGCAGGGGCACCTCCTTAATCCATACCATCAGCGTTGCGCCAAACCATGCACCGAGGCTGTACCAGGGCAGATTGCGAATCACGCTGTTCATTCCCCACCACGGCGTCGGGACAAAGTTGATCGTCACGCTCAGCGCCACAAATAACGCCAACAGCGGCACCGCCCAGCGGCTGAAAATTTTACACAGAACAAAATAGACAATCAGTGCGTACAGATACCACAAGCTGGTACTGGCGGTCAGCATCCCGTGGGTAAAACCTGCGATCGAACCAGCATAAGCGGCGTTGGCAGCATGGCTCAGATCGCGCTGTGGGGCCAGCCAGTTATTGAGCGCCACTAACGCCAGCCATTGCACCACACCCCAGAGAATCAGCACCCAGGCAATACTCCAGATCCGTTTATCCACGCAGGTGGCCCACGGGACGCTATCAATGTAGCGACGGATCAGATATCCCGAAATAAAGAAAAAGACCGGCATGCGAAACGGCGCCAGGTACAAATTGAGGTAAATCCAGCATTTGCTCAGCAGCTCTGAAAGCGGATGCTGAAAAGTAGTGAGGTGCGGGTAAAATGTGATTACCGAGTGGTAAATCACCACCAGGCAAATACATAACCCTTTGATTTTATTAATCCATAGTTCTTTTTTATTCATCGAGACGGCGTATCCATATTGTTGGTTATAGCCTGCCATCCTGCGCAACCCGCTGTGCGCTGTAATGCGTAACTGTCTGCATTTTGATTTTTTAAGATAAAGATCAGGGACCGGGATGGAAGGGAAAAGGGACAGCTTTAGTGAATTGATTTATTTATACTTTTAGGAATAGTGCTGACGAACACTTACGGTTCAGTCATTTACCCATTCCGCTTTCGCTTATATACTCGTGACTTTGCTAACAGCAACCAGACGGATTTCATGTACCAACCTGTCGCTCTATTCATCGGCCTGCGTTATATGCGTGGGCGTGCAGCAGATCGCTTCGGTCGCTTCGTTTCCTGGCTCTCCACCATTGGCATTACCCTCGGGGTGATGGCGCTGGTCACGGTGTTGTCGGTGATGAACGGTTTTGAGCGCGAGCTGCAAAACAATATTCTTGGTCTGATGCCTCAGGCCGTCCTCTCGTCTGAACAGGGTTCCCTCAATCCGCAACAACTGCCGGAAAAAGCGGTGGTGTTGAACGGCGTCAACCGAGTTGCACCCATAACTACGGGAGATGTGGTGCTGCAAAGCGCGCGTAGCGTGGCGGTCGGCGTGATGCTCGGTATCGATCCGGCGCAAAAAGATCCGTTAACGCCGTATCTGGTCAATGTGAAGCAAACAGATCTGCAACCGGGTAAGTATAATGTCATCCTCGGCGAGCAGCTTGCCGGGCAGTTGGGCGTGAACCGTGGCGATCAAATTCGCGTGATGGTGCCTTCGGCCAGCCAGTTTACGCCGATGGGACGTTTGCCGAGCCAGCGTCTGTTTACGGTGATTGGCACCTTCGCCGCCAACAGCGAAGTAGACGGCTACCAGATGCTAACCAACATTCAGGATGCTTCCCGCCTGATGCGCTATCCGGTGGGCAATATTACCGGCTGGCGTCTGTGGCTGAACGAACCGTTAAAAGTTGATACGCTGAGCCAGCAAACGCTGCCGCAGGGCACCAAATGGCAGGACTGGCGCGAGCGCAAAGGGGAACTGTTCCAGGCCGTGCGCATGGAGAAGAACATGATGGGGCTACTGCTTAGCCTGATCGTGGCTGTGGCGGCTTTTAATATTATTACCTCGCTGGGTCTGATGGTAATGGAGAAGCAAGGAGAAGTGGCGATTCTACAAACGCAGGGGCTAACGCCGCGGCAGATAATGATGGTGTTTATGGTTCAGGGGGCCAGTGCCGGGATTATCGGCGCGCTGCTTGGCGCGGTGCTGGGCGCATTGCTCGCCAGCCAACTGAACAATTTGATGCCAATTATTGGTGTGCTGCTGGATGGTGCGGCGCTGCCGGTCGCTATCGAGCCGCTGCAGGTTATCGTCATTGCGCTGGTGGCGATGGCCATCGCGTTGCTGTCTACGCTTTATCCTTCCTGGCGCGCTGCCGCCACTCAACCCGCTGAGGCTTTACGTTATGAATAAGATCCTGTTGCAATGCGACAACCTGTGCAAACGCTATCAGGAAGGCACTGTGCAGACCGATGTCCTGCACGATGTCAGTTTTAGCGTCGGCGAAGGTGAGATGATGGCGATTGTCGGCAGCTCTGGCTCCGGCAAGAGTACGCTGCTGCATCTGTTAGGCGGGTTGGATACCCCGACTTCCGGCGACGTCATTTTTAGCGGTCAGCCAATGAGCAAGCTCTCGTCGGCGGCGAAAGCGGAACTGCGTAATCAGAAGCTGGGCTTTATTTACCAGTTCCACCATTTACTGCCGGACTTTACCGCGCTGGAAAACGTAGCGATGCCGCTGCTGATAGGCAAGAAAAAACCAGCTGAAATAACCGAGCGCGCACGGGATATGCTGAAAGCCGTAGGACTGGATCATCGTGCCAGTCATCGCCCGTCTGAACTGTCTGGCGGCGAACGCCAGCGTGTGGCCATCGCTCGTGCGCTGGTGAATAACCCGCGTCTGGTCCTGGCGGATGAGCCAACGGGTAACCTGGATGCGCGTAACGCGGACAGCATTTTCGAGCTTCTGGGCGAGCTGAACCGTTCTCAGGGCACGGCATTTCTGGTGGTGACGCACGATCTGCAACTGGCGAAGCGGATGAGCCGCCAGCTGGAGATGCGCGATGGTCGCCTGACGGCAGAACTGAGCCTGATGGGAGCTGAGTAATGGCTTCGCCTTTATCGTTATTGATTGGTCTGCGCTTTAGCCGTGGTCGGCGGCGCGGCGGTATGGTTTCGCTGATATCTGTGATTTCCACCGTTGGCATCGCGTTGGGTGTGGCGGTGTTGATCGTTGGTTTAAGTGCCATGAACGGATTTGAGCGTGAGCTGAACAACCGTATTCTGGCCGTAGTCCCACACGGAGAGATTGAAGCCGTAAATCAGCCGTGGAATAACTGGCAGGAAGCGCTCGACAAAGTACAAAAAGTGCCGGGTATTGTCGCCGCGGCGCCTTATATCAACTTTACCGGACTGGTAGAGAGCGGGGCGAACTTACGCGCGGTGCAGGTGAAGGGCGTTGACCCGAAACAGGAACAGCGTTTAAGCGCACTGCCATCCTTCGTGCAAAACCATGCCTGGGATAATTTTAAAGCCGGTGAACAACAAATCATCATTGGTAAGGGTATTGCCGATGCGCTGAAGGTGAAGCAGGGCGACTGGGTGTCGATTATGATCCCTAACGCCAGCGCGGATCATAAATTACAGCAGCCTAAACGCGTGCGTTTGCACGTAACGGGAATTCTGCAGCTGAGCGGTCAGCTCGATCACAGCTTTGCCATGATCCCAATGGAAGATGCGCAGCAATATCTGGATATGGGAACCAGCGTTTCCGGGATTGCGCTGAAGGTTAACGACGTGTTTAACGCCAATAAGCTGGTGCGGGACGCGGGTGAAGTCACCAATAACTATGTTTATATTAAGAGCTGGATCGGTACTTACGGCTATATGTATCGCGATATCCAGATGATTCGCGCCATTATGTATCTGGCGATGGTGCTGGTGATTGGTGTGGCCTGCTTTAATATCGTTTCCACGTTAGTGATGGCGGTAAAAGACAAAAGCGGCGATATTGCGGTATTAAGAACCCTCGGGGCGAAAGATGGGTTGATCCGTGCCATTTTTGTCTGGTACGGCCTGCTGGCGGGTCTGTTCGGTAGCCTGATAGGCGTCGTCATCGGGGTGGTTGTCTCGTTGCAACTGACGCCGATCATCAACGGAATCGAGGCGCTTATCGGTCATCGGTTCCTGTCCGGCGATATCTATTTCATTGACTTCCTGCCATCGGAATTACACTGGCTGGATGTGATTTACGTGCTGGTGACAGCACTCGTGCTGAGTCTTTTGGCAAGTTGGTATCCGGCGCGTCGCGCCAGCAATATTGATCCTGCGAGAGTACTTAGCGGCCAATAACAACAATAATACACGACAGCATTCATGCTGCATCAAGGCGTAGCCAACGCAGAGGCATCTTGAAGGATGACGTGTATCAAGGAGCGGTGATGTATTACGGATTTGACATCGGCGGGACCAAAATTGCGCTGGGCGTGTTTGATAAGCAACGTCGTCTGCAATGGGAAACTCGCGTCCCTACACCTCGCGACAGCTACGACGCTTTCCTTGATGCGGTCTGCAATCTGGTGACGGAAGCTGACCAGCGTTTTGGTATCAAAGGTTCGGTCGGTATCGGGATTCCTGGCATGCCGGAAACGGAAGACGGCACGTTGTACGCGGCCAACGTTCCTGCCGCCAGTGGCAAACCGCTCCGCGCCGATCTTAGCGCTCGCCTTGACCGCGATGTGCGTCTGGATAACGATGCGAACTGTTTTGCTCTCTCCGAAGCCTGGGATGACGAGTTTACCCAATATCCGCTGGTGATGGGGTTGATCCTCGGTACGGGCGTTGGCGGCGGCCTGGTGCTTAACGGGAAATCCATCACCGGACGCAGCTATATCACCGGCGAGTTTGGTCATATTCGTTTGCCGGTCGATGCGCTGACGCTGATGGGCTTTGATTTCCCGCTGCGCCGCTGCGGATGCGGCCAACTGGGATGCATCGAAAGCTATCTTTCCGGCGGTGGATTTGCGTGGTTGTATCAGCATTACTACCATCAACCGCTGGATGCCCGTGAAATTATCGCGTTGTGGGAGCAGGGCGATGAACATGCGCGTGCACACGTAGAACGCTATCTGGATTTGCTGGCGGTGTGTCTTGGGAATATCCTGACTATCGTCGATCCTGATTTGGTGGTGATTGGCGGAGGCTTATCGAATTTTACCGCTATTACGACGCAACTGACGGACCGACTGCCACGTCATCTGTTGCCGGTTGCCCGGGTACCGCGTATTGAGCAGGCACGGCACGGTGATGCCGGCGGGATGCGCGGGGCTGCTTTCCTACATCTTACCGATTAATACAAAGAGGTTGTTATGCTGTCGCGTCGGGGTCATCGGTTAAGCCGCTTTCGTAAAAATAAACGCCATTTGCGCGATCGCCTGCGTCAACGAATCTTTTTCAGAGACAGAGTGGTGCCTGAATTGATGGAAAAACCAAGAGTGCTGGTACTGACGGGAGCGGGAATCTCCGCTGAGTCAGGAATTCGAACCTTCCGCGCGGCGGATGGTCTCTGGGAAGAACATCGGGTTGAGGACGTTGCGACTCCGGAAGGATTTAGTCGAAACCCGGAACTGGTTCAGTCGTTTTATAACGCCCGTCGCCATCAATTGCAACAGCCAGAAATCCAGCCCAACGCGGCGCATATCGCACTGGCAAAACTCGAAGCCGAACTGGGCGACCGTTTTTTACTGGTGACGCAGAACATTGATAACCTGCATGAGCGTGCGGGCAGCCAGAACGTTATCCATATGCACGGCGAACTGCTCAAGGTTCGCTGCTCGCAAAGCGGGCAGATTCTGGAATGGAAGGACGATGTGACCCCGGAAGATAAATGTCACTGCTGTCAATTTCCGGCACCGCTGCGACCACACGTGGTGTGGTTTGGTGAAATGCCGCTGGGCATGGATGAAATTTACATGGCGCTGGCAATGGCGGATGTATTCATTGCGATTGGCACATCGGGACATGTTTATCCGGCTGCGGGTTTTGTGCATGAGGCGCGGCTGCATGGGGCACATACGGTAGAACTAAATCTCGAACCGAGCCAGGTTGGCAGCGAGTTTGAAGAGAAGTATTACGGTCCGGCAAGCCAGGTGGTGCCAGAGTTTGTTGAGAAGTTATTGAAAGGTCTGTGAGCACGGATGGCGTAGGCCCGATAAGCGCAGCGCCATCGGGCAGTGATGATGCGCCGGATGCGACGCTGGCGCGTCTTATCCGGCCTACGAGGAGGGCAATTAACGTCCTGCTTTTAGCTTCTGATAATACTCTTCATAGATAGCGCTGGCGGAACCGACGTCGTTCTGCCATTCCCCTTTGTTGATGGTTTCTGCGTCAGGGTACAGGGTTTTATCATTTGCGACTTCAGGGCTTAACAGCTTACGTGCTGCCAGGTTTGGCGTCGGATAACCAATAGTTTCCGCAACTTCTTTCGCCACGTCCGGGCGCAGCAGGAAGTTAATCAGCTTCAGCGCACCTTCTTTGTTTTTCGCGTTAGCCGGAATAGACAGGCTATCCATCCAGAAAATGCCACCTTCTTTAGGCCATACCACTTCCAGCGGTGTACCTGCCTGACGCGCAACATACGCGGAGCCATTCCATACCATCCCCAGATTGACTTCACCTTCCATATACGGGTTGGCCGGGTTGTCAGAGTTAAACGCCGCGACGTTAGGCATCAGCTTCTTCAGTTCGTTATAGGCGGCTTCAATCTCTTTCGGGTCGGTGGTATTGCCGGAGTATCCCAGCTTGCGCAGCGCCATCTGGAACACTTCACGCGCATCATCCGTTAACAGCAGACTGCCTTTGTACTCCGGTTTCCATAGATCGGCCCAACTGGTGACGGTTTTCGGATCGATAGCATCGCTGTTTACGCCAATGGCCGTCGCACCCCAGATATACGGGATGGAGTAGTCATTGTTCGGGTCAAACGGCTTGTTGAGCATTTCCGGATCGAGGTTGTGGAAGTTGGTCAACGTCGACTTGTCGATCTTCTGGATCATGCCTTCTTTACGCATTTTATCGACATAATAGGTGGACGGAACCACCAGATCGTATGCGCCGTCTTTATAGGTTTTGAGCTTGGCGTACATGGTTTCGTTCGACTCGTAGGTCGAATAGATAACCTTAATGCCGGTCTCTTTGGTGAATTGTTCCAGCAGCCCTGGCGGGACATACTCGGTCCAGTTATAGAAATAGAGCGTGTTGTTGTCATTCGCGTGAGCGGCGCTCATGCCCAGTGCCAGAGCACCCGCCGCGAGCAGGTGGCGTGACCATTTTTTCATCATTTAACGTCCCCTGAATTAAGGGCCTCAGCGGCCCTTGGTTTTATCACGTGCAATAAGCTGGCTGGCGATCACCATAACCAGCGACAGAACCAACAAAATGGTCGCCAGCGCGTTCACCTCTGGTGATACACCGACTTTGACCATTGAGTAGATTTTTAATGGCAGAATTTCATAACCCGGTCCGGTAACGAAGGACGAAACGACGACATCATCCATCGACAGCGTAAAGCTCAGCAACCAACCTGCAGCCACCGCAGGCATAGCCAGTGGCAGTATAATCTTGCGCAGAATAGTTACTTCGCTGGCACCCAAATCTTTAGCAGCCTCAAGCATGCGTACATCAAAACCTTTCAGGCGTGAGTAAACTGTCACCACCACAAAAGGCAGACAAAAAGTGATATGTGAGAACAACAGCGACCAGAAACCCAGTTGAATGCCGATCAGCATAAACAGCACCAGCAGAGATATTGCCATCACAATATCTGGCGACATCATCACCACGAACAGCATACCACTGACGAACGGTTTACCGCGAAAACGGTAGCGGTACAGCGCAACCGCAGTGAGTGAGCCGATCAAGGTGGCAAACGTGGCGGATAGCACAGCCATCGTCAGCGAGTGCTGCGCCGCCTGCAACAGGCTGTCGTTATTCATCAGCAGGCCGTACCATTTGGTAGTAAAACCCTGCCAGTTGATGCCGAAGCGCGAGCTGTTAAAGGAGTTCACAATCAGAATGATGATTGGAATATACAGATACGCGTAGATAGCGGTCATAAAACCGCCGCGGAGCAGTCGACCGATCATTCGAGTTCCACCTTCTTGTTCAGAAGGCGTGACGCTTTCAGAGCATTGAAAATAATCAACTTTTTCTCTTCTCCAAAATCTCTCCAAAACTTCCCACCAAAACAGACAGCCAAAAAATAAGCGGCCATCACTAAGGCCGCGAATTTTACAACAATTTTCCAGGTGATCGGAAAAAAATGCCCATTTAAATGACTAGCTTTAGCCATTCCTGTCCACGAGTGTCGTTATAGCGATCTGTTGTTGCCTGCACTTTATGGCCCAGCAGCGTTTTAGTGTCGATCCCTTGCGCGCGGTACAGTCGTTCGGCTAGCGAGCGTTGCTCGTGGAATGTCGTTGGCGTTTTCCCGGCTGGTGGCTTAATTCCCGCCAGATCCCGGGCATCCGCAAAATAATCTGACAGGTTGTCTTTGCTCATTGGCTGGCCTTTTTTCTGCAACCGGCTGTGAACCAGGTAAGGGCTAACAATCTTGTTGCGACAACCGGCAATGACCTCTTTGAGCGTCATGCCCACGGCATCGCAATGAAGTGACAGGGGTAACGCAAGGCGCATACCTGTTTTGCCCTGAATGACATGCAAATGACCGTCCCACACATCAGAAAATTTCATTCTGACAATATCCTCTCTTCGCTGGCCGGTAACCAGGGCGAGAAGCATGGCGTTCCTGTTGTAATGCCCTTCAGGGGTAACATTGAATATGGCCCGCCAGTCCTCGATGCTGAGTCGTGCCCGGGTCACTTTCGGTACCGGTTTTCGCGTCGCCTCCGGAGGATTCCAGCCAGGAGGAACTTCACCCGCATGCTGTGCTTCGCGATAAATATCCACCCACACCACGCGATTGTTTAGCGCTGTGCTGGCCTGCCCCTTATCGAGCCATTCCTCCAGTATCAGGGAAAAATCCCTGACTTCCAGACTACGCAACGGATGATTACCAAGTCGACCAACCAAAAGATTAGCCATCCTCATCTTTTCTTTGAGTCGGGTTTCTGACAGATCACCGTTGTCTACACGTGTGCGCTGCACTTTTTCATAGCGAACAATCCACGCCTTTAAACTGATCCCGCGCGCCTTATTTAATGATGGTTTTTCATCGATTTTTTTCAGGAAATAATCAGCTTCTGCCGCAGCCAGTCGCTGATTGGCGATGACCGCTATTTTTTCTGCTTTGGTTTTATCGGTTCCGAGTCCGTGAAATTTTCCGGTTACTGGGTTTTTATATTGGTAATAGGTTTTGTCGGTTCGGCGATCAAACCGGGCATAAAGCCCGGGAATGGAGATGCTATTTTTTCGTGGCCTTGGCGACATGATTGAGGATCTCCTTTAGCGCGTCATCATCGTTATCATGAATTTCTGGCGCCACGCCGACAGCGCCGGGGCCGACATACACTGCATTGCGATCTACACACCAGCGCCCGCAAATTTTTTCCGGCTTCGGGTTTATGTAGCCCAGCTTGCCGTATTTCACCAGCGTGGTATTGGTAATTACAAAACCAAAGCGACCGGCTTTCCATTCTGTCAGCGGTATCAGAAATTGTTCACTCATAGCCATCACTCGCGATAGCCAGCTATTACGATACGCGCAACAGCTGGCATTGGTTGATATTCAATAATCAGTTTGCGGTCAGACGTTGCCAGATTGCAGAGACGTATTTGACCTGATGTCGGGCGTCAGAACGCGCATTGTGCATGTCGCCTTCAAACGGGATGTCGTAGCGTGGATTGATACCGACAGATTTACCCAGTTCGACCATGGTCCTTACGTCCCTGTCATTCCAGAACGGAACAGAGAAGGGAGTTTCTGTTAACGCGTATGCGCGGCGCAGAATGACGTTATCAAACGAGCAACCATTACCCCATAATTGAACAGTGTGGCTACCGTTAGCAGCGTTTTCAGCGATAAAGTCAGCCAGGAGTTCAAGGGTTTCACGCAGCCCCAGGGCCTCATCAACAAGAATGGCAGAGCGGGCTTCAGATGATTGTTTCAACCACCACTGAATTGTCGACGCATCCGGTTTCATGCCAAACGACATCGATGATTCAAGACTGACAACCGGGTAAAATTCGGCACCAGTGTTACCAGTTGAAGGATCAAAATATACGGCGCCGATAGAGACTATTGGTGCATCAGGACCGCTGCCCATAGTTTCCAAATCAACCATCAGGTGAGTATAAAAAGCGTTCAGGTGATCCGTATCTATATGGTGAACGGGTTCATTATTCAGGGAAGCTGGAGGCTCACCAGTTGCATCAGTGCTTTCAACTGGCAAAGCTGCTGCTTCGCCCTGAGGCACATCAGGATTGGTTTTGATTTCGCTGTTGTCAGTTTTTTCCATCTGCACATCGCTGGTGGTTTCCTCGGTATTGGCTTGATGTAATTTTTCTTCGACGGCGCGCTGGCGTACCTGGTCTACGACAGAAAGCGCTGGCGCCGGCTGGTTACCCATCAGGCCATCAATGGAGAAAACACCGTTGCCCATGTTGGCGATTTCTGGTTGTTCGGCTATTGCCTTCTGTTCAGCTGTGGACCTCTCTTTAATCTCGTTTTCCCAGCTTTTTTCTGGTACGTGACCGGCTGCCGCCAGGGTTTCTTCAGTTGGGTGCTGGTGGTCGGTTTCAGTCAGATTTTTGTTGATGTAACGGCTCAGCAGCTCCGGGAAATGGTGAGTGTTTTCTTCTGCACTACGAATAAGCGCGAAAATAGCGGCGCGGGAATAATCCAGGATGCCAGCGCGTTTGCGCAGGGCGGCGGACCACTCTTTGAACGGGCTTTCATTTTTAGCAATGATCTCTTTTGCACGACGGAAAACGCCACCTGGGATATCGTAGATGTTGAAATCCATTGGAAGTGTGGCCAGCGCAATATCAATGTCCAGAGTATCCAGCGTGTGGACAAGTTCCGGGTTGCGATCGGTCTTATTGCCTCCACCAGCGTTGGTTCCGGAGTCAGTGCGCTGAATCTGCGACACACGATTGCCCTTACACCACTCTTTAACCAGCAGCCCACGGTCAATGTGCTCAGTATTGAACCAGGCCTTAAAGAACTGGATAACGGTGACCAGATCAACTCGTTTTCCATCAACCGGAAAAACGGTTTTCAGCGCGCTGACGATTTTCCAGATATCTATCTCTGGCGCTTTCCTGAATGGTTCTACATTCTCGGCGGCAAGCAGCAGGTTCTGCACATAGCTGTTATCCACATCCAGCTCGAGTTCCTGAATGGTTTTCTTCTGCTCAGTATCAATATGGTAAGCATATTCTTCAGAAATAAACTGAGCTAAGAGGCGCTGGCGTAGCGGCAAAGTCGCAACGGTAATAAGCTCTGGCGTTACAGGTGGAATGGCATGTTCATCACCCGCAACTCCAGCTTTCTTTTGATTAACCCACTCCTGAACGGTAAGAGCTCGCTTTTCTGGTTCTTCAATCCATTCGGTAATAAATTGCTCAAATAAAGCAACGGTATAGACCTGCTCACGGTCGAAGACTTCTTTTACAGCGCTTGTCAGCTTCCACTCGACATGAGCAGAAAGCTCTTTCACCGCTGGCACATTCGAAACGGCCTGTAACAGGTTTTGTACATAGAGATCATTTTCGTCCAGTTCCATTTGTCCGATCTGGATGTGCTGCGCTTCACTGATTTCCTTCTCTTCAGTGTCATTGACCAGGTGCGCAATCAGTCGCTGAGACAGGCGCAAGCGAGATATGGGGCGGAGCAATGCTGGCGCATCGCTGGTGGGTACATTGGCACTGGAGGTTTCAGGTTTTTGCTGGCTGGAAGCCTCCAGATTTTCATTATCCGGCTTCTGTTTCAGTTGCCACGTTTGCTGGTCTTCTGCCAGTTCGTAACGATCGCACCATGTGTCATCAAGTGTGCTTTCCTCAGGAAGATCGTCAACAACAAACCAGTTGGTGCGGACAGGTAATTGATAGTCGGCGCCACGACCGACGGCAATATCGTTGTCTTCGAGAATATTGAGGATTTCGCGTTCTGCACGGGAATCTGATTTCGCAGAGAACCAGCAAAACAGGTTTTTTGCCTCAGTTGCTTTCGCTTTGGCTTTAATAAGATACGCATACGTTAACATTGCGTTCGGGCTCCATAGGATTGTAAGATACCCGGCAGCTGATGATCGCCGCCTAAGGTAGTGGTTATTGGTCAAAACTCGTTCCGGAAAGCTTTGGTCGGCTGACCGGGTACTTAACCCGCCTTGCGCGGGTTTTGTGCTTTATGGGGTAGGGGATTTTCCCTGCGCCAGCTGTGCGACGGGGACCCACTCCAGAGCATTCAGCACGGGCTCAAATGAATCAGGCGTGTGAGTAACGGCGCGAACGACGTCAGCCACGCTGGGGTTTGCTTTGCTAAGGTGGTACCCGCCACCAGCGCCACGCTGGCTGGTGACGATTTCACTGCTGCGCAGCTTCGAGAAAATCTGCTCGAGGTAAGACACAGACAGCTTTGATTCTTTACTGATAGATGCGATGGAAACCGGACTGCCGTTGTAAATCCTGTGGAGGATGGCAACGACCTGAACAGAAGCCACCACGCGTTTCATTCCAAACTCCATCACGCATCCTTTGCCGGTTCGCGACCGTATCCTGGGTTATCGTTTAAGGCGTCATTCAGAACCTGCATAGCCTCATTATGTGGAAGAGTCAGAGCAAGTTTGATCGCCGTTCCAAGAGCTTCAGCCGCACATTCAAACTTACGAGCGAGCCTGGCTGTTTCATCAACTTGTTCACCCATCGCTTCCATTTCAAAGTTGTGCTCAGTCCAGACTTCATCCATCACATCACTTTCAACTTCTTCACGTAATGCTTCTTTTACTTCCAGAACAGGCAAAACCCCGATTAATGCCTCGGCTGGTGCGCTGCTGAATCGCAATGCCAGATCGTTAGCTGACATAAAAACCTCCGGAAAAAAGCCCGCCACGGGACGGGCAAAGAACACTTTTCCAATTTAACCAGAACAGGTCTTCGTCTCCTGTTTGGTTACGATGGTGGTATTACCATCACAATGCCCTGTGCACCGGGCATGAGGCTGGCAACAGCCATTGGTCAAACTCGTTAAGAACGAACTGCAGTCTGTTGGTCGGCAGACGGGTCGCCCTTCTGGGCAAGCGTGTAGCAAATCAGTCGAATGATTACTTCAATGCGATTTAGATGTACGGCCTGACACCGCACTGGTTTACGTGCGAAATCGATCATGGATTTATCCTCTTGCGTTGCCCTTGTCGCCAGGCTGGCGGAACGTTGAACCTGCTGCGTGTTAATACTTGTCATCTCATCCGGTGATTCGTATGCCGCCGGCAGCTACTTCGTGGGCGTCCTGCCTCGATGACGTTTTTCAAAATGTGTTTATATTTAAACTCTAAATGTGTTTAAAAGTCAACACAGCATGTGTTTAAGGTGGTGTTGATGATAACGATATGGGAAAAGGGAGTGGGAAAGGCATAAAAAAACCAGCCAAGGAGGCTGGTTAGAGTGCTGAAAATTGTAGCTTAGTCGTCAGTTGGCTTTAATCGTCCCCGAAGGTATTTCTCAACATACTCATCAATTTCTTTCAGCCGTAATTGAAAGGTATCGATCATTCTGTCTTGTTCAGACTCCGGCAACTGGTCAAAAAGAGTAATCAACTTACGATGTTTTGGCGTTAACCATGATTCGGCGTGATCATCACCAAACATTAGCTCAGCCGGGCTAATGCCGAGAGCTTTAGATATCGTTATAGCGTCGTCAACGCCAACATTGCGGCGACCTGCTTCATAGTTCCCGATGCGTGACTGAGCCCACCCACATAACTCTGCGAGTTTAGATTGCGACATATTTTTCTGTTCGCGTAGTTGCTTCAGTCTGGCGGCAATTGCAGTGTTTATATTCATTACTGATTTTTACCACGTTACGTGTTAACGCTCAAAGAACGTTTCGTCTTGACTGTCTAACACATTGTGTGTTTAATTCAGCTAAACACTATATGTGAGGACAAGATGAACAACATCGCCAAAGAACGGCAAGCGCTCGGTTTAACTCAAGAGCAATTAGCCAAATTATTCGGGTGGCGTCAGTCAAGGCTCTCAAATTATGAGAACGGAACACGCCAACCAGGCCTACCGGAATGCAGATTGATTGTGGAGAAGCTTAACGAGTTAGGGCGCACCTGCTCTCTTGATAGTGTATTTCCGCCACAAAGCGAGGTCTGAATGATGCAATCAGTAGCTTATACCCATAATAAACCACGAGTAGCCGCTCCGGTGAAATCGCAAAATCAATTTAAACCCCAGCGCCGTGACGGCATTCAGCACCGTGCCATATTGGCCGCCGTTCGTGAATGGGAATCGACATTACCAGGACAGGCACAGGAACGGATCACTCAGCTGGTGGCTGAAGAGTGGGCCAAAGCAGATGGACGGGGAATTGCTGTTAATAAACAGAATTTATTCCGATACCTGAAAAACGAGGGCGGTTCGGAAAAGTACACGGCTTACGTTATGCAGCTGTCAGGTTCAATTATTGCTGCTATGCCAGTTCAGATCGCCAGAAAGCACGGGTTAAGTAATGCGAGCACAGAAGCAGAGCTGGTGGCGAACGCAATCAAAGAGTGCAGTGAGGCACACCATGCGAAATTAATCGGCGCGCCATTACAAAAGCTCGAGAAGGAAATTCGTGAGGCGGCAATCGCATTGTTCAACATGTTACCTGCTGACGCGGCGGGACCACTACTGGCGAGTATAAGCGCCGTAGCGCCGCAATTGTTTTAATCGAGTTTTGACCAATGACCATTATTACTGCAACTCGCGGGGTGAAGTATGCCTAATCCTTTGGCTAAGGCCATGCCTAAGAGTAAGGCTAGTAACGAGCCTTACCGTAAGGTGAAGATCACCATGTGGGATGATCCTAAATTTCGAGCCTTATCACCACTCCCGCCAAGTGGGCAGAGTCTGTTTATTTACCTGCTTACAGGCCCATTCACGGGGATTATACCCGGGCTGTATAAGGCGGGAAGGGCGGCTATGGCCGAAGAATTAAACTGGGATGTCGAAGCCTTCGACTTAGCCTTAGGCGAAGCCATAGCGTTAGGTATGGTGGAAGCCGACCTTAAAGCCAGAGTTTTTTGGTTGCCTAACGCGGTGAAACATAACCCTCCAGCATCAGTGAACGTGATCAAATCATGGGCAAGATCGTTTGAATTACTGCCTGAATGTTCACTGAAAGATAAAGCATATGAAGCTCTCAAAGCCGCCTGCTACGGGGTTTCTGACGCTATGGGGACGGCTTTTGATAAGGCTTTCGCTTTGCCTAAGGATAAGGCTAAGTCTTTGGCTAAACCTTTGCCATCAGGTATCCAGAAAGCAGTTAGCAGTAAACAGATCTTAAACCCCTCTCTTAACGCGGGCGCGATGAAAAATCCGAATGGGGATGAACCGCCATCCCCGGTCATGCCCCGATACCTGGACGGTGTTGATGAACCGATCGGGAAATTCAGCATGACAGATAGCTGGCTTCCCTCCAGAGACTTCCGACAGCGCGCTGCATCGTGGGGTATCCCCCTGCCTGAACCAGATTACCTTCTGACTGAACTCGCAGAATTCACCGCGTATTGGGAGTCGGAAGGGAAAGTTTTTACTCAAATCCAGTGGGAACAAAAATTTGCCCGACATGTAGCCCGGGTGAGAACGCAGGTAAAACCAGAAACCGGAGGTAACAGTCATGTGGGAGCAGGATCAGAACCAACAGCATCCCGGGCAGTTCAGCAAATTCAGTCAGCACACGCAGAGTGGCGCCGCAGGAATGGACTTGATGGCGACGGAAACAGCCTGGCGACTGTGGCAGGTCATGGGGGAGGTGTATTCGAACCGATGGACCCAGAAGAACGGGGCGGAGCCTTCGCCTATCTGGATAGCCCAGATAGGTTCGATGACTGAACCTCAAATTCGGCTGGTCTGTCAGCAATGCATGGAGCGCTGCGCGATGGGAAATACATGGCCGCCTGACCTGGCTGAGTTTGTTTCTCTGGTTTCAGAGAGTGGGGCGAATCCATTCGGACTGAAATCGGAGCAGGTTATGACGGAATACCGGCGCTGGCGCAATGAGTCATATCGGTATTCAGGAAGCGATAAATATCCATGGCCTCAGCCCGTGCTGTATCACATCTGCATTGAAATGCGCAGAACGGGCGTAGAACGACAAATGACAGAGGGGGAGCTGAAACGACTGGCAGAAAAGTTACTCACGAAGTGGTCGAAGCATGTTGGTAATGGACTAAGTGTCCCACCAATTCGACGTCAACTGGAAGCGCCGCGCCATCCGGCAGGACCAACGCCAGCACAATTACTGATAGATGAATACAGGCGTCGAAAAGCGGCAGGATTAACAAATTGAATAATGAACAATCAGTAAATCTGATATTAAAACCACATAGCCATCGTATTCGAATTTTCGAATGTGATGGTTGACGACACTCAACTATTGCAGGAAACTACGGAGAGAATTCAGGAGACTAAAATGGCTGAACTAACTTCTCTACAACTCTTCAAAAACCTTTCCGATGAAACTCGGCTGGGCATCGTGTTGCTGCTTAGAGTAATGGGAGAGCTATGCGTGTGCGATCTCTGTACGGCGCTGGATCAGTCGCAGCCCAAGATCTCCCGTCATCTGGCAATGCTCCGGGAAAGTGGATTATTACTGGATCGCAAGCAGGGCAAGTGGGTTCACTACCGCTTATCTCCGCATATTCCGTCATGGGCTGCTCAGGTAATTGAGCAGGCTTGGTTAAGCCAACAGGACGACGTACAGGCCATCGCCCGTAAGCTGGCATCGGCAAACTGCTTTGGTAGCGGTAAGGCTGTTTGCATCTAAAAAATTTGCCTGAACATATATGATTTTTCGAATGTGAGGTATTCAGAATGAAGACGTTAACGGTGTTTGACCCGGCAATGTGCTGCAGTACCGGCGTATGTGGCTCAGATGTCGATCAGGTTCTGGTTGATTTCTCTGCTGATGTGCAGTGGCTGAAAGGACGTGGCGTACAGGTTGAACGTTATAACCTGGCGCAGCAGCCCATGAGCTTTGTTCATAATGAGAAAGCGAAAGTATTCCTCGAAGCATCTGGAGCAGAAGGGCTTCCGCTACTGCTGTTGGACGGTGAAACGGTGATGGCTGGGCGATACCCAAAACGCGCTGAGCTGGCTCGCTGGTTCGGTATTCCGCTGGAGAAGGTAGGGTTAGCTCCCACCAGCTGCTGTGGTGGTAATACTTCCTGTTGCTGAATATGTCAGGAGGACATATGAAATTCTCAGAGAATATCCCGCCTTACCTGTTTTTTACTGGCAAGGGTGGCGTAGGAAAAACGTCCATTTCCTGCGCGACGGCTATCCGCCTTGCCGAACAAGGTAAGCGGGTTTTGCTGGTCAGTACAGATCCAGCCTCCAATGTCGGTCAGGTATTCGACCAGGCTATCGGTAACACCATTCGCTCTGTGACAGCAGTTACTGGACTTTCCGCTCTGGAGATTGACCCTCAGGAAGCTGCCCAACAATACCGCTCCAGAATCGTTGATCCTATCAAAGGTCTTCTGCCTGAAGACGTTGTTAACAGTATCAGCGAGCAGCTTTCAGGAGCCTGTACGACTGAGATTGCGGCGTTTGATGAGTTCACCGGCTTATTGACAGACGCTTCCCTGCTGACCCGCTTCGATCACATCATTTTTGATACAGCGCCGACGGGCCACACGATTCGCCTTCTCCAGCTTCCCGGTGCCTGGAGTAGTTTCATTGAAAGTAATCCGGATGGTGCTTCCTGTCTTGGCCCAATGGCCGGGCTGGAAAAGCAGCGTGAGCAGTATGCTCATGCGGTAGAGGCGTTGTCCGATCCTGAACGTACTCGCCTGGTTCTGGTTGCACGACTGCAAAAATCTACGCTGCAGGAAGTAGCCCGCACCCATGAAGAACTGGCCGCAATTGGCCTGAAAAACCAGTACCTGGTTATTAATGGTGTGCTGCCTAAAGCCGAAGCTGAACATGACGCGCTGGCTGCTGCGATATGGCAACGGGAGCAGGAAGCACTGGCAAATCTTCCTGCTGGTTTATCTGAGCTACCGAGAGATACCTTATTACTCCAGCCAGTAAATATGGTTGGTGTGTCTGCGTTGAAGGGGTTGTTGGATACCCGTTTTGATGCATTACCGCTCCCGGTACCGAACGTCCTGTACACGCCTGAAAACTTATCGCTCTCTGACCTGGTCGATGATATCGCCCGCAGTGAACATGGCCTGATTATGTTGATGGGCAAAGGTGGTGTAGGGAAAACCACGATGGCTGCTGCCATCGCCGTAAGGCTGGCAGACATGGGATATGACGTGCATCTCACCACCTCTGATCCCGCTGCGCACCTGAGTACAACGCTGAACGGCAGCCTCAAAAACCTGCAGGTCAGCCGCATCAACCCTCACGATGAAACCGAACGCTATCGCCAGCATGTTCTTGAGACGAAGGGAAAAGATCTGGACGAAGCAGGGAAACGGCTATTGGAAGAAGATTTACGTTCTCCCTGTACTGAAGAAATTGCCGTGTTCCAGGCTTTTTCCCGAGTGATTCGTGAAGCAGGTAAGCGGTTTGTTGTCATGGATACAGCTCCCACTGGGCACACGCTGTTGTTGCTGGATGCTACCGGGGCTTACCACCGAGAGATTGCCAAAAAAATGGGGGAGAAAGGTCATTTTACTACCCCAATGATGCAGCTTCAGGACCCGGAACGAACCAAAGTTCTGCTGGTCACTCTGCCTGAAACCACACCGGTACTGGAAGCGGCAAGCCTACAGGCTGACCTTGAAAGAGCGGGGATTCATCCATGGGGCTGGATTATCAATAACAGCCTTTCCATCGCGAATACGCGTTCTCCGTTGCTTTGCCAGCGCGCTCAGCAGGAACAGCCTCAGATTGAGGCTGTTAAGAATCAGCACGCTGACCATATAGCGCTCGTTCCGGTACTGGCTTCTGAGCCAACAGGTATTGAAAAACTCAGAGAGTTGGCGAGTTAATTTTTTGTTTATACAGGGCGGCAGATCCGCCCTGTCAGGAGGGTGTATGTTACTGGCAGGCGCTATTTTTGTCCTGACCATTGTCTTGGTTATCTGTCAACCGAAAGGATTAGGGATCGGCTGGAGTGCAACGCTGGGCGCGGGCCTGGCTTTGATTTCTGGCGTTGTGCATATAGGCGATATTCCGGTGGTGTGGAATATCGTCTGGAACGCGACAGCGACCTTTATTGCGGTGATTATCATCAGCCTGCTGCTCGATGAATCAGGCTTTTTCGAATGGGCGGCATTGCATGTTTCACGCTGGGGTAACGGTCGTGGCCGTTTGCTCTTTACCTATATCGTCCTGCTCGGCGCAGCGGTGGCGGCACTGTTTGCCAACGATGGTGCGGCACTTATTTTGACACCAATCGTTATTGCTATGCTGCTGGCATTAGGATTCAGCAAAGGTACTACGCTGGCATTCGTCATGGCAGCCGGGTTTATTGCCGATACTGCCAGCCTGCCGCTTATCGTGTCGAACCTGGTGAATATTGTTTCGGCGGACTTCTTTGGTCTGGGATTCACCGAATATGCATCGGTGATGGTACCGGTCGATATCGCCGCCATTATTGCCACACTAATTATGCTGCATCTGTTTTTCCGCAAGGACATCCCGCCAACTTACGATCTGGCCCTCCTAAAGAAACCAACAGAGGCAATAAAAGATACGGCTACATTCCGCACTGGCTGGATAGTTCTGATTCTCCTGCTTGTTGGTTTCTTCGTCCTCGAGCCGCTCGGTATTCCCGTTAGTGCGATTGCAGCGGTTGGGGCGATAATTCTGTTTGCAGTGGCGAAACGAGGCCATGCCATTAACACTGGTAAAGTGCTACATGGTGCACCCTGGCAGATCGTCATCTTCTCATTGGGGATGTACCTGGTAGTTTACGGTCTGCGCAACGCAGGGCTAACCGAATATCTTTCAGGTGTTCTGAACGTGCTGGCTGATAAAGGACTCTGGGCCGCGACGCTGGGTACTGGCTTCCTGACGGCTTTCCTGTCTTCCATCATGAACAACATGCCTACCGTGCTGGTTGGCGCTCTTTCTATTGATGGCAGTACCGCAACCGGCGTCATCAAAGAGGCGATGATTTATGCCAACGTGATTGGCTGCGATCTGGGGCCGAAAATCACACCTATTGGTAGCCTGGCAACGCTGCTCTGGCTACATGTACTTTCACAGAAGAATATGACCATCACGTGGGGATACTATTTCCGCACCGGGATTATCATGACTCTGCCTGTGCTGTTTGTAACGCTGGCAGCGCTGGCGCTACGTCTCTCTTTCACTTTGTAATGAGATACTGATATGAGCAACATCACCATTTATCACAATCCTGCCTGCGGCACGTCGCGTAACACGCTTGAGATGATCCGCAACAGCGGTAATGAGCCGACCGTTATTCTTTACCTTGAGACTCCACCTTCACGCGATGAGCTGGTCAAACTCATTGCTGATATGGGCATTTCCGTCCGGGCGTTACTACGTAAGAACGTCGAGCCATATGAGGAACTGGGTCTTGCCGAAGATAAATTTACTGACGACCAGTTAATTAACTTTATGTTGCAGCATCCGATCCTGATTAATCGCCCCATCGTGGTAACACCGCTGGGAACCAAACTGTGCCGTCCTTCTGAAGTTGTTCTGGATATCCTTCCTGATGCTCAGAAAGGGGCTTTCGCCAAGGAAGATGGCGAGAAAGTCGTTGATGATGCAGGCAAAAAATTGAAATAAGCGACAGGAGAGCCGCCTGTTATTTAGGCGGCTCCTTTATCAAATAAAAACAATGGATTGCCTCGATTTAAATCTTTGGACTGTTGATGCAACATTCTTCGCGTAGAAAATCAATAATCGACTCTAACTTGTCATATTGAGAAACGCAGATTAAGGAGCGGCTTTCGCGATTTTGTTTGACCAGACCTACGGAAACAAGAGCGGATATATGATGACTCAGTGTTGAAGATGGAATCGCAAGTTGTTTTTGTAGATCACCTACAGGTAAACCTTGTTCACCGGCTTTAACAAGGTGTTTGAAAATAAACAAACGTGTTGGATGTCCTAATTCTTTCATAGCTTTAGCTACTTCTTCTAGTTGCATGGTACCTTCCTCATCTATTGATATTTCGATAATACCAGAAATATGTTGATCTAACCTCAATAATTCGATTATTCTAGAAATATGGTTTATGGGGGGTCATGAATAGCTGGATTTCTATGTTTACTAACGCGGCAGAGATGTTCTTGTTTCTTGCTGTCGAGTTGTCTGCGCTTTTTTTTCTGATTAGTGCGGGTGTTAGCCTTATCAGGCAAAAAATTCCGGACCAAAAGATTCAAAGAATGTTAGGGGCGAGAAAGGGGAGAGGTTACATACTTGCATCGCTGTTAGGAGCTGTAACACCGTTTTGCAGCTGCTCTACAATTCCCATGTTACGCGGACTGTTATCAGCAAAAGCAGGCTTCGGTCCAACACTTACATTCTTGTTTGTTTCACCTCTGCTTAACCCGATAATCATTGGTCTGATGTGGGTTACTTTTGGTTGGAAAGTTACCCTGCTATACGCTGTTATAGCTGCAACAGTTTCCGTACTGGCAAGTATTTTGTTAGATGTGCTTGGTTTTGACCGACATATTGTCGAAACATCAAAACCGCTGGCTAGCTGTTGTGGTGTTAGCAGTGGAAAAACTCCTGAAACTAAACTACAGAGTGTTTCAGCTTGCTGCTCTGTATCAAATCAACAGGACATAGGGGCTAATAGTTGTTCTAAACCACAAGAAACGTTTAAGAGTTTCTCAGCATTTCGGGGCACAAATTGTGAATTGAGCTGCGAGACGGGCCAAACAAATAAACAATTCTTCCCGAAAAGTGTAGTAAGAGAGCCTGGTGCGATACGACTGGCATTTCAGGATGCCTGGACTCAATTTAAAGATGTATTACCTTATCTGATGTTAGGTATTGTTATAGGGTCGTTTATCTACGGTTTTATACCTGCAGAGTGGATTGCTGCTCATGCTGGGAATGATAATCCGTTTGCGATTCCACTAAGTGCAATTATTGGAATACCGTTGTATATACGTGCTGAGGCAGTAATTCCGTTGGCATCAGTCTTGATGGATAAAGGCATGGGAACGGGAGCAGTAATGGCTCTGATTATTGGTAGCGCAGGAGCTAGTCTGACGGAAGTAATACTGCTTAAATCAATGTTCAAAACACCCTTGATTGCTGCATTTCTGACCGTTATTTTGGGCATGGCGATTATTATGGGATACCTGACACAGTTGTTATTTTGATTGGGTATGTTAGACAGAACCTGAAAAAGTTGCAGGGGGAGACGAGCATATGAAAGTTGCGCAATCAATCCCAATCAAAGCAGTTATCCAAATTTAAGGACGTTGATATCTCAATACTTACAATGGTGTCAAAACAACAAGTCCTCATTGGATTGAACCCGCTTCGGCGGGTTTTTTTTGCATCTCATTTATAGGCTAAGGTTAACAATTTGTGCTCTTAAGTCATTGATCATTTCAATGTATCGGTGTACTGTACAAATATACAGTATATGCAGTGGAGGCTAATATGAAAGTTGAACTAACCATTGATCGTACTAAAGAACTTCCAAAGGGAGCAGTTCCGGCGCTGGAGAAAGAATTGCTTAAAAGGTTGGGAAACCACTATGAGAATTGCAGCTTGAGCATACGACGTGCAGGCTCCGATGGTTTAAGTGTGTTTGGTGGTGACAAGGAAGATAAAAAGAAAATTGAGACTATCCTCCAGGAAACCTGGGAAAGTGCTGACGACTGGTTTTATTAATTATTTTGGGTGTTACTTTTATCCCGTTTGCATGGGGGAGTTTAAGTGAAAGAAAAATTAGGATTGCCCAAAAAAGGCTACGCAGTCATCAGATGTCACGATGGAGTCATCGTTGCCAGGCTGCAATCATTTCCTGAGTGTGAGCGCGCCCTGATGTACCGTCGCGGTAGCATGGTGTCTTTCATGCCTCTTCAGGATAATGAAATTATTGGTACACCTACGTTGTTTACCCAGATGCTGGAAAGGGCTGGTTATCGCGTTACCCAAAAATCTGTTACACTCCCGTCATAGGCCTGAACAACCTATACCTGCTGCGCCACAGGAGAAAAGCCCCATGGCGCAAGATCAATTCAAGCAATCCCTCATACTGACGTTAACCAACGCCAGCGATTTTCTTTTTGCCGCATCCAGAGGTGCGTTATGAAGAAAAGCTGGTTTCAACATACCCAACTCACCACTGAGCAGGCTGACGAACTGGAAGCCCGCTATCACGCAAAGCAGATTAAGACCGAGCGTAGTCTGGATAATGACTTCATTCACTGGACGATCAGCGCGTTCTTGCCGGAAGTATCTAAGCCTCCTCGTCAGGACAGAACCTGGCAACAACGGATCTGGAGGTGATTGTGAAAGTCTACGATATCACCCCAATGGGCAAGCCCAGAATGACGCGCGCTGACAAATGGAAAAAGCGTCCCGAGGTTCTGCGTTACCGGGCTTTCTGTGATGAAGTTCGTCTGAAGTGTGTTGAGCTGCCGGAAAGCCGTTCGCATGTCACCTTCATTCTTCCAATGCCTGCGAGCTGGAGCAAAAAGAAACGTGCCGAGCTTAACGGTAAACCACACCAGGCTAAACCTGATTTCGACAACATGATGAAAGCCCTGATGGATGCCATTTACGAAGATGATGCTCACATCTGGGATTCACGCGTCACCAAGTTATGGGGAGAGAAGGGACAAATAATTATCGGGGAGATTGCAGAATGAGGGCGCTTCTTAAACCTGTGGTTGCACGTGAGCTTGGAATTGTGCTGCTCAAACCGGGCAGTGAGCTGATGTCATTATTCAGTTGTGAACGTGTGCTGGTGGAAAGCCAGCCGGCAAGCATGGAAAGGTTGCCTGCTGGCCGTGTTCCTGACGTTCGCCAGCCACTTGCCAGTGACGATTCCCTGAAGCCGTTCTTTCTGGATGAAAAAGTTATTAAGGCTGCTGGTGATTTGAGTGGCCTTGATTACTGGCTTCTGCGTTATGGCGGTAGCTGCTGCCAGTGGCCACACAGCGATTACCATTATCACGAGCTAACCACTCTGCGTCATGAACCTGGATCGGTTCTTCTGTGTGGACATTGTGATAACCATTTGCGTGATCACTACAGCGAACAACTTTCAGAGCTGGCGAGACGTAATGTTGTTAACTGGATTATTAACAGCATCATGGTGGCACTGAATCAGGATCCTTCCAGAGAATTGTCGCTGGCGGAGCTATGCTGGTGGTCGGTGCGTATGGGTGTTACCGACGCAATTCCCGAATCAGTAGCCAGTCGGGCGCTTCGTATCCCTTCGGAAGATCATCAGTCAGTCATGCATGAATGCGACATCGAACCGGGTCTAACCCCCACCAGCATCATTACAGCCAAAGCCAGCACAGTAACCGTGAACATGCCACCAGCTCAGGTGCTTGCGGTTAAGCCCGTAGTTGGTGTTCTGGTCGATCCTGAATCTCCGCAAACCTATATGAAACGTCCAAAGCGTATCCGTTGGACGGCCCCACGATATCTGGAATGGATTAAAACACAGCCCTGCGAATGCTGCGGCGAACCATCCGATGATCCACACCATTTAATTGGCTGGGGGCAGGGAGGTATGGCAACGAAGGCGCATGATATTTTCGCGATCCCCCTGTGTCGTCAGTGCCATACAGAACTACATAACGACCCGGTGAAGTTTGAGCGAAAGCATGTACCTCAGCCGGTAATGATTATCAGAGTGCTGGACCGGGCTTACGGGCTCGGTGTTCTGGCGTAAGGAGAAGAACAGGATGACACCACGTCAACGACGTAATCATTTTGAAGCACTTGGTAAAGCAGCATCTGCGCCGCGTAAAAGTTGGCTGGGGAAATGCATCCTCCTGACGGGGATCCAGTCCGGATGGATTAAATCCCTGCTCACTACATGGGGTGATGGTGTGGGTGGAAAAACAGCACCACGTATGCCGCGAGGACATGCGTGCTGGAATGTGCTTAAGGGACGGAACTGGTCAGATAAGGCACTCGAGCGATTCACCGTTGCGTTAAATCAGGCGAGAGAAGAGGGATTCCGTGGAAAGCAGGCAATGAACAGGGCACACAGCATTCTCTGGCCCCAGTCACCCGCCAGTGTAATTGACGAGGCCCTGCATAGTGACGATGTCGATTTTGTGGAGCAATGCGTACTGCAGGCGCTGGATATAAACGATCCGGTTTATGTTGTTGGTCTTCAGTATTACACCACACGAAAAAAAATCTCAGATATAACCCGGGAACTGCAGGCGATTGCGCCCTGGCTGACACAAGAAAAGGCCAGAGAGCGAGTTAAGTGGTGTTTACAGATTTTCAGAGCAAAGGTGTACCTGTCAGCGAAAGCACTATTGGAAAGCGAGGAATAATGCTTTTGCTTTTTTGTGCTGTTTTTTGTGTCTGGTATTGAAAACTACCCAGAAAGTTAGATAATCCATTCATGCTTGGCAGAGCTGCGCCACGATGGCAGCGACGAAAAGCGAACAATTTGAATATAACGAGAACCCCGCCAGCGCGGGGTTTTTGCTTTCCGGCGATACGACAGGGGTATTCGCGAGGTGTATTACACCAGTACCCCTGTCATATCGCCGTGCTGAATCGTTAACTCGAAAACAAGTTCTCACAACGCTCCAGTGCTTTTTCGTTTTTAACTCAAAGGAAAAATGGTTGGGGGTAGCTGCTAAACGTAGACATCAATATTTTTAGTATTATTCCCTGCAACGTTCGAACCTGATTTGTCACTTACCGTAGGTAATGCTCCCGATACCATTTGGTTTTTTTCTGCTTCTTGTTTTTGTAATTGAGCAATTTTTGCGTATATAGACTCGATTTGCCTTTGAATCATTTCCATCTGCTGTTTAAGCAGTTTTGCCTCATCTTCGGAGGTTACGTCATTTATTTTTGAACCCATGGCGCTGAGCTCTTTTGTCAACTCACCAATTTGTTTTTTCAGGTTTTGAATTTGTTGTGAAACAGAGTTGCCAGTACTTGAAGGTGCTTGTTTTACTGTGCTTTGCAGTATGTCCTGACCCAAAGTGCTAACTGTCATACTCATGGTGGTTCCTCCGGGCTTACATTTATTACCCATTATCGTCATCTTTCGAAATTACTTTATTAGCAAAGGTTAAGTTGTGGCTTCCTGCACCACAGCATTATTTGTACCACTCTAAACTATCTGCTGAGTATCGCGGAGGAGCTTATGAAAGAAGGTTACTACTGGATTCAGCATGTCGGTGTTGTACAGGTGGCGTACTACACGAATGACACTGTTGATGATCTGAAAACGGGTAAAACAATCACAGGTGTCTGGCATCTGACCAGAGGCGATGACATTTGTCATAACGGTGAAGCAGAGGTGTTTGAAGGTCCTCTTACTCCACCTATATAAACAACCGCACTTACTTCGAGGCAGCCGCATGGTGGCCTTTTCCATTTCGGGCTCACGGGAATCATCCGCTACGTGCTTTGTTGATAAATCCAGCCCGTGAAGCCTGACCCTTTAATCACACACAGCGCCATCCGAAAAATCGGAGGTGAGGCTATGACCAGAATGAGCACCATTTACAGCAGACTTTCATATGGATCAGGAACCACGCTTGCCGGCTGCGGTGTATCAGCGAAGGCATATGCCGAAACAGCTAAAACAGCAAAAGAGGTGTCCTGGATGTTGGCCGACAGAATTGCAGGGTTAAGCCTGAGCGACTGGGCAATCATTGTCGGTATCGCATGCACCGTTATCACCTGTGCAGTGAACTGGTATTTCCGCTGGAAAGAACGGGAGGATCGGCGCAATGGCTATGCCACCAAAGCTGAAGAATAAACTGAGCGCAGCGGTCGTTGGTTTGATTCTTGCGGGGGCTTCCGCGCCCGTGATTCTCGATCAGTTTCTGGATGAGAAAGAGGGTAACAGCCTGACAGCATATCGCGACGGCGGCGGAATCTGGACTATTTGCCGTGGCGCCACGATGGTTGATGGTAAGCCAGTAGTTCAGGGCATGAAGCTGTCTGCTGAGAAATGCGCCAAGGTGAACGCCATAGAACGCGACAAGGCGCTGGCGTGGGTTGAGCGAAATATCAAAGTACCACTGACGGAACCACAGAAAGCCGGGATCGCGTCTTTCTGCCCATATAACATCGGCCCCGGAAAATGTTTCCCGTCTACGTTCTATAAGCGAATAAATGCTGGCGACCGTAAAGGTGCTTGTGAAGCGATCCGCTGGTGGATTAAAGACGGGGGTCGCGATTGTCGTCTGACCAAAGGCCAGAAGAATGGTTGCTATGGCCAGGTAGAACGACGAGACCAGGAAAGCGCGCTGACGTGCTGGGGGATAGACCTGTGAAGGATAATATCTTCTTGATTGCTTTGTCCATAATTGCTGGCCTATCGATCGCTCTTGTAAAAAGCTGTGCAGATGTAAAAACTATAAAATACGATAACGATGTTCTGCGAAATGACAACATCCTTCAAGGTCAGGTTATCGCAACTCAGACTTTCAACTTCAACCGCTTTAATCAGGCTGCTGCAGAAACTGGGCGATTAAATTCTCTGATTGGCGCTCATACCGAAAAAACGGTGATTGAATACCGGGAGATACTACGACGTGATAAGACCTGCGATCTGCCTGTACCTGATGATGTTGCTAATGGGTTGCTCGAATACGCGACCCGTTTACGTCTCAGGGCAATGCACCCCGATACCCGCGGATTTAATTCGCCCGATATTGGTGCCGCTACCACCAGAAAATTGACATATTGTGAAGTTGTATTGTGGGTTAACCCCCTTTTGTCTGCTATCGACAAGGCTAACAATCAAATCATAGGGATTAGTACGATTGAAAAAGAACGAAAGTGAAAACTGTGATGATTGGGACCTGCATATCTTCTGAGCTTCAAAGATTGGTGCTATTCTCTGTATGCTAGATTAAAGGAGAATGACTATGTTGAGAGGTGTTGTGTGTACTCCATTGGAGTTGACTAAAACAGCCGATGGGAGTGGATTTACGACAGGCTCAGGGCTAACGAAATTAGATTTGAATTACTTTACGCTGTACTGGGATAAAATTGTCAGCCCAACATCAAATTTTTATCATTTTTGCTTTTCTAATGAAGACGACCTAATAGCTTGTGGCGTTCTCGAAAGGCCAACGTATAGTACTCATGATGGGCGTATGCATGATTCATTTTTTCCTGAATTTTACGCTGCAGCCCAAATTGATGCGCTTCAAAAAAAGAGAAGTGGACAAGGAGATGTTGATTGGCGTATGCATTTTCATAATGCAGAAATTGCTTTGCCGAGACGTTATTCTATTGAAAAAGAAACTATAAGATTCGAGTTGTTAAATGCGCTTCCTGTACCTGACGTAGATACCCATTTACACGAAATATTAGAGTTTAAAGAGCGCAGAAGAGCTGAGTTAGATGCACTTCACAGTTATTTAGATGAGTTGTATTTGGATGTTATACGCTCTGGTGATTTGAATCTGCAAAAAGCAAAATCACTTTCAGCCCTTAAAGGATCTATATCTGATATTCAAAAATTGAATGGGGAGAAATTTCGGAGCCCCATTAAATTTGATTTATCATCAAGTTTTGAGTTCAAGTTGAGCGATTTAGCTTCCGCTGCGGGAGCTATTGCCTCAGTTGTTCATGGCAAATATGATCTTGCAGCAGCCTTAGGATTCAAACCATTGGTGGAGCTTATTGGCGGATGTATCTCTGTCAAGCCCGTTCTACAAAGTATGAAAATACCATGCGACCCTAACCTTGCATATATATGCAAAGCTAGGAGTGAAGGTGTGATTAAATAATTTGAGGGGTAGGAGGAATAATCTTCTTTGATCCGGATAAATTCAAGATTATGGTGAAATAAACTATTGCTTTAATCTGAATATTAAAACCAATATCAAGTACTAAATCGGAAACACATGATTTTCTCATGGGTCCTCCCCGCAAGGTGGCCTGCCACGGGGCGGCGTGCTCGCGGGAATCGGCTAGTTTTTGCGATCTATGGTCATCATCATCATTCGCGCAATCCATTGATTTTTCAAACCCCGATTTTTCAATGATGTCGAATCGTTCAAAAAGTGTTCACCATCATGGGCCAGGAAATTGCTTCGTTAAAACTCAACATTAACCAGCTGGCGGGCATCACTGGCGTGCATCGGCAGACCGTTGCCGCCAGGCTAAAAAATGTTGAACCTGCCGCCGGTAGTAACAGCAAGCTCAAGCTGTATCTCGTCACCGATATTTTGAGTGAACTGATGATTCCGACAGTCTCAACGTCCAACGTAGAGGAAATGGAACCATCGGACAGGCTCGCGCACTGGAAGGCCGAGAACGAGCGGCTGAAATTTGAGGTAGATACGAAGCAGCTCATTCCCGCTGAAGACGTTGCCAGAGAATTTTCACTGATGGCGAAAGCTGTTGTAACGGTGCTTGAAACTCTACCGGACATTCTTGAGCGCGACTGCGCACTGACACCAGCCGCTGTCTCGCGTGTGCAAGACGTGATTGATGATTTGCGTGATCAGGTTGCACAAAAAGTAATGGACGCCGAACAAGAGGAGGAAGAGCCAGAGGAGGACTGATGGCAAAACGGGCATCAGCCAGAGGTATCCGCCGGGATATCTCCGGTATTTTACGTGCCCCGCGTCGTATGAAGGTAGCTGATGCGGTTCGCGATTTCATGCGTGTCCCTATCGGTGCGGGTAACTCTGTTAAGTGGGATCCAAATCTGGCCCCTTACATCATCGAGCCGATGAATAGCCTGGCTTCAAGAGAATACGATGCTGTGGTGTTTGTAGGACCTGCCCGAACAGGGAAAACGATTGGTCTGATTGATGGCTGGATTGTCTATAACATCGTTTGTGATCCCGCGGATATGCTGGTCATACAGGTATCCGAAGAAAAAGCGCGTGAGCACTCAAAGAAACGCCTCGATCGCACATTCCGCTGTAGTCCTGATGTGAAATCACGACTCAGCCCGCGCCGGAACGATAATAACGTCCACGACCGTACATTTCGTGCAGGGAATTATCTAAAGATTGGCTGGCCGTCGGTGAATATCATGTCCTCGTCAGACTATAAAAGTGTAGCGCTGACTGACTACGATCGTTTCCCTGAGGATATCGACGGCGAGGGTGATGCGTTTTCTCTTGGTTCGAAACGAACCACCACATTTATGTCCAGCGGGATGACGCTTGTCGAAAGTTCTCCCGGTCGCGAGATCCGTGACACCAAATGGCGACCAACCAGCGCGCATGAAGCTCCCCCGACAACAGGAATATTATCGCTATTTAATAAAGGCGATCGGCGACGGCTTTACTGGCCATGCCCGCATTGCGGGGAATATTTTCAGCCGGAAATCGCCAATATGACAGGATTCCGTGAGACGCCTGACCCCGTTGTAGCAAGTGAATCTGCCTACCTCCAGTGCCCAGCATGCAAAGGCAAAATTACGCCCGAGATGAAACGTGACCTGAATATTCGCCATGTCTGGTTGCGTGATGGGGAAAAAATGGACCGGGACGGCAAGCGATATGGTGAACCCCGCCGATCTCGTATCGCCTCGTTCTGGATGGAAGGCCCGGCAGCTGCTTATCAGACCTGGGCGCAGATGATGTACAAATTCCTGACTGCTGAGCAGGAATATGAGGCCACCCAGAGCGAAGAAACGCTCAAAACAGTTGTAAACACCGACTTTGGGCGACCCTATTTGCCCCGCGCCAATCTGGAGCAGCGTAAAAGCGAACTGCTGGAGCAACGTGCCGAAGATGTACCAAAGCGATCGGTTCCAGATGGTGTGCTGTTTATGACTGCAACGGTCGATGTTCAGGGCGGCAAATCCCGGCGTTTCGTGGTGCAGGTCACTGGCTACGGTGCACAGGGTGAACGTTGGGTTGTGGACCGCTACAACATCCGGCAGTCATTAAGGGCCAATGAGCACGGCGAGTGTTATCCCATAGACCCGGCCAGTTATCCGGAAGACTGGGATTTGTTGCTGTCAGACGTGTTCGAAAAGTCATGGGCATTAGCAAGTGACCCGTCGAAACGTATGCGCCTTATGGCGATGGCTGTCGATTCCGGCGGGGAAGATGGCGTCACCGACAACGCTTACAAATTCTGGCGCAAATGTCGTCGTGAAGGGCTGGGCAAAAAGATTTATCTCTTTAAGGGGGACAGCGTACACCGCTCGAAACTCATCACCCGTACTTTCCCTGACAACACTGATAGATCCACACGACGTGCAAAAGCCGCCGGTGATGTGCCGCTTTATCTTCTCCAGACCGACGCACTTAAAGACCAGGTGAATAACGCTTTGTGGCGTGATTCGCCTGGCCCGAATTACGTGCATTTCCCTGACTGGCTCGGCAGCTGGTTTTACGATGAACTGACCTATGAGGAGCGATCGACCGATGGCAAATGGAGTAAGCCGGGACGTGGTGCAAACGAAGCATTTGACCTGCTGGTCTACGCTGATGCGCTCGCCATCCTCCACGGCTACGAGAAAATCAAATGGCCCGCTGCTCCTGAGTGGGCGAGGCGGGAAACCTGGCTGGAGTACGCGCCGCCGGAAGCTGGCGAAGCGGCATCCCAGACACCAGAACCAGTACCCACCAAAAAACGGAAGCGGAAAAAGCCCGTAACCGATGATTCTAACCCCTGGAGTACATCAGGAGGATGGTTGTGAACCGTGATGATATTGAAGCCATGATCCAGCGATATACCGAAGCCGAAATGGCGGTGCTGGATGGCAAAACTATCCGTTTCAATGGGCAGGAAATGACGATGGAGAACCTGTCTGAAATCCGAAAAGGGCGTCAGGAGTGGGAGCGTCGGCTCTCTTCTCTTATTTCTCATCGCCGCGGGCGACCCGGTTACCGACTGGCGAGGTTTGAATGAGCCTTTTAGATGATGCGATTGGGGTCTTTTCGCCAGGCTGGAAAGCAGCCCGTCTGCAGGCGCGCGCGAAAATCAGGGCATATGAAGCCGTTACCCCGACCAGAACGCACAAAGGGCGCCGTGAAAATCGTTCAGCTGATCAGCTCAGCAAAATGGGGGCGGTATCACTGCGGGAGCAGGCCAGGTGGCTCGATAACAATCACGATCTGGTGATTGGGGTGTTCGATAAGCTGGAAGAGCGGGTGGTTGGGAAAGCCGGAATTATTGTTGAACCCCATCCCAAACTGATGAACGGTAAAATCGCCAAAAAGCTGGCAGATCAGATCCGTAATAAATGGGCAGAATGGTCTGTCAGGCCTGATGTCACGAACCAGTTTACCCGCCCGATGCTTGAGCGCCTGATGTTGCGCACCTGGCTGCGGGATGGCGAAGTGTTTGCCCAGCTTGTCAGTGGAACCGGGAATGGTCTTACGCCAGTAGCCGGTATCCCTTTCTGGCTTGAAGCGCTTGAACCCGATTTTATTCCCATGAACAGCGATGCTGCCAGCCAGCTTAATCAGGGGGTATTCGTCGACAACTGGGGCAGACCAAGGAAATATCAGGTTTATAAAAGCCTGCCCGTTTCAGGCCGTCAGCTTGATACCAAAGAAGTGGATGCGGAAAACATGCTGCATCTTAAATTTGTCCGCCGTCTGCACCAGACCCGGGGCGTATCGATGCTATCCGGTGTACTGATGCGTCTGAGCGCACTTAAAGAGTATGAAGATGCTGAGCTCACCGCCGCACGTATTGCTGCTGCGCTGGGTATGTACATCAAAAAGGGAGACGGGCAAAGCTTCGAAGAGAGTAACAGTTCTTCCGATGATGATGATCGGGAAGTGATGATTCAACCAGGCATCATTTATGACGATCTGAAGCCTGGTGAAGATATCGGCATGGTGAAATCTGACCGGCCCAATCCTAACCTTGAAACCTTCCGTAATGGGCAACTTCGCGCTGTCGCAGCAGGCAGCCGACTCAGCTTTTCAAGCACAGCCAGAAACTACAACGGCACCTACAGCGCGCAGCGGCAGGAACTGGTGGAATCAACAGATGGCTATCTCATTTTACAGGACTGGTTTATTGGCGCGGTGACCCGGCCAATGTACCGCGCCTGGCTGAAAATGGCGGTGGCCGCTGGCGAGATTAAATTACCCCGCGGTCTGGATATGGAGTCGCTGTACTCGGCGGTGTATTCCGGCCCTGTTATGCCGTGGATCGATCCGGTTAAAGAGGCCAATGCCTGGAAGTTACAGATCCGGGGCGGAGCGGCAACGGAATCCGACTGGGTCCGCGCCAGCGGACGTAACCCGAACGATGTGAAGGCGCGCCGGAAGGCAGAGATCGACGAAAACAAAGAGTTGGGGCTGGTGTTTGACACTGACCCTGCTAATGACAAAGGAGGCACAAGTGCCGAAGCCAAAGAACCGGGCGCACCACCGTCCGAAAGCCAGCGCAAAAAGTAATTCCTGGTTTCGTATGCAGGCCAGCGCCGACAACGAAGCAGATATTTATATCTACGACGAGATCGGCTACTGGGGGGTGACGGCGCGCCAGTTTGTGAATGACCTTAAGGCGCTGGGCGACATTACCCATATCAACCTTCACATCAATTCGCCCGGTGGCGATGTCTTTGATGGCATCGCCATTTTTAATGCCCTGAAGCATCACGGCGCGGCGATCACCGTTCACATTGATGGTCTGGCAGCTTCAATGGCTTCGGTGATTGCGATGGTTGGCAACCCGGTAATTATGCCGGAAAACACGATGATGATGATCCATAAACCATGGGGATTTGCGGGTGGTGATGCCAACGACATGCGGGATTATGCCGATCTGCTGGATAAGGTCGAGTCTGTCCTGATCCCTGCCTACGCGGAGAAAACTGGAAAAACGACCGAAGAAATCGCCGCCATGCTGGACGATGAAACCTGGATGGACGGTAAAGAATGCTTAGAGCATGGCTTTGCCGATCAGGTCACTACCTCTCTGCAGGCAATGGCCTGTATTCAATCAAAACGTATCGAGGATTTTGAAAAGATGCCAAACAGCATTCGCAACATGATCACCCCACCGCGCAATACCACTGCGCGTGAGCCACAACAACCTCAGCAGCAGGTGACTACGCCTCAGCCGGCAGCATCAGATGAAGCGACAATCCGTGCTCAGGTTCTCGCCGAGCAAAAGAGCCGCGTAAATGGTATCAACGATCTCTTTGCGATGTTCGGCGGCAAGCATCATGAGCTGCAGAATAAATGCATCGCGGATCCGGAATGCACAGTGGCTCAGGCTAAAGATGACCTGCTGGCGGCGCTGGGCAAAAATGCAACACCGTCGAATAAAACCACGGATGCGCATATTTACGCCGGGAACGGTAACTTTGTTGGAGATGGTGTCCGCCAGGCGCTGATGGCGCGCGCGGGCTTCGAGAGCATAGAGCGGGACAACGTCTATAACGGCATGACGCTGCGCGAATATGCCCGTATGGCGCTGACCGAGCGCGGCATCGGCGTTTCCAGCTATAACCCGATGCAGATGGTCGGTATGGCACTGACACACAGCACGTCTGACTTCGGTAATATCCTGCTCGATGTTGCTAATAAAGCGTTGCTGCAGGGCTGGGAGGAAGCGGCAGAAACTTTCGAGCAGTGGACTAAGAAAGGCCAGTTGTCAGACTTTAAAACGGCACATCGTGTCGGTCTTGGTGGTTTTTCTTCCCTGCGCCAGGTTCGTGAGGGGGCTGAATATAAGTATGTGACCACCAAAGATAAAGGTGAAAGCATTGCGCTGGCCACCTACGGGGAAATCTTCTCTATTACCCGTCAGGCGATCATCAACGACGATCTGAATCAGTTAACCGATGTACCTATGAAGATGGGCCGCGCGGCAAAAGGGACGATCGGCGATCTGGTGTATGCCGTTCTGACCGAAAACGCGAAATTGTCTGATGGCAAGCCGCTGTTCCATGCTGATCACGGCAATATCTCCGCAGGCGCGATTTCTGTAGCCAGCCTTGATGAAGCGCGCAAGATGATGCGTCTTCAGAAAGAGGGAGAACGTCCCCTGAATATTCGCCCGGCATTCATGCTGGTGCCAGTCGCGCTCGAAACCCTGGCAAACCAGACGATCAAGTCTGCCAGTGTGAAAGGGGCGGATATCAACGCCGGTATCATGAACCCAATTCAGAACTTTGCTGAAGTTATCGCGGAGCCGCGTCTTGATGCCAAAGACACCAGCGCCTGGTATCTGGCCGCCGCTAAGGGTACAGACACCATCGAAGTGGCTTACCTGAACGGCGTTGATACTCCGTATATCGATCAGCAGGAAGGTTTCACTACCGACGGTATTGCCACAAAAGTGCGCATCGATGCCGGTGTATCACCTCTGGATTATCGCGGCATGGCGAAATCAACCGGGAAATAATTCCTTCCACTCAAGCAGCACATCACAGCCCATCAGGGCTTTTTTTGTATCTGAATTCGGCCCCGTATGGGGCTGGATGGAGACTGAATTTATGGCGAAGAATTTTGTACAGCATGGCAAAACTATTGAGATTGCCAACACGGGCAGCGTTGAGATCCTGAGTGGTTCGCCGGTGATGGTGGGGAAAGTCGTGGCGATTGCCATTACTGATATTGCGGCAGGCCAGACGGGAGACGGTTTTACCGAAGGTGTTTTCCTGCTGCCTAAGCTGACTACCGATGCGATCACCATCGGTGAGCAGGTTCATATAAAAGATGGAAAAGTGCAGAACGACGCGACAGGTGCCGATCTGGCTGGGGTTGCCTGGGAAGATGCTGCTTCCAGTTCCGCAATTGTAGCCGTGAAAATCAATGCCTAATCCCTTTGACAGACTTGTCAGCCGCATGGATGCGGTCACGGTGAACAAAATGGGCAAGCCAGCGACCATCAACGGGGAGCCCATGATTGTTATTCCGGCTGAGTTTCTGGAAGAAATGGGGCCTTTGAGCGGAACAGGGCGATCGCTGGTGGTGTTTACTGCAGGATACAGGCCGCGTCGTAATGACGTGGTGATTTTTGAAGGGGAGGAATTCCATCTTACCCGTCACGAACGCTTTAACGGCAAACCGCGCATCTTTATCGAGTAAGCAGGAGGGAGTATGTCGATTAAGGGGCTGGAGCAGGCCATTGCTAATCTGAACAGCATCAGTAAAAGAGCTGTACCGCGCGCTTCCGCCCAGACGGTGAACCGTATCGCCACGCAGGCGGTCAATCGCAGTGTGTCCGCTGTCGCGAAATCAACCCGCGTTCCCCGAAAACTGGTCAGGCAGCGTGCACGGATACGTCGGGCTACGGTGGAGAAGCCGCGCGCTCTGATTCGCATAAACCGCGGGAATCTTCCCGCTATCAAACTGGGACCATCCAGTATGCGTCTGTCACGGCGTAAACGTGATAAGTCAGGTGCGAACAGTGAGCTGCGTGTGGGGCGTTTTCGTTTTCCCGGGGCCTTTATTCAACAACTGGCAAACGGTCGCTGGCATGTCTTGCGGCGTACCACAAAGAGTCGGTATCCCATTGAAGTGGTCAGTATTCCCCTTTCCGTTCCTCTGACCGAAACGTTCCGGGCTGAAGTGCCAAAACTTATGGACGAACGTATGCCGCAAATTATGCGACAAAACCTGTCTAACCAACTGAGGCTGATCCTTAAACGATGAAAAACAGTGATATCCGCAAAGCCGTACTAACCGCGCTCCAGCGCAATATCTCAGATGCAGTGACATGGTTCGATGGTCGTCCTGGGTTTCTGGATGAGCAGGATCTTCCAGCGGTTGCGGTTTACCTTTCTGACGCCCGAGCCTCGGATGAAAGTGTTGATGAAGATATGTGGACAGCCGTGCTGCATGTTGAGGTGTTTCTGAAAGCCACGGCTACAGACAGTGCTCTGGATTCCTGGATGGAGGACCGCATCTATCCGGCAATGGCTGATGTTCCCGAACTGGCAAATCTTCTCGAATTGATGGCGGCTCAGGGGTATGACTATCAGCGCGATGAAGAGGCCATGACGTGGGGATCTGCCGACCTCAGTTATTCCATCAGCTACATTATGTGAGGACGTAATGACTACACCAAACCCATTGGCGCCGGTAAAGGGTGCCACCACCACACTCTGGATTTATTCCGGGTCGGGCAACCCGTTCGCTAACCCATTATCGGATGTTGACTGGACGCGCCTGGCAAAGATTAAAGACCTGCAGCCCGGTGAACTGACTGCCGAATCAAACGACGACACCTATCTGGATGATGCGGATGCTGACTGGACGTCCACTTCACAGGGCCAGAAATCGGCGGGGGAGGCCAGTTTTACGCTGGCCTGGAAACCTGCCGAGAGCGGGCAGCAGGATCTGGTTCGCTGGTTTGATGACGGTACCGTGCTGGCGTACAAAATCAAATACCCGAATGGCGCCATCGATGTGTTCCGTGGCTGGGTAAGCAGCCTGGGTAAAACGGTGACGGCAAAAGACACCATTACCCGTTCTGTCAAAATCAGCAACAACGGCAAACCAGGTCTTGCTGAAGACAGCGCTGCTGCAGTGATTGACGTAACCGGCGTCAGCCTGGATAAATCGACCACCACCGTTGCGGTTGCTGCCACCACCACGCTGAATGTCACCGTGGCGCCAGCCAGCGCAAGCGATCCATCTTTCCGGGCCACCACCACGGATGCAGGTAAAGCCACGGTGACTGTCGCTGGTACAGTGCTGACGGTAACCGGCATTGCCACCGGAACCGCCGACATTATTGTGATGACCAACGATGGGCTTTTTGTCGCGACCTGTAAAGTCACCGTTTCCTGACTTCCGGGGCTGTGGCCCCGCTTTCTGGAGTAATGCATGTTTTTAAAAAGTGAGCCGTTCGAACGCAACGGCAAGACCGTCACGCTCTACGAACTGTCGGCGCTGCAGCGTATTGAGCATCTTGAACACCTGAAGACGCTGGAAAGTATCACCGATGCCGACATGCAGGCGGCGATGGATATGACGATTAAATCCGGCGCACTGCTGGTGGCCATGTCTTTATGGCATGGACATCCCCTGAAAGGGGCGCACAAAACGCCGAAAGAAGACGTTGAGCAGATCCAGAATGAAGTACTGATGACCTGGCCGCTGGAGATTGTTTCCGCAGCAGAGTACAGCGTGAAGCTGCTGTCCGGCATGGTGCCGCTGCAGGAAGCGAATGATCCAGAGGATGTTGCTGTGACTGAGCCGGTCAGTCTGGAAAAGTCCTCGCCAGCGAGCTGACATTCGTCCTGAAACTGGCGCGTGAATTTCGCCGCCCGGACTGGCGCGCCATGCTTGCTGGCATGTCGTCAACGGAATACGCCGACTGGCGAACGTTCTACCAGGACAATTTTTTTAATGATGCGCAACTGGATGCACATTTTTCCTCGCTGATGCATATCGTCATTACCGCACTTGACCCCAAAACCACATCAACCCCTGCCAGCTTCAGCCTGCTTTCACCGTCTGCGGAGGATATTGCCGATGATGAACCCGGTGACGCTGTGCTGATGGCAAAGGCCGAGGGCATTTCAGGAGGTGTTCGCTATGGCCCAGACGGCAGTGGGTGACCTGGTCGTTAACCTTGACGTTAATTCGTCAAAGTTCAACGAGCAGATGGAGTACGTAAAAAGGCAGTTTAAGCAGACGGGTGACGCAGCGAATGACTCTGCTCTGAAGGTGCAGCAGTCATTTACCCGCCAGGAGAGCGCGGCGAAGAAGGCCGGTATTTCAGTCGGCCAGTACAACGCGGCGATGCGTATGCTGCCTGCGCAGTTTACGGATATCGCCACTCAGCTGGCCGGTGGGCAGAGTCCGTGGCTTATCCTGCTGCAGCAGGGCGGTCAGGTGAAAGACTCCTTCGGCGGTATTATTCCGACCTTTCGGGCGCTGCTGGGCACCATATCGCCGGTGATGGTAGGCGTTGGCGCGCTGGCTGCCGCCACTGGAGCGGTGGTTTACGCCTGGTATCAGGGCTCGTCCACGCTGTCTGATTTCAACAAAACGCTGGTCCTGTCCGGTAACACTGCCGGGCTAACCCAAAACCGCATGCTGGTGCTGGCGAAATCCGGCGAGCAGGCGGGACTCACGTTTAACCAGACCAGCAGCGCGCTGACGGAGCTGGTCAACGCCGGAGTGCGTGCCGGTGCCCGGTTCGATGAGATGAGTCAGGCGGTAGCGAAGTTCACCGATGCGTCGGGCGTGCCGGTCGACAAGGTGGCAGCGGCATTTGGCAAACTGACGAATGATCCGACTTCAGGCCTTATTGCTATGGCGCAACAGTTCCACAACGTTACCGCGGAACAGATTGCTTATGTGGCGCAGTTGCAGCGTGCCGGGGATGAAGCCGGGGCGCTGCAGGCAGCTAATGATGCGGCGACGAACGGTTTTCGCGAGCAGACAAAGAGCCTGCGCGACAATATGGGGTCGATTGAGACTGCTGCCGACAGCCTGAAGCGTGCCTTTAAATCGATGTGGGATGCGGCGCTCGATATTGGGCGGCCTGACACCACGCAGGAGATGGTTGCCAAAGCGGAAGCGGCCTTTAAGCGGGCGGATGAAATCTGGAATCTGCGTAAAGGTGATGGTTATGTCAATGATGATGCGCGCGCCAGCTACTGGAACGATCGGGAGTCTGCCCGCCTTGCACTGGAAATGGCTCAGCAGCAGGCCAGTGTGGCAAAGGCCACTGAGGATAACGCCGCCCGTGAGGCAGTGATTGAATCTGACCGCCAGAAGTATGCCGCGCAGGCGCAGGCTGCATATTCAAAGACCGAATCAGCTTTGGATAAATTTACGGCAAAACAGAAAGAATATAATCAGGCCATCAAAGACGGACGTATCCTCCAGGCTGATTACAACATTCTGATGGCAGCCGCTAAGAAGGAATACGACGACTCGCTGAGGAAGCCTAAAAAACCGTCAGCAGTGAAAACGCCAGCAGGCGTGAAAAGTGTCGATACTGCCAGCGCGCAGACGCTGGAGCTGGAGGCGCAGTTACGCACTCTGCAGGAGCATAAGAGCATCACGGATACCATCAGCCAGCAGCGGCAGGAATTGTGGAAACAACAATCCCGCTTTTCGGTGCTGGAAGAGGCCGCCAAAAAGCGCGCGCTGACCGCCGATGAAAAATCGGTGCTGGCGAACAAAGACGAGGTACTGGCGCGGGCTGAAGTGAACGCCCGGCTGGGCGATCAGATTGTTGCCCAGGAACGGTTAAACCGCCTGCAGGACAGCTCGCAGAAGTACGTTACCCAGATTGGGGAGAAGACCCGAGCGCTGGTGGCCGGTGGCAGCATGAGTAGCCGCGGCGCGCAGCGGCAAAACGAAGAGGCACAGCTGCGGCAGGGCTGGATGAATGCCGGTGGTACGGACACCGATCAGGGTTATCAGAACGAACTGGATGCACTGAAGAAATATTATGCCGCACAGGACGAGCTCCGCGGCAACTGGCAGGCTGGGGCGAAATCAGCGTGGGCTGACTATGCCGATTCAGCAGCTGATGCCTATGGTTCGATGAAGTCCGCTGCTTCAGCCACATTCGATGGTATCAGCCAGAATATGGCCGATATGCTGACGACAGGGAAAGCAAACTGGGCAGATTTCACCCGTTCCACGTTGTCGATGCTGACGCAGATCCTGATGAAGCAGGCCATGGCTGGCCTGGTCAGTTCTGCCACGTCAGCGCTGGGTTTTGCTGGCGGTGGTTATACCGGATCCGGCGGCAAGTATGAGCCAGCAGGTGTGGTGCACCGTGGCGAGTTTGTCTTTACGCAGGAGGCCACCAACCGAATAGGTGTCGGCAACCTTTATCGCATGATGCGCGGTTATGCGACTGGTGGTCTGGTCGGCGTGAGTGGCGGTGGCGTTGCTTCTCCTTTTGGCGTCAGCGTGTATGCGCCGGTTTCGGTGACAACAGGCCAGGGGGATTCCGGTCAACAGAAAGGAAGCGGCGATGCGCTGGGGAAAGCCTATCAGCAGGTGATCAACAGCTCAATCAGGGAAGGTATCACCAGAGAAGTCCGGCCCGGTGGCATCATCTGGAATGCAACAAAACAGAGGTAAGTAATGGCGATCGAGCATTTTGCATGGCGTATTAAAGCATCCAGCCAGCCGACCCTGAAAAGTAAGGATACCGTCCGTACGGCGCAGTTTGGTGATGGCTATAAGCAGGTGTCAGGTGCCGGGATGAATGATGAAACGCTCAGTTATGAGTTTTCATTTACCGGCGAACCGCAAACCGTCCGGGATATTTATGCTTTCCTGCGGCGCCATAAGACGAAATCCTTTTCGTTTACCCCGCCAGGCGGTGATCTTGCGATGTGGCGTGTTGAGGCAGACAGCCTGCAGCGCGTCACAAAAAGTAAAACGGTGGAAACCGTATCAGCCACCTTTGAACAGGCGTTTGCACCATGAGTTTAAACAGTGATTATCAGAAACTTGAGCCGGGCAATGTTGTCCGGCTTTTTGATGTCGATGGCACCGCATTTGGTGTTTCCGACGTTCTCCGCTTCCACGCCCACAACATTGCCCACACTCCCGATGAAATTGCCGCTGCTGGTGGAGATGAAAATAAGCTACCGGCGAAATCAATCTGGTGGCAGGGGCAGGAATATAAAGCCTGGCCCTGCCAGATCGAGGGTATTGAGACGGCGACCGACGGGACCAGCGCGCAGCCAACGCTCTCGGTAGCTAACCTGGATAGTTCCATTACGGCGCTGTGTCTTACTTATGATGACCTGCTGCAGGCAAAGGTCACGATTCATGACACGCTGGCGCAGTATCTGGATGCGAAAAACTATACGGAGGGCAACCCGTCAGCGGATCCGCAGCAGGAAAAGCTGAAGGTGTTTTACATTGACGCCAAGAGCACTGAAACCAAAGAGGTGGTGGCGTTTACGTTGTCCAGTCCAATGGACCTGCAGGGGGTGATGATCCCGACGCGCCAGCTACATTCGCTTTGTACCTGGTGTATCCGTAACAAATATCGCTCAGGTGATGGATGTGACTATGCCGGAACGCGTTATTTCGACAAGCACAACAACCCGGTTAACGATCCGTCACTCGATGAATGTCCCGGTACGCTCACTGCGTGCAAGTTGAGGCATGGCGAGGGGAACGAGTTGCCGTTCGGTGGCTTCCCTGGCACATCCCTGATCAGGAGCTGATATGCGTCAGAAAATTATCGACGCCATTATGGCGCATGCTGCTGCTGAATATCCGCGTGAATGCTGCGGTGTGGTGGTGCAAAAAAGCAGGGTGCAGCGGTACATTCCCTGCCGCAATCTGGCAACCGATCCGACAGAGCATTTCCACCTGTCGCCGGAGGATTACGCTGCTGCTGAAGACAGGGGAACCGTGATTGCCATTGTCCACAGCCACCCGGATGCCACGACGCAGCCAAGTGAACTGGATAAGGCACAGTGCGACGCTACACTGCTTCCGTGGCACATCGTCAGCTGGCCGGAGGGGGATCTGCGTACCATTCAGCCGCGGGGCGAGCTGCCGCTACTGGAGCGCCCATTTGTGCTCGGTCACTTCGATTGCTGGGGGCTGGTGATGAGCTATTTCCGGCAGACGCATGGCATTGAGCTGACGGATTACCGCGTGGATTATCACTGGTGGGAGGACAGTTACCCCGAAAACTTCTACCACGATTGCTGGTATGAATGCGGATTCCGTGAATTCAGTGGCGTACCGCAGCCAGGTGATATGGTTATCATGCAGGTCCTGGCTAATAAGTGGAACCATGCAGGGATCCTGCTGGAAGGTAACATGTTACTTCACCATCTTTATGGCCATTTGAGTCAGCGTGTACCTTATGGTGGATACTGGCAGGAACGGACGATGAAGTTACTACGCTATAAATCTCTGTGCTAACCTTTTGCAAAACAAAAGGGGATAGGGATATGAAAAAAGCATTATTGGCCTTTTCTTTGTTAATCATGGCTGGATGTTCGAGCATGCAGGATCTCCGAAAAGAGCCAGCGTCAAATTCTTATCAGTCGAAGAAACAAATTGACGCGGTGGCTGAATGCATACTCGGTGGCTGGCAAGAAGAGAGCCAAAAATATGGAAGCGTTTTTATTCAGCCTTATGACGGTGGTAAAACTGTTTTTACACAATCTCAACTTGAGATGGTTGATTTAATATCGGACGGCGGAATTACCAAGATAGAATTTCGTCATCAAGGTGGCCTGTTCGCTTATCGAATCAACAGCCGGATTAAAGTAATAGAACGCTGTATCTGACCAAGACTTAACCCGCTTCGGCGGGTTTTTTTATGGTGAGAATATGAAAGAAATAATGACAACAATTCAGCTAGGCGGAGTGTTAGGAAAGACCTTCGGTAGAACCCATCAACGACTGATAGCGCGAACTGGTGAAGCTGCTATTGCTCTAAGTAAAACATTACCCGGTTTCGAAAGTTTCATGATCAGCAGTAAGCGTCGCGGGTTAACTTTCGCAGTGTTTAAAGGAAAAAGGAATATCGCTGCAGATGAGATGGGGTTTCCCTCTGAAGGTGACGTAGTAAGGATCATGCCTGTAATTATCGGTAGTAAACGCGCTGGAATTTTTCAGACCATATTAGGAGCGGTTTTGATAACTGCGGCTGTCTTTATTTCTGGCGGCGTTGGCGCTGCGTTCGCTGCTGGTGGCTTGACTGGGTTTGCTGCTGCCACTGGTGCATCGTTGGTCCTCGGCGGGGTAATTCAGCTTCTTTCACCGCAGCCATCCGGCATAGCCAGCAAACAAGGTGTAGACAACCGGGCTTCGTATGCGTTCGGAGGAGTAACCAATACAGCGGCGCAGGGATATCCCGTCCCCCTAGGGTATGGTAAGCGTCGAATTGGTGGGGCGATTATTTCTGCTGGGATATATGTCGAAGATCAGCAGTAAGAAAAAATCCTTTTCTCAGGCTACCTCAGGGTGGCTTTTTTTATGGGCGCGATATGGCTTTAGCAACCACGATTAAAGGCCGCAAGGGCGGCAGTTCCAGTTCCCGAACCCCAACCGAACAGCCAGATGATCTGCAGTCGGTAGCGAAGGCAAAAATACTCGTAGCGCTGGGAGAAGGTGAGTTCGCAGGACAGTTGACTGGCAAGGATATTTATCTGGATGGTACCGCGCTTGAGAATGCGGATGGCTCGCAGAATTTCAGTGGCGTAGTGTGGGAGTTCCGTTCAGGGACGCAGGCGCAGAATTACATTCAGGGTATCCCCGGTACTGAAAATGAGATCAATGTTGGCTCTGAGGTTTCAAGTGCAACAGCATGGACACGTACCTTTACCAATTCCCAGCTTTCAGCCGTTCGTCTGCGCCTGAAATGGCCATCGTTATTTAAGCAGGAAGATAACGGCGATCTGGTTGGGTATTCGATCAATTATGCGATAGACCTGCAGACCGATGGTGGTACGTGGCAAACCGTTCTGAATACCAGCGTAACCGGGAAAACCACCTCAGGCTACGAACGCAGCCACCGTATTGATTTACCACAGGCTGGCAGCACCTGGACAATCCGGTTACGCAAGATTACCGCTGACGCAAACAGCGCGAAGATCGGTGACAAAATGACGCTGCAGAGTTTCACGGAAGTGATTGACGCCAAATTACGTTATCCGAATACCGCTCTGCTTTACATCGAGTTCGACTCAAGCCAGTTCAATGGCTCTATCCCGCAGATTTCCTGCGAGCCAAAAATGCGCGTGATCCGTGTTCCGGATAATTATGATCCTGAAACGAGGACTTACAGCGGTACATGGCAGGGCGCGTTTAAATGGGCCTGGACTGATAACCCGGCGTGGATATTTTACGATCTGGTTATTACCGATCGCTTCGGTCTGGGTAATCGCCTGACTGCAGCCAACATCGATAAATGGACGTTGTACCAGGTATCGCAATATTGCGATCAGCCGGTACCGGATGGAAAGGGTGGAAGCGGGACAGAACCACGCTATACCTGTAACGTCTATGTTCAGGACAGGAATGACGCTTACACTGTGCTGCGTGACTTTGCGGCTATATTCCGGGGTATGACGTACTGGGGCGGCGATCAGATTGTTGCGCTTGCCGATATGCCGAGAGATGTGGATTACGCTTACACCCGCGCTAACGTTATCGACGGACGCTTTACCTATTCCAGCAGCACGACAAAAACGCGGTATACCACCGCGCTGGTTTCCTGGTCTGATCCGGGTAACGCCTATGCGGATGCGATGGAGCCGGTGTTTGAGCAGCCTCTGGTGGCCCGGTACGGATTTAATCAGCTGGAAATGACAGCCATCGGCTGCACCCGGCAATCAGAAGCGAACCGAAAGGGGCGCTGGGGTATTCTCACCAACAATAAGGATCGCGTTGTTTCGTTTGATGTTGGCCTGGACGGAAACATTCCGCAGCCGGGATACATCATCGCTGTATCAGACGAGCTTCTGTCCGGCAAAGTTATGGGGGGGCGCATCAGCGCCGTTAATGGTCGCGTTATCAAACTTGACCGCGTTGCTGATGCAGCTGCAGGCGATCGACTGATTCTCAACCTTTCTTCAGGAGCGTCACAGAGCAGGACCATTCAGGCAGTTAACGGGGAATTTGTCACAGTCACCACGGCATACAGTGAGACACCACAGGCCGAAGCTGTATGGGTGGTTGAGTCAGACGAGCTCTACGCCCAGCAGTATCGTGTTGTCAGTGTCTCCGATAACAATGATGGTACCTTCTCGATTACTGGCGCATGGCACGACCCGGATAAATATGCCCGTATCGATACCGGAGCCATCATTGACCAGCGGCCGGTGAGCGTGATCCCGCCGGGTAACCAGTCGCCGCCGGCTAACATTGTGATCAGCTCGTTTTCGGTGGTGCAGCAGAATATCAGCGTCGAAACCATGCGGGTGAGCTGGGATCAGGCGCAGAATGCCATCGCCTATGAGGCACAGTGGCGCCGCAATGACGGTAACTGGGTAAACGTGCCGCGCAGCTCCACCACCTCATTTGATGTATCGGGTATTTATGCAGGGCGCTACCTCGTGCGTGTGCGTGCCATTAATGCCGCTGAAATTTCCTCTGGCTGGGGCTACTCCGAAGAGAAAACGCTGACGGGCAAGGTGGGAAATCCACCGAAACCTGTTGGATTTGCGACAACGCCGATCAACTGGGGGATTCGCCTGAACTGGGGATTCCCGGCTAACACCGGGGATACGCTGAAAACGGAAATTCAGTACACCGCGAACAGTGATTTCTCTAATCCTCTTTTGCTGTCGGATGTGCCTTATCCGTCTGCCGAATACACCCAACTGGGGCTGAAGGCGGGGCAGGAATTCTGGTACCGAGCGCAGCTGGTAGACAGAACGGGTAATGAATCAGGCTGGACCGACTGGGTTCGTGGTGAATCTAATGCGAATGCTGACGACTACCTGGGCGATATTGCTGATGACTTCCTTACCTCTGCAGACGGTGACCGCCTGACTGGCGACATTAACACTGACCTCGAAGCCGCTTTGCAGAACGCGCTGGCCAACCATGGAACAGCGGAACACCAGTGGGCGCAGTACGGCGAGGTACGCGCGGATATTCTGGTGGTCAAAACGACTATTGCACAGGTCGATAAGGCCATGGCTGAAATGTCGACGCAGGTGCAGGCGCAGATTAAAGATGTAACCGCCTCGCTTGAGGATAAGCTCACTGCCACCGTTGATGCTACAAGTGCTACAGCCATTCATACCCTGAAAGTCGGAGTGCGCATCAACGATATTTTTTACGGTGCCGGGATGTCGATTGCGGTGCTGGCCGAAGCGGGTAAGCCGGTAGTCACCCGTGTCGGCTTTAACGCCAATCAGTTCGTCCTGATGAGTGGCAGTGGTGATACGCAATATTCACCGTTTGCGGTGGTCAATGGTCAGGTCTTTATCAGCGATGCGTTTATTCAGAATGGCAGTATTACCAATGCCAAAATTGGTAATTTTATCCAGTCGAATAACTTCGTTGCAGGCTCAGCTGGCTGGCGCATTGATAAAAATGGAAACGCTGAATTGCATGGGAAACTCTATGCCGACAGCGGGAACTTCTCTTTTAACGGGATAAATAACAAAGTCGTAATCGATGGTTATGGACTTCTCGTTAATCTGACAAATGGTGGGAGTGTTCAGATTGGAACATGGAGGGGGTAATAATGCCGGAAGGGATATTTATTAATTACAACGATGGCCGTCCGGTGATGGCTATTACTGCGGGGCTGCGAGCCCCGAGTTTTTGTACATCGTTCTCGGGCTGGTCATCCCAGTCAATGCAGTACCCGGTCAATACGCCACTTGTTCCCGGCTCACTGGCTATCGTGGTGCCCACCAATCCCATTTACATCTATTCCTTCGCTGAATTTGATGTGGCCATTATGACCAGCGTCACCCGAAACGGTGATTCAGGAGTGATTATCGGTGCTGAGACAATCGGCGGAAAAAGCCTTATCCCTGACTGGTCAGGCTACGTCATGGAGCTACTGCCAGCGGCGACTTATAACGAAGGGCTGTTTATTTCAAACTCGACTGACTTCACTGCGATATCCAACCAGGCCGCGCTGATGACCTGCGCTTTTTCCGGGCGCATTACGGTTAGTGGCAGTGCGCCGCTTCCGGTGAGCGGTATTCCTTTTGGGAAATGGGATAACCCGAATGTGTCGGTGGGGTTTGACGGCGGCAACATCATCGTGCGCGATATTTCCTACACAGGGCGTGATGACTTAGAAGGCACAGCGACGATTGACCTGGTGATATTCAACCAGACGGCTCCTGTCGGTGGCGACGGTATCACAATGACCAACGCCGCAGGCCAGGTCACGTTCTCCACGCTGAAACGCCCGTTTGTCTATGACCGCCAAATTCAGATTACTGACGCCTTTCAGGATATTGGCGGTGGATTCTGCCAGATAGTCTATACCGGCGTTCAGGTACGAATGATTGGTGGATGGGGAAATATCAGAACCAAAGGCGTGGTCATGTCAGGCGGTAGCGTCAGGTCAGCCTACAACAAAGTATTTGCGGACCGTAACTCCGGTTCATGGGATATGACCCGAAACAGAAATATCGCCATGCCCATTCTTATTCTTCCGAACATGTATTAAGGAATCACCATGTCAGCAGGTGTTATTCAGTTAACTCATAACTCGGCAACAGTTCTTGGCTATCAGGCCTCTTTTAGTACGACGCTTCAGCCTGGTGACTTTGTCGTTTCTGTGGTGGGCGGCATAGCCTACACCCTTCCGGTAAAATCCATCGAAAGCAATGATTCGCTGACACTGGTCAGTGCCTTTACTGGTCCGACAGCAAATAACCTGGCCTGGGATGCCGTTTCCCGTGTGGCGCTGAATATGGTTACTGCCGCAATGGTGGTGCAGAACACGGAGGCGCTGCGGGGGCTGAATTACGACAAACAAAACTGGCAACTGATATTCAGCAGCAGCGGAGATGTCACGGTAAAATTGCCGGATGGCAGTTCATTCACCGGACCAGCATGGGGCGGTATTGCGTCCACACTGAGTGGCCTGGCAAAGAAAGGTGATAACTCTGACATTACCAGCCTTACCGGGCTCACTACCCCGTTGTCACTTACCCAGGGGGGAACGGGGGCGAAAGATGCAGCAGGTGGACGGCAGGCGCTTGAACTGAAAGCGGCAGCGACAAGAGACGCCGATGATTCATTAAAAAATTACCAGTCAGGGGAAAAGCTTGTTGCCATGCAGGCTGTGACTGATTTTCGTTTAATCTCTGCATATGATTCTATGGAGAATTATCCAAAGGGGATATCAGGAGGACTGACAAAAGGTTCGAGTCTCCCACAATCTGGGTTTGGTGCCACGGATGCAGTCGGGCTGATTAATAACCGGGGATGGCATGATCAGTCAGGGGCTGATACATCTTTTCAGATTGCCTGTAAGGGTATTAATATCGGTTTCCGTGGGGCAGCACTGGCTGGTGGCGCATGGTATTTTTCCCGATTTTATAAATTAAGAACTGAGGCGAATACAACCGTAGACAGCAACGGTTTTATCAAGCAGGCATCACCGATCGTCAATATTTTTGGAAGCGGAAAATTTACTACCAATGAGGAGTCGGAGGGGGTCACTGTTATCAGGACTGCGAAGGGCGAGTATCTCATAAACGGATGTATCGGTCTGAGTTCTGATGCAGCGTGGGGAGGAATAGATGGTGGTTTCGAAATCCCAGTCGACAGAAACAAGCAGCCCCGCATCTGGCTGGATTACAAAGTCAATGCTGATGGTTCAATCTTGGTCAGGACATATCATCGGGTTTATCCCTCAGCCCCACAGTTTGCTCAGAACCGGATAGGAAGTACTGATATTAACGGTGTATTTTCTGAGACAGTAGCTGATGGTGAGCCAGTTGACATCCCGGCAGATTCATTTGTGTCAGTGCGTGTGGAAATGCCGGAAGACAGCATCTGGCAACAGAGACTAAGAGAGGCGAAAGAGTCACAGGAGGCTATGATAAAAGCTGAACTTGAACGCCAGCAAAATCAGCAGGAGGCTCAGTAGGACAAATTGACAGGTGCCGCAGCTACGCCGTATGCAAGAGCATGGCTGCGACCGACTGGCGAGCGTTCGATAGTGCGAGTATTGAATGATTGCCAGTCGCTGCGGATTGTACTTAAGCAATATGACGGTTCAAGGCGTTTAATCTGAAACCAGCCACATATCAGCCTCTTCAAACATTTCCTGAACAGTAGGGCTTATCTGTTCTTTCTCATGCTTGCTGGCGTCTGTGTTGATCACCGGCAGTACCATCATCGGTTTAATCCAAGTACCAGTATCGGGAAAGGGGGCAGTTTCACACTTATGTCCCTTAGAATTACATCTTTTACATTAGACATATAAATATAAGATGAAATGCCACTTATTTGGTTAAAATGCAAACATAAATCTAACTTGGATATGGTTTTACGTTATTTTATAATGTTTTTTTCTAATAAAAAACATAAAGAAATATTTGTTTTAGCCGATAATCTGTTTTAACTGTATGTATTTGATTCACGACAGATAGTAGAATGTATGTTGTTACATAGGGTCAGGCATATAAAGAGGTCGGCGTGAAGAATAACCACAATTTAAAACGAATTAAGCCTTATGTGATATCAATCATGTTTTCATTTTTTATTTTTTTCTCATTGTCTGAGATTTCAATGTATTATATATACAAGGAGAGGATTGCATCATATACAGAACGAGTTTTGAATAGAAGCGTTAGTCTCATTCAACAGATTGATAAAATAAATGATAGTTATGAAATATTTAATGCTTATAGTCCTTGTAGTGAACTACAACTTCATGCTCTAAGAGTGGCCTTATGGCCATATGCTCTTATAAAAGATATATCATTTATTTCAAATGGTGCAGTCATATGTAGTGCTTTATGGGGAGTGTTGCCAGCGCCATTACTTCTCAATATCTATGATAGAAAAGTTGAAAAGGACAATGTAACTTGGTTTTTTGGTGTGTTACTGGAAAATAATGTAAAAGCTGATTTGCTAAGCAATCAAAAATTAGCTATAACGATTTCACCATTTGCATTTAATAGATTTGTTACAGACCATGAAGAGAAGGGGTTTTCTGCAATTGTAGGTGACAGAGATCATTCGCTTCATTTGTTCAAATTTGGTGAGCAGGTTGATCTTCTTGAAGAGGCTCAGCATGATAAATCCTACCAACTAGGACTTATTACCACGCAAAGCTGTAATAAAAATAATAATATCTGTGTCATGGGGGGAGTTAAATTTCCGTGGATGAGTTTCGATAGTTGGTTAATGATGTTATTGATTGCCTTTACATCTATTGTAACCGGTGTTCTTCTGGGGGGTTTTTATAACCAAAGAGTTGCACGCAAGCAATCATTAGTTTCAAGATTAAAAAATGCCATAAAAAGTGAATCATTATATCTTGTGTATCAACCTATTTATAAAATAAAAACCGGAAAGATTATTGGTGTGGAAGCACTAATTAGATGGGATGATTATGATATTGGTAGCATCCCCCCTGATATTTTTATCCCTATTGCAGAGAAACATGATTTAATCCATGAAATAAGTGATTTTGTATTTCGAAGGGTAGTAAAAGAAACCATGTCTCTTTCTGAGGAATTTAATATTATTATAAGCATTAATGTTAGTTCTCAAGACCTTCTATCGGAATCATTTCAAAGCAAAGTGTTTCAGATGATTGATGAATTAAATATAAAACCTGGTATGATAATGATGGAGTTAACAGAGAGGCAGAGTGCGGAAATAAATTCTCTCCAAAAGGTAATTTCTTTATTTAATAATAAGGGTATATCAATAGCTATTGATGATTTCGGGACTGGCTATTCAAATTTAAACTGGTTATCAAATTTACAAATAGATGAGGTTAAAATTGATAAGTCAATTACAGATTCTATTGGTGAACTCTCTGTAAATAACAATGTCTTATCAGGATTGGTGGAGATTTTTAAAGATATAACTCACAAAGTCGTTTTCGAAGGTGTCGAGACTTCAACTCAGGTGAAATATTTAACTGAAATGTTCCCTGAGTGCTGTGTCCAAGGCTGGTATTACTCGAAGCCACTCTCTATTGATAAATTGACAAAATTAGTTAATGATGTCAATGAGTGTTAATATGTATTTTCCTGCGATGGTTCACTGCTGATATGCCCGATCGACGGGGAATTCAGGAGCAAGCGTTACCGAACACATCCTCAACCACATCTGATTAATCCGGGGAGCGGAAGCTCTGCCAGAAGAAGGTGATGGCTACAATTCTTCACACGCAATATTCGGAGTGATCACGTACATCATTAATGATGCCAGGAAAGCGGAGTTTGATGACTGGTGATGTGAGAATCCGCAGATGCCATCGTAGGCAAATATCATCAGCAGGATAATTAGCGAAAAATTGTTCTCCAAAACTCATGTGCAACTACATGATTTTACAGAGTTTGGCATGCAGTTTACTTGAAGGTAAAAAGCATGCCAAAAAGCAAGTTAACCTATTGAATAATATAAACTAACTGTCTATGTCGCTAACCTTCTTGTTCAGCAAGCGCGAGGCACGCCAGTAGATCAGCAGCATCAGACCCATCACGATGGTCAGCGTAATGCTGGTGGCTGCACCAAACGGCCAGTCACGGATGTTCAGGAACTGAACTTTAATTACGTTGCCAATCAGCAGGTTTTTCGCGCCGCCCATTAAGTCGGAAACGTAAAACAGCCCCATTGCGGGCAACATGACCAGCAGGCATCCGGCGATAATCCCCGGCATCGTTAACGGAATAATGATGCGGGTGAAGGTCTGAAGTTTACTGGCGCCTAAATCGCGTGCGGCTTCCAGCAGCGGCTTATCGAGCTTTTCAATGCTGGAATAGAGCGGCATCACCATAAACGGGAGCAGGATGTATACCAGCCCGATAATCACCGCGCTGGGGGTAAACATGATGCGAATGGGTGTATCGATAACCCCGAGCCATAACAGAAACTCGTTGAGATAGCCTTTGGTACTGAGGAAAATTTTGAGTCCGTAGATGCGAATAAGTGAATTGGTCCAGAACGGAACAATCAGCAGGAACAGCAGCAGCGGGCGCACTTTTTCCGGCAGTTTCACCAAAAACCAGGCAAACGGGTAGCCGAGTACCAGACAGGCGAGCGTGGCAATCAGCGCCATATTGAGGGAGTGAACCAGCACCTCAAAATAGAGCGGATCGAGCAGGCGCGTATAGTTCTCCAGCGTAAAGACCATTTTGACGAAATTGGCGTCGTCGCGGGTCAAAAAGCTGGTACCGATGATCATCAGGTTGGGCAGAAAGACAAATAACACAAGCCAACCGACAATGGTGACGATCACCACACTCTGGAATTTACTTGTGTTCTTCATCAGCCAGTACTACCTCCCAGCTTTCTACCCAGTTAATCGCCATTTTCTGGTCGAGAGAGTGGTCAAAGTCAGGATCGTCTTCATTGAAGAATTCGCTGACCATCACCATCTTGCCATTTTCCAGTTCCACAACCGACTCCAGCGTCATGCCTTTGTAGTTGCGTTCGCGCACGTAGCCGATCAGGCCTTCGATATGATTATCATCGTTGATTTCATCTACGCGCAAATCTTCAGGACGTAACAGGACGTGCAGCTTTTGTCCGGGAACCACCGCGAAGTTGACATAAATATTGCACTCGCGACCTTCAACGTTAGCACGAACACGCTGTTCATCCAGACGTTCAATCACCGTGGCGTTAAACATATTGATCTCGCCGATAAACCCGGCGACGAACAGATTCTTGGGCTCTTCGTAGATTTCGCGCGGCGTACCGTCCTGCTCAATCTTACCATCGCGCATCACCACGATGCGGTCGGACATAGTCAGCGCTTCTTCCTGATCGTGTGTGACAAAGACAAAAGTGATACCAAGCTTACGCTGCAGCGCTTTCAGTTCATTCTGCATCTGCTTACGCAGTTTGTAGTCCAGCGCAGAGAGGGATTCATCTAACAAGAGTAAGCGGGGTTTGTTGACCACAGCTCGGGCAATCGCTACGCGCTGCTGCTGGCCGCCGGAAAGTTGATGCGGTTTTCGCTGGGCGAACTCTTCCAGTTGCACCATGCGCAGGGCTTCGGTAACGCGGGGAGAAATGTCGGCTGCGGGCGTTTTTTGCATGCGTAAACCAAAGGCCACATTCTCAAATACGGTCATGTGGGGGAATAACGCATAGCTTTGGAAGACGGTATTCACGTAGCGGTTTTCCGCTGGAACGTGAGTAATGTCCTCGTTGTCCAACATAATATGACCGGAATCAACCGTTTCCAGACCGGCAATCAGGCGAAGAACGGTTGTTTTACCGCAGCCAGAGGGGCCAAGCAGCGTAAGAAACTCGCCATTATTGATGGTCAAATCCAGGCTGGAAATCACCTCTTTACCATCGAAACTTTTGCGAATTCCCGCTAATTGCACCAGTGGAGAAAGCGAACGCGGTTGTTTATTCAATTTTTTACTCTGTCCCATGTAAACGCAACGGATGGCTGACCGATGCGGGGTTTGTGGTTAACCACCTTGATGACTCTTAATGAGGGCCGTTATTCTACGGCAAACCATTGTAATCGCCAATCCTTGTTGCGAATTACTGACTTAGCCCTATAGTCAGAGGGGATGTCAGGGCGAAATATTCTCACTTGCGGGGATAAAAGTGACCTGACGCAATATTTGTCTTTTGTTGCTTATTGATAATGTTGTCACAAAAAGTGAGGGTGACTGCATGGATAAACTACTTGAGCGTTTTTTACACTACGTGTCGCTGGACACCCAATCAAAATCGGGCGTGCGGCAGGTACCCAGCACCGAAGGACAGTGGAAATTATTACAACTGCTCAAACAACAGCTCGAAGAGATGGGGCTGGTTAATATTTCACTGAGCGAAAAAGGCACGCTGATGGCAACGTTACCCGCTAACGTTGCTGGCAATATTCCTGCGATCGGCTTTATTTCCCATGTGGATACCTCACCGGATTTCAGTGGTAAAAATGTCAATCCGCAAATTGTTGAAAACTATCGCGGTGGCGATATTGCGTTAGGCATTGGTGATGAAGTTTTATCGCCAGTGATGTTCCCGGTGCTGCATCAACTTCTGGGTCAGACGCTGATCACTACAGATGGTAAAACGTTGCTGGGCGCGGATGATAAAGCAGGCGTGGCGGAAATCATGACCGCACTGGCTGTGCTTATCCAAAAAGATATTCCGCACGGTGATATCCGCGTGGCCTTTACACCGGACGAAGAGGTGGGTAAAGGGGCGAAGCATTTTGACGTTGCGGCATTCGATGCGCAGTGGGCCTATACCGTTGACGGTGGTGGCGTAGGTGAGTTGGAGTTTGAAAACTTCAACGCTGCGTCGGTTAATATTAAAATTGTTGGCAACAATGTGCATCCCGGCACCGCAAAAGGTGTGATGGTAAATGCGCTGTCGCTGGCGGCGCGTATTCATGCAGAGGTTCCGGCAGATGAAAGCCCGGAAAAGACGGAAGGCTACGAAGGCTTTTATCATCTGGCGAGTATGAAAGGGACGGTCGATCGGGCGGATATGCACTACATTATTCGTGATTTTGACCGTAAGCAGTTTGAAGCGCGTAAACGCAAGATCATGGATATCGCCAAGAAGGTCGGTAAAGGGTTACACCCCGACTGCTATATCGAACTGGTGATTGAAGACAGTTACTACAATATGCGCGAAAAAGTGATTGAGCATCCGCACGTACTGGATATCGCCCAGCAGGCGATGCGCGATTGCGATATTGAGCCGGTGCTGAAACCGATCCGTGGCGGCACTGACGGCGCGCAGCTGTCGTTTATGGGATTACCGTGTCCGAATCTGTTCACCGGCGGCTACAACTATCATGGTAAACATGAGTTTGTAACCCTGGAAGGAATGGAAAAAGCGGTACAAGTGATTGTGCGTATTGCTGAACTGGCCGCGCAACAAAAATAAAGTATGTGTAGTTGCCGGATGGCGCTTCGCTTATCCGGCCTACATTATTACACTCCAGTAGGCCTGATAAGACGCGTAGCGTCGCATCAGGCACACTTCGCATTATCCTTCGAAGAACCAGTACCCGCTGTTGACCAGCGCGGCAAGCATGGCAAGGAAAGAAGGATCTTCCAGCGCATCCTCAAAGTTCTCAGCCGTCAACACAATATGACTGGCCAGCGCTTCCAGGGCAGGACGATGCGGTGAATCAATTTTCTCACCGTTAGCGTAGACGTCGTCGCCAATACGCAATACACGCAATCCGCCCAGACGCACTAACACATCACCTTGCTTCAGGGCATCGTAAATTTCGTCTGGCTGATACGGTGGCTCCGGCGGGGCAATATCCAGTTCATGACGAGACTGAGAAATAAACTCGCCAAACCACTGCTGGAAATGTTCTGGTTGATTAATCAGCCCGAGCATCATTTCGCGCAGCTTATCCATCTCCTGCGGCAGAACGTCGGCCGGATGATCGCGCGGCGGCAGGTCCGGATCGCTGTAATAGGTGCTACCCAGTTCGCGTTGCAAAACGTAATCGGCGAACCCGCTGATCAGCTCGCGAGTGTTTGGCGCACGGAAACCGACCGAATAGTTCATCGCGTTTTCCAGCGCATAACCTTCGTGCGGGAATCCCGGTGGAATGTACAGGATATCGCCGGGTTCCAGCTCTTCATCGATAATAGCTTCAAACGGGTCGACCTGAAGGAGATCCGGGTGAGGGCAGTGTTGTTTCAACTGCAGTTTTTCACCTACGCGCCAGCGACGACGACCTGTTCCCTGAATGATAAATACATCGTACTGATCCAGGTGCGGGCCAACGCCGCCGCCGGGGACAGAGAAAGAAATCATCAGGTCGTCGATGCGCCAGTCCGGTAATTCACGGAACGGGCGCATCAGCGCGGCAGTTGGCTCGTGCCAGTGGTTGACCGCCTGCACCAGCAAAGACCAGTTGTTCTCGCCAAGATGGTCGTAGCTTTCGAAAGGACCGTGGCCAACCTGCCATTTTCCGTCCTGGTGGCTGACGAGTCGGCTGTCGACTTCGCTTTCCATTGCCAGTCCAGCCAGTTCGTCAGGAGAGAGAGGGTCAATAAAATTGTTAAACCCGCGTTTTAAGACCACCGGGCGTTTCTGCCAGTGGCGTTCAAGAAAATCGGGCCAGTTAAGTGTGAGTTGGTATTCCATAATGAGCATCCCGCAGGCTGGTATCTGCAACCGATTATAACGGATACTTAACCTCAAGCGTGAAGTCAGTACATATTTATTACATGCGACGATTACTCGTCTTTCTGGCCCGGCTGCTGGCGACCAAAAATAACTTCCATGCGCGCACCACCCAGCAGGCTATCACCGGCAATAATCTGCCCGTCATACTGTTCGGTGATTTCTCTCGCCACCGCCAGACCGACGCCTTGTCCTGGACGTAGCGTATCTACGCGCTGTCCACGGTCAAACACCACTTCCCGTTTGCTTTGCGGAATACCAGGACCATCATCTTCAACCAGAATATGCAGCTGATCCTCAGACAGTTGCGCTGAAATCTCGACAAACTCCAGACAATATTTACAGGCGTTATCCAGTACGTTGCCCAACACCTCGACAAAATCATTCTGTTCGCCCACAAAGCTGATTTCAGGTGAGATATCGAGATTAATGTTGACGCCTTTACGCTGATATACCTTATTCAGTGCCGAGGTCAGTTTATCCAGCAACGGCGCGATCGGGTGCAGTTCGCGGCTGAGTAGGGCACTGCTGCCACGCATGCTCGCGCGATGCAGGTAATAACCTATCTGTTGGGAAATACGGCTGATTTGTTCCAGCATGACAGGCTCTGCGTCGCTGACGCTCATCTTTTCATTACGCATTGAGCGCAGAGTACTCTGCAATACCGCCAGGGGTGTTTTCAGGCTATGGGTGAGGTCTGTTAACGTGGTGCGGTATTTGTCATAACGCTCACGTTCGCTTTTTAACAGCCGATTGAGATTACGAACCAGGCTGGTCAATTCGCGTGTGGTGGCGGGGTTTAGCATCTCACGATGATGTTCCTCAAGCTCACGGACTTCACGCGCCAGCGATTCAATCGGCCGCAGGCTCCACCACGCGGCCACCCATAACAGCGGAATGACCAGCAACAGATTGGCGACCAGCACATAAATAAACCAGCTCCAGACCATATACGAGCGCTTTAGCTCTATCGGAATGGTATCGACAACCACAATGGTCAGTTGCGGCATTCTGGCAGTAGCAGGATAGACGTTTACCGCCACGGAGTGGGTCATTTCGGCGTCGTCGTCATCTTCTCTGACTTCTTTTAACTGCTGCTGCGCGGAGTGATCTTCGCCCAGTAGGGTGCTGGTAGCGTCTACGTTGGCTTCAATCTCATGAAATCCGTTGGTTTTTAGCCAGTCCGGTTGGATACTTTTCGTCAGCCAGGGAACATTGCGCTGCGCCCACAGAAGTTCACCCGCTTCATTGTAAATCAGCGACATTGTTGGGCTTTGCATGTCGAGGTTCTCGGGCAGCTCGATGTTAATCTTGCCGTTTTCCCATTTCGCCAGGGTATAAAACAGATTACTTTCGCCCCGCAGCAGGCGGAACGTTGTCTTATCAAAACTGACGCTGTAGCCCACCAGGGCAACCATGCCGTAGGCCAGCGACAGCACCAACACCACGCCCGCGGTGGCCAGTAAAAAGCGCAGCCGCAGCGATAACGGGAAAAAATGACGCAATAATTTGTTCATTAGCGCAGTTCGAAAAGATAGCCTTGTCCACGTACGGTAGTGATCACCTCATGCGGATATTGCGCCTGAATTTTTTTACGCAGACGCCCCATCAGGACATCAATAGTGTGACTTTCGCGCAGCTCGGCATCCGGATAAAGCTGCAGCATGAGCGAATCTTTACTGACCACTTTGCCATTATTACGGATGAGAGTTTCCATAATGGTATATTCAAACGCCGTGAGCTTGATAACCTCATCATTGACGGATAACTCGCGTCGGGAGAGGTCCACTTGAAAAGGCGGAAGGGAGATAATTTGCGATGCCAGACCGCTGTTTCGCCGCATCAGTGCCTGCATGCGTGCAGCCACTTCTTCGATGTGAAACGGTTTGGTGACATAATCGTCAGCGCCTGCACTGAGGACTTCCACTTTGTCCTGCCAGCCTTCGCGCGCGGTTAATACCAGAATTGGCAGCGAAACCTCATTACTGCGCCAGCGGCGGATTAGCGACAAACCATCTTCATCGGGGAGCCCTAAATCAACGATCGCGATATCCGGCAGATGCTCATTCAGATAATAGTCCGCTTCCTTCGCATCTTCTGCATCATCCACCTGATGCCCTAAATCCTGTAACTGAACCTTGAGGTGGTGGCGTAATAAAGCATTATCCTCGACAACCAGTACGCGCATCATCGTTTCTCCCTAAAATAATGGTATGAATAGTTTAACGCTGATTATGTGGATTGAAAGCAGCGCTATGAAATTAAATAACTTTTCTCATGCTCCCCTGCCCGTGGGGGCGTCCTGGGGGCAGTGCTGTTGGCATCTGATTGTTCAGCATGTTGACCTGATCCTGGTTCATGTCGCCAATCCACTTGGAGTAAACCTCGTACACCATGCGTGCATCTTCATGTCCCATCTGACTCGCTATGAATGACGGGTTCGCTCCGGCCATCAACGTCCAGCATGCGTAGGTATGCCGTGACTGATAAGGATTCCTTTCGCGGATATTTGCAAGTTTAGTGCCTCGCTTCCAGCCATAGGCAATCGAGTTCTTGGAGAAGTAACTGCCTTTTTTTGACGAATATGCTGTCGGTGAAAAAACGTAGCGAAGAGATTGCTGCTCAGTTTTTCCGATCTCCCGATAGTGAAATCGAATTTCTTGCTTCGGATTAGCGCCGGTGACTTCGTATTGTTCCTTCAGTGCATCCAGAGCAGGTTTAAGCAACGTTATCGTCCTTATTCCGGCATCTGTCTTAGGGGATACAAATACTCGCTTATTCGTCAAACTTCTGGATACGTGGATTTCACCTTTTACCAAATCAATGTCTTCCCATGCCAGGGCGCATATCTCGCCCGGCCTCATCCCCGTATGAACGGCAACAATGATGATTAATGCCTGGCTACGGGGAAGGGCGGCTATCAGTGCCTGGTACTCATGAAGTAAAAGTGGGTCGGGATCATTTTTAGATAACTTGAGTCGCGACACTCCTTCATAAGGAGCATGCAATATAAACTGGCTTCGGTTTGCGAGCTTAAGCATTTCTGATAAAACTGCCATCTGTTTATTGACTGTTGAGGGCGCGCGGCCCTGCCTGGCCAGATTCGGCATTGCCGGGTTAATAATTGTCCCGGTTAATAACTCCTTTCGGTAATGCAAAATGTCGGCATGCTCAATATCTACCAGACGGGTATTTTCTCCGATTACACGCAGTAACGTATTTACGACCAAAGTAAGCGATAGCAGTGTTGCACCAGATACCTCTAAGGCTTTGGCGTCTGTAAAAAAATTACTTAGCTCTTTAAACGTGGTGATTTTTTTGGTTGTGATGAACTTCTTAAGCGCTTTGGATTCCGGGAAACGTTCCGCATAGTCGAACTTACCGAGCTGTATTTCGCTTGTTATGAGCGCGCGAAGATTGCCTGAATACACCTAAAACCATATGGGATGGGTATGGGGGGACTGGAATGCCCTTATGATCATTACCGAGTAAATCATCACGGAGAGTTCGCCAATTGAGGAAAGGTGACACGGATTTACAGATCAACAACCCCTGGCGTTATAACAACGCAGGGGTTGAATATTTTACTGCATACTTTCCAGGTCTTTTGCTATATCGCGATGGCGTCCCTGGTCGGCAATCTCACGCCCCTGGCGAGCCGGCGCTTTAAGAGCCTTTTCCAGATAGCGTTTCCCTTCGCCAGTCTTTTTCTCTTTCAGCAAAAAGTCACCATAAAAATAGTTTGGATCGATGCCATCAGGATTGATCGCCAGTGCTTTTTTCAGCATTTCTTCGGCTTTGTTTTTATCACCAAACCCAATCGGCCAGCCGGGAACCTGATAATATAGCGCCCCAAGGCTGGTCCAGGCTGATCCTTGTAAAGCATTGGGGTCGATGCTGATCGCTTTTTCCAGATCGCTACGGGCCTGTTTGACCAGACTCAATGCACCCAGCCCTCCTTTAGCCCCCGCCCAGCTACTGTCGATAATCGCCGACCAAATAAGCAATGCTGCGTCAGCATTATTTTTTGCCTGACTCGCACTATGGGCCCGCTGACTTAGTGTGGTAAAGCAGCTCTTTTTTTTTGCTTCAAGGGTCTGATACTGACAAACGGACCAGTCGTGCTGGAGGTTTTCCAGCGTGGTAGTCGCCATGGCAGAGGCGGGAAAAGCTGCTGTCAGGAGCAACGTTTTCATAATTTTCATTTGTCTTCACCTTTGAATGTGCCCTGGGTATAGGACTGGATCACTGCTAATTTTTTACCCAGCGCTTTGTCTACCATACCGGGAAACCAGGCATTGATTTTAACGAACAAACGTTCCATCGCGCCGAAGCGGTAGCGTTTCTGCTCTGTCTCAAGGAGATGTACCAGACGTACGGCGACAAATTGTGGGGAGTCACTGCTGTTGCCCAGTTTGCGGTTAAGCGCGTAAACCTCGTCACTGTTGAGCGCCGTTTCGGTAGCACGCGGCGCGGCATACAGTACGCTGATACCATTCCCCTTTAATTCGCGCCCCAGCGCTTCCGACAAACGGTGCGTGGCCGCTTTGGTGGCGCTATACACGCTCCAGGCAGGGTGGCCAATCTCACCAAATATCGAACCAATGTTTAGGATGATGCCCTGTGGATTAAACTTATCCAGCATGGCGCGGGTCAACAGAGTGGGGATTTCGATATTGGTTCTAATCTGTTCCCGAATATCGTCAAAAGACTGTTGTTCAAACAGTGCAAAACGGCTGGTTCCGGCATTGTTGATCAGGATATCCAGTTTGTTCTCATCTTTGAATCTGCTGGCCAGCGCGACGATTTCGTCATCGGTATAACTGCTCATTAGCACAATATGATGCCGTTCCGGATAGGGAAGCATCTCTTTCAGAAGCGTCATCGCCTGTGCATTTCGTCCAACCAGGCAGAGTCTGGCTCCTTTGTGCGCCAGCCTTTGCGCCAGCTCTTGTCCGATACCACCGCTGGCGCCAGTCAGCAGAACGGTTTTATCATGCAGGTTCATACGTGGTCTGCCCCAGTTGGTTAAGCATCTCTGTGTACAGGTGATAGACGCGACGAGCGGCATAGATAATGGCTGCCTGATCGGCCTCGTCAGTCACGGTATCCATAAGTGAAGCGAAAAATTTAAGATGTCCTTGATCAAGTTCACCGTGTGAACGCAGGTAGGTTGTCGCCTGTTCTGGCAACCCCAGAGTCCGTTCCACCTGGGCTGCAATCGCGGTAGCAATAGATACGCTGGTTCCCTCCAGAACCTGTACCATGCCAAAAATACTCATAGGGTTGACCCGTTCAATGCGGTAGTAGAGCCAGGCCACCATCATTTCTATCGGTATCCCTGGGGTGCCATTGCGAACGCTTTCCGCATCACCGCCGCAAGCCTGAATATCGTTCAGGATCCATTCCTGATGCCCGTACTCTTCGTCAATATATTCAGCAATTGCGCCCCGAATGGCTTCATGTGAGGCTGGCAAACGGCTGCCAGCACTCATCAACAGGGGGACGGTATGGCTGACGTGATAGTAAGCCTGTGTCAGAAAAGCGATATACAGGTCGCGCGAGATGTCACCAGTCTGGCAGCGCGCGATGACAGGCGAGGAGAGTAAACTCCGGCGTTTGGCCTCAGTCTGTTGTTGTAATTTGTTATAAAAACTCATGATGACTCCTCTTCACTACAGGTGAGAATGTGTTGCCAGAGGGATTGCCGGATGAGTTCCCGGCGTGGGCGGCCATTTGCAGTGAGCATGCCAGGCTCTGATATAGCTGAAGTGAATAACAGGCGATGGAACTGCGCATAATCAGGCAGGCGAGCTGAAAGGGCCAGCAGCTGCTCGCGGGCCTGCATCTGTTGCCCGTCGAAGACATCGACGAGTGCAACGTTATGCCTTAAGCCTTCTCCAAAAATCACTATCCGGCGTACAGCTGGACAGGTCATGGCCTCTGCCTCAGGCCATTCAGGTGAAAAATTACGACCAAAAGCGTTTATCTGGACATTCTTCAGGCGCCCCTGAATACGAACAAACCCGTGTTCATCAACACTGCCAAGATCGCCGGTGGCAACTGTTGGGGAGGCTGGTGCGGATCCCAGATATCCCAAAGCGTTAGCCGGGCTGGTGACACACAATTGTTGCTGGTCATCAACATTGATCTGGATACCTGGCAATGGCCGACCGACGCTGTTCTCTTTTATAGCGTCGGGCAGATTGAGGGCAACGACAGAGCCACATTCTGAGAGACCGTATCCTTCATATACAGGTAAGCCACTCTTTATCGCCATTGTCAGCAATGAAGCCGGAACCTTGCCACCGCCTGCGGCGACAAACCGTAAAGATTGCGTACTGCCTGGTACCTGCTTGTGCAGATGCAGTAACACACGTAGCAACTCTGGTACCAGCACCAGACTTTGTGGACACCAGGTGGTCAGCGCCTGAAGAAACTGGGCTGGATTAAAGCGGCTGGAACCTTCAAACCCAATCCGGGAGGGTGGGAGAATCACCGTCTCAGCGCCAAGTAGCAGAGGGATGTAAACGCCGCACAGATTTTCCAGCAGAATACTGAGGGGCAGTGTCACCAGGTGTTTTTCCAGTTTCAGGGGGTGCAATGCGGCCGCTAACGTTTGAGCCATCCATACCATACCATCCAGACTCAGACAGACACCTTTTGGCTCTCCGGTTGTACCGGAGGTATACGTTATCTTTGCCGTTCCTGCCGGCAGAGTCACGGGGTCCTCTACTGCACGGATTTGCAGTCTCCCGAGTACAAAATCGTGTTCCTGCCAATCCGCCAGGATTTCTCCACCGATTTGTGCATCCACAGAGGCTGATGATCGTACCCAGGCTTTCTGTTGCCCGCTGAAAAAGGAGGGGACAGGGATGATCACCACTCCACTTATCAGGCATGCGAGATCGATGATGGCCCATTCAGGGCTGTTATCCATTTCAAGTGCCAGCCGTTTTACCTTGAGGGCAGATAATTGTTCGGCCACTGCTTTAACGGCATCATGGTATTGCTGCCAGCTCCACGAGCGAGAATCGCCCTGCAGGGCGATGGCATTTGGCTGAAGCGCAGCCTGTTTCTCAAGCGTGTTCAGAAGCATAAGATCCTCCGGAAGGGGTTATCCAGGGAGCAGAAGGCGGATCAGCAAACATTCCCAGCAACAGGCTGGTCTGACTCAGTGTGGTTTGCCCACCATGTAACTCCCCCGCCATAATTTGCGGGTCATGTTCGTAATAGCTCCCCCATTCACGCGCAGCTTCGCCAAGCCTTGTCGAGTCAGCGGGCATCAATGTGACTGGTTGCAGATTCAGGCGGAAAAAGGTATTGCGTATTTTTTTAGTTCCGGTAAAGACAATCCACGAATAGCAGTATTGATTGAGAAGCAGGCATAGAGCCGCATACATTATTCGGGCGCTTGCCCCATCGCTCGCGGCAAAATTACCAATTTCAACAATCGAGTCGCGTGAAACGGGATGTGACAATCGTGCAGACAGCACGACTTCAACCGGGACATCAAGATAGTGTTCGAGGTATATCTTGCCCATTGAGGCCGGTTGGACGCCACAGGCTGCTTTTAATTCTCCGTTGGCATCGAACATTCCAAGTAACCATGGCATGCAGCGAGGAAGAGAAGCATGATAAAACTGAGAATAACTTTCACGAATAAACTCTGAAATATCATTTTGCTCACGTTCACCTGGAAGCCAGCGCAACGTATAAGGAGATAAGATTCGCATAGTAAGACCTCTTTTAGCGTCTTATCAGTATGGCGAGTCAACATTATGTCAACATTAAGTTGAGCATGAGCCAGGTAATTTAAATCCAATGTCGCGACAAAAATGTGTAGGACCCGAAAAAACGGAATATCTGATGTGTAAATACATTACGTAAAAAAATTAATAAGTTGCGCTCTTAAATCGTTGATCATTTCTGCTTACAGGGGTGCTGTATAAAAAACAGTGTATACATCGGAGGTAATTATGAGAGTTGAATTAGCCATTGATCGCACTAAAGAACTACCAAAAGGCGCGATACCAATTCTCCAGGATTACAGCAGGCATTCACTGAGTGCCTGCTGTAATGTTAAACATTAAAATTTGTATTTATTTCTTATCGTTACAGTCAGGGATCATTCTCAAAAGAGTGTTATCTTTCTGGACGTAGTGATGAAATAACGCTGCACCTGCATGCGCTGCGATTAAAAAGTATCCGACGTTTGCCAGTGTTTCGTGAATATCTTTAATAAGTGATTTTGTTTCCCCGTCAGGAGTAACGAAAGGTGCAATGTTAAAACTTAAGAAACTCCAGTCCTTCCCACCGTAAGCCATAATTGCAATACCTAATAATGGCAGAGCCAAAAAAGAAATGTATAGCAGGATATGCATTATTTTAGCAGCCATCATCTGCCAGGTCGGTGGGGGCGGAATGATGTCTGGGTCATGATACTTATGTTTAATAATTAATCGTATTATCATTAAAAACCAGACAAATACCCCAGCATTGTAATGTGTTTCTTTCATGAGCAGGTAGGTGTTGCTGCCTTTAGGAAACCAGCCGCGTAGCTCCATAGCTGCATAGGTTATCGCTATTAACATCAGAGTCAGCCAGTGTAAGCGAATCTGAAGTTTTGAGAATTTCATCATTATTATTTCCTCAAAGGGTGTGTTGCATCAACCATAAAGCATGAAGCTTAACAAATCCTTATTTTTGGTGAGAGATTAAGAAATTGTTATTCCAATGACCCCACGTGAATGTTTTGATAATTATTATCACTTACGGGTCCTTTCCGGCAATCCGGGCTGTTTTTTGTTGCCTTCCTTTTTCCATTCGTACCAGCCATCAGCAAAGAAAATTGCGCGGCCATGCTGCCAGAGTGGTTTAAACATTCTGCGGGTGGCTGCAGTTTCAGATCGTGCATAAATTAGTAGCAGCTTAGACCACCATAGATTGTTACTTATTTGGGGGCAAATGTGGTGGGGGGGAAGGGATAATGTAGCGGGTGATAAAAAGCCGGAATCGCTTACGCTTATCCGGCTTCTGTTCAGCATCTGGGGAGTTGCTGATTACTTCAGTTCATCAACCATGGTGATGGCGCGGCCAATATAATTGGCAGGCGTCATTGCTTTCAGGCGAGTTTTCTCTTCTTCCGGCAGTGCCAGACCATCGATAAACTGCTTCATACCTTCGGCGTCAACGCGCTTGCCGCGGGTCAGTTCTTTCAACTTCTCATATGGCTTCTCAATACCGTAGCGACGCATCACGGTCTGAATCGGCTCTGCCAGAACTTCCCAGTTATGATCCAGTTCATCCAGCAGATGATCGCGGTTCACTTCCAGTTTGCTCACGCCCTTCAGCGTGGACTGATAGGCGATCAGCGCATAGCCGATACCCACACCCAGGTTACGCAGAACGGTAGAGTCTGTTAGATCACGCTGCCAGCGGGAAACCGGCAGTTTACTCGCCAGGTGCTGCAGAACCGCATTGGACAGACCCAGATTACCTTCGGAGTTTTCGAAGTCGATGGGGTTAACTTTATGCGGCATGGTGGAAGAACCGATTTCACCCGCGACAGTTTTCTGCTTGAAGTGACCCAATGCAATGTAACCCCAGACGTCGCGATCGAAATCGATCAGAATGGTGTTAAAGCGGGCGATGCAATCAAACAGCTCGGCAATGTAGTCGTGCGGCTCAATCTGCGTGGTGTAGGGGTTCCACTGGATACCCAGCGAGGTGACGAACTCTTCGCTAAACTGATGCCAGTCTACTTCCGGGTAAGCGGCAATGTGGGCGTTATAGTTACCCACGGCACCGTTGATTTTACCAAGAATTTCAACCTGGTTGAGCTGGCGATACTGACGCTCCATGCGGTACGCCACGTTTGCCATCTCTTTGCCCATTGTTGATGGGGTGGCAGGTTGGCCGTGAGTACGGGAGAGCAGAGGAATATCGCGATATTCAACTGAAAGCGCGGTGATGCCATCAATCAGTTGACGCCAGTACGGCAGAACCACTTCGTCGCGTGCGGTTTTCAGCATCAGCGCGTGAGACAGGTTGTTGATGTCTTCTGAGGTGCATGCGAAGTGGATAAACTCGGAAACGGCGTGCAGTTCCGGGATATCCGCCACTTTTTCTTTCAGGAAATACTCAACTGCCTTCACGTCATGGTTGGTCGTACGCTCAATGGTTTTGATACGCGCAGCATCTTCTTCATTGAAGTTAGCGACGATCGCATCAAGGTAACCGATTGCGTCGGCAGCAAAAGCAGGAACTTCCTTGATCGCTGCGTGCGCGGCCAGTTTTTGCAGCCAGCGTACTTCAACCTGTACGCGGAATTTCAGCAAACCGTATTCGCTGAAAATCCCGCGCAGCGCGCTGACTTTATCGCCGTAGCGTCCATCGACAGGGGAAACGGCGGTCAGTGAGGATAATTCCATAGATCACAACTCCGGGGTTAAATGAGCAAGAATTTGTTTTGCCTGAGTCGTCAGGCGATTACGAGAAAACATGAGTTGCAGACGGCCTCCACCAACCTGATGCCAGAGCACGGCAGCACGGATGCCAGCCAGCAGCGAAGCGCGTACTTTAGCCTGTACCTGTGGGCTCTGAAGGATGGCCGGGGAACCCGTGACCTGAATACGCGGGCCGAGTGGGCTGATGACGTCAACATAAATGCCAGCCATCGCACTCATCAACGTTTCTGACTGCAAATCAAAATGGTCAAGCTGGCGCTGCAAGCCGCTGATACGGTCTCCCAGCGTGTCCATAGCGCCCTTGGCCGCTGACAGCTTACGCTCCAGCACCATCAGGCTTAGCGTGTAACGAGTGAGTTCAGCGTTCAGTCCCTGGCGACTGCTGGCGTTAAGTACGCCGAGCATTGTTTCCAGCCCCAAACGCAGGTTGGCCTCGCTGCCGCCAAACACGCCCAGCGTAGAGCTGGGATTCATGTCGATGACACTGTTCAGTGAAACGTGTAATGCATCGGCATCACAATGCCCCTGGTGCGCCAGTTCCTGCACCAGGCGTGCCGACTGGCAAATGCCTGCCAGGGCGAGGGTGATGTCATAATAATTCTTTGCCACGTTCACTGCTTCCTTGTATCAAATGTGTAAGTAATTATACCGGCAGAGGCAATCGTTGTTCGATAATGCCGCCGCCGAGGCACACTTCGCCATTGTAAAAGACAGCCGACTGACCCGGCGTAACCGCCGCGACTGGCTCGTCGAAAATGACTTCAATACGCTCAGCATCCAGTGCCTTAACGGTGCACGGAATGTCGGTCTGACGATAGCGGGTTTTCACCGTACAGCGCATGGTACCAGTGAACGGTTCGCGATCGACCCAATGCAGCTGTTGCGCCACCAGGCCAACAGACATCAGACGTGGATGTTCATGACCCTGAGCGACAACCAGAATGTTGTTCTCTACGTCTTTATCCACTACATACCATGGATCTTCTGTCCCTTCTTTCGTTCCGCCAATACCCAGACCTTTACGCTGACCCAGAGTGTGGTACATCAGCCCCTGATGCTGGCCAATCTCTTCACCATCAACGGTGATGATTTTGCCTGGCTGAGCCGGCAGGTAGCGACCAAGAAACTCGCGGAACTTACGTTCGCCAATGAAGCAGATGCCGGTGGAGTCTTTTTTCTTGGCCGTAATCAGACCAAGGTCTTCGGCAATTTTACGCACCTGCGGTTTTTCCAGTTCACCGACCGGGAACAGGCTTTGCGCGATTTGCTCATGGCCGAGCGTATAGAGGAAATAACTTTGGTCTTTATTACCATCGAGCCCACGCAGCAGGCGACTTTTGCCGTCGACATCTGCGCGACGCACATAGTGACCGGTGGCGATGTAATCGGCACCTAAATCTTCGGCGGCAAACTCAAGGAAGGCTTTAAACTTAATTTCTTTATTACACAGAATATCCGGGTTCGGCGTACGGCCCGCTTTGTACTCTTCAAGGAACAGTTCAAAGACGTTGTCCCAGTATTCTGCGGCAAAGTTGACGGTATGCAGTTCAATGCCTAGTTTGTCACAGACAGCCTGTGCATCCGCAAGGTCGGCTGCCGCTGTGCAGTATTCCTCGCCATCGTCCTCTTCCCAGTTCTTCATGAACAGGCCTTCTACCTGATAGCCCTGTTGTTGTAACAGCCAGGCAGAAACGGAGGAATCGACACCGCCGGACATGCCGACGATCACTTTTTTTGGGCTTTCAGACATAGGAATACTCACAACATTGAACTTCAAGGCGGCATATTCTAGCACGCAGCCCTTTACTTGACACCCTCTGTAAATGGCCAGTTAAATTCACCGATCATGGACAGCGGGTAGCGCTGGCCGCTCTGGTAACAGCGAATACTCTCTGCAACCAACGGCGAACGCAGGTTTGGCGCAGAGAAAATCTCTTCTGCGCTGACCCAACGACAGCAATCAATATCGCTGTCATGGGGTTCAGTAGCGCACATATTGGCAAGCTCGATAGCGAAAAGAAAACGCAAAAAGGGCGTTCTGTCCGGTGCAATCCATTGATGCATACGAACAAAATGCTGTGGCTGTGCTTTAATGCCCGTTTCTTCCCATAGTTCGCGTGCTGCGGCTTGCACCAGCGTTTCGTCGGCTTCCAGGTGTCCTGCGGGTTGATTCCACAAGGCTTTGCCATTGATCGTTTCTTCAACGACTAAGAATTTATCTTCTGCATGCACAATGCAGGCGACCGTGACGTGCGGTTTGAACATGTTTCCCCCTTATTCCTCAGCAAAACCTTCGGCAACATCTGGCCAGCTAATTTCACCGCTGGTCTTGTCGATACTGATATAAGCCACAGGAGGCGACGTTTGTGGGTCGGCCCCTCCGCGACACAATGCAGTTTGATGATCCTCGCGTACGATAATCTCAATGGCCTTTTTAGCATTCCAGCTTTCATAAAAAATACATTGATAGTCGTGACGTAGCCCAAGGGTGGCGACTCTCGTTGCCTTGTCTGTCGACAGCGGGTTGATGTCGTCGCGATAGCGGTCACCGCTGTTTAAAGCCTGTAACTGCGACTTTTTTAACCAGCCGCGTACGATATGGCGATCGGCGGTGTAATAAACCGCTTCAATAAAGTCATCTTTTGACTGCTCTTGTGTGGAAATAATGTCGCCGGGAACCAAAAAAACGGACTGGCTGCGGCACTGTTCGGTTGGCATCGCATAGAACCATGCGCGGGCGTCTCCCATTACCTGATAGTGGTTTGCGAAGGAGTAGGGCAAGTACCCACGCCTTGACATCTCTTTATTTGCCCATGACTGGCAAGACGCGCTTGCTACAAGCGGGCTGGATAACAGCGTTAATCCATCAGCCGAGACCCACCCGGTGGCAAAGGTTCCTTTAGCGTCCCGATAACGTACGTAACGATAAGGCTCATCTTTGGAAAGCATGCCCGTGCTTTTGTAGCGCTGCGAACTCCTGAGCACCTCAACAGTGTCGCCATTGACCATGAACGCGGGGAGTTGACACTCTGTTGCTGGTGCAGAATAGAAATGCAGACGTGAGTCGGTTTTTACTTTGGCAGACTCATAAAGGTAGTTTGCCTCTCCTGCTGCAATTCCGGCAATCGCCTCACAGTCCAGTTTTGCTGAACAAAACGGTGACACGCCGAGCAGGATGAATGCTGCAAAAAGCTGTTTATCCATATTTTTCATTCTTCCCTGTTAACACTCACGTTAAACCGTACGGTTATGATTTCAGTTCCCGCCACTCGCCGTTAGCGAGATTTTCCAGCGTGTAATCACCCATGGCATAGCGGATGAGGCGCAGCGTAGGAAATCCAACATGCGCGGTCATACGACGTACCTGGCGGTTGCGGCCTTCATATAAGGTGACTTTCAACCAACTGGTGGGAATGTTTTTTCGTTCCCGAATCGGCGGATTTCTCGGCCACAGCCATACGGGTTCCTCTACTACCTCAATGCCTGCGGGTAGCGTGGGGCCATCATTGAGCGTTACTCCGGTACGCAGGGCGTCCAGCGCTTCTGCCGTCGGCTCGCCTTCAACCTGGACGTAATAAATTTTCCCAGTACGCTTCCCGGGTTGCGTTAACCGCGCCTGCAGTGCGCCGTCATTGGTCAGCACCAAAAGCCCTTCGCTGTCCCGGTCGAGTCGGCCCGCCGCATAAATTCCCGGCAAGGGAATAAAATCTTTTAACGTGCTTCTGCCAGCCTCGTCAGTAAATTGTGGCAAAACATCGTAGGGTTTATTGAACAAAACCACGCGTTTTGGCTGGTTTTCTTTACGCTGCTTAGTGACTTGTCGTGAGCTGAATCGCTCAACCCGGTGATTTCTAAAAGAAGTTTTTTGCATGGTATTTTCAGATTATATCAATTGCCGCATTATAGCCTAAGAACGAGTGTCTTTCATGGCGACGAACATTAGGGTAGTATTGACATGCTCATTACAAAACATTAACAAAAAATTGCTCTAACGCATTCGTGCAGCAGGACGCAAACGCACATGCAGCGCGATGACAGACGAGCAGAACCAGAAGCGCTCGAAGGAGAGGTGAATGGAAAGCAAAGTAGTTGTTCCGGCGGAAGGTAAGAAGATCACCCTGCAAAACGGCAAACTCAACGTTCCTGAAAATCCGATTATCCCGTTCATTGAAGGCGACGGTATCGGCGTTGATGTAACCCCACCGATGATCAAAGTTGTCGATGCTGCTGTCGAGAAAGCCTATAAAGGCGAGCGTAAAATCTCCTGGATGGAAATCTACACCGGTGAGAAATCCACTCAGGTTTATGGCCAGGACGTCTGGCTGCCTGCTGAAACCTTAGATCTGATTCGTGAATATCGTGTTGCCATTAAAGGCCCTCTGACCACTCCTGTTGGCGGCGGTATTCGCTCTCTGAACGTAGCTCTGCGTCAGGAACTTGACCTGTATGTCTGCCTGCGTCCGGTGCGTTATTATCAGGGTACACCAAGCCCGGTTAAACACCCTGAACTGACCGATATGGTCATCTTCCGTGAAAACTCCGAAGATATCTACGCGGGTATCGAGTGGAAAGCTGACTCTGCCGATGCTGAGAAAGTGATTAAATTCCTGCGCGAAGAGATGGGTGTGAAGAAAATACGCTTCCCGGAACATTGCGGTATTGGTATCAAACCGTGTTCTGAAGAAGGGACTAAACGTCTGGTACGTGCAGCGATTGAATACGCCATCGCCAACGATCGTGATTCAGTTACCCTGGTACACAAAGGCAACATCATGAAGTTCACCGAAGGCGCGTTCAAAGACTGGGGTTATCAGTTAGCGCGTGAAGAATTTGGTGGCGAACTGATCGATGGCGGTCCATGGGTGAAAATCAAGAACCCGAAAACCGGTAAAGAGATCGTAGTTAAGGATGTTATCGCCGATGCGTTCCTGCAACAGATCCTGCTGCGCCCGGCTGAGTATGACGTGATTGCCTGTATGAACCTGAACGGTGACTACATCTCCGATGCGCTGGCCGCACAGGTTGGTGGTATTGGTATCGCGCCGGGTGCAAACATTGGTGACGAATGCGCACTGTTCGAAGCAACCCACGGTACTGCACCGAAGTATGCAGGTCAGGATAAAGTGAACCCAGGTTCTATCATTCTGTCTGCAGAAATGATGCTGCGCCACATGGGTTGGGTTGAAGCGGCTGACCTGATCGTTAAAGGTATGGAAGGCGCGATCAACGCCAAGACCGTAACTTACGATTTCGAACGTCTGATGGAAGGCGCTAAGCTGCTGAAATGTAGCGAGTTTGGCGACGCAATCATCGAAAACATGTAATGCGGTAATTTGTTAAATTCATTAACGGGAGCGTAACGCTCCCGTTGTTTTTTGTTAGGCTGCTAACGGTTATCAAAATTTTATCAAAATAAGTTATCAAAACCCCTTGGTAGTTTGGGGTAGGTTGGACGATCCGTTGGTTGTTCTATCGTCAGGTTCCAATTAGGCATACCTCAGTTTTTTATTATTTCTGGTGGATGCTCGTTAATATTTAGGTCCGTTCTGTGCTGTGAGTTCAACGGGTCGATGCAACGCTATCCTTAATCAAGGGGGACGTTGCCATGAAACGAAGAACTCGGATTAACTACACGCCAGAGCAGAAGGCAATTATCTGGGACAGATATAAGCAAGGTGATTCTCTACATGATATCGCCAGAATGTTCGACAGATATCATTCTTCCATTATGCCCACTATCCACCAGACAGGCGGCTACCGTCCTCCCGTGCCAAAACGGCACCGATTAGCGCTTTCGCTTGATGAAAGAGAGGAGATATCCAGAGGGCTGGTAGCAAAACTCAGTATCAGGGACATCGCCACCAAATTATCAAGAGCGCCCTCAACGATTAGCCGCGAGGTCAGGAGGCACGGTGGTGCAAAACAATACCGTGCAGCAAAAGCCGATGCTGCTGCGTGGGAAAATGCGCTGAGACCAAAACCTTGCAAGCTAATTGAAAGCCCCGCATTGTGTAAAATCATTGCAGAGAAGATGCATCAGGACTGGTCGCCGGAACAGATCGCCGGTTGGCTGAAACGCTGTTATCCGGATAATCAGGAAATGCATGTGTCACACGAAACGATTTATAAAACGCTTTTTATACAAACCCGGGGAGCATTAAAAAAAGAGCTGCAGCAATGCCTCAGAAGCGGAAGAGCAGTGCGTAGATCCAGAACGTCATCGCTTAAAGGGAAAGGATTAGGGTCAATCCCGCACACGATACCTATCAGCGAAAGGCCACCAGAGGCCGCTGACAGAGCCATTCCAGGTCACTGGGAAGGTGACCTGATTCAGGGCTCGAATAACTCCTATATCATCACCCTCGTAGAACGTCATTCCCGTTTTGTTATGCTGGCGAAAATCAGAGACAACAAGACCATAACGGTTATATCTGCACTCATCAGACAAGCCCGGGAATTACCTGCTGAGCTTTATAAAACATTAACTTGGGATCGTGGCGCTGAAATGACCAGCCACACACGATTTACTGTAGCGACAGACATTCAGATTTATTTTTGTGATCCTCAATCTCCCTGGCAACGTGGCTCAAATGAAAATACGAACAGATTGCTCAGACAATATTTTCCAAAAGGAACTGACTTATCGGTTCACAGCCAGCAAAGACTTAACAGTGTTGCCAGACAGCTCAACGAGAGGCCGAGAAAAACGCTAGACTATGAATCACCCGCAGAGCGGTTCAATAAGTGTGTTGCGTCCATCAGTTGAACTCACAGC